>NZ_FZOR01000003.1 GCF_900188445.1 Actinomadura meyerae
CGCGCAGGGTCGGCAGATCCCGTTGAAGGCACCAGGCCAGTCAGGCGTTGGGCCAGACCCCAGCGGGAGGCGCTCACCTACATCATCACTGTCAGGCGGCGCGGCCGGCCCGTGCGGCGGTCAGGCCGTGCAGAGGCAGAACTCGTTGCCCTCGGGGTCGTGCCAGACCTGGAACGGACGCCCGGGGTCGCCCATCGGCTCCCCGTCCGGTACGGCGCCGAGCCGTCGCGCCCGCTCCCCCGCCGCGCGGATGTCGGGTACCTCCAGGTCGAGGTGCAGCCGGTTCTTCACCGCCTTGCCCTCGGGGACGAGCTGGAACGCCAGCACCGGTCCTTCCCCGGCGAGCGGCTCCAGGTCGAGCCAGTCGTCCTCGCGCGAGGTCGTCTTCATGCCGAGCAGCCCGCCCCAGAACGCGGCCATGGCGTCGAGGTCGGCGCAGTCGAAGACGAGCGTGGTCACCTTCGGGGTCGCATCGGTCATCGGGTTCCTCCAGCGGTTCTCGGGACACTGAGTGAGCGGGCGGGGACTGTGCGGGCGGCGGGGCGCGGGGCGGCGGAGCGGGCGGCCGCGCGCCGGCAGCCGCGCACCGGGCGCGGCGGGGCGGGCCGGCGCCGGGCGGTGATCCGCTCCGGCACGCCGCCGAGCAGCCACCGGCGGATCCGGGCGGCCCGCTCGGCGTCGCGGGCGCGGGCCTTCAGCCGCGCCTCCACGATGTCTGCTTGCAGCCGCGCGACCTCCCGCTCCGCCCAGGCATGCCGCATGGCGAGCCCCGCGAAGTACGGCAGCTCGTTCATCTCGTCCTCCTGACGTTGACACCACCTAAACCGTAACGCCGGTGTCTCCACAGTGCAACCAGTCAAACGGGAATGACGGTGTCGAAACTCGGATAGAGTTCTCCTTGGACGAGCAGGAGAAGTCATGACCGACGCGCACCCCGCACCCGACCCCGCGCTGCTGCTGGCGGACTTCGTCAACACGCTCGACATCGACTCCGGGGCGGACGCGATCGCCGCGCCCGGGGGCCTCGCCGCCTGGCTGGCCGAACGGGGGCTCGTACCCGCCGGGACGGCGGCCGGCGACGCCGACGTGGACGCGGCGACCACCCTCCGCGAGGGGCTCCGCGAGGCCATGTCCGCGCACCACGGGCCGCTGGAGGCGGACTTCCCCGCCGGCCTCGACGGCGCCCTCGCCGCCCTGCCGCTGCGGGTCGCGCTCACCGGGCCGCGCCCGGCCCTCGTCCCGGTCGACCCGGCCGGCACGGCCGCCGCCGGCCTCGCCCGCGTCGCCGCCGCGATCATGGACGCGGTCGCCGCCGGGACGTGGCCCCGGCTGAAGGTCTGCCAGGAGGACACCTGCCGCTGGGCGTTCCTCGACACGTCCAAGAACCGCTCCCGCGCCTGGTGCTCGATGCGCGTCTGCGGCAACCGCACCAAGACCCGCGCCTACCGGGCCCGGCGCCGCACCCCGGCTCGCTAGGGTGGGCGGCGGATTTCCGAGCGAGGACGGGGGGACGGCATGGCCGATGTGGGGGTGCGGCCCGCGCGCCGCGCGGACGCGGCCGCCGTCGCCGCCGTCCAGGTGCGGGCGTGGCGGCACGGGTACCGCGACCTGCTGCCGGCCGGCGTCCTCGACCGGGTGACCTCGGACGAGGCCGTCGAGGCGTGGCGGGAGCGGTGGGCGCAGGCCGCCGAGGCGCCGCCGACCCCCCGGCACCGGCTGCTGGTCGCGGTGGCGTCCGACCTGGTCGTGGGGTTCGCGGCGCACGGCCCCGCCGAGGACGCCGACCTCGACGCCGCCGCCACCGCGGAGCTGATCACCCTGCTGGTCGACCCGCCGCACGCCCGCGCCGGGCACGGCAGCCGGCTGCTCGCCGCGACCGCCGACCTGCTCCGCGAGGACGGCTTCACCACCCTCGTCAGCTGGGTCTTCGAGGACGACGAGGTCACCCGGACGTTCCTCGGCTCGGCCGGCTGGGGTCCCGACGGCACCGCCCGGACGCTCGACATGGGCGAGCCCGTCCGGCAGATCCGGCTGCACACCGACATCAGCGCCTGACGGCCCGGTTCCCCGCGACCGGTCCCGGCGACGGTGCCCGGCGACGGTGCCCGGCGGCCGCGGGACGCGCCGCCTCCGCCCGCTAAGCAGGGGTCGGTGAGGTGCACTCCCGGCTCGGCAATATCTTTGAGGTCGTGCCCGAGTCCCCTTCCCTGACCCCGCCGCGCCCCGCCGCGGCGGCGCCCGCCGTCCGGCACCGCCGGCTGGTCATGGCCGTGATCAGCCTCGGCGTCTCGCTGATCATCGTGGACGCCACGATCGTCGGCGTGCTGCTCCCCCGGATCGTCGCGGACCTGGGCCTCACCACCACCGACGCCGAGTGGGTCACCTCCGTCTACGCGCTGGTGTTCGCGGCGCTGCTGATCCCCTGCGGCCGGGCCGGCGACCTGTTCGGGCGGCGCCGGATGTTCGTGCTCGGCACCGCGGTGTTCGCGGCGGCGAGCGTCGCCGCCGCGCTCGCCGGGGGCGGGTCGGCCCTGATCGGCGCGCGGGCGCTGCAGGGCGTCGGCGCCTCGATGGTCATGCCGGCCGCGCTGTCCACGCTGAACACCGTCTTCACCGGGCGGGACCGGGCCGTCGCGTTCGCCGTCTGGGGCTCGATGATCAGCGGCATGGCGGCGCTCGGCCCGCTGCTCGGCGGCGCCGTCGCGGCCGGCGGCGGCTGGCGCTGGGCGTTCGGGATCAACCTGCCGCTCGGCGCCGCGCTCACCGCCGCGGCGCTGCGGCTGCTGCCGGAGACCCGGCGGCCGGGCGGCGGAGGCGCCCGCCGCGAGATCGACTGGGCGGGCGGGCTGCTGTCGGCGCTCGGGCTCGGCGCGCTCGTCTGCGGGATCATCGAGGGGCAGACGTACGGCTGGTGGGCCGCGACCCGCCCGTTCTCGATGGCCGGGTTCCACTGGCCGGAGACGGGCCTGTCGCCCGTCCCGGTGGTCCTCGCGCTCGGCGCGGTGCTCATCGCCGCGCTGGTCGTCGTGGAGCGCTCCAGGGCGGCGGCCGGGCGTCCGGTGATGCTCGACATGGACCTGTTCCGCATCCCGAACTTCCGGCGCGGCAACCTGGCGTCCGCCCTCATCAACGTCGGCGAGCTGGGGCTGCTGTTCGTCCTCCCGCTGTTCCTGCTGGGCGTGCACGGCACCGGGCCGGTGCAGATCAGCCTGGCCGTCCTGCCGCTCGCGGTCGGGGCGTTCCTGTCCGGCGGGTACGCGGGGCGGCTCGCGAACCGGCGCGGCCCGCACCGGGTCGTCCAGGGGGGCATGGTCCTGGAGGTCGGCGCGGTCCTCGGCCTGGCCCTCACCGTGTCGCCGACGACGGGCGGGCTCGGGCTCGCGCCCTGGATGCTGCTGTACGGGATCGGCCTCGGCCTGACGTCGGCGCAGCTCACGAACGTGTCCCTGGCGGACGTCCCGCCGGAGCGGTCCGGGCAGGCGTCCGGCACCCAGTCGACGGCGCGGCAGGTGGGCGCGGCCCTCGGCATCGCCGCGATCGGGACGGTGTTCGCCACCAGCCTCGGGCACGCGATGGCCGACCGGCTCGCCGCGGAGTCGGCGCTGCCGCCCGCGCGGCAGGCCGCGATGGCGCACGAGCTGCGGGAGAGCGCCGGGACCTACGGCCGCGACCTGCACGCCGCGCCGGAGCTGGCGGTGGAGGCGCGCGCGGCCGACGCCGGGCTCGCCACCGCCACCCGGCACGCGGCGCTCACCACCGCGGCGATCCTCGCGCTCGGCCTCGCCGCGTCGCTGCGGCTGCGTCCGGGCGGTGATCCCCATCGGGGAGAATCGAAGCGGTAGTCCCCCTGTCGTCCCACGAGAACAAGCGGTAACTGTGGCCACGCTCTCCCAATGGGTCGCCGGATCCCGGCCCCGCACCCTGCCCGCCTCCCTCGTTCCCGTCGTCGTCGGCACCGGCGTCGCGGTCGGCGAGGGCGAACCCGTCTGGTGGCGCGCCGTCCTCGCCGGGTTCGTCGCCCTCGCCCTGCAGATCGGGGTGAACTACTCCAACGACTACAGCGACGGCGTCCGCGGCACCGACGAGGACCGCGTCGGCCCGCTGCGGCTCGTCGGGTCGAAGGCGGCGCCGCCCAAGCAGGTCCTCGCCGCCGCGCTCGGCTGCTTCCTCGCCGCCGCGGTCGCCGGGCTCGTGCTCGCCGCCGTGACCACCTGGTGGCTGCTGCTGGTCGGCGCGGTCGCCATCCTCGCCGCCTGGTTCTACACCGGCGGCAAGACGCCCTACGGCTACCGCGCCCTCGGCGAGGTGTCGGTCTTCGTGTTCTTCGGCCTCGTCGCCGTCGTCGGGACGGTCTACGTCCAGGTCGAGGCGCTGCCGTGGGAGGCGTGGGCGGCGGCGGTCCCGGTCGGGCTGCTGGCCTGCGCGCTGCTCGTCGCGAACAACCTGCGCGACATCCCGACCGACCGGGAGTCCGGCAAGCGGACCCTCGCCGTGCTGCTCGGCGGGCCCTGGACCCGCATCCTGTACGCGGCGTGCGCCGCGCTGCCGTTCATGGTCGTGCTGGCGCTGGCGGCGCCGCACCCGTGGGCGCTGCTGGCGCTGCTCGCCGCGCCGCTGTCGCTGCCGCCGACGCAGAAGGTGCTGAACGGCGCGACCGGCCCCGCCCTGATCCCCGTGCTGGGCGAGACCGGCCGGCTCCAGATCGCCTACGGCGCGCTGCTCGCGATCGGCCTCGCGCTCTGACGCTCGGTGAGCAGGGCCGCGCCGGCGACCGCCATGAGCAGCCCGGCGAACAGCCCGGCGAGCGCGGTGAGGCCGGCGCCCGCGGTCGTGTCGGACGCCATCGCGGCGGGGCGGCCGAGCATCAGCACCAGCATGTAGAGCGACCAGGAGAACGTGGTGGCCGCACCGACCCAGGCGGCGGCCAGCGGTAGGACGAACCGCTCCGGGCGGCCGCGGCGCCGGACGACCGCGAGCAGGGCGGCGGCCCCGGCGAGCGCCAGCCCGCCCCACACGCCGTCGCTCAGGTGCTGGGTCAGGTGCCGGTCGGACAGCTCGGCCTCGCGGAGCCCGGCCGTCCCGCCGAACGCCCAGAAGAGGTGGACCGCCGCGAAGACCGCCGCGAACACGCTCGCCGTGCCCGCCAGCAGCACCTGCAGCGGATGGGTCGCGCCCCTGGGGACGTCCCGGGTGCGGACGGTGAAGACGTCCGCCCACCGGTCGCGGGCGTACAGGACGAAGGCCGTGAGCAGCCCGAGCCCCTGCCCGGTGAACCCCCCGTACACGACGGCGTAGACCCAGCCCTGGAGCCCGTTGTCGCCCACCGACAGCGAGCCGGGCGCGAAGAGCGCCTGCAGCAGCGTGCCGAGCGGGACGGCGAGGACGATCGGCGCGAGCAGCCCGACCGCGATCCAGATGGGCGCGAGCACCAGCCACGCCGGGACGCGCCGCCCCCACGGGAACGTGAACGCCAGCGCGACCAGCACGGCCACCGCGTCCAGGCCCATGGTGATCGCGTTGCCGACGTAGAGCGCGGAGTCCCGCGCCGCCTCGGCGTCGTTCCAGCCGATCGTGCTGCCGGCCAGCCAGGCGGTCTTGATGGTGAGGTAGGGGACGCACGCGGCGATCGTCGCGGCGCACACGGCCAGGCGCAGGCGGCCCGGCCCGCCGCGCGCCGCCCGCGTCCGCCCGGTGAGTGCAGGGGCTGTAACGGTCATGCCCCGACGATGCTCCAGGACGGCCGCCGCGGGCTTCCCGCCGCCGGGGGAACCGGCTCCCCCGGCGGACGGAGCCCGCCCCCTACCCCCAGGCGATCTCGGCCAGGCCCGCGTCGACGAGGGCCTTGTTGACCGCGCTGAACGGGCGCGTCCCGAAGAACTTCTTCGCGCTGAGCGGGCTCGGGTGCGCGGACTCGATCACGGTGTGCTGCGGCCCGGTGATCAGGCGGGCCTTCTTGCGGGCGTAGGCGCCCCAGAGCACGAACACGACCCGCTCGGTCTTGTCGTTCAGCGCGCGGATCGCGGCGTCGGTGAAGTCCTCCCAGCCCTTGCCGGCGTGCGAGCCCGCCTCGCCCGCGCGGACGGTCAGCACCGCGTTCAGCAGCAGCACGCCCTGGTCGGCCCAGCGGGTGAGGTCGCCGGACGCCGGCACCGGGACCTCGAGGTCGGCGGCCAGCTCCTTGTAGATGTTGCGCAGCGACGGCGGCAGCCGCACCCCGTCCCGGACGCTGAAGCTCAGCCCGTGCGCCTGGCCGGGGCCGTGGTAGGGGTCCTGCCCGAGGATCAGCACCCGGGTGCCCGCGAACGAGCAGTGCCGGAACGCGTTGAAGAGGTCCTCGCGCGGCGGGTAGACGGTCTGCTCCGCGTACTCCCCCGCGACGAACGCGCCCAGCGCGGCGGTGGCGATCGGGTCGAGCAGCGGGTCGAGCCGCTCCCGCCAGTCGCCGGGCAGCAGTTCCATCAGGTCGAGGGACATCGTCGGGCCTCCGAGAACGTGATCTCCAGTTGCCGGAAACACTAGTGCGCGGCACTGACACGCCAGGGCCGAATCACGGGCCCGCGAAGGGCCCGACCGTAGGATGACGCCATATGCCCCATACCCCCCGTAGGCGGCGCCTCCGCGCGTCCGTGCTGCTCGCCGCGCTCTCCGTGCCCGCACTCGGAACGGGCTGCGGCGGCTCGTCCGGGCCGGTGACGCTGACCGTCCTCGCCAGCTCCGCCCTGACCGAGGTCTTCGGCGAGATGGGGACGGCCTACCACCAGGAGCATCCGGGCGTCCGGCTGCGGTTCGTGTTCGGCGGCTCCCCGGAGATCGTCGACCGCCTGTCGGACCACGACCCCGCCGACGTCCTGGTGACCGCCGACAAGACGGCTCTGGAGGGTGCCGAGGGCCACCTGGCCGGACGCCCCCGGATCGTCACGCACGACACGCTCACCATCGCGGTCGCCCCCGGCAACCCGAAGCGCATCCGCGGCCTGCGCGACCTGCGGCGCCCGGGGCTGCGCGTGGTGGTCGGCGCGGGCTCGGTCCCGGTCGGGCGCTACACCCGCCGGGTCCTGGCGAAGTCGGCGCTGACCGTCCGCTGGAACTCCGAGGAGATCAGCTCCCGGGCCGTGCTGGACCAGATCCGCTCCGGGGAGGCCGACGCGGGGATCGTCTACATCACCGACCTGCGCTCGGCGGGCGTGGCGGCGAGCAGCGTGGCCATCCCCGCGAAGCAGAACGTCACCGCCGCCTTCCCCGCCGTGCCGGTGGTGGACTCCGAGCACCCCGAGGAGGCGGCGGCGTTCGTCACCTGGCTGCTCAAGCCCACCGCGCAGAAGCTGTTCCACAAGTACGGGTTCCCCAACCCCGCTTCCCCGCGCTGAGCCCACCCGCACGGGCCAGCCTTCGCACGGGCTCAGCCGACGCGGGGCAGGCCGATCGGGTTGGGGAAGGGCATCTCGCCCGCCGCCGCCGTCGCCGCCGGGACCAGCGACGCGCGGAGCGCCTCCGGGTCTGCCAGGACGCCGTACGGACGCGCGGCCAGCTCGTCGGTGCGCAGCTCGATGCGCTCCTTGAGCGCCCGTCCCTCCTCGGTCGCCTCCCCCTGGGCCAGCAGACCGCGGCGGGCCAGCGCTTCGGCCGCCGCGTCCCACTCCTCGGGCGACCATCCGCGGCTCTGCTGCATCCGCTCCGCCGGGACGGCGCCGATGGCGGACGCCAGGACGTTCGCCTCCAGGCCGCTCAGCCCCTCGGCGGCGAGCAGGGCGACATGCCCGTCGCCCCGGTGCTCGCGCAGCGCCGTGGCCGCCTGCCAGAGCGCCTCCACGGGATCGTCCGGGACGTCCAGGTCGCGGTTGGCCGCGAACAGTGGGCGGCCTCCCGCGTCCGCCGCGAGGACGACCTCGTGCAGGAGCGGCGCGGCCGTCACCGCGACGCCGTCGATCCCGGGGAAGAGCCGGCGCAGTGCGCGCGCCGCCGCCGCGCCCCGCACCCGCAGGATGTTCTCGGGCGGCACGAAGCTCCACGCGTCGGGGACGGCCCGCCGTACCCGTGCCGGGTGGAAGCCGTAGAACGCGGCCTCGACCGTCCCCGCCGAGACCGCCCCGAGCGGTGCGGCCCGGCTGCCGAAGTAGCCCATCCAGAAGCCCTTGAACCCGGCGTCCTTGTTGGCCGCCAGGCACTCCTCGGCGAAGTACGTCACCGCGTGCAGCGGCTCGACGACCTTCCACATGTCCCGCGCGAACGTCGCATCCACCCGGCGAACGCTAAGCCGCCGCCGCTCCCGGCACAACCCCGCCGGCGCTCAGGTCAGGAGTCGGTGGAACAGCACCCGGTCGGTCGCGGGACCGTCGTGCGCGGGGGTCAGCGCGGCGGTGAAGCCCATGGCCTTGTGGAAGGCGATGGAACCGGTGTTCTGCGGGGACGTGAGCGCCCGGACGCTCGTGCGGCCGTCCGCGCGGGCCAAGTCGAAGAACGTCTCGTACAGGCGGCGGGCCAGGCCGGTGCCGCGGAACGCGGGGTTCACGCCGACGAAGTGGATGTAGGCGGTGTCGGGCAGGGACGGCGACAGGAAGCCGACGAGGAAGCCCGCGAGCTCGTCCGGGGTCTCCGCCACGAGGCTGGTGCGGTGGAAGTGGTCGAGGAACAGGCGGGGCAGGATATGACGCACCGCGCGGCCCCACCAGTCGTCCACGACCTCGATGATGCGGTCGTAGTCGGCGGGCGTGGCGGCGCGGAGGTTCATCGGAGCGGTGCGGGGAGGGCGGCGGGCCTCGGCATGGCCTTGAGTCCCTCCAGGACGGACTCCGGTGGTGCCGCGTAGACCGTGGGCAGCACCGGGTCGTCGGGGAACGCCAGGCAGTGCTCGGACGCGGAGAACTGCACGTCGATGCCCGGCTTGTTGCCCCGGGGGTCGAGCATGACCCAGCGGTCGTCCACCAGGGCGGCGGTGAGCCCGTGCAGGATGCCCGCCGACTCCTGGTAGCACAGCCCGGCCTGGACGCCCCCCGCGCGCAGCAGGGCGACGTAGGCGTGGGACTTGGCGTAGCAGAGGCCCGTCCGCTGGTCGAGGACGTCGGAGGCCCGCCAGGGGACGCGCGTGTCGCCGGCGTCCATGGAGTGGGCCACCTTGTCGCGGACGTGCTCGAACGCGGCGCGGGCGTAGGCGATGTCGTCGCCGGTGCGCAGCTCCGAGGCGATCGACTGGACGAGCGGGTGCTCGATGTCGATCGCCTCGGACGCAGCGAGGTAGTCCCAGGGCTCGGCGGCGAAGTCCATCACGATCCGGAGTCCATCACGATCCGAAGGCCGTCAGAGGCCGAGCAGCGACTCGATGCCGAGTGTGAGGCGATCCAGCTCGGGGACCTTGCGGACGGCGAGCAGCACGCCCGGCATGAACGACTCGCGGTTCATCGAGTCGTGCCGGATCGTGAACAGCTCGCCGTGGCCGCCGAGGACGACCTCCTGGTGGGCGACGGCGCCGGACATCCGGACCGCGTGCACGCGCACGCCGTCCACGTCGGCGCCGCGGGCGCCCGCGACCTCCGAGACCGTCGCGTCCGGGGAGGCGGCCACCCCGGCCTCCGCGCGGGCGGCGGCCACCAGCTCGGCGGTGCGGTAGGCGGTGCCGGAGGGGGCGTCGGCCTTGTTCGGGTGGTGCGTCTCGACGATCTCGACGGACTCGAAGAACGGCGCGGCCCGCTGGGCGAAGTGCATCATCAGGACCGCGCCGATCCCGAAGTTCGGGGCGATGAGGACGTTCCCCGAGGAGTCGTCGGTCAGCCAGGAGCGGACCGTGTCGAGGCGGGACGGGTCGAACCCGGTGGTGCCGACGACGGCGTGCAGGCCGTGCTCCACGCACCACTTGAGGTTGTCCATGACGACGCCGGGGTGGGTGAAGTCGACCACGACCTCGGCGGCGGCGAGCGCGTCGAGCTCGTCGCCCTGGTCGACGGCCGCGACGAGCTCCATGTCGCCGGCTCCCTGCACGGCACGGCACACCTCGGCCCCCATGCGGCCCCGCGCGCCCAGCACCCCGACCTTTGTCACGTGTTCCTCCCGGTTGGCGTCCCGCCCGAGCCTATCGTCAGAAGCGCTTGCCCAGCTCCCGCGCCTCGGCGTGGGCGGCGCGGCGGCCGGTCTCGGCGTCGGCGGTGGCGAGGTTGGGCCGGAACTCGACCGTGCTGAGCTCGGTGATCCCCGTCCAGCGCAGCCAGCCCTCCAGGAAGGGCGCCTGGTGGTCGCGGCCGAACGCCGGCGGGCGGCCCTCCCCGTAGACGGCGCTCGTGTAGACGACGGCGGCCTTCTTGCCCTGGAGCAGGCCGCTGTACCCCTTCTCGGGGTCGAACGCGAACACCCAGCCGGGCTGGGAGACCACGTCGATGAACTGCTTGAGGACGTACGGCACGCTGGAGTTCCACATGGGGACGCTGAACAGGTAGCGGTCGTAGGAGTCGAAGCGCTCGAACACGGCGCGGGCGGCCCGCCAAGCGGCGGCCTGGTCGCCGGACGGGTCGTCCCCGGCGAGCACGGTCATCTTGGCTCCGGCGCCGGCCGGGCCGAACGCGGGCAGGGTGCCGTCCCACAGGTCGAAGTGGTCGACGGCGTCGCCGTGGACCTCGCGGTAGGCGTCCAGGAAGGACTCCGCGATCGCCAGGGACTCGGACGCGGCGCCCCGGGGGGACGCGGAGATGTGCAGCAGGCGGGACATGAGGGGGTCCTCTCCGACGAAGACATGCGGACCGCAGTCCGGTTACCCGTGGCACGGTAACGGACTGCGGTCCGCTTGACAAGTCTCCGCCGGACGCCCGCGGCGGGCGGACGGGTCAGGCGGTGAAGTCCCGGTCGCCGACTGGGCCGATCACCGTGAGGGCCTGCGGCGCCGACAGCACCTCGCGGGCGATGGCGCGGACGTCGTCGAGGGTCACGGCCTCGATGCGGGCCAGCACCTCGTCCACCGGCAGCAGCGACTCGTACACCAGCTCGCTCTTGCCGATGCGGCTCATGCGGGAGCCGGTGTCCTCCAGGCCGAGCACCATCGCGCCGCGCAGCTGGCCCTTCCCGCGCTCCAGCTCCTCGTCGGTGAGGCACTCGTCGGCGGCCCGGCCCAGCTCGTCCCGGCAGATCGACAGGACCTCCTCGGCCTTGGCGGGCTGGCAGCCCGCGTAGACGCCGAAGATGCCGGAGTCGGCGTACTGGGCGGTGTAGCTGTAGACCGAGTAGGCCAGGCCCCGCTTCTCCCGGATCTCCTGGAACAGGCGGGACGACATGCCCCCGCCGAGCGCGGCGTTCAGGACCCCGAGCGCGAACCGGCGGTCGTCGGTGCGCGAGACCCCGGCGCCGCCGAGGATGATGTGCGCCTGCTCGGTGTCCTTGTCGATCACCACGCTGCGCGGGTCGACCGGCGCGGGCGCCCCGTCCAGCCGCGGCGGGGCCGGCTCGCCCTCGCCGGCCAGGTGACCGGCGAACGCCTCCGACACCAGCCGCACGACCTCGTCGTGGTCGATGTTGCCGGCCACCGACACCACCAGCTTGGACGGGACGTAGTGCTCCCGGTAGTAGCCGTGGATCCGGTCCCGCGACAGGGCGTTGATCGAGTCCTCGGTGCCGAGGATCGGGCGGCCGAGCGGGGTGTCGCCGTACAGCGCGGTGGAGAACTCGTCGTGGATGAGGTCGCCCGGGTCGTCGTCGCGCATGTGGATCTCTTCGAGGATCACCCCGCGCTCGGCCTCGACGTCCTCGGGCCGGTTCACCGAGTCGGCCACCATGTCGGACACCACGTCCACGGCGAGCGGGAGGTCGCTGTCCAGGACCCGCGCGTAGTAGCAGGTGTACTCCTTGGCGGTGAACGCGTTGAGGTCGCCGCCGACCGCGTCGACCGCCGCGGAGATCTCCAGGGCCGAGCGCCGCCGCGTCCCCTTGAACAGCACGTGCTCCAGGTAGTGGCTGGCCCCCGCGTCGGCGGGGGCCTCGTCACGGGAGCCGACCGCCGACCAGATGCCGAACGCGGCGGACCGCACGGTCGGCATCGTCTCGGTGATGATCCGCAGCCCGCCGGGCAGCACGGTGCGGCGCACCGCGCCGGCCCCGTCGGTGTGGATCGTGGTGGTGGTGCCGGGCTCCTGCGCCCGCGCCGGCAGCGTCACGTGTCGCTCGCATTCCGGTTGGTGGAAGGTCGGAGAAAGCGACCGACCGGCGCGTCCCGCAGCGGACGCTGCGGGACGGCCGGTCGGTCGTCGCACGGGTCAGGAGTTGCGCTGGCCGGACTCGTCGCCGCGGCGGGTGCGGCGGCGGCGCGGGCGGCGGTCGCCCTCGTCGCGGCGCTCCCGGCGCTCGCCGGAGTCGCCGTCGTCGGCGGCGGCCGGGGCAGCGCCGTCGCCGGCGTCGCCCTTCTCGGCGGCCTCGCGCTCGACCACCTCGACCGGCACCAGCGACAGCTTGCCGCGCTGGTCGATCTCGGTGACCTCGACCTGGATCTTCTCACCGACGCCCATGACGTCCTCGACGTTCTCGATCCGGGCGCCGCCGTGCAGCTTGCGGATCTGCGAGACGTGCAGCAGGCCGTCCTTGCCGGGCAGCAGCGACACGAACGCGCCGAACGTGGTGGTCTTGACGACGGTGCCGAGGAACCGCTCGCCGACCTCCGGCATGTGCGGGTTCGCGATCGAGTTGATCGCCTGCCGGGCGGCCTCGGCGGACGGGCCGTCGGTGGCGCCGACGTAGATGGTGCCGTCGTCCTCGATCGTGATGTCGGCGCCGGTGTCGTCCTGGATCGAGTTGATCATCTTGCCCTTGGGGCCGATGACCTCGCCGATCTTGTCGACCGGGACCTTGATCGTGATGATCCGCGGCGCGTTCGGGCTCATCTCGGCGGGCGCCTCGATGGCCTCCTGCATCACGTCCAGGATCGCCAGCCGCGCGCCCTTGGCCTGCCGCAGCGCGGCGGCCAGCACCGAGGCGGGGATGCCGTCGAGCTTGGTGTCGAGCTGCAGCGCGGTGATCAGGTCGCGGGTGCCGGCGACCTTGAAGTCCATGTCGCCGAAGGCGTCCTCGGCGCCGAGGATGTCGGTGAGGGTGACGTACTCGCCGCCCTCGTTGATCAGCCCCATCGCGATGCCCGCCACCATCTGCTTGAGCGGGACGCCCGCGTCCAGCAGCGACATCGTGGACGCGCAGACCGAGCCCATCGAGGTCGAGCCGTTGGAGCCGAGCGCCTCCGACACCTGCCGGATCGCGTACGGGAACTCCTCGCGGGACGGCAGCACCGGGATCAGCGCGCGCTCGGCGAGCGCGCCGTGCCCGATCTCGCGCCGCTTCGGCGAGCCGACCCGGCCGGTCTCACCGGTGGAGTACGGCGGGAAGTTGTAGTTGTGCATGTAGCGCTTGGTGCGCTCGGGGTTCAGCGTGTCGATCGTCTGCTCCATGCGGAGCATGTTCAGCGTCGTCACGCCGAGGATCTGGGTCTCGCCGCGCTCGAACAGCGCCGAGCCGTGCACGCGCGGGACGACGTGCGCCTCCGCGGTGAGCTGGCGGATGTCCTTCGGCCCGCGGCCGTCCATGCGCAGCCCGTCGCGGATGACCCGCTCGCGGACCAGCTTCTTGGTGACGGCGCGGTAGGCGGCGGAGATCTCCTTCTCGCGCCCCTCGAACTGCTCGGCGAGCTTCTCGGCGGCGGCCGCCTTGATCTCGTCGAGCCGGGTCTCGCGCTCCTGCTTGCCGGCGATGGTGAGCGCCTGCGCGAGGTCGCCGCTGACGGCGTCGGTGACGGCGGCGAGCACGTCGTCCTGGTAGTCCAGGAAGATCGGGTACTCGGCGGTCTCCTTGGCGGCGACGGCGGCGAGGTCGCTCTGCGCCTTGCACAGCACCTTGATGAACGGCTTGGCCGCCTCCAGGCCCGCGGCGACGATCTCCTCGGTCGGGGCGGTGGCGCCCTCGGCGACGAGCTTGAGCGTGTCGCGGGTGGACTCCGCCTCGACCATCATGATCGCGACGTCGCCGTCGGCCAGCACGCGGCCGGCCACGACCATGTCGAACGTGGCGCGCTCGAGCTCGGGGTGCGTCGGGAAGCCGACCCACTCGCCCTCGATCAGCGCGACGCGGACGCCGCCGATCGGGCCGGAGAACGGCAGCCCGGCCAGCTGGGTGGACATCGAGGCGGCGTTGATCGCCACGACGTCGTACAGGTGGTCGGGGTGCAGCGCCATGATCGTCTCGACGATCTGGATCTCGTTGCGCAGGCCCTTGGTGAACGACGGGCGCAGCGGCCGGTCGATCAGCCGGCAGGTGAGGATCGCGTCCTCCGAGGGCCGGCCCTCGCGGCGGAAGAACGAGCCGGGGATGCGCCCGGCCGCGTACATCCGCTCCTCGACGTCCACGGTCAGCGGGAAGAAGTCCAGGTTCTCCTTGGGCTTCTTCGACGCGGTGGTCGCCGACAGCACCATCGTCTCGTCGTCGAGGTAGGCGACGGCCGAGCCGGCCGCCTGCCGGGCCAGCCGGCCCGTCTCGAAGCGGATGGTGCGGGTGCCGAACGCGCCGTTGTCGATCACGGCCTCGGTGCTCTGCGCTCCGTCGATGCGCACGGCTTCTGTCACGGGAAACCTCCTCAGGGTTCCATGTCGGTCCTCGCGGCCGTTTCCCGTGGCTTGTCACGCTGCCGGTCTTCGATCGAAGCACCCGGATCGAGACCCCCGCCGTGCGCGGCGGAACTGATCCGGAAGCCACTACCGAGGACCGGCCCGCACCAGCGGTGTCCGCGAGGCTTGTCTGCTCTGCAGTTGTGGCCGCGGCCTGGGCGGGCCGGGCGGCCGGTCACCGGCCGGCGGGGCGCCGGCCGGTACAAGTGAGGGAGTGGCCCGGACGGGCCACTCCCCCAGCGTGCTAGCGGCGCAGGCCGAGTCGCTCGATCAGCTGCCGGTAGCGGTTGATGTCCTTGTTGCTCAGGTACTTCAGGAGGCGGCGGCGACGGCCGACCAGCAGCAGCAGTCCGCGGCGGCTGTGGTGGTCGTGCTTGTGCTCCTTGAGGTGCTCGGTCAGATCGTTGATGCGGCGCGTCAGCAGCGCGACCTGGACCTCCGGGGATCCGGTGTCACCCTCAGTGGTCGCGTACTCGGCGATGATCTGGTTCTTCGTGGCGGTGTCGAGCGACACGTGGCTCCTTCGATGGGATCGTCACCCGCAGATCCGGGCCCGGAGAGCACACGGGTCCGCATGGTGCGTTTCAGAGGGTGGCGGGCCGCATGAGGGTGCAGCTCGCCGCGCCGGGGCCCTTCCCGGCGACTATTCACCGTACCATGCCGGAAACCCGCCCCGTCACGAAGCGACATCCGGTGTTGTCGCAGGGTACGCGGCGAAACGGACGCTCCGCCCGGATCAGCCGGAGGTGATCTCGCGGGCGCGGTCCACGTCCCGGCGCATCTCCTCGATCAGCGCGTCGATCGAGTCGAACTTCAGCGTGTCGCGGATGCGGGCGGTGAAGTCCACGGCCATGTGCTCGCCGTACAGGTCGAGGTCGTCGCGGTCCAGCGCGTACGCCTCGACGGTCCGCTCCCCGGCGCCCTCGAACGTCGGGTTCGTCCCGATGGAGATCGCGGCCGGCCAGCGGAAACCCGGGTAGCGCTCGGAGTCGCAGACCAGCCAGCCGCCGTAGACGCCGTCGGCGGGGATCGCGGTGTTCACGGCCGTCTCCAGGTTGGCCGTCGGGAAGCCGAGCGCGCGGCCCCGCCGGTGGCCGCGCACGACGACGCCCTCGACGCGGTGCGGCCGGCCGAGGGCCTGCGCCGCCGCCTCGACGTCGCCCGCGTCGAGGCGCTCCCGGATGTAGGTGGAGGAGATCGTGCCGCCGTTGGCCACGAGCGGCATGCCCTCGGCGGTGAAGTCGTACTTCTCGCCGAGCTCGCGCAGCAGCGCGACGTCGCCCTTGGCCTTGTGGCCGAAGCGGAAGTCCTCGCCGACGATGACGTGGGCGGCGTGCAGCCGGTCGACCAGGACCGACTGCACGAACTCGTCCGGCGGCACCTTCGACAGCTCGAGGGTGAACGGGACGACCGCGACCGCGTCCGTGCCGAGCCCCTCCAGCAGCTCGACGCGCCGCCGGGTCGTGGTGAGCAGCGGCGGGTGGGTGCCCGGCCGGACGACCTCGTCAGGGTGCGGGTCGAACGTGATGACCACCGAGCGCAGGCCGCGGCGCCGGGCCTCCCGCGCCGCGGCGCCGACGATCCGCTGATGGCCGCGGTGAACGCCGTCGAACACCCCGATGGTGATCACTGAACGGCCCCAGTCCGCGGGAACCTCGTCGAGGCCATTCCAACGCCGCACCATTCTCTCCCCGTGTAGGGCATGCCTGCCGGTATTCTCCTGCCGCCCTCAAGGGTGCCATGCCCCGGGCCGCGAGGTCGCACCCAGGGGGTACCCGTCAGCCCGACCGGTAGACGACCAGCGACACCGCGATGTACTGCAGCACGTAGGCGGCGAGCGTGCAGGCGTGGAAGACCTCGTGGAAGCCGAACCAGCTCGGCGACGGGTCGGGGCGGCGCAGCCCGTAGACGACGCCTCCGACGCTGTAGCAGATGCCTCCGGCCGCGACCAGCGCGCACGCGGCGACGCCGGCGCCGTCCAGGAACTGCGGCAGGAAGAACACCGCGACCCATCCGAGGACGATGTAGAGGGTCACGTAGAGCGCGCGCGGGGCGCCGATCCATGTGGTGCGGAAGATGACGCCGGCGACGGCGCCCGACCAGACCGTGATGAGCACGGCGAGCCGCACTCCGCCGTCCAGGGCCACGACCGCGAAGGGGGTGTACGTCCCCGCGATGATGAGGTAGATGTTGGCGTGGTCGAAGCGGCGCAGCACCTCCAGCAGCCGGTGCGACCGCTGCCGGTGGTACGTCCCCGAGATCCCGAACAGCATCCCCGATGTCGCCACGTACACCGCCGACGCGAGCCGCGCCTGGGCGCTCGGGCCGAGCGCCACCAGCACGAGCCCGGCGACCAGCACCGCGGGGAACGCGCCGAGGTGCAGCCAGCCGCGCAGCCGCGGCCGGGTGGGGGACGCCACCGGGGGGTGGTCCTTCACAGTGGTCACGGACACCTCCTGCCTCACTAACTTACTCTCTCGTAGGTTACGCGACCGTAGGTTCCCGCGCAGCATTTTCTCCCGGTGATGCGCACCACGGGTGTATTGCCCACTCGGGACCGAGGCAGGCATCGGCCGCGGGGCCGGGAGGCGGAAAGTTCGAGAGACGAGGCGGTTCAGGCCACGAAGACGGCGAGGGGCCTGGCCAGCCCGCCCTTCTCCTCGACGAGGGCGAGCAGCGTCCCGTCCGGCGCGAAGACGCCGACCGGTCCCGGGCCCAGCCCGGCCGCCGGAAGCCGCCCGCCGTGCGCGATCCTGCGCGCCTCGCCGTCCGAGACGTCCCGGCGCGGGAACACGGCGGAGACCGCCTCGCCCATCGGGAGGATCTCCAGCTTCCCGGCGAGCTGGTCGAGGGTCCGCGCCATGGACAGGTCGTAGGGCCCGACCCGGGTGCGGCGCAGCGCGGTCAGGTGGCCGCCGCAGCCGAGGGACGCGCCGAGGTCGCGGGCCAGCGCCCGGATGTAGGTGCCGGACGAGCAGGAGACCGACGCGTCCACGTCGATCAGGTCGCCCTCGCGGCGCACCCCGGTGATCGTGAAGGAGTGCACCGTCACCGGGCGGGCGGCGAGCGCCACGTCCTCGCCCTTGCGGGCCATCTTGTAGGCCCGCTCCCCGTTCACCTTGATCGCGCTGACCTGCGGCGGAACCTGCTGGATCGGCCCGGTCAGCGCCGCGACGCCCGCGGCCAGCGCCTCGTCGGAGACCGCGGCGGCGGACGCGGTCGCGGTGGTCTCGCCCTCCGCGTCGTCGGTGTTGGTCGACTGCCCCAGGCGGATCGTCGCGTCGTACCCCTTCTCCGTCAGCGCGAGGTGGCCGAGGAGCCGGGTGGCCTTGCCGACGCCGAGGACCAGCACGCCCGTCGCCATCGGGTCGAGGGTGCCCGCGTGCCCGACCCGCCGGGTCTTCGCCAGCCGCCGCATCTTCCCGACGACGTCGTGCGACGTCCAGCCGGCGGGCTTGTCCACGATGACGAGTCCCGAGTTGTCCACGCGCGCTCCGAATATCAGTCGTCGTCGGGGTCACCGGGCGCGCGCAGCGCCGCGCGCAGCCGGTCGATGATGGCGGCGGGCTCCCCGCCCATGGTGAACGCGGCGGCCGTGCGGTGCCCGCCGCCGCCGAGCTCCACGCAGGCGCGGCCGACGTCGACCGCGCCCTTGGAGCGGGTGGACACGTACCACTCGCCCCGGTCGTTCTCCTTGCACACCACCGCGACCTCGGCCTCGTCGGTGCGCCTGAGCTGGTCGATGACCCCTTCGAGCTGGTCGTACTCGACGTCGCGGGCGGCCCGGTCGGCGCGGGCGACCGTCGTCCACACCAGGCCGAGGCCGGCCGCCGCGTCCCGCTCCAGCCGGGCCCGCGCCAGCGCGCCCGCGAGGACCTGCAGGTAGCCGAACGGCGCCCGGTCCCACAGCTCGCGGCTGACCGCGTCCGGCCGGACGCCCGCCGTCAGCAGCCGCCCCGCGAGGTCGTGCACCTCCGGGGTCGTGCACGGGTACTTGAACGAGCCGGTGTCGCTGGCGAGCCCCGCGTACAGGCCCTGCGCGATGTCGCGGTCCAGCGGCACGCCGAGCCTGCGGATCAGCTCCTCGACCAGCACCGCCGTGGCGGCGGCGTCCGGGTCGACGAGCCGCACGCCGCCGAACCCGGTGTTGGACGCGTGGTGGTCGACGACGACCAGCGCCCCCGCCCGGTCGGCGTGCCCGGCCAGCCCGCCGAGCCGCGCCCGGCCCGCCGCGTCCAGGGAGATCATCAGCTCCGGGGCGGCGGGCACCCGCGCGGGCTCCACCAGCAGCTCCTGGCCCGGCAGGAAGCGCAGGATCGCCGGGACCGTGAACGGCTCCCCGAACGACGCCACGCACCGCTTGCCGAGCGACCGGAGCGCCTGGGCGAGCGCCAGCATGGAGCCCAGCGCGTCACCGTCCGGGGCCACATGGCAGGCCAGGCAGATCTCCTCCGCCGCCCGGATCAGCTGGACCGCGCGATCCCATTCGAGATCGGCGGCAGCCCCCGCGGGCACGGCCGGCGCGGCGGACCCGCCGCGCATCGCGCCGCGCGCCCCACCGCCCCCGCCGCCCCGCGGAACGATGTCGTGGCCGCCCGTAGCGTGGCCCTCGGCGTCGTGCAGCCGGCACTCCTGCGGCCCCCCGGTGGCCGCGGCGTGCGCACGGCCCTCGGGGCCGTTCACGATGACGGGGGCCCGGAACGGCCGTCCTCGTCGTCGGCGTCCTCGTCGAGGTCCTCCTCGGCCGCGGGCTCCCGGTACGGGTTCGCCTCACCGGCCGGGGACGCGCCCTGCGCGGCGCGCGCCACCTCGGCGTCCCGGGCGCGGGCCTTGGCGAGCAGGTCGTCGATGTGCGCCGCGTTCTCCATCAGGGAGTCCATGACGAAGGTGATGCTGGGCGTGTGCCGCACGCCCGTCTTCCTGCCCACCTCCGACCTGATGACGCCCTTGGCGCTCTCCAGCGCGGCGGCCGTCTCGGCGCGCTCGCCGTCCGACCCGTACACCGTGTAGTAGACGGTCGCGTCGCGCAGGTCGTTGGTGATGCGGGTGTCCGTCACGGTCACGAAGCCGAGCCGCGGATCCTTGATCCGCCTCTCCAGCATCTCGGCCACGATCTGCTGGATGCGGTCGGCGAGCTTGCGCGCCCGAGCTGCGTCCACCATGATCGCACTCCCTTTCTATGGTCTGCCGACCCCGCTGTGGTCCGGCGCCGGCGCCGGAGTTCCATTGTGGGGCCACCCCCACACTCCCCCGCCGCCGAACCCCAGTGCAGTCGGGCTCATTTGTGGGGGACGACCCCCACACCCCCGAACGGGAGACTGAGCGTCGTCCTCCACTCCGCTGGCGCTCCGTTCCGGACGCCGTTCAGTCTTCGTCGTGGAAGATCCGCTGGCGGGCGGACAGCAGTTCGATCTCCGGCCGTCCGGCCACCAGGCGTTCGCACTGGTCGAGCACCTGGGTGCAGTTCGCGGCGGTGCCCGAGACCACCGCCACCCCGATCTCCGCCCTGCGGTGCAGGTCGTTGCCGCCGGTCTCGGCGACGGCCACCGCCGGGAAGTGCTTGTGCACCTCGGCGATGATGGGCCGGACGACGGACCGCTTCTGCTTCAGCGAGCGGACGTCCCCCAGCAGCAGGTCGAGCGTCAGCGCACCCACGTACACCTGGTCGATCACCTCGGGATCTGTCTGGTTGGAACGACGGGGATCACCCGCCGGGTTCCCGGCCCGCGCCGCCGGGCGGGCGGACGGGGCCGGACATGACGGACGCCAGGCTAGAAGATCCGCCTGGCGTCCTGTCATCCGATTTAACGATCATCGGCGACGAGCCGGCCGCCCGCCCGGCCCGCGCCCGGAGGGCGGGGCCGCGCGGGCGGGCCGCCGGGCCTCAGACGCGGGGCTTCTCCCGCATCTCGAAGCACTCGATGACATCGCCGAGCTTGATGTCGTTGTAGCCGACGCCGATGCCGCACTCGAAGCCCTCGCGGACCTCGGTCGCGTCGTCCTTGAAGCGGCGCAGCGACGACACCGTGAGGTTGTCGGCGACCACGACGCCGTCGCGGACGAGGCGGGCCTTGGCGTTGCGCTGGATGATCCCCGAGGTGACCATCGAGCCGGCCACGTTGCCGATCCGCGGCACCTTGAAGATCTCGCGGACCTCCGCGGTACCGAGCTGGGCCTCCTCGAACTCCGGCTTGAGCATGCCCTTGAGGGCCGCCTCGATCTCCTCGATCGCCTGGTAGATGACCGAGTAGTACCGGATGTCGACGCCCTCGCGGTCGGCCAGCTCCTGCGCGTTGCGCTCCGGCCGCACGTTGAAGCCGATGATGACCGCGCCCTCCTCGGACGCCAGCGACAGGTTGACGTCGTCCTGCGTGATCGCGCCGACACCGCGCCGGATGATCCGCAGGCTGACCTCCTCGCCGACGTCGATCTTGAGGAGGGAGTCCTCCAGCGCCTCGACGGAACCGGACACGTCGCCCTTGAGGATGAGCAGCAGCTCCTGGCGCTTGCCCTCCTGGAAGTCCTTGAACAGCTCTTCCAGGGAGCTGCTCTTGCGACTCTTGAGCAGCTCGGCGTTGCGCTTGCGGGCCACCCGCTTGTCGGCGATCTGCCGGGCGATCCGGTCGTCGTCGACGACCAGGAAGTTGTCGCCCGCGCCGGGCACGGCCGCGAGGCCGAGCACCATCACCGGACGGGACGGGCCCGCCTCCTCGAGGTTGTTGCCGTTCTCGTCGAGCATCGCCCGGACGCGGCCGTTGGCCACACCGCAGACGATCGAGTCGCCGACCCGCAGCGTGCCGCGCTGCACCAGCACGGTCGCCACGGCGCCCCGGCCCTTGTCCAGGTGG
The DNA here is from genome assembly GCF_900188445.1 of Actinomadura meyerae. Lineage (GTDB taxonomy): Bacteria > Actinomycetota > Actinomycetes > Streptosporangiales > Streptosporangiaceae > Spirillospora > Spirillospora meyerae. The sequence goes on from NZ_FZOR01000003.1 coordinate 21,464, forward strand.
GCCTCGATGGCCGAGCCCTGGGCGGGCATGTCGGGGTTGGCCTTCAGGTCGAGCTCGGCGTCGGCGGTCAGGATGATCGCCTCCAGCAGCCCGTCGATGTTGGTGCCCTGCTTGGCGGACACGTCGACGAACTGCGTCTGACCGCCGAACTCCTCGGCGACCAGGCCGTACTCGGTCAGCTGCGCGCGCACGCGGTTCGGGTCCGCGCCCTCGACGTCGATCTTGTTGACCGCGACGACGATCGGCACCCCGGCCGCGGTGGCGTGGTCGATCGCCTCGGTGGTCTGCGGCTTGACGCCGTCGTCCGCGGCGACCACCAGCACCACCAGGTCGGTGGTGTCGGCACCGCGGGCGCGCATGGCGGTGAACGCCTCGTGGCCCGGGGTGTCGATGAAGGTGATCTTGCGCTCCTCGCCGTCGACCTCGGTCTCGACCTGGTAGGCGCCGATGTGCTGGGTGATGCCGCCGGCCTCGCCCGCCTGCACGTTGGCGTGCCGGACGGCGTCCAGCAGCTTGGTCTTACCGTGGTCGACGTGGCCCATGACGGTGACCACCGGCGGACGCGGCTGGAGGTTCTCCTCGCCGCCCTCGTCCTCGCCGTACTCGATGTCGAACGACTCGAGCAGCGCGCGGTCCTCGTCCTCGGGGCTGACGACCTGGACGTCGAAGTCCAGCTCGAGCCCGAGCGCCATGAGGTCGTCGGGGTCGACCGACTGGGTCGCGGTGACCATCTTGCCGAGATGCATCATGATCGCGACGAGCGACGCCGGGTTGGCGCCGATCTTCTCGGCGAAGTCGGTCAGGGTCGCGCCCTGCGGCAGCCGGATGGTCTTGCCGTTGCCGCGCGGAGCCGAGACACCGCCGGCGGCGGGCGCCTGCATGTTCTCGAACTCTTGACGGCGCGCGCGCTTCGACTTGCGCCCGCGGGCCGGCCGGCCCCCGGGACGTCCGAACGCGCCCTGCGTGCCGCCGCGGCCGCGACCGCCGCCACCCGGGCGGGGTCCGCCGAAGCCGCCGCCGGGACGGCCGCCGCCGCCCGCGCGCGGGCCGCCGAAGCCGCCGCCACCGCCGGGACGGCCGCCACCACCGGGACCGCGGCCGCCGCCACCCGGACGGCCGCCGCCACCACCGGGACCGCGGCCGCCGCCACCGGGACCGCCGCGCCCGGGGGCGCCGGCAGGCCGCGAGGACGGCATGTTCATCGGGCTCGGCCGCGGGCCGCCCGGCCGGGGCGGCATGCTCCCCGGGCTCGGCCGCGGGCCGCCCGCACCGGGCGCGCCGCTGCGGCCGCCGGGACGCGGGCCGCCGGCGGGACCGCCGCCGGGACGGTCGCCGCCCGGACGGTCGCCGCCCGGACGCGGACCGGGACGCGGGCCCGGCTTGGGCGCCTGGCCCATGCCGGTGTTGGTCGAGCTGAACGGGTTGTTGCCCGGACGCGGCCGGCCGCCGCCTCCGCCGCCCTGGCGCGGGCCGGGACGCGGGCCCGGCTTGGGCGCGCGGGGACCCGGCTTCGGGCCGCCCGGGGCGCGGGTGCCCGCGCCGTTGCCGGCCGCGGGGCCCGCCGCGGGCGGGGCGCTCGGGCCCTGCGCCGCGGGCGCGTTCACCGGCGTGCTCGGCGCCGGCGGGACGGGCGGGCGCGGGCCCGGCTTGGGCGCGCCGCCCTGGCCGCCGGGTCCGGTCGGACCCGGCTTGGGCGCGGGCGGGCGCGGCGCGGCGGGCCGGGGGGCCTGCGGGCGCGCTCCCTGCCCGTCGGAGGCGCCGCCGCCGGGCGGACCCGGACGCGGCGCGGCGGGACGCGGACCCGAAGGTCGCTTCGGCGCGCCCCGCTTGTCCCCCTGCTTGGGGGACGAAGAACTTGAGAAGGCTTCTGTGAGCCTGCGAACGACCGGCGCCTCGATCGTGGAGGACGCCGAACGTACGAACTCGCCCATTTCCTGGAGCTTGGCCATGACGACCTTGCTCTCTACACCGAACTCCTTGGCGAGCTCGTAAACCCGGACCTTCGCCACTGCACTCCCTACTCGGTCCGGGGGTGCGGCCTCCGGACCGTCGCTAACTTGCCGTACTCATCGCGGCGTGCTCATCGAGCGCTCATAGCAATCTCGACCTGCTTCCGACTAGACGTCGCTTTCACTTCGGCCATCCTGCTGCCGCGCGGCGTGCGCCGCAAGCCGTGCCCGCAGCACATCAGTGCCGAGCGGACCCGGCAGGCGGAACGCCCGCGGGAACGCCCGACGCCGCTCTGCGAGCTCGAGACACTCCAGGTCGGGGTGCAGATGCGCACCCCGTCCCGGCAGCCGCCCACGAGGGTCGGGGACGATGACGCCCTCGACCACCACCAGGCGCAGCAGGCCGGACTTGGCCGTGCGAACCCGGCAGCCCACACACGTGCGAACAGGGGCCGCCCGGCCACGCTTCATGAGTCTACCGCGCCGAGGCGTCCGCGGGGCCTGTCGCATGCTCTCCTGACGTAGAAGATCCGGTTTGGCCGGGCTCGGCGGACTCCGCGGGGGGCCGCACCGGCTCGGTGTCGGACCGGATGTCGATCCGCCAGCCGGTCAGCCGGGCCGCGAGCCGCGCGTTCTGCCCCTCCTTGCCGATGGCGAGGGACAGCTGGTAGTCGGGGACGATCACCCGGGCGACCCGGGCGTCGGGGTCGACGACCTCGACATGGGAAACCCGCGCGGGCGACAGCGCATTCCCGACGAGCTCGGCGGGGTCGTCCGACCAGTCGACGATGTCGATCTTCTCGCCGTGCAGCTCGGCCATCACGTTGCGGACCCGGCCGCCGAGCGGGCCGATGCAGGCGCCCTTGGCGTTCACGCCGGACTTGCGCGAGCGCACCGCGATCTTGGTGCGGTGGCCGGCCTCGCGGGCGATCGCGGCGATCTCCACGGTGCCGTCGGCGATCTCCGGGACCTCCAGCGCGAACAGCTTGCGGACGAGGTTCGGGTGCGTGCGCGACAGCTGCACCGACGGGCCCCGGTGGCCCTTGCGGACCTGCACCACGTAGGCGCGCAGCCGCTCGCCGTGCTCGTAGCGCTCGCCGGGCACCTGCTCCTGCGGGGGCAGGACGGCCTCGATCCGGCCGAGGTCGACCAGCACGTTCCGCGGGTCCTTGCCCTGCTGGATGATGCCGCTGACGATGTCGCCCTCGCGGCCGGCGTACTCGCCGAAGGTCAGCTCGTCCTCGGCGTCGCGCAGCCGCTGCAGGATCACCTGCTTGGCCGTGGTCGCCGCGATGCGGCCGAAACCGGTCGGGGTGTCGTCGTACTCGAGGAGGTCGTTGCCCTCCTCGTCGGTCTCGGTCGCCCAGACGGTCACGTGCCCGCTCTGCCGGTCCAGCTCGACGCGCGCCTTCGGCGCCGCGCCCTCCGTCCGGTGGTAGGCGATCAGCAGGGCGTCTTCGATGGCCTTGACGGCCACGTCGAGCGAGATGTCCTTCTCGCTCTCCAGGCCCCGCAGGGCGGTCATGTCGATGTCCACGAGGTTCCCCCCTCTAGTCCGGCTCAGCCGGAGAACGCTTATCGTCGGCCGTCCGCTCCAGGGGCTTGAACTCCACCTGGACCCGGCCGCGCCCCAGCTCGTCGAGGCCGAACCTGCGCCGCGCGGTCTGCGTCCCGGCTCCCTTGCCGCGCCGCTTCTGGACGACGTCGATCTCGACGCCGCCGTCGTCGGCCGCGACCACGCGGCCCTCGACCTGGCCGCCCTCGGCCAGCGGAGCGACGACCAGCCGGCCGACGGCGCGGCGCCAGTGCCTCGGCTCGGTGAGGGGTCGGTCGACGCCGGGCGAGGTCACCTCCAGCACGTAGGGCGAGGTCCCCATCACGTCGGACTCGTCGAGCAGCCGGGACGCGGCCTCGCTCACCCGGGCGACGGCGTCGAGGTCGACCCCGTCGTCGCCGTCCACCACGATCTTCACGAGCCGGCGGCGCCCGGCCGGGCGCACGTCGACCTCCTCCAGGTCGAGGCCCGCCTCTTCGACGGCGGGCGCGACCAGCCGGGTCAGCCGGGCGATGGCGGTGTCGCGCGTGGGGCGCCCGGAGGCGTCGGCGCGCCTGCCGGGGCCGCGCCCGCCCTGAGCGCGGCCACCGCTGGACTCGACGCTCATGGGCCCTCCTCGTGTTCCCTCTGTTGTCACGCCTGCGATCGCGGATGCCGCCGTAAGTCCGTCGACATCTCAAGGGTATCGACAGCGGAGGACCGCGTCGGTCTTTCCGGAGGCTCACCGGCGCGGCGGATATGGAATGCTTGAGCTGGCCCGATGGACGTGTCCGGGGAGCGTGACCGCAACCGCGACCGCGGCGGGCCGCCACCACCACGCCACCGGGTGAGGAGACTCCCTTGCCGAACGCCCTGCCGCGCTCGCCCGAGGGGACGTTCCCGCCCGCGGCGGCGATGTCGCGGCGCGCCCTGCTGCGGCGGGGGGCCGTGCTGGGCGCGGCGATCGGCGGCGGCGCGCTGCTGCTGCCGTGGCTGGCGGGCTGTGCCGCGGAGTCGTCGGCGTCGTCCCCGGCCGGGCGTACCGACGTCGCGGTGCTGGTCGCCGCGATGGCGTCCGAGCAGCACCTGATCGCGGCCTACGAGGCGGTGCGGTCCGCGGGCGCCGCGCCGGCGGACCGGCTCGAACCGGCCCTCGCGCACCACCGCCGGCACCTCGAGGTGCTCCGGCGGCACTACGTGCCCGGTTCGGGCGACAGGGCGGACGAGGGCGGCGCCATGCCGTCCGCCGGTCCCGCTCCCCCGGTCCCGGCGGGCGCCGCGCGAGCGCTCGCCTTCCTGCGCGACGCCGAGGTGGACGCGGCGAGCGCGCGGACGGCCGATGCCGCCAAGGCGGGCCCGGCGCTGGCGCAGCTGGTCGCGAGCATCGGCGCGTGCGAAGCGGGCCATGCCAGGACGGTCGAAGGGGAGGTTCCGGCCGTCCGCTCGACGTCCGGCGCGGAGGCCGTCCGGACGGCGCTGTCCGCCGAGCACGCGGCCGTGTACGGGTACGGGGTGCTCGGCGCCCGGCTGCGCGGGACGCTGCGGCAGACCGCGAAGGACATGTGGAACGACCACCGGGCGCAGCGGGACGAACTGGTGTCGATTTTGTCCGGCGATCCCGATCCGGCGGCGGCCGCGTACCGGCTGCCCGTCCAGGTCACCGACGCCCGCAGCGCCGCCCGGCTCGCCTCGGCGCTGGAGGACGGCCTCGCCGCCGCCTACGTCGGCCTCGCCGGCCTCTCCGCCCCCGACCTGCGGGCGTTCGCCGCCGACAGCGCGCAGCGGGCGATGGCGCGGTCGGCCCGCTGGCGCGCGCGGGCGGGCGCCGCTCCGCCGGCGGAGGCGTTCCCCGGGCTGCCGCCGGCGGCCCTCGCGCCCCGCCCCGAACCGGGTGAGTGATCTTGCGCACGGCGGGAACGAAGCGCGGCACCGATCGCGTTGATCCCGCTGCAGGGACGACTCGGGGGAGGAGCCCAGACGTGACCACCACTCCGCGGGAGGGCGGGCGGACCGCCCTCGACGAGCTGCGGGACACCTACCGCGAACAGCTCGACCGGCTCGCGGCCGAGCGCGACGCCGCGCGGCGCCAGGCACGCATCGCCCAGGCGCAGGCGGACGTGGCGCGGGCCGATCTCGCGAGCCTGAAGGCCCGGGTGCAGGAGCTGCTGACCGCGGCCGCGCGGCACCTTCCGGACCTGCCCGCGGCCGAGGGCCCGGACGAGAGCGCGCGGGCGCTGCCCGCCGCTGAGGAGCCGGGCGATGCCGCACGGGCGGGAGCGGACGAAACCGCACGGGCGCTGCCAGCCGCTCCGGACGGCACCGCCGACGACCCCGCGCGGGAGGAACGTCCCGCGCGGGCGGCCTGACCGGCGGGAGCGACCCGCAAGGGCGGTGCGGAGACCGCCGGGGCGTCGTCCGGGCGGTCTCCGCTCCGACCTTCCAATAGGGTTCTGCGAATGACCGCGTACGGCCTCCTCGTCACCCCTTCGCACAACCGCGTCTACGCCCAGGCCGCCGCCGACCTGCTGAAGGCGGAGCTGACCGTGTTCAGCGAGCGGGCCCTGGACGGGCGCCTGAGCGACATCCGTGAGACGGCCATGGGCGGCGTCCCCTACATCACGTTCTCCGCCGACGAGCTGACGGAGCGGGACGTCCGCCTGCTGTCGAACCTGTCGGGGCTCTACGCGCTGTTCCAGATCGAGGGCGAGCTGCTCCGGCCGGTCACGCTCCAGCCCCTCGACCTGTTCGGCAGCGATCTGCTGACCATCCAGAAGTACTCCGGCAAGACGAACGAGTACTTCACCAAGCTGCTGCTGAACGTCACCGCGATGGCGATGGACTCGCCCATGGACCTGGTGGACGGCCGCCCCCGCGTCCTGGACCCCATGTGCGGTCGGGGCACCACCCTCAACCAGGCCATGATGTACGGGTTCGACGCCGCCGGCATCGACATCGACGGCAAGGACTTCGACGCCTACGCGGCCTTCATCAAGACCTGGCTGAAGAACAACCGGGTCAAGCACCAGGCCGAGACGGCCGGCATCCGGCGGGAGAAGGCCGTCCTCGGGCGCCGCCTCCACGTGACGCTGGGGGCGTCCAAGGAGCGCTACAAGAGCGGCGAGACGATGGAGATCACCGTCGTGAACGCCGACTCGGTGGGCGCGGGCAAGTTCTTCCGGCCCGCCTCGTTCGACCTGATCGTCACCGACGCCCCGTACGGCGTCCAGCACGGCAGCAGGGCCAAAGGCGCGCAGCCGGGCCGCAAGGGGAAGCCGCAGCTGTCGCGCAGCCCGGTCGACCTGCTGGCGGCGGCCGTCCCCGAGTGGGCGCGGCTGCTGCGCCCCGGCGGCGCCATCGGGATCTCCTGGAACACCTTCGTCGGCCGCCGCGAGCAGCTCGCCGAGATCCTGCGGGGCGCCGGCCTGGACGTCCAGGACTCCGACGCCTACCGGAGCTTCCGCCACCGCGTGGACCAGGCCATCAGCCGCGACCTGATCGTCGCCCGCCGCCCCTGACCGGCACCGCCGGTTCAGCCGGCGCTCCGGTGCTCGCGCCGGTCAGGAGTACCAGCGCTCCACGTGCGGGAGCAGCTCGTCGAGGGTGTGGATGAGGGCGTCGGGGGGTGTGAGGCCGGGGCGCTCGAAGGCGTGGGTGGTCTGGTGCCGGATCTGGACGGCGCGCAGGCCGGCCGACTTGGCGCCGTGGATGTCGTCGTAGGGGCGGTCGCCGACGAAGACGCAGGAGGCGGGGTCGGTGGCGCCGACGGCGTCCATGGCGGCGCGGAACGCCTCGGCGTGCGGTTTCGTCCAGGGGATCTCGCTGGAGTAGACCGCGCCGTCGAGCAGGCCGAGGACGTCGTCGCGGGCGAAGACGCGCTCGTGCCACTCGCGGCTCCAGATGGTGTTGGACAGGACGCCGATCTTGATGCCGCGCTCGCGGAGGGCGTGGAAGAGGCCGGGGACGGCGGGGTCGGTGTGGGTGTGCGGGGTCCAGGTCTCGAAGTGCGCGGCGAGGAGGTCCTCGGTGGGCTCCACCCCGGCCATCTCGAACGCCTCGGCGAGCGTGGCGCTGCGGTGCTCCTCGGTGCCGCGCCGCCACAGCTCAAGCTCGGCCCCGGCGAGCGCGGCGGCGGCCTTCTCGACGTCGTCCGGCGGCAGGTGGGCGGAGCAGATCGCGCGCCACATGTCGGTGAGGTCGAGATCGTGCCACGGGGTCAGCGTGCCGCCCCAGTCGAAGATCACTGCTTGTACGCCCATGACCGGATGGTAACCATCCGGGCGCGATCGACGATCACCGTTTACGCTGTGGATCACCCGGAGGGCGCGACCGGGCCGCCGACGTCCCGTCTTGGAGCCCGCCATGCGCAGACCCCTCATCGCCGCCCTCCTGGCCGCGGGCCTCGCCGCGGCCCTCGCGGCCCCCGCGGCGGCCGACCCGGTCCCGGAGGGGCCCGGACGGGGCTTCGTCCCGGCGTACGAGGGCGGGCCGGCGACGCCGCGGCCGCTCGCCGGGCGGCCTGTTCCGGCCAACCCGCACCAGGGCCCGGTGGGGACGTCGTCGATGCACGCCGACAGCTACGCGTCCGACGCCTACCCGTTCCCCGGTCCGCTCGGGCGCGATCCCGAGGTGCTGAACGAGGCGAAGGGCGGCGGCCTGCCGGGGCTGTGCTCGACGGTGACGTTCGCGCGCCGGACGGGCCTGATCGTCGCGCAGTGCACGCGCGGGCAGAACTTCGTCCTGCGGCTGATCGACCCGAGGACGCTGAAGGACCTCGCGACCTACGACCTGCCGCCGAGGCCGTCGACCGTCCAGGCGGTGTTCTCGCTGAGCCTCGACAAGGTGCTCACCGACACCTCGGGCGGGGCGTACTACTACCTGGATCCGCAGGACCGGGCCGTCCTGGCCGACTCGGCGTTCCACCTGCGCCGGTTCGCGCACGGGAAGGGGCCGGACGGGAAATGGCGCTTCACGGTGACCGACGACTGGGACCTGAGCGGCCACCTGCCCCATGACTGCGCCACGTGGACGAATCCGTGGCCGAAGGGCGAGTGCGACCCGATCACCGCGGTCGGGCCGGACTGGGGCGGCCTGATCTGGTGGATCACCCGGAACGGGCGGGTCGGCACGGTGGACCCGGAGTCGGGCACCGTCCGGATGACGCGCCTGACCGGGGAGAGCATCCAGAACTCCTTCGCCGCCGCCGAGGACGGCGTCTCCATCGTCTCCGACCACGCGCTGTACCAGATGAGGGCGGACGCGAGCGGCATGCCGGCGATCGTGTGGCGCCGTGCCTATGACAGAGGTACCGGACGCAAGCCCGGCCAGATCGACCAGGGCTCGGGGACGACTCCGACGTTCTTCGGTGACGGCTATGTGGCCATCACCGACAACGCCGACGACCGCATGCACGTCATAGTCCGGCGCCGGGCCGACGGCGGGCTCGTCTGCCAGATCCCCGTGTTCGGCAGCGGTGCCGGCGCGACGGACAACTCCCTCATCGGCTACGGCGACAGCCTGTTCGTCGAGAACAACTACGGCTACCGGAACTTCTTCGAGCTCCCGGCGGGAGGGTCGTCCACGGGCGGGGTCAGCCGGGTGGACGTGAAGCCCGGAGGGAACGGCTGCGAGACCGTCTGGACGAGCCCCGAGCGCTCGCCTTCCACCGTGCCGAAGGTGTCGGTGCCGAACGGGCTGCTGTACCTGTACACGAAGGAGCCCCGGCGGGACCTCATCGACGCCTGGTACCTGACGGCGGTGGACGTCCACACGGGCAGGACGGTCTACAAGGTGCTCACGGGTACGGGCAAGTGGTTCGACAACAACTGGGCGCCCATCACGATCGGCCCGAACGGGAGCGCGTACATCGGCGTGATCGGCGGGCTCGTCGCCGTCCGCGACCGGGGATAGAGCGGTCCGCGACGGGGGGTAGGGCAGTCCGCGACCATGGGTAGGGCGGCCGGGGTCACGAGTAACGGCCCGGTCAGCGGGGATACCGGTTCGATCAGCAAGAAAGCAGACGAACCGGGAGGAATGGATGAGGGCACGCAGGCCCGGTGAGACACGCGACTTCCGCGACGACATCGACGACATGGGCGACGACGATCAGGACGAGGAGATCGGCCTGACCGAGGAGTACGTCAACGACCCGCCCGAGGACCTGGTGATCGAGGAGCCCGAGCAGAGCCGGGACGGGCTCGGCATCACCGAGTACGAGCGGCAGACCGCGCGGGACGGCGACGACGAGCGCCCCCACCCGAACACCGCCGCCGAATCCGACGCCGTCAACCCGACGCGCCGGCCCTGACCGCCCGTCCGCGGGGGCGCGGCCCGGTGACGCGTGTGGCAGGGGTCTCTTTGCGGTTCGTTTCCGGACCCAGGGGAATGTCATAGGCGCGCCATAGGTTGCGCTGTGCGGGCGAGCTTGCGAGGTGACCGGGACATGCATGAGACAGTCGCGGCACCGGTCCGCCCTCCGGCCGATTCCGGGCCGCCGCCGACCGCCCCCGAGGCGCCTGTTCCCCACGCCCGGTCCGCATCGGCGGCCGCCCAGCCCGCATACGCGGACGCCGATGCCCCGTTCCCGCTCGCCGGCCAGCGGGACGACCCTGCGGCCGCGGAGCGCCCGTGGTGGCGGCGCAAGGCGGGCCTGCTCGTCCAGTGGGCGCTGCTCCTGGGAGCGCTCGCCGCCTTCCCCCTCTACGGCGACGAACTGCCCGACCTCGGCTCGATCTGGACGGCCGCCGCGCACGCCGACCCGGGCTGGCTCACCCTGGTCGTGCTGGGCGTGGCGGGGTCCATGGGCGCGTTCGCCCGGCTCCAGCGCCGGTTGCTGCGCGTCGGCGGCCTGCGGATGACGCTGCGCCGCGCGTTCGCGATCACCTACGCGGGCAACGCGCTGTCCACGACGCTGCCGGCGGGCCCCGCGGTGAGCGTCGTCTACTCGTTCCGGCAGTTCCGCCGCGGCGGGGCGTCGGCGCCCCTGGCGACGGCGGTGATCCTGGTGGGCGGGGTGATCACCACCTCCGCCTACTCGCTGGTGGGCCTGCTCGCGCTGCTCGCCGACCCGCACGCCCGCGGACCGGCGCTGGCCGGGCTGGCCGTCCCGCTGGCCCTCGCGGTGCTGCTCGTCCCGGCGCTGCTGTGGCGGCGGGCGCGCACCCTGCTGGTGGCGCCGCTGCGCCGCGCCCACCGGTGGGCGGTCGCCCATCCGCGGATCGCCCCGTACGCCGAGCGGCTGGCGGGCGTCCGCGACGTGCTGCGCCCGACCGGCCGCGACTGGGCCGCGCTCGCCGCGCTCGCGCTGCTGAACTGGGTGTTCGACATCCTGGCGCTGCTCGCGGCGGCGAACGCGGTCGGGATCGAGGTCTCCCCGAACGGGGTGGCGCTCACCTACTTCGCCGCCCAGGCCGCGGGCAGCGCGCTGCCGCTGCTGCCGGGCGGCCTCGGCGCGATCGAGGGCAGCATGGCGGCGTCCCTGGTGGCGTTCGGTGCGGCCCTCTCCCCCGCCGCCGCGGCCGTGGGCCTGTACCGCCTGGTGTCCTACTGGGCCGTCGTCGCGGTCGGCTGGCTGGCGTGGGCGGGCCTGCACGAGCACGCCCGCCTCGGCGAGCGCCTGAAGTCGCGCCTCGCCGGCGCCGGCGGTCTCCTGATGGACGGCGTGACGGCCTTCGCGTTCGTCACTCCGTACACGACGGTGCCCCTGCACGCTCCGGAGGCCCGGCGCCCCTAGCGGGAGGCCGGACGGGGACGCTCAGACGGGGCTGTCCTCAGGGGCCCGCAGCCTGGTGAGCACCTGGACCGGGTCGGACAGCACCTCGGCGAAGGCGAACTCGGCGGCGCCGACGAGGGTGGTGTCGTCACCGAGCGCGGCCGTGCGGAGCTTGACCTTCTCCCGGGGCGCGGCGAGCGCGCCGGTGGCGAGGACGCTGCGGATCTGCGCCGCGGCGCCGAGGTAGATGTCGCGGAGCGTCCCGCCGAAGACGATCATGCCCGGGTTGAACACGTTGACGAGGCTGGCCACGCCGACGCCGAGCCAGGTGCCGACCCGGTGCAGCGCCTCCCGCGCCACGATGTCGCCCGCGTCGGCGGACGCGAGGACGGCGCGGACCGCGTCCCGGCCCGACTGCCCCGGGTGCTCCTCCTGGCCCGCGTGGTGCAGCAGGGCCCGCTCGCCGACCTCGGCCTCCAGGCAGCCCTTCGAGCCGCACGCGCAGCGCCGCCCGCCCGGGTTGATGATCATGTGGCCGATCTCGCCGCCGAAGCCCTCGTCGCCGCCGAGCAGCCGGCCGTGCGCGATGATGCCGCCGCCGACGCCGACGTCGCCGTGCAGGTAGATGAGGTTGTCGCAGCTCACCCCGGCGCCGCGCTCGTGCTCGGCGAGGGCGCCGAGGTTGGCGTCGTTGCACACCGAGACGGGGATGCCGAGGCCGAGGCGGCGCGACAGCGCGTCCCCGAGCCGCAGGTCGCCGACGTCGAGGTTCGGGCCGAACATGATGGTGTCGTCGGCGCGGCGGACGGTGCCGGGGAACCCGAGGGCGGCGCCGACGCAGACGGCGTCGCGCTCGGCCTTGCGGACCAGCGAGCGGGCCCCCGCGACGAGCACGCCGAGCAGGTCGGCGGGGTCGGAGTCGCGGGCCCGCACGCCCTCCCGGCGGTCCAGCACGACGCCGCCGAGGCCGACGCGGGCGACGACGAGCCGGTCGACGCCGACCTCGAACGCCAGCACGTACACGCGGGTGGACTCGGGCCGGACGACCAGGGACGGCCGCCCGGCGCGGCGCCCGGGACCGCGCGGCAGCTCCTCGCGGACGAGCCCGGCCGCGGTGAGGTCGGACGTCAGCGCCATGATCGTGCTGCGGTTGAGGCCGAGCGACTCGGCCAGCGTCGCCCGCGACGCCGGGCCGCGCAGGTGCACGAACCGCAGCAGGGTGCCGAGGTTGTGCCGCCGGATGTCCTCTTGTGACGGGCCCGCCTTCATCATCGGCGCAGCCCCAGCTCTCCCCCGGTGCCCGAGGTGATCAGCTCGACGACCTGCCGGTGGGTGACGTCGGCGGTCCTCACCTGGGCGACCATCCGGCCGAGGTAGAGCGCGGCGATCCGGTCGGAGATCGCGAAGACGTCGTTCATGTTGTGCGAGATCAGCACCACCGCGAGGCCCTTGTCGGCGAGCCGCCGGACGAACTCCAGCACCTGCTGGCTCTGCGCGATGCCGAGCGCGGCGGACGGCTCGTCCAGCACGACGACCTTGGCGTCCTGCAGGACGGCGCGGGCGATGGCGACGATCTGCCGCTGCCCGCCCGACAGCGTGGCGACCCGGCGGCGGACCGAGCCCAGCGTGCGGACGGCGAGCTCGGACAGCGCGGCGCGCGCCGTCTCCTCCATCAGGTCCTCGTCGAGGACGGGCCCGCTGCGCCGCTCGCGGCCGAGGAAGAGGTTCTGCACGATGTCGAGGTTCTCGCAGAGCGCGAGGTCCTGGTGGACGATCTCGATGCCGAGCCGGGCCGCGGCGCGCGGGCTGGAGATCCGCACCCGCTCGCCCTGGAACCGGTACTCGCCGCGGTCGAACGCGTGGATGCCGCCGATGCAGTTGACCAGCGTCGACTTGCCGGCGCCGTTGTCGCCGACCAGTGCGGTGATCTCGCCGGGGTAGGCGGAGAACGAGACGTCGTGCAGGACCTTCACGGAACCGAAGCTCTTCTCGATGCCGCGCAGGTCGATGGCTGGCGTCACTGACATGCCGAGGGGCTCCCACCGTGCCACACCGCCGCCGCGCGCCAGGCGGTCGTGATCCGTGAGCGTATCAGCAGCGCTCGCGGCGCCGGTACGCGCGGAATCCGCGCCCGGCCACGCCGGGGAGCCGATGGTGCGGGCCACCGGCTCCCAGGCGCCTCCGGCCGCGTTCACGGGGTCACCGCGCCCGCGGGCTCATCGCCCGGCGGCGGTGCGCCGCCGCCTGGCCAGCGCGTCCATGGTGGCGGCGAGCAGGAGCACCACCCCGGTGATGAGGAAGCTCAGGTACGCCTTGGTGCCGAGCAGGCCGAGCCCGTTCTCGATGATCGCGATGACCAGGCCGCCGAGGACGGCGTCGCGGGCCTTGCCGCGCCCGCCGAACAGGCTCGTCCCGCCGATGACGGCGGCGCCGACCGCGTACAGCAGCGTGTTGCCCGCGCCCGCGTTGACGGCGACCGAGTTCAGCCGGGACGCGGCCACGATGCCGCTGACCGCCGCCAGCCCGGACCCGATCATGAAGACGGAGATCCGGATGCGGACGACGTTGATACCGGCCCGGCGCGCGGCCTCGGCGTTGCCGCCGACGGCGTAGATGTGCCGGCCGTAGGCGGTGCGGCCCAGCACGAACGTGCAGACGATCAGCAGGATGCCGACCAGCAGCACGCCCCACGGGATGCCGCCGAGCGTGATCAGCGGGCTCGGCGCGCGGTCCTGGCTGAGCACGGCGGTGCTGATCAGCAGCGCGGCGGCGACGACGCCGGACTGCGCGAGCACGAACTCCAGCGGCTTGGAGTGCAGTTCGCGGGCGCGCTGCCGGCGCCAGCGCAGCACCTGCGTCGCGGTGTAGCCGACGGAGCAGGCGACGGCGAGCGTCCAGCCGAGCCAGATCGGCATGTTCTTGGTGGCGATCGCCACGATGACCTCGTCGCGGACGGGCACGGTGCCGCCCTCGCCGATCAGCCGCAGCGTGATGCCCTGCAGGCCGAGGAAGAACGCGAGCGTGACGACGAACGACGGTATCCGCAGCACCGAGACGAGCCAGCCGATCACGGTGCCGATGATGACGCCGGTCGCCACCGCGCTGATGATCGCGACGTACCAGGGCTGGCCGCCGTCCACCAGGAGCTTGGCCATGACGGCGGCGCTCAGGCCGCTCGCGACGCCCGCGGCGAGGTCGATCTCGCCCACCAGCAGGACGAACACCAGCCCCATCGCGAGGATGGTGATCGGGAGCGCCTGGGTGGACAGGTTCGCGATGTTCGCCTTGCTGAGGAACGTGTCGGGCTTCAGCGCGGTGAACAGGACGACGAGGGAGATCAGGCCGAGGATGGCGGGGAGCGCGCCCAGCTCACCGGCCTTGATCTTGTTCCAGTAGTCCCGCGCCGCCGACCTCATGTCGTGCTCGCGCCGGTCGTTCGCGAAGTCCGCGTCCGCCAGCTTCATGGCGGTGTCCTTCGGAGTCGGGATGTCGGTGGACACGTCGTGGTCCCCCCTCAGATGCTCTCTGCGGCGGTCGTCGGCGCGAGGCCGAGATCACCGGAACGGCCGGCGGTGATGAGCTCCACGACCTGGCCGTGGGTGACCTCGGAGCGGGCGACGTCCGCGGCGACGCGGCCGAGGTAGAGCGCGGTGATGCGGTCGGCCACCTCGAAGACGTCGTTCATGTTGTGCGAGATCAGCACGACGGCGTGGCCGCTGTCGGCGAGGCGCCGGACGAGGTTGAGCACCTGCTGGGTCTGGGCGACGCCGAGCGCGGCGGTGGGCTCGTCCAGGATCACGACCTTGGACTCCCACAGCGCGGCCTTGGCGATGGCGACCGTCTGCCGCTGCCCGCCGGACAGGCTCGACACCTGCTGGCGGACGGACTTGACGGTGCGGACCGACAGCCGGGCGAGGACCTCCCGGGCGGACTCCTCCATCGACGCCTCGTCCAGGATGAGGCCGTGCTTGCGCTCGCGGCCGAGGAACATGTTCTGCACGATGTCGAGGTTGTCGGCGAGCGCGAGGTCCTGGTAGACGACCTCGATGCCGAGGTCGGCCGCGGTGCGCGGCCCGTCGATCGTCACCTCGCGCCCGTCGAACTCGATCCGCCCCGAGTCGATCGGGTGGATCCCGGCGATGCACTTGATGAGGGTCGACTTGCCCGCTCCGTTGTCGCCGACGAGGGCCATGACCTCGCCCAGCCGCAGCGTGAAGTCCACGTCGTGCAGGACGTGGACGGCACCGAAGCTCTTGTTGAGCCCGGTCAGGCGGAGGACGGGGTCTCCGTTTTCAGCCACGTGGTTCCTTCCACTGTGTGTCGCGCGCCCGTGGCGGGCCCCTGGCGCCCCGGGCTTCCGGGTGCCCGGGACGCCCTCAGCGGTCGGGGCCCGCCACGAGGTCGGCGGGGCGTTACTGGACCGTGATGCCGGCGGCCTCGCACTTGGCCGCGTACGCCCCCTTGCAGAGGTCGGCCGCCTTGACCGCGCCGTCGTCGACGACCTTCTTGACGTTCTCCTTGGTGATGCCGATGGGCTCGAGCAGCACCGACGGGACGTCGCGCTTGCCGATCGGGTCGTGCTCGGTGGCGGTGGTCTCGCCCTTCTCGCCCTTGATGAGGGAGACGGCCAGCTTCACCGCCGCGTCGGCCTCCAGCTTGGACGGCTTGTAGACCGACATGCACTGGGTGCCGTCGAGGATGTTCTGCAGGCCCTGGACGGTGGCGTCCTGGCCGGTGACCGGCACCTTGCCCGCGCGCTGGTTCTTCTTCAGGATCGAGATCACCGCGTTGCCGAGGTTGTCGTTCGCGGCGAGCACACCGTCGATCTTGCCGTGCTGCTCGGTCCACATCTGCTCGAACAGCGTGGCGGCCTTCTCGGCCTCCCAGTCCGGGACGGGCTGCTCGGCGACCTTCTTGTAGGTGGACACCTTGTCGAGCACGTTGTGCGAGCCCTTGGCGAAGAGGGTCGCGTTGTTGTCGGACGGCGAGCCGTTCAGGTAGACGATGTTGGCGTCCTTCTCGCCGAGGCACTTCTGCAGGCCGGCGCCCATCGTCTCGCCGACCTTCACGTTGTTGAAGGAGACGTAGTAGTCGGCCACGCCGCCGAGGGTGAGCCGGTCGTAGTCGATGGTCTTGACGCCCTGCGCCTGCGCCTTGCGCTGCACGGCGGCCGCCGAGTTGGAGTCGAGTCCGGTGACGAGCAGGACGGTGACGCCGCTCGTCAGCATCTGGTCGGCGATGGTCTGGAACCGCTGGGCGGAGCCCTCGGCGTTCTGGATGTCGCTCTGGATGCCGGCCGCCTTGAAGGCCTGCTCGAGGTAGGGGCGGTCGAAGTTCTCCCACCGCGCGGACGAGGCCGTGTCGGGCAGGATCACGCCGACCTTGCCCTTCGCCGCGTCTCCGCCGGAGTCGTTGCCGTCGTCCCCGCACGCGGTGAGGCTGAGCGCCGCGGCCGTCGTGAGGGCCATCAGGCCGAGGATGCCCTTGCGCATTGCCCGGGTCCTTTCTGGGGGGCGGCCGCCGTGCCGCGGCCGAGGGGGTCTCTCGAGCCGGTGAGCGAGATCACACGCCCGCCGGGCTGAATGTTGTGTCCCGCAACTTATGTCGCGCTTGCCCGTCACGCCAGACCTGTCAGCATGTTGATTTGTTGTCAGCGGTAACAATCACGTAACACGAGATCAACAAGGGTGGGGCGCGAGACGGCCGGGACATGGCGGCGGCCCGGCGCGGGCGTCCTCCGGCGGGAGCGGGCCGCGCGGCGCCACCGAAATGTTTCGCGGGCCAACATTCACCGAGCGCAGGGCACAAAGGCACAAAGGTACGGCGTGCGGTGCTGCGGTACAGGCGGCACGTCGCACGGCACATGGCATGCGGACACGGCGCCACGGCCAGGGCGCGGCGCGGGGCCGCGCGTCAGGGCGCGGCGGGAGACCGGCGCGTGCGGCTGTTCTGCGTACGGCGGATCAGCGGGCGGCCAGGACGGCGGCGACGCGGTCGGCCGCGGTGGCGACGTCGTCGGCGGCGGCGATGCGCTCCGACCACGACCACCAGTACCACCAGCCGTCGGCGCCCTGCTCGGCCATGATGTTCTCGGTGAGCGCGGCCGCGTCCGGGTTCAGGACGTGCAGGCTCGGCGACTGGCCGCGGGGCAGCGTGAGCCGGACCCGGAGCCCGCGCTTGGTCAGCTCGCCCCCGAGCTCTTCCAGATATTCGATCCGCGTCTTCGACGGCGCGGCCGTTCCCGTATCGTCAGGCGTCATCCTTGCTTCCTCACGGACTCCGCGCGGCCCGACGTGTACGGTACTCACCCTCCCGCTTCACCGGCCCGGGTGCAAGCACATCGCCTGGTCAGCGCGGTGCGGCGGCGGGACGGGCGGCGGGGGCGGCCCGCGTTCGGAGGTCCAGGGGACCCTATCCGGGATATCTTGCGCGTAGTACATGAACCGGGAACATGGGGGCGACTATGACGGTGGGCGCTGGTGCCCAGCCAGGAGCCGGCCCGGCCGCCGCACCGGCGGGCGGCCTCGGACGGGGCGCGCGGACCTGGCACCGGTTCCACTACGCGGTCGGCGTCTTCCTCCTCGCCTACGGGGTGGCGGTCCTGGCCAGCGGCGTGCTGCTGTGGGGCGACCGGGTGGACGAGGCCGAGGGCTACTTCGGCTCGGGCCCGGCGACGGGCGTCCTCGTCGCGGTCAAGGCGGCCGAGGTTCTGCTGCTGCTCTGCGCGGCGGCGGGCGTGGCGCTGCGCCGCGACATGCTGTTCGTGCCGCCGCTGGCGG
Source organism: Actinomadura meyerae (assembly GCF_900188445.1). Lineage (GTDB taxonomy): Bacteria > Actinomycetota > Actinomycetes > Streptosporangiales > Streptosporangiaceae > Spirillospora > Spirillospora meyerae. Next base: position 39,434 of record NZ_FZOR01000003.1, read on the forward strand.
GCTGGATGGCCGGGTTCGCGATGTTCGCCGTCCTGGACGTGTTCACCGGCCGGTGGGGCGGCCTGATCCAGCACCTGGTCTACCTGGCGGCGTTCGTCGTGCTGCTGTTCCTGTCCTACGGGCTCAGCGCGAAGGCCCAGCTCGCCGGCGCGCGCCGCAAGGCGGCCGAGCCGGGCTCCTCCCCCGTCGGCCCGCGCGGCCTCACCCGCACGCAGGAGTTCGCGCTCCAGGCGATCGAGCGCGCCGTCGCCCTGACCGGCCCGCGCCCGCGCCCGGCCCCGAAGGCGGCGCCCAAGGCCGCCCCGCAGGCCGGGCCGCAGGACGCGCCTCAGGCCACCCAGCAGGACGCGCCCCAGGCCGGGTCACAGGACGCCACGCAGCCGTCGCCCGTCCCGGAGCCGCCGCAGGCGCCGGAGCACGACGGGCAGCGCGACTGATCTTGGCAGATCTTGCCGTTGGTGCGGCCCCCGCACGATGCCACGTTGTGGCTCATGAGAGCCCGAGAACTGGCGTTGCCGGTGGTCCTGGCGGCGTCCCTCGCGGTGCCCGCGGCCCTCGCGGCACCCGCATCGGCACGTCCCGCCGCCCCCGCGGCGGCCTGTGACCCGACCGGAACCGCACCGGTCTACCGGGGCAGGGTCCCGGCTCCGGAGCAGGTCCTCGGCTTCGAGCTCGGCGAGCGGCCCGTCAGCGCCGCCGAGTCCGACGCCTACCTGGAGGCGGTCGCCGCCAAGAGCGAGCGCGTGGTGTCCGGGACGCTCGCCACGTCCGCGCAGGGGCGCCCGCTCAAGTACGCGATAGCGGGACGTCCCGCGCTGATGTCCAAGGCGGGGCTGGCCGAGGTGCGGCGGGAGGCGGCGCTGCTCCGCGACCCGGGCACCCCGCGGGCGCTCGCGGAGCGGATCACCGAGCGCGGCGTCCCGATCCTGTGGATCAGCGGCAACGTCCACGGTGACGAGCCGAGCGGCACCGACGCGGCGCTGCGGGTGCTGCGCGACCTCGGCGACCGCGCCGACTGCGCCGCGACGGCGATCCTCGACAACGCGCTCGTCGTCGTCCTGCCGACGCAGAACCCGGACGGGCGGGAACTGAACACGCGCCAGAACGCCTACGGGTTCGACATGAACCGGGACTGGTTCGCGCGCACCCAGCCGGAGACCGACGGCAAGCTGGCGATGCTGAACCAGTACCCGCCGGCCCTCTACATCGACGCGCACGAGATGGGCGGGACGTCGTACTTCTTCCCGCCGAACGCCGACCCGGTCTACCACGAGACCCCCGAGCAGGCCGTCGGCTGGATCAACGACCTGTACGGCGGCGCGCTGGCCGCGGAGTTCACGCGGCAGGGCATCGACTTCTTCAACCGCGACGTCTACGACCTCTTCTACCAGGGCTACGGGGACTCCGTCCCGACCAGCGCGTTCCACGCCGCGGGCATGACCTTCGAGAAGGGCGACGGGAGCCCGTACCCGGAGCGGGTGAAGGAGCAGTACCTCACCCAGTGGACGGCGCTGTCGGCCGCCGCGCGCAACCGGCACCGCGTCCTGGCCGAGTGGCGCCGGATGACGGTGGACGCCCACGCCCAGGGCGAGGCGGGGAAGCTGGAGCCCAACCAGATCTACAACCCGCCGAACACGATCGACCGGCCGGTACCCGACCGGAAGGTGCGGAGCTACTTCCTGCGCGACGACGACCCGGCCAAGCGCGCCGAGGTCCGGCTGGTCGTGCGGCGGCTGCAGCGCATGGGCGTGCAGGTGAAGAGGCTCGTCCGGCCGCTGGCCGTCCCGGACTTCAAGGCGTACGGGCGCGCCGAGGCGAAGACGACCCTTCCTGCGGGCACGTACTGGATCTCGATGGCGCAGGGCCAGAAGCACTGGATCCAGGCCATGCTCAACGAGGACTCCTACACGCCGTTCCCGTACTTCTACGACGTGACGGCGTGGAGCCTGCCGCTGCTCGGGAACGTGGCGGGCGGGTCGTCCGGGGCCGTGCTGCGCCCGCGCGCCGTCCCGGTGCCGCCGCTGCCCGCGCCGCGTCCGGGCCATGACGGGAAGGCGCCGAAGCTCGGCGTCCTGCAGCTGTCGGCGACGTCGTCGGCCGCCCGCCAGTCGGCGGGCTGGCTGCGGCACCGCCTGGACCGCGACTGGGAACTGCCGTTCACCCTGCTCACCCCGGCGGACGTCGCGGCGGGCAAGCTGGACGGCATCGAGGTGCTGGTCACGCCCGACGGCCCGGCGTCGTCCGCCTACACCGCGCTCGGCGACGCGGGCCGGGCCGCGCTCCAGCGGTGGACGCGCGACGGCGGCCGCTACATCGGCTGGCAGGGCGGCACACAGCTCGCGGCGCGGCTCGGCCTGACGACCGCGACGCTGGCCGAGCCGACGTCCGACATCCCCGGCACCCTGTTCCGGGTGAAGGTGGACGGGTCGAGCCCGCTGGCGAAGGGCGTCGGCCCGACGGCGTGGAACTTCACCTCCTACGACCTGGTGATGCACGCCTCCAGCGGCGTCGCCGTGGCGTACCCGCCGGTGGACTCGCCCGACTGGTTCACCTCCGGCTTCGAGCGCGGCGCGGCCGAGCTGGGCGGCACCGCCGCGGTCGTCGACCAGCCGGTCGGCGCGGGACGCTCCGTGCTGTTCGCGGCGGAGCCGAACTTCCGCGCGTTCAGCGACGGCACGGCCAAGCTGCTCTACAACGCGATCCTCGGCCCGGACCCGGCGGCGGCACCGGCGCCCCAGGGCACGGCGAAGGCGGTGCGGGAGGCCGCCGAGCTGCCGTCCTACGAGTCGCCGATCCGCGTGTCGGTGAAGGCGGCGGACGCCGCGAAGGCCGCCTCCGTGCTGCGGTCGCTCGGCGCGACGTGGGCCGAGAGCCGCGCCGGCGGGACCGTCCACTACGTGGTCGACAACCCGCGGGGCCTGCCGGTGGACCACCACCCGTTCGCCGGCCGCCTGCCGTCCGCCATCCGCGCGGCGGGCATCGCGCCCATCGCCGTCACCCTGCCCTGACCGGCGGCGCGGCGTGCCGGAACGCCCGGCACGCCGCGCCGCGCAAGGGCTACTTGCGGACGATCCACGCGATCGCGGTCATCGTGCCCGGCGGCACCTCGGTGAACCCGCCGTCGCGCACCGCGACGGTCGCCTTCTTCACGCAGTCGCGCCACGGGACGTCCCGGGCCAGCCGGACGGGCGCCCCCGCCTCGACCCACGCCGCCACGTCCTTGCGGCGGCCCTGGCGCAGCAGCAGCTGGGCGGCGTGCCCGCACTGCGCGGCGGCCTTCCCCGTCGTGATCGTCACATCCGGATTGAGGGCGATCGCGGCGTACGGCGGCTCCGGCGCCGGCTCCGGCTCGCCGTCCGCGAGGTCGAGGCCCGCGACCTGCAGCTTCGCGAGCTGCGGCGGGACGTCCGACACCGGGCCCGGCGGGAACGCCCGCACCTGCGCGCCCGCGTGCTCGACGGTGACGCCGGGCAGCGCCTCCACCTCCGGCCAGCGCACGCCCCGCGCCCGCCGCGTCACCTTCCGTATGCGCCGGGACTCCCACTCGCGCACGGCGTCCCGCCATTCGCCCTCGACCGCGCGGGGGTCGGTGAGCAGCCGCACGACGGCGGTCGCGGCCGCCTCGCAGACCGCGCCGTGGCCGGGCGGATCGGCCTTCTCGGCCCGTACCACCAACTGCATCGCCCAGGGGGGATCATCGAGAGGGTCGTAGTCAGGTCGCACCCGCTGGAGTATTCCAAACCCGAGGCGGCTTCCCCTGGGCGGATGTGGGTAATGCAACTCTTACCGTCCCCCGGACGTCGTTCAGGTACGGGAGGTCACCGGTGACCAGTGGCTCGTGGAGTGATTCCATACCGGGTATCGGGACGTACTTCGTCGGCATCGACGTCGCCCCCGGCCGCTACCGATGCGACGACGGCAAGGGCGGCTGGTGGGTCCGCTTCACCGGGCCCGGCGGGGGCGACCCCGTCGGCTCGTGGCCGCTGCCCGCCGGCCCGACCGAGATCGAGATCGCGCGGACCGACTTCGCGTTCGAGACGCACGTCTCCACGGACTGGCGGCGGATCGCGCCCCCGAGCGCCCCCTCGGACGGCTCGGCCGCGGAGCCGCGCCCGGTCGCCGACCCTACCCTGCGCGCCGAACTCGACACGATCGTCGACCGCCACCGCCCGCTGCTGTGGCTGGCGCCGCTGACCGTGCTCGCCCTCGGCCTGCTCGGCTCGCCGCTCCTCGGCTCGCTGTGGCTGATCGGCCTCGGCATGCTCGCGGTGCTGGTCGCGCTCGGCACCCCGTCGCTGTCGCTGGACCTGCGCCGCGCCCGCGAGCTGGAGCGGCGCCGCGACCGCTACCTCACCCCCGAGGACCTCGACGCCGACGGCCGCGCGCTGCTGGCCCGCGTCCAGGCGGCGATCGACGCCGTCCGCGACTCCGCGGTGAACCGCGAGGGGCTGCTGGACGCCGTGGACAACGCGGTCACCCTGCCCCGCCAGGAGTGGGAGATCGCCCAGGTCCTGGCCAAGCAGTCGAAGCTGCGCGCCGACCACGCCGAGATGGCCGGGGAGAGCACGCTGCCCGAGGTGGAGGCGGCGCTCCGCCCGCTGCGCGAGAAGCTGGACATCTCCGTCAGGGCGGTGACCCGCCGCGTGGAGGCGCTCGAACGCTACGCGGAGCGCGCCAGGGAGGCGGACGAGGTCCTGCGCGCCCAGCGCCACCTGGAGGCGATCGCCGAGAAGGCAGGCGAGTACGACGAGCTCCTGGCCGCGACCGTCCGCGACGACCTGGCCCTGCCCGCGATCGAGCGCCTCACCGAGCAGGGCGACGAGCTGCTGCGCACCCTCCGCGACCGCCTCACCAAGGCCGCCGAGGCCGCCAGCGAGCTCCCCCCGCCGCACTGACCGGCCCGCACTGACCGGCCGCCGCCCGCAGGGCGGCCGCGCTAGAAGATCTCGTCCAGGTGGTGGCGGAGGATCTCCATCGCCGACTCCGGGCTCCGCCGTCCGACCAGGACGCTCGTACCGAGCCCGTGGGCGAGGGCGAGCAGGCGCGCCGCCTCCGTGGCCGGGTCCTCGCACGTGCCGGTGAGGATCTCCGCCAAGCGCCGCTCCAGACGGTCGGGGCCATCCACGAAGGGCTGCGCCGCGAGCGACGGCTCGGTCAGGGCGAGGACGGCGTAGGACGTCCAGACCTGGTGGAACAGGCGGCTCTCCGGGTCGGTCGGCAGTGCCTCGGCGAGCAGCGCCTCGACGGTCTCGCGCGGTGCCGGGTCGCGCAGGTCGGCGAGGCGGGCCGCCCACCGCTCGTTGCTCTGCCGTTCGAGCCGCTCCAGCGCCGCGTTCATGAGCCGTGCCTTGGTCTCGAAGTAGTACTGGACGAGCCGCAGCGAGACCCCGGCCTCGGCCGCGACCGAGCGCATGGTGACGGCGTGCAGGCCGTCGCGCCCGGCGACGCGGACGAGCCCGTCGATGATCTGCGCGCGGCGGGCGTCGTGGTCGGCGGTCCTCGGCATGCCTTCATGGTACCGATGTACCATAATGATACATCCGTACCAGAGGAGTCCCATGACATCGCGGCAGCGAGCCGTGCTCGCCCTGGCGTGCGCCGCGCAGTTCATGGTCGTGCTGGACGTGTCGGTGGTGAACGTCGCGCTGCCGTCCATCCAGGCGGACCTGCGCTTCGCGCCCGCCGACCTCCAGTGGGTCGTCAACGCCTACGCCCTCGCCTTCGCCGGACTGCTGCTGCTCGGCGGACGGCTCGCCGACGTCCACGGGCCGCGGCGCGTGTTCGCCGCGGGGCTGGCCCTGTTCACGCTGGCGAGCCTGGCCGGCGGCCTCGCGGGCGCGCCCGGCCCGCTCATCGCGGCGCGCGCCTTTCAGGGCATCGGCGCCGCCCTCCTGGCCCCCGCGACGCTGACCGTCCTCACCACGGCGTTCGACGAGGACGTCCGGCCCCGCGCGCTCGCCGCCTGGACCGCCGTCGGCCTCGCGGGCGGGACGGCCGGCAACCTCGCCGGCGGCCTGCTCACCGACGTGCTGTCCTGGCGCTGGACGCTGCTCGTCAACGTCCCGGTCGGCGTCCTCGCGCTGCTCCCGGCGCGTCTCGTCCAGAACGCGAAGGGCGAGCGGCGGCGGCTGGACGTCCCGGGCGCCGTGCTGGCCACCGCGGGCGTCGCGTCGCTCACCTACGGCGTCACGCGCGGTTGGAACGCACCCGCGCTGATCGCGGGCGCCGCGGCGCTGGGGGCGTTCGCCGTCCAGCAGTCGCGGGCCCGGACGCCGCTGCTGCCGCTCGGGCTGCTGCGGCTGCGCGCGGTCGCGGCCGGGAACGCGGCGATGCTGCTCGCCGGGGCGTGCCTGAACCCGATGTGGTACTTCCTGGCGCTGTCGATGCAGGACGTCCTGGGGCTGAGCGCCCTGGAGACCGGGCTCGGCTTCCTCCCGCACACGCTGCTGACCATGGCCGTCGCGCTGCGCGTCACGCCCCGCCTGATGGGGCGGCTGCCCGACCGCGCGCTGATCGCGGCCGGGTCCCTGATCGCCGCGGCCGGGTTCGCCTGGCAGAGCCGCCTGTCCCCCGGCGGCGCCTACCTGCCGGACGTCCTCGGCCCGGCGGTCCTCATCTCGGCGGGCGGCGGGCTGCTCAACACGCCGATCACCAACGCCGTCACCGCGGGCGTCCCGCGGGAGGACGCCGGCGCCGCGTCCGGCCTGATGAACACGACCAAGCAGACCGGCGCCGCGCTGGGCCTCGCCGCACTGGTCGCCGTGGCGGACGACCACACCGCCGCGTTCGCGGTGATGGCGGGCCTCATGGTGGCGACGGCGGCGGTCGCGGCCGCCCTTCCCGGGCACCCGCGCGACGGGCGCGGTGCCGCGGGCCCGGCGCGGCGGCTCAGCCGGCGAGGGCCCTGACCTGGTCGGGCCCGGCGAAGACCTCGGCGCGCATCCCGGCCTCGCGGGCGGCGAGGACGTTGCGCTCGGTGTCGTCGAAGAACAGGACGTCGCCCGGCTCGACGCCGAGGCGCTCGGCGCAGATCTCGAAGGCGCGCGGGTCGGGCTTGGCGACGCCGATGCGGCAGGAGTAGACGAGCGCGTCGAAGCGGTCGAGCAGCGCGCCGTGCCGGGCCTCGATGCGGGGCACCAGGTCGCCGATGATGTTGGAGAGCAGGCCCAGCCTGCGGCCGGAGTCGGCGAGCTCGCCGACGAGGCCGGCCATCACGTCGTCCACGTCCGTCCAGCTGTCGAGGTCGGCCTCGATCAGCGCGGGGACGTCGGGGAACGACACGCCGAGCCGGGCGGCGACCTCCGCCCAGTAGGCCGCGCCCTCCTGCCCCGCGTCGTAGGCGGGGCGGCAGGCCCAGTAGGCCTCCCAGAACGCGGGGCCGGGCACCCCGGCGATCCCCTCGATCCGCCGGACCGCCGCGGGCGTCTGGGTGCGGGCGATCACTCCGTACAGGTCGAACACGATCACATCGGCCATGGGCCCGAGCCTATGCGGCCCGCCGCCGATGCCCCGCCCGCAGACGTAGCAAGCGCTTGGTGTTCGCCGTAACCTGGGGCGGCGGCGCAATCGAGCAAGCGGTTGGGCGGGCACGGCATAATGAGAGGGTGACGACCACGAGCGCTAAGTCCGGACGATCCCGAACCCGTGCCGCGGGCGAGGGCGGTGCCCGCCGCCGTGGCAGGGGCTCGCCCGCCTTGGCGTCGGAACGGCGCGAGCACCTGGTCAGACTCGCCGCCGAACTCTTCGCGGAGAAGGGCTTCCAGGCCACCACCGTCCGCAACATCGCCGACGAGGCGGGCATCCTGTCCGGCAGCCTCTACCACCACTTCGACTCCAAGGAGTCGATCGTGGACGAGATCCTGTCCGGCTTCTTCGACGAGATCATGGCCTCCTACCAGGCGGTGATCGCCGAGGGCCGCAACCCGCGCGACACCATCGCCGGACTCGTCCGCGTCGCCTTCGGCACGCTGGAGCCGCACCGCGCCGCCATCACGGTGATGCAGAACGACTGGAACTACCTCAAGGGCATGGACCGGTTCGCCTACCTGATCAAGTCCGAGGACGAGGTCGAGAAGATGTGGGTGGACACGCTCCGGGCCGGCCAGGAGCAGGGGCTGTTCCGGCACGACCTCGACCCGAAGCTCACCTACCGGATGATCCGCGACACCGTGTGGGTCGCGGTGCGCTGGTTCCGGCCGGGCGGCCGCCTGAACGCCCAGGGGCTCGCGGAGCACTACCTCAAGGTCATGTTCGACGGCATCAACCTGCACTAGACGCCGCCCGCCGCGCCGCGCCGCGTCCGGGCACGGGTCGCCGCGGCGGTGCCGCCCTCCCCCGCCGTCTCCCCTGGCCATCGCGCGGTCCGCGCCGGTCATGCGTGCGGCGAGGGCGTTCGGTTCACCCCCGAATACATCCGTTGGAGCACATCCGGCGCGGTATCCCACCGTGCGGGGGCGCCAACCCCCATAGTGTGCTTAGTCACAAATTGCCGAGTAGGGGTGGCGCATTGGGCCGTGGGGACGCTGTTACTGGAGACATCTACGGGGGGAGGGGGGCATGACGGCTCAACGGGGCGCCGCGGGCCGCGACGAGCCCACGCCCGCGGCCATGCGCGCCGCCACCGCGCGCGGCCTCCAGGAGCAGTTTCCAGGGGTGCGCGTCTGGTTCGGCGAGGCCACCGGGTCGTGGTGGGCACTGGTTCCGCTGCGTGACGGTCCGCGACTGCTGGAGGCGCCGACGCCGCAGCAGCTCCGCGACGAGATCATGAATCTGCGGCACCGGGGCTGACGCCGGCGGCCCGTGCGGGAACGCCGCCGCGCGGGCTCCAGGCGGGCTCCGGGCGGGCTCCGGGCGGAGGCATGCCGCCCGCCGGGAACGGGGCGCGATCCGTTCCCAGCGGGCGTCTCTGCTGAAACTAACCCGAAAACGATTCGGGCACAAGCGCTTGCTCGGTTTTACTCTCCGTCACATCTCGTACTGGATCGCGGCGCGCTCCGCCGTGATCGGCGTGATGTGGGCGTCCACCACCGCGCGGTGGTCGGGGTGGTCGCGGTAGGCGAGGTAGGCGTCGCGGTCGGCGAAGTCCGCGACGACCACGAACTCGTAGGAGCCCGGGTTCACGCCCGCGTCGGCCCCGACGCTGTACGCCGCTATCTCCGGGATGCGGCCCGGCAGCTCGCGCAGCCTGGCCGCGACCTCGTCCTGCTGGAGGGTCGTCGTGCCCGCGACCCACTTGAACATCACCACATGCCGGAAACCACTCATGCGGGAAAGCTACCGGCCGGCGGGTCAGAAGCGGCCGAGCTCCGCCGCCGTGACCGCGCCGAGTTCCCAGCACGCCTCCAGGTCGGCCTTGCCGGGCTCCCCCGTCACCACGACCGGCGGCTGGACGGCCTTCCAGCGCAGCCCGGTGGTGATCGAGTCGAGCGCGCGCAGGGCGCCGGTCGCGTCGTTGTTGCCGTGCAGGTACGCGCCGAAGGGGCGGCGGACGGTCACCTCCAGGCACGGGTAGTAGATCTGGTCGAAGAAGTGCTTGAGCGCGCCGGACAGGTAGCCCAGGTTCACCGGCGTGCCGAGCAGGTAGCCGTCCGCCTCCAGGACGTCCACGGCGGACGCCGTCAGCGCCGGACGGGACACGACCTCCACGCCCTCGATCTCGTCGGTGGACGCCCCGGCGCGCACCGCCTCGTACATCGCCTGGACGGACGGTGACGGTGTGTGATGGACGAGCAGCAGCCTCTTCATCACCACGAGCCTATAGACCCCGGCCTCCGGGGCGCGGATCGCCGCCCGCCCGCGGCGGAGTCCGGCCATTCCGGCGCGGCGGCGGGGGCCGTAGTCTGCGCAGTGAGGGATGAAGAACGTCCGGCCAGGGGAATGAGTTCCAAAGGATCTTGGTTGGGGGCTCAGCGGAGGTGTCCTTCGTGGAACCAGGGAAATCGGCCGTGCCCGCGTCGGCCCGGCCCGTCTGGCCGCTCGCCGCGGCCGCGGCGCTCGTCGCCGTGCTCGTCGCGGTGCCCGCCCTGCACGGCACGCCGCCGTGGCTCGGCCGGCTGTCCCGGATCGTCACCGGCAGCCCCCTCGCCCCCGCGCACGCCGTCGTCGTCGCGCTCGCGCTCGCCCTGCTCGCCCGCGGCGTCCTGCTGCGCCGCCGCGCCGCCTGGTACGGCCTCGCGGTGCTGGTCGCCCTCGGCCTGCTCGCCGTCGTCACCGGCGAGGACCCGCTGTGGCGGCTGCCGCTGCTCGCCGCCGTCCTCGGCGCGCTGTGGCTGGAACGCGACCGCTTCCCGGTGCGGCCGCACCAGGAGCGCGTCCGCACCGCGGTGAAGACCGGCGCACTGCTGGTGGCCGCCGCGATCGCCGGCTCGCTGCTGTTCGGCGGCGTGTCGGTCCGGTCGGTGGGCGCCGTCGCCGCCGGGCTCGGCGCCACCGGCGCGCCGCTGGACGGCGCGTCCTGGCTGCCCGGCGTGCTCGGCCTCGCGGGCGCCGCCGGGCTGCTCGTCCTGCTCACCACGCTGCTCGCGGCCGACCCCGCGCCGCCGCCCGGCGACGAGGCCGAGCGCCGCCGCGTCGCGGGCCTGGTCGCGCGTCCCGGGTCCGACACCCTGGCCCCGTTCGCGCTGCGCCGCGACAAGTCGTACGTGTTCAGCGCGGACGGGCGCGCCGCGATCGGCTACCGCGTCCTGTTCGGCGTCGCGGTGGCGGGCGGCGACCCGGTCGGCGATGCCGCCTCGCACGGCGACGCCGTCCGCGCGTTCCTCGCGATGTGCCGGACGACGGGCTGGCGCCCGGCCGTGCTCGGCGCGAGCGACGAGCTGTTGCCCGCCTGGGGCCCGTGCCGGACGATCGGGTTCGGCGACGAGGTGGTCATCCGCCCGCGGGAGTTCACGCTGGCCGGACGGCGGATGCGCAACGTCCGGCAGGCGGTGAAGCGGACCGGGAACGCGGGCGTCACGTCGCGGATCGTCCTGGAGCGGGAGCTGACCCCCGACCTGCGCGAGCGGCTGCTGGACGTCGCGTCCCGGTCCCTCGGCGGCGCGGCGGAGCGCGGGTTCTCCATGAACCTCGACGAGCTGCTCACCGGCTACCACCCGGGGGCCGTCGTCGCGATCGCCTACGGCGAGGACAAGGAGCCCATCGCGTTCCAGCGCTACGTCACCGCCGGGCAGGGCATCAGCCTGGACGCGATGCGCCGCGCCCCCGGCGGCCCGAACGGCGTGAACGAGCGCCTCATCGTCGAGATGATCGAGTACGCGGCCGAGCACGGGCACGGCGTCGTCTCGCTGAACTTCGCCGCGTTCCGGGAGCTGCTCGACAACGACGAGCGCGGCCTGCTGGAGAAGGCCGGGTACCAGGCCCTGCACCTGCTGGACCCGTGGATCGCCGTCGAGTCGCTGTACCTGTTCAACAAGAAGTTCCGGCCGTCCTACAAGCCGCGCAACGTCGCGTTCCGCTCGTGGTTCGACATCGTGCAGCTGGCCGCCGCCCTGCTCACCCTGGAGTTCGGCCGCACCGGCCCGGCGCGTCCGGCCGCGGAGCCGCTGCCCCAGCCCGTGCACCACCTCGGCCGCTGACGCGCACCCGGGCCGCTCGGCGCACGCCGGGCCCCGGACGCGCACCGGGTGCGGGGTCGGCCGGGGATCCTAGAACGTGATTCTATGGAGTCCCCGTGGAGAGGAAGCGGCATGAGCACAGTGGTGCAGGGGCACTGCGATCCGGCGTTCGCCGGCGTCCGGGAGGTGTTCGAGCAGAACTTCGCCGAGGGGCGCGAGCTCGGCGCCGCCGTCGCCGTGTACGCGGGCGACCGCAAGGTCGTCGACCTGTGGGGCGGCACCGCCGACCGCCGCACCGGCCGCGCGTGGCTGCCCGACACCCCCTGCTTCGGCTTCTCCTGCACCAAGGCGGTCACGGCCACCGCCGCGATGCTGCTCGCCGAGCGCGGCGCCTACGACGTCGACGGCCCGGTCGCGGACTGGTGGCCGGAGTTCGGCGCCGCGAGCAAGGACGGCGCGACCGCCGCGCACCTGCTGTCGCACCAGGCGGGGCTGCCCGCGTTCGCGCGCCCGGTGTCCGCCGAGGAGGCCGCGGACCCCGCCGCGCTCGCGTCGCTGCTGGCCGCGCAGGAGCCGGAGTGGAAGCCCGGTACGGCGCACGGCTACCACGCGCTGACCTACGGCTGGCTCGCCGGCGAGATCGTCCGGCGGCTCGGCGGCCGGACGGTCGGCGCGTTCGTGAAGGAGGAGTTCACCGGCGGCCTCGACCTGTGGATCGGCGCACCGGACGAGGTGATCGAGCGCGCCGCGAAGCTGTCGGCGGGACGGCGCGGCGCCGCCGACGCGCCCCGGACGACCGACCGCGGCCTGCTGACCCGGCTCGCCGCCGCGTACGGCGACCCGCAGAGCGCGATGAACCGGTCGCTCGGCAACCCGAGCCCGGGCAAGGGCGGCTTCAACAACCCGGTCGTGCTGCGGGCGGGCTGGCCGTCCGCCGGGATGCTCGCCACCGCGCCCGCGTTCGCCGCGTTCTACCGCGACCTCGTCGCGGGCCGGATCCTGCGCCCGGACACGCTGCGCGAGGCGATGCGCCCGCGCGTCAGCGGCCCGGACCGGACGCTGCTCGTCGACAGCTCGTTCGGGCTCGGCTTCATGCGCCCCGCGCAGACCTACTACGTCCCGAAGGCGGCGCGGGCGACGGCGTTCGGGCACACCGGCGCGGGCGGGTCCATCGGCCTCGGCGACCCGGACGCCGGGCTCGCGCTCGCCTACCTGCCGAACCTGATGGGCGACCAGGCGACCGGCGACCTGCGCGCCTTCCGGCTGACCGAGGCGGCCTACGCGTCCCTGTCCTGACGGCGCGTCCCCGGCCTGATGGCGCGTCCCCGGCCTGAAAACGCGTCCCTCTTCTCAGCGGACGGGCGGTAGCGTCCCGGGCATGGAGGTACGGGACCTGCACGACTGGCCGGCCACGGCCGAGGAGGCCGAGGCGATCCAGGACCGGCTGCGCCCGCTGCTGGAACTGGACGTCCCCGGCCCGTCCGCGCCGCGCACGGTCGCGGGGTTGGACGTCTCCTACGCGGGCGACGGCGGCGGAACCGGGACGCGGCTGGCCGCCGCCGCGGTCGTCCTGGACGGCGCCACCCTGGAGGTGCTGGAGGAGTCGGTGGCCGTCGGGACGGCCGCGTTCCCCTACGTCCCGGGCCTGTTCGCGTTCCGCGAGCTGCCGACCCTGCTGGAGGCGCTGCGCGGCCTCGCGACCACGCCCGACCTGCTGGTCTGCGACGGGTTCGGGATCGCCCACCCCCGCCGGTTCGGGCTCGCGTGCCATCTCGGCGTGCTGACCGGGCTGCCGTCCATCGGCGTCGGCAAGACCGCGTTCGTCGGCGGCCACGAGCAGCCGGGCGAGAAGCGCGGCGACACGAGCCCCCTGGTGGACGGCGGCGAGGTCGTGGGGCGAATACTGCGCACGCGGGACGGTGTGAAGCCGGTGTTCGTGTCCGTCGGGCACCGCATCGATCTCGACACGGCGTGCCGGAACGTCCTGGCCCTCACGCCCGAATACCGGCTGCCGGAGACCACCCGCCGCGCCGACCGGCTGTCGCGGGACGCGCTGTCCCGCGGCGGCCACGGGTAGCGCGTCCACCCTGGAAGGTGGCAGGCTCGTCCCAACGCAAGGCGGTGACCACCGCAGGTCATCCGCCAGATCGCTGGACGGTGCCCATGGACACCCGCCCGATGCGGGCCGACGCCCGCCGCAACTACGAGCGCCTCATCACGACCGCCCGGACCGCGTTCATGGAGCACGGCACGGGCGCCTCCCTCGACGACATCGCCAAGCGCGCGGGCGTCGGGTCCGGGACGCTGTACCGGCACTTCCCGACCCGCGACGCGCTGCTGCACGCCGTCCTGCGGGAGCGGATCGACGGGCTCCTCGCGCATGCCGCCGGGCTGCTCGCCGACCCCGGCCCGGACGGTGCGGAGGCCGCCCTCGGCCGCTGGCTGCGCAGCTACCTCGCGGGCGCGGCGACCCCGCGCGGCACCTCCACCGTCATCATCGAGGCGATGTCGGCGGAGTGGGCCGACACCGGGCTCGGCGCCGCCGCGGCGGCCATCTGCGACGCGCTCGGCCGGCTGCTGGAGCGGGCGCAGCGGGAGGGGGCGGTCCGCGCCGACGTCGACCCGCGCGACCTGCTGCGGCTCACCAACGCGATCGGGGTCGCGTCCGAGCGCACCCCCGACCCGGCCGCGTACGCCGACCGGATGCTGGCGCTGCTCTTCGCGGGCCTGCGCGCCTGATCTCCGGCCCGGGGCCGCCTTGTTCCGTTGACCAAGCGTTCGCTAGGTTAGCCGCAGGCTACGCGGCGACGAGGAGCGTTGATGGGTCAGCTGGACGGCAAGGTGGCGCTGATCACCGGTGGTGCGCGCGGGATGGGCAAGTCGCACGTCCGCCGGTTCCTGGACGAGGGGGCCAGGGTCGTGTTCGGCGACGTCCTGGAGGAGGAGGGCGCCAAGCTCGCCGCCGACCTCGGGGACGGCGCCCGCTTCGTCCGGATGGACGTCACCTCGCCGGACGACTGGCAGGCGGCCGTGGAGACCGCGACGTCCGCGTTCGGCGCGCTGAACGTCCTGGTCAACAACGCCGGGATCATCCGGCACAAGACCATCGAGGACATGGACCTCGACGAGTTCCGCCGCATCCTCGACGTGAACCTGGTCGGCCAGTGGCTCGGCGTGAAGTCGGTGACCGCGCCGATGCGGGAGGCCGGCGGCGGCTCGATCGTCAACGTGTCGTCCACCGAGGGGTTCATCGGCGCGTCCGGCCTCGCCGCCTACAGCGCCAGCAAGTTCGGCGTCCGCGGCCTCACCAAGTCCGCCGCTCGCGAGCTGGGCAAGTACGGGATCCGGGTGAACTCGATCCATCCCGGCGGCGTGGTCACCCCGCTGTTCATGCAGGACGACATCATCGCGGCCAAGGCCGACAGCGCCGACGCGTTCCTGAACTCCCTCCCCCTCGGCCGCATGGCCAAGTCCAAGGAGGTCTCGGGCCTGGTCGTCTACCTGGCCTCGGACGACTCGTCCTACTGCACCGGCAGCGAGGTGCTGGTCGACGGCGGGATGCTCACGGGCGCGGGCTACTGACACGGAGGCGGGCCGCCTCCGGACGGCCCGCCGCCCCGCCTACGGGCGCCGCTCGACCCACCCCTCCACGGCCTCCAACTGCGCGGCCAGCGAGATGAGCGTCGCCTCGTCAGAGTCGTGCCCGAGGAGCTGCGCCCCGATCGGCAGGCCCCGCTTGGTGAACCCGGCCGGGACGTTCACTCCCGGCCAGCCGAGCACGTTCCACGTCCACGCGTAGGGACAGGCGGCCGCGACCCCGGACTGCGTCCTCTGGTAGCCGGCTCCGTCGAACGCCCCGACCCGCAGCGGCGGCTTCGCCGTCGTGGGCGTCAGCACCACGTCGGCGATCTGGAAGATGCGGCCGACCTTCCGCCGCAGGTAGGGGTCCATCCTCTTCGCCAGCGGCAGCAGCCGCTTCCCGACGACGCGCCCGATGCGCGCCTCGACCTCCGTCCGGGGCTCGGGCCTCGGGTTCGGCAGCGAGTCCAGCCAGTCGGCGACGCCGGACGTCCCGCGCGGGATGAGCCCGAGCCCGACGAGCCCGTAGTCGGGGTCCGCCGGGAACACCTTGTGCCCGAGGTCGGTCAGCCTCCTGGCCAGCCGCTCGACCGCCGCCCGGATCTCCGGATCGAGCTTGCCGCTGACCCCGAACGCCGTCCGGAACGAGACGGCGATGCGCAGCCTCCGGGGCTCGCGCCGGGCCGCCTCCACGAAGGGGGTCGTCGGCGGATCGATCTGGTACGCGTCGTCCGGGTGGCTCCCGCTCAGCACGTCGAGCATCAGGGCGGCGTCCTCGACGCTCCGCGCCAGCGGCCCCCACACGGTGATGCCGTTGAACGGATCGGTCTGCGGATACCCCGAGACCCTCCCCCGCTGCGGCTTGATGCCGACGAGGCCCGTCCACGCCGCCGGGATGCGGATCGACCCGGCCCCGTCCGACCCGACCGCCGCCGCGACCATCCCCGCCGCCACGGCCGCGGCGGAACCGCCCGACGACCCGCCCGGCGTGTAGTCGGGGTTCCACGGATTGCGCGCGCATCCGTACTCGGGCGACTCGCTGAAGGGCCACAGCCCGAGCTCGCACGTCGTCGTCTTCCCCACGATCACGGCCCCGGCCGCCCGCAGCCGCCGCACCACCTCCGCGTCCCGGACCGCGGGCCGGTGGTCGCCGGCCACCGCGAACGGCGTGGTCTCCCCCGCGAGGTCGGTGTCGTCCTTGATGGCCACGGGCACGCCGAGCAGCGGCAGCCGCTCCCCCTCCGCGAGCCGCTTGTCGGCCGCCAGCGCCTCCTGCGCCGCGGCCGCCGCCCGCACCACCCGGAACGCCCCGAGCGACTCCTTGCGCCCGATGCGCTCCAGGCTCTCCTCGACCAGTTCGCTGGACGAGACGTCCCCCCGCGCCAGCGCCGCCGCCTGCCCCGCCAACCCCAACACGCGACCTCCCGGTATCGTTCGTTCGAACGAACGATACTGAACCCGCACGACCTAGGGAAGACTGTGCCCCGATGAGCGCCCGCGACCAGATACTCCAGGCCACCCTCCGCCTCATCGGCGAGCGAGGACTCGGCGCCGTGACCAACCGTGCCGTCGCCCGCGCGGCCGGCGTCTCCCTCGGCAGCCTGACCTACCACTTCCCGAGCCAGGAGGACCTCCTCCGCGAGGCCCTGCACACCTTCGTCGAAGCGGAGATAGCCCGGATCACGGCCTACGCCACGGCCCTCGCCGACTCCGGCGTGGCCCCCGCCCAGGCCCCCGACCAGGTCGAGAAGGCGATCCTCGACTTCACCGACGGCCCCGAGCAGATCGCGAACCTCGAACTCCACCTGCACGCCGCCCGCGACCCGGCCATCCGCGAGACCTCGAAGCGCTCCGTCGCCGCCTACGACGAGCTGGCCACCGCCGTCCTCAAGGCCCTCGGCATCCCCGACGCCGAACGCCACGCCCCCGCGATCGTCGCGATGCTCTACGGCCTCGCCATCCGCCGCCTCGCCACCGGCGACCCCTCCGGCACCGCGGACGCGTTCCGGCTGCTCCTCCTGGGCGCCCTCCCCCGCTGAAAAGGCTTCTGGCCCGCACGGCCCCAGAGCGGGGTTACGGGGCCGTGCGGGCCAGAAACCTGTCTCAATCAGGAACCTCAGTCGGAACCTCAGCCGACGTTCGCTTCGCTCTCCGCCTGTGCACCTCCGCCGTCTCTTATGTCTGACACCCGCAACGCTAGGCCCCGCCCCCTCCCGGCAGAACGCCTTTAAGCCTCACTTAGGGAACCCCTGAGCAAGCCTTATTCAGGCACCGTCCGAGGCCGTCCGGGGAAGTCGACTAGGTAGCCACCCACCTGCGAAAACAAGGGAAGGAGCCCAGGGGAACCGTCCGGCACAGTCGAAGCGAGTCGGACCATCTCGACTCACGTTGGCTCCCGAGATTGGCTCCCCTGGCTCCCTCCCCCTCAGCAGGGAGGAGGCCCAACCCATGGCCCTCGAAATCACCGAAACCAAGATGACCGCCACCACAAACGGCAAGGTCATAGCCACAGCAACCCGCACGGGCAACGCCTGGCACGCCACCACATGGCCAACGCCCCTAGACCGCAACGGCGCCATCACGGCCCTGACCCTCGCCGAACTCACCCTCATCCACGGCGAGCACGACCCCTGCGTCATTGACCTCCGAGAGGAGTTGACGCGTGGTTGACCGCCTCACCCGCATCACAACGGCCCTCGCCGTCGTGACAGTCGCCGGCGTAGCCGCGATCATTTCCTACCGCCACGCCTACGAACTCGTCCGCTCCCACGGCGAGGCAGGCACCACCGCACGCCTCGTCCCCTTCACGGTGGACGGCCTCATCTGGGCGGCGTCCATGGTCATCCTCGACGCAAGCCGCCGGAAGCAACCAGCACCAGCCCTAGCCAAGTGGAGCCTCGCCGTAGGCATCGTGGCGACGGTAGGCGCCAACGTGGCGCACGGCGCGTCCCACGGCGTCATAGGCGCCCTCGTGAGCGCATGGCCGGCACTCGCCCTCGTGGGCTCATTCGAACTCCTCATGACCCTCACCCGCGCCGCCGCAACCCACACCGCACCACAGCGGAACGAGCAACGCACCACAGTGGAGCACCTCGAACCACTGCGCACCGAGGTGGAGCAGACCTCAGAACAAGCGGTGCTCGCCGAGTACCTAGCAAGCCTGGACGGCCCCGGCCGCCCCGTCTCCCAGCGCTACCTAGCCGAGAAGCACAACATCGACCGCCGCAAGGTCAAACAGATCATCGCTACCGCAAACCAACCGCCCCAAGCGTGAGCCGGAAGCCTCCGTCACACCTGCTCAGTACGACGGAGGCTTCCCTCTCCTACTGAGCAGGTGTGAGTGCCTCGTTCTGTCGGCACCTGCCGGTACGGTCAGCGGACCTGCGAGCGTCATACGATGACCGGATTGAATCGAGGAGCATAATTGACCGATTGGGGAGACCGTACTTGCAAGTTTGACGGATGCCAAAGACTGATACTAAGCCGAGGGTATTGCAGTGGCCACTACCAGCAACTCATGAAGGGTAAGGCGCTACAGCCACTGCGATCCAAGTACGGACCGACATGCATGGTGCCGAAATGCTCAAAAAGGGCGCACAGTCGCGGACATTGCACACAGCACTATGCACAACTTCTTCGCGCCGAGCGAGAGCAGCGAGTTAGGACGGGCGAGCCGCGCGAAGGCGACATATGCAGAGTCGAGGCATGTGATCGAATTGCAGCAACGGACAGCTATTGCTCAAGTCATTACCATCGACTGAAGACGTACGGAACAACAGAAAAGCCAATATCGTCTTATGTTCGCAAAGAAAAGCGAACCAATCAGCACGGACAGATTCAGTGCAGCTCCTGCAAACAATGGCTGCTTCCGGAAGAATATCCAAAACGCAGCAATCAAAGTCCTTCCTCTTTCTGCCGCATGTGCCATGCCCTTAGGCGTCATAATATAGATCGAAACGATTACGATGCCATGCTCCGCGAACAGAACGGTATGTGCGCTGTTTGTGGAGCCACAGCTGGCGACTCGCTCGGCCGCTCTTTCCACGTCGATCACGATCACGACTGTTGCGACTGGGTTGTCGGATCATGCGGCAAATGCATAAGAGGACTTCTCTGCACATCATGCAATAAGGCAGCCGGCATGCTGAGGGACTCGCCACAACTCGCTTCGGCGTTAGCTGACTACCTGAGGCGCGGGACGCGTTCGAGGAGAACCATGGACCAAGATTGAGTCTTTCATCTCGTAGAATTACTACAAATTCCCTACCGTCGACTATTCGACCTCGTCTTGGCCCTGGCGTCATGCAGCGTCCCTTAGCCAAGCCACCTGCGGTCAAACTAGGATCTACTCCACAGGATGCAGGGCCACCAGCGTCGCACAAGATCGGAGTTCTTAGGCGGACACCTGTAACCTAGACGTACAGCGGCCATACCGCTCCTTCCCATCCAGTTGCGACCGGCCGGGCTCTGACACCACACGGCAAGTCACGCAACCCACACATCCCACGGCCTCATCAGGTGCCCAACGCACACGCGCTGCCTCCAAGTGCACGACATGGCTCTTACCTGGGCGAACGCGCCTGAACCCCGCCCGCCGCGGCACCAGTCGGCCTCGCCGTTGGGCAACAAGCGGTCACTACACACTCTGGGAGGGCATCCTTGGCTAATCTCTGAGCAGGCGGCCATGCGGTTCGCTGCAGCGAAGCTTCGAAGGGAGACACCGTGCCGGAAGACCCCCCCTACAAGATGAGCATCAATCTCAACGTCCTGAACCATCTCGGCATTAATCTGTACAGCAATATTCCGGCAGTCATCTCCGAAGTCGTGGCCAACGCATACGACGCCGATGCCGAGACCGTAACGATCGAAATAGACACGTCTCGGCATCAAGTCGTCATAAAAGATGACGGCGAAGGCATGGATCTTACTGACATCAATGACCGCTATCTCAATGTTGGCTACCAGCGCAGAAACGACAATAGGGCAAAGACTGAACGCTTCAATCGCGCGGTCATGGGAAGAAAAGGAATTGGCAAGCTTTCACTGTTTTCAATCGCCGAAACAGTGGAAGTCCACTCAACGAGATCTGGCCAGAAACATGCCCTGCGTATGACCATCGATGGCATTCGCCAGGCGATTGGTGACGATGCGCAGAATATGCGCGCATATCATCCAGAGCCACTCCCCTCGGAAGTCGTCGACTTCGAGCGTGGAACGCGGATCGTGCTGACGGATCTCAAGAAAGGTCTTGCGAACGTCCAGAGTGGGCTAAGGAAGCGTCTAGCCCGACGCTTCTCCATCCTTGGCGCAGAGCATTCATTTCGCCTTTTCATCGACGGGGAAGAGGTTACAATTGCGGATAGAGACTATTTTCACAAGCTTCAATACGTCTGGACATACGGCCCCGATGAGGTCGCTCAAGCTGTAGTCAGGCGATGCATCAACGTCGATCAAAGCATCCCGGTTAGCTCGGAAGAGTTGGCGGACAGAACAATTACGGGCTGGATCGGGACAGTCAAGCATTCCGGATCATTGAAGGAGGGAGAAGGGGATAACCTCAACAGAATTTCGCTTATGGTGCGTGGAAAGTTGGCGCATGAGGATCTTTTGGAGGAGATAAACGAGGGCAAGATTTTTCGCGCCTATCTGATCGGGGAACTCCACGCAGACTTCCTGGATCAGGATGATAAAGGCGACATCGCCACGAGCAGCCGGCAGCGCATCATAGAGGACGATCCTCGCTACCAAGAACTTTTGAAGTGGCTGCAGATCGAAATAACCCGCATAGGCTCCGCATGGACTGAACACAGGAACTCTGAAGGCAAAAAGGCTGCATTTGAGAACGAAAATATCAAAGAATGGTTCGGCACTCTCGGTCGCGATAGTCGAAAGAAAGCCGAGCGCCTCTTCGGGAAAATAAATCAACTCACAGTAGATAGCGAGCGCCAGCGTTCCGAACTATTCTCTCATGCCGTACTGGCATTCGAGGCGTTGCGATACAGGGACAATTTGGAAGCGCTCGATGACATGGAGCCTCAGGACATCGCGGCCGTGACGAGCCTATTCAAGAGCATAGAGGATCTGGAGGCTGCCCTATACTACCAAATCGTCGTCCAGCGCCTTCGTGTTATCGACAAACTTCGAGAACATGTCGATAATGATGCACTCGAAAAGATTCTACAAAAGCATCTTTTTGAGCATCTCTGGCTGTTGGATCCGTCGTGGGAGCGCGCAACCGACCGCATGATGGAAGAACGTATAGGAGATACGTTTGCCAAGATCAACAATCAGCTGACCGATGAGGAGAGACTTTCTCGTATCGACATCCGCTATAAAAAAGTCACCGGAACGCATGTCATAGTTGAACTGAAGCGCAACTCGGTGGTAACGGACACTTATACGCTACTCAAGCAAGTAGATAAATACCGGAACGCGCTTCTACGCTACCTGAAGGACGCCGGCAGAGACGAGCCTGTTGAAGTGGTTTGCGTTATTGGGAGGGACCTGCGCGACTGGAGCAATCCGAACGGACTTGCTGAGTCACAGAATTTGCTTGCCGCAAAGAAGATTCGGGTTCTCAAGTATGAGCAGCTTCTGGCGGACGCCTACGCTGGCTACAGGGAATACATAGATCGGCAAGAGGAATTGGGCCGCATTCGCGCCCTACTTACAGAGCTTGCAGAAAACGAGGATGAAGCCCCTCCTATCGGTGTAGCAACAAGCGCGATCAAAGAGAAGGGGGATACAACTACCATCGGGGTTTCCAAGTCCATACAGCCGACTGCACTTGAAGACCGGGATGATGGTTATACTGGCACGCTCTTCGAGCTACCGAGCGACTGAGCACTCCCTCGCAGAGACCGTTACGTCACCCAAGCGCCCTTGAGGTTGGCCGCTGGCTTGCCCAACTTCCGCGATCTTGCCTGAAGATGTGCAACACGAGCGTTTAAGGTACCGCTGTGGCTGCTTGATCGTCTAGGCTAGTACCATGGAAGGCATCTCGGCGATCGACTTGTTCTGCGGTGCAGGCGGCCTGTCTCAAGGTCTCTCAGAAGCTGGTGTCAAGGTTGTCGCCGGAATTGACACGGACCCGAGATGCAAATATCCATTCGAAGCTAATATCGGTGGACGCTTTCTAGAACAGGATGTGCAGACTGTCTCCGGCGCCCAGCTCAATCGCCTATGGGGCCGCGGGACAGTAAAAGTTTTGGCGGGTTGCGCACCTTGCCAACCCTTCTCTTCTTATCGTCGAGGCGTGGACACCTCTCGCGAGAAAGAATGGTCCCTACTTAGCGAGTTCGGACGTCTAGCACGCACAACCCGACCGCACGTTGTGACTATGGAGAACGTTCCGCGCATCGCAAGTTCCACTATCTTTCAGACGTTCATTTCGACGCTGAAGACGAATGGTTTTCATGTCTCTTATAAATCCGTCTACTGTCCAGAATACGGGCTTCCTCAGCACCGTCGGCGACTAGTCCTACTGGCGTCAAGGCTTGGCCCTATAAAGATACCAGACGGAACTTACGCGCCTGGAAGTTTTATTACGGTTAGAGATGCTATCGGCAACTTGCCCGCTATTGAGAATGGCGAGGTCGATCGCATCGATTCACTGCATCGGAGCCGCAATCTCTCGGAAATCAATCTGAAGAGAATCCGAGCTTCCACACCTGGAGGAACGTGGGAGGATTGGCCTCCCGAGCTTCGAGCACCGTGTCATCGTCGAGCCACGGGGGCCACTTTTCGAAGTGTTTATGCCCGAATGCTGTGGGACGATCCATCGCCAACGATCACTACGATGGCTTACAATTTTGGCACGGGGCGATTTGGGCATCCGTCTCAAGATCGCGCTATCAGTTTGCGCGAGGCATCCATTCTGCAGGGGTTCCCCTTGGGGTATGATTTTATACCTCCCGGAGGCAAAGTGGAGTTTGCTCCACTTGGGCGTCTTATCGGAAATGCTGTACCTCCTGTCATCGGGAAACTAATCGGCGCAACGATTGCGGAGCACATTAAGGATCGCTTCAGATAGTCTCGCTGCCCTGCCAGACCCGGTCAAAGCTTTGTTGATAGGTGACGGCCATATCGTTCGGGTGGGTGTTGCGAAGGTGGAGCACCGGGGCGTGGGATGCGGGGATGCCATAGGCGTGGGGATTGATCAAAAGATCGTTGTCGGCTCGATAGATGGAGTTGTAGAGCACCGTGTCGTGTAGGCGGATCTCTACGTTATCGAGGTCGCGGAGGGGTTCGTAGAGGACGAGGGCGTTGCGGATCTTGGCTGCTAGGGAGTCGCCAACGCCCTCGTCTGCGCCCCGTTCGGAGATGCGGGGGCCGTCTGGGTTGCCGAGGAGGATGCGGACGGTGACGCCGTCTCGGGCCTTGTCGGCAATAGTTCGCATGACGCCTTGGTCTTCGGGGAGAAAGAGGCCGGCGTAGGCGAGGATGCCGATCTCATGACGTGCGCTGGCGAAGTGGTGTTGCCAGACGGCTCGGGGGACGGCCCAGCGGTGCGGGTAGGTGGCAAGGATCTGGGCGCCCGGTGGTTCGGGAAGCGGGCGCGGTGCGGAGAGCTGGGGCCATAGGTCGTCGGCGGTGTGGTCCAGGAGGTCACAAAGGGTCGCTCGGTGGCGGGGATAGGGGATGCGACCCAACAGCCAGCGGCGGACGGTCTTGGGGTCTACGTCGAGACGCTTGGCTACCTCCTCTTCGGTGAGTCGGGTCTCTTCGAGGGCTCGCCGCAACAGGTCGTTCACCGGACCTCCCGAGATGCAAGGTAGGACTGACGCTAGCAGAAGACGTCCCTAGACGTCCCTAGTTGCCGGTGGAGAGGTCCCGGCCTGCCAACGAGGCTTCTGGACACGCCCGAGGTGCCGCACCTGCGGTTTCTGGGCGGCCAAGTCCCCCAAGCAACCTCGTTGAGGAGGCTCCATGTCCTTCGACCAGCCCCGTGAGACCGATGCAGAGTCGACGTCCTTCTCTGGTCTGAGCGCGGCCGAGGCGCGGTTGGCCGCGCTGGGCGCTCACCTGCGCGCACATCGCCTCGTCGTCGAACTGACCTCGACGGGACTGAAGGTGCGCAACCTGGAAGCGCCGGGTTGCTGTGACGAGAACCCCATGCTGTCCGACAAGATCACGTGTCGGCCCTTCGACCGGGACGGTGGTCACCTCTGGTTCTTCGACTCGTCGGGGCATCCGATCACTGAGGCCGAGCGCATCGTTGACGCGGTGGTGTGGGTCAAGGGCAGGCTCGCCAACCGTGACGGCCTTCCTGCAACGGAGGGCACGCTCTGATGGCGCGGCCTGTTGGACGGCATCGGCGCACCTGCTCGCCGCCGAGCCCCTCCCGTAGGACCGTCAGCCCTCGCCCGCAGACGGACGCGACGGGGCGGTGGGTTGCTGTCTCCGCCGCGAGCAAGCCCACGCGCCACGTTGCTCCCCGCCCGCCTACGGCGAATACCGACGCCGGAGGCGGAAGGCATCGGCGTGGGCTTGCTCGACGCATCCTCGGCGCCTTTGTGGATCTGGGGTGAAGGTCGGAGGTGAGGTGAGGCCCGGAGCGGTCGCCGCTCTGGGCCTCGTGCGCGTGTGGTGGAGTGCGCGGTGACACGAGGGTCAGGTGCCACCTACCGAAAGATCGCTGAGGTACTGCGGGGACGTATTGCGGACGAGACCTATCCAGCGGGCGGGCGATTGCCTGGAGAGCATGAGCTGAGCAGAGAGTTCGCCGTTGCCCGTGACACGGTGCGCCGCGCGCTGCGGGTCCTCCAGGACGAGGAGCTGGTCACGGTCGTGACGGGACTGGGCAGGTTCGTGCGATCCGACTCCGTAGAGAAGGTGCGGCCGACGTACGAGCGCATCGCGGCAGACCTCAGGGCATTGATTGAGAACGGCTCGTTGCCAGTGGGCAGTCTCCTGCCGAGTGAAGCGAAAATCGGCGACCGCTACGGTGTCGCACGGTTCACCACAAGGCGAGCGATTGAACAGTTGGAGGCCGCCGGGCTGGTGGAGTGCGTTCACGGTCGGGGACGGTTCGTGCTGCCAAGACGTCCCTAGATGAGCCGTTGGCGTCCGTGGATGTCCAGTGACGTGCCCGTAGCGTCAGAGACATGAACAGCACCGCCGAGTGGGCACGCGAGATCGCACGTCATCACCTGGAGAGTGCGTTGCCGCGCCGCTGGGCGCACACGCAGGGTGTCGCCCGCCAGGCAAGGACTCTCGCACCTCTGCTCGGCGACCGCGCCGACTTGCTTGAGGCCGCCGCTTGGCTTCACGACGTCGGGTATGCGCCTGACCTGGTGGTGACTGGGTTCCATCCTCTGGATGGTGGACGCTTTCTGCGAGACGTTCACCGGGCGGACGAGCATTTGTGTGGGCTCGTGGCTCACCACACTTGCGCGGTTGTGGAGGCTCGGGAACGAGGGCTCGTTGACGAGTTGACGAGCGAGTTCGGGACCGAGCCTCCGGAGCTTACGGATTCACTCATCTACTGCGACATGACCACGAGTCCAGACGGCGAGGAGTTGGCGGTAGAGGATCGGCTTTCGGAGATCCTGTCCCGGTACGGTGACGGTCATCTCGTCACCCGCTCCATCACTACGTCCTCCCCGTACATCGTTGGCGCCGTTCATCGCGTTCGGGATGAGTTGATGTCGCGCCGTTGAGTCGGTCAGGTGATGACCGGCTGTTGCCTGTTCTCCAGATAGTGGCCGATACGAAGCTTCATCGATCGGTCCATCTGCCTGTCTGCGGCCTCGTCAGCGGGGATCCAGAGGACTTCGCTTGACTCGTCGCTCGGGCGAGGTTCGCCGCCTGTGGGGCGCCCTGTGAGCAGGATCGAGAACTCTTGGCGAACCTCGTCGTTGCTCGTGTAGTGGATCAAGTGCTTGGGGTCCGAGTAGATCCCGACGAGGCCCGTGATCTCGCAGTCGACGCCGGTCTCTTCCTTGGTCTCGCGGACCGCAGCCTGTGCAACGGATTCGCCCAGATCGATCGCGCCTCCCGGTACTGCCCAGTTGTCGTTGTCCGTCCGGCGAATCATGAGGATGTCGCCGTTGTCGTTGGTGACGACGACGTTGACAGACGGGACGAGGCTGTTGGCTTTGGGCGCGTTGGGGTCGTCGTAGTAGTCGATCCTGCGGCCCATGTCAGTCCCCCGGTATGGGTGTGGCGTTTTCCCAGACGCGTTCGAAGCTGTCGAGGTAGGTGTTCACCAGGTCGCCGCCGGCTATGCGGCGTAGGTGCCAGACGGGGGCGAGTGCTGCGGTGATGCCGTAGACGTGGGTGTTGACCAAGAGTTGGTCGTCGGCGCGGTAGATGGAGTTGTAGAGCACCGTGTTGTGGTACCGGAACTCGACGCCGTCTTGTTTGCGCAGGTTCTTGTAGAGGACGAGGGCGTTGCGGATTTTGGCGGCTTGGGCGTCGCCTACGCCCTCGTCTGCGCCGCGTTCGGCTACCTGGGGGCTGTCGGGGTCGCCAAGGAGGATGCGGACGCGGACGCCTGCTTTGGCTTTCTCGGCGAAGGTGCGTTGGATGCCGGAGTCTTCGGAGAGGAAGAGGCCGGAGTAGACCAGGACGCCGATGTCTTCTTTGGCTGCGGCGAACAGACGTCCCCACGCGTCCCTGGGAACCATGGTGCGGCGCGGGTAGATGGTGACCAGTTCGCTGCTGGAGGCCGCAGTGACTTGCTCGTTGGTGAGCGCGTCGGGCCACAGGAACGTCTCATCGACGCCCAGGCGTGAAGCCACTGCGTAGCGGTGCCGCCGGTAGGGGGTGCGGTCCTTGGTGATCCACCGTTCCACGGTCTTTTGGTCGACGCCGATCGACTCTGCGAGCGTGGCGATGGTCAGGCCCTGCTCTAGCAGTGTGGCGCGTAGGCGTTCGTTCGGCATGCACCCGTCCGGATCGCGGGACGTCCTGGGACGCGGTCAACCCTATGAGGACGTCATGAACACGTCCAGTCATGTAGTGATCTCGTCCCGCTGGTCACGCGCACTCTCTTTCTCGTAGCCCGCTGAACGCCCGAGCCGCCCCCGCCGGACACGGGCCGTACGAGAGGAGTGATCGCACATGATCCTCGTTCTGGCAGCGATCATCGCCGTGTTCCTCGCCGGTTCCACCTGCGGCATCTTCGCCATGCTCGTCATCGGCATCCACGCCGAAGAGCGCCGCGTGATGCGGAGCCGCTCCCACCCGTCCCGTCCCGACTCCTCCCGCGCTGGCGCGGTATCGCGGCGGCTGCTCACCACGCGCACGTGTGACGAGGCCCCGACGCGCGTCCCGGTGGGTCGATGAGCGTGCGGATGCCGCGCCTTATCACCGACCACCGCTGCCCGTGCGGCGCGCGAGTCGACCTCGGCAACCGCAGGTGCCGCAAGTGCCGCGCCCGCGCCCGTTGGCTGCGGCGCGGACGCGGCTACCGGCACCCCGACCTGTGGCCGGAGGGGTGAGCGCGTGAACGTCTCGATTCCGCTGGTCGCCATCCTCGGCGCGGTGGTGTGGCTCGCGTGGCGCTACATGGGCCTGCGCGCCTGGCACGTGGCGGTGTGCCTGCTGTTCGGGTTCTTCCTCGCCGCGACCAGCGCCGCGCCGGACATCCGCCGGCTGGTGACCGTCCTCGTCCAGTCCCTCTCTCAGAACTGACGTCCCGCTGGAAGGGAGTGATGCCCCAGTGCCCGACATCCCTCAGCACGTCAAGATCGACCTTCAGGGGGTCCGTGCCCGCAACCTCGCCGCCCGTGAAATCGTCTCTGCTCTGTCGGAGGCCATGCCGTACATCGCCGATCTGTGGCTTCGCCTCAATGCCGCGCTCGCCGACTCGCCCGCCCTGGTCTCCGAACTGTCCCGGCTCACGGCCGAACTGGTGAAGGTGCGCCGTGACCGCGCGAACCTGGCGGCGGCAGGGCGCGCCACCCTCAAGGCCGCACGCGACGCCGATCCGGATCCGCTGTACTACCTGCGCGATGAGCTGCGCGCGCAAGGGCATCTACCGCCGGACGCGTGGGGGCGTTCATGAGCCGGTCGCGGCAGATGCGGCGGCATGCGCAGAAGATGCGCCGCAACGGGCTTCAACCGATGGTCATCATCGACCGCGACGACCAGTTCTCCGACGTCGCCGCTGTGCTGGTGGCTCGGGCGCTGTGGCGGTACCGGTCCGAACTCGCTCCCCTGTACCTGGTGACCGCGCTCGTCGTCTCGGGCCTCGTCCTGCACGTCGCGCGTCCGCACTGGTGGCCGTACCTGCTCGTCCTCGCGACGGTCGCCGCGTGGGTGCTGGCCATGTTCGGGGATCGGTTCGGGCTCGCTCTCCGCACGGAACGGCTGTACGGCGCGGCCGTGGTCATGGGTGCCGGTGGGTGGCTGGCTGCGGTTACCGCGCTCGGTATCGCGTTCTCACCCCTCCTCCAGGTGCTCGCCGTGGGTGGGGGCGTGCTCGCCGTGCCGTGGTGGGTACATCGGCGCCGGCGCGCCAAGGTGCGTGTCGACCGACAGATCGCGGCATGGCCAGAGATCGCCCAGTCGATCGGGCTCGCCGGCTCACGCGCACAATCCGCCGTGGTGGACGTGTGGGGATGGCGCGCACGCTTCGCCCTCGCGGGTGGCCAGACCATCCAGGACGTCACCACGAAAGTGCCCGCGATCGAATCGGCACTCGGGACATTCCGCGGCGCGGTGCGCGTCTTCCCCACGCGCGACGACAAGGCCAACCGGTTCGAACTCCGGGTGCTCAACACCGACCCCCACGCCGATGCGATCCCATGGCCTGGACCGTCCGTCTCCTCCATCACCGAGCCGATCGACCTCGGACCGTTCGAAGACGCGACCAGCGCGCGTGTTCTGCTGCTGCGACGTCACGGGCTCATCGGAGGCGTTGCCGGCTCGGGAAAGAGCGGCGGAATCAACGTCCTGATGGGCAACCTCAGTGCCTGCCGCGACGTGGTCATCTGGGCCATCGACCTCAAGCGCGGCATGGAGTTGCAGCCGTGGGCGTCCTGCATCGATCGGCTCGCCACCACACCCGAGCAAGCCCGCGCCATGCTGCGCGATGCCGTGACGATTCTTGAGGCGCGCGCCGAGTGGCTCACAGCGAACGGCCGACGCGTCTGGGATCCGGCGCCCGAGGTGCCCGCGCTCGTCATCGTCGTGGACGAGTACGCCGAACTCGCCGATGACGCACCGGACGCGGCGAGCGACACGGATTCGATCGCGCGCCGTGGGCGTGCTGTTGCCGTGACGCTCATCGCGGCCACGCAGCGCCCGACACAGAAGGCCATGGGCAAGGGCGCTGTCCGCTCGCAGATGGACGTCCGGGTGAGCTTCCGCGTCCGAGAGCGCAAAGACGTCGACCTCATCCTTGGGCAAGGGATGCTTAACGCCGGATGGCACGCCCACACCCTCAACGCACCGGGCAAGTTCCTGCTGTCCGCACCCGAACACGACACGCCCCGACGAGGCCGCGCCTACCTGCTCACCGACGACGCCGTGAGCGAGGCCGCAGAGCGACATGAGGCTCTGCGGCCCGTCCTGGACGAGGTCTCGCGGCGCGCGCTGGACGAAGCCAGTGCGCCGCTTCTGCGGCCCGTCTCAGCGGCGTCCGTCCCACTGAGGCCGTCCAGGGAAGACCGCACCGAGAGCGTCCTGGGAGAAGCCCTGGACGGCGCGCCGGACGAGGGGCTTCCGATCGCTCACCTGCTCATGATCACCGAGATGAGCCGACCGACCCTCTACCGGCGCCTCAACGAGCTAGTGAAGACCGGCCGCGCCGTCCAGGTCGGACGCGGCCGCTACAAGGCGCCCGACCACACTCCGTGATCGTCTCAACGTCTCGTCTCACGCGCGCGCCTGCACGTAAGGAAGCCGAGAGACCTCCGTGAGACGAGACGGAGACGAGCACAGTCCGCAACCAAGGAGATGATCGCCAACCCACATCACGCACGCCCCTGGCACACCGCCTCGGGCGAGAGGAGGTGGTGACCGTGCAGGCGTACACCGTCGAGCAAGTGGCCGAGATCCTCAACATCGGCCGAGACAAGGTCTACTTCCTGATCCGCACCGGCCAACTCCACAGCATCAAGATCGGCAAGCTGCGCCGCATCACTGACCGGCACATCGCCGAGTTCGTCACCTCCCTCGAAGAGGCCAACCGCTGACAACCGCCGGAAGGTCCGTCCCGCACATGACCGCGAACGGACCCCCCACACGAGGGACGTCTAGGGACGTCTTGAGTTATGGTCGGTGGTGACCTCGACCGATACGAGGAGGGATCCGGTTGGCGAAGATCCTCATCGGCAAATACGAGGGGACGATCTACGAGGAGGGCGACGGGTACACCGGCGCCATCTCGCTCGGGTTCGGCCCGGACGGTAAGCGCAAGCGGCTCAAGAGGAAAGGACGGACGAAGACAGAGGTCAAGGACAAGCTCAGGCAAGCCGTCGAAGACCTCAGCAAGGGCGTCAAGACGGAGCGCAACTACTACGTGGAAGACGCGGTGAACGAGTTCCTCGCCGCGTTCTCCAGAACCGGCAAGTCACCGGCAACGAGCGAGGTCTACCGGTCACTCGCCACACACCAACTCATCCCGTTCATCGGCCGAACGCGCCTCAATGAACTCACGGCCGACGACGTCGAGACCTGGCTCAACGGACGAGCGGAGCACCTCACCTCGTCCTCGCTCGGCATCGTTCACAGCGTCCTCAAACGGTCGATCCGCAGAGCGGCGCGGCACGACAGGATCGCGCGCAACGTCGCCGAACTGGTGGACACGCCGAACGGCAAGGCGGGTCGCAAGTCGCGTTCGCTGAGCCTCGCGCAGGCCAAGGCTCTCCTGGACGAGGCGAGCAAGCCCGAGCATCGTCTCGGCGCGTACATCATCCTCGCGATCATGTCCGGACTCCGGACGGAGGAACTCCGCACTCTCAAGTGGAGTGACGTCGACCTCGACAAGGCAACCATCTACGTCCTGCGCGCCGATCGGCACAAGGGCGAGACCAAGACGACGCTGAGTCGTCGCGGGCTCGGCGTCGCGGACATGGCCGTTGACGCGCTGCGCAGCCTTAAGACCAAGCAGGCGGCGGAGCGTCTCAAGGCCGGCGAGGCGTACCAGGAACACGACCTCGTGTTCTGCCACGAGGACGGACGGCCCTACGCCGCGCAACACGTCCGGTACCGGTTCGCCAAGGTGCTCAAGGCGGCGGACCTCAACCCTCGTGAGTGGTGCCCGCGTGAGCTACGGCACACGTTCGTCTCCATCATGAGCGACCACGAGGTGCCCATAGAGAAGATCAGCATCCTCGTCGGGCACTCCAGTACGAAGATCACCGAGACCGTCTACCGCCACCAGCTCAAGCCCGAGATCCGCGACGGTGCCGAGCACATGAACGACATCTTCGCGAGCAAGCCCGTCAAGTCCGCGTAGGCGCGTGGCTCCTGTGTTGGCTCCCCGCGACCCCCGACAGACTCAGCGCACTCCCCCACCTGCGGCGCCGCAGGATCCACCCTCGCGCCTCACTTAGGGAAGGGCTCACCCACTCTTATTCAGAGATCACCCGCGGCCGCCAGGAGACCTCGCGCGGAAATGCGCTCACCTGCGCAGACAAGCGAATGACTTCAGAGGAACACTTCAGTACAGTCGAGCGCCGCCGGCTTCACCCGACCGGCACCGGCTCCCGGAATTGACTCCCGACGTCCTACTTCTCGGCAGACAGGAGCCACCCCGCGCCGGACGACCTCCGGCAGAGGCGTCCTCGGCATCGCCCTTGATAGGCAACCAAATGGTTGCCTATCATGGCGGCAGTAGAGGAGGTGGCGGGGATGGACGAGGTCTTCCGGGCGCTGGCCGATCCCACCCGGCGGGAGCTGCTGGACCGGCTGAACGAGCGCAACGGGCAGAGCCTGCGCGAGCTGTGCGCGGGCCTCGGCACGAGCCGGCAGGCGATCAGCAAGCACCTGGCCGTGCTGGAGGACGCCCAACTGGTGGTGGCGGCGCGGCGCGGCCGGGAGAAGCTGCACTACCTCAACGCCGCGCCGGTCAACGCCATCGCCGAGCGCTGGATCAGGCGCTACGACCAGGAGCGCGCCAACGCGCTCGCCGATCTCAAGACAGCACTGGAGCAGAGGACGATGGACGGCAGCGACGCCTTCGTGTACACGACCTACATCAAGTCCACGCCCGAACGGCTCTGGGAGGCCCTGACCGACCCGGCCTTCACGAGCCGCTACTGGGGCGTCGGGTTCGACACCGACTGGAAGCCGGGTTCGGAGATGACCTGGGAGGAGGGCGGCCGACGCACGAGCGACCCCCGGCAGGTCGTCCTGGAGTGCGAGCCCGGACGGCGGCTGTCCTACACCTGGCACAGCTTCACCCCCGAATGGGCGGAGGGCGCCGGGGTGGGCGAGGACGTCCTGGCCAGATTGCAGGCCGAGTCGCGGACCAAGGTGACCTTCGAGATCGAGCCGCTCGGCGAGATGGTGAAGCTCACCGTCGTCCACGACGGCTTCGATCCCGGCAGCGTCATGCGGGACATGATCAGCCAGGGGTGGCCCGCGATCGCGTCCGGCCTGAAGTCGCTGCTGGAGACCGGCGAGCCGCTCCCCGCCTGACCGGCCGCACCGCCGGCGCGACCAGGAGATCGCAGCGCCAGAGGTGCTCTGTGTACGGCAAGAAGAGTCTTCGTTGCTTTGTGTCGCTCTTATGTCACTCTGAGTTATGTTCAGACTGCATCGGACGAACTTGGAGGGGATAGATGCGCATAGGTACGAAGGTCGGTGCGGGACTGGTGGCGGGTGTGCTCGCCACGGGGACGCTGAGCATCGCGACGGCGGCGGAGGCCGAGCCGCCACCGCAGCCGCAGGCGGGACAGCAGGAAGAAGAGGGGCGCGGCCCCGGGGCGATCATCGTGGGGCCGGAGGGCGCCGCGAAGGCGATGGGCCGGCTCCTCGTCCGGGACGAGCAGCGCGTCCGCTGGTGCCACGGGACGGTCCTGCCCGCGGACGGGCTGAACGTCCGCTCCGGGCCGGGCACCGGGTACCGGAAGGTCGGCGCCCTGGCGCGCGGGACCCGGGTCACGACGGACTGGGACACCATCCAGCGCCGGAACGGGTACCTGTGGGTCCGGATGAGCCCGCAGCGCTGGATCGCCGACTACAAGCTCGGCAACGGCAACGGCAAGTGGTACGTCAGGTACTCCGACTGCTGAGCCGGGCGGGCCGCCGCCGCCCTCGCGGCGGCGGCCCGTTCACGCGCCGCGGGACGCCTGCCTCCGCTCGTACCACCAGAGCCCTTCGCCTGTGGGGGCTGTAGCGTGTCCGGATGGAAGAGGTGCCGTATACCGGCGGGGAGAAGGAGAGCCTGAAGGCGGCTCTCGATCGGCATCGCGATGTGGTGCTGTGGAAGCTCCAGGGGCTGGACGACGAGCAGGTGCGGCGGCGTATGACGCCGTCCGGGACGAGTCTGCTCGGGCTGGCGAAGCACCTCGGGGCCGTCGAGTACTCGTGGTTCTGCGAGACCTTCGGCCGGGAGACCGAGCCGCTGCCGTTCGATGACGACGATCCGGACGCCGATCTGCGGGTCGAGCCCGGCGAGACGACGGAGGAGATCGTCGCGTTCTACGCGCGGGCCAGGGCCGCGGCGGACCAGGTGATCGGGGAACTGGACCTCGAAACGCGCGGGACGGCCTGGCACGGGGCCACGGTGACGCTGCGGTGGGTGCTCGTTCACATGGTCGAGGAGACCGCGCGGCACGCCGGGCACATGGACGTCGTCCGGGAGCTGATCGACGGTGCGACGGGCGACCACGACCGGGATTAGGCGGCTAGTACGAGCTGGGCGCCGTCGGGATGTTGCCGCTGGCGAGGACGCCGGCGACGGCGATGGCCGCGGCGACGAGGAGGCCCACCACGGCGATCGCGGTGGCGGCGACGTACTGGGAGCGGCGCGGCGCGTACGGGGAGCGGGGGCGCTTCATGCCGGAGACGGTAGGGCCGCGCGGCGGCGCGGGCGACGCGGTTAAGGCGGATTTAAGGCCGCGTTAGGTGCGGGAGTGGCGGCGGCGGCCGACGAGGCGCCGGGAGCGGCGGGCGGGCGGGAGCCAGCGGGTCCGGAACCACATCTGCACCTGGGCGCCGCCGAGGACGCTGCGGTGGATGCGCAGGTAGCCGCCGGTGGACTCGGCGGCCCGGCGGGCGATGTCGAGGCCGAGGCCGGTGGAGCCGCCGCCGCTGCTGCCGCGCTTCAGCGCGGCGTCGGGGTCGGCGATGCCGGGGCCGCCGTCGGCGACGAGGATGCCGGTGACGCCCTGCCCCTGGTGGAGGGTGACGACGAAGCCGGTGCCCTCGGCGGTGTGCCGGAAGATGTTGCCGAGCAGCGCGTCGACGGCGGCGGCGAGTTCGGTGCCGGGGATCGGCAGCGGCGCGGGCCCCTCGGCGCCGATCAGCTCGCAGGAGCGTCCCTCGTCCTCGGCGAGGACGGACCAGAACGCGACGCGGTCGCGCAGCACCTTGGAGGCGTCGCAGTTGCCGCGCCCGGTGGGCCGCCGCACGGTCCGGATGATCTGGTCGACCTCGCGCTCGATGCGGTCGACGGCCTCGCGGGTCTGCTCGACGACGGGCCCGTCGCCGAGCGCCTCGACGTTCAGCCGGAGCGCGGCGAGCGGCGTGCGCAGGCGGTGCGACAGGTCGGCCGCCATCTCGCGCTCGGCCGACAGCAGCTGGACGACGTGGTCGGCCATCGCGTTGAACGCCAGGCCCGCCTCGACCAGCTCGGGCGGCCCGTCCGGCTCGATGCGCACCGACAGCTCGCCGTCGCCGAAGGCGCCCGCGGCCTCGGCGAGCCGCCGGGTGGAGCGGATCATGCGGTTGCCGAGCCGGTCGGCGACGGCGACGGACCCGGCGACGAGCGCGCACGCGACCGTCGTCATGACGAGCCACGCCTTCCAGACGCCGCGCGACAGGTCGTCGTCGGGAAGGAACACCTCGACGACGGCGGTGCGGCCGGCGTCCAGCGACACCGGCTGGAGCAGGGCGTACCCGCCGTTGACCCGGGCGGTGTAGGAGCGGCCGCGGCGCCCGGCCTCGGTGAGCTGCTCGGGACGGGCGCTGTACTCGCCGTGGGCGTTCTTCGGGACGAGCCCGCCGTCCGGCAGGTGCACCGTCATCCGCCCGGCGGCGCCCGCCTGGGTGCTGGCGAGGGCGCGTTCGAGGGCGGCGGGGTCCTCGGTGACGACGAGGACGGGCCCGAGCGCGCTCGCCTGCCGCTCGGCGGTGGTGAGGGCCCGGTCCCGGGCGATCTCCCGGACGGTCAGCGCGAGCGGAATCAGGAACGCCAGCGCGACCATCGAGGTGACCGCCAGGGACACCAGGACGAGCGTCTTCCTCATGACCGCGGGTCGGGCTCGGCCAGCCGCACGCCGACGCCGCGGACGGTGTGCAGGTAGCGGGGCGCGGCGGCGGTCTCGCCGAGCTTGCGGCGCAGCCAGGACAGGTGGACGTCGATGGTCTGGTCGTCGCCGTACGCCTGCCGCCACACCTCGGCGAGCAGCTCGCGCCGGGCGACGACCCGGCCGGGGCGGGCGGCGAGGTAGGCGAGCAGGTCGAACTCGCGGCGGGTGAGCTCGAGCTGCTCGCCGTCGAGCGTCGCCTCGCGCCGGTCGAGGTCGATGTGCAGCCCGCCGACGCTCAGCTCCGCGGTCGGCCCGGACCGCGCCGACCGGCGCAGCACCGCGGCGAGGCGGGCGCTGAGGTGCTCGATGGAGAACGGTTTGATCAGGTAGTCGTCGGCGCCGGCGTTGAGTAACCGGACGATCTCCGGCTCGTCGTCGCGCGCCGTCGCGATGATGACCGGGACGTCGGAGATGCCGCGCAGCATCTTCAGCACCTCCGCGCCGTCGAGGTCGGGGAGCCCCAGGTCGAGGACGACGACGTCGGGCGGCGACTGCGTCACCTCGCGCAGGGCGTCCATCGCGGTGCCGACGCTGCGCACGACATGCGACCGCACGCTCAGTTCCCGAATCAAGGCAGTCCGGACATTTGCGTCATCCTCGACCACCAAAACACTCGCCATGGCGGAACCGTATGCCACCATGTGCCCATGCGTCGCGCAATGTCGTATGTTGCCCCCTGGGCGGGGGTGACGGCGCTCGCGGTCGCCTTATCGTGGCTCGGGGTGCGCGACGTCGTCCGCGGCGCGGTGTCGGAACGCTCGGCGCCGCCGCCGATCGCCGGGCCCGTGATCCACTCCAGCCCGGCGGCGCCGCCGGGGCCGCCCTCGATCGGATCGCCGACCGCGCGGCCGAAACCGCCGGACGGCGCGGACACGGCCCCCACACCGACGAAGGCGGCGAAACCGCCGCCGCCCGGCAAGCCCTCGCAGTCCCCGCCGAAGACGCCCGACAACGTGCGCAGCTATGCGACCCGGGGCGGCCGCGCCGCGATGTCGGTCGAGAAGGACCGGGTGCGGCTCGTCTCGGCGACGCCGAACCCGGGCTACGAGACCCGCGTGACGCAGGCCGAGGGATGGCTCCGCGTCGACTTCCTGGACGACGAGCACACCTCGTCGGTCGTCGCGTCCTGGTACGACCACGATCCGATGGTGAAGGTCTACGAATACTGAGCCGTGCGCGGGAAAGGAGGACGCCATGCCCATTATTTCCCGAGGTTTCCGCGGACGGCGCCCCTCCGGGGACCACGAACTGCCGCCCGGCCAGTACGAGACGTCCGATTTCCCGGTGCTGTCGGCGGGTCCGACCCCGCGCGTCCCGCTGGACGAATGGGAGTTCACCATCAGCACCGAGACCGGCACCGAGTACCGCTGGAGCTGGGACGACCTGATGGCGCTGCCCGCCGAGACGCCCACCGTCGACCTGCATTGCGTCACCAAATGGTCAAAATTCGACACAGAATGGCGCGGGGTTTCGCTGGACGTCCTCTTCGAGGACGTGGAGAGCGCCGCCGATTTCACGCTCGTCCACTCCTATGGCGGTTACACGACGAATCTTCCGCTGGAGGACCTGCTCGACGGCAAGGCGTGGATCGCCTACGAATACGACGGCGGGGAACTGCCCGCGGAACACGGCGGCCCGGCCCGGCTCCTCGTCCCGCACCTGTACTTCTGGAAGTCGGCGAAGTGGGTGCGCGGGATCCAGCTCGGCCTTGAGGACGAACCCGGCTTCTGGGAGAGCGCCGGCTACCACGACTACGGAGACCCATGGCGGGAGCAGCGGTACCAGGGCGACTAGGACGGCGGCTGCGCTGGCACTCCGCGGAACTGGTGGAGCGCCGGGCGGAGACCGCGACGGCCGCGACGCTGGTGTTCGACGTGCCCGAGTGGCCCGGCCACCTGGCGGGCCAGCACGTGGACGTCCGGCTCACCGCCGAGGACGGCTACAGCACGGAGCGCAGCTACTCGATCGCGTCCGCGTCCGGCGCCGGGCGCGTCGAGCTGACGGTGCAGCAGGTCGCGGACGGCGAGGTGTCGCCGTACCTCGCCGAGGAGATGGCGCCGGGCGACCTGGCTGAGCTCCGCGGGCCGGTCGGCGGCTGGTTCGTGTGGCGGACCGAGCAGACCGAGCCGGTGCTGCTCGTGGCGGGCGGGTCCGGGCTCGTCCCGCTGATGTCCATGATCCGCACGCGGCGCGAGGCCGGGAGCCGGGTCCCGTTCCGGCTGCTGTACTCGGTGCGCGGCCCCGGCGACCGGCTGTACGCCGCCGAACTGGCGCGCGCCGACCCGGGCCTGGACGTGACCCTCCTCTACACGCGCACGGCACCGGACGGCCAGCCGCGCAGACCCGGCCGGATCACCGCGGACGACCTCGTCCAGTACGGATGGCCCGCCGACTTCGAGCCGGCCTGCTACGTGTGCGGCCCGACCGCCTTCGTCGAGAAGGCCGCCACCTACCTGGTCATGCTCGGCCACGCCCCCGAACGAGTCCGGACCGAACGCTTCGGCCCCACCGGAGGATGACATGACCGCCGACGACCTGACCGCCCTCGACGACCGGGACGACGCCTTCACCGACGGCAACGCCATGGCGGGCCCGCTGTCGGAGGTCTTCGCGGTCGACCTGACCGCCGCCGAGAGCCGCTGCGCCAACTGCGGGCGCACCGGGCCCGTCGCCGCGCTGCGCGTCTACTCGCGCGCGCCAGGGATCGTGGCCCGCTGCGCGGGATGCGGACACGTCGTCCTGCGCCTGGTGCGCGGCCCCGGCACCGTCTGGCTGGACATGCGCGGGGCGGTCTCGGTCGCCGTCCCGGTCGACGACTGAGGAGGCCCTCGCCGCCGGGCGGGCCTGGTCAGGAGTGCGGGACGAACCGCTGCGGCATGATGAACATCGCGGTCGCCTCGACCGTGACCCGGCCGTCCGGGCCGCAGATCGTCCCGGACGCGTAGACCTTGCGCCCCTCCACCCGGCTCGCCTTCGCCTCCACCGAGAGCGGGACGCCGAGCGGGGTCGGCCGCCGGTAGCGGGTCTCCAGGGTCGCGGTCATGCCGGGCGTGCCGGACGCGGCCGCCGCCATGCCGAGGACCTGGTCGAGCACCATCGCCGACACGCCGCCGTGCACGTACGACGGCGGACCCTCGTAGACGGTGCTGAGGGTGAACTCGCCGCGCACGATGCCGTCGGAGTCCACGGTCAGGTCGATGGGCGGCGCGAGAGGGTTCAGGGCGCCGCTGACGGGATTGGCGAACTGCCGGTCCATCCGGCGCTCGCCGGACGGGACGAACGGCGGCGCGTCCCGGCGCGCGGCGGCCAGCCGCGCGGTCAGGGCCTCGACCTCGGCGGCGACGGCCGCGGCCTCCGCGGTGCCGACGCTCGTCAGGACGGTGGCCTCGGCCAGCGCGCGGACGCGGGCGGCGAGGCCGCTCAGCGCCGCCGCCTCGTCCTCCGCCAGTACCGGCCGCTCCATCGGGATCCCGCTCATCCACCCTCCTCGCGGGGCGGTCCCCCGTACCGCCGCCCCATAGCCGAACGAAATTCTAGAAGAGGGCGGCGGCCGCCGCGGACGCGGGTCCCGCTCAGCGGCGCCCGCGGGCCCGGTTGAGATAGGTTCCTGCGGTATCTCCCATCGAGGCATCGCAGAGCGCGGAGGACAGCACGTGACGGACCAGCCCCCGCCGCCACCTCCCGGCCAGCCGCCGTACGAGCAGCCGCCGAACGAGCAGCCACCGCCGTACGGGCAGCCTCCGGGCGGCTACGACCCGCGCTGGGGCTACGGCCCGCCGGGCTCCCCGTACGGCGTGCCGATGCAGGGGCCGCCCGAGGAGACGACCTGGGCGATCTTCGCCTATATCGGGAACGTGCTGATCGGCTTCCTGCCCGCGCTGATCATCTACCTGGTGAAGAAGAACACCTCGCCGTTCACCCGGTTCCACGCGGCGCAGTCGATGAACCAGCAGCTCACCATGCTGATCCATGTCCTGGCGGTGGTGGCGGTGTGCGTGCCGCCGGCGATCGCCATGGAGGCGCCGGCCTTCCTCATCCCGCTGATCGTGCCGTACCTGGAGCTGCTGTTCGGCGGGTGGACGTTCATCATCCTGGGCGCGGTGAAGGCGGGGAAGGGGCAGTACTACCGCTTCCCGACCTTCTTCTGCTTCCGCATGATCCGCTAGCTCACAGGTAGTCGCGGGCGTACCCGTCCAGCACCGGCAGGACGGCCTCGCGGTCGCCGGCCGGGACGCGCAGCACGACCTCCTCGATCCCGAGCGAGCCGTAGTAGGCGAGCTTCTCCGGGGTGGGCAGCGTCCCGAACGGGATTACGGGCACCATGCCGCGTCCCGCGTCCGCGCAGGCGCGGCGGAGGGCGGGCAGCGCCTCGCGGATGCCCGCGCCGCCGATGGGCAGCCACCCGTCCCCGTACTCGGCGATGTGCGCGAACAGCGTCGGGCCCGGCGCGCCGCCGAAGAGCACCGGCACCCTCCCGGACGGCTTGGGCCACGACCAGGACGGCTCGAAGCTCACGAACTCGCCCCGGAACGACGCCTCCTCGTCCGTCCACAGGGCCCGCATCGCGAGGACGTGCTCGCGCGCCACGGCCCGCCGCCGCTTCCACGGCACCCCGTGGCCGGCGCCCTCCTCGGCGTTCCAGCCGTACCCGACACCGAGCACGAGCCGCCCGCCCGCGAGCCGGTCGAGCGTCGCGACCGCCTTCGCGGTGACGATCGGGTCGCGCTGCGCGGGCAGCAGGATGCCGGTGCCGAGCGTGATGCGCTCGGTCGTCACGGCCGCCGCGGCGAGCGCCACCAGCGGGTCGAGGGTCCGCGCGTACTCCTCGGGCAGGGTCGCGTCCCCGGTCGGCGGGGGCGTCTCGCGGGCCACCGGGATGTGGGTGTGCTCGGGGACGTAGAGGGAGGCGAAGCCGCGCTCCTCGGCCGCCCGCGCCAGCTCGTGCGGCGCCATCGTCCGGTCGGTGGCGAACATCGTGACCCCGAGCCTCATGCGGGCCCCCTCTCCCGGTTTCCCGGCACCCTACAGAGAAGGGTTCAGACGAGGACGGCCCGGTCGTCCACGCGGGCCACGGCGCGGACGGGCGCCCCGTCGGCGTCGGCCAGCGCGATGGGGAACAGCGAGACCTCGATGGAGCAGCCCGCGTCCTGCGCCGCGACGAGCCGGTCGAGCCCGGTGAGGTTCTCGGCGACCACGGCGCCCGCGCCGCACAGGACGCGGTGCGCCGCCAGGGAGAACTCCTCCGCCCCGGGCGGCGGGGTGCGGTCCACGCTGAGCGCGTCGACGGCGACCGTGCGGACGCCCGCGGCGACGATCGCCTCGGCCGTCTCGGGCGCGGGGTACGGGTGGGCGAGGTAGCCGCCGGTGCCCCAGTGCTGCGACCAGCCGGTCGCGATGACCAGGACGTCGCCGGGCCGGAGGCCGGGCGGGAGCGCGTCCGGAGGTATGGGCGCGCGGGGCGGCAGGCCGCGCGCGTCCATCACCACCGCCGGGCCGGTGAAGCGGGTCAGCGGCAGCTCGTCCAGGCGGGGCAGGGCGTCGTCGACATGGAACGGGGCGTCGACGTGCGTGCCGGTCTGCGACCCCATGTGCAGGCGCAGGACGTTCACGCCGTCGCGGGCCGCGGTCAGTGCCGGGGCCGCCTCCACCTCGGGGTCCCCCGGGTAGACCGGCATGCCCGTGGTGATCGGCACGGACAGGTCCAGCAGCTCAACGCCCATGTAATGGATTATCCCGCGCGGACCCCCAGCCGATAGCGTTGCGACGTGTTGCCACATGTGACGGCCATCCGATACGTGACGCCGCTCCGCGAGGGCGGCTCCCTGCCGGGCGTCGTCGAGGCGGACGACCTCGGCACCTACGTCATGAAGTTCCACGGCGCGGGCCAGGGCCGCAAGGCGCTGATCGCCGAGGTGATCGCGGGCGAGCTGGCCCGCCGGCTCGGCCTGCGGGTGCCCGATCAGGTGCTCATCGACCTGGACCCGGCGATCGGCCGGCACGAGCCCGACCCCGACGTCCAGGACCTCCTCAAGGCGAGCCCCGGCTGGAACCTCGGCGTGGACTTCCTGCCCGGGTCGCTCGGCTTCGACCCGCTCGGCTGGAGCCCCGACCCCGGCTTCGCGTCCCGGGTGCTGTGGTTCGACGCCTTCATCGGCAACGTCGACCGCAGCTGGCGCAACCCGAACATGCTCGTCTGGCACGGCGACGTGTGGCTCATCGACCACGGCGCGAGCCTGATCTTCCACCACGCGTGGGCGAACGCGGCCCGGCTGTTCGCGGGGCCGTACGACGTCGACGACCACGTCCTCACCCCGTACGCGTCCCGGCTGGCGGCGGCCGAGGCCGAGCTCGCCCCGAAGATCACCGAGGACCTGCTGCGCGAGGTGATCGCGCTGGTGCCCGACCGGTGGCTGGAGGGCGAGCCCGGCTTCGCCGGGCCGGAGGCGCTCCGCGACGCCTACGCCGGGATCCTGCTGCCGCGCGCCGGGAAGCCGCGCGACTGGCTGCCCGACCTCGACGTCAGCGGCCGCGCGCCGCACACCTCGGCGCGGCGGGGGGAGAACCGCCCCGGCTGGCTCGGTGGCCCGGCATGAGCGACGCGGACCGGGAAGGCACGGGCGAGCGCCCCCCGCGGGAAGCGCCCGTGCGGAACAGCGCCGCGGGAAACACCTCCGCGGGGAACATCAGGACGGCGGACGAGCCGACGGTGTTCGAGTACGCGGCGCTGCGGGTCGTCCCGCGCGTCGAGCGCGGCGAGTCGATGAACGTGGGCGTCGTCGTGTACAGCCGGGCGCTCGACTACCTCGGCTGCCGGACGCATCTCGACGAGCGCCGCCTGCGCGCCCTGGACCCCTCGCTCGACCTGGCGGGCGTGCGCGCCGCGCTGCGGGGCGTGGACGCCGTGTGCCGCGGCGGCGAGTGCGCCGGGCAGGCCGCGGCGGAGCCTCCCGGCCGGCGGTTCCGGTGGCTGACGGCGCCGCGCAGCACGATCGTCCAGCCGGGGCCGGTGCACGCCGGGCTCACCGCCGACCCGGCCGCCGAGCTGGACCGGCTGCTGCGCCTGCTCGTCCTCTAGTCCCACTCCCAGCGGATGCCGTGGTAGCCGGCGGCCATGCCGAACTCGATGAAGTGGACGCTGTGGTAGCTGGACAGGCGCAGGTCGGCGGAGTCCTTCAGCGCGGTGTGGCCGTCGGGCCGCCAGGTCCGGTGGCAGCGGGCGGGCAGCGCGGCCGGGTGGAACCGCACCTCGATCAGGAACTCGTGCTG
The DNA here is from genome assembly GCF_900188445.1 of Actinomadura meyerae. Lineage (GTDB taxonomy): Bacteria > Actinomycetota > Actinomycetes > Streptosporangiales > Streptosporangiaceae > Spirillospora > Spirillospora meyerae. Next base: position 82,263 of record NZ_FZOR01000003.1, read on the forward strand.
CGGGGTGCGGAAGCCCCGGCCCTCCTCGGTGATGGGCGGGCCGGTCTCGTCGAACCCGAAGCCGTACTCCAGCAGGTAGGTCTCGCCGCGGCCGAGCGCCCGGTCGAACAGCAGCTCGGCGGCGATGAGGCCGCTCGCCTCGTCCATCCGGACGCGGCCGAACCGGCAGCCGCGCACGGTCCGCGACGACGGCAGGATTCCCTGCGGGTGGTGGTACACCGCGATCCACCGGTCGACGCCGCGCTGCTGGGCCTGGAACACCGCCCGGCAGCGGACCTCGCGCAGCTCCCGGCGGCGGCCGATGACGTACTGGTCGTGCAGGCTGAGCCCGGTGAGCAGCCGGTCGCCGCGATCGCCGATCTCGTCCAGCAGGTCCCGGACGCCCGGCTCCGGGCACAGCTCCTCGACCGGCAGCCACGGCCCCGCGGTCCGCTCGGTGGTGGGCTTCAGCAGCGTCAGCAGCGAGTGGCGCGGCAGTTCGAGGATGACCTCCAGGCCGCGGACGGCGCGCAGCGAGTCGGCGCGCTCGGGCCTGGTCCGGCCGCGCTGCCAGTAGCTCAGCGTCGACAGGCTGACGGCGATGCCCTGCTCCTCCAGGCGGCGCCGCAGCGAGTCGAGGCTGAGGCCGCGCGCCTGGATGGCGGCCTGGAGGGCGACGTTGAACGGCCCGTACTGGAGGACCTGTAGGAGATCGTCCTCTGCGACACTCTGCACCTGCGGCCTCCGGATCGGCTCCGGCCGGCCCCCGTCCAACGGCCTTGACTCCGTCAATTGCAACTTCCGCGCTCACTGTAAAGCGGTTGGCCCCCGTTGCCAACAGGCAACTTGTCACAACCAGGGGTCCACACCCTACTGCCACTCCCATTCGATGCCGACTATTCCCCGCCTTACGGACCCGACCGCGATGTTGGCGCTGCCGGACGTGCCGACCCACAGCTCGCCGAGCCGCCGCCGCGGGGCCTGCGAGCTCTCGGCGGTGAACCCGTAGCAGCGGGCGGGCAGCCGCCCGCCGTCGAACTGGATGATCGCCACGTAGTCGTGGACGGGATGGGCGAAGCGGCGGTCGTAGCTGTCGGACGGCGGCTCGGCCGCCGGCCCCAGCTCGTACTCGACGACCGCCGTGTCCCCCGCCGACAGCACCCGGTCGAAGACCAGCTCGAACGCCATCAGGCCGCCCTCGGCGCGGACCCGGCCCGGCCGGCAGTACCGCACGGCCGCGAGCCCGGCGGCGTCCCCGGCGGTGCCGCCCTCGGACGCCCCGCCGCCGGGCACGGCGCCGGAGACCTGGTGGACGCAGACGATGCGGTCGATGTCGTCGCCCGCCGCGCGCACCACGGTGCGCACCGACAGCGACCAGGAGCGCCGCACCTCGTCCAGCCGGCAGACGTCGTGGATGCTGAGCCGCTCCAGCCGGTGGTCGCCTGACCGGTCGAGCTGCCCGACGAGGCAGGCGTAGCGCTCGGGATCGGGCCACAGGTCGCGGACGCTGCGTCCCCGGTCGCCCGCGCCGCCCGGGACGGCCCCGGTGCGGCCGGCCGGTCCGCGCGGCGGCGCGGCGGCGGGCGCCGGATCGTCCAGCAGGTCGGTGAGGGTGCCCGGCGGGACCTGGAGGACCTCCTCCAGCGCGACGACGACGGCGCGCGAGCGGGGCCTGCTGCGGCCCCGCTGCCAGTAGCTGAGCGTGGCCACGCTGACGGTCAGCCCGCGCCGCCCGAGCCGGTGGCGGATCCGCTCCAGGGTGAGCCCGCTCGCCTGGACGGCCTGCCGCAGTGCCCCGGCGAACTCCACGGCGGGATGCTACCCGCCGCGCAAGATCAAATCAGGTACCGGGGCAGATCAGTCACGCACCGACAAGCCGGGCACAGCTCAGAACAGGATGGACATGAAGGAACCGAGCTCCCCGAACCCGACCCGGCGGTAGGCCGCCCGCGCGCGCGTGTTGTAGTCGTTGACGTACAGCGACACGGTCGGCGCGACGCTGCGCAGCGCCTCCCGCACCACCGCGGACATCCCCGTCTCCGACAGGCCCCGGCCGCGCAGGTCGGGCGGCACCCATACGCCCTGCACCTGGCAGGCGCGCGGGGTGACGGCGCCGATCTCCGCCTTGAACATGACGCGGCCGTCCTCGATGCGGGCGAACGCGCGGCCGTCGCGGATCAGCTCGGCGACGCGGGCGCGGTAGAGCACTCCCCCGTCACCGGCGTTGGGCGAGACGCCGACCTCCTCGGTGAACATCGCCACGCACGCCGGGTAGACGATGTCGAACTCCTCCATCGCGACGCGCCGGACGTGCGGGTCGGGCGGCACGTCCGGGACGTCGGAGGTGGCCATCACCGGCTGGGACGCGCGCACGGCCCGGGGCGGCCCCCAGTACGGCGCGAGGATCTCCCACAGCTCGCCGACCGCGTCGACCGGCCCGACGATGGACGAGCAGCGCCGCCCCTGCGCGCGCGCCCGCTCGGCGAACGCGCGGATCGCCTCCGGCCCGGCCGCGACCGGGATCAGGTTGGCGCCCGAGTAGCACAGCGAGACGAGCCGCCCGTCGCGCAGGTACCCCCACATCTGCGCGCCGAGCCGCCGCGGGTCGAGGCCCGCGGCGTGCACGCGCGAGCTGACGAAGACGTTGGACACCGGGTCGGCGTCCAGGATCGCGAGGGCCTCCGCCCGGTACCGGTCGTCCAGCACGCGCACCGGCATCGAGCCCAGCATGCGCATGGCTACCGGTCCCTCGACGGGAGGGGCCCCCGCTCGGCCCTCACCACTGAAAGCTCCACGTGGACAAGCCTATGCGGTCCGGTGCCGGCGCACCGCCGCGGCCTGCGCACAGGACGGGCCGGTGCGGGTCAGCGCGGCGGCGCGGCCTCGCCGGCGCGGTGCCGCCTCTTGGCCGGCGCGGGCTCCGGCGGCGCCGGGGCCTGGCACTTCGCGTCGGGCCCCGGCCTGCTCGCGGGCAGCCGGCCGCCGCCGAGGTAGTCCGCGACCACCCGGTCGACGCACTCGTCCCCGCCGGACAGGGCGACGCCGTGGTCGCGCCCGCCGGCCTGCACGAGGAGCCGGGACGTCGGGAACCTGCGGTGCGTCTCCAGCGCGCCCGGGTACGGCGTGGCGGCGTCCTTCGACGCCTGTACGAGCAGGATCGGCGGCAGTGCCGCGCCACCCGCCACCCGCGGCGGCGGGCCGCCCTGCACCGGCCAGAACGCGCAGGGCGCGTTGTACCAGGTGTTGCTCCAGGTCTCGAAGCGGTTGCCGATGCGGTAGAGGCGCTCGCTGTCGGCGTGCCAGCGGGACCAGTCGCGCGGCCAGGCGGCGTCGCGGCACTCGACGGCGGTGTAGACGGTGTAGTTGTTCTGGTCGAGCTTGGTCGGCGGCTGCCACACCTTGCGCAGCGGCCCAGGGTCGTGCCGGACGGCGTACGCCGACAGGGCGCGCGCGTGTGACGGCCAGGCGACGACGCCGTAGCCGTCGGCGAGGAAGGCGTCGTCCAGCTCGGCGGGGCCGATCTTCCCGTCGATCGGCTTCGCCTTCAGCTCGGCCCGCACTTTCGCGTAGGAGGCCGCGACCTCGCGCCGGGTGTCACCGAGCCCGTAGACCGCGTGGTGGCGGGCGATCCAGGCGAAGTAGGCGCGGATGTTCTTCTCGAACGCCACGTTCTGGTCGAGGTTGTTCTCGTACCAGACGCCGCTGGGCCGCGGGACGCTGTCGAGGACCATCCGCCGGACGCGCCCGGGGTACATCGTGGCGTACACGGCGCCGAGGTAGGCGCCGTACGAGTAGCCGAAGAAGCTGATCTTCCGCTGGCCGAGGGCGCGCCGGATCGCGTCCATGTCGCGGGCCCAGTCGGCGGTCCCCATGTGCGGGAGGACCGCGCGGTACCGGCGGGCGCAGTCGGCGGCGAACGCCCGCGCCCGCATCGTCCAGGCGCGCTCCTCGGCCGCGCCGGCGGGGATCGTGTCGGGCCGCGCGCGGCCCGGGTCCTGGTAGCGGGGGTCGCAGATCAGCGCGGGCTTGCTCGCGCCCACGCCGCGCGGGTCGAAGCCGATCCAGTCGTAGGACGCGGCGACCTTCGCGGGCAGCGTCTTCCGGAAGAAGCCGGGCAGGTCGCGCCCGTGGGCGCCGGGCCCGCCCCGGTTCAGCAGCACGGCGCCCTTCGACACGGGCGCGGTGTGCCGCGCCCTGGTCAGCGCGAGCGTGATCTTCTCGCCCGCCGGGCGGGCGTGGTCGAGCGGCACCCGCAGGCTCGCGCACTCCAGGCCCTTGAGCTTGCCGCCCTCGACGGGGTCCTTGTCCGGGCACGGCTTCCAGGCGAGGCCGCGCGGCGCGGGCGCGGCCTGCGGCGCGGGGCCCGCGGCTGCCGCGGGCGCTCCCATGGCGGCGGCCCCGAGCGCGACCGCGGCGGCGGCCGTCCGGGCGGCCGCCCTCCTTCCAGCGTCGTTCAGCACCCCCGCTTTCTACCGGCCCGGCGCCGCGCGGCGCGGGACCCCGGATCGCGCGATTCCGGGGTAAGCAGGGGCACCCGTCCCGAAACGAACCGTGGCGTGCCCGCCCCCGCGAGGAGGCGGGCACGCCACGGGACGGCGTGCTTTCCGGGCTCTACGGGCGTCCGACCGGAAGGTCCTTGCCCGCGGTGGTGCGGGCGGCCTTCAGGGCCATGGCCGTCGGGTCCGGGTCGTTCAGCGCCGGGACGGCGTCGCAGTAGGCGTCGGGGCCGCGGCGGCTCGCCGGCAGCGCGCCGGTGTCGAGGTACGCGGCGACCTTGTCGTCCAGGCACACGTTGCCGTTGAGCGTGTTGGCGTGCGTCCGGCCGCCGACCTCGAACACCAGGCGTGAGGACGGGAAGACCTTGTGCATCTCCAGCCCGCCCGCGACCGGCGTGGCCCCGTCCTCGGTGGACTGGACGAGCAGCATGCCCGGCAGGTTCTTCGCGGCCTTGAGCCGGAACTCGGGCCCGCCCTTGAACGGCCAGAACGCGACCGGGGCGTTGAACCAGACGTTGCTCCAGGTGTTGAAGCGGTAGCCCTGCTCGTGGAGCTTCACCGCGTCGTGGTGCCACTTGCTCCAGTTGCGCGGCCAGCGGGCGTCCGCGGCCTGGACGGCGTTGTAGACGGCGAATCCGTTGTCCTCGCCGCCGGGGCTCATCCAGTCGAGGAGGACGGAGGCGTCCTTGTCGTTGACCCAGGCGGAGAGCGCCTCGGCGAACGGGATGTAGTAGCCGGTGTTGTAGCCGGCGGACAGCACCGTGTCGTCCAGCTCGTCGGGGCCCATCTGGCCGCCGATCGGCGCCTTCTTGGCGGCGGCGCGGACGGCGTAGTACTTCGCCTCGACGGCCTTACCGGTCTTGCCGAGGTGGTAGACCGAGTCGTACTTGGCGATCCAGGCCCACCACGCCTTCATGTTGTGCTCGAACGCCTTGTCCTGCTCGAGCTGGGAGTCGTACCAGATGTTCTTCGGGTTGACGTTGCCGTCCAGCACCATCCGCTTCACCCGGTTGGGGAAGAGGGTGGCGTAGGTGGCGCCGAAGTAGGTCCCGTAGGAGAACCCGTACCAGCTGATCTTCTCCTGGCCGAGGGCGGCGCGGATCGCGTCGACGTCGCGGGCGGCGTCGGTGGTGCGCATGTGCGGCAGCAGCCAGCCGAACTTCTTGGCGCAGTCCTGCGCGTACTTCCTGGACTTGTCGATCCAGGCCTTCTCCTCCTTCCACGAGCTCGGCACGTAGTCCGGGCGGATCGGGTCGGAGTAGTTCGGGTCGCAGGTCAGCGCCGGCTTGCTGGAGCCGACGCCGCGGGGGTCGAACCCGATGATGTCGTACTTGGCCGCGACGTCCGCGTGGCCCGTGCCGCCGATCCAGCGGGCGAGCGCGGGCGAGTACGCGAGGCCGGAGCCGCCGGGGCCGCCCGGGTTGACGAACAGGACGCCCTGGTAGTTCTTCTCGTCGGTGTGCTTGAAGCGCGACACCGCGATGGAGATCTTGCGCCCGTTGGGGCGGCTGTGGTCGAGGGGGACCTCGACCTGTGCGCACTCGGCCTGGTTCATCGGGTCGCTGGGGCCGCTGACCTCGCACTTGCCCCAGTCGATGGACCGGGCCGGGGCCGCGGCGGCGCCGGCCCGGCCGGTGTCCGCGCTCGCGGCGGCGGCGACCGCGGTGCCGCCGCCCGCCGCCACGGCCACCGCGGCCGTGACGAGAACGATCTTCCTCACTTGACCCCCTCAGATCGGCGGGTCCGGCCGCCCGACTGGGCCGGAGGGGGGAGCCGCGCCGATACGTAGCGGATGCGGATTGCGTGGCGATTGTGGCGGTTATGTCGCTTATGGCGGCAGACCGCCGCACGACTGGATGCGAAATCGTGACAAGATCATCGGAACTTCGTGATGTCGCCGCGCGTTTGCCGCCCTCCCGCCCTCCGGCGCCCCGAAGCCCCCGCCCCGGACGCGGAAGGGCCCCGGGGATCGCTCCCCGGGGCCCTCAGGCGCGTGGCGGGCCGCTCGGCGGCCCGCCGGCGTCCGGCGGACGGCGTCAGCGGATGACGTCGGCCTCGAGCAGCCGGGCGGCCTTCGGCGCCACCGTGCCGGTCAGCGTCCGGGCGGACGCCTGCGACGGCGGAACCGGGTCACCGAGCTGCGGGACGTGCACGGTGCGCTTCTCCGGGCGCTCTCCCCGCAGGAAGTACGCGTCGAAGTAGGCGTCCACCTCGGCGGAGCCGCGGTGGACGATGCAGTGCGTGCGGTCGCCGTCCTGGACGACCAGGCGCGAGCCCTTGAGCCGGCGCTGCATGTCCAGCGCGCCCTTGTACGGGGTGGCCGCGTCGTGGGTCGACTGGAACATCAGGATGTTGTCCGGCAGGTCCCGGGTGTGCCCGATGTTGACCGGCGTGCCGGCCTTGGCCTTCCAGAACAGGCAGGACGCGTTGAACCAGACGTTGCCCCACGTCTCGAACGGGTGCTTGCGGTTGATCCGCGTGTTGTCGCGGTGCCACTTGGCCCAGCTCGTCGGCCACTGCACGTCCGTGCACTCGGTGGCGAGGTACATCGCGTTGCCGTTGTCGTCGGATTCGCCGGTCGTCGGGGCGCCGAACGTCCCGGCGAAGGTGGCGGTGTCGCCGGCCTTGTAGGCCTGGAGCCCGGCGGCGTAGCCGTGCCAGATGGCCTGGCTGCGGCGGTAGCCCGCGTTCAGGATGACGTCGGTCAGCTCGTCCGGCCCGACGGCGAGGGTCTGCCCGCTGTCCTGGTCGGTGTAGTAGACCGGCTTCTTCTTGAGCTTGGCGCGCAGGTCGTAGAAGAAGTCGCGGACCTTACGCTGCGTCGCGCCAAGGTGGTACACCGAGTCGTACTTGGCGATCCAGCCGAAGTAGTACTCGATGTTGATGTCGAACTCGACGTCCTGGTTCAGGTTGGCGTCGTACCAGACGTCCGACGGGCCGACGTTGCCGTCCAGCACCATCCGGTCGACCTTCTTCGGGTACACGGTGGCGTAGGCCGACCCGAGGTAGGTGCCGTACGAGGCGCCGTAGTAGTCGATCTTGTCGTTCCCGAGCGCCTTGCGGATCGACTCGATGTCGTTGACCGAGTCGATCGTCTTGACGTGGTCCAGGAGCCCGATCTTGTCGGCCTTCGCGCAGTCCTCGGCGTACTTCTTGGACTTCGCCAGCCAGATCGAGACCGACGCCGGGTCGCCCGTGCCGTAGTCCGGACGCGGGGCCTGCGCCGCCGTCAGGTCGCACTGGAGCGCCGGGACGCTCATCCCGACGCCGCGCGGGTCGAACCCGATGACGTTGTAGGCGTCGCGCATCGGCGCGGAGTTCTGGGCGAACACGCGCGGCCCGAAGAGCGCGCCGCCGCCGCCCGGACCGCCCGGGTTGACGATGATGTCGCCCTTGGCCTTGCCCGAGCCGGTGTGCGGCGTCTTCGTGAGCTGGAGCGTGATCTTCTTGCCGTTCGGCCTGGCGTAGTCGAGCGGCACCTGGAGCTCGGCGCACTGGACGATCTCGGAGACCGGGTACAGGCCGTCGTAGAGATCGTGCACCGTCTGGACGAAGTCCGCGGGGCAGGCGTGCCACTTCGCCGCGGCGGGGTTGAAGGCTCCGGCCGTTCCGGCGGAGGGGCCCGCGGCCTGCGCGCTTGTGGCGCCCACACCGGTGAGACCGAGCCCGGCCACCGCGGCCACGACAACGATCCTCTTCACATATCCCCCTATCGTGCTGACTCCGGTTGAGTCAGACATACGGGTAAAAGACAGGTGATTGTGGCGTCTTTGCGGCGGACCTCGACAGGGCCCATCGGAAGTGGATGCCGAATCGTGACAAGATCAGCGGAACTCCGTGACAACCTCGATCGTCTCCGCGCACGCGAAAGGGCCCCGGGTTCGCACCCGGGGCCCTGAACTGCGGTCGTGCGGGGTCAGCCGACGACGACCTCCGCGCCCGGCCCGGTCACCGAGCCGTCCTCGCCGATCTCGATGCCCATCTCGTCGGCGATGCGCATGGCCTCCTCGATGAGGGTCTCGACGATCTGCGCCTCGGGAACGGTCTTGACGACCTCGCCCTTCACGAAGATCTGCCCCTTGCCGTTGCCGGACGCCACGCCGAGGTCGGCCTCGCGGGCCTCACCGGGCCCGTTCACGACGCAGCCCATCACCGCGACGCGCAGCGGGACGGGGAAGTCCTTCAGGCCGGCGGTGACCTGCTCGGCGAGCGTGTAGACGTCCACCTGCGCGCGCCCGCAGGACGGGCAGGACACGATCTCCAGGCCGCGCTGGCGCAGCCCGAGCGACTCCAGGATCGCGGTGCCGACCTTGACCTCCTCCACCGGAGGCGCCGACAGCGACACTCGGATCGTGTCGCCGATCCCCTCCGACAGCAGCGCGCCGAACGCCACCGCCGACTTGATCGTGCCCTGGAACGCCGGGCCCGCCTCGGTCACCCCGAGGTGCAGCGGGTAGTCGCAGGCCGCGGCCAGCCGCCGGTAGGCGTCGATCATCACGACCGGGTCGTTGTGCTTGACCGAGATCTTGATGTCGCGGAAGCCGTGCTCCTCGAACAGCGAGCACTCCCACAGCGCCGACTCGACCAGCGCCTCCGGGGTGGCCTTGCCGTACTTCTCCAGCAGCCGCTTGTCGAGCGAGCCGGCGTTCACGCCGATGCGGATCGGCACGCCCGCGGCGGAGGCGGCGCGCGCGATCTCGCCGACCTTGTCGTCGAACTTCTTGATGTTGCCCGGGTTCACCCGGACGGCCGCGCAGCCCGCGTCGATCGCGGCGAACACGTACTTCGGCTGGAAGTGGATGTCGGCGATGACGGGGATCGGCGACTTGCGGGCGATCGCCGGCAGCGCGTCGGCGTCGTCCTGCGACGGCACCGCGACCCGGACGATCTGGCACCCGGACGCGGTCAGCTCCGCGATCTGCTGGAGCGTGGCGTTCACGTCGGCGGTGAGGGTGGTGGTCATGGACTGCACCGACACCGGGGCGTCGCCCCCGACCGGAACGTTCCCGACCATGATCTGCCGGGACGTGCGGCGGGGCGTGCTCGGACCCTGCGCCCCCGGACCGCCGCCTTCGCCGCGGACATTAGGCATTCCCAGTGAAACGCTCATCCCTCTCCTCTGACTTGCGGCCCCGTACAAAGCCTAAGCGCCCCGGGCGGCGGACATGACGCCGCCCGGTACCGAAGAGTGTGCCCGTCCGGCTACCCTTCGTGAACATCTCGGGTCACTCCGGTAGCCGCAGCGGGTTGAACAGGTCCGCGAGGATCAGCAGCACCCCGAACCCCACCAGCAGCAGTACCGCCAGATAGGTCAGCGGCAGCAGCCGGGTCATGTCGACGGTGCCGGGATCGGGTCGCCCGCGGACCCGGTTGACTCCGGCCCGGGCCCGTTCGTACGCGACGACGGCGAGGTGCCCGCCGTCCAGCGGCAGCAGCGGCAGCACGTTCAGCGCCCCGAGGAAGATGTTCACCGAGACGACCAGCGACAGGAACAGGGCGACCTTGTCGCGGGCCGTGTCGTCGGAGGAGAAGATCTGGCCGGACACCTCGGTCGCGCCGACCACGCTGCCGACCTGGCCGCCGGGCGAGCTCTCCCGCTCCGGCGAGAACAGCCGCGGGAGCGCGCTCGGCAGGTCCGCCGCGACCGTGCCGATGCCCTGGACCGTCCGGCCGATGGCGCGCCCGGCGAACACCGCCGCGTCCACCGGCCCGGCCCGGTCGTAGCCGCCGCCCGCGATCTTCGCGGAGACCCCGACGAACGGCTCCCCGCCCACGTCCGCGAGCGTGACCGGCAGCGTCACCGGCCCGCTCGCCCCGGGCCGCCGGACGGTCACCTTCACCGTCTCCCCGGGCTTCGCCCGGCCGATCGCCGCGGTGAGTTCGTCCCAGTCGGAGACCGGCGCTCCGTTGAACGCGACGATCCGGTCCCCGGCGCGCAGCCCCGCCCGCGCCGCCGGGGAGGGCGGCCGGCCGTCGCCGCAGCCGCCCCGCATCGTGGCCGGGACGCAGGAGGTCACCTGGTCGACGGTGCTGGTCACCGTGCCGGGACGCGGCTCGCCGATCGTCATGGCCATCACCCACAGCAGCACGAACGCGAACACGAAGTTGGCGACGACGCCCGCCCCGATGACGATCGCGCGGCGCCCCGCGGGCTGCCGGTAGAAGGCGCGGTCCCGGTCGGCGGCGTCGATCTCCTCCAGCGGCGTGTAGCCGACGATCTTCACGAAGCCGCCGAGCGGGATCGCCTTCACCCCGTACTCGGTCTCGCCGCGGCGGGTGGACCACAGCGTCGGCCCGAACCCGACGAAGTACTGGGTGGCCTTCATCCCGAACCGCTTGGCGGCGAGCAGGTGCCCGCCCTCGTGGAGCATCACCGATGCCAGCAGGGCGACGACGAACGCCGCCGCGCCGAGGAAGAAGGCCATCCGGGTCCCCTCGGGCTCGTGCCCGGGGTCTCCGGGTCAGTCGGTTCCGGTCAGTTCCCTGCTCCGTGCGCGGGCCCACCCGTCGGCCGCGAGGACGTCGTCGAGCGTCAGGTCCCCGGGCGTGCCCGAACCGTGCTCCTCCACTACCCGCGCGACCGTGTCGACTATCCCGAGGAACGGGAGCCGTCCCGCGCGGAACGCGTCCACACATTCCTCGTTCGCGGCGTTGTAAACGGCCGGCACGGTCCCGCCCAGCTCACCGGCGTGCCGCGCCAGCGCGACGGCGGGGAACGCCTCGTCGTCGAGCGGGAACAGCTCCCAGGTGTGCGCCGCCGTCCAGTCGAGGCCGGGCGCCGCGTCCGGGACGCGGTCGGGCCAGTCGACGCCGAGCGCGATCGGCAGCCGCATGTCGGGCGGGCTCGCCTGCGCGAGCGTGGCGCCGTCGGTGAACTCGACCATCGAGTGGATGACCGACTGCGGGTGCACCATGACCTCGATCCGGTCCATCGGGACGTCGAACAGCAGGTGCGCCTCGATGACCTCCAGCCCCTTGTTGATCAGGGTCGCGGAGTTGATGGTGACGACGGGGCCCATGTTCCACGTCGGGTGGTTCAGCGCCTGCTCGGGCGTGACGTCCGCCAGCTCGGCCCGGCTCCGCCCGCGGAACGGGCCGCCGCTCGCGGTCAGCACGAGCCGCCGCACCTCGTCCGCGCGCCCGCCGCGCAGGCACTGCGCGAGCGCCGAGTGCTCGGAGTCGACCGGGACGATCTGCCCGGGCCGCGCCCGCTCCTTGACCAGCGGGCCGCCCATGATGAGCGACTCCTTGTTGGCGAGCGCGAGCGTGCGGCCGGCGTCCAGCGCGGCGAGCGTCGAGGCGAGGCCGAGCGCGCCGGTGACCCCGTTCAGCACCACGTCGCACCGCCACGCGGCGACCTCGGCGACCGCGTCCGGCCCCGCGACGATCTTCGGGATGGCGAACTCGCCGGAGGCGTAGCCGCGCCGCTTGGCCTCGGCGTAGAACGCGAGCTGGAGGTCCTGGGCGGCGGACGCCCGGGCGACCGCGACGATCTCGGGCCGGAACTCCAGCGCCTGCTCGGCGAGCAGCTCCACCCGCCCGCCGCCGGCCGCGAGCCCCGCCACCCGGAACCTGCCGGGGTTGCGGCGGACCACGTCCAGCGCCTGGGTGCCGATCGAACCGGTGGAGCCGAGGACGACCACCTCGCGGACGGGCGCGCCGCCGCCGGAGGTGTCGGTGCTTGAGGGAGACATCACCGCTCCATTCTCGGGCACCGGCCCGCTCAGGTCTCCCCCGCGTCGTAGGCGCGGCGCGCCCGCTCCACCTTCTCCAGGTTCTCGGCGGACCACTCGGTCAGCGACGCGAACAGCGGCGCGAGGCTGCGGCCCAGCTCGCTGATCTCGTACTCGACCCGCGGCGGGACCTCGGGATGGTAGGTCCGGACGACCAGCCCGTCGCGCTCGAGCTGGCGGAGCCGCTGCGTCAGCACCTTGGGAGTGATCGAGGCGATGCGGCGCTGCAGCTCGACGAACCGCTGCCGGCCGTACTCGTGGAGCGTCCACAGGATCGGGGTCGTCCAGCGGCTGAACACGATGTCGATGACGGGCGTCACCGGGCAGGCCAGCTCGGGGTCGAGGATGTCCTGGGTTCGCGTGTCGGCCACTGGGGTCCTCCGGGCGGTCGCCTTCTGCCGGCCTCCGACTGTATCGGCCGGGTCAGCGGGCGCGCGGCAGCCGGAGGACCAGGCGGGCGCCGTAGTCGCCGTCGGCGATGTACAGGTCGCCGCCGTGCGCGACGGCGATCTGCCGCGCGATGGGCAGCCCGAGCCCGCTGCCGCCCCTGTCCCGGCTGCGCGCCGCGTCGAGCCGGGCGAAGCGCTCGAAGACCCGGTCGCGGTCGCCGGGCGGGATGCCGGGGCCGTCGTCGTGCACCTCGACGAGGGCCTCCTCGCCGACGGCGCGCGCCACCACCTCGATCCGCCCGGCGGCGTACCGCTCGGCGTTGGTGAGCAGGTTGCCGAGCGCGCGGTCGAGCCGCGACTCGCTGCCCAGCACCTCCACGCCCGGCTCCGCCTTCACGGTCACGGGCACGGCCGGGGAGCGCCGGGCGACCAGCCGCTCGACCAGCGTGCCGAGGTCCAGGCGCTCCCGTTCGGGCAGGTCGCCGGAGTCGAGCCGGGCGAGGATGAACAGGTCCTCGACGATGTGGTGCAGCCGGTCGACGTCGTCCAGCGCGTGCTGCAGCATGTCGCCGATCTCGGCGTCGCCGGGGTCGGCGCGCGCCAGTTCGATGCTGGTCCGCAGGCCCGCGAGCGGGGTGCGCAGCTCGTGGGAGGCGTCGGCGATGAAGGCGCGCCGGTGCGCGGACGAGGTCTCCAGCCGGTCCAGCAGCAGGTTGATCCGGGCGGCCAGCCGCGCCACGTCGTCGCCGGTGGCGGGCACGTCGAGGCGGCCGTCCGGCTCGCCGGCCGTGATGTCGGCCAGCTCCTCGCGCAGCCGCCGCACCGGGAGCAGCTCCCGCTCGGCGGCCCGCGCGGCGGCGCGGCGGGCGCCTCCCGCGGCCAGCGCGCCCGCGGCGGCGGCGAGCGGGCCCATGACGCCCGCGAGCACCTTCGGCCGGGCGCCGCCGAGCAGGCGCAGGACTCCGGCCGCCGCTCCCACGGCGGCCGCCGGCGCGAGGCCGAGCAGGACGGTCTCGCGCGCCCCCAGCGGCGCCCGCCCGGAAGCGGGCGCCGGTGGGCGGACAGGCGAGTCTGTACCGTTCTGTCCCGACATGTCTCCTTTGTATCCACAGCACCGCCAACCGGCGGCAAAGCACCCGGCCGGTCGACGCGAAACCCTGGTCTGCATAGGCCCTGCTCGGCGGTGCCCTCCGCGCCGCGGGCGCACATAGCCCGTCACGACTCCGGCGGGCGGCCGACACGGTCAGCCTTTGCCCCTCTTTTCACGTTCGGTAGCAGTGGCAACACTCGTCCCGGCCTATAAAGGAAGGCACGTGAAGGCGACTCCCTCCAGGGGGATGGGACATGGGCCAGACAGGCGAGCCGGTGATCGACCCGGAGGGGCTGACCGCAGCCCAGCTCCTGGGCGACGCCTGCGTCGTCTGCCGCAAGAAGTGGCCCCGGCCGCGCGTCCGCGTCGGCCGCCTGCCGGACTCGACCGGGGTGTTCGCGTGCGACGACTGCGCACCCGCCCCGCCGGCACCCCGCCCGCGGCGGGGCCCACGGGAGGCGCGCACGGACGCCGGACGGCCGGTCGGGGAGCCGGCGCCGGTGAGGGCGGCGGGCCTCGCGTCCGTCGTCGTGGAGGTCTCTCCAGGGAGAAGGGTGACCCGGGCGTTCGGGGGGAAGCCCGGGACCACCCCGCAGGCGCGTCCGGCTGGGGGCGGCCGGACGCGCCGGAGAGACCCCTAGCGCCGCGGGCCGCCCAGCGCCCGCGGCCCGGCCTAGGGTCCGCCCTGCGGCTCGGCGGCCTGCGGTCGCGTCGCCTCGATCCACGTCCGGCGCCACTCCGCGTAGTCGGTGCAGTCGTTCTTGTCCGACTTGCCGCCGCATGCCTTCGACGGCGCGTGCGCGAACAGGATGTCGTCGAGGTAGTCCCGGTCGCCGACGTGGTAGGCGGCGCAGAAACCGGACCGGAGCCGGTCGCCCGAGCACGCCTGCGGGTTGGCGGGCGCGACGCCCGTCCACTCGGCGACCTGCTGCTGCACGTCCGGCGACGCCGTCCACTGGAGCCACTGGTACATGCAGTTCGGATGCTGGACGCGGGCGCCGATCATCCAGGCGTCCATCCAGCCGGTCACGCCCTCGGCCGGGATGACGCCGCGGACGGGCCGGCCCGCGCGGTTCAGCACGTCCACCTGGTAGGGCCACGCCTGGCCGAGCACCGCGCGCCCGCCCGCGAACGCGCTCACCGCGTCGGCGGGGATCTCCCAGTACTGCCCCACGTGCGGGCGCTGCTTCGCCAGCACCCGCCCGGCGGCGGCGAGCTGCTTCGGCGTGAGCGCGTACGGGTCGCGGATCTTGAGCTTGCGCTCGGCGCCCTTGAGGTACAGCGCCGCCTCGGCGATGGCGAGCGGGCTGTCGCGCATGACGATCCGGCCCGAGTACCGCCGGGCCTGGCCCGGGTCGAAGACGGCGGCCCAGCTCGCCGGCGGCGGGACGGTCCGGGAGTCGTACATGAGCAGGTTCGAGCCCCACACGTACGGGATGCCGTAGTGCTTGCCGTCCCGCTCCAGCAGGCCGCGCAGCTTCGGTTCCAGCTTCTTGTAGCCGTCCACCAGGTCGGTGTTGACCGGGGCGACCCGGTTCTCGGCGATCAGCCGGCCGGCGACCTCCGGCGGCGCGGCGACGCCGTCGTACCGGCGGTCGTCGTCGCGCATGAGGCCGGCCATCTCCTCGGGGGTGGCGGCGACCTTCAGGCCGACCTTGCAGCCGGTGCGCTCCTGGAACGGGGTGACCCAGTCGACGCGCGGGTCCGTCCGGCCGCTCTCGATGGAGCCGGGCAGCGTGAGGAGGTTGAGCATCCCCTCGCCCGGCCCGAGGGTGCTCGCCACCTTCGCGACGCCGACCGGTTCGTCCGGCCCGTCGCCGCTGCAGCCGGCGAGGCCCGCGGCGGCGATCGCGGCGGCCCCGAGGAGGGCGGCCGCGGCCTTCGCGCGGCCCGCGCCCGTCCAGGCGGGTCTCGTCCAGGCGGGTCTCGTCCAGGCGGGTCTCGTCCAGGCGGGCCTTGCCCATGCCGGCCGCGCCCGCGCCGCCGTGACCCGTGCCGTGGCCGTCCGCCGCATCTCGCTCCCGATCCGTGCCCAGGGCCCTCCCCCTCGTGAGGCCCATCGGCGCAGCGTAGCGCCTCCGGCCCCGCGGGACGGGCCGCACCCGCCGGATCGCGGGGCCGCCGGACCGTGCGCGCCGCCATTCCGTCCGGCCCCGGCGGGCCCGCACGATTCGATCGCCGGTCTCCGCCGAATTTTCCGCCGGTAAGCGTCCCGGACGGCGGGCAATTACCAGAGATCGCTACACGGGAGCCGACTCGGGACGTTTCTCAGAGGTAAGAAACACCTGACCATTGCCGCACCATTATGTGCGGCATTCCGGACGGCTCGTTGAGAGTGAAACCGCCGGGGCCCCGGCGGACGGCGGGTGCTGGCGTCCGCGCCATACACGGAGGTTGCCGGAGAGGGGTATGGCGCGGGCTGCCGTCCGGACCGGGGCCGCGGCGGCACCGGTGTGCGCGGCGGGGGTGGGGAACAGCGGATCACCGTGCGGTGCTGCCCGGCCACGCGATCACCGGTACCCGGCCGGGCGGCGGCGGTGTGACGCCCTCGAGACGGAGGAGGTTCGAGGGACGCCGCACGTCCTGCCGGGGGTCGCGGGGCGGCCTGCGGGGGCCGCCGTCGTGCCGCGGGGCCGGCCCGCGGTCGGGCGGCCGGCGCGGCGCGGGCCGCATGACCACCTCGATCCGCGCGATCAGCCGCTGCGGGGTGTCGGCCTCCACGAAGTCGCCGACGTCGCGGTCGCGGGGCGGCAGCGCCCACCAGTGCCCGGTGCTCGGGCCGAACCAAATGGTCCAGCCCGGAAATCGCCGTCCGAGCGCGTCCACCTCTGCGGCGTGGTCGCCTGCGGCCATGGCGCGACTCCCTTTGACTGCCGACCCTGACTTTCAATTTCGCCTCAATTAATTGAGACAGTGCGATTGTGTCGCCGGACACAGAGCGCGTCAACTGATGTTGGCATTATTCATGCCGCCCGGCGCGTCGGAAATAACCGACGGCGGGAGCGGCCGGTGGGAAAGTCCCAAACGGCCGCCGGCCTGCGTGGACGTGCGGCCGGCGCACGGGGGCGGCCGGCCGCGCGTCCGTTATGTCACTCGTTGGCGGGGAATCCGAGGTTCACTCCACCATGGGACGGGTCGAGCCACCGCGCGGTGACGGCCTTCGTGCGGGTGTAGAAGTGCACGCCCTCCATGCCGTGGGCGTGGCTGTCGCCGAACAGCGAGTCCTTCCAGCCGCCGAAGGAGTAGTACGCCATCGGCACCGGTATCGGCACGTTCACGCCGACCATGCCGACCTCCACCTCGTTCTGGAAGCGGCGCGCCGCGCCGCCGTCGTTGGTGAAGATCGCGGTGCCGTTGCCGTACGGGTTGGCGGAGATCAGCTCCATGGCCGCGTCGTAGGAGCCCGCCCGCACGACCGCCAGCACCGGGCCGAAGATCTCGTCCCGGTAGGCGTCCATCGCCGGGGTGACGCGGTCGAGCACGCTCGGCCCGAGCCAGAACCCGCCGCCCGCGCCGCCGAGGACCTCCGGGTCGCGGCCGTCGACCGCGAGGACGGCGCCCTGCGCGACGGCGGAGTCCAGGTAGGACGCGACCCTGTCGCGGTGCGCCCGCGTGACGAGCGGGCCCATCTCCGCCTCTGGGTGGTCGCCGGGGCCGACCTTGAGCCGGGCGACCCGCTCCCGGATCCTCGCCATCAGCTCGTCGCCGACCGGGTCCACGGCGACCACGACGGAGATCGCCATGCACCGCTCCCCCGCCGAGCCGAACCCGGCGGACACGGCGGCGTCCGCGGCGAGGTCGAGGTCGGCGTCCGGCAGCACCAGCATGTGGTTCTTCGCGCCGCCCAGCGCCTGCACCCGCTTGCCTTTGGCGGCGGCCGCCGCGTAGATGGACCGGGCGACCGGGGTGGAGCCGACGAAGCTGACCGCCTTCACTCCGGGGTGGTGCAGCAGCGCGTCCACCGCGGCCTTGTCGCCGTGGACGACGTTGAACACCCCGTCCGGCAGCCCCGCCTCGGCCCACAGCTCCGCCAGCCGGACCGACGCCGACGGGTCCTTCTCCGAAGGCTTCAGCACGAACGTGTTCCCGCACGCGATCGCCACCGGGAACATCCACATCGGCACCATCGCCGGGAAGTTGAACGGGGTGATCCCGGCGGCCACGCCGAGCGGCTGCAGGATCGAGTACGCGTCCACCCGCGTCGAGACGTTCTCGGAGAACCCGCCCTTGAGCAGGTGCGGGATGCCGCACGCGAACTCGACGACCTCCAGCCCGCGGGCCACCTCGCCCGCCGCGTCCGCGACCACCTTGCCGTGCTCGGCGGAGATCAGCCGGGCCAGCTCGCCGCTGTGCGCCGCGACCAGCTCGCGGAACCGGAACAGCACCCGGGCGCGCTGGGCGAGCGAGGCGTCCCGCCAGCCGGGAAACGCCGCGGCGGCCGCCGCCACCGCCGCGTCGACCTCGGCCCGCCCGGCGAGGCCGACCGTCCCGGCGAGCCGTCCCGACGCGGGCTCGTAGATCTCCCCGCTGCGCTCGGGCTCGCCGGCGAACGGCTTGCCGCCGATCCAGTGCGTGACGTGCCTGCCGCTCATGCCCCGTCCTCCTCACCGACGGCCCGTTCGTTGAGGGCCTGCTCGTTGACGGCCTGCTCGTTGACGGCCTGCTCGTTGACGGCTTCGAGGGACGCGATCAGGACGCCGAGGCCCTCGGCCGCCTCGGCGTCGGTCAGGGTCAGCGGCGGCGCCATGCGCACCACGTTGCCGTACAGGCCGCCCTTGCCGATCAGCAGCCCCCGCTCGCGGGCCGCCTCCATCAGCGCCGCCGCGAGCGGCGGGCTCGGCTCGCCGGTGCGCGGGTCGGCCAGCTCGACCGCGAACATCAGGCCCTTGCCCCGCACGTCCCGCACGACCGGCAGCCGCCCCGCGGCGCGGCGCAGCCCGCCGATGAGCGTCGCGCCCTGGCGCGCCGCGTTCGCCTGCAGGCCGCGGTCGAGGACGTAGTCGAGCGTCGCGTTCGCGGCGGCCATCGACACCGGGTTGCCGCCGAAGGTGGAGATGCCGAGCGCGGGCAGCGCGTCCATCAGCTCGCCGCGCGCGACGACGCCGCCGACCGCGAAGCCGTTCCCGAGGCCCTTGGCGAACGTCATCATGTCCGGGGTGACGCCGTGGCTCCCGATGCCCCAGAAGCTCTCGCCCGTCCGCCCCCACCCCGTCTGGACCTCGTCGGAGATGAACAGGGCGCCGTACTCGTCCAGGACGCTCTTGTAGGCGGCGAACAGCCCGTCCGGCGGCATCGTGAACCCGCCGACGCCCTGGACCGGCTCGGCGATCAGCGCGGCGACGTCCCCGCCGGTCGCGGCGGCGAGCACGTGCCGCAGGTCCGCCGCGCACGCCTCGACGTACCGCTCGTCGGACATCCCGGCGAACTGCGGGAGGTGCCGGTCGGCGCCGTGCAGGAAGTGGACGTCCAGCGGCGAGAACGACAGGTTCCGCCAGGCGCGGTTGCCGGTGACGCCCGCCGCCGCGAAGGACCGGCCGTGGTAGCTCTGCCGCATCGCGAGGACCTGGTCGCTGCGCCGCGCGTGCGCGGCGAGCAGCAGCGCGGTCTCGTTGGCCTCGGTCCCGGAGTTGGCGAAGAACACCTTCGCGTCCGGGATGCCGGACAGCCGGGCGATCTTCTCGGCCAGCTCCACCTGGCCGCGCAGCAGGTAAGCGGTGGAGGTGTGCACGACGCCGGTGGCGAGCTGGCGCTCCACCGCGTCCCGCACCTCCGGGACGTCGTAGCCGAGCATGTTCGTGAGGATGCCGGTGAAGAAGTCGAGGTAGCCGTTCCCCTCGGCGTCCGTCACGCGGGCGCCCTTTCCGCCGACGATCTCGATGGGGTCCGCGTAGTTGAGCGCCATCCACGACGGCATGACCGCCCTGTGGCGCCGGAGCAGGTCCGCGTGTTCCGACATGGCACAAGTCTCGGCCGGGCGCACCGTCCGGGCCACCCGCAGAGTGTCAGGACCGGGCGCGTCCCGTTGACGGTCTGCCGGTGGCTGACACCCTGTAACGATGTGACCGGCCGCGCTGACAGGGTGCCGGATATCATGCGGCGATGCTGCCCACGGTCGACGACGTCCTCCGGCTCGACGCGGTGCGCCGCGGCCAGCCGCGCGTCGTCGCGGGCGCCGATCGCACCGGCAACCGCGTCCGGTGGGTGCACGTCGCCGAGGTCACCGACATCGCGCACCTGCTGCACGGCGGCGAGCTGGTGCTGACGACCGGGATCGCCCTGCCGGACGAGCCGGAGCGGCTGCGCGCCTACATCGCCGACCTCGCCGAGGTCGGGGTCAGCGGGCTGATGATCGAGCTGGGCCGGCGCTACGCCACCGTGCTGCCGCCGGCGCTGACCGCCGCCGCCGAGGAGCACGGCCTCCCGGTGGTCGTCCTCGCGCACGAGCCCGCGTTCGTGGACATCACCGAGGCCGTGCACGCGCGGATCGTCCGGGAGCAGTTCGCCGAGCTGCGCGCCTCCGAACGGCTGCACGAGATCTTCACCCGGCTGTCGGTGGAGGGCGCCTCCACCGAGGAGGTCGTCCGGCAGGTCGCCGCGCTCGGCGGGCACCCGGTCGTGCTGGAGAACCTCGCCCACCAGGTGCTCGCCGCCGACGCGGGCGGCGCCGACCCGGCCGAGCTGCTGTCGGCGTGGGAGACCCGCTCGCGGGCCGTCCGGCCCGGCCGCCGCACCGGGTACGACCCGGTGTCGGGCTGGCTGGTCACGATGGTCGGCGCGCGCGGCGAGGACTGGGGGCGGCTGATCGTGGACCTCGGCGCGCCGCCGTCGGCGCGCGACACCGTGCTCATCGAGCGGGCGGCCACCACGCTCGCGCTCGGGCGGCTGCTGGACCGGCACGCCGAGAGCGTCGAGCGGCAGGCGCACGGCACGATCATCGCCCGGATCCTCGCGCACGCCTACTCCGATCCGCAGGAGGCCGCCGCGCGCGCCCGCGCGCTCGGCGTGCCGCTGTCCGGCCGCCGGCTGCTCGGGGTGGTGCTCCGGCACCGCGGCACCGGCACGCCCGCGCCGGCGGTCGGGGAGCCGTCCGCGCTCGCCGAGGCGGCCGCCGCGGCGTGCCGGGAGGCCCGGCTCGCCGCGCTCGTCGGCGTGCTGGACGAGGGCGGCCCGGACGCCCGCGTCGGCGTGCTCGCCTCGCTGCCCGCCCGCGCGGACGTGGAGACGGCGCTCGGCCAGGTCGCCGCCGGCGTCCGCAAGCGGTCCGCGGACACGGTGATGGCGGCCGGGTCGGTGGTGGAGACGATCGCCGACGTGCGGCGCTCCTTCCTGGAGGCCGAGCAGGTCGCCGGCGTCGCCGCCCGCGGCTCCGGCGCCCGGCCGTTCTACCGCCTCCCCGACCTGCGCCTGCGCGGCCTGCTGCACCTGCTCCGCGACGACGCCCGCGTCCAGACGTTCGTCGAGCGGGAGCTGGGGCCGCTGCTGGAGCACGACGCCCGGCACGGCGGCGACCTCACCCGGATCCTGGAGCTGTACCTCGAATCGGGGCGCAACAAGGCCGTCGCGGCGCAGAAGGCCCATCTGTCCCGTCCGGCCTTCTACGAGCGGCTGCGGCGCATCGAGCGGGTCCTCGACGCCGATCTCGACGACGTGGAGTCCTGCGTGTCGTTCCATGTCGCGCTGCTGGCGCTGAGCTCCGTCAGGTGGGAGCGCCCCTGACCGCCGCGGTGCGGCAGGTGCGGTGCGGCAGGTGCGGTGTGGCGGGTCCCACGTGGCCGGTGAAGGACGGCCGGGTCGGCCCCGTCGCGCATACGCTTCAGTGCATGACGGACGCGGCGTTGCATGTGCATCGATATGGAGACCCGGCGGGAGCGCCCGTCGTGCTGCTGCACGGTGTCACGGGCCATGGGGCGCGGTGGCGGCGGACGGCGGAGGCGTACCTGGCCGACCGGTCCGTCCTGGCGCCCGACCTGCGCGGCCACGGCCGCTCGCCGCACGAGCCGCCCTGGACGGTCGAGCGGCACGTCGCGGACGTCCTGGCCCTCCTGGACGCCGAGGGCGTCGAGCGGGCCGACCTCGTCGGGCACTCCTACGGCGGGATGATCGCGCTGCACCTGGCGCGGACGGCGCCGCGCCGGGTCCGGCGGCTGCTGCTGCTCGACCCCGCGATCGGGCTGGCTCCGGAGGACGCGGCGCGCGAGGCCCGCGCGTACCTGGCGCCGGTGTCGTTCGGCGACGTGGCGGAGGCCCGCGCCCACCGGGCCGCGCGCTGGCCGGAGGCACCGCCCGAGGTGGTGGACGAGGAGGTCGCCGAGCACCTCGAACCCACCCCGGACGGGCGGCTGCGCTGGCGGTACGAGCCCGCGGCGGTGGTGACGGCGTACTCGGAGATGGCCCGGCCCCACCTGGCCCCGCCGCCGGACATGCCCACCCACCTGGTCATCGCCGCGCGGGCCGACCTCGTCCGCCCCGAGTTCGTGGTGGACTGCCGCGCCGCGCTCGGCCCGAACCTCGCGCTCAGCGAGATCGACGCCGGGCACATGCTCTACGTCGACCGCCCGGAGGAGACCGGGACGCTGCTCGCCGGCTGGCTCAGCGGAGCAGCCGCCGCCCCGTGAACAGCGGCAGGGTGAGCGGCGTGTGCAGGCCGGGCGGCGCCTCGGCGAGCGCCCGGACCGCGTTCACCATGCGCAGCGCGGTGGCGTCGGGGCCGTCCGGCCCGGCGAGGTCGAGCCGGGCGGCGGGCTCGCCCGCGATCTCGACGCGGTGTCCGGCCGCCGCGCCGGACGGCGGGGCGGGCCAGTGCGGGGCGAGCTCCGGCCGCGCCCGCAGGACGCGCTCGACCGTGAGCACGGCGCGGCCCCCCAGCACCCCCGACACCCGGTACCGCAGGCCCGCCACGGTGCCCTTCCCGATCCGGCCGCCCGGGACGTCGATCGCCTCGGGCGCCGGGCACGTCTCGTAGTCCTCGGCGAGGTCGTCCAGCGGGACGGCGAGGTGCCGGGCGAGGAGCCGCACGACCGGGCCCCAGCGCCGCGCCGGGGCGCCCGGCCGCACGACCGGCGGGCGGCGTCCGATCGGCTCCCCGAACCCCGCCCGCGGGCCGGCCGCGCCGCGGAACTCGGTGATGGTGATCGACTCGATCCGCCGGCACCCGCCGCTGAGCAGCGCCGGCAGCACGTCGTGCACCGGGCCGGGCGCGACGGCGAGGCAGCCCGCGCCGCCGGTGGCGCAGGCCGCGCGGAGCCGCCGGACCAGCGCCGGGTCGGCGGACGGCGGGTCCACCAGCGCCGGCAGGGCGTGCGTGACCACCCCGGCGCCCGCGGCGAGCACGCGGCACAGGTCGCCCGCTGGGCCGCCGGTGAAGCAGACCGCCCGTGGCCGCCGGGCCAGGAGCCCGGCCGGGTCGGCGGTGACCGGCACCCCCACGGGCCGTCCGGTTCCGGCCAGTTCGGCGGCATCCATCCCGGTATGGCGGGGATCGTCCGACACGACGCCGGCGAGTTCGAGGTCGGGGTGCTCGATCAGGGCCCGGAGCGTCCGCGTGCCGACGGCGCCGAGGCCCCACTGGCCGACGAGATAGGACATACCACCAACTTTCGACCAAGCGTTAGGTCAAGCGCGGGGCGCATTGTAGGCACGCGCCCCCGACCAGGAGGATCCCCTCCGGGGACGTACAACGGTGCACTCCCGGGAAGGACATCCTGGTGACAGTGCACACGGGCCCGCGCACCTTCGGGGTGGAGGAGGAGCTGCTCCTCGTCGACCCCGCGACCGGTGCGCCGCAGGCAGCCTCCGGTTCCGTCATCCGCTACGCCCGGCGGCACGACGAGCTGTTCCAGACCGGCGGCCGGCGGTCGAAGTCGCTGGAGACCGAACTCCAGCGCGAGCAGCTGGAGACCGCGACACCGGTCTGCACCTCGCTCGGCGAGCTGTCCGAGCACGTGCGGACGGCGCGGCTGGCGGCGGCCAAGTCGGCGGCCGGGATCGGCATCGCCGTCGCCGCCCTCGCCACGTCGCCGGTCAGCGTCCGGCCGTCGCCCACGCCCACGGACCGCTACCTGCGGATGCTCGACGCCTACGGGCCCGCCGCCGGCGAGCAGCTCACCTGCGGCTGCCACGTGCACGTGGGCATCGACTCCCCGGAGGAGGGCGTCGCCGTCCTGGACCGGATCCGGCCATGGCTGCCGCCCCTGCTCGCGCTCAGCGGCAACTCGCCGTTCTGGCAGGGCGCCGACACCGGCTACGACAGCTGGCGGCACCAGGTGTGGAGCCGGTGGCCGTCCAGCGGGCCCACCGAGCTGTTCGGCTCCGCCGCCGCGTACCGGGCCACGGTCGAGGCGATGCTCGCCACCGGCGCCCTCGTCGACGAGGGCATGGTCTACTTCGACGCCCGGCTGTCGCGGCACTACCCGACCGTGGAGGTCCGGGTGCCGGACGTGTGCCTGGACGCCGACGACGCCGTGCTGATCGCCGCGTTCGTCCGGGCGCTGGTCGACACCGCCGCCCGCGCCTGGCGCCGCGGCGATCCGCCCGCCCCGATGCGGGCCGACCTGATGCGCCTCGCGATGTGGCGGGCCGGGCGGTCCGGCCTGCGCGGCGACCTCGTGCACCCGTGCACCGGCCGCGCGGCCCCCGCCGGCGCCGTCGTGGACGCCCTGCTCGACCACGCGGCTCCGGCCCTGGACCGCGCCGGCGACCTCGGCGCCGTCACCCGACTGCTGCCCAGCCTGCTGGAACGCGGGAACGGCGCCCGCTTCCAGCGCGAGGTCCACACCCGGACCCACGACATCTCCGCCGTGGTGGCCGCCGCCGCGGACCAGACCGTCGCCGTTTGACGCAAGGGGCCGCCAGGCATCGGCGGCATGGCGCCCGGACGGCGGGCCCGCGTTCGGGGGGAGTCGCGGGGCCCGCCGCCCGAGGGTCAGGACGCCCTGCGCTGGAAGGGCAGGTAGCGGTCGGCGCGGCGGGGGCGGGCCCGCAGCCCGGTGGACTCGACGGCGAGGATCCGGTCGAAGCGGAAGGCCCGCACGCCGCGCCGCATCCGGCACCAGCCGACGAGGTACCAGTGGTCGCGGTGGACGAGGCAGGTGACGGGCTCCACCTCGCGGATCGTGACGTTGGCGCCGGCGTCGCCGTAGCAGAGCCGGACGACGCGGTGCTCGGTGACGGCGGCGGCGATCACGCGGGCGCGGTCGGAGGTGGAGGCGTCCAGGGGCGCGGTGAGGGTGGCGAGGGTGGTGGTGACGACGTCGTCGTGGGGGGTGGCGTCGAGGAGGGTGTGCAGGGCCCGCCGCGCCGTCGTGGCCTGCGGGCCGGTGCCGAGGTGCGCGAGCGACAGCGCGAGGGCGGCGATCTCGGCCGCGGTGAGCGGGGCCGGCGCGGTGGGCGCGGTCTGGGGGTGCGTCGCAACGTTCGCCATGGTTCGATCATACGTTCGAACACTGACATTGTGGAGCCCGCGGGCGCGGCCGGATCGCGTCGCGTGACGCACCGGCGGCGAAGATCGCCGCCCGGTTGAGAACGCGGGCGCGTATGCGGAAAACTGAGGCTCCACAACGTGCTCTATTCGGGGGAATCGGGGGCGAACATGGCTCGACCGAGGAGCGGCGTTGAGTGACGCGCGGGTGACCGGCCCCCCATTGAGCCGCGAGGAGGCCGACCGGACGCTGGCGCGGCTCCGGGACGAGCGCGAGCGGATCGGCTCCGCGCTGCTCGAACTGGAGGCCCACCAGGGGTACCAGCTGCTGGAAGGCGCCACCCTGACCGGGGAGACGCGGCGCGTGCAGGAGGACGTGCGGTCCCGCGCGGCGTCCCTGTGGACGCTCTTCGACCTGTACGGCCGCACGGTCGACGCCGCCGAGGACCTCCGGGCCCGCCACGGCCGTCCGGGGCAGGCGCAGCTCGCGGAGCTGACCCGGCTGCTCACCGGGCCGTCGGTGGAGCTGCCGGTCCGGGAGGTGCCGCTGGAGCGGCGGACGCTGCTGGCCGTCCCGTCCGGGGAGCGGATCACGCTGCGGGCGGCGGTCGACCGGATGACGGCGCTGTACGAGGAGATCGCGCGGTCGGTCGCCGCGCTCGACACGGTCTGGTCGACGCTGCTGTCCCGGCTCGCCGAGGTCGAGGCGGAGCGGCGCGGGGCCGCGGAGCTGCTGGAGTCCCTCGGCGGGAGCGACCCGGAGTTCGACCGGCTGCGCGCGGAGCTGGAGTCGGCCGCGGCCGTGGTGCGCGCCGACCCGCTGGCGCTGGCGCGCGACGGGCGCGCCGACACCGCGCGGCTCGACGGGATCCGCACCGGCCTCGCCGGGGTGCGCCGCGGGCTGGCCGAGGCCGAGCGGCTGCGCGACGGCTTCGCCGACCGGATCCGCGGCGTCGCCGCCGCGGTGGAGCGGCTGCGCGCCGCGGAGGCGGAGGCGCGCGCGGTCCGCGCCGAGGTGCTCGCCAAGATCGCCTCCCCGGCGCTGCCCGACCTGCCGGAGGCGGCCGCGGTGCTCGCCGACCGGCTCGCCGCCGTCGCCGCGCCGCCGCGCGGCGGCTGGCACCGCCTGGCCGAGCGGATCGCCGACCTGGAGCGCGCCGCCGCGACCGCGCTGGAGCGGGCGGTGGAGACCACCGGCGTGATCCGCGGCCTGCTGGACCGCCGCGAGGAGCTGCGCGGCCGGCTGGAGGCCTACCGGGCGAAGGCCGCGCGGCTCGGCCACGCCGAGGACGCCGAACTCGCCCGGATCTACGAGCAGGCCCGCGAACTGCTGTGGACCTCCCCCTGCGACCTGCGGAAGGCGACCGTGTCGCTCTCCGGCTACCAGCAGGCCATCATGTCGCGGGCGAAGGGAGCGTAACGATGAGGCAGTGCACCGAGCCGGGCTGCGGCGGAACCGTCGAGGGCGGCTACTGCGTCGTATGCGGCGTGGCATCCTCGCCCGGAATCCCGGCCCCGACCCCGGCCCCGGCGCCGCCGTCCGCGGCGGGCGCGTGCGCGCAGCCGGGCTGCGGCGGGACGATCACCGACGGCTACTGCGACGTGTGCGGCAGCCCGCCCGCGAGTCCCGCGCCGTCCGTGCCGGCGCCCCGCCCGGCCGCCGAGCGCGCCGACGACGCGTGCGGCCAGGCCGGCTGCGGCGGAAAGATCATGGACGGCTACTGCGACGTGTGCGGCTCGCCGCCCGCGCACACCTCCCTCGTCGCCCCCGCCGGCACCACCGGCAGCGCCCGCACGGGCAGCACCCGGACGGGCAGCACCCGCACCGGGTCCTCGCGCTCGTCGGGCCGCCGCGGCATGCTCGGCGCCGGGCTGGTGGAGGTGCCGCGCGTCCCCTACCGGGACCCGTCCAGCGCGGTGATGAGCGACCCGCAGGTCGCCGAGGCCAAGCGGTTCTGCAGCAGCTGCGGCGAGCCCGTCGGCCGGGGGCGCGGCGACCGGCCCGGCCGCACCGAGGGGTTCTGCCCCAAGTGCGGCACGCGCTTCTCCTACACCCCGAAGCTCAACCCGGGCGACCTGGTCGGCGGGCAGTACGACGTGCTGGGGTGCCTCGCGCACGGCGGCCTCGGCTGGATCTACCTCGCCAAGGACCGCAACGTCAGCGACCGCTGGGTGGTGCTGAAGGGCCTGCTGGACAGCGGCGACGCCGACGCGATGGCCGCCGCGGCGGCCGAGCGGGCCTACCTCGCCGAGGTCGAGCACCCCAACATCGTCAAGATCTACAACTTCGTGCAGCACGACGGCGACGGCTACATCGTCATGGAGTACGTCGGCGGCGAGTCGGTCAAGGACATCCTGCTGCGGCAGCCGCAGCCGCCGGGCGAGAAGCACCTGCCGCTGGCGCAGGCCATCGCCTACGGCCTGGAGGCGCTGCGCGCGTTCGAGTACCTGCACGCGCAGGGCCTGCTGTACTGCGACTTCAAGCCGGACAACGTGATCCAGTCGGAGGAGCAGCTGCGGCTCATCGACCTCGGCGGCGTCCGGCGGCTGGACGACCCGGACGGCGCCATCTGGGGCACGGTCGGCTACCAGGCCCCCGAGATCGCCGACGAGGGCCCCTCCATCTCCTCCGACCTCTACACGGTCGGCCGCGCGCTCGCCGTGCTCAGCTTCCCCTTCCGGGGCTACACCCGGACGTACGTCCATTCGCTGCCGCCCGCCTCCGACGTCCCGGTGTTCCAGCGGTTCGAGTCGTTCCACCGGTTCCTGCTGCGCGCGACGCACGCCGATCCGGACGAGCGGTTCCAGGACGCGGCGGAGATGGCCGAGCAGCTCACCGGTGTGCTGCGCGAGGTCCTCGCCGCCGAGGACGGCACGCCCCGGCCCGCCCCGTCCGGGCTGTTCGGGCCGGAGCGGTTCACCGCCCGGATGGCGGGCGGCGAGGCGGACGCGCACGCGCTGCCGCCCGTCCCGCCGGAGGTCGCCGCGGCGGCGCTGCCGGTGCCGCTGGTGGACGGATCCGACCCCGCCGCCGGGTTCGTGTCGGGCCTGTCGGCCCTGGAGCCCGCGCAGGTCGCGGAGGCGGCGGCGAACGCGCCCGCGCGCACCCCGGAGGTGCGGCTCGCGCTCGCCCGGGTGAAGATCGAGCTCGGCGCCGTGGACGAGGCCGGCGCCCTGCTCGACGAGCTGGACGCCGAGCGCCCCGGCGACTGGCGGGTCTCCTGGTACCGGGCGGTGGCGCTGCTCGCGCGGGGCCGGACGGCGGAGGCCGAGCCGCTGTTCGACCGGCTGTACGGGCTGCTGCCCGGCGAGGCGGCGCCCAAGCTGGCGCTGGCGTACTGCAAGGAGTCCTCCGCGCCCGCCGACGCCGTCCGCCTGTACGAGACGGTGTGGCGCACCGACCAGAGCTACCTCAACGCCGCGTTCGGCCTGGCCCGGGTGCACCTCGCCGCGGGCGACCGGGCCGCGGCCGCCGCCGCGCTCGACTCGGTCCCGAAGATCTCCATCCGGTACGTGCCCGCGCAGGTCGCGGCGGTCGCCACGGCGGTGCGCGGCCGGCCGCCCGCGGAGCTGTCGGCGGCCGAGCTGGTCACCGCGGGGAACCGGCTCGCCGCCCTCGACCTGGACGCCGAGCGCCGCGACCGGCTCGCCGCCGAGGTGCTGGAGGCGGCGCTCGACTGGCTGCTCTCCGGCTCCGGGACGGGCGGCGCGCAGGGCGGGTCGCTGCTCGGCGCGCCGCTGCGGGAGACGGCGCTGCGCCGCCGGCTGGAGGCGACGTACCGGGAGCTGGCGCGCCGCACCCGCGACCGGGACGAGTGCCGCCGGCTCGTCGACTCCGCCAACGCCGTACGCCCGAGGACGCTGCTGTGACCGACGACCCGACCGCCGCCGAGCACGCCAAGGCCGCGGAGCTGTCCTGCCCCGCCTGCGGCGAGATCGTCTACGCGGAGGAGGTCTACTGCGAGGAGTGCGGGCACCGGCTGACCGACGCGCCGCCCCCGCCGCCCGCGGCCCCCGAGCCCGCGGCGCGGCCGTGCACCGGCTGCGGCCGGACGGCCATCGACGCCGACGGCTACTGCGAGCACTGCGGGCTGCGCCAGCCCGCCGAGCGCGACCACGTCGAGCTGGAGCTGCCCGCCCCGGGCGCCGGCGGGCCGGTGGTCGCGGCGGGCGCCAGCGACCGGGGCCGCCGCTACAGCCGCAACGAGGACGCGATCGCCCTGGCCGCGCACGCCGCCGGGGTCGCGGCCGTGGTGTCCGACGGCGTCGGCTCGTCCCAGCGCCCCGAGGATGCCTCCCGCACCGCCGCCGACACCGGCGCCGCCGAGCTGGTGGCGCGGCTCGACGCCGGGGAGGACCCCGAGGACGCCACCCGGCACGCGGCGCTGCGCGCGGCGGCGGCGGTCGCCGCGCTCGCCACCTCCCCGGCGGACGCGCCGTCCTGCACCTATGTGTCCGCGGTGACGCGCGGCGCGACCATCACCGTCGGCTGGATCGGCGACAGCCGCGCCTACTGGCTGTCCGCGGACGGCACCGCGGCGCCCGGCGAGAACGGGTCACGGGAACCGGCACCCGGCGCCAGTGCCTCCCAGGACGCCGCCGGCACCGCCGACGCCCCCGACGCCGCCGAGGTCAGCACCGGCGACCTCGCCGAGCTGGGCCCGTCCCGGCGCCTCACCGAGGACGACTCGTGGGCGGCGTTCATGGTCGCCGAGGGGTCGCTGACCGAGGCGGAGGCCGAGGCGCACCCGAACGCGCACGTCATCACCGCGTGGCTGGGCGTGGACGCGGGCGAGGTCCGGCCGCACGTCGCGACGTTCCGGCCGGCGGGGCCCGGCACGCTGCTGGTGTGCAGCGACGGCCTGTGGAACTACTTCCCGGCGGCCGGCGACCTGGCCGCGCTCCTCACCGGCACCGCCGGCGACGCGGCCGGTGACGGCCGGGCGGACAACGGTCAGGCGGACGACGGCCGAACGGACGACGGCGGGGCGGCGGGCACCGGCGCGCTCGACCCGGCGGCCGACCCGCTCGGCACCGCCAGAGCCCTCGTCCGGCACGCCCTCGACGCCGGCGGCCGCGACAACATCACCGTCGCGGTGATCCCGCTCCCGTCCCCCGCTGCCCCCGCCTCCCCCGCCGCCCCCCGTCTCCCCGCCCAGAGCCGCGACACACCGCAGAGCACGGAGCAGCCCCGATGAGCGAGCACCCGCAGTTCACCGTCAAGATCGACCAGAACCGGTACCTCCCCGAGGGCGGACGCGAGGTCCACGCCATCGTGTCCGTCGAGGCCACCGCCGCGGACGGCGTGCCCGTCCCGTCCACCGCCCGCGCGTCCGAGGTGATCATCATCGACACCTCGGGCTCGATGTCCTATCCCGACACCAAGCTGCGCGCGGCCGTCGCGGCGGCGCAGGTCGCGATCGACACGCTGCGCGACGGCGTGGAGTTCGCGGTCGTGTCCGGGTCCAACACGGCCAAGATGATCTTCCCGAGGCATCCGGGGCTGGTCGCGGCGAGCCCGGAGACCCGCGCGGAGGCCAAGCAGGTGCTGGGCCGGCTGACCGCGGCCGGCGGCACCGCGATCGGGTCGTGGCTGCGGCTGGCGAGCCAGCTGTTCGACACGGTCCCGGGCGGGATCCGGCACGCGATCCTGCTGACCGACGGCAAGAACCAGCACGAGACCCCCGAGGAGCTGGACGCGGCGCTGGCGGCCTGCGGCGGCCGGTTCGTCTGCGACTGCCGCGGCGTCGGCACCGACTGGGAGGTCGCGGAACTGCGCAAGGTCGCCTCCGCGATGCTCGGCAGCGTCGACATCGTCGCCGACCCGGCCGGGCTCGTCGCCGACTTCCGGGCGATGACGGAGGCGGCGATGGGCAAGTCCGTCGCCGACGTCGCGCTGCGGGTGTGGACGCCGCAGACGGCGACGCTGCGGTTCGTCAAGCAGGTGATGCCCTCGGTCGAGGACCTCACCGCCAAGCGCGTCGACTCGGCGCCGCAGGCGGGCGACTACCCGCTCGGCGCGTGGGGCGCGGAGAGCCGCGACTACCACATCTGCGTCGAGGTCACCCCGGGCCAGGTCGGCGGCAAGGAGCTGCGCGCCGCGTGGGTGCGGCTCGTCGTGCCGGGCGGGCCGGGCGAGGAGGCGCAGGTCCTCGCGTCCGGGAACGTTCTCGCGCAGTGGACGGACGACGAGGCCCAGTCCACCAAGATCAACGAGCGGGTGGCGCACTACACCGGGCAGGCGGAGCTGGCCGCCGCGATCCAGGAGGGGCTGCAGGCCCGCCGGGACGGCGACCTCGACACCGCGACCGCGCGGCTCGGCCGCGCGGTCGTGCTGGCCGACGAGGCGGGCAACGACGCGATCACCGCGATGCTGCGCCGCGTCGTGGACGTCGTCGACCCGGCGACCGGCACCGTCCGGCTGAAGCGCGACATCGACAAGGTCGCCGAGATGGAGATCGAGACCCGGTCCACCAAGACGGTCCGGACCCGCAAGGACGAGACGGTGACCACCCGGCGGGGCGAGGGCTGAGCATGCCGAGCTGCCCCAGCGGACACCCCTCCCAGGCGGAGGACTACTGCGACGTCTGCGGCGAGCGCATCGGCGACGGCTCGTCCGCCCCGGGCGCCGCGGCGGCGAGCGCGGCGGGTGCGGCGGGTGCGGCGGCGGCCGGCGCGGTGCCGGGGCCGCCGGCCGGCGGCACGCCCTGCCCGGACTGCGGGACGCCCAGCATCGACCGCTTCTGCGAGACGTGCGGCTACGACTTCGCGACCGGCGGCGGCCTGCCCACGCCGCGGACGGCTCCCGCCCAGCCCTCGCAACCTTCGCAGCCCGCACAGTCTGTGCCACCCGTGCAGCCGGCGCAGCCGGGGCCGCCGACCGAGCCGTTCACTCCCCCGCCCGCGCCGCCGCACCGCGGGCCGTCCGAGCCGCCGCCCGCACCGCAGCCGCCGTCCCCGCCGTCCCCGCCGGTCCCGGTGCCGCCCGTCCCGGCACCGTCCGCGCAGCAGCCGCCCGTGTCCGGCGCCGCCTGGACGGCCGTGGTGACGGCCGACCGCGAGTACTTCAACACGGTGATCGCCGAGGAGGGGCCCGACTCCGCGTCGCTGTCGTTCCCCCCGTACGCGCCCGAGCGGCGGATCCCGCTGACCCGGCGCGAGGTCCGGATCGGGCGGCGGAGCTCATCGCGGCGGTCCCAGCCCGAGATCGACCTCCGGGAGCCGCCCGGGGACCCCGGCGTCTCCCACGTCCACGCGGTGCTGCTGGCCAAGCCGGACGGCACCTGGACGCTGGTCGACCCCGGCTCCACCAACCGGACCTGCGTCAACGGGTCCACCGAGCCCATCCCGTACAACGTGGAGGTCCCCGTCAAGGACGGCGACCGCATCCACGTGGGCGCCTGGACCACCATCACGCTCATCCGAGGCGAGGCGACATGACGGCCGTACAGCAGGCCACGCCGGCGGCGCCGCCCGCCGCTTCTCCTCAGGCGTCCGCGCCGGCCCCGCGGAGCGACGCCCCCGCGCGGCTCGTGCGGAGCGAGGGCGGCCCGCCCACCGGCGTCGCGCGGCTGCTCCCGCGCACGGTCGCGGCCCGCGTCCGGACGCTGACCGCGCTGTCGCTCGTCCTGCTGGTGGCCCTGCTCGGCATCGGCTGGGCGGCGATCGCGGACGCCCGCGAGGGCGTGCGGGTCATCGGGCACGACGCGGGCCCGCAGGTCGTCGCCACCGGCGACCTGTACTTCCAGCTCAGCGACATGGACGCGCAGCTCGCCAACGCGCTGCTGATCGGCACCGCGCCGGGCGGCGGGCGCGACGAGGCGCTCCGCCGCTACGACGACAACCGGCGGAAGGCCGGGGACGCGCTGCTGAAGGCCGCCAAGCTCGCCGACGAGACGACCGAGAACAACACCGCCCGCGACCTGCTCGACGCGCTCGGCCGCTACGAGCGCCTCGCCGGCCAGGCGCTGCTGCTCGACCGGCAGGCCCCGCACGCGTCCGGGAAGCCGTCGAAGCAGGTCACCGACCTGTACCGGCAGGCGACCGACCTGATGAAGCTCGACCTGCTCCCCAAGGCGTACAACCTGACGCTCGACAACGGGACCCTCGTCCGGCACACCTACGAGGACAAGCGCTCGGCGGTGCTCACGGGCCGCACGGGCCTCCTCGTCGCGGGGCTGCTGCTGCTGGCGACGCTGGCCGGCCTCCAGGTCTACCTGGCCAAGCGGTTCCGGCGGCTGCTGAACGTGCCGCTGGCGGTCGCCACGCTCGGGACGCTCGTCCTGGTCGCCGCGGGCGCGCTCATGCTGACCGGGCAGGCGAACCATCTGCGCAAGGCCAAGGAGGAGGGCTTCGACTCGATCCTGGCGCTGTCGCGGACGCGCGCCATCAGCAACAGCGCGAGCGCCGACCAGACCCGGTTCCTGCTCGATCCCGGACGCGCCGACGCCTACGAGCAGGTGTACCTGAGCAAGTCCCAGACGGTCCTCTACCTGAAGGCGGGCAACCTGACGCAGTACAACGCGGCCGTGCAGAAGGGCCTGTCGTTCGAGCCCGGACGGGCGCCGTTCCTCGGCTTCCTCGGCACCGAGGCCAACCGGCCCGCGGAGTCCGCCGAGCAGAAGGCGCGGCTGATGGGCGTCATGAACGAGGCCCTCAGCGCCTACCAGAAGGTCCAGGCCGACGACCGGCGGATGCGCGACCTCGTCAAGGCCGACCGGCGCGACCAGGCCGTCGCCGCGCGCGGTGCCGCCGCGGCCGACTTCACCCGGTACGACCGCGCCCTGCAGCAGCTCAGCGGCATCCACCAGGACGCCTTCGACGAGGCCGTCGAGGACGGGGACGGCGGGACGAGCGGCTGGTACGCCGTGCTGCCGATCGCGGGCGCCGCCATCGCCCTGCTGGTGCTCGCCGGGGTGCGGCCCCGGCTGGCGGAGTACCGGTGGTCGAAGTGAGGGCCCGGCGCGCCGCGGCGGCCGCCCTCGCCGCGCTGGCGGTCCTCGGCGCGGGCGCCGGGTGCGGCGTCGCCGACGCCGGAGAGGCGTCGGTCGCGGACAAGGACGCGCTCGTCATCGGCGTGAACGGCGACCAGCCCGGCGTGGGGATGCAGACCGGCGGCGGAGCCTACGAGGGCTTCGACATCGACATCGCCAAGGAGATCGCCGAGCGCCTCGGTGTGGACCGGTCCGCCGTGCGGTTCAAGCGGGTGTCCTCGGCGACGCGCGAGGACATGCTCCAGAACGGCGACGTCGACCTGGTGGTGGCGAGCTACTCCGTCACGCCCGAGCGCAAGGTCAAGGTCGCGTTCGCGGGCCCCTACTACGTCGCGCACCAGGACATCCTCGTCCGCGCGGCCGACGCCGAGAAGGTGAAGAGCATCCACGACCTGGCGGGCCTGCGGCTGTGCAAGGTCCGCGGATCGGTGTCGTTCCCGCGCATCCACGACGAGCAGGGCGTCGCCGCGCTGCCGGTCGAGCGGGACGGCTACTCCGACTGCCTCACCGACCTCGTGGAGAACCGGCTGGACGCGGTCTCCACCGACGACCTGATCCTCGCCGGGCTGGCGGGCAAGGCGTCCGGAAGCGGCCACCGGCTCGCGGTCGTCAACGCGCCGTTCACCGACGAGCCGTACGGCGTCGGCATCCGCAAGGGCGATGTGGACGGCTGCGAGGCGGTGAACAAGGCCATCACCGGGATGTACCAGGACGGCACGGCGGCGCGCCTGCTGACGCGGTGGTTCGGCGCCTCGGGGCTGAAGCCGGTCACGACGGTCCCGCAGTTCGAGGGCTGCGTGTGAGCGGCGCCGGTCAGCTGCGGCGCCGCTAGCACGGAGCCGGTTCCGGCACGCCGCGAAGCAGGGTCGCCGCCACCGTCCGGTCATAGAGATCAATCGGTTGCGTAAGTTCCGGTCGGCGCGCGTGATCGTAAGTTATGGTCGCGATCAAAACCCGGTCCGGCAATCACCGTCACCCCCGAGGAGCACCATGACGACGGTCATCCTGGTGGTGATGTGCGTCGTGGTGGCCGCGTTCGAGCTGTACGCCGGCAAGCAGAGCCGAGACCAGGCCAACGCGTTCACCCGCCGGATCGACGAGCTGAACGACCAGGTCACCAAGCAGAACAACGTGCTGGTCACGGTGGGCGAGCAGCTCACCGCCGAGCTGTCGCGGGTCAAGCAGGACGTGCTGCCCGCGCTCGACGGCCGGCTCCGGCAGAACACCGGGCAGGTGGAGGAGCTGGCGGGCCTCGTCCACCGGGCCGACGACTACCTGCGCGCGCAGGCGGACCGGCTGCGCGAGCTGGAGCAGCAGCGGGTCACGCTGGCCGCGCTGCGCCGCAAGCTCGGCGAGGTCGAGACGTCGGTGCGCGCCGTCACCAGGGCGCACGGCGAGTCGGCGGCCGGGAAGGTCGACGCGGCCCTGGACCGGCTCGCCGACATCGAGCGCGGCGGCGCCGAGATCCTGGAGCTGCAGCGCACCCTCACCCGCACCCTGGAGGGCGTCGAGGACGTCGTCGCCGAGCTGCTCCAGTTCACCGAGGGCGAGCTGGACGACACCGTCACCGCCGCGCTCACCGGCCGTCCCCGCGCCCACGGCGACGCCGTGACCGCCACCGGGCGGCTGTGGACGCGCGACGGCCGGCTGGAGGACATCCTCACCGAGATGTACGAGCGGTGCGTGCGCGCGAGCCGGCTGAACGTCCGGTTCCGCACCGCCGAGGGCGCGAACGGCACCGCGCCCGGCGGGCCGGAGCGCCGCCGCTACTTCCTCGGCGGCCACGCCTCCGAGGACCTCGCCGGCGTGTTCAGCGCGCTGCTCATCTCCACCGGCGCCGACCTGCCGCACAACGGCGCCCACGAGTCCCGGCGCGGGCTCGCGCGGGTCGAGCCCGGCGTCCCCGCGGGGGTGGAGCCCGCCCGCGCGCCCGAGGACGAGACGGCCCTCAAGTCCCTGCTGCGGACGCTCGCCGAGAGCTCGGGCGCCGTCGCGCAGATCGGCCCGCTGCTGGCCGTCCGGACGCGGGACGAGCTGCTGTGCGCCGTGCTGACGGCCGCGCAGTCGCTGGAGCTGGAGAGCGACGAGGTGTTCTGGGACCCGGCCGCCGCGACCGTCCGGCTGCGGCGGCTGCCGTCCCATCAGCTCTGGGACCTCACCGCCTGGGCCGCGCCGTAGGGCGCCGCCCCCGAAGGCACCGCCCCCGAAGACCGGGCGCCGGTGGGCGGGGCGCCGTAGACGCGCACGGTCCGCTCGGCGGGGCCGCCGATGCGCACGTACAGGGGGCATCCGGCGATGCCGGTCAGCGGGTCGACCTCGGCGCACAGCCCGATCCCCGCCGCGCGGTCGAGGAACACGACGTTCTCCACGGCGCGTGCGCCGCGCACCGCGTACGGGACGGAGTCGGCGTCGCCGGTGTCGATCAGCTCGTCGAACGTCAGCCGCCGCGCGAACCGCATCAGCGCGTCCGCGTCCACGACCCGGCTCCCGATCGCCGCGGCGGGGCCCGCGGCGACGATGCCGAAGCTCGGGTTCTCCCGGCCGCGCACGTAGATCTCCCGGTCCGGTTCGAGGCCGCGCCGGCGGTCGGGCACCTGCACGCCGAACCCCGCGCCGGCGGTCAGGTAGGCGGGCGGGCCGAACCCGCCGGCCGCCGCCGTCCCGCGCCGGACCCGCACCGCGCCCGCGGGCAGCTCCCAGCCGGGCAGGTACACGCCGAGGCCGCGCAGCAGCAACCGCCAGATGGGCCGTCCCGTCACGTCCGGCGCGAACTCCATGGCGACCATCATCCGGTGCCGCGGCTCCCGCCGACAAGATCCTCTCGGGGGGCCAGAGCCCTTACCGCGCCGCCGCTGCGCGCCGCGCGCCGCGTGGGCTACCGTGGATCCAACCGGATCATGACGAGGACGCCGCCGTGAATCTGCAGGACATGATGGTGCACCGCGACACCTCGTCGCGCACGGTCGACAAGTACCTGATGTCCTACGAGGGGCGCGTCATCGCGGTGCGCCGGCACCCGGCCGTCCTGCTCCCGCCGGCCGCGATCGTCGTCGGCGGGCTCATCGCGTGCGGCGCCGCCAGCGCGTGGACCGGCATCGGCTGGCTCTGGGCGCTGTGGCTGGTCGCGGTCGGCTACCTCATGTGGAAGGTCCTCGCCTGGTCGATGGAGTTCTTCCTGGTCACCGAGCACCGGGTGATGGTGGTCAAGGGCGTTCTCAACCGGGACGTGGTGATGATGCCGCTGTCCAAGGTCACCGACATCACGCTGAACCGGTCGATGACCGGCCGCCTGCTCGGGTACGGGGAGTTCCGCACCGAGTCCGCGGGCCAGAAGAAGTGGTTGCAGAGCGTCAACTTCATGCCGTACCCGGAGCAGCTCTACCTGGAGGTCTCCTCGGTCATCTTCGGCAGCACCGACGCCTCCCCCGACTGACCGCCTCCCGCGCCCGGCGGGCCAAGGCCCCGTCTATGCGGGGCATGCCCGGCCGTTTCCGGTCAAGGCAACATTGACGCACTTGTGTCACGTTGCCCAGTGTCCCCGGCCTCGCCGTGTGAAACTCTCCGGCATGACGCAACAACCACCCGAACCTCCTCCCGCGCAGCCCCCCGCGCCGCCCCAGGTCCCGGGCTCGGTGCTGCGCGTGCCGCTGGAGGTCGTCCGGCTCCTGAAGGGCGAGCCGGTACTGCTCGGCGGGATGGGCGCGAGCGCGATCGTGGTCATCATCGCGTTCTCGCTGCCGGACACGGGACGCCCCTACGCCTGGGTGGTGGCGGGGCTCATGTTCGTCCTCTGCCTCGTGCGCGCCGTCTTCCTGGGCGTGCGGGAGGTCCGCCAGACCGGAACCGACCAGATGAGGCACCTGTTCGGCGACGCGGACGGCACCAACCGCCTGGACCTCGGGGCGAAGGTCAAGGCCGACGACATCGATCTGAACTCCTCCCGGGGGAACGCGGCGCGGATCGGCAAGAAGGGCGTGGTCGGCAACCTCACGATGCGCGCCGGCACGGCACAGCCGCCCGCGCCCCGCCCGCCGGCCGTGGACACCCCCGAGCCGCGTGACGCGGAGCATCCCGCCCTCCGGCAGCCCGCCGCGGACGAGGAGCCGGAGTCGTCCACGCGATCGGACCGGGTCGGGCAGGACCGGCCGGGTGACCGCGCATGACCCTGTTCGTCGGCCGCGAGGCCGAGCTGCGCGCCTCTCTCGATCTGCTCGCCACGGTGCGCGAGGGCGCGGTGCAGGACGTCGTCGGCGTGCACGGCATCGGCAAGTCGATGTTCCTGGAGAAGCTGGCCCAGGAGGCGGCGCGGCTCGACGGGACGCAGGTGTTCTCCGTCGACATGAAGCGGCACGGGCTCGGCGAGGGCTTCCGGAACGACTTCGGGGCGCAGGCCAGCACGGCCGTCCTCGTGGAGACGTTCAACCGCTCGCGCGAGCTGATGAAGCTGTTCGCCGAGCCGCCCTGCCGGGAGTTCGACGCCTTCCGGCAGGCCGCGCAGTTCCAGAGCCGCCGCGCCGACCGGGTCCTGTACGGCAACGCCCTGCACGTCGGGCGCCGCGGGCGGATCGAGAAGGCCGAGATCACCAACGTCATCGAGGTCGGCGACGAGGAGGTCCGGCGGCAGATCCGGGAGGCGCAGAGCGAGATCGACGACGCCTTCCTGCGGGCCTGGACCGAGTTCACGCTGAACCGCCGCGTCCTCATCACGGTCGACACCTTCGAGCTGATCGCCGACGACGAGATGGGCCAGTGGATGACCCGGCTAGCGCTGCGGCTCCCGCGGACCCTCATCGTCATCGCCCGGACCCCGTCCGACCACAGCTTCGGTACCTACTCCCCGCAGTTCCAGCAGGTCCCGCTCGACAACTTCACCCCGGCCGAGGTGCGCGACTACCTGGCCCGGCGCTTCGGCCCCGAGGTGCCCGACCCCGGGCTGGCAGAGGTCGCGCACGCCTTCACCGACGGGCATCCCGGCGGGGTGAGCCTGGTCGCCGACCTGATCGGCGAGAAGGGCGCCGCCGCGCTCGGCCCGCGGGAGCTCCACCGGCTGCTGGACCGCCTCCCCTCCGATCCCGAGCAGCGCTGGGCCGAACTCGTCAACATGATCCTGGAGGCCGTCCGGGAGCCCCGGCTGCGGCAGGCGGTCGAGGCCGCCTCGATCACCAGCACGTTCGACGGCAAGCTGCTCGCCGACCTCATGCGCGCGGACGGGGCCGACGACGGCCGCAACACCGGCGACATCATCGGCAAGCTCCGCGGGCTCCGCCTCCTCCAGCAGGTCCCGGCGCTCACCGGCGAGCCGTCGGACCGGTTCCGGCTGCACGAGTTCATCCGCCGCTCCGTCTCGCTCCGGCTGCGGACCCACCACCGGTACGAGCGCTGGATCCCGCTGCACCGCGCCGCGGCCGAGCACTACTACGGGCTCCTGCGGGGATGGGAGGACGACAATTACGACTCCTACGGGTCGTGGTACCGCCTGGAGGACCCCGACTGGCAGGAGCAGAAGCGCGAGTGGCTGTTCCACGCCGGGATGCTGAGCAGCCGGCGCGCCGTG
This sequence comes from Actinomadura meyerae, assembly GCF_900188445.1. Classification (GTDB taxonomy): domain Bacteria; phylum Actinomycetota; class Actinomycetes; order Streptosporangiales; family Streptosporangiaceae; genus Spirillospora; species Spirillospora meyerae. Next base: position 121,913 of record NZ_FZOR01000003.1, read on the forward strand.
ACGCGGGCCAGGTTCACGCTGGTGTTCCTGGAGTCCGTCTGGTGGTGGGCGTCCTACCTGCCGTTCCCGCTGACCCGCCGGCTCCTGGCCGACTGGGGCCGCGCCTCGGACGTGTGGAGCGGCACCCGCAGCACCGCCCCCGTCTCGCTCGCGCGGCGCAAGACCGACGACCAGCAGCTCACCGACGCGCTGACGTTCCTGCTGGACAACTATCCCGTCAGCTACCTCAAACCGGCCAGCGCGCCGTGGGACGACCTGCGCGGCAAGCTCCTCCTCATCCGCAGGCTGTGCGGGCTGCGCGGCCCGGCGGCCAAGGACACGACCCCGGAGGAGGCCGAGGACATGGCGAGGGCCGACGCCCTCATCACCGTGTTCCTCGCCCACACCCGGCGGTTCAAGGATCCCGCCGACCCGCGTGCGGAGAGCTACTACGAGGAGGCGCTCAGCCGCTTCGAGCAGCTCGGCGACGAGTGGAACCGCGCCTGGATGTTCTACGAGCACGGCGACCTGGCGCTCGAACGGGGGGACCTCGACCTGGCCATGGCCAGGATCGCCGAATGCGGGCGCCGGGCGCGTGCCCTGGCCGAGCGGACCGAGGAATGGGACCACGAGTTGCTCGCGAACGCCCACCGCACGCAGGCCGACGTCTTCTGGGCCCGCGACGATATGCCGCGCGCGGGCGCGGCCTACGGCCGGGCGGTCGCGCACGCGTACTGGTTCCAGGGGATGCCGCACGCCCCCGACGAGTACTCCCAGCAGTTCTACGTGGAGATCACCACGCGTGCCGCCGAACGCGTGGCCGCCCTCGCCGACCGCCCATCGCCGCTCGGCCCGTTCGCGGACTCGCTCCTGGCGGAGGTCCCCCGCGAGGGCGAACCTCCGGACGCCACCGGCCTCGGCACCGATCTCGTCCAGATCAGGACCCGGCTCTTCCCGGCGGGCCCCACCTCGGACGAGATACGGCTGGAGGAGTCGGCGTTCATGGGCGACTGGAACGTCCTCTTCGAGGACGCCGCGGACCCGGTGGCGGGCCTGGAAGCGCTCGCGGCGAACGCCGAGCCCGATCCTTGAGCCGGGCCGATCCTTGAGCCGGGCCGATCCTTGAGTCGGGCCGTGCGCGCGCGGGGATCAGGTCTCGAGGCCGAGCCGTTCGGCGAGCCACTCGGCCTGCCAACGGCGTTCCCGCTCGTAGAGGTCGGCGTGACCGGCGTCCGTGCGGTGGTTGGCCGCGCGAGCGGCGATGTAGGCCACGGTCGCGGCGGGATACGCCTCCGCGGCCTCCTCGGCGTCCACGACGAGGCCGCACAGCCGCCCCGCCCGCGACGCGAAACCCGCCGCCTCGGCGCACGCACGGGCGGCCTCTGCGACGCTGCCCGGACCGGCGCCCTCCAGCCGCTCCGCCTCCGCGGCGAGCCCCGCCGCACGCAGCTCCCCGGCGGCGTGGGCGGCGGCGCGCCCGACGCACGCCGAGGCGAACTCCGCCGCGGTGGACGGCGTCCACTCCGCGGACCGGTCGAGCAGCCTGGCGGATCGCGCGACCACCTTGTGCGGCAGTTCGACGACCGGCGCGGCCAGCTCGACGGACCAGAGCTCCTCCCCCAGCCAGTACGGGAGGTCGGCCGGGCGGCAGGCGTGGAACCCGGCCGCGCACTGCTCGGTCCCGTCGGCGGCGTACCACGTGCCGGGCTCCCAGACATGGCCGGTGAACGGGCTCCTCGTCCCGGCGCGCAGGAACTTCCAGTAGGTCGAGGTCAATGGTCCCGCCCGTGTTCGACGATGCCGGCCAGCCGCCGCCGCAGCGCCTCGTCCGGCATCGCGGCGGCCACCGAGCCGAGCGCCGACAGCGCCGCGTGCGCCTTGTCGTTCTGCGCCATGCACGGCGGGCAGAAGAGCAGGTGCTGCTCGTAGGCCTCCCGTTCGGCCTCCGGGAGGGCGCCGGCCTGCCAGCGGAACAGCAGCCCCGAGACCACCTCGCAGCTCACGTCAGCCGCGCGCATGCGCGCCCTCCCTCACCGCCACGTCCAGCGCCACGACGTAGCTCTCCCGAGCCGACTCCAGCAGCACCTCCTGCTCCTTCCGCCCGTACCCCGACACCGTCTCCGCCTGGTCCTCGCGGAGGGCGGCCACGTCCCGCAGCACCAGCAGGAGACGCGGCCCCGGCGGGACGGCCCGCAGCGCGGCCAGCACCTGGCCGGGCTCCGGCGTCAGACCGGGCGGCCAAGCCGGCGGCTCCTCGTCCCACCAGCCCGCCCACGGGTCGTCCTCGCCGAGGAACGTCCCGGGCCAGACGGTCTCCCGGCCGACCGTGTCGAGCAGCCCGTCCTCGTCGAGGACGTCCACCACGTGGCCCAGCACGGCCGCACGCAGGCCCGCCTCCGGACGGCGGCCCGCGGAGAGGTCGGCGACGAGCCGCTCCCAGGCGCGGGCCGCACTGTCGCCGGGCCCCGCGTCCAAGGCGAGGGCACGGGCGAGCAGGTCCACCACGGGATGGTCGCGGCGGAGCAGTGCGTCCAGCGCCGCGACGTCCCCGGCGCGGATGCGCCGGCCCGCCTCGAGATCGGCGGCCTCGTCCCCGGGCATGCGCTCTCCGGCGCTCTCAGTCCCGGGCACCGTTCGCCTCGCCGCCGAGCCGAGGCACCTCGTGCAGCCGGGAGAGCGGCCACAACGGGACCGAGTCGCCCCACGCCATGACGGCCTCGCGCATCGCCAGGTACTCGGGGTCGCCCCTGCGCACGGCGTCCTCGCCCTCGCTCTCCCGCACGTACTCCTCCAGGTAGCGCAGGAGAGACTCGGCCGGGACCCGGTCCCGATCCAGGTCGAAGGAGATCAGGAGCATGTCGCGCACGCGCGGCTGGCCGGCGCGCAGCGACGGCTGGAAGTAGGGGAAGGGCAGGAGCCGGGCTCCCGCCCGGTCGTAGAAGCGCACCCTCGCGACCGGGTCGCCGTGCGGCCCGGACCGGTGGAAGCGCGGGTCCTCGATCTCGGCGAGCACGGCGAGGGGGGCCAGTTCGGCGCGCCACTTCGGCAGCACGGCGCCGAGCAGCTCGCCCCCGACACCGCGGCCCCGCATCGCGCCCGACACGGCCAGGTAGGACAGCAGCATGATCCCGGTGGCGGCGGAGTACTCCCCGAGGGCCCCGGCGACGGGCTCGCCGTCCTCCAGCACGATCGTGCCGTGGAAGCCGGGCAGCGGGCCCTGCCACGCGATCCGGAACTCCTCGGCCCCCACGAGCTCGGACGGCGGGAAGGCCGGGGCGAGCACCCGCTCGTAGAACCGGCGGGCTGTCCCGTCGTCCGCGTCCGCCAGGTCCACGAAACCGAATCCCTCGGCACGGGCCGGTTCGCCCGCCCGCGCACCGGTGCGCTCGTTCGATGCCACTCGCTCCGTCACACCCCCATCGTTGCGTCCGCGCACTTGTTTGACCAGTCTCCGGACGGTTCCTTCGGACTGGTCGGCGGACTACTCCCCCGGAACCGCCGGCACCCCGCGATTCTCGTTCTCAGAGGGGATGTCCGGGTACCGCGGCTCGGCATACTTTGAGATGCCGTAAGGAGGGAGATCGGCCATGCCCGAGCCGGTCCGCCAGGACCATCCCGCCACCGAGCGCATCGCCTTCCCGACCTCCGCCGACCAGTACCTCGTGATCCGCAAAGCGGCGGAGCTGATCGGCTGGACGGTCACCGAGTACGTCCTGTCCGCGGCCCTGGACCGGGCCGAACGCGACCTCTACGAACACGCGGCCGCCCAGGAGGCGCCGCCCGAGCCGGAGATGGCGGCCCCCTGCACCGCCGTCCTGTCGGCCCTCTCCGCACCCGCCGTCAACCTGAGCTGAGGGCGCCGGCGAGGCGCCCGGCGTACTCGGCCGCCTCCGCGTCCGACGCGTACTTCTGCCGTGGCCAGAAGAACCCGCGCAACCCGTCCTTGCGGTTGCGCGGGACCACGTGGACGTGGAGGTGCGGCACGCTCTGGCTGACCCGGTTGTTCATCGCCACGAACGACCCCGCCGCGCCGAGCACCGACTCCATCGCGCCCGCGAGCCGCTGCGCGTACCCGAAGAACGGCCCGAGGAACTCCGCGGGCAGATCGGTCAGCGTCTCGTAGTGCGCCCGCGGGACCAGGAGCGTATGCCCCTTGAACAGCGGCCGGGCATCGAGGAACGCCATCACGTCGGGCTCGTCCAGCACCACATGCGCCGCCCGCTCCCCTTTGATGATCTCGCAGAACACGCACCCGCCCATGCCCCCATCCTCCCCCACCCGGACCCCGCGCCGCGCCGGGCCCGCCACCGGGGCACCTAAGATCATCCGGTATGCCCGCCGCCGATGATCAGCTCCGTGAACTCGCCCGCCGCTTCGCCGCCCTCGACATGGCGGGGTGGGACGAGGCCGCCTTCGACCGGGCCATCGACCACCTCGGCTTCCGGCCGCCCCGGGAGCCCGCCGGCGAAGGGCGGCGGAGCCGCTACCCACGGCTGTGGAACTACGAGGACTACCGGCCGGGCTGCGACGGGGAGTCCCACGAGATGTACGACACCGGCCTCGGCACCGGTCCCGGGGAGGTCGCCCGGCACGGCTCCGAGATCGGCTCCGAGATCTCCGTGGCGGTGGGCGAGGGCGAAGAGGTCTTCCACCGGCTGCGCTCGGCCCTCGAGGAGGTCCTCGGCCCGCCGTCGGTGATGCGGGGTCCCGGGCCGCTGCTGCGCTGGCGCCACCCGGTGCGCCTGCTGGAGCTGGAACACGCCGACGGCTTCACCTCCCTGCGGGTCAGCCCGACCGATGCCGTCGAACGCGACGAGCACCTGTCGGCGAACTGGGCCGAGGCCGAGGACGGGCTCGAACAGCTCGGCTACTGGCAGATACTCGGCCGGGGGTGGGACTGGGCCCCGGGCGGCTACTGGGCCGACGACTGGGACCAGTTCGAGGAGCGGCTGGCCGTCACGCTGCGCTCGGTCGTCCGGGACTTCGCCCTCCTGGACGTTCCCGGGCCCTTCACCGTGGTCGTGTGCACCCCGGGGGAATACCAGTTCGTGCAATGGAGCACCTTCGAGGACTGGACCCTGCACATCGAAACGCACGTCCCTCCCGGCGACTCCGCCCCGGCCTGGCCGGAGGCGATGGCCGAGCTGGGCTGGCGGCCTCCGGCCTCGGCCGACTTCGGGGATCTCCTGACCCGCGATTTCCCCACCCTCGGCTGGCCGGAGGCCGAGACCGCGGCGGGCATGCTGGTCGGCGCGCTGAAGGCCTACGGCGTGGACTTCGAAGACCTCTGGCATGAGGTGATCTCCCCGAACGTGGACCTGCTCGGGATCGGCCTCCCCACCAGGCCCGGGGCCCGCTTCTGATTCGAGAGCCCCGCTCTCCCGGCCGGCCGCCGGGTACCGCGGTCTCCGGGTCTCCGGGTCTCCGGTTAACAAGGCCCTTACGGGGGTGCGTCTACGGTGTGGTGTTCATGCGGCTGGAGAACGTCGCCTTCCGTTACCGGCGGAGGGATCCCTGGGTGCTCAGGGACGTCACCCTGACCCTCCCCGCGGGGAGCGTCACCGAGGTGACGGGTCACAACGGTGCCGGGAAGTCGACACTGCTCCGTGTGATCGCCGGCTTGCGAAGACCGCGCGCGGGCACCGTCGCCGATCGCCCGGCGCGGGTCGGGTACGCACCCGAGCGCTTCCCTGTGGACCAGCCGTTCAGCGTGCGCGGATACCTGGGGCACATGGCCGCCGTCCGCCGGGTGCCGGAGGACGCGGTCGGAGCGTGGTCGCGGCGGCTCCGCTTCGAACACCTCCTCGATGTGCGGCTCCCCGAACTCTCCAAGGGCAGCGCCCAGAAGGTCGGGCTCACGCAGGCCCTCATGGGCGACCCGCAGCTCCTGGTCCTCGACGAGCCGTTCGCGGGCCTGGACGCGGCCACCCGCGACGAGCTCCCCGCGCTGATCTCCGGACTCGCCGCCGCCGGCACCACCGTGGTCGTCAGCGACCACCAGCGGTGCGTCGAATCCCTCCCGGGCATAGACCGGCTACGAGTGGCCGACGCCTCCGTGACCCACCTCCCCGCCGAAGCCGGCGAGTCCGACGGCACCGACGGCGGCACGACCGAGACCGACGCGACCGTCCGGACCGGTGAGTGGACGGTGCTCGAGGTCGAGGTGCCGGTGGACGAGGCCGACACCGTGGAGACCAAGTTGCGCGCGGACGGCTACCGGGTGCGGAGGTCCGAGCGGTGATCGCGCTCGTCCGGTTCCAGGTCGCGGGCTATGTCCGTTCGCTGCGCGTGCTGCACCCCCTCATCCTCGTGCTCCTCTTCGTGGCGCTGATCCTCTTCCAGGGGCCGAGCGGGCCCGACGCCGCCGAGCTCGCCGCCATGACCTTCGCGGACGTGGCGGCCGTCATGTTCCCCGTGTGGGCGTGGGCGGGGCGCGCGTTGCTCGACACGGCGCCCGACGAGCAGCGGGCCCTGACGGCGACCGCCGTCCGCCGCCCGTCCATCTCCGTCTGGGCGGGGCTCCTCGCCGCGTACGGCGTGAACCTCTGCCTGGGCGCCGTCGCCCTGGCCGTCCCCCTCCTGCACGCCGTCCAGGCGGGGAGCCCCGGCTCAGCGGTCCTGACCGGGCTCGGGCTGAACCTCCTCGTCGCCGTCCCGGGGACGCTGCTCGGTGCCTGCACCAGCCGGGCCCTCATCCCCGACCCCGGTGTCTCGCTGCTCGCGCTGCTCGGCGGTGCCGCCGCGTTCCTTCTCCTCGGCATCGGCCCGCTCGCCTGGCTCTCCGTGCCGATGATCGAATGGCTGCGCGCGGCCCATGACGGCCCCAGTGCCTTCACCTCCGGCTTCCCCGGCATAGCCCTCCACCTGCTCGTCTGGTCGTCGGTCGTCGGCTTCTTCTACGTCACGGTCGCGCGCCGGCGCACCGCGGCCGCCTGAGCCATCGAGCGGCCAGCGGTACTCGCCCCAAGTCTCAGGCGGCCTGGAGGGCCAGCCAGCTCTCCTCCAGAGGGGTGTCCTGGCGGTTGCAGAAGTAGACGCGGCCCGGATCGCCCCAGTACCAGCCGAGGCGGGAGTCGGAGTCGAGCTGGAGCAGGAGTCGCCACTCTTCAACGGTGCGCTGCTCGTCGGGCGTGAGCGCCGGGGACTGGAGGGACGTCAGGGTGCGCCCCGTCGACGCGTACAGGCAGTCGGGGCCCAGCGGGCGCTGCACGAGAGCGGGCCATCCCCCCAGTTGGTGGGCGGGCGTGCCATCCGGCCATATGTGCCTTGTCCACGCGGCGTGGAGCTGTACGTACACGGGCAGCACCCCGCTGTAGATGGTCTCCAGGCGCTGGACTGCGGGTTCCTGGGGCGAGGGCAGAGAGAGGAACGGGGTGGCGCTCAGGGTGGTCTTGGGGGGCGTCGCCGTCATGGCCGGCGGTTTCACTTCCCGGAGCGGGCCGGTGAAGACGCGCCAGCCGTCCCGGTGTGCGGGCTCGTTGCCCCAGGGGCGCGGGACCTCGGTGGCGTAGTAGAACGCGGTCACGCCCGCTTCGGGCAGGCCGGGGATCTTTCCTAAGCCCGCCAGCCCGGCGAAGTCGATCGCGCCGAGGAAGTCGAGCGGGCGGCCGTTCCACTCCGGCCACCCCTTCCCCCGCGGGAGGAGCGGTGCGCCGCCGAGCTGGACGGGCACCCCGTCCCCCGTGCCGAGTCGCAGCGCCGGCCGGGCCAGCGGCAGCAGGACGGCCGTGATCTCCGGCCAGAGGAAGGCTTCGAGCAGGAGGCGGAGCCTGCGGAAATGCGCGATGAGATCGTCCATGCACGTAGCGTGACCCGGACGCGGCGAAGCGCGCAGCATCCCGCGAAATTGTGGATAACCTCGGTCAGCGTTCCAGCGCGGAGGCGAGCTGCACCAGGAACCGGTCGACCTCCTGCTCGTCGTAGCCGGGCCCCAGCCGGACGACGCGGAACGCGCATTCCCGTACATCGCGGGCGGTCACCGGCGGGGCGGCCCCGCGCAGGCCGGCGACGACGCGGTCCAGGAAGGCGTCCACGTCCCGGACGTCGTAGCCGCTGCGCAGCCGCGCGCCGGAGAAGCGGGCGTTCTGGATCCAGTTGATCAGCCAGGCCGGCTGCGCGCGCGGGCGGCCCGGCCGTTCCGCGATCGGCGCCCTGGCCTGCAGTTCCCTGATGCACTCCCGCAGCAGCTCGTCGACCGAGCGGTTGTCGTAGCCCCGCAGGACGACGTCGAAGCGCACCTCCCGCACCTCGTCGACGGAGATCGGCGGGCCGCCGTTCAGCGCCTCCCCGATCCGCCGCAGCAGGGTGTCGACCTGGTGCCGGTCGTAGCCGCGCAGGACCACCGGCAATCGCGCGCTCGTCCTCACCGGTACCGTGCTCCTCACCCCGCGCGGGACGCGCGGGCGCGCTCAGTCCCTGGTCGACGCGGCGAGCTGGCCGCAGGCCCCGTCGATCTCCCTGCCCCGAGTGTCGCGCACCGTGACCGGGACCCCGTGGGCCTCGAGCCGGCGGACGAATTCGCGCTCGTCCTCGGACCGGGAGGCGGTCCACTTGGAACCCGGCGTCGGATTCAACGGGATCAGATTGACGTGAACGAGATTCCCGCGCAAGAGCCTGCCGAGGAGGTCCGCCCGCCACGCCTGGTCGTTGACGTCCTTGATGAGGGCGTACTCGATCGACACGCGGCGCCCGCTGCGGTCGGCGTAGGCCCACGCGGCGTCCAGGACCTCCGATACCTTCCAGCGGTTGTTGATGGGGACGAGGTCGTCCCGCAGCTCGTCGTCGGGCGCGTGCAGGGACACCGCCAGCCGGACGGACATGTCCTCGGCGGCGAGCTTCTCGATCGCCGGGACGAGCCCGACCGTGGAGACCGTCACCGAACGCTGGGAGATCCCCAGGCCCGCCGGGGCCGGGTCGGTGATGCGGCGTACCGCGCCCATGACCGCCTTGTAGTTGGCCAAGGGCTCGCCCATGCCCATGAAGACGATGTTGGAGACCCGGCCGGGCCCACCGGGGATGCGCCCGCGCGCGAGTGCGCGCGCGCCGGCGGCGACCTGCTCGACTATCTCCGCGGTGGAGAGGTTGCGCGTCAGGCCGGCCTGCCCGGTCGCGCAGAAGGGGCAGTTCATGCCGCAGCCCGCCTGGGACGACACGCACATCGTGGCGCGCTCCGGGTAGCGCATCAGCACCGACTCGAACAGGACGCCGTCGAAGGCCTTCCACACCGTCTTGAGGGTCGTCCCGCCATCGCAGTCCAGTTCGCGGACGGGGGTCAGCAGCGAGGGCAGGAACTCGGAGACCAGCCGGTCGCGGACGGCCGCCGGAAGGTCCGTCATCTCGGCGGGGTCGTCCACCAGGCGGGCGAAGTAGTGCCGCGACAGCTGGTCCGCGCGGAACGGCTTCTCCCCCAGTTCGGCGACCGCCTCGCGGCGCTCCGCGGCGGTGAGGTCGGCGAGATGCCTCGGCGGCTTGCCGCGCCTGGGCGCGGCGAAGACGAGCTTCGCCGGGGTCTTCTTGGGCGCGGCACCCGTCGTGGCGGGCTGGGTCGTAGACATGGTGCCTCCAGTGTCGCAAACACCGGCCCGTGCATTGTCCGTCCCTGGACTCCGCCCCGACCCGTAGGACGACATTCCTGCACATGACCTTGTGTACGACTAAGGTCTCGATCATGTCGGTTTTGCGCAGGGGCGGTGCGTCGTCCCGTGGTTCCGCGGCCAAGGTCGTCCACGCCGCGGCGAGCCCGTACGGCAGTCGGCGGCTCGTCGTCGAGACCGACGGCGACGTCACCGCGGCCTACCTGAAGGACGCGCGCGACTCCGTGGTCGGGGCGACCTGGGTCGCGAACCACCGCAAGGCCCCACAGGAACTGGACCAGTCCCGCCTCGCCACCGGAGACCCGCCCCTCCTCCCGGAATCCCACGTGCGCCACCCCGCAGGGCGCCCGGCGCTGGACGGCGATTCCCTCGAGGTCGTGTGGTTCGAGGAGGGCGACGGCGTCGCCGTCCTGGAGGCCGGCGACCCGCTGTTCGTGATCCCCGGATGGTCGGACATGGGACGCGGCATCCCCGGCTACGCGCGGGACGCGGCACGCCAGAGCCCCTTCGCGTTCCCGCTGGAGGAGGAGATCGAGGACTTCGGGCCCCGCATCGAGCAGGCCCGCGAGCACTGGAAGCGGTGCCGCGCCGACGGCTCCTGGGCGGAGTTCCAGCAGTCGGTGCTCGGCCACCTGCTGCAACGGCTCGGCCCGAGCGGTCACTACTGGCACGACGTGGGACGGCAACTGGCGGGCGGCAGGACTGCGGTCGCCCCGACCGTGGGCGTCTCCGAGCGCCCGGCACGCAGCGGCCGGGAGTTCACCGTCCTGAGCACCGTCGGGATGAGCCGCCAGCGCATGCCCACGGTGGAGCTGTACGAGGACGACGTCGCCCCCTACGGACGGATCGAACTCGCCGTCGCCAGCACGCTGCCCAGCCAGAAGGCCGGCAGCATCTTCCCGTGGCTGGCGCAGTACCCGTGGCGGTCGGTGACCTGGTTCGCTCCCGGCGACGTCGTCAAGTGGTACCACGAGGCCCGCACGTTCCCGCTGAGCAGCGGCGACTCCGCCTGGGAGGGCGTCCTGCTGCTGGACGACCCGACCCGTCTGGCGGGGCCTCAGGCCCCCGCGATGACCGGGCTCACCCTCAACGGCGACGCCGTCCGGTGGCTGTGGCTCGTCCCCATCACCGGTGCGGACCACCGCTACGCCAAGAGCGAGGGCTCGGACGCGCTCATCCGGCGCCTGGCGCAGCAGGGCCGCTCCTGGGTCATCTCCTAGCTCGGCAGGAACAGCTCCAGGAGAAGCCACACGACGGGGGCCGTCGCGACCAGCGAGTCGAGGCGGTCCATCACCCCGCCGTGGCCCGGTAGGAGCGTTCCCATGTCCTTGATGCCGAGATCCCGCTTGATCATCGACTCGACGAGGTCGCCGGCGGTCGCCGTGACCACCGCGGCGAGCCCGATGAGCACGCCCTGCCAGACCTGACCGCCGTCCAGCAGCCACCAGACCAGCCAGCCACCGACGGCCATGCACGTGATGGCCGACCCGGTGACGCCCTCCCAGGTCTTCTTGGGGCTGATCGTGGGGGCGAGCTTGTGCTTCCCCAGGAAGGACCCGGCGAAGTAGCCGCCGATGTCGCTGGCGACGGTCGTGGCGATGAAGATGACGATGCGGTGGTCGCCGTCGGCCGGCCGCATGAGCAGGGCGACGATGCCGCCCATCAGCACCAGGTAGCCCGTCACGAGCGACCCGGCGGCGACGTCGCGCACGTACCCGTCGGCGCCTTCGGTCATCCGCGTCATCAGCACGGCCAGCACCGTCAGGGACACGGCCGCCACCGCGGCCGTGGGGCCCCACACGTACGCGACGACCGGCGTCCCGACCATCCCGGTGGCGACCGGGATGAACGGGACGCGGATGTCGCGGCTCTTGAGCGCCTCGGTCAGTTCCCGCACGCCGAGGAAGAGGAACACGACCATCACGCCAAGGAAGATCTCCTTGACGGTGTAGAGCGAGAACAGGACCAGTGAGCCGAGGCCGGCCCCCACGCCGATGGCCAGCGGCAGGTTGCGGCCCGTCCTGCTCTCCCGCTTCCCCCCGGGCGCGTCCGAGGGCTCCCCGGGGGATGCCTCGGGGGGTGTGTCGGCGGACGCCTCAGCGGGCGTCTCGGGGGGCGGCGCCGCTGTGGCGCCTGCGGACCGAACGTCCGCGGAGGATGCCTCCTCTGGGGGCACGTCCCGTTCGGAGGACGCGTCCAGAGCTTCTCCGGGGGGTGGGCCGGCCATGTGGGCCTCCGGCTCGTCCGGGGAGCCGGCGGGCTCCCCGGCATGGTCGCGTTCCATCAAACTTCGAGCAGTTCGGCCTTCTTGTGCTCGAGCAGCTCGTCGATCTGCGCCACGTAGCGATGCGTCGTGTCGTCGAGCTCCTTCTCGGCACGCCGCGCCTCGTCCTCGCCGGCCTCGCCGTCCTTGGCGAGCTTGTCGAGGGCGTCCTTGGCGCGGCGCCGGATGTTGCGGATGGAGACGCGGCTCTCCTCCGCCTTCGTCCCGGCGACCTTGATGAGGTCCTTGCGCCGCTCCTCCGACAGCTCGGGGAACACCACCCGGATCACGTTGCCGTCGTTCGTCGGGTTGACGCCGAGGTCGCTGTCGCGGATCGCCTTCTCCACCGCCTGCGTGGACGACTTGTCGAAGACCTGGACGATGACCATCCGCGGCTCGGGCAGCGTGAACGACGCGAGCTGGTTGATCGGCGTCGGCGTGCCGTAGTACTCGGCGGTGATCTTGTTGAACATCGCGGGGGTGACCCGGCCGGTGCGGATGGCCTGGAAGTCCTCCTTGGCGACCGCGACCGCCTTCTCCATCTTCTCCTCGGCCTCGAGGAGGGTCTCGTCGATCACTGTGACTCCCATGTCATCTGGTCGGCCCTGCTCCTGCGGTCGCACGGCGCGCCGGGCGCCGTGCGCGGACTGCGGTCAGCCCTGTGCCGGGCTGACCAGCGTGCCGATCTTCTCACCCCGGACGGCCCGGACGATGTTGCCCTGCCCCATGAGATCGAAGACCACGATGGGGAGCGCGTTGTCCATGCAGAGGCTGATGGCCGTGGCGTCCATGACCTTCAGCCCCCGCTGTAGAACTTCACCGTAATCCAAACGGTCGAACTTGACCGCGTCTGGATTCTTTCGTGGATCGGCGTCGTACACACCGTCCACCTGCGTCGCCTTCAGCACCGCCTCGGCGCCGATCTCCAGCGCGCGCTGGGCGGCGGTGGTGTCGGTGGAGAAGAACGGCTGCCCGAGGCCCGCGCCGAAGATGACGACGCGGCCCTTCTCCAGGTGCCGGATGGCGCGCCTGGGGATGTAGGGCTCGGCCACCTGGCTCATGGTGATGGCGGTCTGCACCCGCGTGTCCAGCCCGAGCTTCTCCAGGAAGTCCTGCAGGGCGAGGCAGTTGATGACGGTGCCGATCATGCCCATGTAGTCGGCGCGGCCGCGGTCCATGCCGCGCTCGGCCATGACGGCGCCGCGGAACATGTTGCCGCCGCCGCAGACGACCGCGACCTGCACGCCGTCCCGGACGGCCTCGGCGATGGCCTCGGCGACGTGCTGGACGACCTCGGGGTCGATGCCGAGCGGGTCGCGTCCGGCGAACGCCTCGCCGGAGAGCTTCAGCAGGACCCGCTTCCAGCCGGCGCGCGGCGCGTGCCCGCCGGGCGCGCGCCCGGCGGACGACGAGGCCGCCGTCGCGCTAGTGGTCGTCTTGTCCGGCACGTCGGCGGCCTCCTCGTTGCGTTGCGATGTCTCGGGTACCCGTCTCCAGGGTGCCCTTACGCCTGCCCGACCTTGAACCGGGCGAAGCGGACGACCTTCACCCCGGCCTCGTCGAGGACCTTGGCGATCGTCTTCTTGTTGTCCTTCACGAACGCCTGCTCCACGAGCACGAAGTCGCGGAAGTAGGCGTTGACCCGGCCCTCGACGATCTTGGGGATGGCCTGCTCGGGCTTGCCCTCGTCGCGGGTGAGCTGCTCGGCGAGCGCCCGCTCCTTCTCGATCGCCTCGGCGGGGATCTCCTCGCGGGTGAGGTACTTGGGCGCCATCGCGGCGATCTGCTGCGCGACGTCCTTGGCGACCTCGGCGTTCTCGGTGTCCAGCTCGACCAGCACGCCGGTGGTCGGTGGCAGGGACGGGTCGGACTTGTGCAGGTAGCTGGCCACGTACGCGCCCTGGAAGTGGGCGAAGCGGCGCAGCTCCAGCTTCTCGCCGATCTTGGCGCTGTTCTCCTCGATCAGGGCCTGGACGGTCTTGCCGGGCTCGATCTCGGCGGTCAGCAGCGCGGCGGCGTCGGTCGCGCCGCTGCCGGCGGCGAACTCGACGAGGCGCTGGGCCAGCTCGATGAACTGCGCGTTCTTGGCGACGAAGTCGGTCTCGCAGTTGAGCTCCAGCAGCGCGCCGTCGCCCGAGCCGTTGAAGTGCTCGGCGACGAGGCCGTTGGCGGCGGTGCGCTCGGCGCGCTTGCCGACGTCCTTGGCGCCCTTGAGGCGCAGCAGCTCGGTCGCCTTCTCGAAGTCGCCGTCGGCCTCGGTGAGGGCGTTCTTCACGGCCATCATGCCGGAGCCGGTCAGGTCGCGCAGCCGCTTGACGTCAGCGGCGGTGAAGTTGGCCATCGCTCTCTTCGCTTCTCTCGTCGTTGGTCGTGGGACCCGCGACGGTCCCGGCGGCCCCGCGCCGGGGCCGCCGGGACCGCGGGATCAAGCCTGCTCGGCCTCGGCGGCCTGCGGAGCGGCCTCGGGCGCCTGCTCGGGCTGCGCCTGCTCGGCCTCCGCGGCGGGCGCGGCGGCCTCGGCCGGCGCCTCGGCGGGAGCCTCGGCGGGAGCCTCGGCCTTGGCCTCGGCCTGCTTGTTCTCCAGCAGGTCGCGCTCCCACTCGGCCAGCGGCTCGGCGGAGCCCGCCGCCGTCTCGGCCGGCTTGTCGTCCCCGCCGGTCGCGGCGCCCGCGCGGGCGAGCAGGCCGTCGGCCACGGAGTCGGCCACGACGCGGGTCAGCAGGCTGACGCTGCGGATGGCGTCGTCGTTGCCGGGGACCGGGTAGTCGACCTCGTCGGGGTCGCAGTTGGTGTCGAGGATCGCGACGACCGGGATGCCGAGCTTCTTGGCCTCGTTGACCGCGATGTGCTCCTTCTTGGTGTCCACGATCCAGATGGCGCTCGGAACCTTCGCCATGTCGCGGATGCCGCCGAGGGTGCGCTCCAGCTTGTCCTTCTCGCGGCGCAGGCCGAGGAGCTCCTTCTTGGTCATGCCGGAGCCGGCCACGTCGTCGTAGTTGATCTCCTCCAGCTCCTTGAGCCGGGTGAGCCGCTTGTGGACGGTGGAGAAGTTCGTGAGCATGCCGCCCAGCCAGCGCTGGTTCACGTAGGGCATGCCGACCCGGGTGGCCTGCTCGGCGATGGACTCCTGGGCCTGCTTCTTGGTGCCGACGAACAGGATCGTGCCGCCGTGGGCCACGGTGGCCTTGACGAACTCGAACGCGCGGTCGATGTAGGACAGCGACTGCTGCAGGTCGATGATGTAGATGCCGTTGCGCTCGGTGAGGATGAAGCGCTTCATCTTCGGGTTCCACCGGCGGGTCTGGTGGCCGAAGTGGACGCCGCTCTCAAGGAGCTGCCGCATGGTGACGACGGGTGCCATTGCCCGTGCTCTCCTTCTCTGGCCCTTCCGGGCCGCATTTGGTTGTCTGCCTGCGCCCGGGTGCCGTCCCACCGTCGCCGAGGCGACGGACCGAGGGACTGCGCCCCACCAAGCCTTCGGTGGCATGCGGACGCGTGAAATCAGCCGCCATGGGCATCCCAGGCGGCTGGCCCGTTGCCGGGTCTGGGCCTGTCCGTTCCGGGAGCGGCTTCTCGCCTCCCCGCCGTGAGGCGGTTCGACGACGGCCTGGCCCTGGCCGGTGTCCTTTCGGGCACGCCTACAGATTATCAGGGCGCCGAGGCGTCCGGGCATCAACGGCCGGGGCCGGTTATCCACAGTCCACGGAACGTATCGACCCCGCGGCGGGGACCCGGCAGGCTGCGCTGCATGACGCTGCTCTCACTGCTTCTCACCTGCGTGATCACCCTCGGCTCACCGGGCCTGGACGCCTGGCGCTGGCCGTTAGGGCCGCCCGCGCCGCGGGTCGTCCGGGCCTTCGCGCCGCCGACTGCGCCGTGGGGTCCCGGCCACCGCGGAGTGGACCTCGCGGGCCGCGCCGGGCAGGCCGTCTACTCCGCCGCGCCGGGTCGCGTCTCCTACGCCCGGCGGCTGGCCGGACGCGGGGTCGTGGCGATCGACCACGGCCCGCTGCGCACGACGTACCTGCCCGTCGCCCCCAGCGTGCGTGCGGGGAGCCGCGTCGCGTCCGGCACCCGGATCGGCGTGCTGGAGGACGGCCTGGTCCACTGCCGCATCCCGTGCCTGCACTGGGGGCTGCGCCGCGGCGCCCTGTACCTGGACCCGCTCAACCTCGTCCGGCGCCAGGTACGCCTCCTCCCGCAATGGCCGAGGGCAACGCCGTCCCGTAGCGCCGCTCCTCACAAGGGCGCCTCCCCAGAGGGGCCCGTCTCGCGCTTCGCATTGCGCGACGCCACCACGGCGACGGGCGGCGCCCTGACGGGCATGGCGCTGACGCTGTCCGTGGCCTTCGCCTGGCGGCGCTTCCGCTTCCGGCGCCACCGCCGCCGTCCGCCGCCGGGCGTGATCGACCTCGCTCAGGAGCGCCGTCTGCGCCGCACGCCCTGACGCTCAGGCCACACCCGATCGCCGCCGCCCGGCTTCCGCGCACCGAGGCCGGGCGGCGGCCCCGACCGCACGGCATCCCCGGCGGTATTCGGATGAGCGAACGACTGGGACGACATCCGCAGACTGGCCGGTCAGTCCGCCTGGGCGCCGCGCGGATGGGCCTGGCGGTGGACCTGCTTCAGCCGCTCGGCCGAGACGTGGGTGTAGAGCTGCGTGGTCTGGAGGGAGGCGTGCCCGAGGATCTCCTGGACGCTCCGCAGATCGGCGCCGCCTTCCAGAAGGTGCGTGGCGGCGCTGTGCCGTAGGCCGTGCGGGCTCAGGTCGGGGACTTCGCCCACCTCGGAGATCCGCGTGTGGACGATGCGGCGAGCGCTCGTCGGATGGAGGCGCCCGCCTCGCACGCCCAGGAAGAGCGCCGGGCCGCTGTCCTCCGAGACGAAGGCGGGGCGCCCCGCGCGCAGCCAGTCCTGGACGGCCCGGATGGCGGGCTCCCCCATCGGCACCACACGCTCGCGGCCGCCCTTGCCCAGGACGCGGAGCGTCGCACGCCCCAGGTCCAGGTCGTCGATATCGAGTCCGCACAGTTCGCTGACGCGGACGCCCGTCCCGTAGAGCACTTCCAGGACGGCCAGATCACGGAGCCCGAGGGGCCCTTGGGCGTCCATGGTGTCGAGCAGGCGCGCCGTATCCGCCTGCGTCAGGACGCTGGGGAGATCGCGCCGGCGCTTCGGGGTGCCGAGCAGCAGGCCGGGGTCGTCCTTGAGGAGCCCCCGCCGGTGCAGGTGCCGGGTGAAGGCGCGGGCGGCGGCCGTACGGCGGGCCAGGGTGGCGCGGGAGCGGCCGAGCGCGTGCTGGCGCGCGAGCCAGGCCCGGAGCAGCGACACGTCCAGGTCGGCGGGTTCGGCGACGCCGGTGCCGGCCGCGTAGGCGCACAGGTCGGTCAGATCCCCCAGATAGGCGCGCAGCGTGTGCGGCGACACGTCCCGCTCGGCGCGGAGATGGCGGCCGAACTCCGCTACGGCGTCCTCCAGAGCAGTGGTCACAGCCGTCACGCTGCGCCAACGTCCCGGCCGGCGCAAGCACCGACCTGCGGTCCGGCGCGAACCGCCGGGATCTCCGGCCGACTTATCCACAAGAAGTCGTTTGCTCGTCACGCAACGTCACGGCTCGGCAGTGTCGGAGCCGGAGGTGAGGCACCCATGAAAGCCCACATCAGTCTCGGCCGGCGCGGCGAGGCGGCCGCGGCCGACTACCTCGCCGGCCTCGGCTGGCGGATCCTCGACCGCAACTGGCGCTGCCGCGAGGGCGAGCTCGACATCGTCGCGCACGACGGCCGCCGGCACATCGTGTGCGAGGTCAAGACCCGCCGCTCCGCCCGGTTCGGCGATCCGCTCGAAGCGATCACGGCGGAGAAGGCGGCCCGGTTGCGGCGGCTCGCCCACCGGTGGGCCGCGGCCCACGGGGTCGGCGGCGCGCCCATCCGGGTGGACGTCCTCGGGCTGACCGCCGACGGCGACGGGTTCTCGATCGACCACCTGCGGGAGGTGTGCTGATGACGCTCGCGAAGACCCGCTCGGTGTCCCTGGTCGGGGTGGACGGCTTCGTCGTGGACGTGGAGGCGGCCATCACCAGCGGCGTCCCCGGCCTGCACCTGGTCGGCCTCCCCGACACCGCCCTCAGCGAGGCCCGCGACCGCGTCCGCGCCGCCATCTTCAACTCCGGCGAGGACTGGCCCAACCGGCACGTCACGGTGTCGCTCTTCCCGGCGAGCATGCCGAAGAAGGGGTCGACCTTCGACCTGGCCATCGCGGTGGCCCTGCTCGCGGCGGCGGAGGTCGTCCCGCCGCGCGGCTGTGCCGGGCTGGTGCTGATCGGCGAGCTCGGCCTCGACGGCCGCATCCGCCCGATCCAGGGCATCCTGCCCGCCGTGCTGGCCGCCGCCAACCGGGGCTGCGACACGGTCGTCGTGCCGCAGGCGAACGCGGCCGAGGCCGAACTCGTCCCCGGCATGAAGGTGGTGTCCGCGAGCACGCTGCGCGGCCTGCTGTGCGTCCTGCGCGACGAGCCGCCACCGATCGAGGAGGACGAGGAGGACGACTGCCCCATCCCCGCCGACGGCTACGCCATCCGGCGGCAGGAGATCCCGCCCAACCTCGACCTGGCCGACGTCCGGGGGCAGGCCGAGGCGCGCCGGGCGCTGGAGATCAGCGCGGCGGGCGGCCACCACCTGTTCTTCGCCGGGCCGCCGGGCTGCGGCAAGACGATGCTCGCGGAGCGGCTGCCGACCCTGATGCCGCCGCTGGAGCCCGAGGTCGCCCTGGAGGTCACCGCGATCCACTCGGTCGCCGGGACCCTCCGGCCGGGCCAGCCGTTGATCACCCAGCCGCCGTTCTACGCCCCGCACCACACCGCCTCCAGGGCGTCGATGGTCGGCGGCGGGTCGGGCCGCGTCCTGCAGCCCGGCGCCGTGTCCCTCGCCCACCGGGGGATCCTCTTCCTCGACGAGGCGCCGGAGTTCCAAGGCGGAACGCTCGACGCCCTGCGCCAGCCCCTCGAAGAGGGCGTGGTGCGGATCTCCCGGATCGAGGGCATGGCGCACTTCCCCGCGCGGTTCACGCTCGTCCTCGCGGCGAACCCGTGCCCGTGCGCGGCCGCGAAGCAGATCGACTGCTCCTGCGCGCCCGGGATCCGGCGCAGGTACGCCAGCCGCGTCACCGGTCCCCTCCTCGACCGCATCGATCTGAAACTGGAGCTGACCCCGGCGAGCCGCGCGGAGCTCCGCTACGACCTGGAGTTCGCCGAGTCCAGCAAGGTGGTCGCCGAACGCGTCCAGCTCGCCAGGGAGCGGACCCGGCACCGCCTCGCCGACACCCCGTGGCGCTCCAACGCCGAGGTCCCCGGCCCAGAGCTGCGCAGGCGCTTCACACCGTCCGCCGAAGCGATGCGGGCGGCCGACGAGGCGCTGCAGCGGGGCACGCTGAGCGCCCGCGGCCTCGACCGCATCCTGCGGGTCGCCTGGACGATCGCCGACCTGGCGGGGCACGACGAGCCCGGCCCGGACGACGTCGGCGGCGCGCTCGCCCTCTGGTCGGCGGGGCGCCAATGAGCGACGAGAGGACCGCCCGCGCCACCCTCACCGCCGTGGCCGAGCCCGGCGACGCCCTGCTCAACCGGATCATCGACCACTGCGGCCCGGAGGAGGCCCTCGAAGCGATCCGCACCCGCCGCCTCCCCCGCGGCGTGGAGGCCACCCCGAAGGAGGCCGAGCGCCTGGGCCAGTGGCGGATCCGCCTGATCGCCGCCGAACCCGACCAGGACATGGCCGTCTGCGCCGGGTTCCGCGGCCGCCTCATCTGCCCGGGAGATCCCGAATGGCCGACGACCCTCGACGACCTCGGCACCGGACGCCCCTACGCGCTGTGGCTGCGCGGCCCCGGCGACCTGCGCTACTCCTGCCTGCGGTCGGTCGCCATCGTCGGGTCCCGCGCCGCATCCCCCTACGGCCTGCGCGCCGCCGCCGACTTCGCCTCCGACCTGGCCGACGCGGGCTGGACGATCGTCTCCGGCGGCGCGCTCGGCATCGACGCGGCCGCCCACCGCGGCGCGCTGGCCGCCGACGGGCCCACCGTCGCCGTCCTCGCCAACGGGGTCGACGTGCCCTACCCGGCGTCCAACGAGGGGTTGTTCGCCGAGATGGCGCGGCGGTCGCTGCTGGTCAGCGAGTCGCCGCCGGGGACGCATCCGCACCGGCTGCGCTTCCTGGTCCGCAACCGGGTGATCGCGGCCCTGTCGCGCGGCACGGTGATCGTCGAGGCGGAGGCCCGCAGCGGGGCCCTGAACACCGCCGCCTGGGCGGCCAAGCTGGGCCGGGTGGTCATGGCGGTGCCCGGCCCGATCACCTCGCGCTCCTCGGTCGGGTGCCACCGGCTGCTGCGGGAGGAGGGCGGCACGCTGGTCACCCGCCCCGAGGAGATCATCGAGGCGGTCGGCCGCATCGGCGCGGACCTGGCACCCCCGCCGGACACGCCCGTCCTCCCCCGCGACCGGCTCGACCCGGTGACGCGGGCCGTCCTGGAGGCGTTCCCCGCCCGCGGTGCCACCGGCCCCGCGCAACTGGCCGTCCAGGCGGGCGTTGACCTGCCCACCGTCAACGCCAAGCTGGGCCTGCTGTCCGCCGCGGGCTTCATCGAACGCGCCCCGTCCGGCTGGCGCCTGACCAAGTCCGGAAAGTCGCCATAAGGCCCCACCGGACACGGCCCCACCGGACACGGCGGCGCGCCCGCGAACACCGACCACAGCGCGGCGGACGGCGGGTTGCTCAGCCGTCCGCCACCGCGCCAGAGGGGAGAGAGCGCCAGAACGACATGCCCCGGCCAACGAGATCGCGTCCGAGAGCGACTACTCGGGTCGAACGTCCCGTTCACCGCGTCGCAGGGGCGGCCGGTGGGTCATTCCTGGGAGGGGAGTTCGAAGTCGCTCTTGGCGAGCTCTTCGATGTTCACGTCCTTGAACGTGACGACACGCACGTTCTTGACGAAGCGGGCAGGGCGGTACATGTCCCAGACCCACGCGTCCTGCATCGTGACCTCGAAGAAGGTCTCGCCGCTGTCGGCGCCGCGCACCTGCAGGTCGACCGAGTTGGTGAGGTAGAACCGGCGCTCGGTCTCGACGACGTAGCTGAACAGCCCGAGGACGTCCCGGTACTCGCGATAGAGCTGCAACTCCATCTCGGTCTCGTACTTCTCGAGATCCTCGGCGCTCACGCTCGTGCCCCCTCCGCGCAGCCCTCGTCGGAGACCTCCCCTTCGGTCTCCTGCACCACGGCCACTTCCCCATTGTTGCGCAAGGCCCGCCCGACGTTGACGTAGGAGAAGCGATGCTCAGGACACGGCCCGTGCGCGGCGAGCGCTTCGCCGTGCGCGCGGGTCACGTAGCCCTTGTGGACGTCGAAGCCGTACTCGGGGTACCGCTCATGGAGCGCGACCATGATCCGGTCTCGGGTGACCTTCGCGACGATGGACGCGGCGGCCACGCAGGCCGCGACCTGGTCGCCCTTGATCATCGCGAGGCCGGGGACGTCCAGCCCGGGGACGGGGAAGCCGTCGCTGAGGACGTAGGCGGGCCGCTCGTCCAGCGCGGCCAGCGCCCGCCGCATCCCGGTGACGTTGCAGCGGTGCAGACCGATCCGGTCGATGTCGTGGCACGGGATGACGATCGCGCTCCAGGCGTGGGCGCGCTCGGTGATCTCCGCGTACAGCTCTTCGCGGCGCGCCGGTGTGAGCAGCTTCGAGTCGGTCAGGCCGTCGATCCGGCCGCGTCCGCCCTGCAGGATCACCGCGGCGACCACCATCGGTCCCGCGCAGGCCCCGCGCCCCGCCTCGTCGACGCCGGCCACGGGGCTGAACCCGCCGTGCGCCAGCGCGCGCTCGAACCCGAAGAGCCCGGCGTCCCGGCGCGGGGTGAAGCGGAGTGGACGTCCCTTCATGCTCCGCAGGGTACGTCCCCGCACCCCTTCGCCGCTCCCCGAATGACCGCGATCACCCGCCATGTCCCCACCCCGGCGAAAGGTCCCACCATGCCTCCGCCACCGCGCCTGCCCGGCATGCACCCGGTGAAGTGAACGCGCTTCAGCCGGACGCGCTTCAGCCGGACGCGCTTCAGCGCGCACGGCATGGGCGCACGGCATGGGCGCACGGTTCGGTTGAGCACGAAGCCTTGGCGCTGGGCATGGTGTGGACGGGGCGGGTGGGGCGCCGCCGGGGGGGCGCGGTGGGGCTAGGTGCCTCTGCGGTGGTGGCGGCGGCGGAGATAGGCGAGCGGAAGCGTGAACATGACGCCCAGGGCGTAGGGGGTCGCGGGGACGGCCGCGGCGGCCGATTTCTCCAGGGCCGGCTGCTTGAAGGTGGAGGGGATCGGGAGGGTGCCGATGCGGTCCAGGGGCCAGACGATGACGAAGGCGCGGCCGATGACGCGGTCGACCGGGATGGTGCCGCCGCCCGGGTCGCCGCGGTGGGAGCGCGAGTCGTAGGAGAGTTCGCGATGGTCGCCCATGACCCAGAGCTGGCCCGGCTTCACGGTGACGTCGAACGGGTCGTTCGACGGCTTGTTCTGCTCGTGCGTGATCGGGTCGGTGAAGATGTAGGACTTCTCGTCCAGCGGAACGCCGTTGACGGTGACGCGGCCCTTGGCGTCGCAGCACTTGACGTGGTCGCCGGGGATGCCGATGACGCGCTTGATGTAGTCCTTCTCGTTGGGCGCCACGCCGAAGGCGGTGCCGATGGCCCGCAGCACCTTGGAGACGGGGTTGCCGGGCTCGTCGACCTGGACCTCGGGGTCCCAGGAGTCCAGGCCGTTGAAGACGATGACGTCGCCGCGGGCGATGTCCCTGGTGTGGTAGACGATCTTGTTGACGAGGACGCGGTCGCCGACCTGGAGGGTGTTCTCCATCGAGCCGGACGGGATGTAGAACGCCTGCACCGCGAACGCCTTGATGACGAGGGCGAGCACGACGGCGACGACGATCAGGACGGGGAGTTCCTTCCAGAACGACCCCTGCTTCTTCTTGCCCGCGCCGTCGTCATCGGCGTCGTCGGCCTGCTCCCCGGCCGAGTCCACGGGCTCCTTCTCTTCGGGCACCGCGCCCTCGGCCTCGGATCGCACGTCTCTCCGATCGTCCTCGTCTGTCATCAGAGCGAAAGCCTAGCGGCGCCGGGCCCGCGAGGCGCCGCCCGCGGGCGTGTCGCCGAAGCCCGGCCCGGACGCGTCCGCCCGGAACGGGCAACGCCCCGGGTACCCTCACGGGTTCCCGGGGCGTCGGCGTCCATGCGCTCAGTGGTCGCGCTTCTCCTTGATGCGCGCCGCCTTGCCGCGCAGGTTGCGCAGGTAGTACAGCTTGGCGCGGCGGACGTCGCCGCGGGTGACGACCTCGATCTTGTCGATCGACGGGCTGTTCAGCGGGAACGTCCGCTCGACGCCGACGCTGTAGCTGACCTTCCGGACGGTGAACGTCTCGCGGGCGCCGCCGCCCTGGCGCCGGATCACCACGCCCTGGAAGATCTGGATACGGCTACGGTTGCCCTCGGTGACGCGCACGTGCACCTTCAGCGTGTCGCCCGGACGGAAGTCCGGGACGTCGGCGCGCATCGCGGCCTTCTCGATCTCCTGGATCAGCGTGTGCATCGCAGCGTTTCCTCGTGGTCGAACGCGGGCGTCGAGAGGCCCCGGTGTGTCGTTCGTGGGGGCGTCGCGCCGCGGGAAGTGGTCTTCGGGTGCCATGCGTTCAGGACGCACGGACGCTCTAGTCTGCCACACCTTCGGAGTCAACCGGAAAACCGGCGTCGCGCAGGACCTCGCGGTCCCGCGCGTCGAGGTCGTCCGGGGCGAAGCGGCGGAGGAGTTCGGGGCGGTGCCGGGCCGTCCGGCGGAGTGCCTCGTCGCGCCGCCAGCGGGCGATCGCGCCGTGGTGGCCCGACAGCAGGACGTCCGGAACCGGCCGGTCCCGCCAGACGGGCGGCTTGGTGTAGACGGGCCCCTCCAGCAGGGATTCCATCGCGCCGGGGGCGAAGGAGTCGTCGGCGACCGAGTCGGCGTTGCCGAGGACCCCGGGCAGCAGGCGCCCGATCGCCTCGATCATCACCAGTACCGCGACCTCCCCGCCGGCGAGGACGAAGTCGCCGAGGCTGACCTCGTCCACGGGCATGCGGGTGCGCGCCTCTTCGGCGACGCGGGAGTCGATGCCCTCGTAGCGCCCGCACGCGAACAGGAGCCGGGGCTCGGCGGCGTACCGCACCGCGTCCGCCTGCGTGAACGGGCGCCCGCTCGGCGTCGGAATGATCAGCCGCGGTACCGCCCCCGGCGCCGGTCCCGACTCCGCCCGCTCGGGCGCGCCCGGAGAGGCGGGTACCGCCGCGTCGGCGGGTGCTCCGGCGTTTCCGAGCCCGTCGGAGGGCGGTGGGGGGACGAGGGCGTCGAGGGCCTCGCCCCAGGGGCCGGGCTTCATGACCATGCCCGGGCCGCCGCCGTACGGGGTGTCGTCGACGGTGCGGTGCCGGTCGTGGGTCCATTCGCGCAGGTCGTGGACGCGGACGTCGAGGAGACCGGCGCGCCGGGCCTTGCCCAGCAGGGAGATGTCCAGGGGGGCGAAGTACTCGGGGAAGATCGTGACGATGTCGATTTTCATGATTCGTCGAGCAGGCCGGGGGGCGGGTCGATGACGAGCCGCCCCCCGGGAACGTCCACCTCGGGGACGAGCGCGGCCACGAACGGCACGAGCGCCTCCCCGGCGGGACCGCGCACGACCAGCAGGTCCTGGCCGTGGTGCAGGATGTCGGCGACCTCGCCGACGTCGGTTCCGTCCGCGGTGACCACGGACAGGCCGATCAGCTCCTGGTCGTGGAAGTCGTCCGGATCGGTGGACGGGGGGATGTCGCCGGGGTCGACGACGAGCCAGGTGCCGCGCAGGGCCTCCGCGGCGTCGCGGTCGCCGATCCCGGTGAAGCGCACGAGCAGGCGTCCCGAATGCCAGCGGGTCCGCTCGATGGTGAGCGGGCCGGCGGTGCCGGGGTCGGTGGCGATCCGCGTGCCCGCCGCGAACCGGGTGTCCGGCTCGTCCGTGCGGACATCGATGGTGACCTCGCCGCGGACCCCGTGCGGCCGTCCGATCCGTCCCACCACGAGCGGTTCGCTCATCGGGACACCACTCAGCGGACCTCGTTGACGTCGAGGAGGTCGACGCGCACGTAGCGGCCCCCGGAGAGGGCGCTGATCACCGTGCGGAGGGCCTTGGCGGTGCGGCCGCCGCGGCCGATGACCTTCCCGAGGTCCTCGGGGTGCACCCGCACCTCGAGGACCCGGCCGCCCCTGATCCGGCGGGCGCGGACCCGGACGTCGTCCGGGTTCTCCACGATCCCGCGGACCAGGTGCTCGAGCGCTTCTTCGAGCACTGTCAGCCCTCGCTCTTGGCTTCGTCGGTCTCGGTGGCCTTGGCCTTCGGCTCGGCCTTCTTCTTGCCGCGGGTGGCGGGGCCGGCGGCCTCGTCGTCGCCCAGGGACTCCTTGACGGCGGCCTCGAAGGCGGCCTTCTTGTCGGCCTTGGGCTCGGCGACCTTGAGGGTGCCCTCGGCACCGGGCTCGCCCTTGAACTTCTGCCAGTCGCCGGTGATCTTCAGCAGGTTGAGCACGGGCTCGGTCGGCTGCGCGCCGACGCCGAGCCAGTACTGCGCGCGCTCAGAGTCGATCTTGATGAGCGACGGCTCCTGCTTGGGCTGGTAGAGCCCGATCTCCTCGATGGCGCGGCCGTCCCGCTTGGTGCGGGCGTCGGCGACGACGATCCGGTACTGCGGGTTCCGGATCTTCCCCAGACGCTTGAGCTTGATCTTGACTGCCACGGGTGTGGTGTACTCCGATTTCATTACTGGGTGGACGGGCCCGCGCCAGGTGGGGAACACCGGCTCGCGGCCGTCCGATGGACTCCGGTCGCGCAGGACGAGAGAGGGCGCCTCGCGATTCCGGGTTTCCAGCCCGTCATTCTGCCAGACGTTCGCGGTAAAGGTGCAATCGCAGGGCGTCGTGTCCGGCATGAGCCACGGGTTCGAGCACGCCGCCCGAGCCCCGCCGGGCGCGAGCGCGGTGCCGCGCGGGCGGCCCGGCGGGCCGCGGCCGCCTACTTCTTCTTGCGGCCCTGGAGTTTGCCCAGGTCGGGCATCTGGAAGCCGGGCGGGAGCTGGCCGCCGAGGCCGGGCGGCAGCCCGCCGGGGCCGCCCGTGCCGCCGGGACCGCCGCCGAGGCCCGGCGGGAGGCCCTGGGGCATGCCGTCGGCCGCGGGCTGCCGGTCCTTGCCGGCGGCGCGCTTGCGCGGGTCGCCGCTGCGCTGCTTGCCCTTGCGGTTCTTCTTGGCGGCCGCCTTCGCCGCCTTCTTGCGCCCGCCGGGCATGCCGGGCAGGCCCATGCCGCCGGCCATCTGGCGCATCATCTTCTGCGCGTCGAAGAACCGGGTGACGAGGCTGTTGACCTCGCCGACGGTGACGCCCGACCCCTTGGCGATGCGGGCCCGCCGCGAGCCGTTGATGATCTTCGGCTGGGCGCGCTCCTGCGGGGTCATCGAGCGGATGATCGCGGCGATCCGGTCCAGGTCGCGGTCGTCGATCTGGCTGATCTGGTCGCGGACCTGCCCCATCCCCGGCATCATCCCGAGCAGGTTGCCGATCGGGCCGAGCTTGCGGATCATCATCATCTGCTCGAGGAAGTCCTCGAGGGTGAAGTCCTCGCCCGAGGCGAACTTGCTGGACATCTTCTCGGCCTGCTCGGCGTCGAACGCCTGCTCGGCCTGCTCGATCAGGGTGAGGATGTCGCCCATGTCGAGGATCCGGCCCGCCATGCGGTCCGGGTGGAAGACGCTGAAGTCCTCCAGCTTCTCGCCCGTCGAGGCGAACATGATCGGGCGCCCGGTGATGTGCCGGACCGACAGCGCCGCACCGCCGCGCGCGTCGCCGTCGAGCTTGGTGAGGACGACCCCGTCGAAGCCGACGCCGTCCATGAACGCCTGGGCGGTGTTGACGGCGTCCTGGCCGACCATGGCGTCGACGACGAACAGGATGTCGTCGGGCTGGACGGCGTCGCGGATGTCGATGGCCTGCTGCATCATCTCCGTGTCGACGCCGAGGCGGCCCGCGGTGTCGATGACGACGACGTCGTGCAGGGCGTGCCGGGCCTGGTCGATGGAGCGGCGCGCCACGTCGACCGGGTCGCCGACGCCGCTGCCCGGCTCGGGCGCGAACACCGGCACCCCGGCGCGCTCGCCGACGACCTGGAGCTGCTGGACGGCGTTGGGCCGCTGCAGGTCGGCGGCCACCAGCAGCGGCGTGTGGCCCTCCTGCTTCAGCCACCGGGCGAGCTTGCCCGCGAGGGTGGTCTTGCCGGCGCCCTGCAGGCCGGCGAGCATGATCACGGTCGGCGGCGTCTTGGCCAGCCGGATCCGGCGGGTCTCGCCGCCGAGGATCGCGATGAGCTCCTCATTGACGATCTTGACGACCTGCTGCGCCGGGTTCAGCGCCTGCGAGACCTCCGCGCCCGCCGCGCGCTCCTTGACCTGGGCGATGAAGTCCTTGACGACGGGGAGCGCGACGTCGGCCTCGAGCAGCGCGATCCGGATCTCGCGGGCCGTCGCGTTGATGTCGGCCTCGGAGAGCCGGCCCTTGCTGCGCAGGGACGAGAAGACCGTCGTCAGCCGGTCGGAGAGCGTCTCGAACACGTGTCTGGACCGTCCTTGGAAAGCTTTTGGGATCGCCTATCAGCGTATCGGGTCACCTTGTTGGTTGCGCCGCCCTGGACGCGGCGTCTCAGCGGCCCGCGATCGCGACCGCACGGCCGCCCCCGGCACCCGCGACCGTGGCGCCGAGCCGAGCCGCCCTGCCCAGGGTGGATGAGAGGGCGAGGTCGCGCGTCCGGACGAGATCGCCAACGCCGCGACGGGCCGCGGAAAGTCTCAGCCCAGCGCCGCGAGGACGTCGGCGCGGACGGCGTCGAGCGCCGCCTCATCGCTCAGCGGGCGCCCGTCGCCGTCCACCACGTAGAAGACGTCCACGGCCTCCGCGCCCAGCGTGTCGATCTGGGCGGCGCGGATGTGCAGGCCGCGGGAGCCCAGCGCCTGGCCGATCCGCCACAGCAGGCCGGGGCGGTCGTGGGCGCGCACCTCGATGACCGTCGCCGTCCGGGACGCGTCCTCGACGATCATGACGCGCGGGGGCGGCACCGTCGCCCCGCGGCGGGTCCGCATCGACCGCGCGCGCCGCTCCAGGCGGTCGGCCACGTCGAGGCGCCCGGCCAGCATGCGGCGCAGGTCCGCCTCCAGCCCGGCCGGATCCGGCGGCGTACCGAACTCCGGGATCGCGGTGAAGTCCAGGACGGCCGTCCTGCTCGGGGCCGGCCGCGCCGCCGGCGCCGGCTCCCCGCCCGCTTCGCCGGTCTCCCGCGGCGCGGGGGCCGGGCCGCGGGCGCCGTCGGCCGGGGCGGAGATCGTCCGGGCGGTCTTCACGGCCAGCCGGTGCAGGGCCAGGACGCCGGACGCCCGCCAGAGCAGGCCCGGACGGTCCGGGGCGGCGATGGTGATGCGGGAGCCGGCGACGCGGACGGCGGCGCCGTCGTGGCGGGCGAGGGCCAGGTGGGCGGGGTCGAGGACGGGCGGGGGCGGCGGCGTCCCGCCGGTGAGGGCGGCGGCCGCGCGGCGGACCAGCTCGGCGACGAGGCCGGCCTTCCAGGATCCCCAGGCGGCGGGGCCGGTGGCCGTGCCGTCGGCGATCGCGAGGGCGGCGAGGAGGTCGAGGATCTCGCGCTCGCGTCCCGGTACCGCGGACACCGCGTCGGTGACGTGCTGCACCGTCACGGGGTCGTCCATGTCGCGGCGGGTGGCGGTGTCGGGGAGCAGCAGGTGGTGGCGGACGAGCGTCTCCAGGACGCGCACGTCGTCCTCGGGCAGGCCGAGGCGCGTCCCGATGCCGCGGACGGCGGCGGCGCCCGCGGTGGAGTGGTCGCCGGGCCGGCCCTTGCCGATGTCGTGGAAGAGGGCGCCGATGAGCAGCAGGTCGGGACGGGCGACCTCGCGGGTGAGCGCGGCGGCGCCGGCCGCGGTCTCCACGAGGTGGCGGTCCACGGTGAAGCGGTGGACGGGGTTGCGCTGCGGCCGGTTCCGGACATGCTCCCACTCGGGCAGCAGCCGGACGACCAGCCCCGCCCGGTCGAGGGCCTCCCACACGGCGATGGCGGCGGGACCGGCGCCGAGGAGGGAGACCAGCGCGTCGCGGGCGCCGGAGGGCCACGGCACCGGCGGCAGCGCCGCGTGCTCGGCGAGCCGCGCCACCGTCGCGGGAGCGAGCGGCAGGCCCGCCTGGGCCGCCGCGGCCGCCACCCGGAGGACGAGCACGGGGTCGCCGAGGTCGGCGTTCCGGGCGAGCACGACCTCGCCCTCGTACTCGACGGCGCCGTCGCCGACGGGGCGCCGCTCGGCGCCCCCGGTCCGCGCGGGGCCGCCGGGCGTCCGGTGGGCGGCGGGCCGGTGCACCTGCGGCCCGCCGCCCAGGTCATGGAGGGGACGGCCGGCCGTGGAGCGGCCGAGCCGGTCGACGCGGCGCCACAGGTTGGAGCCCGCGTAGGTGATCGTGCGGGCCGCGTCCACGAGGGAGCGCTGCAGGACGTCCGCGTCCGGCAGGTCGAGCGCGCGGGCGACGGCCTCCTGCTCCTGCAGGACGAGGCGGTCGGCGGAGCGGCCCGTGACCTCGTGCAGCGCGTGCCGCACGTCGAGGAGCAGGTCGTGGGCCGCCTTGACCCGGCCGTCGGGGGCGGACGCCACCCAGGACGCCGCGACGGCGTGCATCACGTGGACGTCGCGCAGCCCTCCCCGGGCCTCCTTGAGGTCGGGTTCGAGGAGGAAGGCCAGCTCGCCCTGGGCCTCCCAGCGCTCCCGGCACATCGCCGCCAGCTCCGGCAGCCGGACGGCGGCGTCGGCTCGCCAGTCGGCGAGGACGGCGGCGCGCAGTTCGTCCACCAGGGTGTGGTCGCCGGCGACGCGCCGCACGGACAGCAGCCCCAGCGCGGCCTTCATGTCGCCGCGGGCGACCGTCCGGGCCTCGTGGACGGTGCGGACGGAGTGGTCGAGCCGCGTCCCGGAGTCCCACAGCGGGTACCAGACCCGGTCGGCGATCCCGGCGATGTCGGCCCGGCCGCGGTGCAGCAGGACGAGGTCGAGATCGCCGCCGGGCGTGAGCTCCCGGCGGGCATGGCTCCCGACCGCGGCGAGGGCGATCCCGCTGCGGGCCGTCGCGCGGTCGGGCGAGGCGGAGCCGCCCGTGTGCACACCGCCCTCTGGACGGGCGGAACTGTCGGGGACCACGGCGCCGCCGGGGAGCACGGCGGCGGCCGGTTCGGCGGAGCCGTTCGGGTGGGAGCCGGGAGCGGGAGCGGGCGGGCAGACCGCCGCGTCAAGGAGCGCGGCGAGCCGCCGGTCCAGGGCGATGGCGCGGGACGCCCGCGCCTCCGCGAGGGAGGCGCGGGCGGTCCGGGCCGCGCCGGCTTCCCCGGCCCCGCGTCCCCGGCCGGACGCCGTCCCGGTCGGGGCCGGCGGGCTCGGCGGCCGGGGGCCGCGGGGTTCGGAAGCGGGCACGGGGCGTCCTAGAGGGCTTCCGGGCCGGTCTCGCCGGTGCGGACGCGGACGACGCTGTCCACCGGGACCGCCCACACCTTCCCGTCGCCGATCTTGTCGGTGCGCGCGGCGCGGACGATCACGTCGATGATGTCGTCGGCGTCCGCGGCGTCCACCAGGACCTCGACCCGGACCTTCGGCACCAGGTCGACCTGGTACTCGGCGCCCCGGTAGACCTCGGTGTGGCCCTTCTGCCGGCCGTAGCCGCTGGCCTCGCTGACGGTCATGCCCTTGACCCCGAAGGTCTCCAGGGCCTTCTTGACCTCGTCCAGCTTGAACGGCTTGATGACCGCCGTGACGAGCTTCATCACTTCGCCTCAACCTTCTTCGCGGGGGCGGGCGCGGCCGCGGTCGCCCCGGAGCCGATGCCCGCGCGGATGGTGCCGAAGTCGTAGGCGGTCTCCGCGTGCGCCGTGCTGTCGATGCCGGCGGCCTCGTCCTCGTCGCTGATCCGGAAGCCCATCACCAGGTCGATGACCTTGGCGATCACGTAGGTCACGACGAAGGAGTAGGCGAGCGTCGCCAGGACGGCGATGGCCTGCTTGCCGAGCAGCCCGAACCCGCCGCCGGCGAACAGCCCGTCCGCGCCGCCCTCGTTGACGGCGGTGGTGGCCAGGAAGCCGATCAGCAGGGCGCCGACGATGCCGCCGACCATGTGGACGCCGACCACGTCGAGCGAGTCGTCGTACCCGAGCTTGTACTTGAGCCCGACCGCGAACGCGCACACCGCGCCGGCGATGAGGCCGAGGGCCAGGGCGCCGAGCGGGGTGACGAACGCGCAGGCCGGGGTGATGGCGACCAGGCCCGCGACCACGCCGGACGCGATGCCGAGCGTGGTGGACGAGCCGTCGCGCAGCTTCTCGACGACGATCCAGGCGAACGCGGCGGCGCAGGTCGCGACGATCGTGTTGATGAACGCGACCGCCGCGGTCTCGCCGGCGACCAGCGCGGACCCGGCGTTGAAGCCGAACCACCCGAACCACAGCAGCCCGGCGCCGAGCAGGACGAACGGGAGGTTGTGCGGGCGCATCGGCTCCTTCGGCCAGCCCTGGCGCTTGCCGAGGACGAGCGCCAGCGCGAGCGCCGCGACACCGGCGTTGATGTGGACGACCGTGCCGCCCGCGAAGTCGAGGGCGCCGAGGTCGAACAGCCACCCGGCCTTGCCGCCCTCCTCGCCGTCCGACCACCACACCCAGTGGGCGATCGGGAAGTACACGAGCGTGGCCCAGACCACGGTGAACACGACCCACGCGCCGAACTTGGCGCGGTCCGCCACGGCGCCGCTGATCAGGGCGACGGTGATGATGGCGAACGTCGCCTGGAAGGCCACGAACACCAGCTGCGGGATGCCCGTGCCGTCGTCGGCCGTCGCGACCTTCTCCAGCCCGACGAGCCCCCAGTCGCCGAACCCGCCGACGAAGGAGCTCAGGGGGCCGCCGTCGCCGAACGTGAGGGAGTAGCCGTAGACGACCCACGCCATGCCCACCACGGCGATGCTGACGAAGCTCATCATCATCATGTTGAGCACGCTCTTGGCGCGGCTCATGCCTCCGTAGAAGAAGGCGAGCCCGGGTGTCATCAGCAGGACGAGCGCGGTGCTCGTCAGCATCCAGGCGGTACTACCGCTATCGATCTTCATCTCTGAGAGAGTCCCTCCTCGCCAGGGAACTTCGAACTGCTCAGAGACTCGACCTCGGCGGTTTCGCGCGCGGGGCTCCCGCGTTTCGCCGGTGTGAAAAGCACCACCGGCGTGTTTCGTGCGTGTTTCTAATTCCTCACATGTCGTTTTTATCCGCTTAGAGGTCTATTTCAGTCACCCAGGATCGCGTCCACGAACGCCTCCGGCTCGAACGGCGCCAGGTCGTCCGGGCCCTCCCCCAGCCCGACCAGCTTCACCGGCACGCCCAGCTCCCGCTGCACCTGCACGACGATCCCGCCCTTCGCGGTGCCGTCCAGTTTCGTCAGCACGACGCCCGTGATGTTCACGACCTCCGCGAACACCCGCGCCTGCTGCATGCCGTTCTGACCGGTCGTCGCGTCCAGCACCAGCAGGACCTCGTCCACCGCGGCCTGCTTCTCCACCACCCGCTTGACCTTGCCCAGCTCGTCCATCAGCCCGGTCTTGGTGTGCAGCCGGCCCGCCGTGTCGATGATCACCACGTTGACCTTCGACTCGATGCCCTGCTTCACCGCGTCGAACGCGACACTCGCCGGATCCGCCCCCTCGTCCCGGCGGACGACCTGCGCCCCGACCCGCGTCCCCCACGTCTCCAGCTGGTCCGCCGCGGCCGCGCGGAACGTGTCCGCCGCCCCCAGCACCACCGTGTTGCCGTCCCCGACCAGCACCCGGCCGAGCTTGCCGCACGTCGTCGTCTTGCCCGTGCCGTTCACACCGACGACCATCAGCACCGCCGGACGGTCACCGTGCCCCTCCGTGCGCAGCGACCGGTCGAAATCCGGGCCGATCTGCTTGACCAGCTCCTCCTTCAGCAGCGCCCGGACCTCCTCGGGACTGCGCGTCCCCAGCACCTGCACCCGCGTCCGCAGATCATCGGTGACCTGCCGGGCCACCGCCGCCCCCATGTCGGCGGTGATGAGCGTGTCCTCGATCTCCTCCCAGGCGTCGTCGTCGAGCGTGTCACGCGACAGCAGCCCGAGAAGCGTCTTCCCGAACGTGTTCTGCGAACGCGCCAGCCGCGCCCGCAGCCGCACCAGACGCCCCGCCCCCGGCGGCGGCTTCTCGATCTCGATCGTGGGACGCGGAGCCGGCACCTCCGTCGGAGGCGCCTCCTCCACCACGGGCGCCCCCGCCTCATCGACGGCCGTCGCGCCGCCGGTGCGTTCCGTCGGGCGCTCCACCGGCGGGCGCGGGCGGGTACGGCGGGGCCTCAGCAGCGTGATGCCGCCGACGATCAGAGCGACGGCGGCCAGCGCGGCGATGACGATCAGATATTCCATAGCGCCCCCAAGTTTTGCAGATTCCCCCAGGGGGGCTGTGTCTACCCAGGGGGGCGACCCCCTGGAACCCCCGTCACGAGCCGGTCGATCCTCACGCCACGGTTTCGGTTGTCGTGACCGTGCGGGTCTGTGGCGTGTCGCTGCGGTCGCCCGGCTCGGCGGGTCGGGCGACCTCCGGGCGCCAGAGCGCCCTCCGGCCGCCCGACCCGTGCTGTGTTGGCCCAGGGGGCGACCCCCTGGAACCCCCGTTGCGAGCCGGTCGATCCTCACGCCACGGTTTCGGTTGTCGTGACCGTGCGGGTCTGTGGCGTGTCGCTGCGGTCGCCCGGCTCGGCGGGTCGTGCGACCTCCGGGCGCTAGAGCGCCCTCCGGCCGCCCGACCCGTGGTGGTGGTTCAGGAAGTCGATCCCCTGGGAAACCCCGCCTTTCGGCCATCCTCGCGTTACGGTCTCGCACTTGCTTCGCTTGGCTGCCGGTGACCTTGTGGTCGGGCTTTAAACGTGCGGGTGGGGGTCAGGGGGTGTTTGGGAGGGACGCTCGTTCGGAGGTTTCCCATTCGTCTACGTTGCGTAGGAGGGCCTCCAGGTAGGTGCGCAGGTGGGTGCGGTAGACGTCGCTGTAGGTGCGCAGGTAGGC
Organism: Actinomadura meyerae; assembly: GCF_900188445.1. Classification (GTDB taxonomy): domain Bacteria; phylum Actinomycetota; class Actinomycetes; order Streptosporangiales; family Streptosporangiaceae; genus Spirillospora; species Spirillospora meyerae. The sequence continues at coordinate 155,979 of NZ_FZOR01000003.1, forward strand.
GATCTCCCGTTCCATTGCGCGGCGTTCGTCGTCCGGTATTCGGGTCTCCTCTGTGGAGCGGACGGCCGCGTCGGCTACGGCGGCGGCCTTGCGGTGGGCGTCCTCCAGGAGGTGCTCGGCGCGGCCCTTGGCGTCCGACAGGATCGCCTCGCGGTGCAGGCGCGCCTCGTGGGCCAGCTCGCGGGTGTAGCGCTCGGCGTCCGCGACGTACAGGTCGGCGGTCTGCTGCGCCTGCGACAGGATCCGGACGGCCTGGAAGTGGGCGTCCTCGGGCGCCAGCACGCCGGAGCCGCCGCCCCTGGCCGCCTGGGCGCGCAGGCGGTTTACCTCGTCGGCGAGCGCCGCCTTGTCGGTGAAGATCTGGACGAGCTGGTCCTCGACGTAGGCGAGGAAGCCGCGGACCTGCTCCTCGTCGTAGCCGCGGCGGCCGAGGGCGGCCCGCGCGAAGACCACCGAGCGGAGCTCGCCCGGGGTCAGCCGCGTGCCGGCGGACACCACGGGAAGGTTCGGGGAGTTCAACGCGCTCACCTCTGTGCGTCTGCGAAGGTTTCCAGGCGGATGCGGTCGCGGGCCACGCCGAGCCGCGCGAGCTGCTCGACGGTGTGCCCGACCATCGCGGACGGCCCGCACACGTAGGCGTCGCGGCCGTCCCAGGGGCCGTGCCTCGCCACGACGTCCGGCAGGCTGCCGTGCTCGACGTCCCCGGCGTCCGAGGAGAGGACGGCGGAGAAGCCGTGCCCGCCGGGTTCGTCCGATACGGCGGGGACGACGGTGAGCCAGGGCAACCCGCCGGCCAGCTTGGTCAGGTCTTCCAGGTCGTACAGGCCGTCGCGGGTGCGGGCGCCGAAGAACAGGTGCACCCGCGGCGGGGCGGGGCGCCGCGCGATCTGCTCCAGCATCGCCTTGAGCGGGGCCAGGCCCGTGCTGCCCGCCACGAGCAGCACGTCCCGCGGGGACTCCTCGTCCAGGGTGAGCGTGCCGATCGGGGCGCCCATCCGGACCCGGTCGCCGGTCTCGGTGCGGCGCACCAGGACCGGGCTCACCGGCCCGCCGTCCACCAGCCGGACGTGGAAGTCGACGGTGTGGTCGGGGCGCGACGCGTTCGCCATCGAGTAGTACCGCCAGTGCCGCAGCCGCGACGGCACCTCCAGCGCGACCGACTGGCCCGGCCGGTACGGCAGCGGCCGGTCCGGCTGGACGCGCAGGACGGCGATGTCGAACCGGCGCCGCTCGACCGCGACGACCTGGCCGTTCCACCAGGCGGGGCTGGTGAGGGCGTTCTCGTCGGCGGCCTCCAGCATCACCTTGGCGACCAGGCTGTAGGCGGCGTTCCAGTCGCCCTCGACGTCGTCGGTCCAGCCGTCGCCGGCGAAGTGCCGCAGGGTGGCGAGGAGGCTCGCGCCGACGTGCGGGTAGTGTTCGGCGACGATTCCGAACCGCCGGTGGTCGCGGCCGAGCTGCTGCAGGAACGGGACGAGGGCGGGCAGGTCATCGACCCTGGCGACGATGTGCCCGAGGGCCCGCAGCAGCTTGTCCCGCTGGCCGCTCATCCCGACGGGGAACATGTCGCGCAGGTGCGGGTTGCGGACGAACAGGTCGGAGTAGAAGAACAGGGCGACGGCGTCACCCTGCTCCGCGACCCGGTCGAAGCTGTCCTTCAGCCGCTGGGCGTCCACGGGGTATCAGGAGACGGGCTCGGCGGCGGCCTCCGTCATGACCTGCGCGACCACGCCGTAGGCGGCCGTCCAGTCGCGTTCGAGGTCCGCGCTCCAGGCGGGGCCGCTGAAGTGGGCGAGGGTGGAGAGCAGGCTCGCGCCGACGGGCGCGTAGTGGTCGGCCGTGACGCCGAATCCGCCGTGCCGGCGGCCGAGGTCCCGCAGGAACGGCACCAGCGCGTCCGGGTCGTCGACCGAGGAGACGATCTGGGACAGCGCCGCGAGCAGCACTTCGTGCTGTTTCGCCATCGACGCCGGGAACATCGACCTGAGCCGCGGCGCACGCGCGAAAAGATCGGCATAGAAATATTCGGCGACGTCCACGCCGTTCGCGCCGACCAGGGCGAAATTGTCCTTGAGTTTCCCGGCGTCCATGGGCAGCACCTCCGGCGGTCCTCCGTACCGGGCGCGGATGCCCGGTGTGTGAGGGGCCGGAGAACCACGGTGCACATGGGTAGTGGACGCCCTGGAGCCGCACAAGTCCGCGAGCGTGACCGTGACGTCACCGTCCGCGCAGGCTGACCGCGCGCCTCGCATCCCACCGGCGGGAATGCATCGTAATCCTTCGGTTATTGCATGCCGAAAATAATTTTGCGCCGCCGTCCGAATTGCGAGGGATAGGTGATGCAACGCTCCAAGCACCGGACGCGAATATTACGGCCATATGAAATCCGCATCACGCCGTTCGCGGCCGGGCGGTCAGTCCCGCAGCCGCTGGCTGACGACCTGGGTGACGCCGTCACCGCGCATGCTGACGCCGTAGAGGGCGTCGGCGCCCTCCATGGTCCGCTTCTGGTGGGTGATGACGATGAGCTGGGAGGACTCCCGCAGCTCCTCGAAGACGGTGATGAGCCGCTGCGTGTTGGTGTCGTCGAGCGCGGCCTCGACCTCGTCCAGGACGTAGAACGGCGACGGGCGGGCCTTGAACACGGCGACGAGGAAGGCGATGGCGACCAGCGACCGCTCGCCGCCGGACAGCAGCGACAGCCGCTTGACCTTCTTGCCGGGCGGGCGCGCCGACACCTCGACGCCGGTGGTGAGCATGTCGTCGGGCTCGGTCAGCGACAGGCTGCCCTCGCCGCCGGGGAACAGCCGCGCGAAGATCCGCTCGAACTCGCGGGCGGTGTCGCCGTACGCGGCGGCGAACACCTCCTGGACGCGGTCGTCGACCTCCTTGACCAGGCCGAGCAGCTCCCGCTGGGTCTTCTTGAGGTCCTCCAGCTGCGAGGTGAGGAAGGCGTGCCGCTCCTCCAGCGCCGCGAACTCCTCCAGGGCGAGCGGGTTGACCTTGCCGAGCTGGTTGAGCTGCCGCTCGGCCGCCTTGGCGCGCTTCTCCTGGACGGCCCGGTCGTAGGGGACGGGCCGCGCGTCCTCACCCTTCTCCGGGTCGGGGGGCACGGGCTGGTCGGGGCCGTACTCGGCGACCAGCGATTCGACCTCCAGGCCGAACTCCTCCAGCGCCCGCTGCTCGTACTGCTCCAGCCGGAGCCGCTGCTCGGCGCGGGCGACCTCGTTGCCGTGGACGACGTTGACGAGGCGCTCCAGGGTCGCCGACAGCTCGCGGACCTGGGTGCGGACGACCTTCAGCTCCGCCTCGCGCGCGGCCTTGGCCTGCTCGGCGGCCTCGCGGCGGCGGACGGCGGCGGCGAGGGAGTGCTCGATGCGGTCGAGGGCCGCGCGGGCGCCGCGGTGCACGGCCTTGGCGATCCTGGCCTGCTCCTCGCGGCGGGCGCGGCGCTGCGCGGCCCGCGCGCGCTCCTCCCGCTCGCGGCGGGCGCCGCGTTCGAGGGCGTCGGCGCGTCCGGTGATGGCCTGCACCCGCTCCTCGGCGGTGCGCACCGCCAGCCGCGACTCCATCTCGGCGGACCGCAGCGCCTGCGCGCGGGCCTGCAGCTCGTCGCGCGCGTCGGTGTCGTGCCCGGCCTCGTCGGCGACCTCCGCGGCCTCCTCCGACTCGGCCAGCCGCATCGTCAGCTCCTCGGCCGCCTGGGTGTCGCGCTCCAGCGACTCGGTGGCCGCGTCCAGCGCCTTGGTGAGCCGCTCCACCTCGCCGCGCGCGGCCCGGACGTCGGCCTCCAGCCGCGCGGCGCGCTTGGCCTCCTGCGCCGCCTTCGCGTCGAACTCGCGCACGCGCGCGCCGACGCGGTCAAGCTCGGCCTGCGCCTGGTTCACCCTGGCCTGGGCCTCACCGGCGGCGGCTTCCGCGGCCTCCAGCGCCATCTGGGCGGACTGCTCGCGCTCCATCGACGCCGCCAGCTCGTCGGCGGCGACCCCGGCCGCCGTCTCCGCGGCGGCCAGATCCTCGGTGGCCTGGTCGAGGGTCGCGCGCATCTGCAGCAGGCTCTGCGCACCGCTCGCGCCGCCCTGCGCCCAGTGCGCCCCGACGAGCTCGCCGTCACGGGTGACGGCGCGCAGGGACGCCTCGCGCCGGACCAGCGCGGCGGCGGACGGCACGTCGTCGACGACCACCACGTCCCGCAGGAGGTGCTCCATGGCCGGACGCACGACCTCGGGGACGCTCACCGCGTCGATCGCGTAGTCGGCGCCCGGCACCCGCGCGGCGGGGGAAACCGCTCCCCCGCCGACGAGGAGCCCGGCGCGCCCGGCGTCGCGGGAGCGCAGCAGCGCCAGCGCGGCCTCGGCCGTGTCGAGTGAGCCGACGGCGATGGCCTCGGCGGCGTTCCCCAGGGCGGCGGCGACCGCCGTCTCGTACCCGGGCCGGACGTTCAGCAGCGACGCGACCGTGCCCAGCACGCCGTCGAGGGAGCCGTCCGCGCCGGCCGACAGCAGCGCCTCGCCGCCGTCGGCGGCGCTCGCCAGCGTCAGGTTGAGGGCCTCGATCCGCGCCTGGAGCGCCGTGACCTTCTTCTGCGCGGCCTGGTCGGCGGACCGCGCGGCGGCCACCGCGGCCCGCGCCTCCTTCAGTGCCCCGCGCGGACCGGCCACCCCGGCGCGCGCCGCCTCTGCGGCGTCCTTCGCGGTGGCGAGCGCCTCCTGCGCGGCCTCGTGCTCGGCGGCGAGCGCCGGGTCCTCGACGACCTCGGCCTCGAACGCCTCGAACTCCACCCGTGCGTCGTCGGCGCGCTGCTCGGCCTCCTCGCGCGCCTCGGCGAGCCGCCCGATCTCCGACCGGCCGGCCTGCGCCTTGCTGCGCAGCGCCTCGACCCGGCCGCGCAGCCGGGCCAGCTCCTCGCGGCGGTCGGCCGCGGCGCGCGCGGCGGCCTGCAGCCGGCGCTCCTCGGCCGCGAGGGCCTCCTCGACGCCCGTCCGCTGCTCGACGGCGTTGGCGAGGCCGTCCTGCGCCTCGTCCAGCGCGGCGCGGAGCATCTCCTCCTGCTCGCGGATCTCGGCGGCCTCGCGCTCCATGTCCTCGGGGTCGCGGCCGCGCCGCTCCTCCTCGCGCGCCTCGGCCGCGTTGCGGTGCCGCTCGGCGGCGAGGTCGGCGACGCCGCGCAGCCGCTCCTTCAGCGCCGACAGCCGGAACCAGGTGTCCTGGACGCGCGCCAGCTCGGGCGCCTGCTCGGCCTCCTCCGCCTCCAGGACGGCCTCGCGCCGCTGCGCCTCGCCGAGCGCCCGCTCCGTCTCGGTGCGGCGCTCCCGGATCGCGGCCTCGTCGGCGGCCTCCTGCTCCAGCCTCGTCCGCAGCGTGACGAGGTCGTCGGCGAGCAGCCGCAGCCGCGCGTCCCGCAGGTCGGCCTGGATCACCGCGGCCCGCCGCGCGATCTCGGCCTGCTTGCCGAGCGGCTTCAGCTGCCGCCGCAGCTCACCGGTGAGATCCTGGACGCGGGTCAGGTTGCCCTGCATCGCGTCCAGCTTCCGCAGCGCCTTCTCCTTGCGCTTGCGGTGCTTGAGGACGCCGGCGGCCTCCTCGATCACCGCCCGGCGCCCCTCGGGCCCCGAGTGCAGGACGCGGTCGAGCTGCCCCTGGCCGATGATGACGTGCATCTCGCGCCCGATGCCGGAGTCCGACAGCAGCTCCTGGATGTCCAGCAGCCGGCACGAGTCGCCGTTGATCGCGTACTCGCTCGACCCGGACCGGAACATCAGCCGGCTGATCGTCACCTCGGTGTAGTCGATCGGCAGGGCCCCGTCGGCGTTGTCGATCGTCAGCACGACCTCGGCGCGCCCGAGGGGCGCCCGGTTCGCCGTCCCGGCGAAGATGACGTCCTCCATCTTGCCGCCGCGCAGCGACTTGGCGCCCTGCTCGCCCATCACCCAGGCCAGCGCGTCCACGACGTTGGACTTGCCCGACCCGTTCGGCCCCACGACGGCCGTGATCCCCGGCTCGAACTTCAGCGTGGTGGAGGACGCGAAGGACTTGAAGCCGCGCAACGTCAAGGTCTTCAGGTACAAGCGCCGTCCCTCCCCGCTCCGCGGCCAGCATCGAACGCTAGAGGCTATCGCGTACCTGCGCCGACGGCCCCGCCGTCACGCCCCGCCGCCCGTCCGATGCCACGATTCCCGGGATCAACGCGCAAGCCCCGCTTCCGGCCACCCGCAACCCTCGAAACCTTTGCCCCATTTTGACCCCACACCCCCGCCCGCAGCGGCCCCAGTGCGGAAGCCATGCGTTCACGCGATGGCCCGCCAGACGACACCCGCACACCATCACAACCAGCCACACCCGACCAAGAAGCGCGGGGCCATGCCTCACCCCAGGGAAATCCTGAACGAACCCTGACCACGGGGGTGGCCGTCACCTGTACCAGCGGAAACCCGCAGGATCTCGTCCGTAAGCCGAGCCTGCGGGGACCTGAGCGTTGCGATCGCGTGCGAAGCCAGGTTTCGAGCGAAGCAAGAAACCTGATCGCGAAGCGAGCCGCCAGGCGAGCCGGAGCGATGCAGCGATCGCCGGTTCGCCCGTGGAAGGAAGGGCCCCCAGGCCCGACCGCCGAGGGCGAACCAATAAACGCGAAAACACCTTAGGGACGCCGAGGATCGGCGTCCCTGTGTTTGAGGATGATGCGCCGAGATCAGGTCAGCGCGGGTTCGCGGTCCTTCACCGCGAGCGACATCACATCGTCGTCCGTCGCCGTCGCAAGCGCGTCGTTCTCCGCCTGGAGCCGTACGAGTTCGGCCTCCAGGTCACGTACGCGCTGCTGCAGGCGCCGCATCTCCGCGACCATCCGGGGGTCGGGACCGCCGACGTGGCCGAGTAGAGCCTTCGCCATGACTAAGGGTCCTCCACGCTGAGTAACCAGCAGGGATCGCGCACGAGAAGCACATGAAGTTCGGTGCGCGTACCATCTAGAGTCGCACCGGCCGGTGTCCTGGTCAAGCCGCACATCACAGGCCGGTAACAACCTTCCTCTACTAGTTTAGCAGGTACAAACCGGAACTCCCTACTCGTCACCGCTCCACGAAGCCGGCGGCCTCGCCGCGCGGTGCGCTCCAGCGCTCGGTGACGCCGGTGACCTTGCCGGGGCGGCCCGCGACGCCGTCCCCGCGCAGCAGTTCGAGCAGTTCGCGGCACTTGCTGCGCGGGCCCTCGGCCACGACCTCGACGCGGCCGTCGCTCAGGTTCGCGGCGCTGCCGGCCAGGCCGAGCTCCAGCGCCCGCGACCGCACCCACCAGCGGAAACCGACGCCCTGCACGCGCCCGCGCACCCAGGCCGTGAGCCGCGCCCTCTCCTCGTCGTCCATCACGCGAGAACCCTAGTGGCGCGCCCGCCTGGGGCGCGGCTGGCACACCGGGCAGCTGTAGGACGAACGGTTCATGAACTCTTCGCGGCGGATCGGCGACCCGCAGCGGCGGCAGGGCTCGTCGCGGCGGCCGTAGGCGTCCAGGGAGCGTTCGAAGTAGCCGCTCTCGCCGTTCACGTTGACGTACAGGCTGTCGAAGGACGTGCCGCCGACCGCGAGGGCGGCGCTCATGACCTCCTGCGCGGCCTCCAGGACGCGCGTGGCCTCCGCCCGGGTCATCGTCTCGGTGGGGCGCGCCCAGTGGAGCCTGGCCCGCCACAGCGCCTCGTCGGCGTAGATGTTGCCGACGCCGCTGATCAGCGACTGATCGAGCAGGGCCCGCTTGATCCCGGTCTTCCGGCGCCGCAGGGCGCGGAAGAACGCCTCCGGGTCGAAGGCGTCCTCCAGCGGGTCGGGGGCGATGTGGACGATCGGCTGCGGGACGAGCGAGCCGGCGGAGTGCGCGTCCGGGACGAGGTCGGTGAGCATCAGGTGCCCGAAGGTCCGCTGGTCGACGAAGCGCAGGTCGTGGCCGCCGTCGGTGAAGGCGGCCCGGACGCGCAGGTGCTTCTCCCGCTCGCGGGCGGGGTCGCCGACGAGCAGCTGCCCGCTCATGCCGAGGTGGCAGAGCACCGCCTCGGCCTCGCCGTCGAGCGGGATCCACAGGTACTTGCCGCGGCGGCGGGGCGCCCGCAGCGCGCGTCCGGCGAGCCGGGCGGCGAAGTCGGCGGGGCCCGCCTCGTGGCGGCGCACCGAGCGGGGGTGCAGCACCTCCGCGGACGCGACGGTCCGGCCGGTCGTCCACTGCTCGAGGCCCCGCCGGACGACCTCGACCTCGGGCAGCTCAGGCACCGGCCTGGGCCGCCTCGCCGGCCTCGTCGCCCGCGTCCCGCGCCACGACGAGCGCGCGGATCTCGTTCCAGGCGGCCTCGGCGGCGTGCTGCTCGGCCTCCTTCTTGCTGCGGCCCTCGCCCGAGCCGTAGGTCTTCCCGCCGACCCGCACGGACGCGCGGAACGTCTTCTGGTGGTCGGGGCCGCTCTCGGCGACGTGGTACTCGGGGACGCCGAGCTCCTCCACGGCCGTGAGCTCCTGCAGCGAGGTCTTCCAGTCCAGCCCGGCGCCGAGCCCCGCCGAGCGGGTGATCAGCGCGTCGAAGAGCCGGTGGACGAGGGCGGACGCCTCGTCGAGGCCGCGGTCCAGGTAGACGGCGCCGATCAGCGCCTCCAGGGTGTCGGCGAGGATCGAGGCCTTGTCGCGGCCGCCGGTGCCCTCCTCGCCCCGGCCGAGCCGGATGTGGGCGCCGACGCCGAGGCCGCGGGCGACGCCCGCGAGGGCGCGCATGTTGACCACGGCGGCGCGCAGCTTGGCCAGCTGCCCCTCGGGCAGGTCGGGGTGGCCGCGGAACAGGGTGTCGGTGACGACGAGCCCGAGCACCGAGTCGCCGAGGAACTCCAGGCGCTCGTTGGTGGGCAGGCCGCCGTTCTCGTAGGCGTACGAACGGTGCGTCAGGGCACGTTCGAGCAGTTCGCCGTCGACTTCGACGCCGAGCGCGGCGGTCAGTTCCGCCCGGTCCGGCGTGGGTGCGCTCCTCTTGGCGCTCACGGGCCCTCCTCGCAGGCCGTGCACCGCGCATGGCGCGGTCGCTGGTGCGGCGCGCCGGCCGGGACGGCCGGGACGGCGAGGACGCGCGGTGAGGAGGATGTCCGCGAAGACGAGGTGCGCGCCGGTCGGCTGATCCCGGCGTGCACCACGGCTCCGGGCGCGGTCTCCGCACCGGTCACCACGCCGACGTCGCGCGCCGGGGTGGTCGGGGTGGTGTCCGTCCCGCACCGTGGGGGGCGGGCCGCGCCGCGCGCGGATCCGCCCCCCAGGATGCGAGAAGACTCAGGCCGACGGGGTGATGACCTGCCGCCGGTCGTAGGTGCCGCACGTCGCGCACGCGGTGTGCGGCAGCTTGTGGTCGCGGCACGTCGGGCACTCGACCAGGTTCGGCGCCGCGGTCTTCCACTGCGCGCGCCGGTGCCGCGTGTTGCTGCGCGACTTCTTCCGCTTCGGGACGGCCACGTCAGCCCTCCTGCTTTCCTTCTCGTCGGTCGAATCCACGGGTGCCGGAGCTCCCGTTCCCCCGGTCGGGGTTCGCCGGCGCCAAGTCGCCGGCGAGGTCCTGCAGCGCCGCCCACCGGGGGTCGGCGACGTCGTGGCGGTGCCCAGGCTCGACGTCCGCGAGCCGCGCACCGCAGTCCGGGCACAGGCCCGGGCAGTCGTCCCGGCACAGCGGGGACAGCGGCAGCGCGAGCACCACCGCGTCCCGCAGGACCGGTTCGAGGTCGATGAGGTCGCCCTCGAGGCGGAGCTCGTCGTCGTCGGCGTTCCCGCCCGAGCGGGTGTCGTCGTAGACGAAGAGCTCCTGGAAGTCCGCCTCGAAGGTCGAGGCGATCGGGTCGAGGCAGCGGGAGCACTCCCCCTCCAGGGGGACCGTCGCCGTGCCGGTGACGAGCACCCCCTCCAGCACCGCCTCGAGCCGGAGGTCCAGCTCGATCGCGGCGCCCTCGGGGACGCCCACCATCTCGACGCCGAAGTTCTCCGGTGCCGGCACGGTCGGGTGCTCCTCGCGCGACGATCCCGGCTGCCGGCCCAGAGCTCGGGTGTCGAGCACGAGAGGGGCGTTGGGGTCGAGGCGTGTCAGCGGATTCCCTGCTTTCGTGAGGCATGGTGAACGGCGGCCGCCGTTGATGGCCGATGTCCCAGGGTACCGAACGCGGGGCGGTGACCCAACTCGCGCCCCGTCCGCCCGCCGCCCGGGGGCTCAGCCCTCCTGCTGCAGGCGCTCCACGAGGCGGGCGTGGACGCTGTCGGGGACGAGCCCGGAGATGTCCCCGCCGAACTTCACGACCTCCTTCATGAGGCTGGAGGACAGGAAGGCGTACTCCGGGTTCGTCGCCATGAACAGCGTCTCCACGCCGGCGATCCGGTGGTTCATCTGGGCCATCTGCAGCTCGTACTCGTAGTCGCTGACGGCCCGCAGGCCCCGGACGATGACCGGGATGTCCTGCTCCTTGCAGTAGTCGACGGTGAGCCCGTAGAACTTGTCCACCTTGACGTTGCCGTACTCCGCGGTGACCTCGGCGATCATGTCGGCGCGCTCGTCCACGGTGAACAGGCTCTTCTTGTTCTTGTTGATCAGCACCGCGACGACCACCTCGTCGTACAGACGGGAGGCGCGGCTGATGATGTCGAGATGCCCGTTGGTGACGGGGTCGAACGATCCCGGACAGACGACACGGCGCACGGCGCGAACCCCTTCGGTCCCGGTTTCTGACCTGCGGCGTGAACGTACCAAATCGCATTCGGCCCGGTTTCACCCGGGCTCGCCCGGTCGCCCGGACGCCCGTCCGGCGGCCGTCCGCGGGCCCTTCCGGCGCGCCGCTCAGTCGCCGAGGGCCTTGAGGATCCTGGCCGCGATCGGGCCCGACTCGATGCCGTATCCGGGCGCCTCGGTCATCACCGCGACCGCGTACTTCGGGTCGTCCCCCGGCCCGAAGCCGATGAACCAGCGGTCGTTGTAGGCGGCGCCCTCGACGTCGGCGGTGCCGGTCTTGCCGCCGGTGACGGACGACCCCTTCAGCGTCTTGCCCGTGCCCCGGTCGACGACGGCCTTCATCATCCGCCGCATCTGCTCGGCCTGCCCGGACGTCAGCGCCCGCCCCAGCCGCTTCGGGGAGATCGTGTCGACCGTGCGGCCGTTGGGGGCGCGCAGCTTGTCGATGAGGTGCGGGCGCATGACCTCCCCGTCGTTGAGGACGCCGGCCGCGACCATCGCCATCTGCAGCGGGCTGGCGACCGTGCTGCCCTGCCCGATGGAGCCGAGCGCGCTGAGGGACGGCTGGTCGGTCTCCGGGAACGAGCTGGTGGCGCTCCGCAGGCCGTCGGCGTACTCGACGGGGTCGCCGAACCCGAACCCGCCGGCCGCCTCGTGGACGGCGCCGTTGCCGGGCTCCTCCGCGCCCATGAACGCGAACGTGGTGTTGCAGGACTGCGCGTACGCCTCGTCCAGCGGGATCCGGGGGAGGTCGCAGGACCCGCCGATGTCGCCCGCGTCGTTGTTGATCGCCTGCCCGGCGCCGGGCGGCCGGTAGCTGCGCCCCGCCTTGACCTGCGAGCCCGCGGTGGCGCCCGCCTTCAGCGCGGCCGCGGCGACGACGGTCTTGAACGTGGAGCCGGGCGGGAAGACCTCCCGCGTGGCCTTGTCGAGCAGCGGCTTCAGCTTCTCGCCGTTGAGCCGCTCGAACGCCCGCACCGCCTTCTGCCGGTCGAGCGTCGAGACCTCGTCCGGGTCGTAGGACGGCGTGGACGCCAGCACTCGGATCGCGCCCGTCTTCGCGTCCAGGACCACGGCCGCGGCGCGGCGGGCGCCGCTGGAGGCGAGCGCGGTGTAGGCGGCGCGCTGCGCGCCGACGTCGATGGTCGCCTCGACGGTCCCGCCGGGGACGTGGTTGCCGACGAGCTTGTCGACGAAGTTGGTGGTGGCGAGGCGGTCGTCGGTGCCGTCCAGGAAGTGGTTCGCGGCGCTCTCCAGGCCGGTCTGGGAGAACACCGAGAAGTAGCCGGTGACCGGCGCGAACACCTTGCCGTCCTTGTAGTGGCGCTGGTAGCGGCCGTCATCGAGCTTCCGCGACCAGGCGAGCCGCTCGCCGCCCGCCACGATCGGGCCCCGGTCGATCTTGAAGCGGTCCTCGAACTGGCGGGCGTTGAGCGAGTCGTCCCGCAGGTCCTGCGCCTGGAAGCCCTGTACGTAGGTGATGTTCGCCATCAGGGCGATGGCCATGACCAGGGCGACGACCCAGGTGCGTCCCAGCGCGCGGTCGAGTCCGGGCTTCATGGGCATGCCTTTACCCGATCTCCCTCCCGATCAACGGCCGGCGGCGCGGCCGTACCAGAAAAGCGCCTCGCCGTAACGCCTCTCGCGCTCCGCTTCGTACCCGTCGGGCCAGGTCAGCGCGGGTCCGCGGGAGGCGCGCTCGACGACGACGAGGGCGTCCGGGGCGGCCCAGCCGTGGTCGCGCAGGTCCTCCAGGAGAGCGGTGACGGCCGCGTCCGCCAGCGCGTACGGCGGGTCGGCGAAGATCAGGTCGTAGGGCTCGCCGGGCCCGCGCCGGACGAGCCGCTCCACCTTCTCGGGGCAGGGCACGGCGCCGGGCAGCCCGAGCGCGTCCGCGTTCTGCCGGATGACCCGCATCGCGCGCGGATGCGACTCGACCAGCAGCGCGTGCGCGGCGCCCCGCGACAGCGCCTCGAACCCGACCGCGCCGGACCCCGCGTACAGGTCGGCGACGCGCAGCCCGTCCAGCGGGCCGAGGAGGGCGAGGACGGTGGAGAACAGGCCCTCCCGGGCGCGGTCGCTGGTCGGCCTGGTGTCCCGTCCCGGCGGGACGGCCAGCCGCCGCCCGCCCGCACTGCCCGCGATGACCCTGCTCACCCTCCCAGTATCGGGGGCCTTCTCCGCCGGTCGCGCATCCGGCGCGGTCCCCCGCCCGTCCGGCGGTTCGCGAAATGATGCACAACCCGCACCGGGACCTCTTGTGAACGTCTACCCAAATGACGCGAACGATGTTCACATCGACTACGTCACGTGCAAGCGTGCTCGCAGGTTGTGCAATCCATCACTCAGGAGCACCTGTGCATCACGGTAGGAGACTGGCGGTGACGGCCGGGTCCGCGGTCCTCGGCTTCGCCGCCATGAGCGGCGTCTCGCACGCCGAGACCTCCACGCCCCTCGCCGACCTCGCGACCCCTCGGACGGCGGCCCAGCCGAAGCCGGCCCATCCGAAGATCGCCGATCTGAAAACCGCCCATCTCGAAAAGGCGAATACGCGAAAGGCTCCGGCCGAGAAGCCGCAGAGGCTGACCACGCTCAAGAAGGCAAAGACCCGGAAGGCTCCGGCGAAGGCATCGCCCGCGCCGAAGGCGAAGCCGGTGGTCCGGCTGCATGTCGGCGCCACGCTCGACTACGACGAGCGCACCCGGACGGCGAGCGCCGGCCTCGACGTCGGCGCCGGCCTCGGCACGCCGGACGCCGGCGCGGGCGTCCGGCTGCGGGCGGGCGCGAGCGCGTCGCTGAGCGACGCCACGGTCAAGGCCGGAACGCGGCTGGACACCCGTGCCGCGTCGCCCGCGGGGAGCGCCGGGCTCTCCCTGTCGGCGAGCGCGACGGCGTCGGCGGGCCGGCGGCTCCTCAGCGCCGACGCCGATCTGGGTGCCTCGGTGGCTCCGGCCGGCGGCACACCCGTCTCGGTGGGCCTGTCGGCAGGCGCCTGCGTCGGCGGTGGCTGCGAGGCGCCGGCTCCGCCGACTCCCCCGACCCCGCCGGTGCCGCCCACGCCGCCGACCCCGCCCGTCCCGCCGTCGCCGCCGTCGCCTCCCGGCGAGCCGGCGCCTCCCGGCTCGTCACCCGAGCCGCCGTCGCTGCCGTCGTCCCCGGCACCGCCCGAGCTGCCGTCCGGCGGGGGCCTGGGCCCCGGCGCGACCGCGGCGGAGTTCACCCCGCCGCAGGGGCTGCCCTTCACCGGCACCGACGCGCTGCCGCTGGTGGCGCTCGGCCTCGCCGCCATCGGCGCGGGCGGCGCCGCGGTGGCCGCGACCCGCAGGCGCCACGCCCGCGAGTCCTGAACCGTCCCCGCCGGAGGGGCGTCCCCGCGCGGGGGCGCCCCTCCGGCGCGTCAGAGCACCTCGGACCTCGCGACCCTCCATCCGCCGCCCGCCCGTTCGAGCAGCAGGCGGCGGACCTCGACGGCGTCGCCGTCGGTGCAGCCGCCCTTGCACGCGCCGACCAGCACCAGCGCCGCGACCCGCCGCTCCCGCCCGCCCGCGCGCAGGCCGACCTCCAGCGGGGTCCCGCGCGCCACGGCCGGGTCGCGGGACACCGCCTCGACCGCTTCCCTGGCCCGCGCGCCCGGCCAGGTCGCGCCGGACATGTCGGCGCGGGGCGAGCCCGCCTTCAGCGAGTACAGGCTGTCGATCAGCCACCCGCCCCCCTGCTTGACCATGGTCGCGCGCATCGGGTCCTGGAGGCGGGACGGGTCGGCGTTCTCGGCGCGCACCGTCCGCCGGACGTACGACAGGACGGTGACCCTGCCGGGCGCGGCGGACACGACGGCCGCGTCGACGACGGCCGCGGAGACCGAGCCCTTCTTGTCGGTCAGCTCCTCGCGGTAATCACGCGTCGCGAGCTGCCGGTCGTAGTCGGCGCCGTACCGGGCCGTGGACGCCCGGTGCGCCGCCGCCACGTCCTGGTCGAACCGGGCGTGGTCGAAGCTGAGCACCGTCTCGATCGCGCGGGTCGCGGGCGCGACCGCCTCGGCCGCGGCGGCGGGCGGGGCCGCCGAGCCCGCCTCCGCCCGCGCGGGCGCCTCGCCGGAACCGTCCGCGAGCAGCGCCCAGGCCGTCCCGCCCGGATCGGTTCCGGCGGGCCGCGCGGGGGCCGGCGGCGGCACCCGCGCGTCCCCGGCGAAGTGGGCGCCGGTGCTGAGCGTTCCCTCGTCCTCGGCGGCGGCCTGCCCGCCGAGCAGGTCGAGCAGCACCCGCTGGGCCTCCGGGCGGCGCGCCGGGTCCTTGGCCAGGCAGGACGCGACGGCGCCGCGCAGCGAGTCCGGCAGCGCGGACAGGTCGGGCTCGTAGTTCAGGATCCGGTGGAACACCGCGGAGATCGTGTCGTTGCCGAACGGGTGCCGCCCCGTCGCCGCGAACAGCATCGTCGCCGCCCAGGTGAACATGTCGACGCCGGTGCCGAGCTCGCCGTCGTTCACCTGCTCGGGCGCCATGTAGGACGGCGTCCCGACGACGCCGCTGCCCTTCGCCGCCGGGGCCCCGGCGATCCGCGCGATGCCGAAGTCGATGACGCGCGGGCCGTCCGGCCCCATCAGCACGTTGGACGGCTTGAAGTCGCGGTGCAGGATCCCCGCCCGGTGGATCGCCGCGAGCGCGGTCACGGTCCCGATCGCCAGCCGGTCCAGGTCGGTGCCGGTGCGCGGCCCGTGCTCGCGGACGAGCCCGCTGAGCGACGGCCCCGGGACGTACTCGCTCACCACGTACGGCAGGTCGCCGGAGATGTCGGCCTCGATCACCTGCGCCGTGCAGAACCCGGCGACCCGCCCGATCATCCGCATCTCGCGCTCGAACCGGGCCCGCCACTCGGGGCTGCGGCTGAACCGGTCGCGCAGCAGCTTCACGGCGGCCCGCGTCCCGTCCTCGCGGCGCCCGAGGTAGACGACGCTCTGCCCGCCCTCGCCGAGCCGCCCGACCAGCTCGTACCGCCCGAGCCGCTCGGGGTCGCCGGGCGCCAGGGGGTCAACGGACGTCATGGGGAGCTCCTCCGTCGCGTACGGGCCGCCACCGGGAGCCGTACCCTCGCGAGCCCCCGACGGCCCGTTACCATCCACTCACGTCAGAGCTCTGTGATCAAGCGTGCGTCCGGAGTGAGCGGGCGGGGTCAGGCCTTCTCCAGGAAGTCGGCGCGGTCCTCGTCGAGGAGGGAGGACAGGACGGTGGCGAGGCCGGGGTGCCCGGTCAGGTCGGGGTCGGCGCCGACGAGCGCGGTCGCCTCCTCGCGGGCGTCGCGGATCACGTCCTCGTCCCGCTGGAGGGTCAGCAGCCGGAGGCTGGACGAGCGGCCCGCCTGCGCGGCGCCCAGCACGTCCCCTTCGCGGCGCTGCTCCAGGTCGAGCCGCGACAGCTCGAACCCGTCGGTGGTGGACGCGACGGCGTCGAGCCGCTCGCGGGCCTTGCTGCCCGGCTCCGCCTCGGTGACCAGCAGGCACAGGCCGGGCAGCGAGCCGCGCCCGACCCGGCCGCGGAGCTGGTGGAGCTGGGAGACGCCGAACCGGTCGGCGTCCATGATGACCATGACGGTGGCGTTCGGGACGTCGACGCCGACCTCGATGACGGTGGTGGCGAGCAGGACGTCGAGCTCGCGGTCGGTGAAGCGGCGCATCACCGCGTCCTTCTCGTCGGGGTGCAGCTTGCCGTGCAGGACGCCGATGCGCAGCCCGGCGAGCAGCTCCTCCAGCTTCGGCAGCACCTCCATGATGCCGAGCGGCGACCTGCGCTCCCCCTCCTCGGCGGCGGCGACGGCGTCGCCCTCGTCGCCCTCCTGCTCGCCGATGCGCGGGCAGACGATGTAGACCTGCCTGCCCTTGGCCGCCTCCTCCTTGATGCGCTCCCAGATCCGCGCGAAGAACGCGGGCCTCTCCGGCGGCACCACATGGGTCTGGATCGCCGACCGGCCGGCGGGGAGCTGCCCGAGGACCGAGGTCTCCAGGTCGCCGAACACGGTCATCGCGACCGTGCGCGGGATCGGCGTCGCCGTCATGACCAGGACGTGCGGGCGCCCGCCGCCGACCTTCTCGCGCAGTGCGTCCCGCTGCTCGACGCCGAAGCGGTGCTGCTCGTCGACGACGACGAGGCCGAGGTCGGCGAACTGGACGCTCTCCTGGAGCAGCGCGTGGGTGCCGACGACGATCCCGGCGGTGCCGGACGCGGCGTCCAGCAGCGCCTCCTTGCGCGCCTTCGCGCCCTGCGACCCGGTCAGCAGCGCGACGCGGGTGGCGTGCTCGGCGCCGCCGAGCTGCCCGGCCTGGGCGAGGTCGCCGAGCATCCCGGTGATCGAGCGGTAGTGCTGCTGCGCGAGGACCTCGGTGGGCGCGAGCAGCGCGGCCTGCCCGCCGCCGTCGACGACCTGGAGCATCGCCCGCAGCGCGACGATCGTCTTGCCGGCTCCGACGTCGCCCTGCAGCAGGCGGTGCATCGGGTGCTCCCCGGCCAGGTCGGCGGCGATCTCGTCGCCGACCTTGCGCTGGCCCTCGGTGAGCTCGAACGGCAGGCGCGCGTCGAACTCCGCCTGGATGCCGCCGAACGCGGGCGGGCGCGGCTTGGCGGGCAGTGCGGCGGCGGCGAGCCGCCGCTGGGCGAGCGCGACCTGGACGACGAACGCCTCGTCCCACTTCAGGCGCTTCCGGGCGCGGCCCAGCTCCTCCCAGCTCTTGGGGCGGTGGATGCCCTCGTACGCCTCGCGCAGCCCGATCAGGCCGCGCCGCTCGAGCAGGGCGTCGGGCATCGGGTCGGCGGGCAGGTCCAGGTGCGTCAGGACGGTCTCGACGGACGTGCCGATCGTCTCGATCGGCAGCGCCTTCGTGGACGGGTAGATCGGGATGATCTCGTCGGCCCACTCCTGCGCGGCCTGCTCGGCGCCGCGCTCGTGGACGACCTTGTACTGCGGGTGGGTGAGCTGCCGGACGGGGTTCCCGCTGCGCGGCCGGTAGGTGCTGATCTTCCCGGCGAACAGCCCGCGGGTGCCGGGCGACAGCTCCTTCTCGGCCCGGTAGGAGCCCTTGCGGCCGAAGAAGCTGAGCTTGAGCCGCCCGGTCCCGTCGGTGACGGTGATCTCCAGGACGTAGCCGGGGCTGCGGGTCAGGGTGCGGCCCTGCACCTTGACGACCTCCGCCATGACCGTGACGTGCTCGCCGTCCTCCAGCCCGCTGAGCTGGGTCAGCTCGCCCCGGTGGGCGTAGCGGCGCGGGTAGTGGTGCAGCAGGTCGCCGACCGTGTGCAGGTCGAGGCCCTTCTCCAGCGCCTTGGCCGTCTTGTCGCCGAGGACCTTGCGCAACGGCTCGTCGAGATTCGCCACGCACTCTTTTCTAGCCCATGGGCACGACGGGAATCACTCGACGCCGATGAGGAGGGGATGGCGTTCCTGCCCGCCCGTGTAGACGCCGGCCTCCACGTCGGGATGGCGGCGCCGCAGGTGCTCTCCGAGGGCATCGGCCAGGCCGTCCGGAGCCCCCGCGCCGACGATCAGCGTGACGAGCTCGCCGCCGCCCGACAGCATGCGGTCCAGGACGCGGCGGGCCACCTCGGCGACGTCCGCGCCGATCGTCGCGACATCGCCCTCGATCAGCCCGAGGACGTCGCCCGGACGGCACAGCCCGGCGCTGGTCACCGCCTCCTGCGCGGCGACCTCCAGGTGGCCGGAGCGGGTCGCGCCGGCCGCGCGGGTCATCTCGATCACGTCCTCGCCGAAGCGGCGCAGCGGGTCGTGCACCGCCAGCGCGGCGAGCCCCTGCACGGACGCCTTGGCCGGCACCACCGCGATCCGCGCGCCGGCGTCGCGCGCCCGCTCCGCCGCGGCCTCGGCGAGGGCCAGCACCTCGGGCCCGTCCGGCAGCACGGCCACCTCGTCGCCCGCCGCCAGGATCGCCTCCGCCAGCACCGCGAGCGGCGGCGGCGCGCCCGGGTCGCGGCGGACGACCCGTGCGCCGCCCTCCTCGAACAGCGCGGCGAGCCCGCCGGCGGCGGTCACGGCGATCACCGCGCGGCCGGTGTGCGGGGCGTGCGGCTCCCCCGGGTCGGCGTGCAGGTAGCTGACGCGGATGCGGTGGGGGCGGCCGGCCGCCATGCCAGCCTCGATCGCGGCGCCCGCGTCGTCCACATGGACGTGGACGTTCCACAGCCCGTCGCCGCCCACCACGACGAGCGAGTCCCCGAGCCGGTCGAGCCGTCCTCGCAGGTCGTGGACGGCGCCGTCCGGCGCGTCGAGCAGGTACATGACCTCGTAGTAGGGGCCTCGCGGCGCCGGCCGCTCGGGCGGAGGCGCGGTCGCGGCGGCGCGCGCGGGCACCTCGTACCGCTCGGGGTACTCCTCGGTGACCACGGCCGCAAGGGCATCGAGGACGACGCAGAGCCCGGCCGCGCCCGCGTCCACCACGCCGCTGCGGGCCAGCACGTCGAGCTGGCCGGTGGTGCGGCGCAGCGCCCGCCGGGCCCCCTCCGCCGCGCACCGGCACACCGCGGGGAGGTCGCCGCCGGCGGCCGCCCCCGCCGCGGCGGCCTCGGCGAGGACGCTCAGGATCGTCCCCTCCACCGGATGCTCGACGGCGCCCCGGGCCAGCTCGGAGGCGTGCCCGAGCGCCGCCGCGAGCGCCGTGCCGTCCGGCGGCTCCGCGGGCGGCCCCAGGACGTCGGCCAGGCCCCGGAACACCTGGCTGAGGATGACGCCGGAGTTGCCGCGCGCGCCGAGCAGCGCGCCGTGCGCGAGCGCCCGCCACGTCTCGGCGGGGCCCGCGGCGGCCGGCAGCCCGTCCAGCGCGTCCGCCGCCGCGATCACGGTCAGGTGCAGGTTGGTGCCGGTGTCGCCGTCCGGGACGGGGAACACGTTGAGCGCGTCGATCTCGCCCCTGGTGCGGCCGAGCGCGTCCGCCGCCAGCCGGCACCACCGGCGCACCGCCGGGCCGTCGAGGACCTCGCCCAAGGACCGCTCCCCTCCGCGCCCGCGATTCGCCTACCGACGGGCTGTCGGCTAATCTGATCCGTGCGCCTCGTCCGAGGCGCTCATCGGTGAGCACCCATGATGCCCGGCCCGCCCCGCCGGCGGCACCGGGCGGCGCTCCGGTCAGAGCATCGACACCACTTGGAGTTTCCCGTGGCTTCCGTCTGCGACGTCTGCGGCAAGGGACCCGGTTTCGGCATGCGCGTCTCCCACTCGCACCGCCGCACCCCGCGCCGCTGGAACCCCAACATCCAGCGCGTGCGCGCCGTCGTGAACGGCAGCACCAAGCGCATCAACGCCTGCACGTCCTGCATCAAGGCCGGCAAGATCGTCAAGCCGACGGTCTGAGCCGCCCCCGCGGCACCGCGACCGCACAGGACGGCAGGCCCGCACAGGCCTCCAGGTCGGCCCATCGGATCCCCGGTGGGCCGACTTTCGCGTGTCCGGCGCCTTGTCGCGTGACGGGCGCCCCTCCGTGGCAGGCGCCCTTTCCGTGACGGGGCCTCGGCGTTCCCGGCCGTGCCGGTCACCCGCGGTGCTGCCAGGCGTGGTCCACCGGGCCGATGCCGGCGCCCAGGGGGAAGCCCGCGGCGATCGCGCCCGTGACGTACCGCTTGGCCTTCGCGACGGCGGTGGGGACGTCGTCGCCCAGGGCCAGGTTGGACGCGATCGCGGACGCGAGCGTGCAGCCGGTGCCGTGGGTGTGGCGGTTGTCGTGCCTGGGCGCGGAGAAGCGGTGCTCCTCCTCGCCGTCGAACAGCAGGTCGGCGGGCTCGCCGGGCAGGTGGCCGCCCTTGATCAGCACCCAGCGCGGGCCGAGGGCCTTGACCGCCTGCGCCGCCTCGCGCAGGCCCGCCTCGTCCACGACCTTGACGCCGGTGAGCTGCTCCACCTCGAACAGGTTCGGCGTGACGACGGTCGCCACCGGGAGCAGGGCGGAGCGGACGGCGTCGACCGCGTCGGGCGCGAGCAGCGAGTCGCCGTGCTTGGACACGCCGACCGGGTCGACGACGGCGGGCGCGTCCGCTCCGGCGACGGCCTCGGCGACGATCTCGACCAGCGCCGTGGACGCCAGCATCCCGGTCTTCAGCGCGTGCACCCCGATGTCGGACAGGACGGAGTCGAGCTGCGCGCGCACCGCCTCGGGCGGCAGCTCCCAGTAGCCCTGGACGCCGAGCGAGTTCTGCGCGGTGACGGCGGCGATGACGCTCATCCCGTGGACGCCGTGGGCGAGCATCGTCTTCAGGTCCGCCTGGATGCCGGCGCCGCCGCCGGAGTCCGAGCCCGCGATGGTGAGCGCGAGGGGCGGCGTCTTCGGCGCGGGCGGAGTGTGCGACATGCCATCCACCTTATGGCGGTTTCGGGGCATGGTCAGATCAGCGCGCAGGGCAGCTTGTTCAGCACGCAGGTGGTCGGCTCGGCCGCGGTACCGCGTGCGGTGAACACGATGCGGACGGCGTCGCCGGGCGCGATCGCGCTGCGGCCCCGGACGAAGGCGAGGCGCCCGGTCCGCACGACGGTGGCGCCGCTGATCGCGGTGACCGACGCGTCGGGGATCGTGAACGCCAGGGCCCACTTCGGGACGGGCGCCTGGCCCTTGTTCGCGATGGTCGCGGTGGCCTTGAAGGCGCCGGGGCTCTTCGAGGCGACCTTGAAGGAGATGACCAGTCCGTCGGCGCGGCCGGTGCCGCGGCCGGCGCGCTCCCCCGGCCCGCGCTGGGACACCTGGCTGTCGCGGGGATTGCCCTCGGTGTCGCGGGGGGCGCCGCCGCCCGCGAAGTTGAGCGAGATCTGCTGCGTGCTCAGCGCGTAGGAGACCGAGCCGACCGCGACGACGAGCGCGACGATCGGCAGCAGCGGGAGGGGGAGTTTCGCGATGAACTTCGTGAAGCCGCGCCCGCCGTCCGGTTCACCGGAGGCTTCCGCGCGCGGCCGGTCGAGCGGCCCGTCCAGCGGGTCTTCGGGGGCGTAGGCGGGATCGAGATCGGGAGCGGGAGCGCCGGGGTAGTCGCCGGGATAGTCCCCCGGCAGCGGGTCGAAGCGGTACCCCTCGGCGGGCGGCGGGCCGGATCGGGGCCGCTCGTACGACGACACGTAGACCCGGTCGTCGGTGGGCCCGGAGAACGCGTCGTAGGAAGGGTCATAGGACGCGTCGTAGGAAGGGTCGTAGGACGGGTCGGCCGGCGCCGCGTAATAGGGCTCCCGGGACGGCGGGTTGCCCGGAGCGCCTTCGTCGCCCGGTCGCTCGTGCCTCGAGTGTCGTCCCATCCCATCCCTCTTCGATCACAGGATGTATACCAAACCCGCCCCAAACCTGCCTACCGGATGCGTCAACGCACACGGCCGTGCGCGCAGCGTGAACCCGCCGTTCAGACGGCGAAATGGTCCCATGCGCCGGGCGGCGGTTCGCGGCCGTCGACCCGCACTCCCGAACCCGCCGCGACGGCGCCGATCCGCGACCAGGACGCCGGAACGGCGCCCGGGAACGTCGCGGCGAACGCGTGGTCCTCACCGCCGGTGAGGGCGTGGCGGAGCCCGTCCGGGCCGAGGATCTCCGGGACGGGGACGGCCGCGGAGTCGATCTCGATGCGCACGCCGCTCGCGGCCGCGATGTGGCCGAGGTCCTGGACGAGCCCGTCCGAGACGTCCAGCAGGGCGGTGGCTCCGTGGGCGCGGGCCTCCGCTCCGGCCTCGTAGGGCGGTCGGGGCCGCCGGTGCGCGGCGATCAGCTCCGCGGGCCCGTCGCGGCCCTCGGTGAGCAGCGCGAGGCCGGCGGCGGCGAGGCCGAGCCCGCCGCGGACGGCGACGGCGTCGCCGGGCCGGGCGCCGGACCGGGTGAGCGGCGCCGCGCCGCCGAGATCGCCGAGCGCGGTGATCGCGAGGGTGATCCGCGGCGCGGACACGACGTCGCCGCCCGCGACCGAGGCCCCGGCGGCGCGGCACTCGTCGGCGAGCCCGTCGTAGAGCGCCTCCGCCCAGTCGGCGCCGGTGTCGGGCGGGGCCGCGAACCCGACCAGGAGGGCGGTCGGCCGGGCGCCCATCGCGACGACGTCGGCGAGGTTCTGCGCGGCGGCCTTGCGCCCGATGTCGTAGGGACCGGACCAGTCGCGGCGGAAGTGCCGCCCCTCGGCGAGCAGGTCGGTGGTGGCGACGACGCGCCCGTCCGGCGCGGCGACCACGGCCGCGTCGTCGCCGGGGCCGAGCCGGACCGCCGGGCCCTGCGGCAGCCGCCGCGTCAGCCGGTCGATCAACCCGAACTCGCCCAGCTCGCCGATCGTCTCCATCCGCGTCCGTTCCCCCCGCGTCCGCCGTGTTCCACCTGCTCGGGCCGCCTCGGCGGGGCCCCCGGCACCCCGGCACCCCGCTGCGGCGCGTAACACGATACGGTGAACCGTCCGACGGCAGATTCTCCGCTTGGGGAGGACGTGATGGTGCAGGCCTACATCCTCATCCAGACCGAAGTCGGTAAGGCCGCCGAGGTGGCGGGCCACATCTCCGGCGTGACGGGCGTCACCCTGGCGGAGGACGTCACGGGGCCCTACGACGTGATCGTCCGTGCGGAGGCGCGCAACGTCGACGAGCTGGGCAGGCTCGTCGTGGCGCAGATCCAGGCGATCGAGGGCATCACCCGCACGCTCACCTGCCCGATCGTGCACATCTAGACGGTCTCAGATGGTCTTTCCGGGGGGAGCGAGGCGCCCGCGCCTCGCGGCGATGCTGCTCGCCGGGCTGGCGCTGCCGCTGGCGGGCTGCGGCGACGGCGCCGTGCAGGTGCCCGTGCCGAGCCCCGACGCCGCCGTCGCCCGGCTCTGCGAGGGCCTGCGGCTGCCTGCGAAGGTGCGCGGGCAGGAGCGCCGCGACACCTCGCCCGGCTCGCCGCTGACCGCCGCGTGGGGCTCGCCCGCGATCGCGCTGCGCTGCGGCGTGCCGCGGCCCGCCGCGCTGAAGCCCGAGTCCCAGCTCGTGACGATCAACGGGGTCGACTGGTTCGGGGTGCCCGTCGACCGCCCGGTCACCTTCACCGCCGTCGGCCGGCAGGCGTACGTCGAGGTGACGGTGCCGCCGAAGTACAACCCGGCCGGGGACGTGCTGATCGAGCTCGGCCCGTCGATCACGGCGACGATCCCGCCGAAGCCCGAGGGCCAGATCTGACCCGGCCGGGACGCCGCCCCGAGGCGGGCCGCCCGGCCGGGCCGGCGCTCACCAGATCGGGACGGGGCTCTCCCCGCGCCGGTAGTAGCCGGGGATCGGCTCGCCCGCCGCGGCGCGGTCGAGGCGCCGCTTCATCCCGTCCGACAGCACCCCCGCCTTCATCATCTCGACGAACACCGACGTGACGTTGCCGAGGTCGAACCAGTCGCGCTGCCACGACCACTGCCGGTTCCCGGCGTAGCGGAACCAGGACCCGCCGATGCCGAGCACCTCGTAGGGCGTCCCGTCGGGGCGGACGGCGTCGGCGACCTGCTTCCAGAACCCGACGACCTCGCCCTTCACCTCGTCGATGAGGATGCTCTGGTACGGGTAGGTCCAGCCGTCGAGGCCGCCCATCTCCGAGCCGAGCGCGAGGTCGCGGATCTCGTCCCGGCCGACGGCCATGAAGTCCTGGTCGGGGCCGATGTTCCAGCCGTAGGTGGCGTCCTCGGTGTAGAGGTCGGCCAGCGGGCGCCAGTCGCCGGCCTCCTCGCAGCGGCGGTTCTCGGCCAGCCAGTGCTCGACCATCGCGTCGAGCTCCGCACGGGGGAAGGAGGGCATCACGTCTCCAGCAGCTTGAGGGCCTGAGTGGGGCAGTAGCGGACGGCGGCGGCGACCTCCGCGCGCAGGTCGTCGGGCGGTTCGGCGTCGAGGACCCGCACCTTGCCCTTGCGCGGCACCTCGAAGACGTCGGGGGCCTCCATCTCGCACATGGCGTGGCCCTGGCACAGGTCCAGGTCGGCCTCGACTCTCACCGGCGCCTCCTGCGGTAGCGGACGGCGCACGGCTGCGCGAGCTGGACGACCATCTTGGAGTGGTCGTTGCGGTAGGTCTCGGGGGGTTGCGCGGGCTCGAACTCCCAGTCCCGCAGCAGCACCGAGAAGATCGCCTTGAGCTGCATCATCGCGAAGTTCGCGCCGACGCAGCGGTGCCGGCCCGCGCCGAACGGCACCCACGTCCAGCGGTTGAGGAGGTCCTCCTCGCGGGGCGCGATGTAGCGGTCGGGGACGAACGCGTCCGGGTCGGGGAAGTCGGTCTCGATCCGGTTGGAGACGGCGAGGCTGCAGCCGACCATCGTCCCGGCGGGGATGCGGTGGCCGAGCACCTCCTGGTCGGACTGCGCGACCCGCAGCAGCAGGATCAGCGGCGGGTGCAGCCGCAGCGCCTCCTTGATCGCCGACTCCAGCCGGGGGATGGCGCGCAGCGCCTGGAACGACACCTCGCGGCCGTCGGCGTACAGCTCGTCCAGTTCCGCGACGACGCCGCGCAGCACGTCGAGGTGGCGGAGCAGCTCGATGAGCGTCCAGGCGGCGGTGCCGGACGTGGTGTGGTGCCCGGCGAACATCATCGAGATGAACATGCCGGTGACCTGGTCGGCGTCGAACTTCAGCGTGCCGTCCGGGTCCCTGATGGACATCAGGACGTCGAGGAGGTCGCGGTCCTCCTTCGGGGGGTTCGGCTCCCGCCCGTCCATGATCCCCTGGACGAGCTCGACCAGCGCGGCCCGCGCCGCGTCCCGCTTGCGGAAGCTCTCGATGTCGGCGTACGGGTCGACGTAGGCGATGGCGTCGGTGCCGCGTTCGAGGTCGTGGTACAGGTCGGCGAACCGGCGGTCGAGCTGCTCGCGGAACTTGCGCCCGATCAGGCACGCCGACGAGGTGTAGATCGTCAGCTCGGCGAAGAAGTCGAGCAGGTCGATCTCGCCCTCGTCGCCCCAGCCGGCGATCATCCGGTCGACCTCGGCGGAGATCGTCGTGGCGTGGCCCTTCATGAACGAGCCCTTGAGCGCCTGGTTGTGCAGGGCCTCGCGGCGCTGCTCGGGGGTCGCGTCGAACACCACGCCCTCACCGAAGATCGGCGTCATGAACGGGTACGCCTCGGCCTGGTCGAGCTCCTCGTCGGGGGCGCGGAAGAAGAACTCGTTGGCCTCGGCACCCGACAGCAGCACGACCCGCCGGCCGGCGAGCACGAACTCGCCGACGTCGCCGCACTCCTCCCGGACGCGGCGCATCAGCCCGATCGGGTCCGAGCGCAGCTCCTCCAGATGGTCGGGCCCGCCCGACACGGCGCGCGGTTCCGCCAAGGCTGTCATGACTCCTCCAGGGGGGCTTCGGGCTGTACTTCGACGAGCCGGAGGTGGGCGCCGCGCGGGGTCGCGACGACCGTGGCCACGGCCGCGGCGACGTCGGAGGCGCGCAGGAAGTACGGGTGGCGGGCGTGGCCCCACTTCACCCAGTCCTCCAGGACCGCACCCGTGGTGTCGGCGTCCCAGGTCATGCCCATGCCGGTCGCGGTGGGGCCGGGCCGGACGATGGACGCGCGGACGCCCGTCCCCTCCAGTTCCATCTGCATCGTGCGGGCCATGCCCTCGACGCCGTTCTTGGCGGCGACGTAGGCGCCCGTCCAGGAGCGGGGGGCGGGGACGGTGTCGGACGAGATGAACACGATGTCGCCGCGCCGCCGCGCCACCATCGGCGGGACGAAGTGCGACACGAGCCGGTGCGCGCCGACGAGGTGGACCTCGACCTGCGCGGCGAACGCGTCGGAGCCGATCTCGTGGAGCCGCCCGGCGGCCAGGTCGCCCGCGCCCGACACGACGACCTCGATCGGGCCGAGCGCGTCGCCGGCGGCCGCCGCGAACGCCTTGACGGAGTCGGCGTCGGCGACGTCCAGCGGGTGCGCGAACGCCTCTCCCCCGCCGGCCCGGATCGTCGCCGCCAGCTCCTCGCACTTGTCCGCGCGCCGCGCGCCGAGCACGACCGGGTGCCCGGCCGCCGCCAGCGCGGCCGCCGTCGCCGCGCCGATCCCGGAGGACGCGCCGGCCACCACGGCGGGCCGCCGCTCCGGATGGGGGTCGAACCGGGGCATCAGCGCACCTCCACGCGGACCGGCAGGGACGCGAAGCCGCGCACGTTCACCGAGTGGACCCGCTCGGCGTTCGCGTGGTCGACCTCGTAGGACCGGACGCGGCCGACGAGTTCCGTCAGCGCGATCCGCGCCTCCAGCCGGGCCAGGTTCGCGCCGAGGCAGAAGTGCCGCCCGCCGCCGAAGCTGACGAGCTGGGAGGTGTCGCGGTCGAGGTCGTAGGCGTCGGCGTCGGGGAAGGCGCGCGGGTCGCGGTTGGCGGACCCGACGAGCAGCAGCACCCGGTCGCCGGCGGGGACCCGCCGCCCGTGCAGCTCGACGTCCTTGGCGACCTTGCGGGCCAGCATCTGGCTGGAGGTGTCGTAGCGGAGCGTCTCCTCCACCCAGTCGTCGACCCGCGCGGGGTCGGCGAGCGGCTTCGCCGCCTGGGCCGGGTTGCGGGACCCCCAGTACAGGGCGTTGGCGAGCAGTTTGGTGGTGGTCTCGTTGCCCGCGACGACCATCAGGAACAGGAACGCGATGACCTCGGTGTCGTCGAGGCGGTCGCCGTCGATCTCGGCGTCCAGCAGCGCCGAGGTCAGGTCGCCGGCGGGCTTGCGGCGGCGCTCGGCGACCATGTCCTGGTAGTAGCCGACGAGGGTGAGCGCCGCGTCCATCCCGGCGGGCGGGACGTCGTTGAGGCCCTCCTCGCGGTGCACGACCGTGTCGGCGAGGCGGCGGACCTCGGCGCGGTCGGCCTCGGGGACGCCCATCATCTCGGAGATGACGTCCATGGGCAGCAGCCCGGCGAAGTCGGAGACGAAGTCGAACTCGCCCTTCTCCAGGGCCGGCTCCAGATGGCGGAGGGTCAGCGCCCGGATGCCGTCCTGCATCTCCTTGACCCGCCGCGGCGTGAAGCCCTTGGACACCAGCGCACGCATCCGCGTGTGGCGGGGCGGGTCGAGCGCCAGGAACGACATCGTCCGGTGCGCGTTCGGGCCCCAGGCGCTCGGCTCCACCGAGACGCCGTGGGAGCTGGAGAACGTGCCGTGGTCGCGGAACGCCGCCGCGACGTCGGCGTGCCGGGACAGCGCCCAGAAGCCGATCTCGTCGTTGCGGTAGAGGGGCGCCTCCTCGCGGAGGCGCGCGTAGACGGGGTAGGGGTCCTCGTGGACCGCGTAGTCGAACGGGCTGTAGGAGACCTGCGCAGCAGGGTCCACGGCCGTCACCTCACTCGGGGGGTTCGGGCAGGATGAGCTCTGCCATCTCGGCGAGCCGGTCGGCCATGCGGGCGTAGGAGGTGTAGCCCATGCCCGCGTGCACGAGCGCGCCGGTGTAGGCCAGCTCCAGCGCGCCGAGGATCTTGGGGTCGTCGTGGTCGCGGAGCGCGGCCCGCAGCCGCTCGCGGATCGCGACGCCGATCCGCACCCGCAGTTCGCGGACGTCGGGGTCGGTGCCGAGCAGCGCGGTGGTGCACGCGGCCGCCAGCTCCGGCTCGTCCGACACCAGCAGCGCGATGTCGCGCAGCACCTCCACCACGCGTTCAAGCAGCGCGCCGTCGGCCTCCACCGGCGGCAGCGCGCTGAGCCGCCGCCAGAACACCTCGGTGATGAGATGGTTCTTGGAGGCGAAGTAGGTGTAGGCGGTCGCGGGGGCCACCCCGGCGCGCTTGGCCACGTTGCGGACGGTCAGCCCCTCGTAGCCGGTCTCGCCGACCTCCACCACGGCGGCGTCGGTCAGCCGCCGCACCGTGTCGGCCTGCCGCTCGGTGAGGCGGCGGCGGGTGGGCTCGGTCGTCAGCTCCTGATTTCCGGACACGTGTCCAGACATTAGTTCAGCGACGCGCGATGCGCAACGGCGCCGGGCCGCCCGGAACGGCTCGCGGAAGGCGGGTGGGACGAGGTGGGGCGGGTGGGATTCGAACCCACTCAGCGCGAGGCACCTGGTTTACAGCCAAGCCCGACTCTCCGGGCGTCGGCGCCGCCCCTTCGACGTCTCCAGGACGCCCCGTACCTCCGGAGGGATTCGAACCCCCAGCACACGGCACCTCATGCCGCTGTCTCTACCGTTGGACTACGGAGGCGTGCGGCTCCCGGGAGTCGAACCCGGAACGCCCACTTCCTGAGAGTGGTCCCTCTGCCGGTTGGGGTAGAGCCGCGTGGATCGTGGGGCGGGCGTCGCTCGCGGCTGCTCGGCCGGGGTTCGCTACGAGGCGGGATACCGGCCGGGGCGGGCGTGCGACGCCGAGGGCAGTCGGAGTCGATACTGCTCCAGAGCCACGGCCGGTCCTCCTCTCGATCGTCGTGTGCGGGCCGACGACGTCCACGGTGCCATCGGCCCGGGAGGGCCGCAACGCGTTTTCCGGCGGTCAGGTCTCGTCGGGCAGGGACGCGCCGAAGGCGATCAGCGCCCAGAACGCGACCATGATCCAGCCGAGCGCGATGCCGGTCACCGCGAGGCCGAGCCCGCGCTCGCCGGAGCGCCGCACCCGCACCCACGCCATGTGCCCGGCGACGATCGCGGGGATGGACGGCAGCCCGCAGGTGATCAGCCCGACGGCCCCCATGGACACCGCGTAGATCGCGAGGCTGTTCATCGGCGGCTTGCCCGCCGGCGCCGCGTAGTGCGGAGGCTGGGTCGGGTGCCCGTGCTGACCGGGGTACCGCTGCTGCCCGTACACGGCCGACCGGGCGGCGATCGCGTCGGCGTACCGGGTCCAGGTGTCCGCCTCGGCCGTGCGGCCCTGCCCGTTCAGCAGCACCGCGAGGCTGCGCATCGCGGCCGGGTCGCCGGCCTGCGCCGCGTGCCGGTACTGCTGCTCGACCAGCGCCTCCGCCTCCCCCGCGGCGAGCGGCGAGGCGGGCGGCGGGACGATCGCGGAGGTGTGCGCACCGGCCGGCGGCCGCTGCCGCGACGGCGCCTCCGTACGCCGCCCTGGCGGCGCCTCGGTGCGCTGCCCCAGCGGCGCCTCCGTGCGCTGCCGGTGCGGCGCCTCCGTGCGCCGCGGGGACGGGGCGCGGGTGTCCTGCCGGACGCCGCTGGAGATCAGGCCGTCCAGCAGCGCCTGCGCGGACGGCCGCCCGGCGGGGTCCTTCGCGAGCGCCGCCCGGACCGCGCCGAGCAGCACGCCGTCCAGCCCGCTCAGGTCGGGCTCGCCGCTGACGATCTGGTGGATGATCGCCGGGATCGAGTCGCCGCCGAAGCACGTCCCGCCGCGCGCCGCGAACGCCACGGTCGCGCCCCAGGCCCACACGTCCGACGCCGGGCCCGCGCCGCGGCCGTCGAGCTGCTCGGGCGACATGAACGCGGGGGTGCCCACCATGCCGCCGGTCGCGGTGAGGCGGGTGCCGTCCAGGGAGCGGGCGATGCCGAAGTCGATGACGCGCGGGCCGAACGTGGACAGCAGCACGTTGGCGGGCTTCAGGTCGCGGTGGACGACCCCCGCGTCGTGGATGGCGGTGAGCGCGGTCGCGATGCCGACCGCGACGGCCTCCAGGTCGGCGCCGCGCAGCGGCCCGTCCTTCGCCACGGCGGCGTCGAGGCTCGGGCCGTTGACGAACTCGGTCACCAGGTAGGGCGGGTCCGCGGCCGGGTCGGCGTCCAGGACCGGCGCCGTGCAGAAGGGCCGGACGCGCTGCGCCGCCGCGACCTCCGCCTGGAACCGCGCGCGGTACTGCCGGTCGGCGGCGAACTCCCGCCGGATCACCTTGAGGGCGACCCTGCGCCCGGACGCGTCCAGGCCCGCGTAGACGGTGCCCATGCCGCCCTCCCCGAGACGGTCCACGACCCGGTAGGGGCCGATGCGCTCCGGCAGGTCGGGATGCGGCACGGACGTTCTCCTCGGGACGGCGATCAACCCCCCAAGCCTGGCACATCCGGACTGCTCGCGCGGCCCCATCGGCCGTCCGGCCCGGCGCCGGCCGGGGCCGGGCCCTTGCGCTCCGGGCGGGGCTGAACTGTAGTCTGGACAAGTGTCCAGAACAACCGATCGCTTGCTTCTGCTGGACGGGCGGCTCGTCCCCGGGACGGGCGGCTCCTTCGAGACGATCAACCCCGCGACCGAGGAGGTGCTCGGCACCGCCGCCGACGCCACCGCCGCCGACATGGACCGCGCGATCGGCGCCGCCCGCCGCGCGTTCGACGAGACCGGCTGGGCGGCCGACCACGCGTTCCGGGCGCGCTGCCTGCGCCAGCTCCGCGACGGCCTGCGGCGCCGCGCCGAGGAGCTGCGCGAGATGACGATCCGGGAGGTGGGCGCGCCCCGCTTCCTGACGTTCGGAGCGCAGCTCGACGCGCCCGTCGGCGACCTCGGCTGGTTCGCCGACCTCGTCGAGTCCTACGCGTGGGAGAGCGACCTGGGCCGGGCGGAGCCGATGGGGATGCCCAGCCACCGGCGGGTGCGCCGCGAGGCGGTGGGCGTCGTCGGCGCCATCACCCCGTGGAACTTCCCGCACCAGATCAACCTGGCCAAGCTGGGCCCGGCCCTCGCGGCGGGGAACACCGTCGTGCTGAAGCCCGCGCCCGACACCCCATGGTGCGCGGCCGTGCTCGGCGAGGTCATCGCGGAGGAGACCGACATACCGGCGGGCGTGGTCAACGTGGTGACGTCGTCCGACCACGGGCTCGGCGCCCAGCTGACCCGCGACCCGCGCGTCGACCTCGTGTCGTTCACCGGGTCCACCGCGACGGGACGCGAGGTGATGGCGAGCGCGGCCGGCACGCTCAAGCGCGTCTTCCTGGAGCTCGGCGGCAAGTCGGCGTTCATCGTGCTGGACGACGCCGACCTGCGGGCGGCGTGCTCGTACGCGGCGTTCTCCGGCGTCGCGCACGCCGGGCAGGGCTGCGCGATCACCACCCGGATCCTCGTCCCGCGCGAGCGTTACGCGGAGGCCGCCGAGATCACCGCGGGGACGCTGGCGAAGCTCGGCGCCGGCGACCCGGCCGACGACCGGACGATCTGCGGCCCGGTCATCTCCGCCAGGCAGCGCGAACGCGTGGAGGGCTACCTGGAGCTGGCCGTGAAGGAGGGCGGCTCGTTCGCGTGCGGCGGCGGGCGTCCGGCCGACCGCGACAAGGGCTTCTGGATCGAGCCGACGCTGATCACCGGCCTGTCGAACGAGGCCCGCGCCGCGCGGGAGGAGATCTTCGGCCCGGTGCTCGTCCTGCTGCCGCACGACGGCGACGACGACGCGGTGCGGATCGCGAACGACTCGCCCTACGGGCTGTCGGGCGCGGTGCACGGCGGTGACGTGGAGCGGGCGCGCTCGGTCGCGCGGCGGCTGCGCACCGGGACGGTCAGCGTGAACGGCGGCGTCTGGTACGGCGCGGACGTCCCGTTCGGCGGCTACAAGCAGTCGGGCATCGGCCGCGAGATGGGCGTGGCCGGGTTCGAGGAGTACCTGGAGACCAAGGCGATCGCGGAGGGCTTGTGAGGTTCGAGGGAAAGGTCGCGGTCGTCACCGGGGCCGCGCAGGGCATCGGCGAGGCGTACGCCCGCGCGCTGGCGGCGGAGGGCGCGCACGTGGTCGTCGCCGACGTGGACGAGCGCGGCCAGGGCGTGGCCGACGACATCAAGGGCCTGTTCGTCCGGACGGACGTGTCCGACCCCGCGTCGGTGGAGGCCATGGCGGCGGCGGCGAAGGAGCGGTTCGGCGGGATCGACCACCTCGTCAACAACGCCGCCATCTTCGGGACGATGAAGCTCGACTTCCTCTTCACCGTCGACTGGGACTACTACAAGAAGTTCATGTCCGTGAACATGGACGGTGCACTGCTCTGCGCGCGCGCCTGCTACCCCCACATGCAGGAACGCGGCGGCGGCTCCATCGTGAACCAGTCGTCCACGGCCGCGTGGCAGTACTCCGGCTTCTACGGGCTGGCGAAGGTCGGCGTCAACGGCCTCACGCAGCAGCTCGCGCACGAGCTGGGCAGCATGAACATCCGCGTCAACGCGATCGCCCCCGGGCCGATCGACACCGAGGCCAACCGGGCGGTCGTGCCGGGCAACATGTCGCAGAAGATCGTCCGGGACAAGATGGCGCTCAAGCGGATGGGCTCCCCCGCGGACCTCGTCGGCGCGTGCCTGTTCCTGCTGTCCGACGACGCGGCCTGGATCACGGGCCAGATCGTCAACGTCGACGGCGGCGAGGTGTTCCGGGCATGAGCGACGCGAACCCGGAACCGCCGAGAACAAACCCCCCGCACGCAGCCCCCACGGCGGTCGCGTTCATCGGGCTCGGCCAGATGGGCGCGCCCATGGCCGGGCATCTGACCGGCGCGGGCCTGGTCGTCTACGACGCGCGCCCGGAGGCGGCGGCGCCGCTGGTGAAGGCGGGCGCGCGGGCCGCGAGGAGCGTCGCCGAGGCCGCCGCGCACGCCGACCTCGTCTCGGTCATGGTCCGGGACGACGACCAGGTGAACGAGGTCGCCGGCGAGGTGCTCGCGAGCGCCCGGCCGGGCACGGTCCTGGCGATCCACTCGACGATCCGCGCGAAGACGGCCGAGGACCTCGCCGAGCGCGCCCGGCGGTACTCGATCGAGGTCGTGGACGCGCCGGTCAGCGGCGGGTTCATGGGCGCGAGCGCGGGCAGCCTCGCGGTGATGGTCGGCGGGACGGACGAGGCGTTCGAGCGGTGCCGGGAGCCGTTCGGCGCCTGGGCGGACCTCGTCCTGCACATGGGCCCGGTCGGCGCGGGCACCCGCGCGAAGCTGGCCCGCAACATGCTGCACTTCATCTCGTTCACCGCCGCCGCCGAGGCGCAGCGGCTCGCGGAGGCGTCCGGGGTGTCGCTGCGCAAGCTCGGGCGGATCGTCCGGCACACCGACGCGATCACCGGCGGCGCCGGGTCGATCATGCTGCGGCCGACGACCGCGCCGCTGGAGCCGGGCGACGACCTGTACGACATCCTGTGCCACACCCGGGACCTCGGCGAGAAGGACCTGTCGCTGGCCCTGGAGCTGGCCGACGAGCTGGGCGTCGACGTCCCGCTCGCCCGCATCGCCCGCGACCGCTTCGCCCCCGGGCTGGGCCTGCCGAAGGGAGGAGACCATGAGTGAGGAAAGCGAACCTGAGGGTCCTTCCACCGGGAACGAGCGCCGGGGGCGCGGGCTGGAGATGATGCGGCAGGTCTACGGCTGGGACATCGAGGACGCGCCCGGCGAGTTCTTCGGCATCACCGTCGACCACCTCTTCGGCGACATCTGGACGCGTCCGGGCCTCGGCATGCGCGACCGGCGGCTGCTGCTCATCGGCGTGCTGGCCGGTCAGGGCCTCAACGACGTCCTGGACATCCAGATCCCGGCGGCGCTGGCGAACGGGGAGCTGTCGCCGGACGAGCTGCGCGAGATCGGCATCTTCCTGACCCACTACGTCGGCTGGCCGCTCGGGTCCCGGCTGAGCATCCAGATCGACACCCTGATCGCCAAGCACGAGAAGCGGAAGAGGAGGGACGGCTAGCAGGGGCTCGGCATCAGCATCGGCCCGGTCACCCCGAAGCGCTCGGTGCCCCGCCGGGTGAGGTGGACGCGCAGGTCGATCCAGCCCGCCCGCCCGGCCCCGTCGCAGCCGATGCTGCCGCGCTCGGGGAAGTGCAGGTCGCCGGCGGACAGCTTGGCGCCGGGCACCCGCACCGGCAGCAGCACGCGCGCACCCGCGGTGAGCCGCGCGATGCGGCAGCCGCCCACGTCCCGGTCCCGCGCGTCGCCGGGCACCGCCACGGGAGCGGACGGCGCGCAGCCGATGATCCCGGGATGACCGCCGGCGTCGCGCAGACCGCCGGAACGCCCGACGCCGAGCACGTCCACCACGACGACGTCGCCCGGTTCCGCGCCGACGACGACGAGCGGGCCGCACAGCAGGACCCCGGCGCCGATCTCGCGGCCGGGGCATTCCAGCCGGACGGACCCGCCGGTGATGACCTCCGCGACGGCGGGGATGTCGGGGTGCCAGTGGTCGTGGCCGCGGACCTGCCTCGTCGCCTCGTCGTCAAGGTCGAACACGGCGGGTGACGTCATCGGGAGCGATCCTTCCGGTCGGCGGACGATGGCTCGATCCTGCCGGGCCCCTGTTACCGGACGGTTTCAGCGGCCCGACGGCCGCGTTAGCCGGGCATCACCGCGAACTCGGGAAGGGCGGGCTCCCGTACCGCCGGCTAGCGAAGGCCGGTCGAGCGCTTCAGCGCCGTCTGGATCAGCCGGTCGACCAGCGCCGGGTAGTCCAGCCCGGTGGCCGCCCACATCTGCGGGAACGCCGACGCCGGGGTGAAGCCCGGCATCGTGTTGATCTCGTTGAGGATCCACCGGCCGTCCGGCGTGTGGAAGAAGTCGACGCGGGCGAGGCCCTCGCAGTCGAGCGCCTCGAACGCTTGCACCGCGATGCGGCGGACCTCCTCGATCGCGGCGGGCGGCAGGTCCGGCGGGATCGACATCGAGGTGGAGCCGTCGAGGTACTTGGTCTCGAAGTCGTAGAAGTCGCGCTCGCCCGCCATCAGCACCTCGGCGGGCAGGCTGGCCTCGGGCGGGCCGTCGTCCAGGCCCTGCAGGACGCCGCACTCGACCTCGCGGCCCTCGATCGCGGCCTCCACGACCACCTTCGGGTCGTGCTCGCGGGCCGCGTCGACCGCCGCCTCCAGGGCGGCCTCGTCGGTGACCCGGGTGATGCCCATGCTCGACCCGGCGCGGGCCGGCTTGACGAACACCGGGGCACCGGCGGCCAGGCCCAGCTCCTTGATCTCGTCGATCTTGCGCTTGCGCTCGCGCCGCCACTCCCGGTCGCCGACCAGCACGTACGGGCCGACGGGCAGGCCGCGCGCCTGCCACACGAGCTTCATGTACCCCTTGTCCATGCCGACGGCGCTGGCCAGCACCCCGGCGCCGACGTAGCGGACGCCCGCCAGGTCGAGCAGCCCCTGGATCGTGCCGTCCTCGCCGTACGGGCCGTGCAGCAGGGGCAGGACGACGTCGACCTCGGCGAGCGTTTCGGGGACCTCGCCGGGCCGGACCACCATCAGCCCGCGGCTGTCGGGGTCGAACGGCAGCGCGAGGGCGCTGCCGGCGCCGGTCACCTCGGGCAGCCGGCCGCCCTCGATCGCGAGCGGCAGGTCGGCGGGCGGCAGCACCCAGCGGCCGTCGCGGGCGATGCCGATCGGCACCACCTCGTACCGGTCCCGGTCGATGGCGGCCATGACGGCGCCCGCGGTGACGCAGGAGATCGCGTGCTCGGAGCTGCGTCCGCCGAAGACCACGGCCACGCGGATCCTAGAAACCTGGGACATGAGGTCCGACCCTACCGGTGATCAGTCGGGCTCGGCCACGGGCGGCGGGCGCGCGGCGGCACGTCACACCCCGTACCGCTCGGGCTTCGGCGACCGCGAGATCAGCGAGACCGCCGCCTCCTTGATCGGCATGCCGTGGTGCAGCACGGCGGTGACCGCCTCGGTGATCGGCATCTCCACGTTGTGCTTGCGGGCCAGCTCCAGCACCGCCTCCGACGACTTCACGCCCTCGGCGGTCTGCTTGGTGACGGCGATGACCTCCTCCAGGGTCATGCCGCGGCCGAGGTTCTCGCCGAACGTGCGGTTCCGCGACAGCGGCGAGATGCACGTCCCGACGAGGTCGCCCATGCCGGCGAGCCCGGCGAAGGTGTGCTCGTCGGCGCCGAGCGCGGCGCCCAGCCGGGCGATCTCGGCGAGCCCGCGGGTGATCAGCAGCGCCTGCGTGCTGGCGCCGAAGCCGAGCCCGACCGACATGCCGACGCACAGCGCGACGATGTTCTTCACCGCGCCGCCGAGCTCGCAGCCGACCACGTCGGTGGAGGTGTAGACGCGGAAGTACGGGGTCATCGTCGCGGCCTGCAGCCGCCGCGCGACGGCCTCGTCCACGCAGGCGGCGACGGCCGCGCCCGGCTCGCCGCTCGCGATCTCGCGGGCCAGGTTCGGGCCGCAGAACACCCCGACCCGCTCCTCCGGGACGTCGGCGACCTCGCGGATCACCTCCGACATCCGCCGGGCGGTGCCCATCTCGACGCCCTTCATCAGGCTGACGAGCACCGCGTCCGGCGGCAGGTGCGGCACCCACGCGCCGAGGTTGGCGCGCAGCGTCTGCGCGGGGACGGCGAGCGCGACGAAGTCGGCGCCCTTCAGCGCCTCCGCCGGGTCGAGGGTGGCGCGGACGCCCTCCGGCAGGGTGACGCCGGGCAGGTAGTCGGGGTTCTCGTGCCGCTCGTTGACCGCCTCGACCACTTCGGGGCGGCGGCCCCACAGGACGACGTCGCCGCCCGCGTCGTGCAGCAGCTTGGTGAACGTCGTCCCCCAGGAGCCGGCGCCCATCACCGCGGTACGGAAGGTCACGAGCCGTCCACCTCCCGGTCGGCTGTCGCGCGGACGGCGGGCGTGCGGCCGCCCGGCTCGGCCGGCTCCGCGGGCGCGGGCACCGCCGCCCGGCGCCGCTCCTCCAGCACCAGGTGGTGGTCGTAGCGCTCCTTCGGCGGTTCCTCACCGCGCAGCTCGCCGAGGAGCCCGGTGATCGCCGTCATGATGTCGTCGGTGGCGGCGCGGAGCGTCTCCTTGGTGAGCGGCAGCCCCTCGTACTCCGACAGGTCGACCGGCGGCCCGGCCATCACCTTCATCGTCTTGCGGGGCAGCGGGTGGAAGCCTTTCTTCAGGCTGCCCGCGAGGCCCTTCTGCTCGCCCTTCTTGTACGGCATCAGCTCGTGCGCCCCCCAGCTCGCGACGGGGACGACCTTCGCGCCCGTCGTCAGCGCCATGCGGGCGACGCCCGTCTGGCCGGTCATCGGCCACAGGTCCGGGTCGCGGGTGCAGCTGCCCTCGGGGTAGAACATCAGGCACTCGCCGGCCACCAGCGCCCTCTCCGCGTCCTTCAGGGCGAGCGCGGCGTCGGCGCGGTCGCGGTACACGGGGATCTGCCCGGTGCCGCGCAGCACGGTCCTGATGAACTTCACGTCGAACAGGGTGGACTTGGCCAGGTACACCGGGTACCGCCCCGACTCGTAGACGAAGTGGGCGAGCGCCAGGGGGTCGGCCTCGGAGATGTGGTTGGCGGCGATGATGACGCCGCCCTCCCTGGGCACGTTCCCCCGGCCGCGCCAGTCCCGCTTCAGGAGCCCGAAAAGCAGCGGGCGCAGGATGACGATGGTGAGCTTCCGCCAGCCCGGCGAGTACCCGTGGCTCATGCCCGTCCCCTCCTCATTCCTTCCCCTCATCGGTTCATCCCCCGGATGAACGTGGGGTGTCATCAAGTGTCGCGGTTGCGTGCGCATAGTGTCGAGTTGCCATGTCTACAACAGCACGCGACCGCGCCGCTCGGAACGCACCCCGCCTCCCCTGGTCGCTCGTCGTCCCCGTCAAGGTGCTCGCCAGGGCGAAGACCCGCATGTCCGCGGCCGCGGGCCCGCACCGGGAGGCCCTCGCGCTCGCGGTGGCGGCCGACACGGTCGCGGCGGCGCTGCGCTGCGACCGGGTCCGCGACGTGATCGTTGTCACCGACGATCCCCTTCCGGCGGCGGAGCTCGCCGCCCTCGGCGCCCGCGTGGTG
The DNA here is from genome assembly GCF_900188445.1 of Actinomadura meyerae. Lineage (GTDB taxonomy): Bacteria > Actinomycetota > Actinomycetes > Streptosporangiales > Streptosporangiaceae > Spirillospora > Spirillospora meyerae. Next base: position 194,278 of record NZ_FZOR01000003.1, read on the forward strand.
CCCGACGTGCCGGACGCCGGCCTGAACCCGGCGCTGGTCCACGGCGCGGACCGGGGCCGGGAGCTGGCCCCGGACGCGGGCGTCGGCGCCCTGTCGGCGGACCTTCCCGCGCTGCGGCCCGATGAACTCGCCCGCGTCCTCGACGCGGCCGCGGCCGCGCCGGAGGCGTTCGTCCCGGACGCGGCGGGCGTCGGCACGACCCTGTACACGGCCCGGCCGGGCGTCCCGTTCGCCCCGGCGTTCGGCGGCGGGTCCCGCGCGGCGCACCGCGCCCGCGGCGCCGTGGAGATCGTCCTGCCCGGCACCGACAGCGTCCGCCGCGACGTCGACACGCCGGACGACCTGCGCGCGGCCCTCGCGCTCGGCACCGGTCCCCGCACCGCCGAGATCGCGGCCCTGCTGCCGTCGGTGGCCTAGAGTTCCGCTCATGCAGGGGACGGTGAAGGCATTCGACAAGCAGACCCGGTCGGGGAGCGTCCTCCTCGACGACGGCACGGAGCTGCCGTTCGACGCGGAAGCGTTCGCGGCGGGCGGGTTGCGGCTGCTGCGCTTCGGCCAGCGGGTCAACCTCGCGCTGGAGGACGGCCGCGTCAGCGTCGTGACGCTGTCGACGTTCCCGCTGCCGACCTGAACGCGTCAGCGCCCGGGACCGTCGGAACGATCCCGGGCGCTGACGCGGTGAGGCTACTTCTTGCCGGCCACCAGGTTCTTGAAGTCGGCGCCGGCCTTGAACTTCGGCACGGACGTCGCGGGAACCTCGATGGTCTTGCCCGTTGCGGGGTTGCGGGCCGTACGGGCAGGCCGGTCGGCCTTCTCGAACGAACCGAACCCGGTGATGGCGACCTTGTCACCCTTGGCGACGGCGTTCTGGATCGCCTCCAGGATGGCGTCGACGGCCTCGGCTGCGGCCTTCTTGCTGCCCAGCCGGTCAGAGATGGCGTCGACCAGCTCACGCTTGTTCATGGGTTACTCCTCTAGTTCCCCCCTTGCCCGAACGAAACTAAGGGACCCTCAGCATGGACACAATCACCTGCACGCAAGAGTTGGCGTGTCGCTGGCGTTTTTGTCGGCCTCGCCCCCGTCTCGCCGGGTGACCGGACCGGATCCGGCCACTGCGCACGCTAACCGACGTCGGCCCCGTCCTGGAAATCGGCGAGGAACGCGTCCAGCCTGCGGGCGGCCAGCCCGGCGTCCCGCTTGGCCAGATCGGTGATCGCCAGCAGGTGCCGGATGAGCCGCTGCCGCGTCTCCGCCGGAAGCGGCGCGACCGCCCGATGTGCATCACGCAACTGCCGCGCGAGCTGGGTCAACGCAGGATCTTCCCACGCGGGTCCACTCCACGGGACCGCAGCCAATTTCCACTCCCCCAAACGGTCGGCGAGCCTGGGCACAAGGAAATTGTCCCCGGTCCCCCCACTCCCCGACACGCCAGGGCCCCCACGAGCGTGATAAGCGCCTCTCACCCCGACCACCGAACGCCCCCCAGACCAACAACCCCAGCCCCCGGCCACGGGTATGGCCGCGGAGCGAGCGCTAGCGAGCGCAGCGGCCATACCCGCCGAGCCGGTCGACCGCAGCGACACGCCACCAACCCGCACGGTCACAGAAACCGAAACCGTGGCGTGAGGATCGACCGGCTCGTGACGGGGGTTCCAGGGGGTCGCCCCCCTGGGCCAACACGGCGTGAGGATCGACCGGCTCGCAACGGGGGTTCCAGGGGGTCGCCCCCCTGGGCCAACACAGCACGGGTCGGGCGGCCGGAGGGCGCCCCAGCGCCCGGAGGTCGCCCGACCCGCCGAGCCGGGCGACCGCAGCGACACGACGAGAACCTGCACGGTCACAGCGACCCGCACCGTGGCGTGAGGATCGACCGGCTCGTGACGGGGGTTCCAGGGGGTCGCCCCCCTGGGCCAACACAGCCCCCTGGGCTACACAGTCACCGGGAGCCAGTCCCTGCGCGACTTCTCGTACTCGCCGATGGCGTCGGCGTGGCGGAGGGTGAGGCCGATGTCGTCCAGGCCCTCCATGAGGCGCCAGCGGGTGTAGTTGTCGATGTCGAAGGAGGCGGTCTCGCCGGCGTAGCGCACTTCGCGCTTGTCCAGGTCGACGGTGATCTCCAGGGTGGGGTCCTTCTCGATCCGGGTCTGGAGGTCTTCGACCTGCTCGCCGGTGAGGATGACCGGCAGCAGGCCCATCTTGGTGGAGTTGTTGCGGAAGATGTCGCCGAAGCGGGGCGCGATGATGACGCGGAAGCCGTACTGCTGGAGGGCCCAGACGGCGTGCTCGCGGGACGAGCCGGTGCCGAAGTCGGGGCCGGCGACGAGGATGCCGGCGCCGTCGTACTGGGGCTGGTTCAGGACGAACTCGGGGTCTTCGCGCCAGCCGGAGAACAGGCCCTTGTCGAAGCCGGTGCGGCTGACCTGCTTGAGCCAGACGGCCGGGATGATCTGGTCGGTGTCGACGTTGCTGCGGCGCAGCGGGACCGCGCGCCCGGTGTAGGTGGTGAACGCTTCCATCGTGCTTCCTTAGAGGTCGGATTCACTCTGGGGGGACGACCCCCCAGACCCCCCGGCGGCTGCGCCGAGGTCTTGGGGGGCGGTCAGGCGGCCGGTGACGGCGGTCGCGGCGGCGACGGCGGGCGACACCAGGTGGGTGCGGCCGCCGGGGCCCTGGCGTCCCTCGAAGTTGCGGTTGGACGTGGAGGCGCTGCGCTCGCCGGGCGTGAGCTTGTCGGGGTTCATCGCGAGGCACATGGAGCAGCCGGCCTCGCGCCATTCGGCGCCGGAGGCGGCGATGACGGCGTCGAGGCCCTCCTCCTCGGCCTGCTTCTTGACCTTCATGGAGCCGGGGACGACGAGCATCCGGACGCCGTCGGCGACCTTGCGGCCCGCGAGCACGCCGGCGACGGCGCGCAGGTCCTCGATGCGGCCGTTGGTGCAGGAGCCGACGAAGACGGTGTCGACCTCGATCTCGCGCAGCGGCGTCCCCGCGGTGAGGCCCATGTAGTCGAGGGCGCGCTCGGCGGCCTGGCGCTGGACGGGGTCGGTGTAGGACGCGGGGTCGGGGACGGACCCGCCGAGCGGCAGGCCCTGGCCGGGGTTGGTGCCCCAGGTGACGAACGGGGTCAGCGAGGCCGCGTCGATGACGACCTCCTTGTCGAAGACCGCGTCGTCGTCGGTGCGCAGGGACGTCCAGTACTCGACGGCGCGGTCCCAGTCGTCGCCCTGCGGGGCGTGGGGGCGGCCCTTGAGGTACTCGAAGGTGGTCTCGTCCGGGGCGATCATCCCGGCGCGCGCACCGGCCTCGATGGACATGTTGCAGACCGTCATGCGGCCTTCCATCGACAGCGAGCGGATCGCCTCGCCGCGGTACTCGATGATGTGGCCCTGGCCGCCGCCGGTGCCGATCTCCGCGATGATCGCGAGGATGAGGTCCTTGGCGGTGACGCCCTCGGGGAGCGCGCCCTCGACGGTGACGGCCATCGTCTTCGGCTGCACCTGCGGCAGCGTCTGGGTGGCGAGGACGTGCTCGACCTCGCTGGTGCCGATGCCGAACGCGAGCGCGCCGAACGCGCCGTGCGTGGAGGTGTGGGAGTCGCCGCAGACGACGGTCATGCCGGGCTGGGTGAGGCCGAGCTGCGGGCCCATGACGTGGACGATGCCCTGCCCGTCGTCGCCCATGGGGTGCAGCCGGACGCCGAAGTCGGAGCAGTTCTTGCGCAGCGTCTCGACCTGGGTGCGCGACACGGGGTCGGCGATGGGCTTGAGCAGGTCCGTGGTCGGGACGTTATGGTCCTCGGTGGCGATGGTCAGGTCGGGGCGGCGGACCTTGCGGCCGGCCATCCGCAGCCCGTCGAACGCCTGCGGGCTGGTCACCTCGTGGACGAGGTGCAGGTCGATGTAGAGGAGGTCGGGCTCGCCCTCGGCGCGCCGCACGACGTGCGCGTCGTAGACCTTCTCGGCCAGTGTTCGGCCCATCACTCCCACCTCACCTGTCACGGTCGTCGGTGCCCGCCGCCGTCCGGCCGGTGCACCGTGGTCTCGGTCACCCTGACTTGCGATCTCACATTACGAGACGTCAATATCAAGACATGGACAACTCTAGCGGAGTCGGCGTACTTGACAAAGCGGTGCTCGTACTGAACGCGCTGGAGGCCGGTCCGGCCTCCCTCGCGCACCTCGTGCAGACGACCGGGCTGGCCCGCCCGACCGCGCACCGGCTGGCCGTCGCGCTGGAGCACCACCGCCTCGTGCACCGCGACACGCAGGGGCGCTTCATCCTCGGGCCGCGGCTCGCCGAGCTGGCCGTCGCGGCCGGCGAGGACCGGCTGCTCGCCATCGCCCAGCCCGTCCTGGCCCAGTTGCGCGACCTCACCGGCGAGAGCGCCTCGCTGTTCCGCCGCCAGGGGGACGTCCGGGTGTGCGTGGCCGCCGCCGAGCGGACCAGCGGCCTGCGCGACACCATCCCGGTCGGCGCGGCGCTGCCGATGACGGCGGGGTCGGCCGCGCAGATCCTGCTGGCCTGGGAGGAGCCGGACCGGCTGCACCGGGGGCTGCGCAACGCCAAGTTCGAGGCGACGACGCTGGCGTCGGTCCGGCGCCGCGGGTGGGCGCAGAGCGTCGGGGAGCGCGAGCAGGGCGTGGGGTCGGTGTCCGCCCCGATCCGGGGCGCGGGCGGCCGGGTCATCGCGGCCGTGTCGGTGTCCGGGCCGCTGGAGCGCCTGACCCGCTCTCCGGGCAGGTTGCACGCGGGCCCGGTGGCCGCCGCCGCCGAGAAGATCTCGGAGGGGATGCGCCGCACCGCATCCTGACGCCGGTCCGGAAACGGAACGACCCGGACGGACATCGGCCAGTACCGGTGCCGGCTCCCCCGGCCTCGCTACCGTGGGCCTCCGGCGAGGGAGGTGCGACGGTGCAGATCTCCGAGCTCAGCGATCGGAGCGGTCTCACGATCCAGACGATCAAGTTCTACATCCGGGAGGGACTGCTCCCCAAGGGCTCGACCGTCAGCGCGACACGCGCGGAGTACGACGGCCGCCATCTGGAGCGGCTGCGGCTGATCAACGCCCTGCGCGAGGTCGGGGACCTGCCGGTCGCGGCGATCCAGCGGATCATCGCGGCCGTCGAGGACGACCGGGTGAGCCTGCACGACCTGTTCGCCGCCACCCGGCACGCGATCGGCCCGCGGGTGGCCGCGCCGCACGACCCGCACTGGCGGGCCGCCCGCGAGGACGTGGACGCCCTCGTCCGCGAGCTCGGCTGGACGGTCGGCGCCGACGCCCCCGCCCGCGACCTGCTCGCGCACACGTTCGTGGCGCTGCGCCGCCTCGGCTTCCCCATCACGCTCAAGGACCTGCGCCCCTACGTGAACGCCGCGACCGAGGTCGCCGAGCACGAGATCGGCCGGGTCGGCGAGGGCGCGCCGCGCGGCCGGACGGTCCACTCGCTGCTCGTCTCCACCGTCCTGTACGAGCAGGTGCTCACCGCCCTGCACCGGCTGGCCCAGGAGGACGCCTCGGCGCGGCGCTTCGGCGGCCGGTGAAGCACCACCCCACCAGGCATTTCCCAGAATTTCAGTCGGAATTGATTTTCCATCCCGGAAATGGCATGAGCACTTTCATCGCCTAATATGAATGGCGATGACCGCGACACGGCACTCGTCCTCCCCCCGCGGCAGGTGGTCCGACCGCCTGCTCGCCGAGGGCGACGACCCCGACCCCAGATTCACCCTCGCCAACGAGCGCACGTTCCTGGCCTGGATCCGCACGGCGCTGGCGCTGATCGCGGGCGGCGCCGGCGCCGCGCTCGCCGGCGACTTCCTGGAGCCGGCGCTGCGGCACGGCCTCGCCGTCGCGTTCGCCGGGACCGGCGCGCTCACCGCCGCGTTCGCGTTCCGCCGCTGGCTGCGCACCGAGCGCGCCCTGCGCCGCGACGAGACGCTGCCGCCGCCCGCGCTCGCCCCGGTCATGGCCTACGGCATCGCGGTCGCCGCGATCGCGCTGCTGGTCGCGCTCCTGGTCACACGGTGAAGCTCTGGGACCGGGGGGCGCAGCCGGAGCGGACGGCGCTGGCCTGGTCCCGCACGACCCTGTCCCTCATCGTCGCGGGCCTGCTGTGCGTGCGGCTCGCGCCCTCGGCCGCCGGGATGGCCGCCGCCGCGGCCGTCGTCTGCGGCGGCGCCGCGCTGCTGGTGCGACGCACGCGGGCCGGGCTGCGGCTGCGGGCGCACCGGCTGCCCGCGGGCGCCGGGGCGGCCGACCCCGGTTCCATCGCGCTCATGACGGGCCTGGCGCTGCTGCTGGCCCTGGTACCGATCCTCTTCACCTTCGGCTGACCCGAGCCAGCCATGCGTGTGGTGCATGGCTGCGGTGCGAACCCTTCGCTGGTGTCATGGCTTAAAGGCACCTAGCGTCGGTCGCGCCATGACAAGAATCGCCTTTCTCGGACTGGGGCGCATGGGCGCTCCCATGGCCGCGCGGCTGCTCGCCGCCGGCCACGACCTGACCGTGTGGAACCGGACGCCGGCCCGGGCGGCGCCGCTCGCGGGGGCGGGCGCCGCGGTGGCGGCCACCCCCGCCGAGGCCGCCGCCGGCCGCGATCTGGTGATCACGATGCTCACCGACGCGGACGCGGTGGAGTCCGCCCTGCTCGGCCCCGGCGGAGCGGTCCCCGCGCTGGCGCCGGGCGCGGTGATCGCCGACATGTCGACGATCGGGCCGGACGCCGTCCGCCGCGTCCGGGACCGGCTGCCCGCGGGGATCGGCTTCGTGGACGCGCCCGTCTCCGGGAGCGTCCCGCAGGCGGAGGCGGGCGAGCTGGTGATCCTCGCGGGGGCCGCGGAGGCCGACCTGGCTCGCTGCGCGGACGCGTTCGCGGCGCTCGGGCACGTCCGGCACGCCGGGCCGCCCGGTTCCGGCGCCGCGCTCAAGCTGGTGGTGAACGGCGTGCTCGTCGCGAACTTCGCCGCGCTGGGCGAGGCGCTCGCCACCGCGGACCGGCTCGGCGTCGACACCGGCCTGGCCCTGGACGTCCTGTCCCGCGTCAGCCCGCAGGCGCGCCGCCTGCTGGACGGCGAGGGCCCTCCCCGCTTCACCCTCGCGCTCGCCGGCAAGGACCTCGGCCTGGCCCTCGGCAGCGCCCCGCAGGGCGGCGTCCTGTCCGCCGTCCAGGCGCGGACGCGGGCCGCGCTCGACGACGGTCTCGGCGGCCGCGACCTGACCTCGCTCACCGAACACATCAGGCTCACCGATCACTTCCGAAGGAGCACACATATGCGCGTCACGCTCGGCAACCCGGACACCGTTCCCGCGCCGCCGAACCCCGCCTACTCCCACACCGCGTACGTCACGCAGGGGCCGATGCTGTACGTGTCGGGGCAGATCGCCATGGACGAGGACGGCAAGGTGGACGCCCCCGGCGACATGACCCGCCAGTGCGAAGTGATCTTCTCGCTGCTCGGCCGCATCCTCGCCGCGCACGGCGCGGGCTTCGACGACGTCGTCAACATCCGCACCTACCTCACCGACATGGACCTGCGCGCCGAGTACGCGGCCGTCCGCCACCGGCACTTCACCGGCACGCCGCCGACCAGCACGACCGTGGAGGTGCCCCGCCTGTTCCACCCGGACGCGCTGATCGAGATCGAGATCGTCGCCGCGATCCCGTAGCGGCGATCCCGTAGCGGCGATCCCGTAGCGGCGATCCCGTGAGCCGCCGCGGCCGCCGCTAGGGGCCCAGCTCCCCGGCCACGTCCCGCAGGTCCGCCAGGAACGCGGTGACGGCCGGGGACCGCCGCGCGTGCCGCCCCACCGCCGCGTAGACGGTGCGGCGCGGCCCCCGGCCGGACGCCACGGCGCGCAGCACCACTCCGTCCCGCCCCATGGCGGAGGCCGCCAGCGCGGGCACGAGCGTCACCCCGAACCCCTCCGCGACCAGGCCCAGCTTGGAGATCCACTCGGCGACCCGGAGCGGGGTCTCCGGCACGAACCCGGCCGCCTCGCAGCGCGCCCGCAGCGCCGCGACCGCCTCGGGGTCGTCGGCGACGATCCACGGCTCGGCGGCCAGCTCGTCCAGCGGGACGCGGTCGCGCGCGGCGAGCCGGTGCCCGCTCGGCAGCGCGACGAGCAGCGCGTCGTCCAGCAGCGGCACGAGGTGCTCGGCGTCGAGCGACGGGTGCTTGTGCGTGCTGACCAGCACGATGTCGAGGTCGCCCGCGTCCAGCATCGGCAGCAGCCGCTCGGTCGTCCCCTCCCGCAGCACCGGCCGCACGCCCGGGTGGCGGGCCCGGAACCGGGCGAGGGCGCGCGGCACGAGCACGGCGTTGGCCGTGGGGAAGGCGCCGAGGCGCAGCGTCCCGGTGTCGAGGCGGCGCAGCCCGTCGAGCGCGCGGGCGGTGGCGGCGAGCCGGTCGAGCAGCGCCCGCGCGTGCGGCAGCAGGTACTCCCCCGCGGGGGTCGGCCGGACGCCCCGCGCGCCGCGCGCGAACAGCTCCACCCCGCAGACGTCCTCCAGCGCCGCGACCTGGCGGGACACCGCCGACTGGGTGTAGCCCTCCGCCGCCGCGGCGGCCGTGAAGGAGCCGAGGTCGGCGACGGCGACGAACGTCCGCAGCAGGACGGGGTCGAGGGCTTCGGCGCGCACCCGTGCAGGATACGAGCGGGCCGCGGGCCCGGGCGCGATTCCGCGGCTGATCACCGGCTTGGTACCCTTTTGCCTCTCACCCTCCGTCATCACCGCAGGTCCCGCCGAGGTCGCCCATGTCCGAGAGCCGCCCGTTCGTCAGCCTGGCGACCGACTTCGGCGCCGCCTACACCGCCATCTGCGCGGGCGTCGTCCACACGATCGCGCCCGGGGCCACCGTCCTGGTGCTCAGCGACGAGATCACCCCGTTCGACGTCCGCGAGGGCGCGATGCTGCTCCGCCAGGCGCTCCCGTACCTGCCGGTGGGCGTGCACACCGGGATCGTCGACCCGGGCGTCGGGACGCCGCGCCGCCCCATCGCGGTCGAGACCGGGCGCGGGGACGTGCTCATCGGCCCCGACAACGGGCTGCTCGTCCCGGCCGCCGCGGAGCTGGGCGGCGTCGTGCGGGCGCACGCCCTGGAGAACCCGGCGTACCGGTTGCCGGAGGTGTCGTCCTCCTTCCACGGCCGCGACATCTTCTCCCCGGCCGCCGCGCACGTCGCGAACGGCGCCGCCGTCGCCGGCCTCGGCGCGGCGGTCGAGCCGCTGCCGCTGGACGTGCCGCCCCCGGTACAGGACGGCGGCGGGCTGACCGTCCCCGTCCTGTACACCGACCGCTTCGGCAGCCTCGTCCTCGGCGCCGAGCCCGGCGACCTGTCCGCCGCGTTCGGCGAGCTGGAGCCCGGAACCCCGCTCGACGTCACCTGGACCGTTCCGGAGCCCGGCTCGGCGCGGGTCGCCTTCGCGGAGACCTTCGGCTCGGTCGCGCCCGGCGAGCCGCTGCTGTGGACCGACTCGTCCGGCTGGCTCGGCCTCGCCGTCAACCAGGGTTCGGCCACCGACGCCCTCGGCCTCGCGGGCGTGCGGTCCCTCACGCTGCGCCCCGCCGCCCCCCGCTCCTGACCTGACAAAGAAAAAAGACCGCTGGAGGCCCCCTTTGCACCGCCGCCCCCTGGCGGCCGTCCTCACCGGACTGGCCGCGCTGACCCTCGCCGCCACCGCCTGCGCCCCGCAGGAGGACGGCGCCGCCGACGCCTCCAAGAGCCCCGCGTCCTGCACGAAGGACAAGCTCACCCTGAAGACGCCCGGCAAGCTCACGGTCGCCACCGACAAGCCGGCGTTCGAGCCGTGGTTCAAGGACGACGACCCGAAGAACGGCGAGGGCTTCGAGAGCGCCGTCGCCTACGCGGTCGCCGGCAAGCTCGGGTTCACCAAGGAAGAGGTGACCTGGACGGTCGAGTCCTTCGAGTCGTCCTACGCGCCCGGCACCAAGAAGTTCGACTTCGACATCAACCAGATCTCCGTCACCCCGGCCCGCGAGAAGGCCGTGACGTTCAGCGACGGCTACTACGACGTGCAGCAGGGCGTCGTCGCGCTGGAGGGCACCAAGTTCGCCGACGCGAAGAGCATCGCCGAGCTGAAGGAGGCGAAGATCGCCGTGCAGGTCGGCACGACCTCGTACCAGGCGGTCAAGAACCAGCTCCAGCCGAGCAATGAGCCGAAGGTGTTCAACAACCAGATCGACGCCGTCAACGCGCTGAAGAACAAGCAGGCGGACGTGCTGCTGGTCGACCTGCCGACCGCGTTCTACGTGACCGCCGCCCAGGTCGAGGACTCCAAGATCGTCGGGCAGCTGCCGCAGACGCAGGGCGGGGAGACCGAGCACTTCGGCCTGCTGCTGGAGAAGGGCAACGCGCTGGTGGGCTGCCTGAACCAGGCGATCGGCGAGCTGAAGTCCTCCGGTGAGCTGGCGAAGATCGAGGAGCGGTGGCTGACGTCGTCGGCCGGCGCTCCCGTGCTGAAGTGACCGCGGGCGGGAAGAGCGCGCCCGCGGACGGCGCCGCCTGGGTCAAGAGCGAGCGGCAGCTCGACCGGGAGCGGCGGCGCCGCCGCGCGGGCGTCCGGTCGGCGTCCCTCGCCACGGCGTCGACCGTGCTGTTCGCGGCCGTCGTCGCGGCGGTCGTGCTGTCCTCGCCCGGCTGGCCGCGGGTGCGGGAGACGTTCTTCTCCTGGGGCGAGTTCGGCGACGCGTTCCCCGACGTGCTGCGCGGCTTCTGGCTGAACGTCCAGATCTTCCTGATCGCCGAGCCGGTCATCCTGGCCGTCGGGCTGCTGGTGGCGCTCGCGCGGGGGGTGCGCAGCCCGCTGTTCTTCCCGCTGCGGGCGCTGGCCGTCGCCTATACCGACGTGTTCCGGGGCATCCCGACGATCCTGCTGGTGTACCTGGTCGGGTTCGGGCTGCCCGCGCTGCGGCTGCAGGGCGTTCCGGACAGCCCGGCGGTGTTGGGCGGGTTCGCGCTGGTGCTTTCCTACGGCGCGTACGTCGCGGAGGTGTTCCGCGCCGGGATCGACTCGATCCATCCGAGCCAGCGCGCCGCCGCGCGGTCGCTCGGCCTCAGCCGCGCGCAGAGCCTCCGCTTCGTGGTGCTGCCGCAGGCGGTGCGCCGGGTCGTGCCGCCGCTGCTGAACGACTTCGCGTCGCTGCAGAAGGACACCGCGCTCGTCGCCGTCCTCGGCCCGCTGGAGGCGCTGCGGCAGGCGCAGATCCATTCGTCCGCGACCTTCAACTACACGCCGTTCCTGGCGTCGGCGGTGCTGTTCATCGCGCTGACGGTGCCGATGGCGCGGTTCACCGACCATCTCGCGGCGCGCGCGGAGCGGCGCCGCGCCCCCGGAGGCGGCACATGAGCGGACCGCTGCTGCGCGTCGAGGGCGTGTGGAAGACCTACCACGCGCATCCGGTGCTGCGCGGCGTCGACCTGGACGTCGCGCCGCACGAGGTCGTCTGCCTGATCGGCGCGTCCGGCTCGGGCAAGTCGACGCTGCTGCGCTGCGTCAACGTCCTGGAGACGGTCGACGACGGCGCGATCTTCCTGGACGGCGACGACATCACCGACCCGGACGCCGATCCCGACGACGTCCGCAAGCGCATCGGGATGGTGTTCCAGTCCTACAACCTGTTCCCGCACATGTCGGTGCTGGACAACATCACCCTCGCGCCGGTGCGGGTGCACAAGCGGCCGCGCGCCGAGGCCGAGCGGGACGCGCGGGAGCTGCTGGAGCGGTTCGGGCTCGCCGACAAGGCCGGCGAGTACCCCGACCGGCTCTCCGGCGGGCAGCAGCAGCGCGTCGCGATCGTCCGGGCGATGGCGGGGCGGCCGAGCCTGCTGCTGCTGGACGAGGTGACGTCCGCGCTCGACCCCGAGCTGGTCACCGAGGTGATGGACATCATCCGCGAGCTGAAGGACTCCGGCATGACGATGGTGCTGGCGACCCACGAGATGGGGTTCGCCCGCGACATCGCCGACACGGTGTGCTTCCTGCACGACGGCGTCCTGCTGGAGCGCGGGCCCGCCGAGCAGATCTTCACCGAGCCCGCCGAGCCGCGGACCCGCGAGTTCCTGCGCCGGGTCCTCGAATCCCGGCGGCTGTAGTGTCCAGCGGGCTGTAGGAGACTGGTCGCGTGGCGGATCTCGACGTGGTGGCGTGGGTGCAGGTGTCGGACGGGCGGATGCTCGCCGTGCGGTCCCGGGGCCGCGACCTGCTCTACCTTCCGGGCGGCAAGCGGGAGCCCGGCGAGGACGACTGGTCGGCCCTGTCCCGCGAGGTCCGTGAGGAGCTCGCGCTGGAGCTGGACCGGGCGTCCTTCCGAGAGCTGGGCGTCATCCGCGCGCCCGCCCACGACCAGCCCGACTTCGCCCACGTGCGGATGGCCTGCTTCACCGCCGCCTACCGTGGCGCGATGACCGCCGCGGGAGAGGTGGACGAGTACGTCTACGTGGGACGCGGCGACCGGCACCTGCTCGCCCCGGCGGCGCGGGCGGCGCTCGACCTGGCCGGGGAGCACGGCCTCCTCAACTGACCGGGTTCGCCTTCACGCGGCGAGCGCGGCACCGGCCCCGATCCCGAGCGCCAGCGAGAGCAGCGCGGCGCCGACCGCGACCGCCGTGGCGCCCCGCGCCGGGCGCGGCGCCTCGTCCGGGAGCCGCCGGAACGTCGGCACGATCCAGCGCAGGTAGTAGAAGACGCTCGCGACCGAGTTGACGGCGGCGACGATGGCGAGCCACAGGTAGCGGCCGTCCAGCGCCGCCCCGAACATCAGGACCTTCCCGACGAACACGGCGGTCGGCGGCGTGCCGACGAAGCCGAGCAGGCACACCGCCAGCGCCAGGCCGAGCGCGGGCGAGCGTCGCATCAGCCCGGCGTACCCGGCGAGGTCGTCGCGTCCGGCGGCGAGGACCACCGCGAACGCGCCCGCGTTCGTCACCGCGTAGGCGGCGACGTAGTACAGCAGCGCGGGCCCGGCCAGGCCGGTGCGCCCGGCCATCGCGACGGGGACGAGCAGGTAGCCGGCCTGGCTGATGGTCGAGTAGGCCAGCAGCCGCCGCACGTTGTCCTGCCCGAACGCGGCGAGGTTGCCGAGCGTCATGGTCGCCGCCGCGATCACCGCGACGAGCGCGGGCCACCCGGCGGCGCCGGGCGGGAGGGCCTCGGCGCCGAACCGGTAGAGGGCGGTGAACGCACCGATCTTCGGGACGGTCGTGACGAACGCGGCGACGGCGCGCGGCGCGCCCTCGGTGACGTCCGGGACCCAGAAGTGCCCGGGGACGGCGCCCGCCTTGAACAGCAGCCCGGCGAGCAGCGCGACGACGCCCGCCGCGACCGCCGCAGAGGGCGCGTCCGCGAGGTTCGCGCGCAGCGCCGCGTAGGACGTGCCGCGCCCCACCCCCGACAGCACCGTCACCCCGGCGAGCATGAAGACGCCGAGCAGTGCGCCCATCAGGTAGTACTTCAGCGCGGCCTCGGTGCCCGGCGCGTCCTTGCCGAACCCGGCGAGGGCGTAGGCGGGGATGCTCGCCAGCAGGTAGGCCGCGACCAGGACCAGCAGGTCGGACGAGGCCCCGAGCACCATCGCCCCGAGCGCCGACAGCAGGATCAGGACGTAGTGCTCGCTCTCCCGCGGATGGCCGCGCACCGGCCCGGCGGCGAGGGCGAGCACGGCGAGCGTCGCGCCGAGCACGGTGATCCGGGTGGCGTGCGTGATCGGGTCGACCTGGAGCGTCTCGAACACCGTCAGGTCCGCGCGGGTCGCGGCCACCCCGGCGGCGGCCAGCCCGGCGGCGAGCCCCGCCGCGCAGACCACCGCGACCCGCCACTGCCCGGCGCGGGGCAGGAACAGGCCGTTGACCAGGCCGAGGACGGCGGCGAGCAGGACGCACAGCTCGGGGGCGAGGTCGGCGGGGTTCTCGTTCATCACCGTCCCGCGTCACCGTCCCAGGAGCCCGACGACGGCCGCCGAGACCGGCTCGATCGTGTCGAGGAGGCCGCGCGGCACGACGCCGATGAGCAGCGACAGGAGCAGCAGCGGGGCGAGCGCGGCCAGTTCGGGCCGCCGCACGTCGGTGACCCGGGCGGTCAGCTCGCCGGGCGGCCCGAGCACGGCCCGGTGCAGGACGCGCAGGAACAGCGCGGCCGTGACCAGGATGCCGAGGACGGCGAGCGCGCCGGTCACGGCCGCCGCCGCGGTGCCGCTGCCGATCGTCCCGGCGAAGATCTGGAACTCGGCGATGAACCCGGACAGTCCGGGCAGTCCGAGCGAGGCGAACGCGGCCACCGCGAACAGCCACGCGAACACCGGGGCGTCCCGCGCGATCCCGCCGAACCGGCCGAGGTCGTAGCTGCCGGCCCGGTCGTGCAGGACCCCGGCCAGCAGGAACAGCGCGCCGGTGACGAGCCCGTGGCTCACCATCTGCGTCACCGCGCCGGTCACCGCGAGCCGCCGCGCGTCCGCGTCGCCCGACGCGTACCCGGCCGCGCCAAGCGCGAGCACGATGTAGCCCATGTGGTTCACGGACGTGTAGGCGATGAGCCGCTTGATGTTCTCCTGTGCGAGGGCGACCAGTGCCCCGTACAGGACGCCGACCAGCCCGACGATCAGGAAGGCGAGCGCGTAGCGGCGCCAGGCGTCCGGCAGCATCGGCATCGCGATCCGCACGAGCCCGTAGGCGCCCATCTTCAGCATGACCCCGGCGAGGATCGCCGACCCTGCGGCGGGCGCGTCGGTGTGCGCGGGCGGCAGCCAGGTGTGGAACGGGACGACCGGCGTCTTGATGCCGAGCCCGATCGCGACGGCGAGCAGCGTCAGCCCCGCCGGGCCCCCGTGCGGCGGGTTCCGGATCAGCTCGACCATGTCGAAGGTGTGCGGGTCGGCGCCGAGGTAGAGGCCGATGAAGCCGAGCAGCAGGACCAGCGACCCGAGGAACGTGTAGAGGAAGAACTTCAGCGCCGACCGCGACCTGTCCCCGTGCCCCCACAGCAGGATCACGAAGTACATGCCGACGATCGACAGGTCGAAGAAGACGAAGAAGAGCAGGAGGTCGAGGGCCGCGAACAGGCCGAGGCACACCGTCTCCAGGAAGAGGAACAGCATCGCGAACGCCCGCACCCGGTGCGTCTGCCGCAGCGAGTACAGCGCGCATGACGCGAACAGCACGGCGGTGAGGGCGAGCAGCGGCAGCGACAGGCCGTCCACGCCGACGTGGTAGCCCGCCCCGACGGACGGGATCCACCGCACATCGGTCTCGTAGGAGAGCCCGCCGCCCGTCCCGTGCGCGACCCACATCCAGGTGACGAGGGCGACCTCGGCGAAGGCGGCGGCGGTCCACGTCCACGGCACCGCGCGGCGCGGGACGGCCGGCAGCACGGCCGCGACCAGGACCGGCAGGAAGATCACCAGGGTCAGCATCGGGTCACCCGGCCAGGACCGCGACGGCGACGAGCACCGCGAGCACCACCGCGGCCTGGGCGTAGTACAGGTGCACCTGCCCGGTCTGCGGGCGGCGGGCCAGCCCGGCCAGGGCTCGGGCGGCGCGCGCCACCAGGGCGGTCGCACCGTCCACCCGGATCTCGACCCGGCGTCCGGCCAGGCCCGCCGCCCATCGGCCGCCCCGCGCCGCGCCCCGG
Source organism: Actinomadura meyerae (assembly GCF_900188445.1). GTDB lineage: Bacteria > Actinomycetota > Actinomycetes > Streptosporangiales > Streptosporangiaceae > Spirillospora > Spirillospora meyerae. The sequence goes on from NZ_FZOR01000003.1 coordinate 209,921, forward strand.
ACGGCGCCGTCCACGACCCGGTCGTCGAACCGGGCCAGCGCCCGCGCGGCGGCGAGGACCGGCCGGACGACAACGGCTTCGGCGGCCCGCTCCAGGTACAGCCACTCCGCCGCCCACCCCGGCGCCGGGACCCGCCGGACGGCCCCGGCCACCCCGACCGTGAGCACCGCCAACACGCCGGAGAGGACGAGCACCCACGGGCCGGGGCCGCCCTCGTCCGGCACGCCGAGCAGGCGGCGCCAGGCGTCCGCCACCGCGGGCAGCCCCAGCACCCCGAGCACGGCCGCCGCGAAGGCCAGCACGACCAGCGGGGCCTGCCCGAGCACCGGCACCCGCACGCCCGCCCCCTCGGCGGGACGGACCACCGCGAACAGCGCCTTCGCCGCGTAGGCGGCCGACAGCACCGACGCCGCCAGCGCCACCGCGAGCAGCCCGGCGGGCAGCCCCCGCAGCACCTCGTCCTTCGTCACCCACAGCGACAGCGGCGGGACCCCCGCCAGCGCCAGCGCCCCGACGCCGAACGCGGCACCGACGAGAGGATGCCGCCGTGCCGCGCCGCGCAGCCCGTCCAGCCGCTCGGTCCCGAGGGCCGCCAGCCAGGCGCCCGCGCAGAGGAACAGCAGGCTCTTCACCGCCGCGTGCGCGACCAGCTGGGCCGTCGCCCCGCCCACCGAGCCCGCCCCCGCGCCCAGCACCATGAAGCCGATCTGCGCGCACGTGGACGCGGCGAGGAGCTGCTTGAGGTCCCGCTGGGCCAGCGCGACGGCGCCGAGCGCCAGCGCGGTCACCGCGCCCGCCCAGGCCACCAGCGCGTCCGCCCAGCCGGTCGCCGCCAGCAGCGGATGGACGCGCATCAGCAGGTACGCGCCGGCGGCGACCATCGTGGCCGAATGCAGCAGCGCCGACACCGGGCTCGGGCCCGCCATGGCCCGCGCCAGCCAGAACGAGAACGGAAGCTGCGCCGACTTGCCCAGCGCGGACACCACGATCCCCGCCGCGATCAGATCCCGCCAGGGGGCGTCCGCCCGCGCCAGCTCGTCGAGCCGCAGCGAATGGGCACCCGCCAGCGCGAAGCCCGCCGCCGCGTACAGGCCCATGTCGGCGGCCCGGGTCGTCAGGAACGCGACGTCCGCCGACCGGACCCGCCCGGCGTCCGGCCAGGCGTAACCGATGAGCGCGTACGACATCGCGCCCATGACCTCCCAGCCCATCAGCAGCATGAACAGGTCCGTCGCCGTGACCGTGACCGCCATCGCCGCCGCGAACAGCAGCATCAGCGCGTAGAAGCGGACCCGGTACCGCTCCCCCGCCGCGAACACCAGCACGGCCGCGAGGACGACGGCCAGGGTCACCAGCAGCACGGCGGACAACCCGTCCACCGCCAACCCGCCCAACTGCAGGGACGTCATCCCTTCAGATCCCCAGCTTCATCCGTCATGTCCACATCCCGGGCCCGGAAGAGCGCGGTGACGACGGCGAACCCCATCGCCATCTCCAGCGCCATGACGGTGATCGCGACCAGCACGAGGACCTGCCCGTCCGGCAGGCCGGGCGACACCCAGAACCAGAACCCCGCCGCCGCGACCACCACACCGTTGATCATGAGTTCGAGGCCCATCATCAGCATCACGATGGACTGCTGGGACAGCGCCCCGTACAGCCCGACGCAGAACAGCGCGGCGGCCAGCAGCAGGAACGCCTCAAGCGTCATCGCCGTACCGCCCCCGGTGCGTCGCCAGCACCACCGCGGCGATCATGGTGGCCAGGATCGCGACGCCGATCACCATCATCACCGCCATCTTCGGCCCCATGATCGACTCACCGAGCGCGAACGTCGGGTCGCGCGGCGGGCGGCCCGCCCGCTCCGGCCACGGCACCGCGAGGATCCCGGCGGCGAGCGCGGCGAACAGCGCTGCGGAGATCCCGGCCGCGCCGCGCGCGTTGTGCGTCATCGTCATCGGCATCAGCCCGGCCGGGTTCATCATGTACATGACCATGAAGACCGCCATCACCAGCATCTCCATGATCATCATGAGCACGACCAGCACGCCGAGGTAGTGCAGGTCGACCAGCAGCAGCTCCGCGCCCACGCACAGGAAGGACGCGAGCAGCGCGAACGTCGCCCGCGCCATCGAGTCGACGCGGAACACCGCGGCACCGGCCGCGACCGCGAGCACGGCGAGCACCCAGAACGCGACGTCCTCCACGGACTCCCTCCTCCCACTCGACGATCAGACGACGACGATCCCGACGACGAGCATCTGCAGCAGCACGGCGGGGATGAGCACCGTCCACGCCGCCGCCATGGCCCTGTCCATGCGCAGCACGGGCACCCGCCCGCGCGTCCAGACCAGCAGGGCGAGGACGGCGGCCGCCTTCACCAGAAACCACAGCCATCCGGGCAGTAGCGGGCCCGCGCCGCCGCCGAGGAACAGCGGGACGGCGGCCGCCGCCGCCACCGCGAGCAGCCCGTACCGCCCGGCCAGGAAGACGAGCCGGTCGGGCCCGGTCAGCTCCGCCGCCGCGCCTCCGGCGAGGTCGCCGCCCACCGGGTGCCCGAGCGGGCCCCAGAACGCCATCGCCAGTGCCGAGAGCAGGTAGACGGCGAACGCGACCGGCATCCAGACCGCGAACCACAGCCCGTGCTGCGCCGCCGCGATGGCGCGCAGGTCCAGCGAGTGCGCGCCCAGCGCGGCGGTGATGAGCGCGAACATGTGCGGCAGCTCGTAGGCGAGGCCCTGCGCGAGGAACCGGTACCCGCCGACCAGCGCGTACGCGGAGTTGGCGCCCCATCCGGCGAGCCACACCGAGGCCCAGGCCACGACCTCCATCGCGTTGAACCAGACGACGCCGACGTCCGACCCGACGGCCGCCCGGTCGCCGATCGGCACGACCAGCGCCGCGAGCGCCGCCGCCACCGGCAGCGACACCACCCCGACCGCGGTCAGCAGCCGGTCGGCGCGGTGGGTGGCGCGCCGCTGCACGGTCAGCAGCCGCGCCGCCTCCCGGAACGGCCCGGCGGGACGTCCGGCGAGGGCCCCGCTGAGCGTCGCCGCCGCGACCGCCAGCGCACCGATGACGGCCACCTCAACCATCGGCGAGCGCCCCCAGGTCTGGGTCGAGGCTCGCCACGATCAGCCGCGCCTCGCCCAGCTCGGCTCCTTCCAGGAGGGACGGCAGCGCACCGAGCGCCTCCCCCGCCGGCATCGGCGGGGGCGCGTCCGCGCCCTCGATCTCCCTGAGCCATCCCTCGACCCGCTCCCGCACACCGGCGAAGCCGCGCGTCATCCACCGCAGGACGAGCGAGCGCCGGACCCTCCGGACGAACGCCGCCGGCCGCTCGGGCGAGGCTCCGGTCAGGGCCTCGTCCCGCAGCACGGCGGCCCGTTCCGCCGCCGTGTCCCACCCGGCGACGCGCAGGAACCGCGAGAGGCTGTCGAGGCGGGCCGCGACCCGCCGGTCCTCCGTCCAGAAGGTCTCGTCCGCCCGGTCGACGGCGGTGGCCTCCGCGGCCTGGACGACGTCCCCCTGCAACGTCAGGTCGACGCGCAGCCCGGCGGGCCAGTAGGGCAGGACCGGCCCCAGAGGTACGTGCAGGACGTCCAGCCGCAGCCCGTCCCGGTCGTCGGCCCGGTCGGCCATCTCCGCGCCGGACTCCAGCGGAGGCCGCTCCCCGCCTTCGCGCTCCCCGCCTCCGCGCTCCCCGCTCACGCCCCCGCCGTCCAGGCCGCGCCGCCTCGGCTCCGGCATGTCCCGCCAGACGGTCTCGATGGCCTCGGCCAGCGCCGGGCCGGGGCGGCCGCAGACGACGAGCGCGCCCGCCTCGGCGGGGGCGAGCGCGGGCCGCCACCGGCGCCGCCGCAGCTCGGCCTCGACCGCGAGCCGGTCCGCGGTGCCGTCCGCGGCCGCCACGACGAGCGGGCGCGGGTCGGCCGTCACGCCCACCGCAGCGCCCCCTCCCGCCACGCGTAGAGGACGCCGACGAGCAGCAGCGCCAGGAAGACGAACATCTCCACGACCGCCTTCACGCCCACCGACGCGACGACGACCGCCCACGGGTACATGAAGACCATCTCCATGTCGAAGGCCAGGAAGACCATCGACACCGTGTACCAGCGCACGTGGTACCGGGACAGCGCGTGCTCGGCCGGGCGCGCCCCCGACAGGAACGGCCCGCTCTCGAACCCGCGCGGCGCGAGCGCGAACGACGCCGCGTACACGCCCGCGACGAGCGCCAGGACCAGCCCGGCCACGGAGAGGGCGACGGCGTACGGCGGCATTGCCCCTCCGGGGTGTCGGCGGACCGGCTAGTCCGCCTCTACCTGATCAGGAGCGGCCCGAAACCTCACCCCGGCCCGGGATGCCCGCTCCCGTTGCCCTCCGCCCGCGCGTTGCGGTCGCGGTCGGCCGCGGCGGCGGCGAGGATCATCTCGTCCACGACCCAGCGGGCCTGCGGGGACAGGTCGACGAGGGCGCGCAGCACCTCCGGCCGGATGACGCCCTGCTCCACGTCCCGGCGCAGCGCCTGGATCGTGAGGTCGTCGCCGATCGGCGCGGACTCGCCCGCGAAGCCGAAGTAGCCGATCGGCACGCCGAAGAACGTGGCGAGCGCGGTCAGCGTCTTCAGCTGCGGGTTCTCCTGCCGCCCGGTGCGCAGCTTCCACACGGTGGTGGACGAGATGTCCTCGCCGGTGGCGGCCGCGATGGCGGCGGCCGTCTCCACGTTGTTGCGCGGCGGCGCGGCGTCCGCCGGCCACAGGTTCCGGATCAGCCACTCGACCTTCTCGGCCAGCGACGCCCCCGGCGAGACCCCGTCCGCGTGCTCGCGCATCATGCCCCTCCCCATGTCAGTGATTTTAGTTGACCACATCAGCGCTCGTCAGCCAAGGACACGCGCCGGGGCGGAACCGGAGAGGGAGGCGCCGGCTCCCCCTCAGGTCGGAGCCTCTCCTCCCCCGCGGGGAACTTTGCCGAGACTCGTTGCAAAGAGCCTTTGCAACTCCTAGCGTCGGCGGCATGAAGGAGCAACCCGAGCCGGAGCTGATCACCGACCCGGCACAGGTGCGGCTGCTCGCGCACCCGCTGCGGCGGCGGATCGCCGAGGTCCTGCGGCGCGGGCCCGCCTCGTCCACCACCCTCGCCCGCGAGCTCGGCGAGAGCACCGGGTCGACGAGCTACCACCTGCGGCGGTTCGCCGAGCACGGGTTCGTCGAGGAGGTGCCCGAGCTGGCGCGCGGGCGGGAGCGCTGGTGGCGGGCGGTGGACGCCGACCGCCGGCTGCCGCCGCACCGCGACCAGTCGCCGGAGATGCGCGCGGCGGTGGAAGAGGTGGTCCGGCTGGAGTTCGCGAACGAGCTCGAGATGCTCGGCCGCTTCCTGGGCGAGCGCGACGAACTCGGACCCTGGTCGGACGCGCTGCTCTACTCGTTCGCCACCGTCACGCTGACGCCCGACCAGGTGCGCCCCTTCTTCGAGGAGTACATCGCGCTCCTCTACCGGTACAAGCGCGCCGACGACGACCCGCCGCCGGACGCGCGCACCTTCCACGCCAGGTTCCTGGCGTTCCCGGAGGTCTAGAGCCCGGGCCGCCGAGTTGCCCCTCGCCGGCCCGGACGGGCGGAAGCCCGCATCACCACGCCGAACGGCGTGTTCCACGCAACGCGAACCCCCACCGGAAAGGAGAGCACCTCATGCTGCTCTCGCGCAAACGGCGGCCGCTCACATGGGCGGTCCTGCTGGCCTGGATCGCCATCACGGTCCTGGCGACGCCGCTCGCCGGCCGGCTCTCGGACGTCGTCCAGGCGAAGTCGTCGGCCGAGCTGCCGCGCGGCGCCCAGTCCACGCGGGTCGAGGAGCTGACGCCCCGCTTCCCCGGCGGCGAGCTCGCCCCGGGCATCATCGCCTACGTCCGGCCGGGCGGCATCACCCCGGCCGACCGCGCGAAGGCCGAGGCCGACCGGACGGCCCTCGCCCCGCTCGCCGCCGGGCCGGTCGGGCGGCCCGTCCCGTCCGGCGACGGCGAGGCGCTGATGCTCACCGTGCCGCTGAAGGACGACGACGCGCTCACCGACCGGGCCGAGCGGCTCCGCGACCGGGCCCTCGCGGACGCCCCGCCCGGCCTGGACGTGCGGCTGGCCGGCCCGGCGGGCGCCGCCCTCGACGTCGGGGACGCCTTCGAGAAGGTCGACAAGCCGGCGCTGCTGGCCACGGTCGCGCTGGTCGCCGCCGTGCTGCTGTTCACCTACCGCAGCCCGGTCCTGTGGCTGCTGCCGATCGTGAACGCGGCGATCGCCCTGCAGGTGACGGGCGCCGTCGTGTACCTCCTCGGCAGGCACGCCGGCCTCTACGTCGCGGACGGGACGTCCACGATCCTGAACGCGCTCGTGTTCGGCATCTCGACCGACTACGCGCTGCTGCTGCTCGCCCGCTACCGCGAGGAGCTGCGCCGCCATCCCGACCGGCACGACGCGATGCGGGCCGCGCTGCGCCGCGCCGCCGCGCCCATCGCCGCGTCCGCCGCGACGGTCGCGCTCGGCCTGCTCTGCCTGCTCGCCGCCCGCATGGGCTTCAACTACGCGCTCGGCCCGATCGGCGCCATCGGCGTCGCCGGCGGGCTGCTCGTCGTCATGTCGCTGCTGCCCGCGCTCCTGGTGATCCTGGGCCGCTGGGTGTTCTGGCCGCGCATCCCCCGCTACGGCGACGCCCCGTCCGGCCGCGGCGCCTGGGACCGCGTCGGCCGGCGCATCGCGGCCCGCCCCCGCCTCGTCTGGGTCGGCGGCCTGGCCGTCCTCGGCGCGCTCGCCGCCGCCTGCCTCGGCATCACCACGGGCCTGGACCGCGCCCACTTCCTCACGAGCACGCCCAGCTCCACCGTCGGCGAGAACCTGCTCGCCCAGCACTACCCCGGCGGCCAGGGCCGCCCCCTCCAGGTCATCACCGCGAAGCCCGACGCCGTCACCACCGCGCTCCGGGACGCCCCCGGCGTCGCCCGCGTGGGAACGCCGGAGACCTCCGCGGACGGCCGCCTGGCCAGGTTCGAGGTCGTCCTCACCTCGCCTCCCGACAGCGCGGCGGCGAAGCAGACCGTCCGCGACCTCCGCACGGCCGTCCCCGACGCGCTGTTCGGCGCGAGCACCGCCGCCGAGATCGACCTCGCCGACGCCCAGGCCCACGACCGCAGGGTGGTGATCCCGCTCGTGCTGGCCGTGGTGCTGCTCATCCTCATCGCCCTGCTCCGCGCGCTGGTCGCGCCGGTCCTGGTGGTCGCGACGGTCGTCGGGTCCTACTTCGCCGCCCTCGGCGCCTCCTGGCTGCTGTTCAGGTACGCGTTCGGCTTCCCCGCCCTCGACATCCAGGTCGCGCTCATGGGCTTCCTGTTCATGGTCGCCCTGGGCGTGGACTACAACCTGTTCCTCGTCTCCCGCATCCGCGAGGAGGTGGCGCGCGCCGACCACCGGACGGGCGTCCTGCGCGGTCTCGGCGTCACCGGCGGCGTCATCTCCAGCGCGGGACTCGTCCTCGCCGCCACGTTCGGCGTCCTCGGCGCCATGCCGGTCACGATGATGGTGGAGATAGGCGTCCTGGTCTCGCTCGGCGTCCTGCTGGACACCTTCTTCGTCCGCTCGGTCATCGTCCCCGCCCTCGCCCTGGACGCGGGCTCCCGCTTCTGGTGGCCCGCCCGCCCCCGAACGCCCGCCGCTCGACACCACCCGGAGGACCGCGAGGCGGCGCCGTCGCTCAGTGGACGCGAAACCGCGCCGTAAGGCCGTCGACGAGCCTTTTCCACACCGCGGCCTCGGTGCCGTCCAGCACGGCCGGTTCGCGGCGGTCGGTAACGGCCGCCACGAGCCGGCCGAGCGGTTCCCCACGGTGCAGGGCCCGCTCGGCGGCGTCATCGCCCGCCCAGGACCCCGCGTCGAGGAACAGCTCACCGGCCTGCTCCAGCAAGTGCCCATCCGGCCGCTCCGACTCCAGAAGATCCCGGTGGACGCCCGCGATGGCGTAGACGTTGACGGTGTCGACCCAGACGGTCAGCTCACCGTTCCGGGCGGCTTCGAGAACGATCGGCCAGGTGGACATGGCGGCGAGGTCGTGCCCGCGTTCCCCATGCCGGACGAGCCAGGCGACCAGGGCCCGTTCGGTGCGGAACACCTCGATCCGGCCGCCCGAGCCGAGGAACACCGGCTCGTCCCGCAGGTAGCAGCGCAGCGTGTGGAAGTCGCCGTCGTCCGTGGTGATCCGGATCGGGTCGATGCCGACGCTCTCCCAGAACGCCAGGCTCTCGCGCTCCAGATCCTTGAGGTATCCGATGTCGCCTCCCAGGCCGGTCCTGCCGACAGGATGCCGCAACGGCCGCGACGCCGCATCAGGGACCGAACGGCCGCCACCGGATGAGGAGCGCCAGCAGGAGCGGGCCCAGCGCGAGGCTGAACAGCACGTCGGTGAGCCAGTGCTCGTCCGCCACCGTCAGCGCCGCCGCCGTGGCGCAGCCGGTCGCCAGCGCGATGCCCCGCCGGCGCTGTGCGGGCAGCCGGGCGGCCGGGAACGCGATCACCAGCAGTTCCAGGATGAGCCAGACGAGCACGAACGCGTTGAGGGTGTGGCCGGACGGATAGGCGTTCCCGTGGGTGAACAGCACGTCCGTCCCGCTGTAGGGATAGGTCCGGGGTATCACCGACTTCAGCCCGGACTGCAGCAGCGACAGCCCGCCCACGATCGCCACGCCGACCACGAGACACCGGGCCGAACGCGTCCGCACGCTCGCGATGGCGGCCAGCGGAAAGATGACCGCCACCAGGTCGCCGCGCTGCCCGAGCTTCGTGACGAAGTGAACGGCCGCGAGCAGACCACCCCGGACGTGCGCGTCGCAGAACTCGTGGACGGCCCAGTCGAGCCGCCTGAGCGGTCCGTCGAGCAGCACGTCCGCGGCGACCACGGCCATGATCGCGACGGGCAGGCCGCGGCGCCGCCACCCCAGCGCCGCGGCCCGCCCGCGGACCGCCGTCTCCGGCTTCACGGCGTGAGGATCGCGCGGCCCCGCACGCGCCCGGCGTCCAGGTCGCCGACCGCGGACCGGAAGTCGTCCAGCGCGTACTTCCGGGTGTGCAGCGTGACCGCGCCGCGGGCGGCGAGGGCCATCAGGTCGCACAGGTCGTTGTAGGAGCCGACGAGGTTCCCGATGATGTTGATCTCGGCGGAGATGATGTCGATCGTCGGGACGTCGATGTTCTCGCCGTAGCCGACCACGTGGTAGTCGCCGGCCTCCCGCAGCATCCGCAGCCCCTCGGCGGTCGTGCCGCCCTCCCCGACGAAGTCGACGACGACCTCCGCGCCGCCGCCGGTGAGGTCGAGGACGTGCTCGACGTGGTCGCCGTCCGCGACGATCCCGTGGTCGGCGCCGATCTCGGTGGCGAGCCGCACGGCGTCCGGTTCGCGGTCCACCACGATGAACTCGGCCGGGCTGATCGCCTTGAGCACCTGGACGCCGATGTGCCCGAGCCCCCCGGCCCCGATCACCACGCACCGGTCCCGCGGGGTCAGCCGCCGCGCCGCCTTCGCCGCCGCGTGGTAGGCGGTGAGGCCCGCGTCGGCGAACGCCGCGACGTCCGCGGGCTCCAGCGACTCGTCCAGCTTCACGACGCTGCGCGCGGACGTCTTCAGGTAGTCGGCGTACCCGCCGTCGGCATCGATGCCGGGGAACCTGCTGTCCACGCAGTGCACGTCGTCCCCCGACCGGCACGCCCGGCACAGCCCGCAGGTGACGATCGGGTGCAGGATCACCTTGTCGCCCTCGGCGACGTTCGTGACCGCCGGCCCGACCCGGTGCACCCACCCGGCGTTCTCGTGGCCGATCGTGTACGGCAGTTCCACGCCGGACTTCCCGGCCCACTGCCCTTCGAGGATGTGCAGGTCGGTCCGGCACACCCCGGCTCCGCCGATCCGCACCACGACGTCGAACGGCCCGTCCGCCTCGGGAACGGGCACCTCCGCCATCCGCAGGTCCTCGCCGTACCCGACGACCCGCACGGCCCGCATAGTGCTGCTCATGGACTCGCCCCTACCCAGGCGCGCCCCTGATGATCGCCCGCACCGGGGCATGAAAAAACCGCAGGTTCCCCTGCGGTTCCACGTGTACCCCCGAGCGGATTCGAACCGCCGTTACCGCCTTGAGAGGGCGGCGTCCTAGGCCACTAGACGACGGGGGCCGGACGTCTGCCCCGGCGCGATCTCCCGCCCGGGCCGAGACCAGCCTACCGGACGCGCCACCCCACCTCGACCAGATTTCCCGCCCCACACCCCCGCATAAATCACACACGGCCACAACGATCACCAACGACCGCGAAGGAACAGGCCGACGCTTCACATCGGCCCGCACAGAAGAGCGATACCGAGAAGGCTTATGCCCTGGTCAGGGAAAACGTCCTTGGACGTCGCAGAAAAAGGTCTCTCGAGTACGCCCCGGCCACCGTGAGGGCGAAGCCCGAACACCGGGGGTTCCAGGGGGTCGCCCCCCTGGGAAGACACCAGAGGTCGGCGAAATCGCCCGAAGGGCGATGAGCAGCCGTAGGCCAGTACCCCCGAGCGGATTCGAACCGCCGTTACCGCCTTGAGAGGGCGGCGTCCTAGGCCACTAGACGACGGGGGCGTGTGTCCGCCTCTTGGACGGACGCAGCTGGGGTACCAGGACTCGAACCTAGACTAAGTGAACCAGAATCACTCGTGCTGCCGATTACACCATACCCCAGTGAGGTACGGGCTCCCGTTCCGTTTCCGGCCGGTCGCTCGCGCCTCGATGAGAATACAGGGTCTTGGGACAACCGCCAAAACGATTGGCCGGGCGGGTCTCAGCGGGTGAAGTCGGGTGGCCCGATGTGCTCCCGCCCCCAGTCCACGAGGGGGCGCAGGCGCCGCCAGGCGGTCCGCACCCGGGTGCGGACCTCGCCGGGGTCCGCCGTCCAGGGGTCGGCGGGCCAGCCGGTGCCGGCGTAGAGGGAGCGGTGCCGCAGCAGGTCGAGGCGCGGATGGTCGGGCGGGAAACCGCGGGGGCGGGTCTTGAGCCGGTCGCCCGCGATCTCCATGCCGGCGCCGCGGAGGTCGTCCACGATGGCCTGGAGCTCGCGGCCGGAGGTTTCGGACGCGACCGCTTCGCGGTACCGGCGGAGCTGTTCAGGGGTGGGCGCGTACATGCCGCCCGCGACCATCAGGCCGTCGGCGTCGACCTGGATGTAGAACCCCTGGGCGGTGTGGCCGCCCTGGTGCGTCTTGTACGGCGACTTGTCCTTGCTGAAGCGGACGTCCCGGTAGGGCCGGAAGAGCTTGATCGCGCCGAACTCGTCTTCGAGTTCGGCGCACAGCTCGGCCATCGGTCCGCGCACGTGGCGCTCGTAGATCTCCCTGTGGGACGTCCAGTAGGGCTTGCTGTTGTCGCCCTGCAGGCCCTCGTAGAAGGTGAACGCCTCGTCGGTGAAGCCGCCGAACGCCATGGCTCAGTCGCGGGAGACGACGCGGTTGGTGAGGCTTCCGATGCCCTCGATCGTGACGGTCACCTCGTCGCCGATCTGCATCGGGCCGACGCCGGCGGGGGTGCCGGTGAGGATGACGTCGCCGGGCAGCAGCGTCATGACCTGGGTGACGTACTCGATGAGGGCCGGGATGCCGTGCAGCAGCTGCGAGGTCCGGGCGTCCTGGCGGACCTCTCCGTTGACGGACGTGGTGATGGCCAGGTCGGCGGGGTCGGCCTCGGTCTCGATCCAGGGGCCCATCGGGCAGAACGTGTCGAAGCCCTTGGCCCGCGTCCACTGCCCGTCCTTCTGCTGGAGGTCGCGTGCGGTGACGTCGTTGGCGCAGGTGTAGCCGAGGATGACCTCGGCGGCGCGGGACGCGGGCACCTCGCGGCACAGGCGGCCGATGACGACGGCGAGCTCGCCCTCGTGGTCGACGCGCTCGGACAGCTTCTCCGGGTACATGATCGCCTCGCCTGAGCCGATCACCGCGGTGGACGGCTTGGAGAAGATCACCGGTTCCGCGGGCGGCTCGCCCCCGCCCATCTCGCGGACGTGGTCGGCGTAGTTCTTCCCGATCGCGATGATCTTGCTGGGCAGGATCGGCGCGAGCAGCCGGACGTCGGCGAGCGGAAAACGCTGCCCGGTGAACGTCGGCTCACCGAACGGGTGGGCCGCGATGGCGGCGACGGTGTTCTCCTCCACCACACCGAAGGACATGCCGTCGTCGGTGGAGAACCTGGCGATACGCATGTTCGAGAGCCTAGTACGCCGGTCAGAAGCCGCATGCCCCGCCGTTGAGCTCGCAGTCCTTCGGGGTGGACGCCCGTCCCGCCGCGCCGTACTGGATCTCCCAGGTGCCGCCGGGCGGGATCGCGCGGGCGCCGTCCAGGTTCCGGATCTCCACCTCGGTCCCGCCGTGCACGAGCGCCGCGCCCCAGATGTTCTTCACGTCCGCGCCGGGGGCGCGGAACGTGAGCTTCCAGGTCTTCATCGGGCGGTCGGTGCGGTTGGTGATGACCATCCTGCCCTCGAAGTACCCCTCGTCCTGCTGGACGAGCTGGTAGGTGATGCCGTCGCCGCGCACGAGCGGGCCGATCGGGGCGGTGGTCACCGGCGGCGGCCCGCCGGGCTGCCCCGCGGGAGGCTGACCGCCGCCGGGCGGTGCCGCGGGCGGCGTCCCGCCCGGGGAGGGCTCACCGGGCGACGGAGCCGGGGCGGGGCCGCCGGTCGCCGGAGCGGACGCCGCGGGAGACGCCGCCTTCGGGGACGCGTCCCCGGCCTGCGGTTCCTCCGAGCCGCCTCCCGCGAGCCAGAGCGCGACGAGCCCTGCGGCGGCCAGCAGCACCACGGCACCGACCGCGGCGACCAGGACGACCAGGAGTTTGGACCGCGCCGGCGGCGCTTCCGTGGCCGGTGCCGCCGGGGCGGTCTCGGCGGGCCGGGGGCCGGTCCCGGCGAGGTCGGGCGACGGCATCGCGAAGGCGGCGGCCGCCGGATCGCCCGCGCCCGGGGCGGCCGTCTCCTGCTCGGCGCCGAACTGCTCCGTCCAGGGGGCCTCCCCCATGCCCACGACCGGCGCAGGTGGAGGCGGGGGCGGAGGCGCGGGCCGATCCGGCTCTTCCCGGGGCGGGGCGTGCTCTTCGAGCCGGATGTCCGCGACCGTCGCGGACGCCTTCTCCGGCGCGTCCCGGGACGTCACGCCCGGATCCTCAGCGGCGAAATCCAGCGAAGTCGCTTCGGGGTCGTCTTCCGGATCGTCCTCGGGGTCGTCCTCCGGATCGTCCGCCGGAAGGTCGTCGTCAAGAACGTCGTCGGCCGGAAGGTCGTCGAGGGTGACACCCGGAGCACCGGCCGGCTCGTCGGCCAGGACGTCCTGGACCGTCGAGCCGGCGGGGCCGTCGGCGGGGCCGTCGACGAGGGTGGCGTCGCCGCCCGCCCCCGCGTCCCCCGCGGCGGCGAGGCCGCGGATACGGAACTCGGCGGTCGTCTTGTGGTCCGGGGGCACGTACCCGGGCTCCTCGCCGCTCAACTCGTCCACCCTCCGCTGTCGTCGATCTCATGGAGTCCGACGACGGGCGGAGCGGTTCGGTTCACGGCGAACCGGGCGGTGTACGGGGTGCGTGCGAGGGGCGGACGGGGTGCGTCAGCCCGCGGGGGCGGGCTCCAGCCCGCGGCGCGCGGCCTGGCGCAGTTGCCGGTTGAGCATGTCGGTGATGAGCTCGATGGCGTCCGGGGTGGTGGTGTCGAGGGCGCCGCTGAGCCAGCGGGCGGCCTCGGCGATCAGCTCCCCGGCCTCGTCGCCGGCGGTCCCGGCGTCGGCCATCCGCCCGAGCACGGCGCCGAGGCGCAGCGCGGCGTCGGCCCGGCCGGACTCGGCGGCCCGCCGGTACCAGCCGGCGGCCTGCTCGAGGTCGCCCTCGCGCTCGTACATCTCCCCCAGGCCGAAGGCGACATCGGCCCATGTCCCGTCCGTGGGACGCCCAAGGTCCTCGGGGGTCCAGGGTCGAGCGGGCATGCGATCACTCCGGCTGGTCGGTTCACTGGGCGCGGGCACGCGGGAACGCCACGCGTGCCGTGCGGTACCCATAGTGGACGCCGTTGACAAAAACCGCCACCGGTTTGGCCGAGTTTGATGAACTTTCTGCGCAGCCACACCGATACCGGCGGAAACATCCTCGTTCGTGCGAACGAGCGGGCAGGTCAGCCCGCGGTGTAGCGGAGCAGCGCGTCCTCGAAGCCGTCGTGCCCGGCAGCGTAGGAGCGGAGCGCGACCGGGGCGCCCTCCCCGCCGCGTTCCAGCGCCCGCGCGACGGAGCGCGGGTCGGGCAGCACGCCGCCCCCGAGCCGCACGGGGTCGCGCAGCACCGTCCGCACGCCGGGCTCCCCGGAGACGAACTCACCGAGCACGAAGCCCTGGGACTCGTTCCACACGACGGCCTGAAGCCCGAGGACGAAGGTCGCGTCACGGGGGCTGGACGGGTCCAGCCAGACGTCGCCGAGCGCCACGCCGCTCGCCTGCAGCTCATCGCCGACCCGGGTGATGTAGCCGCGGGTGGCGTCGACGAAGGGGTCCGAGTGAGGCAGGGGCCGAATTCGGTCGATCACTGGGTCATCCCTCTCTTCGCTCTTATTACGAAGTATGAGGGAAGTTGATCCCATATGTCCCGTTTCCATGGGAGGAATTTGGCTGAAGGCAGGCCAAACAGCCCCGTTCACCACATTCCTCCCTTCAGTACCCCGCGTCTCCGGGCGGTCAGGCCGAGGCGAGCCGGGGGACGAGCTGCGGGACGAGCCACGGCCCGACGGCCATCGCGCCCGCCCCGGCCGAGCAGATCGCGGTCAGCCGCACCGGCGCGCCCGCCCGCCGCCCCAGCTCGGCCGTGACCGCCATGACCGCGACTCCGGTGAGGGCGAGGCGCAGGGCGCCCTCCCACGGTTCCCGGCCGGCGGGCGGCTCGACGACCGGCGTCAGGCTCAGGACCGGGACCGCCCCCGGACCCGGCTGCTCCGGCATGGCCGCCTCGTCCACCAGGACGCGCTCCCCCGCCGGGCCGGGCCCGGCGGGCCACCCCGGCGCCACCGGCCGCACCGGCGCGCTCGGCTGCTCAGGCGCGCTCGGCGCCGTGTCCATCCGGCTGTCTTCCACCTCGACGCTCCTTAGGTCAGCGGCCCGCCCCGCGGCGACCGGAGATCATGTGCGCGGCCCGTCCAGGCCGCGGACGGTGACCAGCCGCGGCGCGCGCCCGCCGGCGGCCGCCGTGGCGGCCTCGCCGCGCAGGTCGGCGTGGCGCGTGCGGAGGCCGATGCCGACGGTGTAGAGGACCAGGGTCAGGAAGAGCGCCGCGGGGACCAGGATCCACAGCGCGACCAGCGCGGTCATGGTGAACCTCCTCCGGGTTCGCGATATCCCTTACGTCTGGGACGTCCTGCTGATACCGTTGTCGCTGTTCTTCTGTGATTAACTTGTACCAACAAGTCTCTCAGGTAAGGTGTACCCTTTCTTGGGATTGCAAACACCTGGGATGGGAAGTACTTGAGGAGAAGTCCGGTTCGGTGCACGTCCCACTCATCCGGGAACCGGCACGACCGGACCGGCAACCGGCCGGAAGGGAGCGGATCCGATGGCCCGCACGACGCCTCTCCGCTGGCGTGACATCGCCGACGACCTGCGCCGGCGCATCGAGTCCGGCGATCTGGCGTCCGAGGACGGCTCGTCCGGGCGGCGTCCGCTCCCGCCCGAGAAGGAGCTGGAGCTGCACTACCGCGCGTCCCGCAACACCGTCCGGGACGCGCTCGCCTGGCTCCGGCAGCAGGGGTACGTCGTCTCCGAGCAGGGCAAGGGGACGTTCGTCGTGCCGCGGCCCGACATCGTCCACGTCACGCTCCGCGCCGTCGAACTCGGGCTCGCGCCCGGCGCCGTGTCGGACGACTGGTACAACCGCGACGCCGCCATCCCCGTCGGCCGCAACGCCTCGGTGTCGCAGGTCAAGGTGGAGGTCCAGGAGGGCACGAAGGTCATCGCCCGGTACCTGCAGACGAAGTCCGGCTCGGAGTTCATCTCCCGGCACCAGGAGATCTTCCTGGACGACAAGCCGTGGGTGCTGCAGACGTCCTTCTATCCGCTGGAGTTCGCCACCAACGGCGCGTCCCGGCTGCTGTACCCGCGCGACATCCCCGAGGGCGCCGTGGCGTACCTGGGCGAGGCCCTCGGGTACCGCGAGGTCGGCTTCCACGACGAGATCAAGGCCCGCGTCCCGGACGAGAACGAGAAGCGGTTCTTCCGCCTCGGCGACTCCGCGGCGAGCGTCGTGTTCGAGACCGTCCGGACCGCCTACTCCTCCGACGGCAAGGCGTTCCGGGTCACCGTGACGGTCTGGCCCGCGGACCGCACGCGCCTGCACTACAACGACGGCGACGTCCCCCTCGACGTCCTCAAGACGCCCGGCCTGGCCTCCACCGACGAGCCGGGGACCGACTCCCCGGCGGAGGCCGCCGGCGGCGGATAGCCCGGCGGCCGCCCGTCCGCGGCGGCCGTCGCACAGTGCCCATACGCCCCCCTTCCCGACCGGGTGGGAGCCCCTGCGCTCCCACCGCACGGCCGGGAGGCGGGGGCTCGGTCCTTCTCGGAGTCAGGAGCACGTGGACACAGACACCGGGGCCCGCCAGCGCAGTCGGGCCGCTGAACCCAGGTACCGCATCCGCCCGGCACGGCCGGACGAGCTCCGCGTCGTCCTCGGCCTGATCGACCACGCGGCCGACTGGCTGCGGGGGAAGGACACCCGGCAGTGGGAGCGGCCCTGGCCGAGCCCCGAAGGGCGGATGAAGCGGGTCCACGAGGCCCTGGTCAACGGGGAGACCTGGCTGCTGTTCGACGCGGCCGCCCCGATCGGGACCGTCTCCATCAGGACGCTCGGCCAGGAGGAGCTCTGGACCGCCGAGGAGCGCGAGACCGAGGCCGTCTACCTGCACCGGCTCGTCGTCCACCGCGCGTACGCGGGCACGGGCCTCGGCGCCGAACTGATCGACTGGGCCGGGCTCAAGGGCGCGTCCCTGCAGCGGAACGCCGAACTGATCAGGGTCGACGTCTGGACCGACAACCACGCGCTCCACGACTACTACCGCGGCCTGGGCTTCGTCCATGTCGCGACCCGCACGACCAGCGACGGCACGCCCTCGGGCGCCCTCTTCCAGAGACCTCTCGCCGCGTCCCGGCCGGACCGCCCATGGCGCATCGGGGAGCAGCCCGCGCACCTCGCGAACCCGCCGCTCACCGGGCAGGACGTCCACATTCCCTGAGACGGCCATTCCCTGAGACGGTCATGCCCTGAGACGGCCGGGCCGCGCCCGCCGGAACGCGCGGGCGGCCGACCGACCGGCGTGCCGGACGGGACGTCAGACGAAGCGGACGAGCATGAGGTCGCTGTCGGGGGTCTCGCGCCAGTAGAAGGCGCCGGGCTTGCGGGACATGCCCTCGATCTCGCCGGCGATGATCAGCGCGCGGTTGATGCAGTCGGTCTTGTTGTAGCCGGTCTGCTCCTGGAGCCGCTGGAGGGCCTGGACGGCCTTGCCCGTCAGGTTGACCGTGACGCGCTCGCTCTGCGGGACCGCCTCCGCGCCGGGGTTCCCGGCGGCCGCGGCGCGGCCGGGATCGTCGGCGTCCATGGACCCGCCCGAGGTCTCGGAGGCTGCTCGGGATGTCGTCATGAGCGCTCACTCCTATCCGGGGCGCGGAGCCCGGGCCGCCCGCGCGCCTTCCGGCGCCGGGACCGGAATGCCCCGCCGGTCAGGCGACCATACAGCCCTCCGTCAGCAAATCCATGCCCAACGTACAGCATGCAGGACAAGGCTTCCCCGGCCCTCCGGGTGAGAAACCTGCGTTATCTCTGTCTTGCCATCGAGCCACATAACAGTTACCGACTTTCAAGCAGTCTTCATATGGCTTTCGTATGTATCTCGCCCTAGTCTCTGTGATGGGAGACGTGGGGACGGAACGGACGCCGAGGGGCCGGGGGCGGCACTATGCCCGGCCTTCCCGGGGGAAGGAAGACTCCGTGGAACTGAACCGCTGGAGGGCGCGGTCGCGGAGGCGCACGGCCCCGCACGCGGGCACGGCGAGCACGCACGCGGGCACGACGAACGTGAAGGCCATGACCGCGGTGACGCTCGCGGCCGTGGTGCTCGGATACGCGGTGGGCGGCTCGGCGACCGCCGCCGTCGGCGGGTTCCTGACGTTCCTCACGTTCCCGGCGGTGGCCGTGGCCAACGCCCTCGTCCAGTACCTGAAGGCCGGCACGCTGCAGGAGACGCCCGGACCGCCGGTGGTGGCCGCCGCGGCGGAGCCCCGCCTGCTCGCGGTCCCCGGCCCGGCCGCGCCCACCGCCACGGCGCCGTTCTGGGACGCGCTGACCCCCGCCGAGCGGCATGATCTGACCGCACGCGCGCGCAGGCACCTCTACCGCGCCGAGGAGGTCCTGTGCCGGGAGGGCGGGGTCGCGGGCGAGGTCATCGTGATCCTCTCCGGCTGGACGCGGGTGTGGGTCCACGAGGGCGCCGAGCAGCGGATCATCGCGTTCCGGGGCGCCGGGGAGGTGGTCGGCGAGCGGGCGGCGCTGGTGGTGCGGGACCGGTCCGCGACCGTGACGGCGGAGAGCGACGTCCAGGCGCTGCGCGTCGGCGCACGCGAGTTCGGCGCCTTCCTGGACCTCAACCCGCGCGTGCGGGCCGTCCTGGAGCAGCAGGTCTACCGGCGGCAGGTCGAGAAGCACGCCTTCCACGACGTGCGGGGCAACTGCTCGATCCTCATCACCGACATCACGCGGTTCAGCTCGCCCGTCCGCACCGACGCCGACCGCGAGTACGTGCTGTCGGCCATGTACGACCTGATGGGCGAGGCGTTCACCGCGTCCGGCCTCGACCTCGGCCGGATCTACCAGGAGGACCGCGGCGACGGCGCGCTCGTCGTCGTCCCGCCGACCACGCCGACCGACGCGGTCGTCGACCCGATGCTCGCGCACCTGGCGGCGGAGCTGCGGCGGCACAACCGGCGCGCCGCCGAGGCCACCCGGCTGCAGCTGCGCGCCGCGCTGCACGTCGGCCCGGTGCAGCGGGGCCCGAAGGGCGTCGCCGGGACGGCCATCATCACGACGCGGCGGATGGTGGACGCCCCGGCGGTCAAGCGCCGCGTCGCCGAGACCGGCGCCGACCTGGCGTTCGTCACCTCCGACTTCGTGTACGACACGGTGATCGCACCCGCTCCCGGCCTCGTCGACCCGAACCGCTACTCGCGGGTCAGGGTCCGGCTGAAGGAGGCGTCGCTGTCGGCGTGGCTGATGCTGGAGGGCGGCGGGTCCAGGCTCCGCGCGGTCTGAGGGTCAGGGGTCAGGAGGCCACGAGGTCCTGGTAGTCGGGGTGCTTGCCGATCCACTTCTTGATGAAGGGGCACAGCGGGACGACCGACTGGCCCTTGGCCCGCACGTCGTCCAGGGCGCCCCGGGCGAGCGCTCCCCCGATGCCCTTGCCCTCGAAGGCGGGGTCGACCTCGGTGTGGATGAAGACGACGGAGCCCTCCCCTCGCTCGTACTCCACGAACCCGGCGAGCTCTCCGTCCACCGTGATCTCGTAGCGGCTCTGCCCGGGGTTGTCCGTAACTTCGGTGCTCATGCCCCGATAATGCCCCGGGGCCCCGCGGCATTCCCGGCCGGGTCGCCCCGGCGCGGCCGCCTCAGCCCGCGTCGTATCCGGCGCGGAGCAGGCAGTAGCTGACGGCCTCCTCCAGGGCCTGCCAGGACGCGGCGATCACGTTGTCCTCGACGCCGACCGTGCCCCACTCGCGCTCGCCGTCGCCGGACTCGATCAGCACCCGGGTCCGGGCGTCGGTGCCGTGCGCGCCCTCCAGGATGCGGACCTTGTAGTCGACCAGCTCCAGCCGCGCCAGCTCCGGGTACAGCCGGCCGAGGGCGAGGCGCAGCGCGTTGTCGAGGGCGTTGACGGGGCCGTTGCCCTCGCCGGTCGCGATGATCCGCTCGCCCTTGGCGTGCAGCTTGACGGTGGCCTCGCTGACCATGGACCCGTCGGGCCGCCGCTCCACGATCGACCGCCACGACTCGACCTCGAAGTGCCGCTGCCGGACGCCGGTCAGCTCCTCGCGCAGCAGCAGCTCGAACGAGGCGTCCGCGGCCTCGAAGGTGTAGCCGGTGGACTCCAGCTCCTTGACCTTGGCGACGACGTCCTTGGCCTTCTCACCGGACAGGTCGTAGCCCAGCTCGCGGCCCTTCAGCTCCACGGACGCGCGCCCCGCCATGCTCGACACCAGCATCCGCATGTCGTTGCCGACGGCGGCCGGGTCGATGTGCTGGTACAGGTCGGGGTCGACCTTGACCGCGGACGCGTGCAGGCCGGCCTTGTGCGCGAACGCCGACACGCCCACGTAGGGCTGCTGCGAGCTCGGCGCGACGTTGGTGACCTCGGAGACGGCGTGCGCGATGCGGGTCATCTCGGAGAGCTGCGCGTCCGACACGAGCCGCATGCCCCGCTTGAGCTGCAGGTTGCCGACGACGGTGAACAGGTTGGCGTTGCCGCTGCGCTCGCCGTACCCGTTGGCGCAGCCCTGCACGTGGGTGGCGCCGGCCTTCACCGCGGCGAGCGTGTTCGCCACCGCGCAGCCGGAGTCGTCGTGGCAGTGGATGCCGACGCGGACGCCGTACCCGACGACCTCGTGGACGACCTCGGCCAGCTCGTCCGGCAGCATGCCGCCGTTGGTGTCGCAGAGCGCGACGACGTCCGCGCCCGCCTCGGCGGCGGTGCGGACCGCCTCCAGCGCGTAGGCGCGGTTGGCCTTGTAGCCGTCGAAGAAGTGCTCGGCGTCCAGGAAGACTCGTTGGCCCTCCGCGCGCAGGTGGGAGACCGTGTCGCGGATCATCGCGAGGTTCTCCTCCAGGGTCGTGCGGAGGGCCAGCTCGACGTGCCTGTCGTGGCTCTTGGCGACCAGGGTCACGACGGACGCGCCGGATTCGCGCAGGGCGGCGACCTGGGGGTCGTCGGCCGCCTTCGCCCCGGCCCGGCGGGTCGCGCCGAACGCGGTGAGCCGCGCGTGCCTCAGGTCGAGCTCTGTTCGAGCGCGCCTGAAGAACTCGGTGTCCTTGGGGTTGGCGCCGGGCCAGCCGCCCTCGATGAAGCCCACGCCCAGGTCGTCGAGGTGCCGCGCGATGGCGAGCTTGTCGGGCACGGAGAGGTTGAGCCCCTCCTGCTGGGACCCGTCGCGCAGGGTGGTGTCGTAGACGTGGAAAGCGTCGCCTTGCATAGGTGAGAACCCCCAGAGGGTGGCGCCAGGGCACAAAAAAGACCCCTCACGGACGTGAGAGGTCTGCGCGCCGGCGGTGTCCCGTTAGCTGCCGGCGCGCCAGCCGATAATGACGAGGCTGTTGCGCATGATGCGCTCCAGTCTGCCACAGGCGTCGAATGCTTGGGACATCCGTCTCGGATGGTGAGACGGCCATGCCCCGGCAGTGGCCTGCCGGGGCCGGTGGAACCGCAGGTCGGACGACTAAACGATCTTGTGGACCCAGCCGTAGGGGTCGGGGCGGGTGCCGTACTGGATGCCGACCAGTTCCTGGCGGAGCCGCATCGAGATCTCGCCGGGCTCGCCGTCCCCGATCGTCCACTCCCGGTCCCGGCCCTTGACCCGGCCGACCGGGCTGATGATCGCGGCGGTGCCGCAGCCGAACACCTCGGTGATCTCGCCCGACGCGCAGCCCTGCTGCCACTCGTCGATGCTGATCTTGCCCTCCGCGGCCGGGATGCCGAGGTCGGGCGCCAGCTTGAGCATCGAGTCGCGGGTGACCCCGGCGAGCAGCGTGCCGGTGAGCGCGGGGGTGAGCAGGCGGGCGTGCGATCCGGAGCCGTAGACGAACATGAGGTTCATCGAGCCGACCTCCTCGACCCAGCGGTGCTCCACCGCGTCGAGCCAGACGACCTGGTCGCAGCCCTGCGCGACGGCCTCGGCCTGCCCGGCGAACGACGCCGCGTAGTTGCCGCCGAACTTGGCCTCGCCCGTCCCGCCGGGGGCGGCGCGGGTGTAGTCCTGCGACAGCCACACCGAGACGGGCTTGATGCCGCGCGGGTAGTACAGCCCGGACGGCGACGCGATGACCATGAACAGGAACTCGCTCGCCGGGCTGTTGACGCCGAGCGCGCGGGTCGTGGCGAACATGAACGGCCGCAGGTAGAGGCTGTGGCCCTCGGTGTCGGGGACCCAGTCCCGGTCGGTGCGGACGAGCAGCTCGATCGCGTCGACGAACAGCTGCTCGGGGATCTCCGGCATCGCCATCCGCTTGGCGGAGCGGTTCATCCGCGCCGCGTTCATGTACGGCCGGAAGGTGACGATGGACCCGTCCGGCTGCTTGTAGGCCTTGAGACCCTCGAAGAGCTCCTGGGCGTAGTGGAAGACCTGCGAGGCCGGGTCCATCGGGATCGGCCCGTAGGGCTGGAGTCTCGCGTCGTGCCAGCCGCGCTCGGCCGAGTACCTGATCGTGACCATGTGGTCGGTGAAGTGCCGGCCGAAGCCGGGATCGGCCAGGACCGCGGCCCGCTCGGCGGCGCTCGCGGGCCGCTCGGTGCGCGTGATCTCGAACTCCAGGGTGTCGCTCATCGCGGTTCGTCCTCTCGCGGATCGCCGGGCGGCCCCATCGCCGCTGTGGCGTCTCTCATCCCTATTGTCGTACTTCGTCTAGACCTGCTCCTCCACGCGCGGCGCATGCCGAAGACCGGGTGCGCCGCGAGAGCACACCCGGTCCGTCCGGACGGGGGCGTGCCCTACCCGGATACTCGCTTGGCGATCGCGTCGCCGATCTGGGACGTGGACCGGGCGCCCAGCGCGGCGCGCTCGGCCAGGTCGTCGGAGACGGCCTGCTCGACCAGGCGGGCGGCCTCGCCCTCCCCGATGTGGTCGAGCAGCATGGCGACGGACAGGATCGTGGCGGTCGGGTCGGCCTTGCCCTGCCCGGCGATGTCGGGGGCGCTGCCGTGCACCGGCTCGAACATCGACGGCGCCGTCCGGTCGGGGTTGACGTTGCCGGACGCCGCGAGCCCGATCCCGCCCGCGATCGCGGCGCCGATGTCGGTGATGATGTCGCCGAACAGGTTGTCGGTGACCACCACGTCGAACCGCTGCGGCTGGCTCACGAAGAACATCGTCGCCGCGTCGACGTGCACGTAGTCCGTGGAGACCTGCGGGTACTCCTCGCCGACCCGCTTGAGGACGCGCTGGTACAGGTCGCCCGCGAAGGTGAGCACGTTGTCCTTGTGGACGAGCGTGAGCTTCTTGCGCGGACGGGACGCCGCGACCTCGAACGCGTACCGGATGACCCGCTCGACCCCGTACGCGGTGTTCACGCTCTCCTGCGTGGCGACCTCGTGCGGCGTGCCCTTGCGCAGCACCCCGCCGACGCCGGTGTAGGGGCCCTCGGTGCCCTCCCGGACGACGACCATGTCGATGTCGGCGGGCGACACGCCGGCGAGCGGCGTCGCGACGCCGGGGAACAGCTTCACCGGCCGCAGGTTGACGTAGTGGTCGAGCTCGAAGCGGGTGCGCAGCAGCAGGCCGCGCTCCAGCGTCCCGCTGGGCACGCTCGGGTCGCCGACCGCGCCGAGCAGGATGACGTCCTGCTCGCGCAGCTCGGCCAGCACCGAGTCGGGCAGCGTCTCCCCCGTCCGGTGCCAGCGTGCGGCGCCCAGGTCGTAGGAGGTCTGCTCGAACGTAAGGTCGCCGGGCACGGCGCCGAGGACCTTCAGCCCCTCGGCGACCACCTCGGGGCCGATCCCGTCGCCGGGGATGACGGCCAGACGAATGCTGCGCGAAGCCATGCGCGCACTCTACTGCAAACGTCTCAATGCCTGGGCTTCCGTCTCACGATCCGGTCAAGAGCCCGCAATCGCCGCACATCCCGCCGCCGGGCACCCGGTAGTACAGGCAGCAGCTCCTGCGGACGAACCGGTCGTCCAGGGTGCCCGCGAGGGGCTCCCGTGCGAGGAGCTCGCGCACCAGCGCGGCCCGCACCGGGGACCCCGGCACCCGCATCGTGCCCGCCAGCGCCGACGCCGCGTTCCCCCACACGAGCCCGCCCGCCATCCGGACGATCTCGGCCATCGAGGCCCGCAGCGGCCGGAGAAGGCCGTCCACGACCATGGGGTGGATCACCGAGGCGGCCTCGGCAGGGCCGTCGACCCGCCAACCGCGCGGCTCCGGAACACCGAGCCTGATCGGCTCGCCGGGCGCCCATGACCACTGCAACTCCGCCATGTCGGGCACGACGCCGACCGCCGCCGCCGCGAGAACCGGCGACCACACGCGCGCCGCGAGCCCCTGGAAGAGCAGGGAGGCGGCGACCCGCCGCTCCCCCGTGCCGAGCCGCTCGGCATGATCGAGGGTCAGGTCACCGAGGCGCGGGCCGTCAGTCCCGAACGGCCGCCAGGTGCCGCCGTCCGTCCCGCCCGCGCGAAGCTCGAAGTAGGGCCCGAGCCGACCGGCATCGCGCAGGACTCCGGCGACCTCATCAGTCCTGGCAACGTCCACCCGCCCAGTCTCGCAGCAGGCAGGGAAACGGCCGGGGCGGTGTCACCAGCGCCCCGGCCGCTGTCGCTCTCCGGCCCGCCGGACTACTCGGCCCGGCGGTCCAGGGCGGTCTGCAGGGCTCGGGCGGCCTCTTCTTCGGCTTCCTCGGCCGTGGTGTTCCAGGTGTCGTCCATGGCAAATGCTCCAAGTTCGCTGTGCTGTGGCGGGAGGGGCCGTCGCCGGGAGCGTGGGTTCGCACGGTCCGGCGGGGGCATCGGGCTCACGGCCAGGCAGGGCCTCCGCAGCGGGTGCCGGCCAGCCGATGATCAGGCCCCGCTGCGGCCAGCGAAGGATTACTACGAAGCGCCGCATGACTACCTGCGAGAATACCTCCGCCACGGCGGGTTGTCCCGATCCGTGGCGGAGGTTCTCAATATGTGAGACGAGCGGCGGGCGGTCAGCCCTCCAGGTCGACGCGGCGGCCCATGTCGGCGCCGACCTCGCGGGTGATGGCGTCCACGAGCTGCGGCGCGATGGCGGAGTCGACGGTGAGGGCGATCAGCGCCTTGCCACCCTTGGCGTCCCGGCCGACCTGCATGCCGGCGATGTTGACCTGCTCGTCGCCGAGCAGCTTGCCGACGGCGCCGACGATGCCGGGGCGGTCGACGTAGGAGAAGAACGCCATGTGCTCGGTCGGGACGAGCTCCATGTTGTAGCCGTTGATCTCGATGATGCGCTCGGCGTGCTTGGGGCCGGTGAGCGTGCCGGAGACCGAGACGACGGCGCCGTCGGCCATCGTGCCGCGCACCTGCACGACGTTGCGCCAGTCGGGGCTGTCCTCGGAGGTGGTGAGGGTGACCTCGACGCCGCGGTCGCGGGCCAGCAGCGGCGCGTTGACGAAGGTCACGGCCTCCTCGATGACGTCCACGAAGACGCCCTTGAGCGCGGCGAGCTCCAGGACCTTCACGTCGTGCTCGGCGATCTCGCCGCGGACGACGACGTCGAGCCGGACCGGGACGCCGCCGGCGAGCGCGGTGAAGATGCGGCCGAGCTTCTCGGCGAGCGGCAGGCCGGGCTTGACGTCCTCGGCGACCGCGCCGCCCTGCACGTTGACGGCGTCCGGCACGAACTCGCCGGACAGCGCGAGCTTCACCGAGCGGGCGACCTGCGTGCCCGCCTTCTCCTGCGCCTCGTGGGTGCTGGCGCCGAGGTGCGGGGTGACCACGACGTTGTCGTGGTGGAACAGCGGGCTGTCGGTGCAGGGCTCGCTGCTGAACACGTCGAGCCCGGCGCCGGCGACGCGGCCGTCCTTGAGCGCGAGGTCGAGGGCCTGCTCGTCGACGATCCCGCCGCGCGCGGCGTTGACGATCCGCACGTTCGGCTTGACCTTGTGCAGCTCGGCGTCGCCCACCAGGCCGAGGGTCTCGGGCGTCTTCGGCAGGTGGACGGTGATGAAGTCGCTCTCGCGCAGCAGTTCGTCGAGCGTGACCAGCCTGACGCCGAGCTGGGCGGCGCGGGCGGCCTGCACGTACGGGTCGAAGGCGATCACGTTCATGTCGAAGGCGGCCAGGCGCTGGGCGACCAGGACGCCGATCCGGCCGAGGCCGAGCACGCCGACGGTCTTGCCCTGCAGCTCGACGCCGGTGTACTTCGAGCGCTTCCACTCGCCCTGCTTGAGCGCGGCGTGGCCCTGCGGGACGTTGCGCGCGGTGGCGAGCAGCAGCGCGATCGCGTGCTCGGCGGCGGTGACGATGTTGGACGTGGGCGCGTTGACGACCATGACGCCGGCCTTGGTGGCGGCCTCCACGTCGACGTTGTCGAGGCCGACGCCGGCGCGGGCGACGACGCGGAGCTTCCTGGCGTGCTGGAACACCTCGGCGGTGACCTTGGTGGCGCTCCGGACGATCAGGGCGTCGACGTCGGCGACGGCCGGGAGCAGCTGCTCGCGGTCGCTGCCGTCCACGCTCCGGACCTCGAAGTCGGCCTCCAGCACGGCGATGCCGGCCGGGGAGAGTTCTTCTGCGACGAGGACGACGGGCTTGCTCAAGAGGAAACAGTCCTTCGAAAAGTGGATGTTCGTGTGGTGTGCGTGCAGATGAGTGCAGGTGAAGTCGCGAGTCACCTCGTCGTGGACCTCGCCCCCGGCAGCCGAGTCTATAACCAGGGGGCGGCGGCGGTTCGCGGCAGGGAAAGACTGGCCGGTAACTGCGGGTTCGCCCCGTTCTGTCAGGCGGCGTTCGGTTCCGGTACGGCGGCGAGCACGGACGCCACCCGCTCGGCGTCGGCGACGTGCACGTGCGGCACGTCCACGAACACCCGCAGCGGCCCGGCGGGCAGCCCGAGCTCCTCGGCGACGCCGAGCTGCACCTCGCGCAGCGGGATGTACATCAGGTAGGCGCGGTGGACGTTCTGCGACCGGAACATCGCGGTCATGGTCAGCCGGTAGCCGCGGATCCGGAACGACAGCGCGGTGAGCGCAGGCAGCCCGTCGGCCGGCTCGCCCGGGATCGTCAGCGAGATCCACGCGCTGGTCGTCCACGGCCTGGCCCGCAGCAGGTCGACCACCCACCGGATCTGGTCGTGGCCGTCCAGGTCGTGCAGCCGGGGCCAGTACCGCCCGCGGACGACGCGGCGGGTGCGCTCCTGGGCGCGCCGGACCAGCCGCGCCCGGTCGCCGTGCTCGTGGAGGATCGGGTCCTCCCAGCTCAGCGAGGCGACCTCGAACAGCAGCGGGGGCCCCTCGATGATGGGCCCGCCGTCCTCCAGCCCGGCCTCGCCGGCGGACCAGACGTGCCGCAGCACGCCGATCCACGCGCGGCCGCAGGTCTCCCAGCGCCGGACGTCGTTGTCCCCATGCGCCGGCATGTCATGACTCCGCGCCGTTATTCAGGAAATTGACTAGCCGTACGATCGCCGCGCCGTCGCGCAATTGCGCGCCGCCTCCGGTCCGCGGCGGTCCGCCGCCCTCGATCGACCTCACACCGTTCATCCGCTCCGCGCCAGGACCGTTCCGGCGGCGGTCACACGGGTGTTCGCGCAGGTTCTCCGCGCGGCGACCGCGGCCGTCACGGCTTTCTTCAAGTATCAGGCAAAGTACCCAGAAACGATAGGGATATTTGTCCTGACGGTGCCTTCACTGGAATTCTGACCGCGATGTCGTCCACGAGTCACTGGACAATCCCGCCGACCGGTCGCGTCACCGCGGACCGGGGGCGTCGCGGTGCAGCACGATGTAGCCGGACCGCCGGAACACCGTCCGGTAGCCCGCGTCCTCCAGCCCGGCGACCCGCCGCCGCTGCTCGGCGACCGACGGGAACGGGAACTCCAGCCGCCCGACGTAGGCCACCACCCAGGGCGCGCCGCGCGAGTGCTCGTCCCACAGCAGGACGCGGGCGCGGGACGTCAGCGCGGGCCCGACGCCGTTGGCCGCCTCGACGAGCGCGCCGTCGGGGACCACGGCGGCCGCCGCCGCGGCGGCGCGGGCGCGCTCGTTCTGCCGCCACAGCGCCGGGTCGGCCAGGTGCCGGTAGGCGAAGAACGGCACGCAGACGAGCGTCGCGGCCAGCACGCCCGCCATCGGCAGGACGGGCGGGACGCGCCGCGCCCTCCCCGGCAGGCCGCGCAGCCGCGCCGCTCCGTCCGCCGCCGCGAGGACGAGCACGGCGATGACGAAGGCGTTGTAGTGGTAGTGCGGCTCCCACCAGTTGGGGAAGCTGCTCGCGAGCATCCGCTCGGCGAGCAGCGGCACGGCGGTGAGGGTCAGCGGGGACGCCAGCGGCAGCAGGAGCAGCGGCAGGACGACCAGCGCCATCGTCAGCACCTTCTGCGGCGGGTCGACCAGCACGGCGGCGACCTCCCACGGATGGGTGAGGGCGTGGGCGGCGGCGTGCGGCACGTCGTGGCCGAGCGCCCCGTACGCCCAGTAGTAGCCGTTGTCACCGCCGAAAGCCGAGATGAGCACCTGGGAACTGAGCCACGTGGCGCACACCCCGACGACGGCGTAGGCGAGACCGGCCCGCCGGTCGCCGCGGGGCAGCAGGTCGCGCAGCCGCCGCCGCTCACCGTCCGGCTCGTCGGGCCGGGTCAGCAGGTAGAGGCCGAAGCCCGTCAGCAGGAGCCCCATGTCCTCCTTGACGAGCAGCAGCGCGGCCGCCGCGACCGCCGCGTGGCCGCGCCGCCCGGCGTCGTACCGCTCGACCAGCAGCGCCGACAGCAGCGGGACGAACGCGACCTCGTGGAAGTCGAACGCGAGCGCCTCGGCGATCGGCCAGGACAGCGCGTAGGCGGCCGAGGCGCAGTACGCGGCGCCGGCGCCGAGCCTGCGCTCGGTGTACCGCCAGATCGGCCAGATCGCGAGCGCGAGCAGGACGGCCTGCGCGACGAGCAGCGTCTCGGGACCGTCGTGGATCCAGTAGAGCGGCGCGAGCAGCGCGAGGATCGGCGAGAAGTGGTCGCCGAGGACGGAGAAGTCCGGCCCGAAGCCGTTGTGGACGCCCTTCACCATCGCGACCGGCAGGTCGAACCGGCTGTAGGAGCGGACCGCCTGGTCGAAGATCACCAGGTCGTAGCTGCCGGTCCGGAAGGCGCGCAGCCGCATCAGCGCGTAGGCCGCGTACAGCAGCGCGCTCGCCGCGGCCAGCGCGGCGAGCGGCAGCCGGGGGCGGCGCCGGGCGCCTCCCCCGGTGCCGGCCGGAACCTTCCCGACGGGTTCCTGCGCGACGACGACCTCGGCCACGCGCCGGACGCTATCACCGGTCCGGCGCGCGGCCGGGTTCCGGCCCGCGCGTTTGCCCCGGCCGGCGCGGGTCCATGACCGCGCCTTTCCCGGAGGGCGGGGCCGCTACGCCGCGATGCGGCGGGTCGCCGGAAGCCGCGCGGAGGACGTCGCCCCGGCGACGAGCGCGACGATCAGCGGGATGCCGGCGCCGACGGCGAGGAGCAGCGTCCACGGGATGTCGAGGATCACCCCGTGCGCCGCCGCGCCGGTCGTCTCGACCTCGCCGGTGAGCGGGTACGCCACCGCGATGCCGGGGACGAGCCCGCCGGCGATGCCGAGCCAGCAGCCGAGCGCGGCGATGAACGCGGCCCGCCCCATGGCCAGCAGCCTCCGGGTGCGCGGCCGGGCGCCCACCGCGCCGAGCGTCGCGAGGTCGGGCCTGGCGTCGGCGGAGGCCAGGCCGGTGGCGATCAGCGCCCCGCCGAGCGCGAGCACGCCCGCCGCCGCGGCCAGCACCAGCGCGACCTTGCCGAACGACCCGGTGAAGCCGCGCTCGACGTAGACGGACCCGTCGTCCCGGGTGAAGGAGTCGAGCGTCCTGTCGAGGCGGGCCTGCTCGGCCCGGGTGACGCGGTGGTCGGCGCGGTCGACGGCGAACGCCTCCGTCCGGACGGGCAGCCCGATCTTCGCCGCGGCCGCGGGCGGGACGATGGCCCGCACGTGGGGGTCGCCGGGCGCGGCGACGGCCGGCAGGTCGGCGATCGTCCGGAGCGTGTGCTCCTCGTCGTCGGCCCAGTAGGACACCTTGGCCGTGGTCGTCCCCCCGGCCGGGGGCTTGGCGCGGAACAGCACGATCTTGCCCGCCGCCAGCGCGGACGTCACGGCGGGGTCGTCGCGGCCGAGGACGAGCCGGGCCTCGCGGGCGCCGCCGACCACGTTGTCCATGAGGTCGAAGGCGGCGTTCTCGTCGTGCTCGGCGGCGAAGGTCACGGCGGGGCACCGCGACCAGTCACCGGTCGTGCAGACCCCCTCCGGCCCCGGAAGGGCCTTCAGCGTCAGGACGGGCACGCCGGGCAGGTCGCGCCGGACGGCGGCCCCGACCTCGTCCGCCCGGTCCAGCGGCGGCCGGATGACCGCCGAGCCCATGGGCACCTGCGCCTGGTACTCCACGCGCTCCTGCCGCAGGTCGCTGGCGCCCCCGATGGCCAGCGCGGTGATCCCGGCCACCGCCGCCGTGATCGCGGCGACCGCGGGCGCGGTGCGGGCCCGGTTGCGGGCGCCGTCCCGGACGGCGAGGCGCAGCGGCAGCGGCAGCACGTGCGCGACCCGCCCGGCCGCGCCGACGAGCCACGGGCAGGCGAGCACGAGCCCGATGATGATCGCGGCCGCGCCGATCGCGGCGCCGAACTCGCGCCACCTCCGCACGCCCTCCAGGCACAGCGCCGCGCCCGCGACGACCAGCACCGCGCCCGCGACCGGCCAGCCGCGGCGGCCCGGGGCGGGCGCCTCGCGGCGCTCGGCGAGGGCCGCGACGACGTCCATCCGGGCGGCCTGCGCGGCCGGGACGAGCGCGGCCAGCAGCCCGCTGCCCGCGCCCAGCAGCACGGTCGCGGCGAGCACCGGCCACGGCACGGTGAACGGGCCGAGCGGGTCCTCTCCCCTGGCCTCGGCGATCCACTTGACGGCGGCCGCCGCGGCGACGCCGAGCACGGCTCCGCCCACCGCCGCGGACCCGCCGAGGAGGACGCCGCTCGCCAGCACGACGGCGCGCAGGTGCCGGCCCGCGCCGCCCGCCGACGCGATGAGGGCGAGGTCGCGGCGGCGGCGCCGGACGTCCACCGCGAACGCCGGGCCGGCCAGCAGCACGACCTCCAGCACCGCCATGGCGACGATCAGCGCCAGCACGCCGCTCTCGGCGGCCGAGCCGCCGCCGGGGCCGCCCGCGCCCTCCCCGGCCGCGGTCGTCGCCCGGAGCACCGCCACGGCGCTGACGACGGCGACGGGCAGCCCGACCATGCAGAGCACCAGCGCGGTGCGGCCCTTCGACCGCAGCGCGTCCTGCCGGGCGAGCCGGAAGGCGAATCGGTAGCCGGTCATGTCGTCTCCTGCAGCAGGGTCTCGGGGCCGGTGCGGCCGGGGGTGGAGTCGACGAGCCGGCCGTCGCGCAGGAACACGACCCGGTCGGCCCAGGCGGCGTGCCGCGACTCGTGCGTGACCATCAGGCAGGACGCGCCCGCGTCGCAGCGGCCGCGCAGCACCCGCATGACGTCCTCGCCGGTGCGGCTGTCGAGCGCGCCGGTCGGCTCGTCGGCGAGGACGAGCCGCCGCTCGCCGACCAGCGCCCGCGCTATCGCGACGCGCTGCTGCTGGCCGCCGGACATCTCGTCGGGGTACCGGTCGGCGAGGTCGGCGACGCCCACCTCCTCCAGCGCGCGCAGCGCCTCGCGGCGGGCCTTGCGGGCGCGGACTCCGTCCAGCTCGCGCGGCAGCATCGCGTTCTCGGCGGCGGTCAGGCTGGGGATGAGGTTGAGGTCCTGGAAGACGTAGCCGACGGCGCGGCGGCGCAGCGCCGAGCGGGCGGCGCGGCCGAGCGCGCCGATGTCGGCGCCGTCCACCAGGACCTGGCCGGACGTCGGGGTGTCGAGCCCGCCGGCGAGCGTCAGCAGGGTCGACTTGCCGGAGCCGGACGGGCCCATCACCGCGACGAACTCGCCCTCGGCGACGTCCAGCGTCACCCCGGCGAGGGCGTGCACGAGGGCCGCGCCGCGGCCGTGGTCGCGGGAGACGTCCCGCAGCGAGAGGGCGGTCATCGCCGCGCCCCCTTCCCGGACCGCTCCGGCGCCTCGGCGGGCTCGGCGGCCGGGGCGGCGGGGGCGGGCGCGGCGGACGGCTCGGCGCGGGCGACGTAGGACTCGCAGTGGTCCAGCCAGCGCACCTCGGCCTCCGCCTGGAAGATCATGGACTCCAGCACCAGCCGCCACGCGCGGTCGCCCTGGTCGGTGGGGACGGCCGGCGCGTCGGCCTTCAGCCGGGTGAGGTCCTGGAGGGCGCGCAGCGTGGCGGTGCGCTGCGCCTGGACGACGGCGGCGACGTCCACGCCGGGCGTGGTGACGGCCATCGCCAGCTTGATCGCCAGTTCGTCGCGGGGGCGGTCGGCTCGCACCAGCGGGGTGGCGAACCACCGCCGGACGTCGGCCTCGCCCGCCGGGGTGATCCGGTAGACGAACCGCCCCTCGTCGTCGGCGCCGACGCGCGTGACGAGTTCGTCGCGTTCGAGGCGGGAGAGGGTGGAGTAGACCTGGCCGATGTTGAGCGGCCAGGTGCCGCCGGTGGAGGACTCGAATTCGGCGCGCAGCTGGTAGCCGTAGCGGGGCCCCTGGGACAGCAGTGCCAGCAGGCCGTGACGGATCGACATGCCTACCAAGTATGCATACCGCGTATCCCTAAGGCAATACCGAGTATGCATCCCGGAGGACACACCACCGCGATTTCACTGTGAGCGACCGCGCGGACCCTTAACGTGACCGATGTCCCCGGCCGATCAGGAGAGACCCGTGACCTCGGACTGCACCATCAGCGTCCTGCGCGACGTGCTGCGCCTGTACGACCAGCGCTATCTGAGCCTCGACCGCGTCCAGCGGGAGCGGCTCGTGGAGGGCACCCGCCACGTCATCGGCGAGGAGGGGCTGAGCGAGGCCGCCCGCGCGGCGATGCCCGCGTCGGCGCGGCTCCGCGCGTTCTGCATCCAGCACGGCCTGCGCGAGGAGCTGGAGCGGCTGATCCGGGACGAGGTGGAGGGCAGCCCGGCGGGCGCCGTGGTGGTCGGCGGCCGGATCTACGCGATGTACCCCTACCTGCGCGGCGTCCCCCGGCAGGACGCCGACATCACCACCGAGGTCGGCGTCGAGCACCGGCTCGACCAGGTCGCCTGGCAGGGCCGCAAGGTCCGCGTCCGCGGCGTCGCGGCGCTCCAGCGCGTCGAGACCAACCACACCGCGGTCGACCTCATCCTGCGCGAGCGGACGTCCGGCGTCGAGCACGGCTTCCCCGCCGAGCCCCGCCCGGACGGCGCCCGCGGGTTCGAGGCCGTCGCCGACCCCGCCGCCGTCGCGCCCGGCCGCTGGGACGTGCACGTCGCGGCGACCGCGCTCGGCGTCACCCGCGAGGCGCGCTTCGGCTCCGTCCGCGCCGAGGGCGTGCGGACCGGCCCGCAGCGCCGGGCGGCGGGCGCGAAGGACGTCGCGGTCTACTTCACCAGGGGCGGCCACCTGGCGCTCTACGTCAGCGGCGGCGACGGCGGCGGCACCTCGCTGCGGGCCCGGCTGCTCCGCCGGTTCGGCCTCTGAGCCCCCGGCTCCGAGCCCCGGCCGGCGCCCGGAGACGGCGGAGGCGCTGAGACGGCGGAGGCGCGGAGGCGGTCCGCCCCCGCGCCTCCGGCGCACCGCTCAGTCGTTGAGCCAGCTCATCATCGGGCGCAGCTCGGCGCCCGTCTTCTCGATCGGGTGCTCGGCCAGCTCCTCGCGGTACTGCTGGAACTGCTTCTGGCCGCCCTCGAACTCGTCCACCAGCTCCTTGGCGTACTGCCCGGACTGGATCTCGCCGAGGATCTTCTTCATCGCGGCCTTGGTCTCCGGCGTGATCACGCGCGGGCCGCGGCTGTAGCCGCCGTACTCGGCGTTGTCGGACACCGACCAGTACATCTTGGAGATGCCGCCCTCGTACATGAGGTCCACGATCAGCTTCATCTCGTGCAGGACCTCGAAGTAGGCGACCTCCGGCTGGTAGCCGGCCTCGGTCAGCACCTCGAACCCGGTCTTGATCAGCTCGGAGACGCCGCCGCACAGCACGGACTGCTCGCCGAACAGGTCGGTCTCGGTCTCCTCGGTGAAGGTGGTCTTGATGCCGCCCGCGCGCAGGCCGCCGATCGCCTTGGCGTAGGACAGGGCCAGCGGCCAGGCGTTGCCCGACGGGTCCTTCTCTACCGCCACGATCACCGGCACGCCTCGCCCGGCGACGAACTGGCGGCGGACAAGGTGCCCCGGGCCCTTCGGCGCGACCATCGCCACGTCCACGCCCTCCGGCGGCTGGACGAGGTCGTAGCGGATGCTGAAGCCGTGCCCGAAGAACAGCGCGTCGCCCTCGACGAGGGCCGGCTTGATGTCCTTCTCGAAGATCTCCCGGTGGTGGTGGTCCGGGGCCAGCAGCATGATGAGGTCGGCCTCCTCGGCCGCCTCCGCCGGGGTGACGACGCGCAGGCCCTCGGCCTCCGCCTTCTCCCGGCTGGCCGACCCCTCGCGGAGCCCGACCCGGACGTCCACGCCGGAGTCGCGCAGGGAGAGCGCGTGCGCGTGCCCCTGGCTGCCGTAGCCGATGATCGCCACGTGCCGGCCCTGGATCACGCTCAGGTCGGCGGCGTCGTCGTAGAACATCTCAGCCACAGTGCTGTCGCCTTTCGTTGTATCTGTGTTGGTCTGCCGGCGCGCGGGGCGGGGCCCCGCGCGGGCTACGCGCTGCGCTCGATCGCCCGGAGCGAGCGGTCGGTGATGGACCGGGCGCCGCGGCCGATGGCCACCATGCCCGACTGCACCAGCTCCTTGATGCCGAACGGCTCCAGGACCCGGATGAACGCGTCCAGCTTGTCGCGGTTGCCGGTCGCCTCGATCGTGACCGCGTCCGGCGCGACGTCCACCACCTTGGCACGGAACAGGTTGACGGTCTCCAGCACCTGCGAGCGCGTCTCCGCGTCCGCCCGCACCTTGACCAGCACCAGCTCGCGCTGGACCGACGCCCCCGGGTCCAGTTCGACGATCTTCAGCACGTTGATCAGCTTGTTGAGCTGCTTGGTGACCTGCTCGAGCGGCAGGTCGGCGACGTTGACCACGATCGTCATCCGGGAGATGTCCGGGTGCTCGGTGACGCCGACCGCGAGCGACTCGATGTTGAATCCGCGCCGGGAGAACAGCGCCGCGACCCTGGCCAGGATGCCGGGCTTGTTCTCCACCAGCACCGAGAGGGTGTGCAGGCTCATCGGGGTCAGTCTCCGTTCTCCCACTCGGGCGCCATGTCCCGCGCGATCTTGATGTCGTCGTTGGTGGTGCCGGCCGCGACCATCGGCCAGACCATGGCGTCCTCGTGCACGACGAAGTCGATCACGACGGGCGCGTCGTTGATCTCCATGGCCTTGGCGATGACCTCGTCGACGTCCTCGGCCCGGTCGCAGCGCAGGCCGACACAACCGTACGCCTCGGCCAGCTTGACGAAGTCGGGGATCCGCTTCTCGGCGTGCTCGGCCTGCGGCTTGAGGCCGGTGTTGGAGTAGCGCTCGTTGTAGAAGAGCGTCTGCCACTGCCGGACCATGCCGAGGTTGCCGTTGTTGATGATCGCGACCTTCACCGGGATGCCCTCGATCGCGCAGGTCGCGAGCTCCTGGTTGGTCATCTGGAAGCAGCCGTCGCCGTCGATGGCCCACACCGTCGCGTCCGGCGCGCCCGCCTTGGCGCCCATCGCCGCCGGGACGGCGTAGCCCATCGTCCCGGCGCCGCCGGAGTTCAGGAACGCGCCCGGCCGCTCGTACTTGATGAACTGCGCGGCCCACATCTGGTGCTGGCCGACGCCCGCGACGTAGTAGGCGTCCGGCCCGGCGATCGCCCCGATCCGCTCGATGACGTACTGCGGGGACAGCGAGCCGTCGGCCGGCGTGTCGTAGCCCAGCGGGTAGGTCTCCCGCCACGCGTCCAGCTGCCGCCACCAGTCGGTGTAGTCGCCCTTGCGGCCCTGCTCGTGCTCGTTCTGCACGGCGACGATCAGGTCGGCGATGACCTCGCGGGCGTCCCCGACGATCGGGACGTCGGCGTGCCGGTTCTTGGAGATCTCCGCCGGGTCGATGTCGGCGTGCACGACCTTGGCGTGCGGCGCGAACCCGTCCAGCTTGCCGGTGACCCGGTCGTCGAAGCGGGCGCCGAGGGTGACCAGCAGGTCGGCCCGCTGGAGGGCGCCGACCGCGCCGACCGCGCCGTGCATGCCGGGCATGCCCATGTGCAGCGGGTGGCTGTCGGGCAGCGCGCCCTTGGCCATCAGCGTGGTGACGACGGGCGCGCCGGTCAGCTCGGCGAGCACCTTCAGCTCGGCGGACGCGCCGGCCTTCAGCACGCCGCCGCCGACGTACAGCACCGGGCGCTCGGCGTTCACGATGAGCCGTGCCGCCTCCCGGACCTGCTTGGAGTGCGGCCGGGTGACGGGCCGGTACCCGGGGAGCTGGAGCGCGACCGGCCACTCGAAGCCGACGGTGGCCTGCAGCGCGTCCTTGGCGATGTCGACCAGGACCGGTCCCGGCCGGCCGGTGCCCGCGATGTGGAACGCCTCGGCGATCGTCCGGGCGATGTCCGACGCCTTGGTCACCAGGAAGTTGTGCTTGGTGATCGGCATCGTGATGCCGGCGATGTCGGCCTCCTGGAAGCCGTCGGTCCCGATGAGGGACGACGCGACCTGGCCGGTGATCGCCACCATCGGCACCGAGTCCATGTAGGCGTCGGAGATCGCGGTGACGAGGTTGGTCGCGCCGGGCCCGCTGGTGGCCATGCAGACGCCCACCTTGCCGGTCACCATCGCGTAGCCCTGGGCCGCGTGCCCGGCGCCCTGCTCGTGCCGGACGAGCACGTGGCGGAGCTTCTTGGAGTCGAACAGCGGGTCGTAAGCCGGGAGGATCGCGCCGCCCGGGATGCCGAACACGGTGTCGACGCCGACGTTCTCCAGGGCGCGGACCAGCGCCTGGGCTCCCGTCATCTGTTCGGTGGTCATGATTCTGCGGTTCCTTGGGGAGTGAGTCTTGGCTCGCCGGGCAACAAAAAACCCCCGCCGCCGTGAAGCGGTCGAGGGGAGGCGCGCAGGACGAGAAGCTTGGTCAGCCCGCGCGCCGGCCAAGTACTACGAGGATGATGGAGGTGCTCTGCACGAGCCCACTTTCGCCGATGTCCGCCCCCCGGTCAAATCCGTGGACATTTTATCCCACTATCTGAGATAGCCGTGTCGCCCGTCACACCGTCCGCGCGGCGGGGGCGAGCCGCGCCGGGGGTCAGCCGGGCAGGGGCAGCGCGACGTCGCCGGGGCGGTCGCGCCCGCCGAGGTTCGTCCGCACCAGCGACTCGGCCCGCCCGGCGGCCATCGGGCGCGCCACGAGGAAGCCCTGGCCGCGCGGGCAGCCCATCTCCCGCAGCAGCTCCAGCTGCTCGGGCCGCTCGATGCCCTCCGCCACCACGGTCAGCCCGAGGTCGCTGCCGAGCCGGACGATCGTGCGGGTGAGCAGCGTCAGCGTCTCGTCCGCGCCGAGGCCCGCCACGAACGACGGGTCGATCTTGATGATGTCCACCGGGAGCTGGCCGAGGTAGGCCAGCGAGGCGTATCCGGTGCCGAAGTCGTCGATCGCCAGCCGGACGCCGAGGTCGCGCAGCTCCGACAGCCGCGCCACGTTCTGCCCGGCGTCCTCGACGAGGACCTCCTCGCGGACCTCCAGGGTGAGCGCGCTCGGCGCCAGCCCGGTCTCCTCCAGCACCGCCGCGACCGTCGCGGTGAACCGGGGCGCGGCGATCTGCCGGGCGGTGAAGTTTACCGACAGGCCGACGTCCCAGGAGTCGCGGCGCCAGCGGGCGACCTCGCGGCACGCCTCCCGCAGCACCCACTCGCCGAGCGGGACCATCAGGCCGGACTCCTCCGCCGGGCCGATGAACTCCTCCGGCGGCACCGCCTCGCTCCCCCGCCACCAGCGCAGCAGCGCCTCGACCCCGGTCACCCGGGACGTGGCGAGGTCCACCACCGGCTGGAACTCCACCGCGAACTGCTCCTCGGCGAGCGCCGTCTGCAGGTCGCTGCCGAGCTCCAGCCGCCGGACGACGTCGGCGTGCATGTGCGGCGCGTACACCTCGACGCGCCCGCCGCCCGCCTCCTTCGCGCGGGCCATCGCGAGATCGCCGTTGCGCAGCAGGTCGGCGGCGGAGCGGCGGACCCTGCGGCCCGCGTCGGCGGCGCCGGTCCCGGTGCCGGGCTCCTCCTCGTCCCCGGCGAAGGCGATGCCGAGGCTCGCGGTGAGCACGATGTGCTTGTCGCCGACCTGGTAGGGGTCGGCCGACAGGACGCGCAGGAGCCGCCCGGCGAGCTCGACCGTGGCGCGGGTCTCCCCG
The DNA here is from genome assembly GCF_900188445.1 of Actinomadura meyerae. GTDB lineage: Bacteria > Actinomycetota > Actinomycetes > Streptosporangiales > Streptosporangiaceae > Spirillospora > Spirillospora meyerae. Next base: position 248,363 of record NZ_FZOR01000003.1, read on the forward strand.
GCGTCCGGCGGGAGCTGCACGAGCACGGCGAACTCGTCGCCGCCCCACCGCGCCACCGTGTCGTCGGACAGGACGTTCGCGCGCAGCCGCCGCGCCGCCTGCGCGAGAACCTGGTCGCCGGCCGCGTGCCCCTCCGAGTCGTTCACCGCGGTGAACCCGTCGAGGTCGACGAAGACGACCGCCGCCTTCCCGCCGGACGGCTGCCGCGACAGCACCTCCCGCGTCCGCTCCTCGAAGTAGGCGCGGTTCGGCAGGCCCGTGAGGCCGTCGTGGAACGTCAGGTGCGCGACCTGCCGCTGGAGGGCCGCCTGCTCGCTCAGGTCGCGCGTCGTCACCAGCAGCCGGGCGGGCGTCCCGGCCGAGCCGCTGTAGCGCGAGACCGTCGACTCGGTCGGCAGCCAGGTGCCGTCGGCGGCGCGCACCCGGCACGACACGCGCAGCGCCTCGCCGGACCCGGCGTCGGCGGGCCGCTCCCCCAGGAACTCGATGAACACCGCCTGGACGCGCGGCAGGTCCTCCGGGTGGACGATCTCGCTCAGCGGGCGGCCGAGCAGCTCCTCGGAGGTGTAGTGGTACGTCCGCAGCGCGCCCGCGCTGGCGTACTGGACGGTCGCGTCCAGGTCGCAGATGAGGACCGCGTCGTTGATGCTCTCCGACAGCGCCCGGAAGTGCTCCTCGCCGGTGTCCACGGCGCGGCGCAGCGCCTCGTTCTCGTGCAGCAGCGCGGCGAGCCGGGCGATCAGCACCAGCGCGGCCGAGCCCGCGGCGATCGACACGCCGGGCTCCAGGCCGTTCTGGCCGGTGAGCGAGTGGCCGCCGATGAACAGCGCCGCGGCGGCGGCGATCGCGGCGGGCGCGATGCCGGGGCCGATCATGCGGCCGCGCTCCTCGCCGTCCACCTCGACGTCCGCGGGGATGTCGTCGACCGGCAGGTCCGGTCCGGCGGCCGGGCCGGTCCACGGCACCAGCAGCAGGAGCAGCAGCCCGGCGAGGCGGAGGATGTCGGACGGGTCGTCGGCCGGCCCGCCGCCGTCCAGCCGGACGAACGTGCTCACGACGTCGGCGGCGGCGATGGCGGCGAGCGCGCCGTACCCCATCCAGGCGAGCCGCCGGTGCCCGCGGGCCGCGCCGAGGACGAACGGCAGCGCGCCGCAGACGAACACGATGTCGATCAGCGGGTACAGCAGTTCCAGCAGGAACTCCTGCGGCGCCTCCCCCGACCGGTGGTACAGCGCGCCGAACAGGGCCACCCAGCCGAGCACGAACAGCGCGGACGCGCAGACGTAGGTGTCGGCCGCGTAGCGCAGCCAGGTGCCGGCGTCGCGCGGCAGCCGGATCGGCGCGACGAGGCCCGTGACCAGCGCCACCAGCGCGAACAGGTAGAACAGGTCGGGCACCGACAGCGACAGCGCGCTGCGCCCGGCGCCGTCCGCCAGGGCGCCGCCGAACGCGCCGACGAACCAGGACGCGGCGGCGATCCCGAACCAGCGCCACGACGCGCGCCAGAGCCCGCCCGGTGCGCCCGGCTCCGCCGGGACGCCGTCCGGGCGGCGGGACGACAGCAGCAGCGAGACGGCGGCGGCGCCCGCGGCGCCGGCCTCGGCCCACGCGATGAACGCCCGGCCGCCCCAGCCCAGCAGCGAACCGGTGGCGTACAGCACGCCGACGACGGCGGCCATGGCGACCGGCAGCGCGCGCGGCGGCATCCGCCTGGCGTAGTCGCCGCTCATCGCGCCGGTCCCTTCCTGCCCCCGGTGGGGCGTGTCGGCCCCCGCGGACGGTGGGCGCCGCACGCCGGGGAAGAGTGGGTCCACGACCCCCGCCGCTCGTACGGCGGCCGGAAGGTCGCGGATCGTGTCCCGCGCAGGGGTCCGCGCGGGCCGGTGGCGACCGGCCGGCCTGGGGGGAGCATGCCTGCCGGAGCACCTGCCGGAGATCAGCGACGTTGCTGCACTACGGGATCACCGTGTCGCTCACTGTACGTTCGGTAGGTCACGGAGCGATTGAGGCTGGGCGTCCTCCCGGCGACGAACGGCCTCGTCGGGCATCCGTTTGGGAGGTCCGAAATGGATCGTCACCGAATCGGAGGCTTGCCCTCGCATGACGCTCGGTGACGGGGAACGACCCGGCCGCCGGACGCGTACTACCTACGGCTACCTACGGGAGGCGTTCATGCGAGTGCACACGATCGTCCTGGTCTCGGCCGCGGTGCTCCTCGCGGGCTGCTCGTCCTCTTCGTCCGGCGGGGACGGCGACGGCGGCGCGCGCACATCACCGCCGGTTTCGTCCGCTTCGCCGTCCGGGACGGCCGGAGCGCGCGGCGAGCCGCGCACCGTCGCCGCCGATCTGGAGGTGCCGTGGGCGGTGGCGTTCCTGCCCGGCGGCGACGCCCTGGTGACCGAGCGGGACTCCGGCCGCGTGGTGCGGGTCTCGCCGTCCGGGCGGAAGACGGCCGCGGGCACGGTGCCCGGTGTGGAGGCGTCGGGCGAGGGCGGGCTACTGGGCGTGGCCGTGTCGCCGACGTACGCGTCCGACCACCTGGTGTACCTGTACTACACGGCCGCGACGGACAACCGTGTCGCCCGCGCCACCTATGACGGGCGCCTCGGTACACCCGAGCCGATCATCACCGGCATCCCGAAGGGCTCCAACCACAACGGCGGGCGGCTCGCGTTCGGCCCCGACAAGATGCTCTACGTCACCACCGGCGAGACCGGCGACGGCCCCCTCGCCCAGGACAGGAACTCCCTCGCCGGGAAGATCCTCCGCGTGACGCCCGACGGGAAGCCCGCGCCCGGCAACCCGTTCGGCAACCGCGTCTGGACGTACGGGCACCGCAACGTCCAGGGTCTCGCCTGGGACGACCGGGGCCGCCTCTACGCCACCGAGTTCGGGCAGAACCGCTTCGACGAGATCAACCTGATCCAGAAGGGCAAGAACTACGGCTGGCCCCAGGCGGAGGGCGACGAGGGCGGCGCCGGCTTCACCAAACCGCTGCTGACCTGGACGACCGACGAGGCGTCGCCGTCCGGGCTCGCCTACGCGGGCGGATCCCTGTGGGCGGCCGCGCTGCGCGGCGAACGCCTCTGGCAGGTCCCGCTGGACGACGGCAGGGCGGGCCGTCCGGTCGCGCACTTCCAAGACCGCTTCGGCCGCCTGCGCGCCGTCGCCGAGGCGCCCGACGGCACCCTCTGGGTGACGACCAGCAACCGCGACGGCCGCGGCGACCCCGCCTCCGACGACGACCGCGTCCTCAGCGTCCCCGCGAACTGACGGCGTCCCCGCGTACTGACCGGCCGCCGCCCCGCGCCCGGGCACGGGACGGCGGGCCGCTCGCGTCAGGACGCGCCGAGCTTCTCCAGGATGAGCTCGCGGGCGCGGCCGGCGTCGGCCTGGCCGCGGGTCGCCTTCATCACGGCGCCGACGAGGGCGCCGGCGGCGGCGACCTTGCCGGCGCGGATCTTGTCGGCCACGTCCGCGTTGCCGGCGATCACCTCGTCGATGACCGCGGACAGCTCCCCCTCGTCGCTGACGACCTTCAGGCCGCGCTTCGCGACGACCTCGTCCGGGGTGCCCTCGCCGGCGAGGACGCCCTCGAAGACCTTCCGGGCCAGCTTGTCGTTCAGCTCCCCGGCCGTGATCATCGCCTGCACCCGGGCGACCTGCTCCGGCGTGATCGGCAGGTCGGCCAGCTCGACGCCCTGCTCGGTGGCGCGCCGCGACAGCTCGTTCATCCACCACTTGCGGGCCGCGCCCGCGTCGGTGCCCTGCGCGACCGTCGCCTCGATGAGGTCGACCGCGCCGGCGTTGACGACATCGCGCAGCTCCAGGTCCGACAGGTTCCACTCGGCCTGGATGCGCCGCCGCCGCGCCGCCGGGAGCTCCGGCAGCGACGCGCGCAGCTCCGCCACCCAGTCCCGGGACGGCGCCATCGGCACCAGGTCGGGCTCGGGGAAGTAGCGGTAGTCCTGCGCCTCCTCCTTGCTGCGCCCGCTGGTGGTGCGGCCGGTGTCCTCGTGGAAGTGGCGGGTCTCCTGGACGATGCGGCCGCCGCCGTCCAGCACCGCGGCCTGCCGCTCGATCTCCGACCGGACGGCCCGCTCCACCGACCGCAGCGAGTTGACGTTCTTGGTCTCGGTGCGGGTGCCCCACTCCGACGCGCCGCGCGGCATCAGCGAGACGTTCACGTCGCAGCGCATCGAGCCCTGCTCCATGCGGACGTCGGACACGCCGAGCGACCGGACCAGCTCGCGCAGCTCGGTGGCGAACGCCCGCGCCACCAGCGGCGCCCGGTCGCCGGTCGCGACGATCGGCTTGGTGACGATCTCCACCAGCGGGATGCCGGCCCGGTTGTAGTCGACCAGCGAGTACTCGGCGCCGTGGATGCGCCCGGTCGTGCCGCCGACGTGCAGCGACTTGCCGGTGTCCTCCTCCATGTGGACGCGCTCGATCTCGATCCGGTACGTCTCGCCGTCGACCTCGACGTCCAGGTGGCCGTCCACGCACAGCGGCTCGTCGTACTGCGAGATCTGGAAGTTCTTCGGCATGTCCGGATAGAAGTAGTTCTTCCGGGCGAACCGGCACCACTCCACGATCTCGCAGTTCAGCGCCAGGCCGATCTTGATGATGCCCTCGATCGCCGCGCGGTTCGTCACCGGCAGCGCCCCCGGCAGGCCGAGGCACACCGGGCACACCTGCGTGTTCGGCTCCGCCCCGAACTCCGTCGGGCACCCGCAGAACATCTTCGACGCGGTGCCGAGCTCGATGTGCGTCTCGATCCCGAGGACCGGCTCGTACTTCGCCAGCGCCTCGTCGTAGTCCATCAGCGTCGGGGTGGTCACTTCGCCTCCACCAGTTCCGGGGCCTGCGCCAGCAGCGGGCCGCCCCAGCGCTCTTCCAGGGCCCGCTCGACGGCGGCGCCGACGCGGTAGACGCGGTCGTCGCCGAGGACGGGTGCCATGATCTGCAGGCCGACGGGCAGGCCGTCCGCCAGGCCGCACGGCACCGAGATCGCGGCGTTGCCGGTGAGGTTCGCCGGGATGGTGCACAGGTCGGCCCGGTACATCGCGATCGGGTCGTCGGCGCGCTCCCCGACGGGGAACGCCGTGGTCGGCGTGGTCGGCGAGACCAGCACGTCCACCTGCTCGAACGCCGCCTCGAAGTCGCGCTTGACCAGCGTGCGGACCTGCTGCGCCTTGCCGTAGTAGGCGTCGTAGTAGCCGGACGACAGCGCGTAGGTGCCGAGCATGATGCGCCGCTTGACCTCGGCCCCGAAGCCCTCGGCGCGGGTCAGCGCCATCACCTCCTCGGCGCTGCGGGTGCCGTCGTCGCCGACGCGCAGGCCGTACCGCATGGCGTCGAAGCGCGCCAGGTTGGACGAGCACTCCGACGGCGCGATGAGGTAGTAGGCGGACAGCGCGTACTCGAAGTGCGGGCAGGACACCTCGACGACCTTCGCGCCGAGCGACTCCAGCAGCTCGACCGCCTCGTTGAACCGGGCGGTCACGCCGGGCTGGTAGCCGTCGCCGGCGAACTCCCGGACGACGCCGACCCGCAACCCGTTGACGTCGGCCCGGCGCGCGGCCTCCACGACCGGCGGGACGGGCCGGCTCACCGAGGTCGAGTCCATCGGGTCGTGGCCGCTGAACGCCTCGTGCAGCAGCGCCGCGTCGAGCACGTTCCGGGCGAACGGGCCCGGCGTGTCGAGCGAGGACGCGAACGCGATCACGCCGTACCGGGAGGAGCCGCCGTAGGTCGGCTTCATGCCCACGATGCCGGTGACGGCGGCGGGCTGCCGGATGGAGCCGCCGGTGTCGGTGCCGGTCGACAGCGGCGCCTCGTACGCGGCGACCGCCGCCGAGGACCCGCCGGACGAGCCGCCCGGGACGCGGTCGAGGTCCCACGGGTTGCGGGACACGCCGTAGGCGCTGTTCTCGGTGGACGAGCCCATCGCGAACTCGTCCATGTTCGTCTTGCCGAGGATCACCAGGCCGGCCCGCCGCAGCCGCGCCGTCACGGTCGCGTCGTAGGGCGGCCTCCAGCCCTCGAGGATCTTGGACCCCGCGGTGGTGGGCATGTCCTCGGTGGTGAAGACGTCCTTGTGCGCGATCGGGACGCCGGCCAGCGGGCCGAGCTCCTCCCCCGCCGCGCGCCGCTCGTCCACCCGCCGCGCCTGCGCCAGCGTCGTCTCGCGGTCGACGTGCAGGAACGCGTTGATCTGCCCGTCCACGGAGGCGATGCGGTCGAGGTGCGCCTCGGCCACCTCGACGGCCGACGCCTCGCCCGCGGCGATCAGCTCGCCGAGCTCCGCCGCGCCCTTCCTGACCAGTTCGCTCATCCGCTCACGCCTCCTCGTCCAGGATCCGCGGGACGCGGAAGCGCTGCTCCTCGGCCGCCGGCGCGCCGGACAGCGCCTGCTCGGGGGTGAGGCACGGGCGTACCTCGTCCTCCCGGTAGACGTTGGTGAGCGGGAGCGCGTGCGAGGTGGGCGGGATGTCCTGCGCCGCGACCTCCTGCACCCGCGCGACCGCGGAGATGATCTGGTCGAGCTGGGCGGCGAGACGGTCGAGCTCATCGTCGCCGAGCGCCAGCCGGGACAGCCGGGCGAGGTGGGATACCTCGTCACGGGTGATGGCGGACATGATGGAAACCGTTCCTGCGATGAAGTGGGTTCGCCCGCCATCCTATGGGCCGCACCCGCTCCACCCGACCGATATACGGCCCCGGCGGGCCGCCACCTCCGCGCCGGAGGCGCCTGCCCCGTGATGGCTGTTTGTTTAGCTTCGCCTGAATGGGAACGCTCTGGTCGTCCACCCCCGGGACGACGGAAGGAGACCGCCGTGACCATCGGCGGCAGCATCGCCCTCATCATCATCGGCGCGATCCTCGCTTACGCGGTCGACTACGACCTCAGCGGCATCGACATCCGGCTGGTCGGCGTGATCCTGATGGTCGGCGGCCTGATCGGCCTCGTCATCGGCATCGTCCGGATCGTGTCCGCCCGCCGCGCGGTCGACCGCCGGCCGCCCCCGGCGGCCGTCCGCGAGGAGCACTACTACCAGGACGACTACCCGCCCCACCGCCCCTACTGATCAGCGGTGCGGCGGGTACTGCGGCGGCACGGCGCCGCTCTGCTGGTAGGCCCCCTGCTGCTGGTAGGGAAGGGACACCGGCTTCGGCGGCCCCGGCCGCATGCCCGCCAGCGCGGCCGCGGCGATGACCGCGCACGACAGCATGGCGAAGCCGCACCCGATCGTGCCGGCGAGATCCGACGCCTTGAAGTCCTCCGCGGTCGCGTAGTCCATGATCCCGAAGAACATGATCCCCATGCCCAGTAACCCGAGGCCGAGGATCACTCCACGCGCGGCGTTGTTCATGCCGGGAGCGTAGCCGCCGCCCGAACCGACCGTAAGACAATCTGTCAGAAACAACACCAAGCCGGTACCGGGCCCCTGGCTCCCAGACCAACAACCCCAGCCCCCAACCACGGGTCGGGCGGCCGGAGGGCGCCCAGCGCCCGGAGGCCGCACGACCCGCCGAGCCGGGCGACCGCAGCGACACGCCACCAACCCGCACGGTCACAACAACCGAAACCGTGGCGTGAGGATCGACCGGCTCGCAACGGGGGTTCCAGGGGGTCGCCCCCCTGGGCCAACACAGCGTGAGGATCGACCGGCTCGCAACGGGGGGAATGGGGGGTCGCCCCCCAAAAGGTCACGCCGCCGGTTCGGGGGCCTTGCGGGCGTGGCGGCGGAGCCAGTCGGTGGCCGCGGCCGCGTCCATCGGGCGGCCGAAGTGCCAGCCCTGGGCGGCGTCGCAGCCCATTTCGCGGAGGGTGTCGGCGGTGCCGCGGTCCTCGACGCCCTCGGCGACGGAGCGGAGGCCGAGGGTGCGGACGAGGTCGACGATGGAGCGGACGATGACGGCGTCGTCGGCGGAGTCGGCGAGGCGGTGCACGAACGACGCGTCGATCTTGATCTCCTCGACGGGGAGCCGCTTGAGCCGGACGAGGGAGGAGTAGCCGGTGCCGAAGTCGTCCAGGCTGAGCGGGATGCCGAGGGCGGCGAGGGCGCCGACGGTCTCGGAGGCGTAGGCGGGCTCGTTCATCAGGATCCGCTCGGTGATCTCCAGCTGGAGCGCGGCGGCGGGCAGGCCGCGGGCGAGCAGCCCCTCCTCGATCGTCTCGGCGAGGCCGGTGTCGAGCAGGTCGCGGCCGGAGACGTTCACCGCGACCTGGACGGCGAGGTCCTCGCGCCACCAGGCGGCGGTCTGCGCGAGCGCGGCGGTCACGACGTGGTGGGTGATGGAGCGCATCAGGTACGTCTGCTCGGCGATGGACAGGAACGCCTCGGGTTCGAGGATCCCCTGGTCGGGGTGGCGCCAGCGCAGCAGCGCCTCCATGCCGACGAGCTGGCCGTCCCGCAGCGAGACCTTGGGCTGGTAGAACAGCTCCAGTTCCGCGCGGTCGATGGCGCGGCGCAGGTCGCCGAGCATGCTGAGCCGCGCAGGGGAGTTGCGGTCCTTGCCGGGCGAGTAGGTCTCGACGCCGGTGCGGGCCTCCTTGGCGTTGTACATCGCGACGTCGGCGCGCTGGAGGAGCAGCTCGAAGTCGGGCGCGTGGTCGGGGAACAGCGCGATGCCGACGCTCGCCTCCAGGTCGAACGACATGCCGTCCAGCCGGACGGGTTCGCTGAGGGCGGCGCGCAGCCGGGCGGCGACCTCGCGGGCGGCGGCCTCGTCCCGGACGGTCGGCAGCAGCACCGCGAACTCGTCGCCGCCGAGCCGCGCGACGAGGTCGCCGGGGCGGACGCTGTGGGTGAGCCGGTGCGCGACGAGCTGGAGCAGCCGGTCGCCGGTGGGGTGCCCGAGGGTGTCGTTGACCTCCTTGAACCGGTCGAGGTCGAGCAGGAACAGCCCGGCGCGGTGCTCGGGCTGGTCGGCGGGCCTGCGGCGGCGGGCCCCGAGCCGGCCGGGCCGACGCGGTTCGGTGCCCCGCCTCCGGGCGGCGTGCCCCTCGGCGCCGCGCTGCCGGGCGCCGCGCGCCTCGGCGAGCGCCTCCTCGGTGCGGACGATCAGCAGCTTGCGGTTGGGCAGCCCGGTCAGGCCGTCGTGCAGGGCCTGGTGCTCGCGCCGGACGGAGACGGAGGCGTTCATGTAGACGGCGATGAACGGCAGCACGATCAGCGGGACGAACAGCGCGGACCGGTCCATCGCGATGACCATCAGCGGGGCCAGGCCGAGCAGCGCCAGGTGCACCAGGATCTGGTAGCCGAGGTCGAAGCGGAGCGCCTTCAGCAGCGAGACCCGCTCGTGCAGGGCGACGGCGGAGCCGACGAGGGTGTCGTTGCAGACGAAGTACACGGCGCCGGCGAGGGCGATCGCGGGCAGGTCGGAGCCTCGCGGGACCCACAGGTCCGACGGGGTCGCGAGGTTCCCCGACAGGGTGAGGACGAGCTGCGCGGCGGCGAGGCTGAGGGTGTACTGGGCGGTGTTGAAGGCGATCCGGTGCGGGGCGCGGCCGCGGAAGATGCCGCAGGTGATGACGGCGACGGCCTGGAGCGCGGCGGCGACGGGCAGCCCGGCGTACAGCAGCGCGGCGAACGAGAACGTGGTGGAGGTGGTGGCGCCGTTGTTCTCGGTGGAGCCCGGCGTGATGATCGGGCGCATCTCGCCGAAGATGATGAAGCAGCCGAGGATCCAGAAGACGGGCGTGCCGACGAGCGCGTCCAGGTCGGCCGCGCTCAGCCCGGAGAACGCGGCCCCGCCGGCCGCGACGCCGAGCAGGATGACCACGACGAAGTAGATCCACAACGGGGAGCCGCGGCGCGGTGCCGTGTTCCGCGTGTTGTTCGGGTCCTTCATCACATCCTCGGGGGGAGGTTCGGGGGGCCGGCCCCCGGCACCGGGCGTCCCCGCTCCCGGGGGCGGCGCCTCCCGGGTGTTACGTCCGGAGATTCAGGTGTAGGTCGTGATGAGTGGGAGCGTACGGCCTTTGGTCAACTTCGCGAAACCGATTGCGTACGTTCCGTTATGCCGTATCACACCCGCCGCTCACCGTTGGGTGATCGTAGTGTACCCCTGAGTAACGCGACCCTGGTCGGACCGCCGCGACCACACCGCGTTACTCGTCGGCGCGCAAAGTTACGTTTTTGGCCGCATCTGGCCCATCGGCGAGCAACACGCGGAAGCCGTCCTCCGCTAGGACCGGCACGCCCAGCTTGACGGCTTTGTCGTATTTCGAACCTGGATTGTCGCCGACGACCACGAAGCCGGTTTTCTTGGAGACCGAGCCGGACACCTTCCCGCCGAGCCGCTGCACCGCCTCGGTCGCCGAGTCCCGGCTGTACTCCGTCAGCGAACCGGTGATCACCACGCTGACGCCCTCCAGCGGGCGCGGTCCGGCGGCGCCCTCGTCCTCCATCCGGACGCCCGCCGCCCGCCACTTGTCGACGATCTCGCGGTGCCAGTCGACCTCGAACCACCGCTTGATCGAGGCCGCGATCGTCGGCCCGACGCCGTCGACCGCCGCCAGCTCCTCCTCGGTCGCGGACGCGATCGCGTCCATCGAGCGCATCTCGCGGGCGAGGTCGCGCGCGGCCGACGGCCCCACATGCCGGATCGACAGCGCCACCAGCACCCGCCAGAGCGGCTGCCGCTTGGCCTTCTCCAGCTCCTCGAAGAGGATCTCCACCGTCTTCTTCGGCTCGCCGTCCTTGGTGGCGAAGAACGACACCACCTTCGGCTCGCCGGTCTTCGGGTCGGTCTTGGGCGTACCGGTCTTGCTGTCGAGCACCAGGCTCTTGATCGGCAGCAGCTGATCGACCGTCAGGTGGAACAGGTCGCCCTCGTTCTTCACCGGCGGCTCGGCCGGCTCCAGCGGCTGCGTCAGCGCGGTCGCCGCGACGTAGCCGAGCGCCTCGATGTCGAGCGCGTTGCGGCTCGCCACGAAGTACACCCGCTCGCGCAGCTGCCCCGGGCAGTACTGCGCGTTGGGGCAGCGGATGTCGGCGTCGCCCTCCTTCTCGTACGCCAGCTCGGTACCGCACTCGGGGCAGTGCGCCGGCATCTCGAACTCGCGCTCCGAGCCGTCCCGCAGCGCGGTCACCGGCGCGACGATCTCGGGGATGACGTCGCCGGCCTTGCGCAGCACCACGGTGTCGCCGATCAGCACGCCCTTGCGCTTGACCTCGCCCGCGTTGTGCAGCGTGGCCCGGTCGACGGTCGAGCCCGCGACCTTCACCGGTTCCATCACGCCGTACGGGGTGATGCGCCCGGTGCGCCCGACGCCGACCTTGATGTCGAGCAGCCGGGTGTTGACCTCCTCCGGCGGGTACTTCCACGCGATCGCCCAGCGCGGCGCCCGGCTCGTCGACCCGAGCCGGCGCTGCAGCGAGAACTGGTCGACCTTCACCACGACGCCGTCGATCTCGTACGCGGGGTCGTGCCGTTTCTCGCCGTACTCGGCGATGTACTCGCGGACGGCGTCGAGCCCGTCGACGACCTTGTACCGGTCGCTGACCGGCAGCCCCCAGCCGCGCATCAGCTCGTACGCCCCGGACTGGCTCTCCGGCTGCGTCCCGCCCTTCCAGGCCCCGAACCCGTGGACGAGCATGCCGAGCGGCCGCTGCGCGGTGACCCGCGGGTCCTTCTGCCGCAGCGACCCCGCCGCCGCGTTGCGCGGGTTGGCGAACGGCTCCTTGCCCGCCTCCACCTGCGCCGCGTTGACCTGCTCGAACCCGGCGACCGGCAGGAAGACCTCGCCGCGGACCTCCAGCACCTCCGGCCAGCCCTCGCCGGCGAGCCGGTGGGGGATGTCGGCGATCGTGCGGACGTTGTTGGTGACGTCCTCGCCGGTGCGCCCGTCGCCGCGGGTGACCCCGCGCGTCAGCCGCCCGTCCTCGTAGACCAGCGCGATCGCCAGGCCGTCGATCTTCAGCTCGCACAGGTAGCCGGCGACGGCGCCGACCTCCTTGACGACCCGCTCGTCCCAGGCGGCCAGCTCGTCGTCGGTCATCGCGTTGTCGAGGCTCTGCATCCGCTCCAGGTGCTCGACGGTCGCGAAGTCGGTGACGATCGGCGCCCCGACCCGCTGCGTCGGCGAGTCGGGGGTGACCAGTTCGGGGTACCGCTCCTCCAGCGCGCCGATCTCCCGCATGCGCGCGTCGTACTCGGCGTCGGTGAGCGTCGGCTGGTCGAGGACGTAGTACCTGTAGTTGGCCTCCTCGAGCTCCCGGCTCAGCTCCAGGTGCCGCTGCCGTGCCTCCGCGGGAACGCCATCGCTCATGGTCATGCCCCCATTGTCGCCAACGCGTCCGACATTATGACCCGGGACGCACCCTGGCCATCCGCCTTCTTGCCGCCCCGGCGCCCCGCCCTTGGGACACCCCCGCGGACCTACGCGTCAGCGGCCTCGTACAGCATCCGCGCGGTGTCGCGGCAGCGCTTGAGGGCCTCGCGGACGTAGCGGGGCGACGCGCCCGCCATGCCGCACGCGGGGGTGATCACGACCTGGCGGGCGAGCCGCGCGGGCGGGAAGCCGAGCCGCCGCCACAGGTCGCGCACCGGCTCCGCGGTCGCCCGGAGCGACGGCAGCGCGGCGTCGGTGCCGGGCACAGCGCCGAGCAGCAGCCCGATCCCCGCGTCGATCGTCTCCCCCACCGCGTCGTCGTCGCGCTTCGGCACGAGCCGCAGGTCGACCGAGATCGCCTTCGCCCCCGCGCCGCGCAGCAGCCCGTACGGGACGTCCCGGGCGCAGCAGTGCACCACCGGGTGGGCGCCGGCCGCGTCGATCACCGTGCGGAGGGCGTCCTCGGCGACGGACTCCTCGACGGCGCGCAGCCGGGAGAACCCGCTGGCCGTCGGGACCGTCCCGGCGAGCGCGGCGGGCAGGCCCGGCTCGTCCAGCTGCAGGACGATCTCCGCCGCGGGCAGCCGGCGCCGGACGTCGGCGACGTGCGCGGCCACGCCCTCGGCGAGCGAGGCGGTCAGGTCGCGGACGGCCCCCGGGTCCTTCAGCGCCCGGTCGCCGTGCCGCAGCTCGATCGTGGACGCCAGCGTCCACGGCCCGCACACCTGGATCTTGAACGGCCCGTCGTGCCCGCCCGCGACCTCCTCCAGCACGTCGAGGTCGCGGGCCAGGTGGTCGCGGGCGCGCAGCGTGTCGCGGCCCGGCCGGTCGGCGAACCGCCAGCCGGACGGCTCGACCCGCACCGGCATGTCGATCAGCAGCCCGGCGGTGCGGCCGGTGAGGTCGGCGCCGGGACCGCGCGCGGGCAGCTCCGGCAGGTGCGGCAGCTCGGGCAGCTCGCCGAGGACGACCCGCAGCGCCTCCGCCGGATCCTCCCCCGGATACGACCCCACCCCGGTCGCCGTCCCCGCCTGCCACGGGTAGCTCGTCGTCACGTCCCGAACCCTATCGGCGCGGCGGCCGGAACCGGCGCGGTGGTCAGACCAGCTCCGCCAGGCGGTCGAGGAAGCGGAGGGTCGGCTCCTCGGGCTCGGTCCGCAGGTTGAACAGCACCTCGTCGACGCCCGCCGCCTCCAGCTCGGCGACGGCCTCCCGCTTCGGGGGCACGCCGAACAGGGTGACCGGCACCGCGCGGCCGGCCCGCTCCCGCAGCTCGGCGATCTGCGCCGCCAGCGCGTCCGTGCCCCGCCCGTAGATCGGCATCCAGCCGTCGCCGAACTCGACCACCCGGTCGAACGTCGTCGGGCCCGACCCGCCGATCATCACGGGCGGGTGCGGGTCCTGGACGGGCTTGGGGTAGGAGAACACCGGGTCGAAGTCGACGAACTCGCCGTGGAACTCGGCCTGGTCCTTCGTCCACAACTCCTTGACCGCGAGGACGCGCTCGCGGAGCAGCCGCATCCGCGTCCGCGGGTCGGTGCCGTGGTTGCGCATCTCCTCCCGGTTCCAGCCCGCGCCGACGCCGAGCACCGCCCGCCCGCCGGAGACCAGGTCGAGGGACGCGACCTCCTTGGCCAGCACGATCGGGTCGCGCTGGACGACCAGCGCGATGCCCGTCCCGACGCGCAGCCGCTCGGTCGCCGCCGCCGCGGCGGTCAGCGCCACGAACGGGTCGAGCGTCCGGTAGTAGTGCCGGGGCAGCTCCGCCCCGCCCGGCCACGGCGACTCCCGCTTCACCGGGATGTGCGTGTGCTCGGCCAGGTACAGCGACCCGAGCCCGCGCTCCTCCAGCGCCCGCCCGAGCGCCGCCGGCCCGATCCCGTCATCGGTCACGAACGTCGAAACACCGAACTTCACGGCACGCCTCCCATGATTGGTCCAGGTGACGATAAAGGGTCCGCCACCTGCACGGGAACACCGGGCGCCGCGAAACGGCCGGGCCGGGCGCGAGATCAGGCGGGGACGCGGCCGGTCTCGGCGATCGTGGCGGACGCGAGGACCCGGTCGCCGGTGTAGAGGACGGCGGCCTGGCCGGGCGCCACGCCGCGCGCCGGTGCGGCGAGGGTGATGCGCAGCTCGTCGCCGCACTGCTCGGCGGTGCAGTCGTAGACCTCGCCGTGGGCGCGGAGCTGGACCTGGCAGCCGAAGGGGCCGTCCGGGGCGTCGCCCAGCCACACGGGGCGCTCGCCGGTGATCTCGTGGACGTCCAGCTCCTCGCGCGTCCCGACGGTCACCGTGTTCGTGACCGGCGAGATGTCGAGGACGTAGCGGGGCCGGCCGTCCGGCGCCGGGGTGCCGAGGCGCAGGCCCTTGCGCTGCCCGATCGTGTAGGCGTACGCGCCGTCGTGCTCGCCGACCTCGTTGCCGTCGGTGTCGACGATCGGGCCCCGGGGGGCGCCGAGCCGCTCGGCGAGGAAGCCGCGGGTGTCGCCGTCGGCGATGAAGCAGATGTCGTGGCTGTCGGGCTTGTCGGCGACCTGGAGGCCGCGCCGCTCCGCCTCGCGCCGGATGTCGGCCTTGGCGGTGTCGCCGAGCGGGAACATCGCGTGCGCGAGCTGCTCGGGCGTGCAGACGGCCAGCACGTACGACTGGTCCTTGGCCGGGTCGACGCCGCGGCGCAGGACGCCGTCCTCCAGGCGGGCGTAGTGGCCGGTGCAGACGGCGTCGAACCCGAGGGCCATGGCGCGGTCCAGCAGCGCGGCGAACTTGATCTTCTCGTTGCAGCGCAGGCACGGGTTCGGGGTGCGGCCGGCGGCGTACTCGCTGACGAAGTCCTCGACGACGTCCCGGTGGAACCGCTCGGCGAGGTCCCAGACGTAGAAGGGGATGCCGATGGCGTCGGCGGCGCGGCGGGCGTCGCGGGAGTCCTCCAGGGTGCAGCAGCCGCGCGCGCCCGTCCGGTAGGACTGCGGGTTGCTGGACAGGGCCATGTGGACGCCGGTGACGTCGTGCCCGGCCTCGGCGGCGCGGGCGGCGGCCACGGCGGAGTCGACGCCGCCCGACATGGCGGCGAGAACGCGCAGAGTCATAGTCCTTCGAGGGTACGCGGCGTGGCCCGGTCCGCCGTCCGCATTTCCGCGTACGATTGGGGCCGCTATGGGAATCTTCCGCCGTCCGCGCGAGGCGTCCACCGTCGTACCGCCCGCGATCAGCGAGTTCTGGGAGTGGTGGGCGCAGGCCCGCCCGACCATCGAGGCGTCGCTGGCCGCCGGGCCCGAACCCGACGCGGCCGAGGCCGCCGTGCCCGGCGAGGGGCTGTCGGCCGACACGATCGAGGAGCTGTCCCGCCGCGTCCACAAGATCCATACCGGGCTGCAGTGGGAGATCGGCGGCGCCGACGACCGGAACCCGTCGCTGACCGTGACCGGCGGCGGCGACCCGGAGCTGCGCGGCATCACCGAGCGCTGGGCCCGGTCGGCGCCCTCCGGCGCCGCGGCCGCCGGCTGGAGCTTCCACCCGGCGCGGCAGGCCGACCCGGAGATGCTGTCGCAGGACCTCGTCCTCGGCGACCACGAGTTCGACCTGGAGTACGTCCGGCTGGGCATGCGCGCCGACACCGACCGCGCCCGCGTGCACATCACCGCCTACCATCCCGACTTCCTGTTCGTCGCCGAGGAGCAGCAGCTCCAGGTGGCGATGAACGTCCTGTACTGGGCGCTCGGCGAGGACGACGTGGCCCGCTGGATCGGCGAGGTCGCGATCGCGACGGAGGCGCCGATCGACGCGCTGGTGCCGGCGATGCTGCCCGCCGTCGTCGAGCAGGTCTCCGAGCCGTTCGCCGAGCCCGCCTGGCTGACCGGCGAGGGCCGCACCCCGCGCGGGCACCCCGCCCGGCTCGGCGCCCGGTTCCCGCTGCACCGGCAGGACTACCCGCTCTGCGACCTGCACGTGGCGATCACCGTCCCGTACGCCAACAGCAACCCCGACCGGCTGCCGGTCGAGCCGTCGTCGGGCGCGCTGCGCTCCTTCGAGAAGAAGCTGGCCAAGCTCGGCGACCGCGCGGTCCTCGCCGTCCGGGAGACCGGTGACGGCCTGCGGGTCTTCCACCTGTACGCCGACCCCGACTCGAGCGTCATCTCCGAGCTCGACCAGCTCGCCGCGGGCTGGCCGGAGGGCAAGGCCAAGGTCGCCTCCACCGCCGACCCCGGCTGGAAGGCCCTCGCGCCCTACCAGCCCTGACGGGTGGCGTCGACCTTGCGCCAGCGGGCCTCGCAGAAGGAGTAGAGGCCGAAGGTGAGCACCCCGGCGGCGACGGCCGCGAGGCCCCAGGCGCCGGCGGGGGTGTCGGCGAACTCGCGGAGCGTGCCGTCGAGGCCGCGGGCCTTGTCCGGCTGGAACGTGGCGGCCGCGTAGCCGAGGAACGCGCCGGCGGCGAGGGCGACCAGTCCGCGGGCCGCGTTCCCGACGATCCCGAGCGGCTGGACGAGCCGCCGCGCGAGGCGGCTCATCCGGCCGGTCTCCAGCTCGTCCAGGAAGCCGCGGCGGACGGCGCCGACGACCGCGACCACGCCCCAGACCACGAACCCGGCGGCGACCGCCAGGACGAGCCAGCGGCCGCCGGGCTCGCCCATGACCCGCGCCGTGATGGTCTGCGACTGCCGGTCGCTCGAGGTGCCGTGGTGGCCGAACAGGAACGCGAGGGTCCCCCCGCAGCCGAGCGTGTACATGACGGCGCGCCCCGCCGACCCCAGGCGCTTGGTGGGCTTGTCGCCGTCCTCCACGGGGCGCCCGAACAGCACCTCGGCGGCCTGCCAGAGGACGAGCGCGGCGAAACCGACCGCCATCAGCCCGAGGACGACCGGGCCGCCCGGTTTGTCGGCGACCGCCTCCAGCGCGCCCTTGCGGTCGGCCTCCTTCCCGCCGCCGCCGAACGCCACCTGGAGGGCGAGCCAGCCGATGAGGAGGTAGAGGAGTCCGCGGGCGGCCAGTCCCACCCTGGACAGATGGTGGAACCAGGGGTGTCCCGCCGCCTGCTTGATGCCGTCACTCACGTCCGTCGTCACGGGCAACGCAGTCCCCGCTAAAAAGACGGTCAAACCAGACAGATCACCCTGCGGTCAGCTGAGGCCCGCGCGGCGCGCGCGTTCCACGACCGGGCCGATGGCGTCGGCGAGGGCCTTGACGTCGGCCTCGGTCGAGGTGTGGCCCAGAGTGAAGCGCAGCGAGCCGCGCGCGCGCTCGGTGCTCGCGTCCATCGCGAGCAGGACGTGGCTCGGCTGGGAGACCCCGGCCGAGCACGCGGACCCGGTGGAGCAGGCGATGCCGCGCGCGTCCAGCAGCATGAGCAGGGCGTCGCCCTCGCAGCCGGGGAAGGAGAAGTGGGCGTTGCCGGGGAGGCGGTCCACCGGATCGCCGTTCAGGACCGCGTCCGGCACGGCGGCGCGGACGGCCGCGATCAGCCGGTCGCGCAGCGCGGTGAGGCGGCGCGCCTCGGCCTCCCGGCGCGCGACGGTGGCCTGGACTGCGGCGGCGAACCCGGCGATGGCGGGGGTGTCGAGCGTCCCGGACCGGACGTCGCGCTCCTGGCCGCCGCCGTGTAGCAGGGGCACCGGATCCAGGAAGACGGGCTCCTTGGGCTTGGCGAGCAGCAGCGCGCCGACGCCGATCGGCCCGCCGAGCTTGTGTCCGGTAATGGTCAGGGCCTGCGCGCCGCTCGCCGCGAAGCCGACCGGCAGCTGCCCGGCGGCCTGGACGGCGTCGGTGTGCAGGGGCACGCCGCGCTCGCGGGCGGCGGCGGCGAGCTCGGCGACCGGCTGGACGGTCCCGACCTCGTTGTTGGCCCACATCACGGTGGTGAGCGCCACGTCGTCGCCGGACCCGAGCACCTCGCGGAGCGTCTCGGGGCGGACGCGGCCGAGGCCGTCCACCGGGAGCCACTCGACCTTGGCGCCCTCGTGGTCGGCGAGCCACTGCACCGCGTCCATGACGGCGTGGTGCTCCACGGCGCCCGCCAGCACGCGGGTGCGGGCGGGGTCGGCGGCGCGGCGCGCCCAGAACAGCCCCTTGACCGCGAGGTTGTCGGCCTCGGTGCCGCCCGAGGTGAACACGACCTCGCTCGGCCGGGCGTCGAACGCCTCGGCGATGATCTCGCGGGACTCCTCGACGACGCGGCGGGCGCGCCGTCCCACCGCGTGCAGGGAGGACGGGTTCCCCAGCTCGCGCAGCTCCGCCGTCATCGCCTCGACGGCCTCGGGCAGCATCGGGGTCGTCGCCGCATGGTCGAGGTAGGTCACCACGCGGTCAACATTATCCGCGCCGCTCCTGTTCCCCGTCGGGGACCGTGCCTTGCGCGCGGGCGTCGCGGGCGGGAGGGCGCGCGGGGGCGGGAACAACCGCGGGGGCGGGCCGGTTCACCCTCTGTACCGTCCAGCCGGTACAGTAGGAGCGCCATGACGAAAGAAGCCCTTCTGGACGCCGCCGAGGCCGTGCTCTCCGAGCAGGGCACCCAGGCGCTGACGCTCACCGCGGTCGCCGACCGCGCCGGCGTCAGCAAGGGAGGGCTGCTCTACCACTTCCCCACCAAGGAGGCGCTGGTCCGGGCGATGGTGGCGCGGGTCATCGAGGAGTTCGACGAGCTGATCGCAAGTTACGTCGCCTCCTACGGGGCCGGCGCGCCGAGCGCCTACACCCGCGCCTACGTGGAGGCCACGTTCGAGATCGTCACCGGGGAGGCCCGCACCTACCGGCGCTGGTCGGCCATCACGGCCGCCGCGGCGGACCCGGAGCAGGCCGAGCCGCTGAACGAGGCGATGCGCCGCTGGCACGGCCGCGACCCCGCCGAGGATCCGGACCCGGGCGCCGCGACGATCGTCCGGCTCGCGGCGGAGGGCCTCTGGGAAGTGGTGAGCCATGATCCCGAGCTGTACGACGCCGCGCAGCTCGAAGCGCTGAAACGGCGCCTGCTGGACCTGCTGGAGCGATGAAGGGGGCACCCGCCCCCTGACCTCCCCCGCGGCCCCCACCCCGCGAACCGCCGAGCGGCCCCCTGCCGCGACGCGCACATGCCACACGGCGACCCCGCACGGCACACGCCGGTGCGGGGCGCGCCTGCGTGGTGCCCGGACGCTCCATGTCCGGGCACCGAGTCCGCCACGCCGCCGGGCCGGCGGCACCGACACCGGGGCGCCCGCCCCGCCGAGCCGAGAAAGAGGTGAACCATGCTGTTCCGTGCCCGCATTGGATCGTTCCTGACCTTCGCGCTGGCCGGCCTGCTGACCGGAGTGTGGGTGGCGCGCATGCCCGCGCTGGCCGCCAAGTTCGGGACGACCGAGGGCGAGATCGGCATAGTCGTCCTCGTCTGGGGGCTCGGCGCCATCGTCGCCATGCAGGCGCTCCGCGGTGTCATGGCGCGCGCGGGCAGCCGGACGGTGCTCCGCGTGGCCCTGCCGCTGACCGCGCTGTCCTACGTGGCGGTCGCGCTCGCGCCCGCCTACGGGGTGCTGCTCGCCGCGGTCGCGCTGTTCGGCATGACGTTCGGGATCACCGACATCGCGATGAACGCGCAGGGCAGCGTCGTCGAGCGGGAGTACCGCCGGTCCATCATGAGCGGCATGCACGCCGGGTGGTGCGTCGGCGCGATGAGCGGCGGGCTGCTCGGCGTCGCCACGGCCGCCGCCGGGCTCGGCTTCACCACGACCGTGCTGACCGCCGCGCTGGTGGCGCTGCCCGCGGGCCTCGCGCTCGGCCGCACCTACCTGCCCGACCCGGTGGCCCCCGCCGCGGCGGGGGCCGGGCGCAAGGCGCGCCGCCTGCCCGCCGCGGTGTACCTGATCGGCGTCCTCGGATTCATCGCGTTCATGACCGAGGGGTCGATCGCCGACTGGAGCGGCCTGCTGCTGCACGAGGAGCTGGGCGCCACGGAGGCCGTCGCCGCCGCCGGGTACCCGGTGTTCGAGCTGGCGATGCTGCTCGGCCGGCTCGTCGGCGACCGCGTCCGGATGCGCGCCGGCACCCGCCGGCTGCTGATCGGCGCGGGTCTCGGCACCGCCGCCGGCATGACCGTCGTCGTGCTGGCGCCGACCCCGGCCGTCGCGATCGCCGGGTTCTTCGTCACCGGGCTGGTCGTCTGCACGGTCGTCCCCACGACGATCTCGCTGGCGGGGACCGCGGCGCCGGACCGCCCCGCCGCGGCCGTCGCCCAGGTCGGCGCGATGGGGTACGGCGGGCTGCTGCTCGGCCCGGTCGTGGTCGGCTTCCTCTCCGACGCCACCTCGCTGCGGGTCGGCGTCGGCACGGTCGTCGTCCTCGCCCTCCTCATCGCCGCCGGCGCCCGGTTCGTCCCGCTCCGCGGCGGCATCGACGTGACGGCCGCCGCGGCGCCCGAGCCGGCTCCCCTCACCGGTGCCGCCGACCCCGGGGACACCCGACCCGAGCCCATCGCGGCCTGACCCGCGCCGGGCTCGGGCGGCCCCCTCCCGGAGAAGCCCTCGTGGCCGGGCGTCGCGATCCGATATAACCCAATCGAGATCGTTACGGGTGATGGGGGCAGTGCATGACGGGGTGGCGGGTTCCGGGGTACAGCGAGCTGCGCGTCCTCGGGGAGGGCGCCCAGGGGCGGGTGGTGCTGGCGCGGCACGACGCGACGGGACGCCCCGCGGCGATCAAGTACCTCGGGGAGTCCCTCGCCGGGGACGCCGGGTTCCGGGAGCGGTTCCGCGGCGAGGCCGAGCTGCTGAGCCGGCTCCGCAACCCGTTCGTCGCGCAGCTGTTCGGCCTGGTCGAGCGGCCGGACGGCGCGGCCATCGTGATGGAGGCGGTGGACGGGGCGTCCCTCAAGGCGGTGCTCGCCGAGCAGGGGCCGCTGCGGCCGGAGGCGGCCCTCGCGGTGCTGAAGGGCTCGCTGCTGGGGCTCGCCGCCGCGCACGACCTCGGGATCGTCCACCGCGACTACAAGCCCGCCAACGTGATCGTGCGCGGCGACGGGCTGAGCAAGCTGATCGACTTCGGCATCGCGGTGGACGCGGGCGCGGCCGGCCGGTCCGGCACGCCCGTCTACATGGCGCCCGAGCAGTGGCGGGACGAGCCCGCCTCCCCCGCGACCGACGTGTACGCGGCGGCGTGCGTCTTCTTCGAGTGCGTGACGGGGCGCCGGCCCTACACCGCCGAGGACCAGGTGGGCCTGATGGGCCGCCACCTCAACGCCCCGATCCCCGTGGAGGACGTCCCCGAGCCCCTCCGCCCGCTCATCGAGCGGGGCCTCGCCAAGAACCCGTGGGACCGCCCGATGGGCGCGGCGGCGTTCGTCGCCGAGCTGGAGGCGGTCGCGTCGAGCGCCTACGGGCGGGACTGGGAGGGGCACGGCGTCCGGACGCTCGCGGGCACCGCCGCCGCGCTGTCGATGCTCTTCCCGCTCACCGCGCTCGGCCTCGGATCGGGCGGCGCGGCGGGAGCGGCGGGTGCCGCGGGAGCAGCGGGCGGCGCGGGCGCGGTAGGGGCGGGAGGCGCCGCCGGGGCCGGAGCCGGAGGCGCGGCGGGTGCCGGAGCGGGCGGCGCGGCGGGCGCCGGGGCCGGCGGCGCCGGCCAGGGGGTGATCGGCGCGCTCGGCGCCAAGGGCGCGGTGGCCGTCGCGGGCGGGGCCGCCGCCGTGGCGGTGGGCGGCGGCGCGGCCGTCTACGTCGCCGTCGCGGACGACGACCCGAAGCCGGTCGCCGTCCAGCTGGCGGCCTTCACCGAGCCGTCGCGGCCGCTCGGCAGCGGGGCGACGTTCCAGGCGCGGGGGCGGCTCGTGCGGGTCTCCGGCGGGGACGCCGCCCTGACCCGGAAGATCAACCAGGCGCTGCGGGCGCCGCTGGAGCAGCGCTGGGCCAAGATCCGGTCGGGCCTGCAGGAGACCGGCCGCGGCGCCTACACCGACGTCGTGACGCCGCAGGTGCTCATGCGCAACGACCGGCTGCTGTCGGTCTGGTACGGCGTGGGGCTGAACGGCGACCGCGGATCGGGCTGGGACCAGCCGCAGGCGGCCACCGTGGACCTGCGGACCGGCACCGCCTACGGGCCGCTCGGCCTGTGGCGCGATCCGTCCGCGCAGGGCCTGAAGCCGCTCGACACGAAGATCGAGCCGCACCTGCGCGGCGGCTCCTACTGCGCCGGCGACATCTCGAACGGCGAGGACAACCCGTCCGCCTACGTCAAGTCGGGCGATGTCACCATGGCCCTCACTCCGAAGGGCATCAAGGTGGCGTTCTACGGCGCGCTGCTGGGCTATCCGTCCGCGTGCGGGCTTCAGGACGGGGTCGTCCCCTACGCGGAGGTGAGCGACATGCTCAAGCCCTCGCTGCTGAAGGCCGTCCCGTACCCGTCGCCGGCCCGCTCCTGACGACGCGCGCCCCCGGACACGCGCGCCCCCGGACACCCGCTCCCGGATGCGCGGACGGCCCCGGCGGCGGGTGCCGCCGGGGCCGTCCGCGGGCGGATCACTTGCGCTTGGTGATCTCCTCGGTGAGCTGCGGGGCGACCTGGAACAGGTCGCCCACCACGCCGTAGTCGACGAGCTCGAAGATCGGCGCCTCGGGGTCCTTGTTGATGGCGACGATGGTCTTCGAGGTCTGCATGCCGGCCCGGTGCTGGATGGCGCCGGAGATGCCGACCGCGATGTAGAGCTGCGGCGACACGGTCTTGCCGGTCTGGCCGACCTGGAACGAGTGCGGGTACCAGCCGGCGTCCGTCGCGGCGCGGGACGCGCCGACGGCGCCGCCGAGCGAGTCGGCCAGCCCCTCGATGATCTTGAAGTTCTCGGCGCCGCCGACGCCGCGGCCGCCGGAGACCACGATCGCGGCCTCGGTCAGGTCCGGGCGCTCGCCCTTCTCCTGGACGACCTTCTCCACGATCCTGGCGCCCTTGTCGGCGTCCGACAGGGCCACCGACACCTGCTCCTCGGCCGGGGTGGCCGGGGACGCCTCGGGGGCGACGGAGTTCGGCCGCACGGCGATGATCGGCGTGCCGGTCTTCACCCGGGCGTGGGCGATGATGCCGCCGCCGAAGATGGAGTGCTCGGCGACGAAGCCGTCGGTGACGTCCACCACGTCGGTGAGCACGCCGGAGCCGGTCTTGACCGCGAGGCGGCCCGCGACCTCCTTGCCCTCGCCGGTCGCGGCGACCAGCACGGCCGCCGGCGACTTGTCGGCGACGAGCTGGGCCAGCAGCGCGGCCTTCGGGGCGACGACGTAGGAGGTCAGCTCCTCGTCGGCGGCCACGTAGACCTTGCCGGCGCCGTACTCGCCGAGCTTGTCCTTGGCGTTCTCATAGCCCGGGCCGACCCACACCGCGGCGGCCTCGCCGAGCCGGTTGGCCAGCGTCAGCAGTTCGAGCGCGACCTTCTTGACCTCACCGTCGACATGGTCGACGAGGACGAGAATCTCAGCCATTGGTAATCCCCTTCCCCGGTCAGACGAACTTCTTCGACGCGAGGAACTCGGCGATCTTCACGCCGCCGTCGCCCTCGTCGGTGACGATCTCGCCCTTGGCGCGCGGCGGCGCCTCGGCGAAGTCGACGACCTCGGTGGCGGCGTTCGCCAGGCCCACCTGGGCCGCGTCGATGCCGGCGTCGCCCAGGCCGAGCGTCTCGACCGGCTTCTTCTTGGCCGCCATGATCCCCTTGAACGAGGGGTAGCGCGGCTCGTTGATCTTCTCGACGACGCTGACGACCGCGGGCAGGGCCGCCTCGATGCGGTCGAAGCCGTAGTCGGTCTGCCGCTGCGCCTTGATGGACGACCCGTCGATCTCGACCTTGTTGGCCAGCGAGACCTGCGCGACGCCGAGCCGCTCGGCGAGCATCGCGGCGAGGACGCCGGTGCGCGCGTCGGTGGACTCCGAGCCGAGGATCACCAGGTCGAACCCGGTGCGGCCGAGGGCCTGCTGGAGGGCGTACGAGGTCTGCAGCGCGTCGGAGCCGGCGAGGCCGTCGTCCACGAGGTGCACGGCCTTGTCGGCGCCCATGGCCAGGGACTTGCGGATCGAGTCGGTGGCCTTGTCGGGACCCATGGTCAGGACGGTCACCTCGCCGCCGTGGGCCTCCTTGATGCGCAGCGCCTCTTCGATCGCGTACTCATCGAGTTCGTTGATGACCCCGTCCGCCGCCGCGCGGTCGAGCGTGCTGTCATCGGACTTCAGCTTGCGCGGGCTCTCCGTATCGGGAACCTGCTTCACCAGGACGACGATGTTCATGGCCGGTGGCCGACCTCCCTGCACTCAGTTGGCCGCTGGGTGAGCGGCAGAGGGGCGCCGCCCATGGCGGGTCGACGCGGACGTGCGCTTTCGAAGTCACAGCCTGCCAAATACC
Organism: Actinomadura meyerae; assembly: GCF_900188445.1. GTDB lineage: Bacteria > Actinomycetota > Actinomycetes > Streptosporangiales > Streptosporangiaceae > Spirillospora > Spirillospora meyerae. Next base: position 273,046 of record NZ_FZOR01000003.1, read on the forward strand.
CGAACCTGCTTCGGAGCCGGGTCCCTGATTCGGCCGTGCACCCGCCATGTTACTAGCGAGTAGCCTGCTGGCAAATCCCAGTTCGTGAGACCTTACCCACGCGAACGGGGGTTTCAGGGGGCGAATCCCATTCCGAACGGGACGTGACGCACTTCACGTCTCAGAACCGGTTGACGGCGTGCTGGAGGCGGTCAAGCGAGCTCTCCAGGGTCTGCTGCACCCCGTAGAGCGGGGCGAAGCTCGGCGTCAGCGTCAGCGCCGCGACCCCCGCGACCAGGGCAAGGACGCCGAGGCCCAGCACCGCGCCCGCGATGGTCCGGGGCCGCCGCGCGACGGGCAGGAACAGCCGCTCCAACTGCCGCCGCGGACCGCGCACGCCGGGCGCCGTCCACAGCACCGCCGCCCCCGCGCCGGCGCCGAACGCGGCGGCCGTGAGCGAATCGATCTCCCCGCCGACCGCCGCCGCCGCGACCAGCGCGACCGGAACGGCGACCGCGGCCGCCGCCGCGTACGGGACGGTCAGCAGCGTCCGCCCGAACGCCGCCGCCCAGCCCCTGGCCCGCGTCCCCGCCGGTGCGCCCGCGAGCCGCAGCAGCGTCACCGCGGCGAGCGACGCCGCGAGCCCCGCGACCGGGACGACGACCACGACGGCGACCGCGATCACCACGGCCATGGCGGTGAGCAGCCGCGCCCAGCCCAGCGGCACCTTCAGTTCGGGCGCCGCGACGCCCGAGCCGGAGGTGCCGCGCCGCGCCTCCTCCGGCACGGCTCCCGCCTCCCGGCCCCGCGGCGGCGCGGCCGGGACGGGTGCCTCGTCGGGCGCCGGGCGGGCGGCAGGGACGGCGGGCAGGTCGAGCCGGGAGGTCGCCTCCGCCAGGTCCCGCGCCGCCGGGCGCGCCGCCGGATCGGGATGCGCGGCGGCCTCGACCAGCGGGCGCAGCGCGGCCGGCAGCGCACCGGGCGGGGCGTCGCGGCGGCCGGTCGCGGCGAACGCCACCGTCGCGGCCCACGCGCGGATGTCGCCCGCCGGGTCGGCGGCGGCGGTCAGCGCGAAGTCGACGACGACCGGCGCGTCGTCCACGACGAGCACCGTTCCCGGGTCGAGCGCGCCGTGCGCGAGGCCCGTCCCGTGGACGGCGGCGAGGGCCTTGGCCAGCCCGGTGGCCAGGCGGCACAGCGCGTCCCCGGACATGGGACCGCGCTCCGCGACCCTCTCCGCCAGCGGCCGCCCGGGGACGAACCGGGACACGACGTACGGCCGCGGCCCGGCGCTCTCGCCGTCCAGGACGTCCACCACGTAGGGGCTGAGCACCTCGCGCATCCGCTGGACGTCGACGGCGGTGCCGGGCGGGAGCAGCCGGATCGCGACATCGCGGCCGTCCGGCCCGGCGGCGCGGTGCACCGCGCCCAGGGCGTTCGGCCCGGCACCGTCCGGCATGGCGGCGCCGTCCGGCCCGGACAGCAGCCGGTACGGGCCGATGTATTCCAGTCGCCTTGTCTCACCGCTCATAAGGGTCGCCACCCTACCGACGCGTCAAGCTCCGCAGGATGCCGTCGGGACGAACCGCCGGTCACATGCCGGGAATGCTGGACACGAGTTCGCGCACGTCGGCCCGCAGGCCCTCCAGGCTCTGGCTCATGCCGTCCAGCGGCGTGGTGTCGGGCGGCTGCCGCTGCGACAGCCCGGCCAGCACCCCGGCGAAGATCCCGAGGACGAGGACGCCCGCGAGGGCGGCCTCGGCGCGCGGCAGCAGCGCCCCCCAGATCCGGGCGAGCTGCCGCCGGGGCGCGCCGCTGCCCGGCGCGAGGCAGAGCAGCCCGATCACCGCCATGGACGAGTACGCGATGGCCTTCGACGCCGTCATGTCCGACTGCGCGAAGATCAGCACGCCGAGCATGATCAGCCCGGCCGCCAGGCTGAGCGACGTCCACAGCACCGTGGACATCAGCGCGCCCGGCAGGTGCAGCGGCGTCCGGAACGCGGCGGCGACGGCGTCGCCCGAGCGCGGCCCGCGCCTGGTCTGCCGGCCCTCCATGCCCTTGGCGGCCTTGTCGGCCGCCCGCAGCACGAACACGCCGCCGATGGTGACGGCGAGGGCGAGCAGCGGCGCGATGTTGGCGAACGCGAGCAGCGCCACCAGGACGATGAAGCTGAGCACCCGGTACCAGCCGTAGGGCTTGCGGCGGTCGCGGTCGGCGCGGTCGGCGTGGTCGGCGCGGTCGGCACGGGCCTGGTCGGCGACGCGGCGCTGCGCGTCCTGCGTCTGCGCGTCGTAGGGCCCGCCGCGCTGCAGCGCGCCCGGCGGAGGCTGGCCGGGCGGAGGCTGGCCGGGCGGCGGCGCGTAGGGCGGGTACGCGCCGCTCTGCCCGTACGGGTCGGGCGGCGCGTAGCCGCGCCCGCCGAACTGCTCGCCCGCCTTGAACTGCGGGGGCGGCGGGCCGGGCGGGGGCGGCGGCGGTGCGGCGGGCGGCAGCTGGCCGACGAAGTCGCGGGGCTGCGCCGGGACGGGCGCCGGAGCGGGCGCGGGCAGCGCGGTCCCGCCGGGGGCCGTCGCGGGCGGCGGCGGCGCCGGGACGTCCTGGGAGGTCTCCGGCGGCGACCCCGTCACCGGCATCGAGAACATCCGGGAGTGGTCGGGCGCCGGCTCGTCCACGGACGTGCCGTCCGGCGGCGGGACCGGAGCCGGGTAGTGCCGGTCGACGCGGGTCTGGTCGGTGATGGTGGCTTCGAGGTGGATCCGCCGGGTGAGCTGCACCAGCTTCACCGCGGTGGGGCGCTCGGCCGGGTGCCGCGCCATCGCGGCCCGCAGCACCGGCAGCAGCGCGTCCGGCACGCCGTCCAGGTCGGGCGTGCCCTGCATGATCTTGTAGAAGATCGACTCGAAGGTGCCGGAGCCGAACGGGGGCCGGCCGGTGGCGGCGTAGGCGACGGTCCCGGCCCAGGCGTGCACGTCCGACGGCGGGCCCGCGTCCTCGCCCTCGATGATCTCCGGGGCGAGGTAGCCGGGGGTGCCGATGACCATGCCGGTCGCGGTGAGCCGGGTCGCGTCGGCGGCCTGCGCGATGCCGAAGTCGATGACGATGGGCTCGCCGTCCACGAGCATCACGTTGCCGGGCTTCAGGTCGCGGTGCACGATCCCGGCGCCGTGGATCGCCGAGAGCGCGGCCGCCAGCCCGACGCCGAGCCGCTGCAGCCCCGGCCCGTAGATCGGCCCGGCGTCCTCGACGACCTCTTCGAGCGTCCGGCCGGGGACGTACTGGGTCACGATGTAGGGCTGGTCGGCGGTCACGTCGGCGTCGAGGATCTCCGCGACGTGCGGGCTGTGCACCCGGCGCATCGAGTCGACCTCGCGGGCCAGCCGGCGGCGCGCCGTGGCGTCGCCCGCGACCGCGGGCCGCAGCACCTTGATGGCCACGTTGCGCCCCTCGGGGTCGGCGCCGAGGTAGACGACGCCCATGCCCCCCTCCCCAAGGGTCTGCAGGACGCTGTAGTGGCCGATTCGGTCCCCGGACGTGACGGCTCCTCTCATCGTTTCCGAAACCCTACCCTCGCCGCCGCGGGAGGGCGGATCCTTCCCCCGGACGTCACTCGGCTCGGGCGCGTCACGCGGCGACCCCGTCGCGGGCGGTCACCCCGTCGCGGGCGGTGACCGGCCCGCCGCGCCGGGGGCCGCCCCCCGCGGGCCCTCCGGCGAGCACGCCGGCGAGCCGGCGTGCGGACGGGCGCCGGGCCGGGTCGCGCCGCAGCGCCTCCCGCAGCAGCCCGGCCAGCGGGGCGGGGACGCCGTCGAGGTCGGCCTGGCCGCGCAGGATGCGGAAGCACACCCCGTGCAGCGAGCCGCGCCCGAACGGCGGGCGGCCGGTCGCCGCGTACGCGACGGTCGCCGCCCAGGAGAAGACGTCCGACGCGGTGGTGGCGCGCTCCCCCTCGATCAGCTCCGGGGCCAGGTAGGCGGGCGTCCCCACGACCATCCCGCGCCGGGTGAGCTGGTCGGCCCCGGCCTCGTGCGCGATCCCGAAGTCGATCAGCGTGGGCCGGTCGCCCAGCACGATGACGTTGCCCGGCGACACGTCGCGGTGCAGCACGCGCGCGTCGTGGACGTCGGCGAGCCCGAGCGCCAGCCGGCGCGCGAACCGGGCGAGCCGGTCACCGCGCAGCGGTCCGTACGCCGCGATCAGGTCGTTCAGCGGGCAGCCCGGCACGTACTCCATGACCACGTGCGGCCGCTCCGCGGCGATCGCCCCGTCCAGCAGCCGGGCGACGTGGGCGCTGCGCACCCGCGCCTGCGCCCGCATCTCCCGTGCCAGCCGGTCGATCGCCTCCGCCACCCCCGTGAGCTCGGGTATCAGCTCCTTGACCGCGACCTCGCGGCCCGCGGAGTCCATGGCGAGGTACACCACGGCCGTGCTCCCCCGGCCGATCTCGTCCAGCAACCGATACCCGCCCAGTCGCCGATGCGTCCCCATGCATGCTTTGACGCCGGGAACGGTGGCCGCGTTCCCGCCGGTCCGCGGCCGGCCGGGGCCGGCGGGGACGGCGGGGCTCAGCCCTCGCGGGCGGCCCGGCGGGCGCGGCGCTCCTCGCGGCGGGTCTCGAACTTGGTGGCGGCGGCGTCGAGCCCCTCCAGGAACTCGTTCAGCTCCTCGCGCGCCTTCTCGCCGTCGCCGGACAGGTCGGTGCGGTCGAACACGCCCCACTTGCGCAGGACCGGGACGAGCACGTCGTCGTGGTGCAGCCGCAGGTCGTAGATCCCGGCGTTGGCGATGATCACGGACTTGCGGAGGAACCCGTCGATGCTGTGGCCGGGCATCTGGAACGACTTCACCACGTCGGTGATCGCCCGCATCGTCTCGTTCGGGGCGGCGTCCAGCGCGGCGGCCATCAGGTTCCGGTAGAAGATCATGTGGAGGTTCTCGTCGGCGGCGATGCGGGCCATCATCTGCTCGCACACGGGGTCGCCGGACGCCTTGCCGGTGTTGCGGTGCGACACGCGGGTGGCCAGTTCCTGGAACGACACGTACGCCGTGCCGTGCAGGATGGAGTCGCCGTGGTCGGCCTCGTAGCCGGCCTCCATGTGGTGCATGCGCGCGCGCTCCAGCGCGACCGGGTCGACCGCGCGGGTCACGGTGAGGTAGTCGCGCAGGACGATGCCGTGCCGGTTCTCCTCGGCCGTCCAGCGGTTGACCCAGGTGCCCCACGCGCCCTCGCGGCCGTAGACGGTGGCGATGGCGCGGTGGTAGCCGGGGAGGTTGTCCTCGGTGAGCAGGTTGACGATGAGCGACTCGCGCGCCTCGACGCTCAGCTTCGACTGCTCCGGCGACCAGGGCTCGCCGTCCAGCGGCCCGTCGTAGTCGCGGCCCTCGCTCCAGGGGACGTACTGGTGCGGGAACCACTCCTTGGCCATCGAGAGGTGCCGGTTCAGTTCCGTCTCGACCACCGGCTCGAGCTCGTGCAGGATGCCGGTCTGGAACTTCTCTTCAGGGGTCACGGACATGCGGTTCCTTCGCTGGGACGAGGTGGACTTTCCGGACGCGGGGGCCGCGCCTGCGGCTCGAACTGGCGCCCAGCAGGCGTACACAACCTACTCAAGCGTAGGTTCGATCGTCGCCACTCGCCGTGACCCCCGTCAAGTCAGCACCGCCACAATCAACGTCCGGGAACTTTTGTAGGGGTGAGCAACGCGCCGCCGCGTCAGCGCGTGTCGGCGGCCTGCTGCCACATGCGGTTCACGGCCGCCCTGAGCAGCGGTCTCGGCACCAGCTTCAGCGCCGGCATGGCCGCCTTGTACTGCAGGCCGGGCACGCACAGTGCGCGCCCGGCGGCCACCGCGTCCAGGCCCGCGCGCGCCACGTCGTCCCGCCGCAGCCACATCAGGTTGGCCGGGACGTCGTCCTCGGTGCGGGTGAAGCCGGGGCACAGCGCGGTCACGTGCACGCCCTTGCCCGCCACCTCCGCGTGCAGGCTCTCGGAGAACGACGCCACGTACGCCTTGGTGGCCCCGTAGGTGGCGCTGCCGGGCGACGGCGCGAACCCCGACATCGAGGCGACGTTCAGCACCCCGCCCCGGCCGCGCTCCACCATCCCCGGCAGCGCCGCGTGCGTGAGCCGCACGAGCGCGGACACGTTCAGCTCGATCTGCGCCAGGTGGTCGTCCAGCGGCAGCTCCGCGAACGCTCCAAAGGCGCCGTACCCGGCGTTGTTCACCAGCAGCTCGACCGGGTCGGCGCGCAGCCGCCCCTCGACCTCGGCGCGCTGCGCGGGGTCGGTGAGGTCGGCGGCCACCACCTCCACCGCGACCCGGTACCGCTCGACCAGCTCGCGGGCCAGCCCGTCCAGCAGCCCGGTCCGGCGCGCCACGATCACCAGGTCGGTGCCGCGGCCGGCCAGCAGCCGCGCGAAGCTCTCCCCGATGCCGCTGGACGCGCCCGTCACGAGCGCTGTTCGGTAGGCGTGTCGCATGGCGGCAGATGCTATCGACGGAACTCCATCGGTCCCGGCAGCACGCCAGAAAACAGAAGTAACGGTTTAACCCTCATTTATCGAGGTGCGCCGCGGGGCGCCCCCGGCGTGCGCGGGCGGCGGCAGCATCGCGGCCGGGTCCTCGCCCGCGGCCCACAGCCCGACCACGAACGCGGCCGCCGCCTCCAGCAGCGCCGCCCGCGCCAGGCCGCCCCCGTCCATCGGGACGCAGCCGGCGTCGGCGACGAGCCCGCAGACCGCGGCGACCGCCTCCGCGTCGTCCCCGCACAGCGGCACGCCGAGCGGCCGCCCGCCGAACTCCGGCGGCTCCATCCGCCACACGCTCTCGTGGCACAGGTTGAACGCCTTCACGACCCGCGCGCCCGTGGCGTCCGCGACGCGCCGGGCCGCCGACGGACCGCCCGCCGTCTTCAGCCGCTCGAACGGCGGCTCCATCGGGTTGGTGCAGTCGATCAGCACCCGCCCGTCCAGCGGGCCCGCCGCGCGCAGGACGTCCGGGACGCCCTCGTGCCACACGGCGAGCAGCACCGCGTCCCCGTGCCGCGCCGCCTCCCGCAACGTGCCGCCGGCCGCGCCGTGGCCGATCCGGTCCGCCAGCGCCACCGCCTTCGCGGGCGTCCGCGCCCCGATCCGCACATCGTGGCCCGCACGCGCCCACTTCCCCGCGAGCGCGTCCGCCATATTGCCCGCGCCCAGCACTCCGATCCGCATGATGACCTCCCGCTCGATTACCGTCGGACGGGACGCTAAGCGGTCCGTTCGGCACCATCCGGTGCCCATCGGGAGGTGCAGGATGCCGGACGACACCATGAACGACACCGGCACCATGAACGACACGACGCCCACGCGAGCAGGGACAGTCGGCGGGTTCGCCGCCGACTGCCAGACCCGGCTGGCCCTCGACCTGCTGTCCGGCACGTGGACCGGAGTCGTGCTCTGGACGCTGCGCGACGGCCCGCTGCGCCCGCGCCACCTGCGGGACCGGATCGGCGGCATCAGCCACAAGGTGCTGACCGGGACGCTCCGCCGCCTGGAGCAGAACGGGCTCGTGACGCGGCGCCGCTACGCGGAAGCGCCGCCGCGCGTCGAGTACGAGCTGACCGGCCCCGGGCGGGGGATGCTGGAACCCCTGGCCGCCCTGGGCCGGTGGACCGAGTACTACGCCGACGAGGTCCTGGACGCGCAGGAGCGCGCGCTCAGCGGCCGGTGAACTTCGCCTTGCCCGGCCCCTCCTCCATGAAGCTCTTCATGCCGCCCGCCTGGTCGTCGGTGGCGAACAGGGCGGCGAACTGCGTGCGCTCGATCTCCAGGCCCGTCTCGATGTCGACCTCCAGGCCCCGGTCGATGGCCTGCTTGGCGGCGCGCAGCGCGATCGCCGGCCCGCCGGTGAACGTCGCCGCCCACTCCTTCGCGGCGGTGTAGACCTCGGCGTCCGGGACGACCCGGTCGACCAGGCCCATCGCGAGCGCCTCGTCCGCCTTCACGTGCCGCCCGGAGAAGATCAGGTCCTTGGCGCGGGACGCGCCGATGAGGCGCGACAGCCGCTGCGTGCCGCCCGCGCCGGGGATGATGCCGAGCTGGATCTCCGGCTGCCCCACCTTGGCGCCCTCCCCCGCGACGCGGAAGTCGGCGGTCAGCGCGACCTCCAGCCCGCCGCCGAGCGCGTAACCGGTGATCGCGGCGATCACCGGCTTCGGGATCGCGGCCAGCTCCCTGGTGAAGTCCTGCAGCAGGCGGGACGGCGCGCCCGACATCTCGGCGTACGACATGGGCGCCATCTCCTTGATGTCCGCCCCGGCGGCGAACACCTTCTCCCCGCCGTACAGCACGACCGCGCCGACCTCGTCGTCCTGCGACACCTGCCGCGCCGCGTCGATCAGCTCGCGCTGCACCCGGCCGTTCAGGGCGTTCATCTTGGGGCGGTCCAGCCTGATCGTCGCGACCCCGTCCTCGACCTCGACCCGTACGAACTCGCCCACGGCGACCCTCCCTGTGCATCCGGCGGTGAACGTTCCCGAGCCTAACCAGCGGCGGGTGCGGCGGCTGGGACGGGGCGAGGTGTCGGAGGCTGCTGGTAGCTTCGGGGACCATGCTCGTCGCCCACGCCACCTGGCATGGCGGTGCGCTGTGCCTGTGGGCCGAGCGCACCGGCCCGTACGAGCCCTCCCCGGACGTCCACCCCTTCGCGACCCGCGACTTCACCGGGACGTCGTACGAGCCGCTCGTCCGCACCGGGTTCCGCGTCGAGCTGTCGATGACGCTGCCGACCCGCGGCGACCATCCGCTGCCCTCGGCCGAGCTGGGCCCCGAGCCGGTGCGCGACGAGCCGGAGCTGCGGCCGTGGCGGGTGCCCGCGCTGGTCCTCGAACCGTTCCCGGCGATGGCGCTGCTCCAGGCCGCCGAGCACGCCGCCGACGTGGTCCCCGGCACCGACCTGCGGTTCCTGTGCCTGCTCGCCGACGAGGCCGTCCACCTCGCCGGGCGCGGCCACGTCCTGCCCGCCCTGCTGCGCGAGGACGGCGACCTCGTGGCGCGGTGGCGCCCGGTGATCGACGACCCGGCGCGCTTCCGCGACCTCGTGCGCGCCATGCCCGCCGCGTGCCGCGCCGCCGACGGCGGGCGCCCCGCCGCCGAGGTGCTGCGGGAGGCGCTGTCGGGGCTGGTCGACACCGCCGTCCGGGGCGTGGTCCCGCATCCGCTGCTGGTGTCGCGGCGCAAGGAGCCCGACCGGCTGCCGCTCGCCGAGCGCTGGGTGATGGCGCTGACCGGGCCGTCCGCCGCCGTCGCCCGCGAACCCCGCGACGACCCGTCCGACCTGATGGCCGAGCTGGACGCGTGGGCCGCCGCCGCGCGCCGCCCGTCCGGCCCGCTGCGCGTCTGCTTCCGCCTCGCCGAGCCCGGCGCCGAGGAGTTCGGCACGCCGGATCCGTTCGGCGAGCCGGAGGGGGCCGGCGAGGCCGCGGCCCGCGAGGAGCCGGACGGCGACTCCTGGCGGGTCGAGTTCGCGCTCCAGGGCACCGACGACCCCAGCCTCTACGTCCCGGCCGCGCTGGTCTGGGACGGCGAGGCCACCTCGGTCCCGGACGCGGAGGAGACCCTCCTCGGCGGCCTCGGCCGCGCGCTGCGCCTGTTCCCCGACATGGCGCCCGCGCTGGACGGCCCGGCCCCGTCCGAGCTGGTGCTCGACACCGCGGGGGCGTTCCGCTTCCTGCGCCGGGCGGCCCCGATGCTCGCCGCCGCCGGCTTCGGCGTCCTGCTCCCCCAGTGGGCGGGCAAGGCGAAGCTCGGCATGAAGCTGACCACCCGCACCGACGACCCCGAGGCGTCCTCCGGCGCCGCGGCGCCGTCCGGATTCGACCTGAAGGGCATGGTCGACTTCCGCTGGGACCTCGCCATCGGCGACGAGACCGTCGACGAGGCCGAGCTGGAGGAGCTCGCCCGCCTCAAGACCCCGCTCGTCCGGCTGCGCGGCCAGTGGGTGGAGCTCGACGAGCGGCAGCTCGAAGCGGCGCTCGACTTCCTGCGCCACCCGCGCCGGGGCCGGATGACCGCCGCCGAGGCGATCCGCGCGATCGTCCACGCGGGCGACGACGCCCTGCCCCTCACCGAGGTCGACGCGGGCGGCCCGCTCGGCGACCTGCTGTCCGGCGAGGCCGACCGCCGCCTCACCCCCATGCGCACCCCCGAGGAGCTGGACGCCGAGCTCCGCCCGTACCAGGAGCGCGGCCTCTCCTGGCTGGCGTTCATGGACGGCCTGGGGCTGGGCGCCCTGCTCGCCGACGACATGGGCCTGGGCAAAACGATCTTGGTGTTGTCGCTGCTCGTGCACGAGCGGGAGCGCGGCGCCCGCCCCGGTCCGACGCTCGCGATCCTGCCGATGTCGCTGGTGGGGAACTGGCAGCGGGAGGCGGCGAAGTTCACCCCCAAGCTGCGCGTCCACGTCCACCACGGGACGGGCCGGCACCGCGGTGACGGCCTCGTCGAGGCCGTCGCGGGCGCCGATCTGGTGCTGACCACCTACGGGACGGCTGCGCGGGACGCCGAGGCGCTCGCCGCCGTCGAGTGGGGGCGGGTGATCTGCGACGAGGCGCAGGCGCTCAAGAACAGCGGGACGCGGCAGGCGCGGGCCGTGCGGAGCATCCCGGCGCGCACCCGGATCGCGCTCACCGGTACCCCGGTCGAGAACCACCTCACCGAGCTCTGGTCGATCATGGAGTTCGCGAACCCGGGGCTGCTCGGGCCGCGCGCCGAGTTCCGGCGCAGGTTCGCGATCCCGATCGAGCGGGAGGGCGACGAGCAGGCGGCGCTGGCGCTCAAGCGGGCCACGCAGCCGTTCATCCTGCGCCGCCTGAAGACGGACCGGTCGATCATCTCCGACCTGCCGGAGAAGCAGGAGATCAAGGTCTACTGCAACCTCACCACCGAGCAGGCGTCCCTCTACCGGGCCACCGTGGACGACATGCTCCAGCAGATCGCCGAGGCCGACGACAAGCAGCGGCGCGGGCTCGTCCTGGCGACGATGGCGAAGCTCAAGCAGGTCTGCAACCATCCGGCGCAGCTGCTCAAGGACGGCTCGCGCCTGCCCGGCCGCTCGGGGAAGCTGCAGCGCCTGGAGGAGATCTGCGCCGAGGTGCTGGAGCAGGGCGAGAAGGCCCTCGTCTTCACCCAGTACGCCGAGTTCGGGTCGATGCTCCAGCCCTACCTCGCCGCGCGCCTCGAACGGCCCGTGCTGTGGCTGCACGGCGGGACGTCCAAGCAGGCCCGCGACGACCTCGTCCAGCGGTTCCAGGACGATCCCGAACCCGCGGTCTTCCTGCTCTCCCTGAAGGCGGCCGGGACGGGCCTGACCCTCACGGCGGCGAACCACGTGGTGCACGTCGACCGCTGGTGGAACCCCGCCGTCGAGGACCAGGCCACCGACCGGGCGTTCCGCATCGGCCAGACGAGGAACGTCCAGGTCCGCAAGTTCATCTGCGTCGGCACGATGGAGGAGCGCGTCGACGAGATGATCGAGCGCAAGAAGGCCCTCGCCGAGTCGATCGTCGGCACCGGCGAGGACTGGCTCACCGAGCTGTCGGTCGCCGAGCTGCGCGATGTGCTGCGGCTGTCCCCCGAGGCGGTGAGCGACTGATGGACGACGCCGGCTCCGAGGGCGTCGAGGGCATCCGGGCGCGCAACAAGCGCGGCTCGATCGGCACCGAGTGGTGGTCGCGGCGCTTCATCGACCTCGTCGAGTCGTTCGCCGACAAGGGCCGCCTCCAGCGCGGCCGCACCTACGCCCGCAAGGGCAACGTGTTCGACCTGCGCGTGGAGCCGTACGAGGTCACCGCGAAGGTGCGCGGCTCGGCGCCGGAGCCCTACGAGGTGGCGCTCGGCATCGACGCGATCGACGAGGCGGACTGGCGGGCCGTCGAGCGGGAGCTGGCGTCCCGCGCGGTGTTCCGGGCCCGGCTGCTCGCCGGGGAGATGCCGCCGGAGATCGAGTGGGTGTTCGCCGAGCTCGGCCTCGCGCTGTTCCCCGGCTCGGCGTCCGACCTGCACCTGATGTGCGACTGCCCCGACTGGGGCGACCCGTGCAAGCACTCCGCCGCCGTCCTGTACCTGCTCGCGGAGGCGTTCGACGACGACCCGTTCCTCATCCTCCAGTGGAACGGGCGCGGCCGCGACCGGCTCCTGGCCGCGCTGCGGCGCGGCGGCGCGTCCGAGCCCGACCCGCTGGACGTCGAGGACGAGCCGCTGACGGCCGCCGGGTTCTGGACGCCGCCGTCCGGCCTGGCGCGGCTGCGCGAGCGCCCGCCCGCGCCGCCGGTCCCGCCCGGCTTCGTGCTGCAGGTGGCCGCGCCGCCGCCGGTGCGGATCCGCCGCCGGTCCCTGCCGGACGTCCTGGCCCCCGCCTACGAGGCCCTCGCGGCCCAGGACGACTCCGGCTGACCGGCGACTCCGGCTGACCGGCGACTCCGGCTGACCGGCGGGCGGCGCGCCGCCCGCCCGTCAGCCCGCGTCGAGGACCTCGCGCAGTTTCGCGGCGAAGGCCGCGGGCTGCCCGGCCTGGCCGAACTCGCCGCCGAGGAAGCCGCCGTGGTGGCTCGGGAACACCGTCGCGGGCGTGCCGAGCAGTTCGGCCACCGCGACCGCGGTGCGTCCGGTGAGGACGCCCTCGGACTCCTCGCCGACCGCGATCACGACCCGCGTGGGCGCGGCGTTCAGCGCCTCGGCGTCGGGCCGGTGGTCGCTGACCGCCCATGACCGGTCGGACAGCAGCGGGTCGTCGCGGGAGCCGTCGTCCTCGGAGGGCATCCCGAACATGGCGGGGTCGGGCACCGGCTGGGCGAAGTACTCGTCGGTGAACTCGCCCTTCCACGACGTCATCGCGATGAAGGCCGCCATGCCCGCGCCGCCGCCCTTGCTCTCGTAGACGTCCCGGACGGCGGCCCGCGCGCGCAAGGCGGCCTCGGCGTCCGGCAGCACCGGGAGGACCGGCGGCTCGTGCGCGACCAGGACGGAGACGTCGCCGGGGTACGCCGCCACGAGGGCGAGCGCGGTGACCGCGCCGCCGCTGCTGGCGAACATCTCGACCGGTCCCCCGCCGAGCGCCTCGATGAGGGCGTGCACGTCGCCGGCCTGGGTGACGGGGTCGTGGTCGTCCCGGCCGTCCCTGCGGGTGCTCCGGCCGAGGCCGCGCGGGTCGTAGGCGACCACCGTGCGGTCGGGGAGGTGCGAGGCGAGGGTGCGGAAGCCGGTGGCGTCCATCGGCTGGCCGATCATCACCAGCGGCGGGCGCCCGCCGGCGGGCGGCAGCGGCCCGTGGACGTCGTACACGAGGTCGGCTTCGGGTGTGCGGAGTGTGTGCTCAGTGCTCATGCCGGTACTGACCACGCGGGCGCCGGAAACTCATCGCGGCGCGTCAGATCGGCAGTTCGGCGCGGACGGTGAAGCCGCCGCCCGGCGCGGGGCCGGCCTCGAGGGTGCCGCCGAGGGACTCGGCGCGGTCGCGCATGCCGCGGATGCCGCTGCCGTCCTTCGAGGGCGCGCCCGGCGGCTGCTCGCCGTCGTCCTCCACGGTGACGGTCACGTGCGCGCCGGCGTAGGCGACGCGGACGACGGCGGTGGACGCGGCGCTGTGCCGGGTCACGTTGGTGAGGGCCTCCTGGACGATCCGGTAGGCGGCGAGGTCGGTCTCGGCGGGCAGGGGGCGCGGCTCGCCCTCGGTCTCGGTGCGGACCATCAGGCCGGCGGCGGCGATGCCGCCGGTGAGCTCGTCCAGCCGGGCGAGGCCCGGGGCGGGCGCGACCGGCGCGGCCTCGTCGACGCGCCGCAGGACGCCGAGGGTGGCGCGCATCTCCCGGAGCGTCTCCTTGCTCGCCTTCTTGATCGCGGTGAGGGCGGCCTCGGCGCGCTCGGGCTCGCGGCGCAGGCCGTGCAGCGCGGCGGAGGCCTGCACGTTGATCAGCGAGATGTTGTGGCCGAGGACGTCGTGCAGCTCGCGGGCGATGCGCAGCCGCTCCTCGACGGCGCGGCGGCGGGCCTCGGCCTCCCGGCCGCGCTCGGCGACCCGGGCGCGCTCCTCGGCCTCGCGCAGGTAGGCGCGGCGGTTGCGGACGACGCCGCCGATCGCGACGACGGCGACGAACCAGCCGGCGAGCAGGAAGGACGCCGCGTCGGCGAGGTGGTTGATGTCGTCGTACCGGTCGGCGGCGACGGCGGCGGCGACCGACAGCCCGGTGAGCGCGGAGGACACCACGAGGTGCCCCTCGGCCGCCGCCGTGTAGAGCGCGATCACGAAGGTGATGACGAGCGGGCCGTCCGGTTCGACCAGCGGGTAGTAGGCGCCGCACGCGACGAACGTGGCGACGGCGACCGCGACCGGGTGGCTCAGGCGGAAGTACAGCGCCCCGCACGCGACGGCCATCAGCAGCCAGCCGTGCAGGGGCATGCGCTCGTCCGGGCCCGTGCTGACCGAGACGAGCGTCAGCACGGTCATGATCGCGAACGAGCCGCCGGCCAGGAGCGCGTTCACCGAGCGCGGGCCCGGAGTCCACGGGACGGGGCGCTCGCGGGGTTTCGCCAGTCGCACATGCCCATCCTGCCAGGTTCGTATGTTTGCGAGAGTGCGATGGGATGTAGTACATCTACTATCAACAGAAGTAGAAGTCGGGTCAATGATCCAAGTTCCCGTATGGGGGTGCGCGCCAGATGAGCGAACCGGTGATCCGGGCGCGGGACCTGCGGATGCGCTACGGGCGCACCGAGGTGCTGCGCGGTGTCGACCTCGACGTGGGGGCCGGCGAGGTGGTGGCCCTGCTCGGGCCGAACGGCGCCGGGAAGACCACCACGATCGAGATCCTGGAGGGGTTCCGGCGCCGCACGTCGGGCGAGGTCGCGGTGCTCGGCGCCGACCCCGGCACGGGCGGCGTCGCGTGGCGGGCGCGGCTCGGCGTCGTCCTGCAGGACTGGCAGGACCACCCGCGCTGGCACGTGCGGCCGCTGCTCGCGCACATCGCCGCGTTCTACCCGCACCCGCACGACCCGGACGAGCTGCTGGAGGCCATGGGCCTCACCGCGCAGGCCGGGCAGGCGGTGGGGCGGCTGTCGGGCGGCCAGCGGCGGCGGCTCGACATCGCGCTCGGCATCGTGGGCCGTCCCGAGCTGCTGTTCCTGGACGAGCCGACCGCCGGTTTCGACCCGGAGGCGCGCCGCGAGTTCCACGGCCTGGTCGAGCGGCTCGCGCGGGAGGACGGCATGACCGTCCTGCTCACGACGCACGACCTCGCCGAGGCGGAGCGCCTCGCCGACCGCATCGCGATCCTCGTCGACGGCGCCGTGCGGGTCTGCGGCACCCCGTCGGCGCTGGCGTCGGTGGTGCGGGCGGCCTCGGAGGTCCGCTGGCTGGAGGACGGCGCACCGCGCGCCGAGCGGACGGCCGACCCGTCCGCGCTGGCGTTCGAACTGCACCGCCGGTTCGGCGGGCCGGTGCCGGGCCTGGAGATCCGGCGCCCGTCGCTGGAGGAGAGCTACCTCGATCTGGTGTCACGGAAGGAGGCCGCCTGATGAGCGCGCCGGGCCTGCGGGCGATGAGGATGGGGCTGCGCCGCGGCTGGACGGAGCACGTCCAGTTCCTGAGCAGCCGGAGGGAGCTGGTGTCCGCGCTGATCGGCACGGTCGGGGTGTACGTGCTGCTGGTCCGCTGGCAGGGCGACACCGTCGTGGAGGGGACCGGGGAGTCCCAGGCCGTCCTGATGACCGCCGGGTTCGTCGCGTTCTCGGTGTTCTCCGCGGCGCTGCTGAACCTGCCGATGGGGATCGCGGCCGACCGCGAGGAGGGGACGCTGCTGCGGCTGCGCACGGTGCCCGGCGGGCCCGCGGCCTACCTGACCGGCCGCGCGGTCTCGGTGCTGCTGCAGATCGCCCTGTACGTGCTGCTGATGCTGGTCGCGGGCGCGGCGGTCGCCGGGCTCCGGCTGCCGGCCGCGCCCGCCGACTGGCTGACCCTGGCGTGGGTGCTCGCGCTGGGCACGCTGTCGGTCGTGCCGCTCGGCGCCGCCCTCGGGGCGCTGCTGCCCGGTCCGCGGAACGCGGCGAGCATCCTGTCGCTGCCGGTGATGGCGCTCATGCTCGTCTCCGGGGTGATGTTCCCGGTGGCGCGGCTGCCGGAGGCCGTGCAGAGCGCCGCACAGTTCTTCCCGCTGTACTGGCAGGGGCTCGGGCTGCGGTCGGTGTTCCTGCCGGACGCGATGGCGGCGGCCGAGATAGGCGGGACCTGGCGCCTGCCGGAGACCGCCGCCGTCCTCGGGGCCTGGGCCGCCGCGGGGCTGCTGCTGGCGCCGTGGGTGCTGCTGCGCGCGACGCGCCGCGAGTCCGGGGCCCGGCTGGCCGCGCGCCGCGAGCGCCGCGCCGCGCAGGGCGCGCTGTGACCCGGGCGGTACCGGCGGCGGTGCCGGTGGCGACGCGGAGGTGCCGGCCGTGATCCGCAAGGCCGGCGGGGCGCCCGCCGACAAGGAGACCGTCTACAACCGGATCCCGGTGCTGCGGGCGGAGCGCGGCGTCTCGCGCCGCGACCTGGCCGCCGCGCTGGGCGTCCACTACCAGACGATCGGCTACCTGGAGCGGGGCGAGTACAGTCCCAGCCTCCACCTGGCCCTGCGCATCGCCGAGTACTTCGAGGTGCCGGTCGAGGTCGTCTTCTCCCTGAAACCCTTCCCGCGTATCGGAGGCACATCATGACCAAGCGCTCCACCGGGTGGCGCGAGCGGTCCCGGCGGCTGCGCGCGGAGCGCCGCGCGGCCCTCGACGAGCGGCTGGAACGCCGGCTGCCCGCCCGCTACGCGCGGCGGCGCCCCCGCCGGGTGCTGGCGGGGGCGGGCGCGGTCACGCTCGGCCTGTTCTGGGTGGACGCCGCCGTCTCGTGGGTGCTGGCGCCGAGCGACACCGCGATGATCGTGAACTTCGTGATCCTCGGCGTCCTGGTCGTGGTCGGGTTCCCGCTCGCGGGCCACCTGCTCGCGGTGACCCGGGGCCTCACCACCCGGCGGGAGGAGGAGCTCGACGAGCGGCAGCTCATCGCCCGGCTCCGCGCGTACGCGTCCGCGCACCGGGCGACCACGTTCGTGATGGTCCTCGTGCTGGTCGTGACGAGCCTCGCCGACACCGAGGGGCGCGAGTCGCAGATCCCCGGCGCGGCGCTGTTCCTGATCCTGTTCGCCATGCTCGCGACGCACGTGTACCTCCCGCTCGTCGTCGCGACGTGGCAGACGCCCGACCCGCCGGACGACGAAGACGAGGAAGAGGAAGACGAGGAGGAGGACGGGCAGGACGGAGCGGGCGCCGCCTAGCGCAGGTCGCCGTTCGTCATGCCCTGCGGGGCGGGTGGGAGCGCGACGAGGCCCAGCTCGGCCCGTGTCGGCAGCAGCGGGTGGTTCGGCACCACCCGGACGCTGTAGCCGAACGCGCCGCTGCGCCCGAGCGGGACGTCGCCGGCGTAGCGGCGGCGCCCGCCGTCGGCCGGCCCGGCATCCGACAGCTCCAGGTAGGACGGCTCGACGAGCGTATCGGTCTCGTCGACCCGGCCGTAGGCGACCTCCACCGCGACGTCGTCCGGGTCGAGGCCGGCGAGGTCCACCACGACCCGGACCGCGAGCCGCGCGCCGACCTGCGGGCTCTCCTCCCCGTTGGACTCGACGTGCTCGACCGCGACGCCGGGCCACGCCTTGCGGACCCGCTGCTTCCACGCGGCCAGCTCCCGCGCCCCGGCGTGGTCGCCCGCGGTCATCGCCCGCTCGGCCGCGGCGGCCGGGGCGTAGAGGTTCTCGACGTACTCGCGCAGCATCCGGGTCGCGAGGACCTTCGGGCCGAGCGTGGCGATGGTGTGCTTGACCATCTCCAGCCAGCGGCGCGGCAGCCCGGCGCCGTCCCGGTCGTAGAACGTGACGGACACGTGGTCCTCGATCAGCTCGTACAGCGCGGCGGCCTCCAGCTCGTCGCGCCGGTCGGGGCCGGACAGGCCGTCGGCGGACGGGATCGCCCAGCCGTTCTGCCCGTCGTACCACTCGTCCCACCAGCCGTCGAGGATCGACAGGTTCAGCCCGCCGTTCAGCGCCGCCTTCATCCCGGACGTGCCGCTCGCCTCCAGCGGGCGCAGCGGGTTGTTCATCCACACGTCGCAGCCCTGCACCATGAGCTGCCCGAGCGCGATGTCGTAGTCGGGCAGGAACACGATGCGGTGCCGGACGTCCTCGGAGTCGGCGAACCGCACGATCTGCTGGATGAGGCGCTTGCCGCCCTCGTCCGCGGGGTGCGCCTTCCCGGCGATGACGATCTGCACGGGCCGCTCCGGGTGCAGCAGGATGGAGCGGAGCCGGTCCGGGTCGGTCATCATCAGCGTGAGCCGCTTGTAGGACGGGACGCGGCGCGCGAACCCGATCGTCAGGACGTCCGGGTCGAGCGCGTCGTCGATCCAGGAGACCTCGGCCTCGCCGGCGCCGCGCCGCCGCCACGACTCGCGGAGCCGGCGCCGCGCGTCCAGCACGAGCCGGCGGCGCAGCAGGGCGCGCATCCGCCAGATCTCCGGTTCGGAGACGGCGCGGACGCCCTCCCAGCCGCGGCCGCTCTCCATCACCGACGGCAGCTCGCGGGCGGTGAACTCCAGCACCTCGCGGGCCACCCACGTCCCGGCGTGCACCCCGTTGGTGATGGACCCGACGGGGACCTCGGCGGTGTCGAACCCGCCCCACAGGCCGCCGAACATCTCCCGGCTGACGCGCCCGTGCAGCTCGCTGACGCCGTTGACGCGCTGCGCGAGCCGCATCCCCATCACGGCCATGTTGAACACGGTGCGGTCGCCGCCGGGGTAGTCCTCGGCGCCGAGCGCGAGGACCCGGTCGACGGGGACCTGCCGCTCCTCGTTCGCGCCGCCGAAGTACCGGCTGATCAGCTCGCGGGGGAACCGGTCGATCCCGGCGGGGACGGGCGTGTGCGTGGTGAAGACGGTGCCCGCGCGCGTCGCCTCCAGGGCCTCGTCGAAGGTCAGCCCCTCTCCCGCCACCAGCTCGCGGATGCGCTCCAGGCCGAGGAACCCGGCGTGGCCCTCGTTGGTGTGGAACACCTCGGGCGCCGGGTGGCCGGTGATGCGGCAGTAGGCGCGGATCGCGCGGACGCCGCCGATGCCGAGCAGCATCTCCTGCAGCAGCCGGTGGTCGCCGCCCCCGCCGTACAGCCGGTCGGTGACGTCGCGGCCGGCCTGGTCGTTGTCCTCGACGTCGGAGTCCAGGAGCAGCTGGGGGACGCGTCCGACCTGCGCGACCCAGACCTGGGCGCGCAGGGCGTTCCCCTTGGGGAGGCCGATGGTGACGCGTACCGGCGTCCCGTCGCGCTCGCGGAGCAGGGTCAGCGGGAGCCCGTTGGGGTCGATCGGGGGGTAGCGCTCCAGTTGCCAGCCGTCCGGGGACAGCGACTGGGAGAAGTAGCCGTGCCGGTACAGCAGCCCGACCCCGAGGATGGGGACGCCGAGGTCGCTCGCCGTCTTCAGGTGGTCGCCGGCGAGGATGCCGAGGCCGCCGGAGTACTGCGGCAGCGCGGCGGTGATGCCGTACTCGGGCGAGAAGTAGGCGATGCAGGCGGGCGCGCGCTCACGCTCCCCGGCGTCCGGCCCGTCGGACGCGGACCGGCGTCCCCCCACGTCGAACCGCGCCTGGTACCAGCGGGGCGCGGTCAGGTACTCGTGCAGGTCCTCGGCGGTGTCCTGGAGGCGGCGCAGGAACCGCCGGTCCTCGGCGAGCTGCGCCAGCCGCTCCGGGGAGACCTCGCCGAGCAGCCGGACCGGGTCGTGGTGGACGGCCTTCCAGAGCGCGGGGTCCACGGCGCGGAACAGGTCGAGCGTCTCGTGGTGCCAGGACCAGCGCAGGTTGAGGACCAGTTCCTCGAGCTGCCGGAGCGGCTCGGGGAGGACGGTGCGGACCGTGAAACGTCGGATTGCCTTCACACAACACCACGCTAAGCGTAGGAATCGGCTCGGCGCGACGGCCGCGGGTAGGCCGCCGGCGCGCGGATCGAAGGCACCGTACCCGCCTGAGCCGCGAAAACCCCCGGCTGCGCGGAGAGTTTCGCCCGTTCGGACGGTCACCGATCGGGGTCGGGGAACCACTTAAAGTTATGCAAAACTACTGTGCAGTAGCCCCCGCGACGCGGGCATGGGACGTTTCGGAAGTCCCGCTCGGGTAGGGGGAGGGCATGCACGTCGAGTCCGGAACATCCCATATGACCGGATCTCCGAGACTGGGGCGCATTCCGATTCTGGACGTGTCGCCGGTGGTGGAGTGCGGCCGGTGGCCGGCGAAGGCCGTGGTGGGTGAGACCGTCGAGGTGTCGGCGACGGTGTTCCGGGAGGGGCACGAGCGGCTGGGCGCGGCGGTGGTGCTGCGCACGCCGGACGGCGAGGAGCTGCCCGGTGAGCGGATGGCCGAGGTCGGCGAGGGGCTGGACCGGTGGTCGGCGCTGGTGACGCCGACCGGGATGGGCTCGTGGTCGTTCCGGGTGGAGGCGTGGGGCGACCCGATCGCGCACTGGTGGCACGACGCCCAGATCAAAGTGCCCCAGGGCCTGGACGTCGAGCTCATGCTCACCGAGGGCGCCCTGCTGTTCGAGCGCGCGGCCGAGGCCGTCCCGAGCAAGGACATGCCGACCCTGGACCGGCTGGCGAAGTGCCTCGGCGACGAGACCGTCCCGGTCACCGAACGGATGGAGGCCGCCGCCGACCCGGACGTGGCGGCCGTGCTGGAGCAGCATCCGCTGCGGGATCTGTTGACGGTGTCGGACTGGTACCCCCTGGTGGTCCACCGCCAGCGCGCGCTGTACGGCGCCTGGTACGAGTTCTTCCCCCGCTCCGAAGGCGCGACGTTCGACCCGATGGGACGCCGCGGCCCGACCCCGGGCAC
>NZ_FZOR01000044.1 GCF_900188445.1 Actinomadura meyerae
AGGTTCTTCTTCGTCGATGAACCCATCTACCGGAGACCTCACTACTTAGAGATCACGACACACCGTCACACACCCGACTTCGAGACACGCCCTAGTGGGTTGTTGGCGCCGCCAACGGTATGTAGTGTTGGTTGTGCCAATGTTGGACAAGCCAATGAATGAGGTTCGCCGTGGACGATCGTCAGCAGCTTTCCGTGCTGGTCAGCCGCCTGGGGCGGTGGCTGGACGACAAGAGCCCCGGCGACGGGCGCGCTCTATTCACCGAGGACGCGGAGGTGCACACCCCCGGCGGCGTGTCCAAGGGTGTGGACGCTCTCGTCGCGCAGGCGCGCCGCAACCACCAGGTGCCGACCCAGCACTTCATCACCAACCCCCTAGTTGAGGTGGACGGCGACCGAGCCGAGGTCAGCGCGAACCTTTTCGTCGTCTTCGTCCATGAGGGCGGGCCGCGGCTGCTGGGTGAGCGCTACGAGCTGAAGGCCGTCCGTACGCCGGACGGCTGGCGCGTCTCCCGGGTCGAGGCCCGCCCTGTGTGGGACGTAGCGCTCGCCTAAGGGGAGGTGAGTTCGTCCGAGAGCGCGCGCAGGCGGGCACGGGCTTCGAGGTCGTATGCCTGGTCGTTCGCACGGGCTTCCTTGAGGACGTCGAAGAAGCGGCCGGAGACGTCGTCCAGTGCCGGGTCGGTGACGAGGCGATGCGTCGCCTCCAGGCCCTCCTCCAGGGTGCTGACCGGCGACGAGACCATCTTGGTCGGCATGAGCGTGGCCGGGTGCAGGGCGTTCGCGGTGACGCCCGTCCCGGCCAGCTCGCCGGCGAGGTCGAACGTGAACATGATCTGGGCGAGCTTGCTCTGGCAGTACGCCCCGAAGCTCCGGTAGTGGCGGGTGAGCATGACGTCGTCGAAGTCGATCGCCTGCTGGCCGATGCTGCTGACGTTCACGATGCGGGCCGGCGCCGACGAGACCAGGGTCGGCAGCAGCAGGCGGGTCAGCAGGTAGCCGGACAGGTAGTTCACCGCGAACGTCAGCTCGTGGCCGTCCGCGCTCGGCTGCCACGAGTCGGGTCCGCCGATGCCCGCGTTGTTGACCAGCACGTCCAGGCGGGGATGGTCGGCGCGGACGGCCTCGGCGAGCGCCCGCGTCTGGGCGAGCGACGACAGGTCGGCCCGGTACCAGGACGCCCGGCCGCCGATCTCCCGCAGGGTCGCCTCGCCGCGCCGGTCGTCCCGCCCGTGGACGAGCACCGTCGCGCCGTCGGCGGCCAGCCGGGCGGCGAGGGCGCGACCGAGGCCGTCGGTCGCGCCCGTGATGAGGATGGTCTGCTGCTCGATGGGACGCATGCTCCCCATCGTGCCCGGCGGTCCTCCTGCTAAGGGCGGTCGAGGAAGTCCCGGACGAGCCGCACGAACTCGTCCGGCTGCTCCATCATCACGACGTGCCCGGCGTCCAGTTCGGTGTATTCGCTGTCCGTGATGCCTTTCGCCAGCTCCCGGTGGTTCTCGACCGGGACGGTCTGGTCGGCGGTGCAGCCGATCACCAGCGTCGGCGCCTCGATCTTCGTCAGCAGGTTCCGGATGTCGACGCGCCGGACCAGGTCGAGCTGGCGCAGCATCCCGTCCGTGGGGCGCATGAAGCCGTGGAGCTGCTCGGCGCCGTCCTCCCCGATCCGGTTCAGGAACGCCGGGCTGGCGGAGGTGACCGTCCCGAGCCTGGCGAACCCCTCGGGGCTGCCGGTGAGCGTCAGCCACAGGGACATGAGCTGGCGGAGGTACACGTCCTCGCTGTTCGCGAACCCCGC
Organism: Actinomadura meyerae; assembly: GCF_900188445.1. Taxonomy (GTDB): domain Bacteria; phylum Actinomycetota; class Actinomycetes; order Streptosporangiales; family Streptosporangiaceae; genus Spirillospora; species Spirillospora meyerae. The sequence continues at coordinate 1,798 of NZ_FZOR01000044.1, forward strand.
GACGGGGATCAGGCGCCGGACGAGGTCGGGGCGCAGCGCGGCCGCCGCGGTGGCGGTCGGCGCGCCCAGCGAGAAGCCGAGCAGGTCGACCGGGGCGGGGCCGAGGTCCTCGATCACGGCGATGACCTGGTTCGCGAGCGCCTCGATGGTCAGCGGCGCGCCGTCGTCACTGGCGGGATCGGATCCCGCCAGGTCGGGCAGGACCACGGTGCGCCGGTCGGTGAAGCGGTCGGTGATCGCGTCCCACATGACCGAACCGGGGCCGACCCCGTGGACGAGGACGAGGGGAGGGCCGGAGCCCTCCGTCCGGTAGGCGATGGTGGCGTTTCCAACGGTCAGGTTCGTCATGCCTCTGACACTGCCCCCGCGCGCGGCGGATGAGGAGCGGACCGCCCTGGCTAGGACAAGCGGTCCCAGGCTCGGACGGGTGGGAGCGTGGACCATGGAGGCATGGACATGAACCGCCGCGACCTCGCCGACTTCCTCCGCCGCTCGCGGGAGCGGCTGCGGCCGCGGGACGTCGGCCTGGCGGAGGGCCCGCGGCGGCGCACGCCGGGGCTGCGCCGCGAGGAGGTGTCGCAGCTCGCGGGCATGTCCGCGGACTACTACATGCGCCTTGAGCAGGCCCGCAGCCCGCAGCCGTCCGCCCAGCTCCTCGGCGCGCTCGCCCGCGCGCTGCGGCTCACCGCGGACGAGCGCGACCACCTGTACGTCCTCGCAGGTCACCGGCCGCCCGCCGGGCCCTTCGCCGGCGACCACGTCCGGCCGGGCCTGCTGTACCTCCTCGACCGGCTGACCGAGACGCCCGCGCAGATCCTCGGCGACCTCGGCGACCTGCTCGCGCAGAACGCCCTGGCGGAGGCCCTGTTCGGCTGCGTCTGCACCGTGAAGGGATCCGACCGCAACATCGTCTGGCGGTGGTTCACCGACCCGTTCGTCCGAGAGGCGTACCCGCCGGAGGAACGCGACCGCTACAGCCGCCTGCACGTCGCCGACCTGCGCGCGGCCGTCGCGCGGCGCGGTTCCGACGAGGCGGCGCGGGCGCTCGTCCGGCGGCTCCGCGAGGCGAGCGGCGAGTTCGCCGAGCTGTGGGACCTGCACGAGGTCGCCGTCCGCCGCACGAGCCGGATGAGGGTGGTGCACCCGCAGGTCGGGCCGATCGAGTTCGACGCGGAGGTCCTGCTCACGCCGGCCGAGGACCAGCGCCTCGTCGCCTACACCCCGCCGCCGGGCAGTTCGACGCCGGACGCCCTCGCCCTGCTGCGCGTCATCGGCCCCGAGACCGCCCACCGCAGCCACATCTAGCTAGGCGGATGGCTGGGCGGAGGTGCTCCGCAGGCGCCAGAGGGACGTCGTCTCGGCGGCGCGGGCCGCGTGGAGCGGGTCATCCGGGTCGGCGGCGCGCGGGTGGACGGGCCGGGTGTCGAGCCTGCCCGCCACCTCCAGGTCGGACGCGCCGAACAGCGCGCGGAGCTCGTCGCGGGTGCGGAGCCCGAGGTGCTCGGCCAGGTCCGAAAGGATCAGCCAGCCTTCGCCGCCGGGTTCGAGATGGTCGGCGAGGCCGGTGAGGAAGCCGCGCAGCATCCGCCCGCCCGGGTCGTAGACGGCGTGTTCGAGGGGCGAGCTGGGCTTGGCGGGCACCCACGGCGGGTTGCACACGATGAGCCCGGCCCGTCCCGGCGGGAACAGGTCGGCTCGGACGACCTCGACCTGCTTCCCGACCTCCAGCCGGTCGACGTTCTCCTGGGCGCAGGCAAGCGCGCGCGGGTCGAGGTCGGTGGCGACGACGCGTTCCGCGCCGCGACGAGCCAGGACCGCCGCCAGTACGCCCGTACCGGTGCCGATGTCGAACGCCGTCGTCGTGGACGGGAGCGGCGCCTCGTTGACCAGATCGACGTACTCCCCTCTCACCGGGGAGAAGACGCCGTAGTGCGGGTGTATCCGGTCACCGCCCAGCGCAGGGACGGGCACGCCCTTCGTACGCCATTCGTGTGCGCCGATCAGCCCGAGCAACTCGCGCAGTGACGTCACGTAGGGCTGGTCATCCGGCCCGTACGCCTCCGTACAGGCGTCCTGGACGGACGGTGCTCGACGCAGCGGGATCACATGCCCCGGGTCGAGCGGTATGAGCAGCATGCCGAGCGTCCGCGCGCGCTGGGCCCGTGCCTGGCGGTGGAGGTGGAACGCCTGCACCTGGGAGGGTTCCGGCTTGCGCCTGGGACGGCGCGGCGGCCGGTCGATCCGGCGCGCCATCGCACCGAGGAGCTGCCGCGCGTTCTGGAAGTCGCCGCGCCACAGCAGGGCGGTGCCTTCGCAGGCCAGCCGGTAGGCGTCGTCGGCGCGGGTCTCGTCGTCGGCGACCACGACGCGGCGGGGCGGCGCCGCGCTCTCCGAACGCCAGCGGACGCGATGGTCCCGGCCGTCCTCCCGCCAGGAGATCTCGTCCACCCCTGTACCGTATCCGGCGTGCGTCTACCTGGGCCATTGCATGTGCTGAACGAGGGGCTCGCCTTCGTTCTGGAGGTCGCGGCCATCGTCGCGCTGGCCTGGTGGGGCTTCACCACGGGCGGCAACGTCGTCGTCGACATCGTCCTCGGCATCGGGACACCGGTGGCCGCGATGGTCCTGTGGGGTCTGTTCGCCGCGCCGCGCGCCCGGTTCAAGGTCGCGTTGCCGTTCGTCCTCTTGGCCAAGGCCGTCGTCTTCAGCGCGGGTGCACTGGCGTTCTACGGCGTGGGCCATACGACGGTGGCCATCGTGTTCGCCGTTGTGGCTTTCCTCAACACCGCACTGGCCACGTTGGACCGCGAAGCCCACTTTCGTTCGGCCGCCGATTAGGGCTCTTCCGTGGCCAGGTCGGCGCTGGAGCGGCAGGTGGTCGTCTCGGCCAGCTTGCGCAGGGCGGCCTCGGACGACGACCCCGGCTCGGCGGCGTAGAGCATCAGGCGGCTCAGGTCCGGGTCGCCGGGCAGGTGCAGGGTCTCGAACGGCAGGACGAGCCGTCCGGCCTCCGGGTGGTCGATGCGGGCCTCGCCGTGCGTCAGGTCCGACACGTGGTGCGCCGACCACATCCGGTGGAAGTCGGGGCTGCGCTCGCGCAGGCAGTCGATGACCGCGCGCAGGTTCGGGTCGTCCGGGTCCTGGCCGGAGCGGTACCGCAGGTAGGCGGCGTTGCGCCGGGCCACCGTCGGCCAGTTGTCGCCCAGCCGCGCCTTGTAGTCGGGGTTGAGATGGATCTGGTGCGACCAGGTCCGCTCGTCCGGCGGGACGTTCGCCAGGTCGACGAACACGGCGGCGGTGAGCCGGTTCCACGCGACCACGTTCGTGTAGTGCCCGACCACGTACGCGGGCGCGTGTGTGAACGAGTCCAGCAGGTGCTGGAGGGGCGCCCGTAGGCGCGGCTGCGCGGTGAGGGGCGCGCGGCGCGGTGGGTGCGCGAGCCGGTGCAGGTGGGCGTGCTCGTCGCCGTCCAGCCGCAGCGCCCGCGAGATCGCGTCCAGGACGTCGGCGGACACACCGTCCGCAGTCCCCTGCTCCAGCCGGATGTAGTACGCGACGCTGACTCCGGCGAGCTGCGCCAGCTCCTCCCGCCGCAGGCCGGGGACGCGGCGCCGCGTCCCGTAGGTGGGCAGGCCGGCGTCCTCGGGCCGCAGCCGCGCCCTGCGCGACTTGAGGAACTCTCCCAGCTCGCCGTTCCGTGCCATGCCGCAGAGGCTATCCAGCCCGGGGAAGCCCGATTCGGCCTGGAGCCTGCTACTGGGAGTGGTACGAACGAGCGGGGTCTGGGTAGGCGCGCCCGCCGCAGCGAGGGTCTCTTGCATGACCGCATTGACCACCGCCGTGTCCGCCCCTTCGGGGCGGATGTCGTCGCGGCACAAGCTGGTACTGACCCTTCTTCTGGGCGCGCAGTTCATGCTCGCCATCGACTTCTCCATCCTCAACGTGGCGCTGCCGGTCGTCGGCAGTGGCCTGGGCTTCGGGCTGGACGAGCTGCAGTGGATCGCCACGGCGTTCGCCCTTCCCGCCGCCGGGTTCACGCTGCTGTTCGGCCGGGTGGCCGACCTGTTCGGACGGCGCCGAATGCTGCTCGCGGGCATGGCCCTCCTGGCCGGAGGGTCGCTGATCGGCGGGATGGCCGCGTCGCCGGCGATGCTGCTGACCGGCCGGGTCCTGCAGGGGCTCGCCACGGCGATCGCCACACCGGCGGCCCTGTCGCTGATCACGACGTCGTTCCCGGAGGGCCCGCTCCGGACGCGCGCGCTCGGGCTGAGCGGCGCCCTCATGTCCGCCGGGTTCACGGTCGGCGCGATCCTCGGCGGCGTCCTCACCGACCTGCTGAGCTGGCGCTGGGCGTTCCTGATCAACGTGCCGGTCGCGGTGCTGATCCTCGCCGTGACGCCCGCCGTCATCGCGGAGAGCCGGTCCCGGGACGGGGCCAGGCTGGACGTCCCGGGGGCGGTGACCGTGACCGGCGGGCTGCTCGCCCTCGTCTACGGGATCACCTCCGCCGGCTCGTCCGGCTGGGGCTCGCCGCCCGCGCTCGGCGCCCTCGCCGCCGCCGCGCTGCTGCTCGTCGCGTTCGTCCTAGTCGAGCGGCGCGCGACGGCTCCGCTCGCGCCGCTGCGGGTGCTGACCCGCCGGACGGTCGCCTGGGGCAACGTGGCCGGGTTCGTCGCCTTCGCCACCGAGACGTCGCTGGTGTTCCTGATGACCCTCTACCTCCAGAAGGTCCTGGACTTCTCGCCGCTCGCGACCGGGCTCGCGCTCGGCGTGCTCGGCGCCGGGACGTTCGCCGGCGGCGTCGCCGCTCCCCGGATCATGGGCCGGCTCGGCGGCCGGGCGACGCTGGTCGCCGGGCTCGTCCTGCAGGCCGCCGCGACCGCCGCGCTGCTCGGCCTCGGCGAGTCGCGCGGCTCCCTCGGCCTGCTGCTCGCCGCGACCGCGATAGGCGGGTTCGGGAACCTCGTCGCGATCGTCGCGTTCATGGGAACCGCGACGTCCGGGCTGCCGGACGCCGAGCAGGGCCTCGCGACCGGCCTCGCCACGATGACGCAGCAGGTCGCCATCACCCTCGGCATCCCGGTGATGAGCGCGGTCGCCACGGCGCACGCGTCCGTCCTCGGCGGCCTGCGCCTCGCTACCGCCGTGAACGCCCTGATCGCCCTCGCGGGCGCGGCCCTCGTCGGGTCGTTCCTGCGCCGCCCCGCCCGGTGAAGGAGACCGCCATGGACCTCGAACTCGACGGCAGGGTCTACCTCGTCACCGGTGCGTCCGCCGGGATCGGCGCGGCCACCGCCCGGCTGCTCGCGAGCGAGGGCGCCCGCGTCGTCGGCATCGCCCGCTCGTCCGCCGACGTGGCCGCCGACCTCACCGACCCCGCCGCCGCGCAGCGGGCCGTGGACGCGGCCCTGGAGCGGCACGGGCGGCTGGACGGCCTGGTCAACAACGCGGGCGCCCTCGAATCCCGGATCGGCTTCCTGGACGTGACCGATGAGCAGTGGCACGCGACGTTCGAGCTGAACTTCCACGCCGCCGTGCGCATGGCCCGCGCCGCGCTGCCCGCCCTGATCGACCAGGGAGCGGGGAGCATCGTGCACGTCTCCAGCGAAGCCGGGAGATTTCCCGACACTCCGCTGGTCGACTATGCCGCGTCCAAGACGGCGCTTCTGTCGGTGTCCAAGACGCTGGCGGGGGAGTTCGGCCGCTGCGGCATCCGCTCCAACGTTGTCACGCCCGGCCCCACGCGCACGAGGCTCTGGGACGAGCCAGGAGGGTTCGCCGACCAACTGGCCGCCCAGTACGGCCTTCCGGTGGAGGAGGCGATCGAAAGGTTCGTCCAGGAGGAACGGAGGCTTCCAACAGGACGCCTTGGCACGCCCCAGGACGTCGCCCGTGTCATCGCCTATCTGCTCTCACCGCTGGCCGCTCAGGTAACGGGCGCTGAATGGACGGTAGACGGCGGAGCACTACGCCAACTCTGAGGAACGGTGACGACAGTGTGCCGGACGCCGTGCGGGCGTCCGGCACACTCCCTCGTTCAGGCCGGGACCTTGTCGAGGAACCCCGTCACCCGGTCGAACCGGCCGTCGTCCCCGAAGACGGCCACATCGAAGCCGGCGGCGATCGCCTCCCCGCCCTCCGGGCCGAGCTCCCAGGTGAAGCGGGCCACGTTGTGGTGCGCGTCCACCGGGCCCGCCGGACGGAACACCAGCCCGGGGAACTGCTGCTGCGCGGCGCCGATGAACGCGTCGATGGCGTCCCGCCCCTCGGCCACCCCGAGCGGGTCGACATAGGCCGGGTTCTCCGTCCACAGTTCGTCGATCGCGGCGCGGCGCGCGGCCGGGTCCTTCTCGTTCCAGATCGCCAGGTAGCGCTCGACCCGCTGCTGAACATCGCTCATGTCATGACTCCCGTCTGATCGACCGGGTTCGTTCCCCCGGCGACCCTCACGCTGCCAGCGCGCGAGCGGAAGATCGATTACGTGGGAGGTCATGTACCCGCGACGTCATGCCCGCCCTCACCCGACCGCGACCGCGGCGACCGCGGCCCGCCGGTGACCATGATGTCGTTTTCTCGCTAGTGGAGGGCCATCGCCATCGTCGATGCTGGAGGCATGCACGATGACGTGGAGAGGTGCGTGCGGGCCGTCCAGTCGAAGGACGCCCGCTTCGACGGGTGGTTCTTCACCGGGGTGGTGACGACCGGTATCTACTGCCGTCCCAGCTGCCCGGTGGTCCCGCCCAAGCCGGAGAACATGCGCTTCTACCCCAGTGCCGCCGCCGCGCAGCAGGCGGGCTTCCGGGCCTGCAAGCGCTGCCGGCCCGACACCTCCCCCGGCTCGCCCGAGTGGAACCACAGGGCGGACGTCGTCGCGCGGGCCATGCGCCTCATCGCGGACGGTGTCGTCGACCGGGAGGGCGTACCGGGCCTCGCCGGACGCCTCGGCTACAGCACGCGCCAGATCGAGCGGCAGCTCAACGCCGAACTGGGCGCGGGCCCGCTCGCCCTGGCACGGGCCCAGCGCGCGCAGACGGCGCGGCTCCTCATCGAAACGACGTCCCTGCCGATGGGGGACGTCGCGTTCGCGGCGGGGTTCGCGAGCATCCGGGCCTTCAACGACACCGTCCGGGAAGTGTTCGCGCTCACGCCCACCGCACTGCGCGACCGTGTCGCCAAGGGGCATCCCCCGGCCGGGTCCGGGGTCCTCGCCCTGCGGCTGCCGTTCCGTGCACCGCTCTGCCCGGACAACCTCTTCGGCCACCTCACCGCCACCGCGGTCCCGGGCGTGGAGGAGTGGCGCGACGGCGCGTTCCGCCGCGCCATGCGGCTGCCCCACGGGCACGGCATCGCGACCCTGCGGCCCCAGCCCGACCACGTCGCCTGCACGCTCAGCCTCAGCGACCTGCGCGACCTGACCATCGCGATCAGCCGCTGCCGCTGGATGCTCGACCTGGACGCCGACCCCGTCGCCGTGGACGACCTGCTCCGCACCGACCCCGTCCTGGCACCGCTGGTCGACAAGGCCCCCGGACGGCGCGTCCCCCGCACCGTGGACGGGCCCGAGTTCGCCGTGCGGGCCGTCCTGGGGCAGCAGGTCTCCACTGCCGCCGCCCGCACCCATGCTGGACGCCTGGTCACCGCCTATGGCGACCCCATAGACGACCCGGGCGGCGGTCTCACGCACCTGTTCCCGACACCGTCCGCACTGGCGGGGCTCGACCCGGAGACGCTCGCCTTCCCCAAGACCCGGCGCACCACCCTCACCACCCTGGTCAGCGCACTCGCGGACGGCGACATCGACCTCGGTGTGGGGAGCGACTGGGAGGAGGCCCGCGCGCGCCTGGCCGCCCTACCCGGCTTCGGCCCGTGGACCGTCGAGACCATCGCGATGCGCGCCCTCGGTGACCCGGACGCGTTCATCCCGAGCGACCTGGGGATCAGAGCCGCCGCCAAGTACCTGGACCTCCCCTCGACCCCCGCCGCCCTCGCCAGGCGCGCCGCTCCATGGCGCCCTTGGCGCGCGTATGCCGTCCAGTACCTGTGGGCGACGAGCGACCATCCCATCAACCTGCTTCCCGCGCACTGAACAGCACATTGAGGAACCTCATGACTTCACACATCGTCCTGGACAGCCCCGTCGGCCCCCTCACCCTGGTGGCCGAGGACGGTGGCCTGTCCGGGCTCTACATGGAGAAGCAGCGGCACCTTCCGTCCGAGGGGACCTTCGGCGCGCCCGGCGACCCGGACACCGAACCCTTCGCGACCGCCGCCAGGCAGCTCGACGCGTACTTCGCCGGAGAACTCACCGAGTTCGACGTCCCGCTCAACCTGCGCGGGACGCCTTTCCAGCAGCGCGTCTGGGCGGCGCTCCAGGAGATCCCCTACGGCCGGACCACGACGTACGGCGAACTCGCCGCCGAGATCGGCAGCCCGACGGCGTCCCGCGCGGTCGGCCTCGCGAACGGGCGCAACCCGGTCAGCGTGATCGTCCCCTGCCACCGCGTCGTCGGCTCCACCGGCTCCCTGACCGGCTACGGGGGCGGCCTCGACCGCAAGCGCCACCTCCTCGACTTCGAACTCAGGACGCGCACCGCCGCGAGCGAGGCGACCCTCTTCTGACGTGTCCTGTCAGACCCGCGGGTTACGGTGCGAGACGTACACGCTCACCGTGGGAAGGCTGATCGAGGTGGAGTTCCGAGTCGAACGGCAGACGCTCGCCGACGCCGTGGCGTGGGCGGCGCGGACGCTCCCGACGCGTCCCGCCCTCCCCGTCCTGGCGGGCATGCTCATCGAGGTGACCGACAAGGGCGAGCTCACCCTCGCCGGGTTCGACTACGAGGTGTCGGCGCACGCGCGCGAGGACGCCGACGTCGCCGAGCCGGGCAGGGTGCTCGTCCCCGGCAGGCTGCTGTCGGACATCGTCCGCAACCTCCCGCCGCACCCCGTGGAGGTGTTCACCAAGGGCTCGGAGGTCGTGGTCCGCTGCGGCCCCGCAGAGTTCGGCCTGCTGACGCTGCCCGTCGAGGACTACCCCACCCTGCCCGAGGCGCCCGCGCGCGCCGGCACCCTCCCGGGCGACCTGTTCGCCGCCGCGGTCGCCCAGGTCACCCCGGCCGCCGGGCGCGACGACACGCTGCCCATGCTCACCGGCGTCCGCATCGACATCGAGGGCGACACGATGTGGCTGGCCTGCACCGACCGCTACCGCATCGCCGCACGCGAGCTCACCTGGTCGCCCGACGACCCCGCCTTCACCGCGGGCGTCGTCGTGCCCGCCCGCACCCTCGCCGACACCGCCAAGGCGATCAGGCGCGGCGCGGAGGTCGCGATCAGCCTCGGCGGCTCGGGCGACAGCCTCATCGGCGTCTCCGGCGGCGGCCGCAGCATGACCAGCCGCCTGCTGGACGACCAGTACATCAACTACCGGTCCCGGCTCACCGGCACCTGGACGTCCGTCGCCGAGATCCGCGTCGCGCCGTTCGTCGAGGCGATCAAGCGCGCCGCCCTGGTGACCGAGCGCGGTACCCCGATCCGGCTGGCCTTCACCGCCGACGAGGTCCGCATCCGCGCCGCCACCGGCGACTCCGCCCGCGCCAACGAGGCCCTGCCCGCGTCCCTCACCGGCGACGACATCGACATCGCGTTCGCCCCGCAGTTCCTCCTGGACGGCCTCGCGGGCATCGACACCGAGTACGCCCGCCTCGAATGCGCGGGCCCCACCAAGGCCGCCCTGCTCACCGCCATCCCCGACAAGAAGGACGACGAGGACGCCCCCGCCGAGACCGGGGCCGACACCGGGTACCGCTACCTGGCCATGCCCGTCCGCCTGACCTCCTGACCCGGCTCACCCTTCCCCTCCGGCACGGACCGCAGGACGGCGGCCATCAGCGCCACGCCTACGACGATGCCCACCAGGTGCTCGACGACCGCCACCGGCATGTACTCGGCGCTGATGAAGCCGCCGGGCCGGAGGATCACCATCGGCAGCTTCCAGGCGCTCCACGCGAACAGCGACCCCGAAGCCGCGAAGGCCAAGGCCATCGGGATCCATCGCGGCAGCCGGGCGGGCCGGCCGCGCGTGAGCGCCCGGACGCTCCACGCGCCGAGCAGCGCCCACAGCGCCGAGCTGCCGTTCAGCAGCCGCCCGTTCAGATCCCAGTGATCGCGGTGGGCGGGGTCGAGACCGGTCGTCCCGCCCAGCGCCCAGTACGACCAGAGCAACCCCAGCGCGCAGGCCGCCGCGCCCGCCACCACGACCACCGGCGACGGACGACCGGGCCTGTCACCCACCCATCCGGTGAAGGCCCTCGGCCACCGCTCCCGCAGATAGACCGGCACCGCCACGGCCAGCCCGGCGGCCATTCCGGTGAAGCCGACCGTGAGGAAGACCGTCTCCCACTGCGGGACCGAGGCGGAGTCGCCCGAGTCCGACCCGCCCCCGCCCGAGTCGGCCCCGAACGCGCCGAGCACCCCGCTGAGCAGCGCGTACGGGAGCATCGGAACCAGGAAGCCCGACCCCACCCAGGAGAAGAAGACGACCGGAACTGCCGGGAGCCGCCGCCCCCACGGCTGAGCCAACGCCAGCCCCAGCGCGATGCCGGTCACCGCCATCACCACGGTGACGGTGTTCAGCGCCACCCAGCCGGAGGTACCGAAGTCGTCCGGACGGTGCCCCAGCAAGGCCGCCGCGACCCACACCACCTTGACGACGAGATACAGCGCCATGCTGGTGGCCGCGCCGTAGCCGGCGAGCCTGCCCACCGTGCTCCACCGCGTGCCCGCCCGAAAATCTGCCGCACCGTGCATCCGGACTCCCCGCTCAGACCCGACCGTTAACGGCGAGCCTTCAGGAGCCGCCCGTCCCGCAGGACCCGCCACGGGACGAAATGCAGCGGATCCGCTCCCCCGCCCGGGGGAGGCGAGCCGGGGCCGTGCCCGGGGGCTAAAGGTCCAGGACGGCGAGGATGAAGCGCACCTCGCCATCTCCCGCGTTGCCGTACGAGTGGGGACGGTCGCCGACGAACACGGCCGCCGCCCCCTCCTCGACGAGGTCCGTACGGCCGTCCACCCCGAGCGTCAGCGTGCCCTGCCGCACGTAGACGATCTCCTTGGTGCCGGGCACGTGCGCGTCGCTCTCGCGTGTCTCGCCGGGTTGCAGCACCCAGTCCCACAGCTCCAGCGACGGCCTCGGGTCGCTCCCGGCCAGCAGCGTCCCCGTCCCGCCGTGCTCGCCCTGCCACAGGACGACATGCCGCTCCGGCCGGAACATCCGCACCGGCGGCTCCTCCTCCACCTGCACGAGCCGCGTCAGCGGGACGCCGAGCGCGTCCGAGATGCGGATGAGCGTGCCCAGGTTCGGGTTGCCGCGCCCCTGCTCCAGCCCGACCAGAACGCCCTTGCTGACCCCGGCGCGTCCGGCCAGCTCGTCCAGGCTCCACCCGTGACCGGCCCGCAGCGCGCGCACGGTCCGCGCGACGGCCTCCCCGATCGCCTCCTGCTCGCTCAAGCGTCCTCCCGGCCCGGTCCGCATCGTCTTCGCCCCACCGCGCCCCAGTCTCCCGCAGAGCCGCTCCAATGCCGTCCCCGCCGGCCGGGCGCGCATCACGTCCACAGGGGCTCGACCGCAGCCTGACGGCGCCGCGCGTTAGTTGGGCGAGGCACCGGCCGGTCGGTATAGTGGTATGGCTGTTTCATTAAAGTGACCGCATGGGGGTTCGAGGATGTTGGAGCAGGTCGTCGTCGACGAAGCCGTGCGGGAGTTGCGTCCCGACTTCGCCGTGCTCGTGATGACCGCCGAAGGGCTGGTGAACGGGCCCGGGGACGCGGAGTCGGAGGGGTGGCTGGCCGAGGCGGCGGCGAAGGCCGACCCCGCGGACCCGCACGTCGAGGCGTGGCGCGAGGCGTACCGGGCGTTCGGCGCCAAGCCGCAGCGGACGCGCCCGTCGGTGGACGCCCTGCTCCGCCGGGCGGACGCGCTCCCGTCCATCAACAAGGTCGTGGACGCCTACAACGCCGTGAGCGTCGAGTACGCGCTGCCGATCGGCGGCGAGGACCTCGACGCCTACCGGGGCCCGGCGCGGCTGGTCCGGGCGGCGGGCGACGAGCCGTTCGACGTGGTCGCGGGCGGGGAGCCCGCCGTGGAGCACCCGAACGCGGGCGAGGTCGTGTGGCGCGACGACGCCGGCGTGACGTGCCGCCGGTGGAACTGGCGCCAGTGCGTCCGGACGCGCCTGACCGAGGACACCAAGAACGGCCTGTTCCTCCTGGAGAGTCTGGCGCCGTACCCGATGGACCGGCTGGCCGAGGCGGGCGACCGGCTCGCGGGGCTGCTCCGCACGATCTCACCGGACGTGCGGATCGGAAGCCGGCTGCTCGGCGGGCGGTGATGGTCACCGTCCTCGCACTGAGCGCGGCGCTCGCCTACGGGGTCGCCGACTTCCTCGGCGGCGCCGTCGCGCGCAAGTCCACGGCGCTGAAGGCGCTGATCTGGTGCGTCCCGGTCGGGCTCGCGGTGGTGCTGGCCGCCGCCCTGCTCACCGGCGGCGGCGCGAGCCCCGGGCCGCTGGCGTGGGGCTTCGCGGCCGGGATCAGCGGCGGCGCCGGCCTGATCGCGTTCTACCGCGCCCTGGCGCGCGGCCCGATGAGCGTGGTGGCGCCGGTGTCGGCCCTCGCGGCGGCGGTGCTGCCGGTCGCGGTCGGCATCGCGAAGGGCGAGCGGCTCGACGCGTCCGTCCTCGCCGGGGTCCTGCTGTGCCTCATCGCGATCGGGCTGGTCAGCATGGAGGCCGGGGACGGCCGGGAGACCGCCTCGGGCAGCCTGCTGGACTCCGGCCCCATCATGGCCGCCGTCTCCGGAACCTGCTTCGGCGTGTTCTTCGTCCTGCTGGAGACGGCGGGGGACGGCAGCGGCCTGTGGCCCATCGTCGGCGCCCGGGTCGGCAACCTGGTCATCGTGGCCGCGGCGGTGCTGTTCCTGGTCGGACGCGGCCGTGACCTCGGGCCGCGCGTGTCCGGGCGCACACTGATCGGGCTGGCGATGCTGTCCGGGAGCCTGGACGCGGGCGCGAACGTCCTGTACTTCCTCGCGGTGCACGAGGGCATGCTGAGCCTGGCCGCCGTCCTCACCTCGCTCTACCCGGCGATCACGGTGCTGCTGGCGCGGATCGCCTACAGCGAGCGGCTGCGCGCCGTCCAGCGCGTGGGCCTCCTCGTCGCCGCGGCCGGCGTGGCCCTGGTCACGGCCGGCTGACCCACCAGAACGGGCACGACGCCACGAGAAGCACGAGAACACGAGAAAGGGCCGCGACGCCATGTCGCGGCCCTTCGTTGCGAGCGGTGGTGGTGGGATTCGAACCCACGGAAGGTTGCCCTTCACACGCTTTCGAGGTCTGCGGTTCTCCGTCCACCTAAGATCGCCGGAGTACTCCCGCACCCACCCAAGCCCTGGTCAACCCCACGCAGAACCAACCGCCGCCCGTGGCCAGACGCCCATGAACGTCCCCGAACGGACCCCCAGTCGGCGACCAACTGAGACTAGATCTGAGACTGATCGACACCCGCTCCGGCTCCAGATGAGCTAAGCCAACGGATCTACAGTCAGCACCGCTGAACTCTCCTGACCTGCATCCTCCCGCGTTCTGACCAATGCCCCCGCCTGCCCGCTATACCGAGACGCTCTCCACCTGCTCAGGACGAATTGGCCGGGTGGACCGCGTCCCGCTGGGGCTAGGAGACTCCTTGGAAGACATGCCGCCGGACGGATGCGCTGACCTGTGTCTTCAACGAGTTCGGCCAGGAAAGCGGCTACCTGCTGGTATTTCGCTATAGGTGCTTTCGTCCCCCTTCAGGGAGATCCATCAGTGTCCTGTGGTCGCAGTGTCTCGCTAACCAGCCAGTCAAGTTCGGTAGATCGATAGGCACTGGCTGATTTCGCAATAGTCGGAAAACGGCAGCCAGTTTCTCAACGGAAGCGGAGCGGTTCTTCAGGTGTCGCCTAAAGGTAGAGCCTCGCGGCGGTCCAGCCCTCCCCTCCGGTAACGTAAAGGCATGAGCGACGAAGTGCCGGCTACTACCTCCAGCGACGCGAGCAACTCACAGCCGGCGGCCATACGAGGCCCCCATGCCTGGCTGAACTGGCAGGCATGGCGCGTCGGGCAACCGCGCCGTGTCAACTCACGCACGCATACCTCGGAAGTTCGACCGCTCTGGGAGGAGTTCGGCCTCTACTCTGACGTCCGGATCAGCGGCGCCCTTCGTCTCGGCCCATATGAGATTCTCCAGGGGTTTCCACCTGAACACGGCGTGCCTGGTGCCCGACTGATGCTTGTTCTGCGGGCTCATGATCACTTGCTCGACGCCATGCCTGAGGCACGAGGGTACGAAGAGCAGGAAATCACGGTTTATGCAGGCGGAGACTTGGGCGAACAGATTGCCTCACTTTTGGCGCTGGCACTCGCACGGCGCGTTCGGTCTGGCGGCGTCACTCGGATCGCCTTTGAAGATGACCCTCACGGACAGCCTATGGCGATCCATCACTACGCCCCGACCCTCGAAGCGCGCCGTCTTCGGCAGATGCTCCCGGCTGCATGTGATGATACGCGGTTGGCGGATGCCGAGTGCTACCTCAACACCTTCGCGGGCGTGGCATCTCCTGATGCGGTGGCCATCATGCGCGCAGCTCGTCAATACGCCGATGCGCTGTGGTGGGCCGACCTGGACCCTCGAATCAGCTGGATCAAGTTGTTCGGGGCGCTGGAAGCCGCCGCTGACCGCTGGGACGTAGGAGTTCGGCCCGACTCAATAGTGCAGCTGGAGCGGCGGCACAAGGGTATGTATAACAGGCTGTCGAAGAAGGTGCCCGATGCGCTGCCGCTTGTAGCAAAGTCGATCTCAGGTACCCTCGGCGCCGAGGGCAAGCTTATTGATTTTGCCCTCACTTACGCGCCTCCTCCACCTGCAACGCGTCCCGAGTTTGGACTTATGGATTGGGACAATCTCGAAGTCGCGCTCCGCGTGCTTTACGATCACCGCTCTCGCGATTTGCATGGCGGCATCCCATTTCCGGAGCCACTGTGCAGCCCGCCCCTCACCGATAGCAACGACTACGCCGCTGAAGCCTTTCCGGGGATGGGTGCCACTAGTGGGGGAGGCAGTTGGCCAGCTGATCGACTGCCGATGTACCTGCACACCTTCGCCTACATCACCGGTGAAGTCCTGCGTAGTTGGTGGCTTGGCTTGCCGACTGACACGAAGCCGGAACAGGTCCACACCCGCTGACGACCGGCCAAGGGCTACTCCCGACGATCTTCCGTTCGCCCTCCGGTAGCATTCAAGATGCGTTGAAAATGGCAGTCGTTAACGCAATGCGCGTGCCGAATGCCTAGAAGTGCTTTCCGGCGTTTCGAGAACCACTCTCGAAGGTCCAGACGTTGAGGACCCCGAACCAGCAGAACCGTCGTGGGCGCCTTGCCTCGCTGATCACTTGCGAAATCCTCCTCCTTTGAACGGAAAGGGTCCCGTCCTGTGCTTTCCAAAAGCCTTGTGAGACTTGGGTGCCGTGAACGCCTGGGATTAGATTCTCATGGCTGATTCGCCCATTGGAGTAGGCGAGCAAACCATCCAGGGCGGCGGACGCGACCCTCGCACACGGCCATCTCATCTTCGAAGCAATTAATGACCGGAATTGGATAGTGAAAGAACTGTGACCGGCTCTGAAAGCCGTCTTCGCGCCACTCGTAGCGAACTCCGATTGAACCAACGTATGCTGCCATCGCATAACGGACGAACCGGCTGACATCTCTGTCGAGTTCCACGTAATCTGGACTGATCGACAGGCCGCTTTTGTAGAGCTTATGGATCGTGTCGGTTGTGATCAGAGCCATGTGTGCGTCTGGCATATCCGTGGCGCCGTTCAGAAAATTACGGAGAGAGATGGGCACCGGAAGGCCTGCACGCACCATGCGGCAACCGAAGTGCTTACCGTAGTACCGCGCGAGGTTGAGTGCGGACTCCTCCCATTCAGATCCGAATACCTGTTGAAGCTCAATTCCCGGCATTGGGCGCAGCCAGGTTTCGCCGACATAGCGCGAGTAGACATCGTATGCCTTGTCGAAGGGCTTGGACTGACTGGTATTACATGGTTCACACAGAGACTTCGGGAATTTGATCACTCCATAGCGATCCCGTTTTACTCCGCTCTTTCCTCTAATTTCTCGCGTGTTACCGTCCCCGGTCCCCCAGAGAAGAAGACTTCCGTCACCCATGAGACGGGTCAGATCGGTGCGCTTGAACTTGTGTTCACCTGTAGTGGCCGGTTGTTCTTGACACCACCAACACATCTCGGGTGCCGGGACTTGGAGATGCGCGAGCGCATCGGGCCCCAGCAGGGGGCGCCGCTCGGAGGTCCGGTCTGACATGTCTCCATTGAACACCTTCGGCAGGAGCGCGTCCCAATGATTATTGGGACGCGAGCCGAACCACCCTGCGGGGGAAAGAGAACCTCGTGTGCGCCCGGTAGTCGCTGCCAGTGGTCGTAAGCCTGTGTTGCGGCACTCCCTGCTGGACTTCCGGACCACGACCAGGATGTCCAGCCTCCAACGGTCGGGCAACCACTTGCCCGGCCACCCAACGATGGGAGCCCAACCGATCCGAGGACAAGCCGACCCGGAGCGCAGTGAAACGACCACCGTAAGTGGCGCGTCAGTAACTTAACCCTGGCCCCGCATGGCACGCAGCCATACGCAGTAATCGTCACCCATAGCTAGCTCTCGTCCAGCGCAGTCTTCCTATGCAGTGAGGCGAGATGCCCAAGGATCTCCCTGATCTCCCGTGCGGTCTCGACATAAGTCAGAGCTTCACCCGGTGTCGGGGTGTGTTGGCCATGTGCTACGGAGTTTCTAAGTGCGCGCAGTTCTCTGATCGGCTTGAGGATACTGCCTGGGATTATGCGACGTTCGACCATCAAGAGGACCATGTTGGTAGGCTGCACTCTTGCGCTACGCCCCATGCGTTCAGGAGCATCGGCTCGGCTTATATTTTCCAGATCGTGGAGTTGGAAGAGAACATGTATCGAACGTTCAACCTCCGACCACGCTTGCATCACTGCGCCTGAAGGGGCCTCCTGCACCAACAGAAGAAGCCCTGCATCAGGATTGGCCTGGAGTTGCTGCTCGTCCGCTGGTCTGGCGGGCTCTAGTCCTCGTGGTTTCTGGCTTGCATCTTCCGGAGCGGCGAGACCTTCGACCTGTTCTTCAACCTCAGCAAGCTGCTCGCCGAACGTGAGAGTGCCGCCGAGGCCTTCATAAGACGTCAACCTGCTGATGGCTGCCCTAATGGGACGGCGAAACATCAGCACCGCGATCAGTCCGAAGAGTGGCCAATCAAGCAACTCTCCCATGACTTTGATGACGAACTCTTGCCACGGCATGACCACAAGGATGCCGCAACATGGGCACCTGGGGAGGGGGTTCGCCCGTATTGCGCGTTCTTGACCAGGAGGTCCGGGCGGAGACCGGGCGAACCAAGTCGAAGGCCGGACGCCGAATGATCGGGCCACCCGCGCCGCTCCTGGAGCTTCTCAAGGCGCACAAGGCTCAGCAGGACGCCGAGCGTGAGCACGCGCGGCAACTCTGGGCCGACAAGGGATACGTCTTCACCAAGCCAGACGGGGAGCCGCTCAACCCCTTCACGGACTATCACGAATGGAAAGACCTCCTCGTGACGGCTGGCCTCCGCGAGGCTCGGTTGCACGACGCTCGGCACACGGCCGCGACGGTCCTCCTCATCCTGGGAGTGCCGACGCCGACCGCGATGGCCATCATGGGATGGTCGAGCGCCTCCATGGCCAAGCGGTACCAGCACATGAGCGACGTCATCCGGAGCGACGTCGCGGAGCGCGTGGCGGGGCTCCTCTGGGAGCCGACCGAGGACCAGGACGACGACCCTGAAGGGGGCCAGGAGACGGCCTAGCGGCATCAACTGAGACTAGAAAGCGCAGAGGGCGGGACCGTCGGTCCCGCCCTCTAGACGTTTGGCCAGATGAACAGCCATCTGGGGTGGCGGTGGTGGTGGGATTCGAACCCACGGAAGGTTGCCCTTCACACGCTTTCGAGGCGTGCGCCCTCGTCCACTAGGCGACACCACCGCGGGAGAGCCTACCCGACTCTGCGGCGCGCGAAGAACTCGATAAGCGGTGCGGCGCACTCCTCGGCCATCAGTTCGGCGATCACCTCGGGCCGGTGGTTGAGGCGGCGGTCCCGGACGACGTCCCACAGCGAGCCGATCGCGCCCGCCTTCGCGTCGACCGCCCCGTACACGATCCGGTCGACGCGCGCCTGGACGGACGCCCCCGCGCACATCGTGCAGGGCTCCAGCGTGACGACCAGCGTGCAGCCGGACAGCCGCCACGTCCCGAGGGACGCCGCCGCCTCCCGCATGGCGACGATCTCCGCGTGCCCGGTCGGGTCGGCGGACGCCTCGCGGTCGTTGCGGCCGGTGCCGATGACCTCGCGGGACGCGTCGAGCACGACCGCGCCGACGGGGATCTCCCCGGCCTCGCCCGCGGCGCGCGCCTCGTCCAGCGCCCGCAGCATCGCCGGGACGTACCGCGCGAGCACGGGGTCGGTCACCCCGCCCGCCGGCTCGGTCGCGTTCGGCTCGGTCGCGTTCGGCTCTGAGGCGCTCGGCTCAGTCACGGAGGCGGTCGAATTCCTCGCCGAAGCCGGCCTGCTCGGCGACCGCGAGGAGCGCGTCGCCGGGCAGCGCGCGCTCGCCGAGGTCGGCGAGCCGCTTGGCCTCGACGCCGAGGTCCTCCAGCAGTTCCGGGTCGCCGCCGGAGTCGCCGTCGGGGACCTCACCGACGAGCTGCTGGAACAGCGAGCCGAGCCCGTCCTCGCGGACGGTGGACACGTAGGCGCGGGGCTCGTCCTGCCCGTCCAGCCGGACGACCGCGAACCAGTCGTCGTCCTGCTCGATCAGCAGCAGCACCGGGTCGCCGTAGGACTCGACGGCCGCCTCGCGCATCAGGTCGGCGATGTCGTCGACATGGTCCGCCTCGGCGAGCGCGGCCTCGGCGCCGACCCAGCCCTGCGGGGTGCGCGCGAAAACGGCGGCGAAGTAGGACACGTGCTCATTGTGACCCACGGGGATGTCGCGGTCACACCCTCGTGCGCGGTCGGATCCGGACACCGGTCCCCGCGGACGGTTGTGAATAAACTTCGGGTTCTGTCCGGTGGCGGACGGCCGCCGTCCTTCCCGCGCGTCCCGGAAGTCCGGATACTGCACAGCGGTCCCCATCCGGGAGGAACGCCATGAGCGCGGACGAACTGAGCAGGCGCGGGTTTCTGGCGGGAACGGCGGGCGCCGCGGCGATCCTGGCGGCGGGCGCCGCCGGAGGCTCCTCCACCGAGGCCCATGCCGCCCAGCTCGCCGCGGCGAAACGGGCACCCGTCGGCGAACTCCCCGACCCGGAGGAGTCCGGCATCGACCACATCGTGGTCGTGATGATGGAGAACCGGTCCTTCGACCACTACATGGGCTGGCTCCCGGGCGCGGACGGCCGCCAGGCCGGGCTCACCTTCACCGACGCCGACGGCAACGAGCACGCCACCCACCACCTGAAGGCGCCGTGGGGCTGCGGGTTCCAGGACCCCGACCACTCCTACGCGGGCGGACGCGTCGAGTACAACGACGGCAAATGCGACGGATGGCTGCGGGCCGGGAACAACGACGTGTTCTCCATCGGCTACTACGAGGCCCCCGACCTCGGCTTCCACGGCCGCGCCGCCCTCGACTGGACGGTCTGCGACCGCTACTTCCCCGCGATCATGTCGTCCACGTTCCCCAACCGGATCTACCAGCACGCGGCGCAGACCGACCGGATCTCCAACGCGCTGACGATCTCCGAGACCACCACCATCTGGGACAGGCTGAAGGCCAAGGGCGTCTCGTGCCGCTACTACTTCAGCGACGTCCCGTTCACCGCGCTCTGGGGGCTCCGCCACCTCGACATCAGCCGGAGCATCTGGGAATTCCGCGCCGACGCCCGCGCCGGGCGGCTGCCCGCGGTCAGCTTCGTCGAGCCCGGCTTCCTCGGCGAGATCTTCCTGCCGGGCATGTCCGAGGACGAGCACCCGCTCGCCGACATCCGGTTCGGACAGGCGTTCCTCAACGAGGTCTACACCGCGCTCGTCACCTCGCCGAACTGGCCGCGCACCCTCTTCGTGATCAACTACGACGAGTGGGGCGGGTTCTTCGACCACGTCCCGCCGCCCACCGGCCCCGACCCGCGGCCCGACCTCGGCACCGGGCTGCGCGGCTTCCGCGTCCCGTGC
Organism: Actinomadura meyerae; assembly: GCF_900188445.1. Lineage (GTDB taxonomy): Bacteria > Actinomycetota > Actinomycetes > Streptosporangiales > Streptosporangiaceae > Spirillospora > Spirillospora meyerae. Next base: position 22,128 of record NZ_FZOR01000044.1, read on the forward strand.
CTGCTGATCTCGCCGCGCGCGCGGCGCGGCGCCATCGCGCACGAGGTGTACGACCACACGTCCGTGCTGAAGGCGATCGAGTGGCGCTGGGGCCTGGAGCCGCTGACCGTGCGGGACGCCGCCGCCCGCAACATCGCCGAGGTGCTCGACTTCACCAGCCCGCCCGACACGCGCGCGCCCCGCTACGACGCCAAGCGCCCCATCAGCCTCGGCTGCCTGGACCCGGGCCACAGCCACACGGGCGACGACTGGGCCGGCCTGTACGACTACGCCCGCACCCACGGCTTCCCGGCGTCCGCCTGACCGCGCACGCACCGGGCCGGCCGCGGGGGATCAGGGGACGGCGTCGAGGGCGCGCTCGAAGGCCTGGGCGAAGCCGATCCGGCCCGCGATGCTGAGCAGCATCTCGTCCGGGTACAGCTCCAGGTCGCCGGAGATCGCGCCGAGCTCCATCTCGTCCAGCCCCAGGTCGGCGAAGATCGACATGTCGCCGACCGGGAGGACCTGGTCGAGCTCCTCGTCGTCGGGGATCGGGATGTCCAGGTAGTCGAGCACCTGGCCGGCCAGCGGCCAGTCGACCGAGGCCGTGACGTCCGACAGGAACACCATGACGTCATCGCCGAGGAGCCGGATCGCGACGAAGAAGTCGTCGCCGACCGAGACCAGCCCGACCGTGCCGCCGAGGCTCGGCTGCTGCCGCAGGGCGTGGATCAGCCCCGCGAGGTCCTCGGTCAGCGCCACCGGGAGGATCTCGGCCTCCCAGCGCTCGTCTTCCCGGTACACCACGACGGCGAAGTCCGTCGCGTCCACATCCGTCATTTCCACCCCACCGGCGCGTCTCCTGCCAGGGCATGGTCGCAGATGCGGCGCGCAGACGCGTGCCCCACCGTCAAACTCGGCGCCGTCCCCGGCGGTCAAACCGGGAGCAGACGCCACGTACTGGTACCTGGCGCCAAGAACCTATCCAATCCGCATCAATTGATGCGGAAGGTGCGCCGGCGCAGGGCCGCGTGGATCCGCGCGCGGCGGGACCGGTGCGGCGTCACCCGGGCGCGCAGCTCGCGGGCCTCCGCCAGCTCGCGCAGGAACACGGCGCGGCGCCGCAGATGCTCGCGCACCTGCTCGGGGGAGATGTCGCCCTGCGGGCCGGGGCGCGCGGGGGGCTCCTTGCCTGTGACTTCGGTCACCGCGGCGTCCGATGCGGGGGAAGCGGCCTTGGGGGCGGCCTCAGAGGCGCTCTCGCAGGAGGCGGTGCCGGGAGCGGGGGCGGCGGGTTCGGAGGGTCGGGGAGCGGTGGGGGCGGGCGGGGGCGCGGCCTCCTGCGACGGGCCCGGCGGTCCGGCCGGACGGCGGGAGGCGGGCGCGCCGGACGCGGATTCGCGCGGTCCCGCGGGTCCCCTCGGCTGGTGCTCGCTCTCGCTGTTCATACCGCCATACTGCCCAGCTCAGCGGCGTCCTATCCTAGATCGGCAGGGTCCGGCCGACTCGTCCGGGTGGGCTACGGTGACCCCATGCAGACCCTCGCCGTCGACCACCCCCTCGTCGCGCACAAGCTCACCACGCTGCGGGACGTCCGCACCGACTCCCCCACCTTCCGGCGCCTGGCGGACGAGCTGGTCACCCTGCTCGCCTACGAGGCCACCCGCGACGTCCGCGTGGCCGAGGCCACCGTCCGGACCCCGCTCGTCGAGACGCACGGCGTCCAGCTGGCGAGCCCGAAGCCGCTCGTCGTGCCGATCCTGCGCGCCGGGCTCGGGATGCTGGACGGGATGACCCGGCTGCTCCCCACCGCCGAGGTCGGGTTCCTCGGCATGATCCGCGACGAGGGCACGCTGCAGGCCCAGACGTACGCGACCCGCCTGCCCGACGACCTGTCCGGGCGGCAGTGCTACGTCCTGGACCCGATGCTCGCCACCGGCGGGACGCTCGCCGCCGCGATCCGGCTGCTGATCGACCGCGGCGCCGACCACGTCACCGCGATCTGCCTGCTCGCCGCGCCCGAGGGCCTGCGGTACCTGGAGGAGGCGTTCGCCGACATCTCCGCGCCGATCCGGGTGGTCACCGCCGCGATCGACTCGCACCTCGACGAGCAGGGCTTCATCATGCCCGGCCTCGGGGACGCGGGGGACCGCCTGTACGGCGTCGTCTGACCCGCCCCGGCCGGGCGCGGCCGCCCGCGCCGGAACCCCGCCGGCACCGGCGAAGCCGACGTGACCTGCGATGTTCGATCCCCCGCGCAGGGGGTACCACTCGGAGGACGGAACGCGTGCGCGTTCCCTCCGCCGTCCCGGCACAGGGGACCGTCAACGGACCGGGCGGCGCGAGCTAGTTCGAGTCGAGGTCACACGATGGCTCACCACGGGGACGATCTGCCGCGCTACGCCGCGATCGGCGAGCGGCTCACCGAGGAGTTCGACGGGGTGCACGGCGCCGACACGGTGGAGAGGTGCGTCTCCGCCGCCCGCTACGGCGCCGAAGAGGTGACGGGGTCGGCGCCGACCGACCTCGTGGAGCGCATCGCGCGCCGCCACCTGGAGGTGCTCGCGACCGTCGCGGCCGAGAAGCGCCGCAAGGCGAGGTCATCGCTGGACAACGCGCCATAGCCGAAGTCCGGTGGCGGCAACGCGCCACTTCCCTTGCTTTGCCGGTCGGACACGCTGTGCGAAACTGAACCGGGGTCCGTGGGTCGACGCTCCGGGAGGCAGCCGTGCCCGCAAAGAAGTACATGACATGGGCCGCCGTGGCCTTCGTGGCGTTCTACGTCATCCAGCAGCCGGACGGCGCGGCGCGGTCGGTCGAGACGGCGGCCAACGGCATCGCGTCCGCCGCAGGTTCCCTGGCCACCTTCGTCAACGCACTCGCCTGAGGCCCGGATGAGACTCGTCACCCCCGGAGACTCCGCCCCCGCGTCCGTCAACAAGTACCTCCTCCCGCACGAGAACCAGGTGATCACGGTGCGCCGGCATCCGGCCGTGCTGATGGTCCCGGTCGGGCTCCTCCTCGGCGGCCTGATCGTCGCGGGCGTGCTGAGCAACACCGTCGCCGACGCCGGGGCGGTGATCAGCTGGATCTGGTGGGGCTGGCTGATCCTGCTCGCCTGGTTCGTGTGGCGCGTCGCGGAGTGGTCGGTCGACTACTTCGTCATCACCAACCAGCGGATGCTGCTGACCACCGGGCTCATCACCCGCAAGGTCGCGATGATGCCGCTGGCCAAGGTCACCGACATGAGCTTCAAGCGGACGATCGCGGGCCGCATGCTCGGCTACGGCGAGTTCATCCTGGAGTCCGCCGGCCAGGACCAGGCGCTCACCAATGTCGACTACCTGCCCTACCCCGAGCAGCTGTACCTCGAAGTCTGCGAGATGATCTTCCCCAACAAGAACCCGGAGCCGGTGGAGAAGACCCTCCCGCCGCCCCCGCCGCCGCGCCGGCCGAAGAAGACCGAGGACGTCCCCGCGGCGCCCGGCCCCCAGGACGGCCCCGAGCCCGAGGCGTGACCCCGTCGCCGGCGCATGCGGGACGGCCCTGAGACGGCCTGGTGACGGCCGTGGGGCGGCCCTGGGATCGGCCGTCGGGATGGCCGGAAAGCGCGGCGGACTGGTCAATATCGGCGGTGGCCGAGATCTTGTCGGCCCGTTCGGATACCGTCGGAGAGGTGACAGACGTCGCGACCGCCGGACGACCGGCCGGTACGAACCGGCGCCCCACCGCGTCCCCGCGGCGTGCGCCCGACGGCCGGACGGGTCCGCACCGGCGGCCCCCTTTTCGCACCGCTTCCTTGCTCTCGATGTGCGATAACGCGCAATGTGCAATCATGTCGGCACCCCAGCCGCCTGTTTACTTCCGCTAAGTGAGTCCACATGCCGGGTCCAGGCAATGTCGGCGAACGTGTCCGCAACCTGCGGCTGACCAGACGCTTGTCGCAGGCACAGCTCGCCGGTCACGACCTTTCCGACAGCTACATCTCGTTGATCGAGTCGGGCAAGCGCACGCCGACCCCGACGGTGCTGCGCATGCTGGCCGAGCGCCTCGGCTGCACCCCGGAGTACCTCGCCGAGGGGGTGGAGCCCGAGCAGCGCGCCCATCTGGAGGTCCGGGAGCGGCACGCGCACCTCGCGCTGCTGCGCGGCGACGCTGCCACCGCCGAGGCCGGCTTCGACGAGGTGATCGCCCGCAGCGACGACCCGGACCTCACGTCCCGCGCCCGCTGGGGGCGCGCCCGCGCCCTGGAGGAGCTGGGCCGGACGGACGCGGCGATCGCGCTGTTCGAGGAGCTGCGCGAGCAGGCCGAACGCGACCCGGGCCGGGCCAGCTGGCTGCCGCCCGTGATCGCGCTCGCCCGGTGCTACCACACCGTCGGCGACCTGGGGCAGGCCATCGCGCTCGGCGAGCGCGCCATCGAGCGGCTCGGGCAGCTCGGGCTCGGCGTGGGCACCGAGTTCACCGAGGCCGGGCGCATCCTGCTGCTCGCCTATGTGGACCGCTCTGATCCGGCGCGCGCGCACGACCTCGGCCGCCGCCTGCTCCACCCGGACGACTCGGTCGAGTCCGAGCCGGTCAGCGTCCACTACCAGCGGGCCAGCATGCGCGCGCTGGAACAGGGCACCGTCGGCGACTCCCTGTACTTCGCCGACCAGGCGCTGGCGGCGCGTACCGACGCCACGCCCGTGCAGAGCCAGGCCCGTCTCGCCCTTGCCGGGGCCAAGGCCCTGCTCCGGGGCGTCGAGCCGTTCTCGGCCGTCGTCGCGCCCGGTGCCATGCCGCCCGCCGGGTTCGGCGTCGAACGTCCGCGCGCCGAAGGCTCGTGCGAGGCCGCGCAGGAGGCCCTGACCCTCCTCCAGGCGACGACGGATCTCGAAGGTGACGAGTTCACCGAGAGCACCATTGCCAAGGCGCGCGCGCTGGTCCTCGTCGGCGAGCTGGACGAAGCGATCGCCACGCTGGAGCAGTTCCTCAACACCGGCCTCGCCCTCGCCCCTCCGTCGAGCAGCCACAGCGTGACCCCGCAGCCCGGCAGCGACCTCGCGGGCCGCACGCAGAAGAGCGTGCTGGCCAGGCTCGTCCTCGCGCGCGCACGCGTGGCCCAGGGCGACCACACGGCCGCGCAGGTGGTGCTGCGCGCCGCGTCCGAGCAGCTCGCGATGCTGGCCCCGGGCCGTCCGGCGGCGCATCTCTACCGGGAACTGGGCGAACTGTTCGAGCTCGTCCAGGACAGCGAGAGCGCGGCGGGCGCCTACCGCCAGGCCCTCCAGGCCGCGGGGCTCTCCGCGTCGCAGCTCGTCCCGGCGCCCGGCACCCGTGCTCCGTCCCTCCACGGCCAGCACGAGGACCCGGGCCGCTGACGGCGGACATCCCGAGGGCGTCGACCGCGCGACGGTTGTGACGGATCTCCCGTCGAACGGGAACACACACGGCCTGATCTCCCTTTACCCTTAAACGTAGGATGACTGGGCGACCGGAGGTGGGGCGATGACGTTGCGCACGGCTCGGCGGTCCTCCCTGGTCGACCAGGTGATCGCGCAGCTCCGGGATGAGATCGTCGGCGGGAGCTGGCCGGTCGGCGCCAAGATCCCGCCGGAGCCGGTGCTCGCGGAATCGCTGGGCGTCGGCCGCAACACCGTCCGCGAGGCCGTCCGCGCGCTCACCCACGCGGGCCTCCTGGAGAGCAGGCAGGGCGACGGGACGTACGTGCGCGCGACGAGCGAGCTGTCCGGGGCCGTCCGGCGGCGCCTGGAGCGGGCGGAGCTCATCGAGATCCTGGAGGTCCGGCGCGGGCTGGAGGTGGAGGCCGCGCGGCTCGCCGCGACCCGCCGCACCGAGGCCGACATCGCCGCCATCGCGGTCGCCCTGGCCCGCCGCGACGCCGCGCTGGCCGCCGGAGCGCACGAGACGTTCGTCGAGGCGGACCTCGCCTTCCACACGGCCGTGGTCGAGGCCACCCACAACCGCGTCCTGACGGACCTGTACCGCGACTTCAGCGCCGCGCTGCGGGCCAGCATCGGGACCGCCGGCGCCCTCCTGGAGCACACGGACGTCCCGCACGGCCCCATCGCCGCCGCCGTCGAGCGCGGCGACGCGGACGCCGCGACCCGCGCCACCCACGCCTGCCTCGACCAGATCCTCGCCACCGCGCTCTCCGGCCACCGGCCGGGCCGCGAGGCCGTGCATGAGCCCTGACCCCCGTGATCCGGACCGCCGCGGCGGCGCCATGACGCGGCCGGTGTGTCCGGGGCACCGCGAAGCCTCCACCTGACGAGCGCCCGACCGGGCGGTTCCACCGTGCGTCGGCATGCGCACGCCCGGGCGCGCCCACCCCGAGACGCCCACCCCGAGACGAACGACGACGAAGACGTGCCCGGCGCCCCGCGCCGGCGCGGAGATGACGATGAGCAAGGTGAGATGAACGGTTCTGCGACGACTCCGGTTTCCCGGGCCACGGCCGTCTGGTCGCTGGTCGGGCTGGTCCTGCTGACGGTCAACCTGCGGGCGGCGATCACCGGGATCGCCCCCGTGCTCGGCGAGCTGCGGGACGCCTTCGGGCTGTCGGGCACCGAGGTGGGCGTCCTCACCACGCTGCCGGTGCTGTGCCTGGGCGTCTTCGCGGCGGCGGCGCCGCTCGTGGCGCGCCGGTTCGGCGCCGAGACCGCCATCGCCGGGTCCCTCGTGCTGATCACCGCGGGGATCGTGCTGCGCGTGGTGCAGTCCCCGGTGCCGCTGTTCGTGGGAACGGTCCTGGCGGGTGCGGGGATCGCGATGGGCAACGTCCTCATGCCGGCCGTCATCAAGCGCGCGTTCCCGACCCGCGTGGGCTCGCTCACTGGCCTCGCCATGATGCTGATGGCGGCCAGCGGCGCCGTCGCGGCAGGGCTCGCGGTGCCGCTCGCCGACGCCGGCGGATGGCGGCTCGCGCTCGCCGTCTGGGCCGTCCCGTCCCTGGTCGCCGTGCTGGTCTGGGGGCCGCTCGCGCTCCGCGTCCGCCGCGGGCCGGCCGCCGCGGCACCGCCCGCCGCCGCCCCGCGCGGCGAGGGCTCGCTGCTGCGCTCTCCGACCGCCTGGCACGTCGCGGCCTTCATGGGGCTGGCCTCGCTGATGTTCTACGTCCTGATGTCGTGGCTGCCGGAGATCATGCAGGACGCCGGGGTCGCGCCCGCCGCCGCCGGGATGATGGTCTCCACGATGCTGATCGTCGGGATCCCGCTCGGCTTCGTCGTCCCGGTGTTCGCGGCGCGGCTGCGCGACCAGCGGCCCCTGGTCGTCGCCGTCGCGGCCACCATGGTGGTGGGCATCGGCGGGCTGATGCTCGTCCCGTCCGCGGGCTGGACGTGGGTGATCGTCCTCGGCCTCGGCACCGGCAGCGCGTTCCCGCTGGCGTACACGCTGCTCAGCCTGCGCTCGCCGAGCCCGTCCGTGGCGGCGGCGCTGTCCGGGATGGCGCAGACGGGCGGCTACCTCCTCGCGGCCGCCGGCCCGCTCGCGGTCGGTGTGCTGCACGACGCCACGGGCGGCTGGAACGTTCCCCTCGCCCTCCTGCTCGCGCTGGTCGTGCCGGAGATCGTGTTCGGGCTGCTGGCGGCGCGCCCGGGGTTCGTCCGTCCGGCGCGCCCGCGCCCCGCCCCGAAGCACGCCCGCGTTCTGGAGCCCGCCCGTACCCGCTGACCGGGCGTCAGCCGATGTCGACGGCGTCCAGGTCGAGGACGCGCGCGTGCAGGACGAGCCGCTGGTGCAGCGCGGCCCGCAGCGCCCGGTGCAGGCCGTCCTCCAGGTACAGCTCGCCGTGCCACTGGACGACGTGCGGGAACAGGTCGCCGTAGAACGTGGAGTCCTTGGAGAGCAGCGACTGGAGGTCCATCTCCCGCTTGGTGCTGACGAGCTGGTCGAGGCGGACCTGGCGGGGCGGGATCTTGGCCCAGTCCCGGGACGAGAGCCCGTGGTCCGGATAGGGCCTTCCGTCGCCGACCGCCTTGAAGATCACCCTTCGAGTCTACGGCGTCCACCCCACCCGGAGAAGGCGGCTCAACAACATGCGTCACTCGACTTACGGCATCTGTAAACCAGTTACCGCGCAGGTCAACCGACCCGTGACTAAGTTCCGTACGCGCGCCTCCATGATCCTTTCAGCGTGCTCAGGCGCCATGGGGCCATCCTCAGGACGGTGATCTGCGGGTCCATGAAGTCGGCGGCGCCGAGCATGCGGGGGTCGTAGCCGAGCGGGTGCTCGGCCGCCTCGAACAGCTTCCACACCGTGCGGCGGGTCTCCGCATCGTCGGCGAACTCGGCCTCACATTCGGCGACCGCGACCTCCTGTGCGGGGTCCCAGTACGAGCACGACGCGTACGGGCGGTGGCGGATGTGCGCGGCCTTGGGCGAGGCCGGACGCGTGAAGGCCCACCCGGCGAGAGCGCCGTCGCGGAGTTCCCAGTACGGGTGGACGACGCGCGAGCGCGGGCGGTCCCGGCGGTCGACGGTCGCCAGCGAGCACCACACGATCCGGTGCGCGATGGAGATGAACTCCTGGACCAGCGCGGCCGGCGGCCTGCTAGATTCCACAACCATGGTTGTGCATATTAGGGCGGAAGACCTGGAGTTGTCACTCCTCGCCCTCTTCGCCGGCTGGGCCATGGCCGACCGGATACAGCGGAGCCTCGCCGCGGAGGGCTTCGGCGACCTGCGGACGAACGACGGCGTGGTGATCCAGCACGTGGTCGCCGGGCCGCTCTCGATCACGGCGCTCGCCGAGCGGATGGGGATCACCCAGCAGGCCGCCTCGAAGGCCGTCGCCGATCTGGAGGCCCGCGGCGTCCTCGAACGGCGGCGCTCCCCCGGCGACGCGCGGACCAAGCACCTGCACCTCACCGAGCGCGGCGAGGCCGCGGTGCGCGCGGCCCGGACCCTGCGCGCCGACCTCGACGCCGAGCTGGCGGCGGAGTTCGGTGAGGAGCGCATCGCGGACGCGCGGGCACTGCTGGTCGCGATCCTCGGGCATCTCGACGCGGGCGAGGCCATCCGGCGCCGCCGCGTCCGCCCTCCGACCTAGCCACCGGCCGCCGGGCGCACACTGGGGCGGGACCGGGTGGACGCGAAACGACGAAGGCTCCGGCCGCAGTGCGGTCGGAGCCTTCGGTCGTCCTTACGGACCGGTGCGGAGGATGCGAGATTCGAACTCGCGAGCGCTTGCACGCAACACGCTTTCCAAGCGTGCGCCCTAGGCCACTAGGCGAATCCTCCACGGGAAAGCCTACCGGGTTCCGGGGAGTGACCTGACATCAATAACGGCGGAGACCGGGATCGGTCCGTAGACGTGCGGGAAGACCGCGTCCCCGACGGGCTCGTAGCGGACGGGCGCGTCCAGGCGGGACACGTCGATGACCAGCAGAACCAGGTCGTCCCGGTCGATACCGGAGTAGAAGCGGGCGAGGACGCCGTCCACCTGGGACATGTCGGACGAGCAGTGGATGAAGCCCTCCTCGTCCAGCGTCCGGCCCACCGTGGACATGGTGTACGACACACCGGCGGCGCGGGCGGATTCCCAGTGGGTGCGTTCGGCGATGTGCAGGAGGGTGTCCTGGGATGCGGCGGGCATGCGGCGGAGACTACGCCGGAAGCGTGGCAATCCACGGCCGGGGATGCCATAGACTCTGAGGAGACCCCTCGCATGGCGTCACCCTGTGAACCTCCCCAGGGCCGGAAGGCAGCAAGGATAAACAGGCTCTGGCGGGTGTGCGGGGGGTCCTTTCGCTTCTGACGCTCTGCTTCTCCAGGAGGGCGGACCCCCGATGAGTCTGGCGCTGTACCGCAAGTACCGGCCAGCGACGTTCGCCGAGCTGAAGGGACAGGAGCACGTCGCGGAGCCGTTGCAGCAGGCCCTGCGCAACGGCCGGATCAACCACGCGTACCTGTTCAGCGGTCCGCGCGGGTGCGGGAAGACCTCCAGCGCCCGGATCCTCGCCCGCTCCCTGAACTGCGAACAGGGTCCGACGCCCGATCCGTGCGGGAAGTGCGACTCGTGCGTCGCCCTCGGCCCGTCCGGGACGGGCCACATCGACGTCATCGAGATCGACGCCGCGTCCCACGGCGGTGTCGACGACGCCCGCGACCTGCGGGAGCGCGCGTTCTTCGCGCCGGTGTCGGCGCGCTTCAAGGTGTACATCATCGACGAGGCGCACATGGTCACCCGGGAGGGCTTCAACGCGCTGCTGAAGCTGGTCGAGGAGCCGCCGCCGCACCTGAAGTTCGTGTTCGCGACGACCGAGCCGGAGAAGGTCATCGGGACGATCCGCTCCCGGACCCACCACTACCCGTTCCGGCTGATCCCGCCCGGCGTGCTGCAGGAGCTCGTCGAGGAGATCCTGAAGGCGGAGGACGTCCCCTACGAGACGTCCGCGCTGCCGCTGGCGGTGCGGGCCGGCGCCGGGTCCGCCCGCGACACGCTGTCGATCCTGGACCAGCTGCTCGCCGGGTCGGACGAGAAGGGCATCACCTACGCGCGGGCCGTCTCGCTGCTCGGCTACACCGACTCCGCCCTGCTGGACGAGGTCATCGCGGCCTTCGCGGCCCGCGACGGCGCCGCCGTCTTCGCCGCGATCGACCGGGTGATCGAGAGCGGGCAGGACCCGCGCCGGTTCACCGCCGACCTGCTGGAGCGCGTCCGCGACCTGGTGATCCTGTCGAACGTCCCGGAGGCGGGCGGGACGGGGCTGCTGAACGTCCCGCCGGACGAGCTGGAGGCGATGCGGCGGCAGTCGTCCTCCATGGGCCCGGGGGAGCTGACCCGCGCCGCCGACCTGCTGCACACCGGCCTCACCGAGATGCGCGGCGCCACGTCCCCGCGGCTGCTGCTCGAACTGATCTGCGCGCGCATCCTGCTGCCCGCGGCCTACGAGGACGAGGCGTCGCTGTTCGCCCGCCTCGACCGCCTGGAGCGGCAGGCAACCCAGGGCGGCCTGGCCGGGCCCGCGCCCGCCTTCGGGGGAGGCGTCGCGGGTTTCGGTGGCGCGCAGGGAACCGACACCCCGCCCGCCCAGGGGGGCGACCCCACTTCCAGTGTCACGCCCCGCCCCGCCCCCGCGCCGCCCGAACACGGTTCTGTGGAAAACCGCCGCACCGCGAGCGCGCCCGCCGCGCCCGAGCGTCCGGCAGAACCCCGCCAGGCACCGCCCGAGTCACCTGCGTCACCCGGGCCGTCCGGGCCGAGGCCGTCTGCGCAGCCCGCGGCACCCCGGCCGGCCGCTCAACCGGCGCCGCAGCCCGCGGCGCCGCAGGGCCAGGCTCCCGCCGCCGGGGGAATGGACTTCGGGACCGTCCAGCGGCTCTGGCCGGACGTCGTCGAGGCGGTCAAGCAAAAGAGCCGCGCCACCTGGATGACGATCATGTCCGGGGTCCAGCCGGTGTCACTGGACGGCAAGGTCCTCACCCTGGGCTTCGACGCCGAGGGGCGCAGGCTGGGCTTCGTCAACGGCGGCCGCGAGACCGTCCTCCGCGAGGTCTTCAAGGAGCGGATGGGCGTCGACTGGCGCATCGAGACCGTCGTCGGAGGCGGAGGCGGAGGCGGTGGCGGTGGTGGCGGAGGCGGCCGTCCCGCCAACCCTGGGCCCGGCGGCGGACGGCCGGGCGGAGGCTTCGGCAACGCGCAGTCCTCCGGTTCCGGCGGATCCCCGTCCGGCGGCTTCGGCGACGCGGCGCCTCAGCAGCAGTCCCCGCCCCAGGCGGCCCGGCCCAACCCCGTCCCGCGCCCGTCGGACGGCGGCGGCGCGGCGCGCCAGGCCGACCCGGGCCCGCTGCCCCCTCCGCCGGATGAGCCCCCGCCGCCCCCCGAACCCGCGCCGCCCATCGACGAGAGCGACGAGGTCGACCCCGAAGGCGACGCCGACGCCGACGGCACCGAGGCGGAGATGAGCGGCATGGCCCTCATCCAGCGCGAACTCGGTGGCCAGATCATCCGCGAGATCGACAACTCCTGACCGCGCGGCACCCCGCACCCCGCCCGTACCGCGCCCGCACCGCAGCGATCTCCGTGCTGGCGTGTGAGCGATACCACTCCGCCCGCGGGCCCGCGCGGACCGCCCGCAGGTTTGGCGCGGATCCAGCGTGGGAGCACTCCGGCCAAGATCGTGACCGGCGTACTTACCGCATCATGGCGTGAACCCGTAGTCTCGTGGGACGGACGTCCGGCGGCTGGCTGAGCGCCAGAGAGCAGGCCCTCGGGGGCCGGAAGTGGGGAGTGCACCGTGGAACCCGGTGGTCAGTTGAACATGCAGGAGCTGCTGCAGCAGGCGCAGGCCATGCAGCAGCAGCTCTTCACCGCGCAGCGCGAGCTCGCGGAGGCCGAGGTGCAGGGCACCGCGGGCGGCGGGCTCGTCACGGCGACGGTCAACGGGCAGGGCGAGGTCACGGGCCTGGCGATCGATCCGGAGGCCATCGACGCCGGCGACCCGGCCGACACGGCGGAGACGATCGCCGATCTCGTCCTCGCCGCGATCCGGGACGCCGGGCGCGCGGTGCAGGAGCTCCAGCAGGAGAAGATGGGTCCGCTCGCGCAGGGCCTCGGCGGCATGCCCGGCGGCGGCATGCCCGGGGGCGGCCTGCCCGGCGGGTTCCCGGGGCTCGGCGGCGGCGGCCAGGGCTCCTGAACGCGGACGAGCGCGGACGACCGGGACACCGACGGTCAGCACGACCAGCACGACGCAGGGCGACCAGGACGACCAGCACGACTAGGAAAGGAGGGGTCCGTTGTACGAAGGGGTGGTCCAGAACCTCATCGACGAGCTGGGCAGGCTGCCCGGTGTCGGCCCCAAGAGCGCGCAGCGGATCGCCTTCCACCTGCTCGCCGCCGACCCGGCCGACGTCGAACGGCTCGGGAAGGCGCTCAAGGAGGTCAAGGACAAGGTCCGCTTCTGCCGGACGTGCGGGAACGTCGCGGAGGAGGAGGAGTGCCGGATCTGCCGGGACGCCCGCCGCGACCCCCATGTCATCTGCGTGGTGGAGGAGTCCAAGGACGTCGTCGCGATCGAGAAGACCCGCGAGTTCCGCGGCACCTACCACGTGCTCGGCGGAGCGATCAGCCCGATCGAGGGCGTCGGCCCGGACGACCTGCGCATCCGCGAGCTGATGCAGCGGCTCGCGGACGGGACGGTCACCGAGCTGATCCTCGCCACCGACCCCAACCTGGAGGGCGAGGCGACCGCGACGTACCTCGCCCGGCTCGTCAAGCCCATGGGCCTGACCGTCACCCGTCTGGCCAGCGGCCTGCCGGTGGGTGGCGACCTCGAGTACGCGGACGAGGTGACGCTGGGCCGCGCATTCGAAGGACGGAGGCTGCTCGATGTCTGACACCAACAGCCCGCAGGACTGGAACGCCCTCGCCGAGCGCGTGGCGTGCCATGTCGACAACTACCTGAACGGACTGGAGGCGGTCGCCCGCGGCGACGGCGGCACCCACACGATCCCGCTGCTCCTCCTCGAGGTGTCGCAGGTCATCCTGGCGGGCGCGCAGCTCGGCGCGAGCGCCGACGTCATCCTCCCCGACAACTGGGAGCCCGAGGTCGGCGACGACCCCGACCTGGACGCCGTCCGGCAGGGCCTGGCCGAGCGCCTCGTCGCGCTGGACGAGTACGCCGAGGTCTTCGACCCGTACAAGGACACCGAGACCACCGCCTACCGCCTGTCGGACGACCTGGTCGACGTCGCCAGCGACCTCGTCCACGGGCTGCGCCACTACAACCAGGACCGGCCCCTGGAGGCCCTGTGGTGGTGGCAGTACTCCTACTTCAACCACTGGGGCAACCACGCCGGCGCCGCGCTGCGGGCCCTGCACGCCTTCGTCGCCAACGCCCGCCTGGACGTCGCTCCGGAGGCCGAGGCGGAGGCCGCGGAGGCCGCGGCGCCCGCCTGATCCGGCCGACCCGCGAGGCGGCCCGCCTAGCCGGACGCGCCGGGGCTCACCGGCGCGTCCAGCGCCGCCGCGACCACCTCGGCGGCCTTCTCGACGCCGGGCCCGATGGGGCCGCCGCCGGGCCCGGTGGCGACCCCTTCGGGCGCGTCCCAGGCGAACACTTCGAGGTCGTCGTCCCAGACGACGCGGGCGGTGCGGCCCCGGTACCCGACGGCCAGCACGCCGCCCTCCGGAGGTGCCGCGGACATCTGCGGCGCACGCCGCCGCAGCGTCGCGTACAGCGAATGCAGCGGCCCCCTGCGCACCCTCGGCAGGTCGTCGAACGCGCCCATCGGTTCTCCCATCAGCTCGGACACCACGGCGCGCGCCCGCGGCCGGCCCTGGGCCCCGGACGCGCCGGATCACCGGCGGGCGGCACGAACCGGGCGCGCCGCCACTACCCCGCCGCTAGATAGACGCTTTGCCCCACTTCTGGGTGGTCCGCGGAGAAGACCGGAAAACCGGTGAAATCCCCCACCGGCCCGCGCCGGTCGCGCCGCCTCCCGCGGGGGCGCCCGGCGGGACACCCCGGTCTCAGGGCACCGTGTGGCGCAGGCGTCGCGAGACGACCAGCTCCGTGGCGATGCCGAGCCCCGCGCGGACCAGCAGGAACGTCGCGAGGCCCCACACGTCCCACAGCAGCGCGGCGATGACCGGCCCGAGGGCCTCCCCGACCGACAGGGCCGTGTCGAGGGTCGCGACGACCCGGCCGGCCCGCGGCCCCGCGCGGCGCGCCGCCCTCTACCTGGTGCGCCTGGTCCAGGGGGCTCCCGGGCACAGGCACGGATAGGCCGCCAGGACCGCGCGACGCGCGGCGAGCAGCGCACCGGTCACGACCGGCCGGACGAACGGGTCGCGGATCGCCGTGTCGATGGTGCGGTGGCCGCGCAGCCAGCCGAGGTAGGCGGTGAACGCGTGGCCGGTGTTGAAGACGAACAGCTTCTCCCGCAGCCGCGCACCGAACTCGCGGGTGGTGTGGACGCCCGGCAGCGCGGGCGGCGCCAGGCGCAGCGGGAGGGCGTCGACGTCCAGCCGCCGGGCGGCGTCGCCGACGAACTCCGGTACTCCCGGTTCGTGCCAGCTGCCGCGGCTCACGGCCACCCGGGCGACCGCCCCGGCGACCCCGAGCGGGGGCAGCGCCGTCCCGCGGGCCTCCGCGGTGCCGGCGAGCGCGCCGCGGACCCGGCGGGCGCAGTCGGCGTTCCCCACGACCCACACGTCCAGCGGCCGGCCCCGGCGGGCGGCGAGCCCGGGGACCAGGTGCCGCGCGACCTCGGCGACCTTCCCCTCGCCCGCGCTGAGCACGATCAGGTCCGCGTCCGCGACCGCCCGGTCCAGGTCCGCCGTGCCCACGGCCGCGGCGGCGATGCCGCGGACCTCCTCGGGCGGCTCCCCGGCCACGCGTACCCGCCAGCCCCCGGCCGACCGGATGCGGCGGGCCGTCTCACCGGTCCGGCAGCCGAGCAGCACCTCGTGCCCCGCGTTCGAGAACAGCGGGACCAGGTAGCCGCAGCCCAGCTTCCCGGACCCGACTATCACCACGAGCATGGCCATGCCTCCCTTCCAGGTGGCCGAGCAGATGGTCGAAGAGCAGGCCGGTGGCGCCGGGGACGCCCTTGAACCCGGGGAAGGCGTTGACATCGACGATCACCGGGCCGTCCGTGCCGCCGATCATGTCGACGCCGTAGGCGCACAGCCCGAACACGCGCCCGGCGCCGAGCGCCAGGTCCGCCATCTCGGCGTCCGGGCGCAGCGGGCGGCCCAGCTTCTCGGCGAGCGACCGGGCGGGCCAGCGCCGCAGCGTCCCGTGGACGTGCGGCCCGACCACGAACAGCTTGCGGTCCCAGCCGTCGCCCGGGATCCGGTCCTGGACGAGCCAGGGCCCCCGGCCGCCGGCCGGGAAGGCGTCCCCTTGGTCGAGCAGTGTCACTCCCTTGCCGCGACTTCCCAGCGGCGTCTTCGCCACCACCGGCCGGCCGGCGGCGATGCCCGACACGGCCCGCGGGTCGTCGACGACCTGCGCGCGCGGCACCGGAAGGCCGGCCGCGACGAGGCGCCGCCAGGTCTCCACCCGGTCGGCGACCGTCGCCGTGGCCGCCGGTTCGTTGCACCAGGCGGTCCCCGGCGGGGCGCTCGCCCGCGCCGTCACCGCCGTGGCGGGATGGACCGACCGCAGGATGACCAGGTCGGCTCGCGCGAACGCGGCCGGTGGCAGGTCCGGCGCGTCCTGCCAGGTCTCGATGCGGGCGCCCAGGGCGCGGAACATCGCGAGCACTTTCCAGACGATGGAGTGGGGCGTCGGCCTGTTGCCGTGGACCAGGACGATCCGCACCCCGGTTCTGATCGCGGTCACGACGGAATCACCTCCGCGAGACGGGATTCGACGAGGTCGGCGACGGCATCGGGAGCCTCCGCTATCCCCGTGTAGTTCGGAAAGTCGTTGACGTCGACGACCAGCGGCCCGCCGGGGGACGGCAGCACGTCCACGCCGTACAGCTCCAGCCCGAAGGCGTCACGGCAGGCGAGAGCGAGGTCGCGGAGCTCTTCGGTGACCGGCAGTGCCATCGGCTCGTCGCGCCGTCCCGGCCCGAGCAGCGGAGAGGGCCGCCGCACCGCCCACACCCGCGTGCCCGCCCCCTACAGCTTGACGTCGACCCCCGCCACGTCGACGTAGTGCTGGGCGAGGACCATGCCGTCGGGCCAGGGCAGCCGCTCCAGATCGCGCGGGGAGTCCACCCGGACGATCCCATCGCCGTTGTCGCCGTAGGGCGGCTTCAGCAGCAGCGGCCAGGCCGCGGCGGGAAGACCGGCCAGCGAGGCGGGACGGTCGGTGAGGAACGTCCGCGGGGTGGGCACCCCGGCGCGGGCGAGCAGCAGTACGGCGTGCGGTTTGTCGCGCACCGCCTGGATCGCCTCCCAGCGGTTGACCGTGGAGGCGCCGTCGAGCTGCGCTCGGCACAGCAGCGACAGGGCGAACGGGTCGCGGGTGCGCGGCACCACGAGATCGCCCGGCCGCGGCGCCGGCGGGTCCCGCCGCCCGTCCGGCGGCGCGCCGCTTCTCGCCTGCACTGCGCCGCCGCCCGCCTGCACTGCGCCGCTGCCCGCCTGCACTGTGCCGCCGTCCGTCCGCACCTCGGTGACGAGGCGGTCCACCGGGGCCGCCGAGACCGGCACCCCGCGACCGCGCAGCGCGTCGACCAGGGCGCGTGGCATGAGCTGGCCCAGGTAGCGCGAGTCGGTCAGTACCAGCACGCGGTTCATCGACCACCCCTCTCAGCGGCTCACGTGACGGCGGGCCGAAGACGGACCGTCCGGGACCTGTCCTCCGCCTGAACGCCGGGGAAAGGAGGAAGGCCATCACTCAGCCTGTGGCGGCCCATGTGAAAACAGCATGAAAGGAGTGTGAGCGTGTTCTCACGCCTTTCTGATCAGCTTTCCGATCAGAAAGGGAAACGCGTGCGGGACGTACCGCTCAGCCGCACCGGTACCCCATGTCGCGGATCGTCGTGATCACGCCGGGCCCGAGTTTGCGCCGCAGCCGTCCGATGTAGACCGCCACGACGTTCGAACTGGGGCCGACGGTGGGGCCCCAGACGTGGTCGAGGATCTGTTCGGGCGAGACCACCTGCCGCGGGTGCCGCAGCAGCAGATCGAGCAGGGCGAACTCCTTCGCGCTGAGATCGGTCGTGCGCCCGTCCGGGGTCAGCGCCCGGCGGGTGCGCAGATCGAGCGTCAGCCCGTCGACGCCGAGGGTGGTGGGGGCCGCCACCGCGGTCTGCGCGCTGCGGAGCCGCAGCCGGATCCGCGCCAGCAGCTCGTCGAACCGGAACGGCTTGGTCATGTAGTCGTCCGCGCCCCCGTCCAGGCCGGCGACGGTGTCGCCGACCGTGGTGCACGACGACAGGATGATCACGGGGAGGGCGGACCGGACCGCGCGGATCCGCCGGAGCACCTCGAAGCCGTCGCGCCCCGGGAGCCCGATCGTGAGCACGACGAGGTCGTACTGCCCGGAGAGGGCGTGCGTGAGCGCCGTGTCGCCGTCGGTGACGACGGTCGGGTGAAAGCCATGGGTGCGCAGTCCCTTGTGGATGAACCGGGCGATGCGTTCATCGCTCTCGGAAATCAGGATTCTGTTCATGGCCGTCTCCCGTCTCGGTTCGGCTTCGCTCCTCACCAAGGAGAGCGACCCTGGTTTACCCCCGCCGCCGGGATCAATTCCGCCGCTCCGCTGATTTGATTGGCCTATGCGTTTTGCGCTCTTCATGGGCGCCGGGCGCTACCTGGTGGGACGAGCGGCGGCTCATCGGCGCGGAGGAGAACGAGCGCCCCGACCCCGTCCTGCGCCGCATCGAGCAGGGACCGCCCGCGCTGTAGCCGGTCCGGATCGCATCGAGGAACCGCGAAACGTCGTGGCGAGCGCTTAGACTTGTGCTGGCCATGAGCACGCACACGACCCCGTCAACGGACGCCTCCGCCGAGTTGCTTGAGGCGTTCAAGGCGCTGGCCAATCCCGTCCGGCTCCAGATGCTCCAGTGGCTGCGCGACCCGCGGGAGCACTTCCCGGTGGAGACCGGGATCGCCGACCCGGACGAGGTGGGCGTGTGCGTGAGCCACATCCAGGCCAAGACCGGGCTGGCGCAGTCGACCGTCTCGTCCTACATGGCCGCGCTGGAACGGGCCGGCCTGGTCGTCTCGACCCGCGTCGGCAAGTGGACGCACTACCGGCGGGACGAGGAGCGCATCGCCCGCCTCGTCGAAACGCTCGGCCACTCCCTCTGATCGCCAAGGCGAACTCCCCGCGGCCCCCATGGCCAACAACGCATCGAGATTATGCGATACTTCGATTCGTAGACGTCGAGACGGAGGGACCGACCATGAGCGCGATCGAGGGCATGGACCTGGGGCGCTACGGGATCTGGACGTTCGACTTCGAGGAGCAGCCCGCGGGCCTGATCCGGGAGTCCGTCCAGGAACTGGAGGAGGCCGGCTGGCCGGCGGTGTGGATCCCGGAACGGGACGGGCGGGAGGCGATGACGCACGCCGGCTTCCTGCTGGCCTCCACCGAGCGCATCGCCGTCGTCAACGGCATCGCGCGGATCTGGTCGCGCGGGGCCCGCTGGACGCGGGGCGCGGCCGTGCTCCTGGCCGACGCCTACCCCGGACGGCACCTGCTCGGCCTCGGGTTCGGAGGCGAGCCGCACGCGGAGACGACCCCGCTGCGGGCGATGAACGAGTACCTGGACGAGATGGACGCGACGGCGAACGCCAACCCCGAGCCGGCGGCGCCCGTCCGGCGGGTCCTGGCGGCGTACGGGCCGAAGATGCTGGCGATGGCGCGCGACCGGTCCGCGGGCGCCCACACCTACCACGTGACGGTGGAGCACACGGCGCGGGCGCGCGAGGTGCTCGGCGACGGACCGTTCCTCGGCGTCGAGCAGGCGGTGCTCTTCGAGAGCGAACCCCGGAAGGCACGCGAGATCGCGAGGGAGCACCTCAGCGGGTACCTGAAGGAGAAGTACAACATGGCCAAGTTCCTCCGCCTCGGCTACACCGAGGAGGACGTCCGCGAGGGCAGCGACCGGCTCGTCGACGGCCTGGTGGCCTGGGGCGATCTCGACGCGATCGTCCGCAGACTGAACGAGCATCATGAGGCGGGCGCCGACCACGTCGGCGTCCAGGTCATCGGGGTCGGGCCCGGCCGGACGGCGATGCCGGAGTGGCGGCGGCTCGCCGAGGCGCTCGTGCCCGCGCGGGCCGCCGGGTAGCGGCCGCGGCGCGGCGACCCGCAGTTACCTGGTCGTGATGCATCGGAACGGGCTCGGTAGACTCGTCGTCCGGTACGCCTGACCCCGATCCGAGGAGCGCCCACTCGTGGCTCTTGTCGTGCAGAAGTACGGTGGCTCCTCCGTCGCCGACGCCGATGGCGTCAAGCGGGTCGCCCAGCGCATCGTCGCGACGAAGAAGGCGGGCAACGACGTGGTCGTCGTGGTCTCCGCCATGGGCGACACGACGGATGATCTCATCGATATGGCCAAGCAGGTCAGCCCCCTGCCGCCGGGCCGTGAGCTGGACATGCTGCTCACCGCGGGCGAGCGGATCTCGATGGCGCTGCTCGCCATGGCCATCGCGAACCTGGGCCACGAGGCCCGCTCGTTCACCGGCTCCCAGGCCGGTGTGATCACCGACGGTTCGCATGGCAAAGCGAAGATCATCGACGTGACGCCGGGCCGGATCCGCACCGCGCTGGACGAGGGCTCGATCTGCATCGTGGCCGGATTCCAGGGCGTCTCGCAGGGCACCAAGGACATCACCACGCTCGGCCGCGGCGGTTCCGACACCACCGCGGTGGCGCTCGCCGCCGCGCTGGACGCCGACGTGTGCGAGATCTACTCCGACGTCGACGGCGTCTTCACCGCCGACCCGCGCATCGTGCCCGCCGCCCGCAAGATCCCGAAGATCTCCTACGAGGAGATGCTGGAGATGGCGGCGAGCGGCGCGAAGATCCTGCACCTGCGCTGCGTGGAGTACGCGCGCCGCTACAACATCCCGATCCATGTGCGGTCCTCGTTCAGTCAGAAGGAGGGCACGTGGGTCGTCGACAGCAGCGAGATCGAAGGACAGGACATGGAGCAGGCGATCATCTCCGGCGTCGCGCACGACCGGAGCGAGGCCAAGATCACCGTGGTCGGGGTGCCCGACAAGGTCGGTGAGGCCGCCGCGATCTTCTCGGTGCTGTCCGAGGCCGAGATCAACATCGACATGATCGTGCAGAACGTGTCGGCGGCGTCCACCGGGCGCACCGACATCTCGTTCACGCTGCCGTCGACCGACGGGCAGAGCGCGCTGACCGCGCTGAACAAGCTGAAGGAGCGGATCGGCTTCGAGTCGCTGCGCTACGACGACCGGATCGGCAAGGTGTCGCTGATCGGCGCCGGGATGCGCTCGCACCCCGGAGTGACCGCGAACCTGTTCAGCGCGATCGCCGACGCCGGGGTGAACATCGAGATGATCTCCACCTCGGAGATCCGGATCTCGGTCGTCGTCGCGCAGGACGACATCGACACCGCGGTCGCCGCCGCGCACCACGCGTTCGACCTGGACTCCGACCAGGTCGAGGCCGTCGTCTACGGCGGCACCGGCCGCTGACGCCGCGCTTCGGCCGCTGACGCCTGACGCCGCGCTTCGGCCGCTGCCGCCACGCACGGGCCGCGCCGTTCCCTCGCCGGGCGGCGCGGCCTTCCGCGTCTCGGCCGCCCCCGGCGGATCAGCCGTGATTCCAGGTGGTGTGGGCCGTTTTGGGAACCGGGGGTGGGCGGCGGTAGTTCAGTGGGTGTGAGTGCGACGACGGGCTCCGCCTCGGGGCTGCCGACCCTCGTGGTCGCCGGCGCCACCGGGACGGTCGGTGCGGTGCTGCTCGACCTGCTGTCCATCCGCCGGGACGTGTACGGGGAGATCCGCGTCGCCGGGTCGGCGCGGTCCGCCGGGCGCGCGCTCCAGGTGCGCGGCGCGCCGGCGGCGGCGGTGCCGCTCGCGCCCGAGGTCTTCGCGGGCGCCGACGTGGCGCTGTTCGCCGTGCCGCCGGCGGTGGCCGCTGAATGGGCGCCGGTCGCGGCGGCGCACGGAGCCGTGGCGGTCGACGTGTCGCGCGCTTTCCGGACCGCCCGGGACGTCCCGCTCGTGGTCCCCGAGGTGAACCCCGAGCGGGTGCGGGACCGCCCGCGCGGCATCGTCGCGGGCCCCGGCTGCGCGACCCTCACGATGATCGCGGCGGTCGGCGCGCTGCACGAGCGGTACGGGCTCCGGGAGCTGGTCGTCGCGTCCTACCAGGCGGCCTCCGGCGCCGGCCCGGACGGCGTCGACACCCTGTACGCGCAGCTGGAGAAGGTCGGCGGCGACCGGACGCTCGGGCACCGCCCCGGCGCGATGCGCGGCGCGGTCGGCGACCTCGGCCCGTTCCCGGCGCCGCTCGCGCTGAACGTCGTGCCCTGGGCGGGGACGGGCGCCGACGGCGGCTGGACGACCGACGAGCTCGCCCTCCGCGACGAGACCCGCCGCGTCCTCGGCCTGCCCGAGCTGCGGGTGTCGGCGACCTGCGTCCGCGTCCCGGTGGTCATCGGGCACTCGATGGCCGTGCACGCGGTGTTCGAGCAGCGCACCGACCAGCGGGAGGCGCAGGGGATCCTGGCCCGCTCGCCCGGCGTCGTGCTGTGCGACAACCCGGACACGCACGAGTTCCCGACGCCGTCCGACGCCGCCGGCACCGACCCCGTCTGGGCGGGACGCGTCCGCCGCTCGCTCGACGACCCGCACGCCCTCGACCTGTTCCTCTCGGGTGACAACCTCCGCAAGGGGGCCGCGCTCAACGCCGTCCAGACGGCCGAACTGGTCGCCGCCGAATTGACCGCCTGACCCCCGTCCCGTCCCGCCGGGTCGTGTCCCGGCCGGGCGGGACGGCGCCCGAACCCGTGCCGGAGGGCGCCGCAACGGGGCGCGGCGGCGGCCGGGCCATCAGCGCGGACCCCGCGAGAGGGATTTAAGGTGGCATGCGTGACCGAGACGAAGGCCGTGAAGTCCGAGCAGACGCGGGCCGTGATCGTCCAGACGGCGCTGCGCCTGTTCCGGGAGCGCGGATACGAGGCGACGACGATGCGGGCGATCGCCAAGGAGGCGGGCGTCTCGGTCGGCAACGCCTACTACTACTTCGGGTCCAAGGAAGAGCTGATCCAGGCCTACTACGACGAGCTGCAGGACGAGCACGTCGCGGCCTGCCGGGCCGTCCTCGACAGCGAGACGCGGTTCGCGCCCCGGCTGCTCGGCGTGCTCCGGGCCCGGGTCGACACGATGGTCCCGTACCACGAGTTCGCCGGGAAGTTCTTCAAGTTCGCCGCCGAGCCGACCAGCCCGCTCAACCCGTTCAGCGCCGAGTCGGGTCCGGCCCGCGAGTCGGCGGTCGCGATCTACCGCGAGGTCGTGGAGGGCTCCGACCTGAAGATCGACAAGGAGTTCCGCGCCGAGCTGCCGGAACTGCTGTGGATCTACTCGATGGGCATCGTCCTGTACTGGGTGCACGACAGCTCCCCCGGCTGCCGCAAGACCTACCTCCTCGTCGAGCGGACGGTCCCGCTCGTCGACCGGATGGTGTCGATGTCCCGCCTGCCGGGGTTCAAGTCGGTGACCCGGGAGCTGGTGGGCATCATCCGCGAGGTCCGCGCCTGACCGGCGGCCCCGCGGCCCGGCGGCCCTTTGGTTCGGCGGCCTCGCGACCCGGCGGGGTCAGCGGAACGTGATGTCCCAGTGGTCCTTCTCGCGGGCGAAGAGCGCGCCGTCCGGTGAGCGGTAGAGGCGGGAGCCGTCGCCCCGCCGGCCGGCGTACGGGTAGCGCTTGATCGCGGCGTCCACGCAGCGGGTGGGGGAGATGTCCAGTTTGTAGCCGTTGGCGTGGCTGTAGGTGCCGCCCGCGTGGCCCACCTCGGTGCCGCCGGTCACGGTGATTGTGCAGCCGCTCGACCTCGCGAAGCCGATCAGGCCCTTGAGCGTCCCCCACCGGACGCCCTCGAAGGAGGTGCAGGTCCGAATGGTCCGGTCGGAGCAGCCTCCGGTCGAGCGCCAGCGGATGCCGTTGGCGCGCAGCACGAGCTCGGCGAACGCGTGCTCCAGCCGCAGCGAGTCGGGCAGGTCCGGCAGGGCGCCCTGTGCCAGAGCGTCCTGTGCCGGAGCGTCCTGTGCCGGAGCGTCCTGCTTCGGGACGGTCGCCTGGGGCGGCTTCGGCGCGGACAGCAGCGTCGCGGGCTTGTCCGTTGCGGTGGAGGTCGGGGGCGCTGCGGAGGTCGGGGGCGGTACGGAGGGCGGGGGCGGTGCGGTCTGCGGGGGAGCGCCGGCGGGTGCGGCGGCGGGTCGGGAGCGGGGCGGGTCGTCGGTCGCGGACGCGGGACCGGACGGGACGGGGGTGAGGGCCGTAGCGGCGGCGCCCAGGGCCATGACCAGCGCGGTCAGGCGGATGGCGGGGCCGTGCGGCCTCGGTATTCGGTCACCGGAGGCGTGCCGGACGAGCGCATGGGCGTGCCGAAGACATGTCACTGGAATCCCCCCGAGCGGTGTTCTCGTATACCCGGGGGGCGGGCCGGGGCCCGTCTGGCGGCCGGTGGCCGCTCGGAGGGATGCCCGAGGTTCGATCTTGTAAACCGGGGGACGGGCGGCCGCACCGCCCGTCCCCCGGGACGAATCACGACATGCCGAGATGCTTCCGGGCGAAGCCGATCTCGGCGGCCATCTGGGTGATCCGCTCCTCGACGACCAGGGAGCCGTGCCCCGCGTCGTACCGGTACACCTCGTGCGGAAGGTCCAGTTCGGCGAGCCGCGCGAGGTAGTTGTCGATCTGCCGGATCGGGCAGCGCGGGTCGTTCTCCCCGGCCAGCACCAGCACCGGCGCCTTGACCGACTCGACATAGGTGATCGGGGACGACTCGCGGTAGCGGTCCGGCACCTCGTCCGGCGAGCCGCCGAACAGGGAGCGGTCGAACGCCTGGAGGCCCTCCATCTCGTCCTCGTACGCGGCGACGTAGTCGGCGACGGGGACGGCGGCGACCGCGACGCTCCAGTCGTCCGGCTGCGTGCCGATGCCGAGCAGGGTGAGGAAGCCGCCCCACGAGCCGCCCGTCAGGACGAGCCGGGACGGGTCGGCGAGGCCCGACTCCACCGCCCAGTCGCGGACGGCCTTGATGTCCTCCAGCTCGGTGAGCCCGACGCGGCCCTCGATGGCGTCCCGCCATTCCGAGCCGTACCCGGTGGACCCCCGGTAGTTGACCCGGACGACCGCGAACCCGTGGTCGACCCAGGCGGCGGCGGTCGGCACGAACGAGTCGTCGTCCTGCGCGGTCGGCCCGCCGTGGACGTCGAACACCGTCGGGTACGGGCGGTCGCCCTCCGGCTTGCTGACCAGCGCGTGGATGCGGCCGCCGGGGCCGTCCACCCACACGTCCTCGACCGGGACGGACGGCGGGGCGGCCGGCCCGGGCGGGGTGAGCACGACCGCGCCGGTCGAGGCGCGGATCACCGGCGGCTCGGCGGCCGACGACCAGGAGAACTCGACCGTCCCGTCCGGCCGGACGGCGGCGCCGCCGATCACGCCGCGCGGGGTGTCGATCCCGGTCAGCGTGCCGCCGTCCAGGTCGTAGCGGTACAGCTCGTCGCGCGCCTCGTGCGAGTGGGAGATGAGCAGCGCGGTGCCGTCGGGGTACCAGTCGGCGCCGATCTCGCCGGGCAGGTCGAGGACGATCTCGCGTTCGGTGCCGGCGACCGGGTCCCAGATGAGCATCTCGTCGCGGCCGCGCCGCTCGTGGTTGACGAGCAGGCGAGCGTCGCCGTCGACCGGGGCGAACCCGGCGCCGTAGACGCCCTTGCCGGGCCCGTCCCAGAGGTCGGCGACCACGGACCCGTCGGGGCGCAGCACGCGCAGCGCCATGTGCCGGCTGTCGCCGTGCTCGCTGTGGCCGATCGCGATGAGGCTCTCGTCCCTGGACAGGGCGGCGATGTGCGCGTCCTCCGCGTGGTGGTAGAGCACTTCGGGCTCCGCCTCGGGACGGCACAGGTGGATGGTGTTGCCGTCCTCGGTCGTCCGCCCGATGACGGCGAGGCCGCTGCGGCCCAGCGAGAGCCCGGACGGATAGGACGGCTCCAGCCCGGGGACGGCCGGGGCGCTCTCCGTCTCCCCGAACCGGGCGCGGTTCCAGACGCCGAACTCGTCGCCGTCGGTGTCGGCGAACCACCACACCCATTCGCCGGCCGGGTCGATGGTGGCCATCCAGGTGCCGTTTGGGCGGTCGGTCACCTGCCGCTGCGCGCCGGTCCCCCGGTCCCAGGTGTAGATCTCCCACGTCCCGGTCGCGTTCGACCGGTAGATGTTGCGGTCCGGGGCGTCCCTCGCCCAGCGGGGCAGGCTCATCCGGGCGGCGCGGAACCGCGCCTTCCATCGCTCGTCATCGACCATGCCCACCAGTATCGCCGCCGATCAGCGGGGCGGGGCCGCGCCGCCGCGCGTGCCGGGCGGTCCGGTCGGCCGGTCGGGACGGGGCGGCCGGTCAGGAGGTGGACAGCCGGCCGAGGAGCTGGTCGAGGGCGGCGCGGACCTGCCGGTCCATCGCCCGCGCGAACCCGGCCTCGACGGAGACCTGCGCGCCCGGACGCAGCCGCGCGAGCGTCTCGGTGAGCTCGCCGAGGTCCTGCTCGTCGATGTCCTTGACCACGTGCGCGGCGACCAGCCCGACGAACATCGCGGCGAGGTCGTCCATGCTGCGCTGGAGCTCCTTCGCGACCGACAGCACCGCGTCCAGCGGCACCCCGGCCCGGACGAGCGCGACGGTCGCGTCGAGCTGGCGGCGGCTCCAGTGGGTGACGCGGTCGCCGTGCACCTCGATGTGGCCGAGGGCGACGGCCCGCTCGACGGCTTCGGGGCCGACCTCGCCCGGGAACAGCGCGGCCAGTTCCGCCAGCGTCATCGTGACCGGGACCTCGTTCGACCACGGCGTCGTGACGGCCTTCTCGACGCCGAGGACGGTGCCGATGTCGCGGCCCTGCTCCCACGCCGACAGCAGCTCGCGGATGCCCTCCAGGGTGTGGCCGCGTTCCAGCAGGTTCCCGATCATGCGGAGGCGGGCCAGATGGTCCTCGGAGTAGAGCCCGATGCGCCCCTCGCGGCGCGGCGGCGGGAGCAGCTTGCGCTCCTGGTAGTAGCGCAGCGTCCGCACGGGGACGCCGGCCGCCGCCGCGAGCTCGCCGATGCGGTACTCGCGGGCGCCGTCGCCGGGATGCTCGTCCGTCGCCTCTTCGTTCACGGCGTCAGCATAGTTCGCTACGGTTCGCGGCCGATGACGGACGGTCCGGTGCCGGCCGGCGGCGGAACGCGGACGCCGCCGCGCGCGTCTGACCCGCGTTTCGCTCAGGCAGAGAAAGGCCGACCATGCTCAAGAGCCGTTCCGTCGCACTCGCGCTGACCGCCCTGGTCGCCGCCTTCGGGCTGACCGCGTGCGGCCAGAACCGGTGGTGCGAGCACGACGCGACCGACACCAAGGTCAGCGACAGCTACTGCAAGAAGAACACGCCCGGCTACGAGTGGGAGTCGGGCAGCGGCTCCAAGCACAAGTCCAAGCACAAGAAGACGAGCAAGACCAAGACCCGTCACTGAGGCGTCGGGCTAGGGGGTCCGGCGCGCGGGCCTGACCCTGCGCCGCCGGCGCTCCCTGCCGGGCTCGGTACCGGAGTCGGCGGCGATCAGCTCGCGCAGCGAGCGGGGCAGGATGTCAGGCCGCGGCGGTGCCGTGCCCGGGAAAACCCCTGACCCTGGTGGGGTCATCCCTCTGTACGTGAATTCCGGTCCGTGAGTCGGTGCCCGAGCGCCGTCCGGAACGCGCGGACGGCGGGGTGGCCGCCGCCGCCTCGCCGGGACGCGGTGAACAGCCGGCGGGTGCGGTGCCGCGCCGGGAGCCGGACGAGCGGCACCTCCGGCGGCCGTCCCGCCCAGACCAGGCCGGGCAGCAGTGCTGCCGCGTGGCCGTGCTCCACCAGCCGCAGGTGGAGCAGCAGGTCGGTGGACTCGAACCGCACGTCCGGCTCGAACCCGGCCTCCCGGCACAGCCGCGTCGCCCACTGCCGCGACGCCGTACCGGGCGGCTCCAGAACCCACGGCACGTCCGCGGCCTCTCGCAGCCCTGCGCCACCTGTCCCGGCCTCGTCCGTGCCGGGGCCGTTCAGGGCGGGGAGGGCGAGGTGGATCTCGTCCTCCCCGAGTTCCTCGTACTCGACGCCCGCCGGGCGCGGCCCCGGCTCCCCCGGGTACTCCTCGGTGAGCACCAGGTCGAAGTCCCGCGCGAGCAGGGCGGGGAGCGCGCTCTCCGGCTCCCGCTGGGTGATCTCGATGCGCAGTCGCGGGTGGGCGGCGCGGAGCAGGGTCAGCGCGTCCGGGACGAGCGCGAGCGCCGCCGTCTGGAACGCGGCGACCCGCAGCACGCCGGTGATCCCCGCCAGCGACGCCGCGAGGTCGGCCTCCGCGCGTTCGAGCCGCTCCAGCACCGCCTCGGTGTGCGCGACGAGGATCTCCGCCTGCGCGGTCAGCCGGACCCGGCGCCCCACCGGCTCCAGCAGCCGCACCCCCGCCTCCCGCTCCAGGACGGAGAGCTGCTGCGAGATCGACGACGGGCTGTACGACAGGGCCTCCGCCACCGCGGCGAGCGTTCCCCGGTGCTTCAGCTCGCGCAGCAGGCGCAGCCGGTGCAGATCCAGCAAGGCGGGCCCCATTCATCGGCTCGGCTGATGAATATCGCTCGGAAACATTCGCTGGACCGACCATAGCCGCTGCGGCAGCGTGGGCCGCATGGTCACCGCTCCCGCCCGCCAAGGGTTCAGCCGCCCGGCCGCCCGCGCCTGGACCTGCCCGCCCGCGCCCCCCGGCGTCGCCGCCTTCCACCGGACGCTCCCCGGCCATGCCCCGACGCCGCTGGTGGAGCTGCCGTCCCTGGCCGCCGAGCTGGGCGTCCGGCGGCTGTTCGTGAAGGACGAGTCGTCCCGCCTCGGCCTGCCCGCCTTCAAGATCCTCGGCGCTTCGTGGGGGATCTGCCGGGCGCTCCGCGACAGGTACGTGCTGCCGGACGCCTCGCTGGGGCGGCTGCGCGAGTGCGGCCCGGTCCGGCTCGTCACGGCGACGGACGGCAACCACGGCCGCGCCGTGGCCGAGATGGCCCGCCTCCTGGGCGCACCGGCCGACGTCTACGTCCCGTACGGCGTGCATCCGGCCGCGATGGCCGCGATCAAGGCGGCGGGCGCGGGGCTGACCGAGGTCCCCGGGCCCTACGACGAGGCGGTGCGGACGGCGGCGGAGGATGCCGCCGCCGACCCGTCGGCACTGCTCGTCCAGGACACGGCCTGGTCCGGCTATGAACGCGTCCCCCAATGGATCGTGGAGGGCTACTCCACGCTCTTCACCGAGATCGACGAGCAACTGGCCGAGGTGGGCGCCGGATCAGTGGGCCTTGTGGCTGTCCCTGTGGGAGTGGGCTCGCTGGCCCAGGCGGCGGTGACGCACTACAGGTCGGGCCCGACCCGGCCCACCGTGCTCTCCGTGGAGCCCGACGCCGCCCCCTGCGTGCTGACGAGCCTCCACGAGGGCAGGCCGCTGACCATCGAGACCGGTTCGACCGCCATGGCCGGCCTCAACTGCGCCACGCCGTCCAGCCTGGCGTGGCCAGTTTTGCGGGACGGCCTGGATGCGGCCGTCACCGTCACCGACCCCGAGACGGCCCGCGCCGCCCAGGATCTTGCGTACCTCGGTCTGTCCGCGGGCCCGTGCGGTGCCGCATCGCTCGCCGGAGCCCGTAGCGCTCTGGCCTCGGCGAATCGCCGCGACCTGGCACCCGAGCACGCCCAGACGATCGTCCTGCTGAACACCGAGGGCCGGGCCGCGAACCCCTCCCTGCCCTGAGCGGCCGCCGAGCAG
The DNA here is from genome assembly GCF_900188445.1 of Actinomadura meyerae. Lineage (GTDB taxonomy): Bacteria > Actinomycetota > Actinomycetes > Streptosporangiales > Streptosporangiaceae > Spirillospora > Spirillospora meyerae. The sequence continues at coordinate 51,539 of NZ_FZOR01000044.1, forward strand.
ACCGCGGGTGTCCGAAATCGGCCTTGTGCATCGGACATTTTCCTGCCGAGCACCCCTGACGCTCACAGTGGGAATTGTTAAGGTGCGGCATGGCCGAGGACGGGCGCGGAAATGCGGACGGGCGCGGGCGCGAGTACCGGGTCGAGGAGCTGGCGGCCGAGGCGGGCATACCGGTCCGGACGCTGCGCTACTACCAGGAGCGGCGGCTGCTGCCCATGCCGCGCAGGCGCGGCCGGATCGCCCTCTACGACGACGCGCACCTGGAGCGCCTGCGCCTGATCGCGGAGCTGCTCGAGCGCGGGCACCGGCTGGACGGCATCGGCGAGCTGCTCGCCGCGGCGGACGCCGGGCGCGGCGTCACCGAGCTGCTCGGCTACGCGTGGGCGGCCGCCACGCCCTGGGCCGACCAGACGCGGGCCGAGGTCGGCATGGACGAACTGGCCGAGGCCTTCGAGGGCGGGCTGACCCCGGAGCTCGTCGCGGAGGCGGCCGAGCTGGGGCACATCACGGTGAGCGGCGACCGGGTCGTGATCAACAGTCCGCGGCTGTTCGACGCCGCCGTGCAGCTCGTGCGCGCCGGGATCCCGCTGCGCTCGATCCTCGCGATGAGCTGGGAGCTGGAGGCGGCCTTCGACCGGATGGCGTTCGGTTTCGTCCAGCTGGTCCGGGGGCATCTCCTCGACCGGCGGGACGGCGGCGATCCGTCCCCGGCCGACCTGGACCGGCTGGACGAGCTGGTCGCGCGGCTGCGCCCGATCGCCAGGACCGTCGCGGGCGAGCACTTCGCCCGCGCGATGGATCGCCGGCTCGCCAAGGACATTTCGGAAATCGGGCAGCGAATCCGGCCTACGCGCCGGTAACATACCCCTACCGCAACCTCGCGGGGTTGGTTACTCTCGGCAAACAGTCCCAGTAAGGACTGGAAACGAGGCGTGAGGGGGTCGCACGATGCCAGGGACGGACGACGGTCGGGCGGCGCTCCACCGGTTCCTCGCCGACCGGGTCGACGAGATCACCGCGGAGGTGGCGGGCGAGGTCGCCGCCCGCGTCCCCGCCTACACCCGGCTGAGCCCGGACGAGATCGCGAACCTCGTCACGGAGGCCATCGCGGTCTACGCGGGCACCCGGGAGCCGCGCGCCGTGCTGCCGGTGTTCCGCGCGCTGGGCGCCGGGGAGGCGTGCGCGGGCCACGACGTCCGCCACTTCGAGTCGGCGCTGCGCACCGCCGCCCGGGTGCTCGTCCGCCGGACGGCCGGCGCGGCGTCCAGCCTCTACCCGCCGACGGCCGAGTTCATCGCGGTCATGCGGACGGCGTTCACCGCCGAGATCGCGATCGTCGAGGCCGCGATCGACGGCCACCGCCGCGCGACCCGCCCGGCCGTGGCACGCCGCCTCTACCCGCTGCTCAGCAACAACTAGCGCCGCCACGCCACGCACCGGCGGCGTGCCGCCCCGCTCATCAGGACGACACGCCGCAGGTCAGCGGCTCGGCTGACGGGTCGGCGGCTCGCTAGCGGTGGACGACGGCCCGCTCGTTCGGGACGCAGTGGGTCATCTTCAGGCCGGTCACGTCGCGCGGCCCGTTCTTGCCGAGGTTCGCCAGGCGCTGCCCGTCCTCGTCGGTGAGGGTCTGGCCGGGCAGCGGGTCCAGGTGCTCGACGTCCTCCGGCTTGATGCCGAGGCCCTCGCCGACGCGCAGCCCGAGGTCGTCCTCGACGAGGAGGAAGTGCCACACCATCCGCTCCTGGACGGGGCGCGCGCACTGCGAGATGAGGTCGATGAAGTTGCGGACGAGGTCGTCGCGCTCCCACTCCTCCATCAGGCAGTAGCGCTGGCCGGCCTGCTTGTAGTCGTTGTTCCGCGCGATGCGCTTGCGGGTCAGCCGTCCCCGGATCTCCGGGCCCTGCTCGTCATGGGTCGGGTACTCGGCCTCGCGCAGCCCGCCCGTGATGGACGGCTCGTAGTTCACGTGCGGGTTCTCGGCCCCGTCCACGTGGTACGCCATCTGGCCGTCGCGCTGGTTCGTCCGAACCGTCGTGCCCTTGGCCTGGTTGACGGGCAGCTGCAGGTAGTTCGGGCCCACCCGGTACCGCTGGGTGTCGCTGTAGGAGAACGTCCGCCCGACGAGCATCTTGTCGTCGGAGAAGTCGAGGCCGTCCACGAGGACGCCGGTGCCGAAGGAGATCTGCTCGTTCTCGGCGAAGTTGTTCTCGACGTTCCGGTCCAGGACGATCCGCCCGACCGGCTTCGGCGGGAAGTCGTTCTCCGGCCACACCTTGGTGTCGTCGAGCGGGTCGAAGTCGAGTTCGGGGTGCTCGTGGTCGTCCATCATCTGCACGACCAGCTCCCACTCCGGGAAGTCGCCGCGCTCGATGGCGTCGTGCAGGTCCTTGGTGGCGTGGCCCAGGTCGCCGGCCTGCACGTTGGCCGCGTCCTCCTCGGTCATGCTCCGCACGCCCTGCTTCGGCATCCAGTGGTACTTGACGAGCTTCGTCTCACCGGCCGCGTTCACCCACTTGTAGGTGTTCACACCGAACCCCTGCATGTGCCGGTAGTCGGCCGGGATGCCGCGCGGGCTGAACACGTGCACGAGCATGTGCATCGACTCGGGCGTCTGCGACATGAAGTCGAAGATGCGCGCCGGCTCCTGGCGGAACGTCACCGGGTCGGGCTTGAGGGCGTGGATGACGTCGGGGAACTTGATGGCGTCCCGGATGAAGAACACCGCCAGGTTGTTGCCGACGAGGTCCCAGTTGCCGTCCTCCGTGTAGAACTTGATGGCGAACCCGCGCGGGTCGCGGGCCGTCTCGGAGGAGTCACGGCCGCCGATGACCGTGGAGAAGCGCAGCGCGATGGGAGTGCGCTTCCCCGCCTCCTGGAACAGCTTCGCGCGGGTGTAGGTGTCGATGGGCTCGTCGCCCCATTTCCCGTACGCCTCGAAGAAGCCGTAGGCCGTGACGCCGCGCGCGTGGACGACCCGTTCGGGGATCCTCTCCCGGTCGAAGTGGCTGATCTTCTCCAGGAACTGGTAGTTCTCCAGCGTGGCCGGGCCCCGGGACCCGACCGTCCGCTGGTTCTGGTTGTCGTACACCGGGTGGCCCTGCCGGTTGGTCAGTACCGGACGATCGTCCCCCGGCTGCGGCCCCATGCTCGATACGTCCGTCACGGCGCGCTCTCTCCTCTCCACACTGCTACGTCCGCGCCCATACCCGAAGAGAGGCAAGTAACCGGGCCGGGGCAGGTAAAACCGGTGATGGCGCTCACCTCTCGGCGGCGGGCCTGGTGTCCGGTGCGAACAGGAACGAGATGCGCTCCATGACGCGCTGCCGCTTGGTGTTGTGGAAGGCGGCGATGCGCCACACGCCGTCGTCCTGGCGGACGAGCGTGTACGTCTGGGTCTTGGACAGGTCGCCGGGCTTCTTCGCCTTGCCCTTGTAGGTGTCGCCGCGGCTCGTGACCACGGCGGTGGACGGCCCGTAGAAGCGGACCGACAGGAACGAGTCGGCCAGCTTGGTGCCCTTGAGGAAGCCGCGGAACAGGGCACGGTGCCCCTCGACGATGTCCTCGCGGCCCTCGTAGTAGGTGCCGACGTAGGTGGTGTACGTGGCGTCCTCGGTGAACACCTTCCCGTAGGCGTCGGCGTCGCCGCGGCCCCAGGCGTCGGTCAGCGCGCGGAGCGTCGCGCACACGCCCGCGTGGTCGTCCGCGTGCCCGTCCGCCGCCGCCCCCGTCGGGGTGACCTTCTCGCAGTCGGGTTCGCCGACGTTGCGGACGCCCGAGGTGCCGCTCAGCCAGAGGTAGCCCGCGGCGCCGGCGAGCCCGAGGACGAGCGCCGAGAGGCCGAGGACGCGCTTGACGCGGCGCCCGCGCGGGCGGCGCGCCTTCGAGGGGGCGGCGGTGGTGGTGGCGGACTCGATGGTGGCGGTCATGGTGCCCTCCCTGTGACTTCTTTCGAGCATCTTCTTCATAGAAGATTTCTCTGCGTTGAAGAAGAGATTAGGGAGCGGGACGCCCAGTGTCAATCGGTCTGATGGGGACCGCCGTCAGTCGCGGAGTGCGGCGGCGAGGTCGTCCAGGAAGCGGGAGACCGGACCGAGGGTGAGGACGCCGCTGCCCGCGCCCGCCAGCTCGCCCGCGGACGGGGCGAGTTCCTCATGGGCGCGCCGCATCGTCTCCCGGTCGCCGACGGCGATGGCGGCGGTGGCGACCAGGCACCACAGGGCCTCGAACAGCAGGTCGCGCGGCGGTTCCGGGACGTCGCGCAGTGCGGCGGCGGAGTCGTCCGGACGGTCGTGCGCCAGCAGCACCAGAGGGCGGGCCCACGGCTCGTACGGCCCCCAGTCGGCCGGATCGGTCTGGGCGGGCAGCCCGTGCTGAACGCGCAGGCAGAGGAGCGCCAGCGGCAGGAGTCCGCTCTCCAGGCCGGGCATGCCGGAGCCCCGCATGCGTTCGGCGGCGTCCCGGTAGGCGGCCTCGGCCTTGTCCACAGGGGCGCCGGACGCGGCGAGCCGCATCGCCCGGTACCAGGTGGTGAACACGCGCACCAGCGGACGTTCATGGTGCTCGGCGAGCCGTTCGACGGTGGCCGCGTGCTCGTCGGCCCCGGCGAAGTCGGCGAGCGCGCCGCGCGCCTGGAGCCGGATGAGGTGTCCGAGCACCTCGAAGGTCGCGAGGTCGTGCCGGACGGACAGATCGACCAGTTCGGCACCGATCGCGTCCCGGCGGGCGGCCAGGCCCGCGCGCTCGAAGGACTGCATGTAGACGCCGTTCAGCGCGAAGGCGAGCAGGGCCGGGTCGTCCAGGCCGCGGGCGACCGCCTCCGCCTCGCGGGCCGCCTCCCGCGCCCGCGGCGTGCCGGCGCCGCGCGACTCCAGCGCGATCGTGGCCAGCAGCCGGGCCCGCGCGGCGGCGCGTCCCGGCGGAAGCGCGGCGAGCGTCCGCTCGGCCGCCGCCACGACCTGGGCGGCCTGGCGCGGGTCGTCCGACCGGGTCCAGTTCGCCGGGACGTCGTACGCGCCGATGACCCGCGCGGTGAGGCCGGCGTCGCCCAGCTCCTCGGCGGCGAGGATCGCCGGCAGGCGCTGCTCGCGCGCCGCCTCCAGGCCACCGCCGCCGGTCATGGCCAGGTTCCGCAGGATTCCCACGGTCGACTCCAGCCGGGACCGGGCCCCGGACGCCACCGTGCGGTCGTACGTCTCCGCCGCCCTGGCCCATACGCGCGTCGCCGCGTCCTGGGCGGGGTCCAGGCGGTCCTCTTGGCGGAGGATGTCCTCCTCTAGGCGGCGCAACTCCGGACCTGGGTCGACGCCCAGTTGCTCTACGAGAAGGCCGCGCGCCCGGCGGAGGACCGACAGTGCGTCGCCCTGGCGTCCGGTGCGGTAGAGGGCGAGCGCCAGCAGGCGCCACGCGTCCTCCCGCCAGGGGTGCTCGGCGACGTGCGCGTCTAGGTCCGGGACGGCGTCGGCGGCGAGGCCCGAGGCAAGCAGCGCCTCCGCCCGCCGCTCGACCGCGCTCAGCCGCAGCTCCGCCAGCCGGGACCGCTCCGCGCGCGCCCACGGCTCGTCGGCGAACTCGGCGTAGGCGGGCCCGCGCCACAACGCGAGCGCCTCGTCCAGCGCGGTGAGCGTCTCGCTCGCCGCGCGGCTGGTGGCAGGGCGGCCGGCCGAGGTCACGGCGTTCTCGAAGCGCCAGGCGTCCACGCCGTCCGGGCCGGGGCGCAGCGCGTACCCGGGGCCCTCGGTGACCAGCAGCCGGGACGGCGTCCGGGGCGGGCGGCCGGGTTCCAGGACGCGCCGCAGCGCCGCCACGAAGGTGCGGACCGCGCCGATACCGTCCGAGGGGGGAGCGACCCAGAGATCGTCCACCAGCACGGACACCGGGACGACCCGCTCGCGCGCGATGATCAGCCGGGCCAGGACGGCGCGGTGCCGCGGCCCCTTCAGCGCGATGGGGTTCCCGCCGCCGTCCCAGGCCGTGACCGGCCCCAGCACCCCGAACAGGACGTCCACCCCAGCCACCGTATAGCGCGCTCATCGGATGCTCATCGGCCCCGGCCAGGCTGAAGCCATGACGACGAACATCAACGGATTCGACTACAAGCGCGTCCCCGTCGCGGAGGGCGTGTCCCTGAACGTGGCCGTCGGCGGGTCGGGCCCGCCGATCGTCCTCCTGCACGGTTTCCCGCAGACCCACCTGATGTGGCGGCACGTCGCCGAGGACCTGGCCGCCGACCACACCGTCATCTGCCCCGACCTACGCGGATACGGAGACAGCGACAAGCCGGACGGCGCCGACGCCGACTACTCCAAGCGGGCCATGGCCGCCGACATCGTCGCGCTGGCCCGCGCCCTGGGATACGAGCGGTTCGCCCTGGCGGGGCATGACCGCGGTGCCCTCGTCGCCTTCCGCGCGGGGCTCGACCACCCCGACACCATCACCCACCTGGCCTGCCTGGACGTCCTGCCCACCCTGGACATGTGGGACGTCATGCACGGCACCACCGCCGCCGTCGGCTTCCACCTCTACCTGATGGCCCAGCCGCCCGGCCTCCCCGAGCAGCTCATCGCCGGCGCCCCGGACGCGTTCTTCGGCCACTTCCTCGACCTGTGGGGGAACGACCCGTCCGCGATCCCGGCGGACGTCCGCGCCGCCTACCTCGACGCCTGCCGCGCCGCGATCCCGTCGATCGTCGCCGACTACCGCGCGTCCGCCACGATCGACGTCGACCACGACACGGCCGACCGCGAGGCGGGCAACCGGCTGCGCATGCCCGTCACCGTCCTCCAGCAGGACTGGGGCGCCGCACTCGGCTACGACGCGGTGGCCCTCTGGCGCGCCTGGGCGTCCGACCTCCACCACGGCACCGTGACCTCGGGCCACTTCATGGCGGAGGAGGACCCGGCGGAGATCGCGAAGTCACTCCGCGCTCTGCTGACCCGGTAGGGCTTGGGGGTGCTTCGCCCTGGTGACCCGCCAGTGGGTCACCAGGGCGGGTCACCAGGGCGGGTCACCAGGGTGGGTCACCAGGGCGGGCCGCCCTGCGTCGCCGCCCACACCCACACGTAGAGGAGGAACCCGAACCCTGCCAGCCCGAGGAGCATCACCCAGTTGAGCGGTGCGCTGTGCGCGTGTCTGCGGGCCATGGTCATCGTCCGTTCGTCCGGCGTCGTATCCGTCGACTGCTCGGATAGCCGGACAATCGGCCCATTAAGCCCAGTGAACGGCAAACAGTGCATGTGTCACTGGAAGTACATGCTGAACCCGTTCGCGAGCGCATCGGCCATGCGCTGCCGGAACGCGGCACTGGACATCTTGGCCGCGTCGCCCGGGTTCGCCATGTTGCCGCACTCGATGAACGCGGCCGGGACCGTCGACAGGTTCAGCCCGCCCAGGTCGTCGCGCCGGTCCAGGCCGTCCTTGCCGACGTAGGTGGCGAACGGGAGGCCCGTCCCGGCACGGAACGCGTCGCGGATGTCCAGCCCCAGCCGCCGGGACGCGTCCACGATGCCCTTGTTCTCGCCGACCGGCGCCGGAACGATCACATGGAACCCGTGCCCGGACGGCGCGGCTCCGTCGGCGTGGATCGACAGTGCCGCGTCCGCGTGCAGCCGGTTGGCGATGGCCGCCCGCTCGGTGATGCACGGCCCGACACCGGTGTCGTTCTTGCGGGTCAGCGTGACCTTCGCGCCCTCGTCGCGCAGTCTCTTCGCGAGCCGGTTCGCCACGTCCCAGGTGAAGGCGTGCTCGGGGAAGCCCTTCGCCGTGCTCGTCCCGACCGTGTTGCACGGCTTGCGGCCGTTCCCGACGAAGACCTGCTTGTTGATCACTTCCGGGTGGGAGGCGTTGGCGCCGTTGTGACCGGGATCGAGCACGATCACCTTCCCGCTCACGGGCGACGCGCCGCCGGTGCCGGGCGAAGCGGTCCCCGGCGTCCCGCCTCCGGGCGGACTCGTCCCCGGCGTGCCGTCGCCGGACGTTCCGTCGTCGTCCGATGACCCGCCGCCGCAGCCGGCCAGCGCCAGTGCCAGGCACAGGACCATCCCGGCCTTGCGTCCGCTCCTGAACCACCGCACAAGCCCCGCCTCCCCCGAAGACAGCCAGCCCTTATGTACTCAGGGTAACCATCCGGGTTCGGTCCGAATCGGGTGGGCTGAGGGTAGGTGCCAGTCTGCGGGGCCTGGGGACGACGAAGCGGGACGTCCCCCCGAGGACGTCCCGCAGTGTGTGTGTTCGTGTTCGTCGTGCTCGCCGTGGGTCAGCTCTTGGTGAACTGCGCGATGGCGCCGAGGACCAGCGTGTCCGCGAGGTACCCGAGGTGGGTCTGGCAGGCGATGAGGTGGTTGTTCGCCCCGCTGAGGCGGGTGCTGGTGTAGGGGATGATGATGCCGTCGCACGGCGAGTACCAGGTCGCGTACTGCGTGCTGCCGGGCGTCTCGTCACCGGCGCTGATCTGCAGGATGAAGGACGAGCCGGGAAGCATCTGGCGGCACGTCTCGAAGATGGTGCACGCGGCGGCGTACGTCGTCCCGTGGTTGGCGCCCGCGATCGACGCCAGGTGCGCCACGTTCGGGTTGCCGTTCAGGACCTTCAGGTAGTACTGGCTGACCAGGCCGCCCATGGAGTGGTTGACGATGTCGACCTGCGACGCGCCCGTCCGCGACTTCACCTGGTTCACGTACGACGCCAGCCCGGCGGCGTTCTGCTTGTTGTCGCCGTAGGAGTTGTACTCGTAGGCGAACAGCTGGTCGCTGCTGTAGCCGGCGGCGCGGAACACCGACATGGCCGTGACCCAGTTGGACGCGCTGCCGGTGTAGCCGTGCACGAAGATGACGGGTCGCGGCCCGGCTGCGTTCGCCGGGGCCGCGAGGCCGAGCCCGAACGTCGCCAGCGCCGCGCAGAGCGCGATGAGCGACCCGAGGACCCGTTTCATGAAGCCTCCAGGGGTGGGGGGAACCGAACCCCTGCACTGTGACTCCGCCGCCGGGCCGCACGCATCGGCGAAATCACCGGCCTTAGACCGGTCCCGCCCGAGCCGCCGGGAAGGTCAGAGGGACCAGATGAGCCCCTTGGCGGTGCCTCCGGTGACCCGTCCCGTCCCGGTGCCGTGCTGGACGACCTGGAACCGGACCCGGCGGCCGCTGCCCACGACGTCCGCCGCGACGTCGTGGTGCAGGAACGTCGCACCGTCGAAGGCCGTGTGCTCGGACGTCGCGCCGACCTCGACGCTGCCGTCGGAGTCGGCGCGCTCGATCACGCGCGCCTGGAGCCGTGTGCCCTGCGCCAGCCCCTCCACGCGGACGTTCGCGACGAGGGCGTACTGGGCGGGCCCCTCGACGAAGGACGGGCCGCCCGCGTTGCGGTGGTGGTGCGCCGAGTCGGAGTACTCGTCGTCCCAGCGGATGGTCACCCACTCGCCGGGCGGCAGGTCCTGCGCCGCCGCCATCCCGACGGACACGTAGTCCGGCGTGTCGCCGTCGCCGGAGCCGCCTCCGGAGGCGGGCATGCCGGCCTTCACCCACGCGTACAGCTGGTCGCCGGGGCAGCTCGTGGCGTACACGTCCCGGTGCCCGAGCTTCTTCAGGCTCTTGCCCTTGCGCCGGACGGCCTCGTCGTACACGGCCCGGATGGACCGCTTGGCGGCCGCGGTCGCGTCGCCGTCCCGGCCGATCATGCAGACGCCGATGCCGGAGGAGTTGTGGTCCGGCGCGTGTGCGCCGACCGTCAGCCAGCCGCGCCCCTCGTAGATCCGGCCCTGGACGTCGACGAGGAAGTTGTAGCCGATGTCGGCCCAGCCGTTGCCGTCCATGTGGAAGTCCTGGATGGACCGCACCGACTGGGTGGTGGGGCCTTCGGAGTAGTGGACGACGAACTCGGTGCGGGTCCCCCACGACACCGTCGAGCGGGACCGCGGGGCGCGGGCGCCCCACTCCTTCCGGCTGATGATGTCCACGGTCGGCCTCCCAAGGATTTCGAAACGTGACTGGAGAGCCTAGGGGCACGATCCCCACCTTTCACCTCGAACGGTGGATAGCGCCCCAAAACGGAGCACTCGGGGAGGTGTCGCGGAGAGGGCGCCCCGCAGCTTGACCGTGCTTTCCCCGCCGGGTGACCCGTTCAATGACTACTCAAAGTGACTGACTCATTGCGTTCGGTATAGATATGCATGCCTGGAGCGAATGACGAGCCACTGACTGCCGGAGCCGCTGCGTACGGCCATCGCAGGTTTGCGGGGAGATTGCTCGGGCAGTGCCTGATCGGCATGAGGGGTGTCGCCCCAGGGGCCGCGTGGTTCGGGAGGCGCCGCATGGCGGGCGAGAGAGAGTCAACGCCAAGGGCGCGGGCGCTCCGTGTGGTGCTGTGGTGGCCGCCCCTCTTCGCGCTCTGGATGCTGTTCGTCGGTGAGTGGTCCTGGCTGATCGGCGTATGGGGCGCGGCCATGGCGCTCGCGGCGGCGGTCAGTGCGTCGCTGGTCGTCGAAGCAGGACTGCTGGACGCCCGGGGACGCCGGGCTTTGTGCCGCGAATTCAGTGCGGCGACCATCTCCCCTGGATCCGGACGGCGTTCGCTGCACGACCTGCGGGCGGGCCGGCGATCGGAGCGTCCATCGTGACCCGGCCCTTGTTCCTGCTCGCGGCGGCCGTCCTCCTCGCCGGATGGGTGCCGCTGCTGGCCGTCGGCCTCCGCGCCAAGGCGATCGACGGCGTGGCCGCCCTCCAGACCGCCGGCGCGCAGGCGACGCTGGTGCTGATCTGCCTCACCACGGGGTTGCAGCAGTCGTCCTTCGCGTCCCTCGCGCTGGTCACCGCCGTCTGCGTCGGCGTCAGCGGCCTGGTCTTCGCCCGCTTCATGGACCGGCGGCCGTGAGCGCCGCCGAGATCGCCGCGCAGGTGCTGCTCTGGGCCGGGGTGGCCGCCCAGCTCGCGTGCTGCGTCGGCGTGTGGTGGACGCGCGACGTCTTCGACCGGCTGCACTACACCGCCACGGCCTCGACCATCGGACCGGTGCTCATCGGCACGTCCGTGGTGGTGACCGGCGGCGCGGGATCGGTGTCCGGGACGGTCCAGGTGGTCGCGGCGGCCGGCGTGCTCCTGCTGCTCAGCCCCGTGGTCACCCACGCGGTCGGACGGGCGGCCCGGCGCATGCCGCGCGACGGCGAGGCCGGCCCGTGACCGCGACGCTGACGACCGTCCTGCAGGGGATCGCGCTCACCTTCGCCGGAGTCCTGGCCGTGGGGACGGTCCTCGTCCGCGACCCGCTGCGGCAGGTCGTCGTCTTCAGCCTGTTCGGGCTGTCGCTCGTCATCGTGTTCGCGCTGCTGATGGCACCGGACGTCGCGATCGCGGAGGTCGCGGTGTCGTCGATCGGCGTCCCGATGGTGCTGCTGCCCGTCATCTACAAGACGCACAGCGGAGGAAAGGGATGATGGGCCGGTGGCGGCGGGTGCTGGTGCTGCCCCCGCTCGCGGCGATCCTCGGTGTCCTCATCTGGGGCTATACCGGCCTTCCGGACTTCGGTTACCGAATCGGCGAGTACGGCCATCTCATCAACCAGAACGCCCAGGGGCAGCGCCACATCACCAACTTCGTGACCGCGGTGATGTTCGACTATCGCGGCCTGGACACGATGGTGGAGGAGTTCATCCTCTTTACGGCCGTGATGGGGCTCGTCCTGCTGCTGCGGTCAAGCCGGGAGGCCGCCACCGGACGTCCGCCCAGCGACAGCGCCACCAGCGACGCCGTCCGCACGGCTGGCGGTGTGCTGGCTCCCGTGCTGCTCCTGTTCGGCCTGTGGCTGATCAGCTTCGGGTACATCACGCCTGGCGGCGGGTTCCAGGGCGGCGTACTCGCGTCCGGCGGCGCGCTGCTGCTGTGGCTGGCGGGCGGCCACCGCCCTTTCCGCCGCCTGGCGCCGACCACGCTCCTCGACGCGACCGAGGGCCTCGGCGCCGCCGCCTACGTCGCACTGGGCTTCCTCGGCCTGACCGCAGGCGCCGCCTTCCTCACGAACACCCTCCCCCTGGGATCGGCAGGGACGCTCGCCTCAAGCGGCACGACCGCAGCGCTCAACTGGGCCGCCGGTGTCGAGGTCACCGCGGCCTTCGTCCTCATCTATCGCGAGTTCATCGAGGAGTACATGCAGTGACCTACTACCCGTACGTGGTCGCCGGCGTGCTGTTCGTCGCCGGCCTGTACGGGGTGGCCACCAGCCGCAGCTACATCCACCTCGGGGTGTGCCTGAACATCATGCAGTCGTCCACGTACCTGCTGCTGCTGGCGGTCGGCTACCGGAACGGTGCGTCGCCGCCCGTCACCAAGGGCCAGGCACCGGGCACGCCGCTCACCGACCCGGTGGTGCAGGCCCTCACCCTCACCGACATCGTGGTCAGCGTCGTCGTCCTGGCGCTCGTCCTGTCCCTGGCCTTGCAGGCGCACCGGCACGCCGGGACGGTGGACCCGGACGAGATGCGTCCGACCCGCGGATGAACGAGCTCGTCCCCCTCGTCGTCGCGCTGCCGCTGATCTGTGCCGCGCTGCTGGCCGCCGTGGGCCAGCACCTGCCCCGCCTGCTCCCGGACGCGGTCGCCATCGCCTGCGCCGCCGCCGTGACCGGCATGAGCCTCGTCCTCACCCTGGACTCGGCCGACCGGACGATCGTCTACTGGTTCGGCGACTGGTCACCCGTCCAGGGTGGCTTCCCGTGGGGGATCGGTTTCGTCGTCGAACCTCTGGCCGCCGCGGAGGCGACCCTGGCGGCGGCGGCAGTCCTTGGTGCGCTGGTGTTCTCGTGGGGGCATTTCGAGAACATCCGCCACCTCTTCTACTCGCTGATGCTGGCCTTCCTTGCGGGCATGGTGGGGTTCGTTCTGTCCGGGGACCTGTTCAACATCTTCGTGTTCCTGGAGCTGATGAGCGTTGCCGCGTATGCGCTCAGCGGCTACCACGTGAAGCGACCTGAGGTGCTGCAGGGCGCACTGGACTTCGCGGTGCTCAACACCATCGGCACGCTGACACTGCTGATGGGCATCGGTGTCCTCTACGGGCGCACCGGCAACCTCAACCTGGTCGGTGTCGGTACGGCCTTGGAGCAGCACCACCCTTCTGGATTGCTGGTGCTCGCGCTGACCTTCATCACCGTCGGCTTCCTGGTGAAGGCGGGGACGGCCCCTTTCCACTTCTGGCTGACGGACGCCTACAGCGTGGCCACCGCCCCTGCGGCCGCCATCTTCACAGCGGTGATGAGCGACCTGGCGTACGACGTCTACTCCCGCGTCCACAGCACCGTCTTCGCCCCGACGCTCGGCGACGACGACGCCGTACGTCACGCATTGCTGGGCCTGGCGCTGCTCAGCGCGGTCTTGGGTGCCGTCATGTGCTTCCTGGAAGCGGACCTGAAACGACAGCTGGCGTTCATGACCGTCAGCAATGGCGGTGTGGTGCTCGCGGGCATCGCGACTCTCACGGCCGACGGCCTGGCGGGCTCGGTCATGTACATCATCACGGCCGGGTTGCTGCGGGGGGCGCTGATGCTGTGCCTGGGAATGCTCATCGTCCGCTTGGGCTCGGCGGATGAAATGGCTCTGCACGGTTGGGGCCGACACGGAGGCCACTTCGTCCTGGCCGCGCTGCTGACGCTGTGCGCCGCCGGTCTGGCGACTCCGCCCGGCTTCGGCCCCTTCCAATCCGCGGCTCTCGTCTACGACGCGCTGGCGGCCGGTGGCTACGCGTGGATGGCGCCCGTTCTCGCCGTATGCATAGCCGTCAGCGCTGCGGCGGTACTGCGTGCGGTGGCCCGCATCTTCCTGGGCTGGGGCCCGGCACACGACCCGGCGCTGACCAGCCAGGGATCCGAACCGCACCGCCTGGACGGCCACCACCGCCTATGGCCATTGCTGGCTCCATTGTTTCTGGCGGCGACCGGCTACTTCCTCGCTTTCGCCTCTGACCTGCCCGCCCACGCGATGAAGGCGGCGGCGGACCTGCACGACCACGCGTCCCATGCTCGATTGGTAACCCAAGGCGTCACCCCGCCGTCCCGTCCTCTCCCCGAACACACCATCGCGTCGCGCGATTGGCTCTACGGGGCGGTCTCCTTCGCAGGCGCATTCGTGCTCGCCGGGCTCGGCCTGTGGTGGCAACGCCTGCCGGATCGCTTTCTGAAGCCGCTGCGCGCATGCCTGAGGCCGCCGATACTCGCGGTGAAAACCGTCCACAGCGGCAGCATCGGCGACTACACGACCTGGCTGATCGCAGCGACCGCGGCCCTCGCTCTGGCCTGGGCCGCAACCCTCTGACGGCGAGGCTGGAGGGCGGCTCGGTCGTCGCCCGAGCCGCCCTTTCCGTCAGCGGTAGTCGTTCTCCTTCAACTCGATCACCCAGGCGCGGCGTTCGGCGATCCTGCCGTCGCGCATGACGAACACCTCCGCCATCGACATGCGCATCTCGCCGCCGGCGGCCCGCTTCACCGTCCCGGACATCTCCGCCATGACGACGTCGTCCTGCTCGACCATCCGGACGACCCCCAGATGTGGAGGGTTGACGAACTCGGGCGGGCCGTCGATGGCCTTGTCGTAGGCGTCCTTACCGGTCAGGTGGAAGCCGCCGAAGACCGTCCACTCGATGTCGTCGGTCAGGCAGGACAGGATCTGCGCGTGGTCGTTCTTGCGGAAGCCGTCGATGTACCTGTTGACGGTGTCGGTGTTCCGTGACATGTCGATCCCTCCGGTTCGGGTGCGTCCATGGGGACGCCGGCCGTCCGATGGCGCCCTCCCGAATAGGTCGGAGCACCCGAGCCGTCCTCGACATCTCTGGGGTTATCGCTTCTTCGCGCGCTCGTAGTGGCGGGCGGCCTTGGCGCGGTTGCCGCAGACGGCCATCGAGCACCAGCGGCGGGTGCCGCTCTTGGTCGCGTCGAAGAAGTACAGCACGCAGCCGGGATGCGCACACGGCTTGACGCGCGCGGGGGCATCGGTCGTGAGTCGGAGGTAGTCGGTGGCTGCCAGCCAAGAGGGCAGCCATGCGGGGTCATCGGTTCGCGGATGCTCTTCCCTGCCGCCGGACCCGAGCCGGTAGTGCAGTGCGCCGCGCTCAAGGACGCGGTTGAACGCGTCCACGGTTTCCGGGGACGAGCCCTCGCCGAGGAGCGCGGACAGGATCTCTCGCGTCTCCAGCGTGGCGTCGAGGGTCGCCCGGTCGGGCGCGGCCCGTCCGTCCAACCCCGCCGAACGCAGCCAGACCGCCAGGCCGTCCGTGGAGTCGAGGAGGTCGTGATGGACGCGCTCGTCGATCCACCTGGTGTTGACCAGGTCCAAGCTGAGCGGCTCCCCGACGAGCGGCCGAGGGTCCGCGCTCTCCTGCCGCATGCCGAGATTCTACCCACCTAACGCGACTTAGCCGGTTGACGATCACTCTCTAACCCTCTATGGTCCGATAGACAGTTAGCGAGCCCGAGCGTGACAGCTCGGGGTTTGTGAGGTGCGCCATGGAGACAGTCGCCATCAAGACCCTGCAGACGGGACATGTCGGGCTGAACGTGAACGACTTGGACCGTTCCCTGCCGTTCTACCTGCGCGTCTTCGGGTTCGAGGTCCAGGCCGAAGGCAAGGAGCCCGGCCGCCGCTGGGCCTTCCTCGGACGGGACGGCCGGCTGGTGCTGACCCTGTGGGAGCAGAGCGACACCACGTTCGCGACCCGCTCGGCCGGCCTGCACCACCTGTCGTTCCAGGTCGAGACGATCGAGGAGGTGAAGGCCGCCGAGCAGGTGCTGCGCGAACTGGGCGCCGAGCTCGTCCACGACGGCGTCGTCCCGCACGGCGAAGGCGCCTCGTCCGGCGGGATCTTCTTCACCGACCCCGACGGGACGCGCCTGGAGATCTACGCGCCCACCGGCGCCGACACCGCCCCCGCCCCCAGCGGGGCCGCCCCGACCTGCGGTTTCTTCTAACCACGCCCGAAAGGAGGCCGCTGTGGCGGTCGACGTCTACCACGAGGGTGAACGAGCCGCCCAGCGGCGCGCGGGTCTGCTCGACCAGGGCGGATTCTCCGGACGTGCCATTCGTTCGGAGATGCCGGAAGTGGCGCGCAAGTTCCTTCTCCAGCAGCCGATGCTGGTGCTCGGCGCCGCCGACACGGACGGACGGCTCTGGGCGACGCTGCTGACCGGGCAGCCCGGCTTCCTGGATGCCGAGGACACCGGCACGCTCACCATCGACGCCCGTCCGGCCCCTGGCGACCCGCTCCACGACCGGCTGCGGACTCCCGTGCCGGTCGGCCTGCTCGCGATCGAACCGTCCCGGCACCGCCGGATGCGAGTGAACGGGCAGGCCGTCCCTACGGAGTTGGGCCTGGAGGTCAAGCTCGACCAGGTGTACTCGAACTGCCCGAAGTACATCCAGAAACGCGAACACCGGTGGGAGCCGTCCGCCGCCCGCGGCCGTCCGCAACGTTCCGGGGCTCTCACCGGCCACCAGCAGCGGTGGATAACCGGCGCGGACACGTTCTTCATCGCCACCGCTGACCGGGAGGGCAACACCGACGCCTCCCACCGCGGCGGCAACCCGGGATTCGTCGAAGTGGTGTCGCCGACGGTGCTGCGCTGGCCCGACTACGTGGGCAACGCCATGTTCAACACGCTGGGCAACCTGGAGGTGAACCCCCGTGCCGGGCTGCTGTTCATCGACTGGACGACGGGTGCCGTCCTGCACCTGACCGGCACCGCCCGCACCGACTGGGACCCAGCGCATGCCGCCGCCGTACCGGGCGCTGAACGACTGGTCGAATTCACCATCACCGAGGCCATCGAGATCGCCGCCGCCGTTCCTCTCCGCTGGAGCGACCCGGTTGCCTCCCGCTTCAACCCACCCGTCCTCCAGGGCGGCTCGTGACCCCCTGACCACGAGCCGCCCCTTGGCACGACGTTCCTACCCGGTGACGGCGTAGGCCCGGATGACGGTCTGGTCGAGGACTCCCGGGATGGCCGTCCGCAGCGACACGAACCCCGCCTTCGGGTTGGTCAGGGTCGCCACCCAGGCGTCGCCCTTGCGGGTCACCTTGACGGCCTTCCAGGTCTTGCCGTCATCGGACGAGGCCCACAATTTCGGACTGGCGGTACCCGCGCGGTCGGTCGTCATGGTGATCTCCTGGCGAGCCCCTGCCCTGGCCCTCGACTGCGCGTCGAGCGGCGTACGGAAGTTGAGCGACGGCAGAGCGATGACCCCGTCGTCCCGGACGGTGAAGTGCCACACGGCGTGCTGGCGTATGGCAAGGGACGAGAAGGGGGAGGCGCGCTTCTCCTCCACTGTGAGGCTGTACCCGCCCGGCTCGGGCACGGGCCACGCCCAGGCGGCACCGGGCTCGTCGTAGGTGTAGACGGTCTTACCGTTCGCGTCCTTCAGGACGGAAGAGCCGGACGCTCCCGGGTACGGCGCCATGTAGCTCTTGCCCGCACCCGTCGAATGCATCCCGATCGTGAGCGCAGGCTCCCCGCCCTCGTACTCGCCCCAGATGACGCGTCCACCACGGGGACTGAACGGGGCCGGGGTAAGGCGACGCTGGTACGAGCCCGGCTTCATGAAGCGCTCGTCGCGTGTCCAGATCTCCGTCGTGCCTTCCTCGAAGCCGCAGCCCGTATCGGTGTTCATCCAGTCGAGGTCCCACGCGATGCCAGGCGAGTAGTACTCGGTCCGAACGCCGGGCGCTGCACCCACTCCGGTGAAGAAGCCCAAGGTGATGCCCTTGTCCGGCCAGGACGGCAGGGCATGCCCACCGACGCACACCGGACGTCCCTCGGTGCCGTACGCGGTCTTCACCGCGGCCATGTCCTTGGTGCGCACCCGCAGCGCCGGCTTCTGCGGCACCCCACCCGAGACCCGGCGCGCCACGTTGTAGACGTACGGACTGCCCGTCTCGGCACCCTTGCGGGTGAAGACGGCCTGCAGATCGAGCGCCAGCCCAGGCGCGGAACCAGTGGGCGTGATGTAGGCGTTCTTGAGCGACATCATCGCCGACGTGACGACGGGCTGACCCGCGATGTCCTGGACGACCCGTACCTCCCCTTCGAGGAGTTCGGCATCGGCGCGATCGACCACCGCCGTGATGGGCTCCGCCTCGCGCGCATCGAGCAGCACGCCGGTGGCCTCGTTGATCGCCACCTTGGGCCGGTAGACGAGCGCCCACGTCGTCTCGCCATCGCCTTCGGTCGTGCCGACGCGCGTCAGCACCGCGTACTCGCCTGCCGGGACCTCTCCCTCTGCGTGGCCGTCCACCAGATCGGCGTAGAACGGCTCGTCCCCGTCCAGCGGGTACAACGCGACGTAGGTGTCACTCGCCGGCTTGCCATGCCGATCAAGCACATCGAGCGTGACCCGCACGCCGACCCCGGCACTCAACCGCCGCGCCTTCGCCGGACGAGGCACCCCCTTGCTCACGGCTTCCCCACGCAGCCCGTGCGGATACCGCTCCCGAACGTCCTGCGAGCTGTGCGGCGCCACCCGCGGCGTAGCCGCGACCTGCACGGCGCTCTCTTGCTCCGGGCCGCTCAGCGCGCCGGCACCCAGCGTCCCGGCGATGACGGCCGTCGCGGCACCGACGACCAGACTCCTCTTGCCGACCA
The DNA here is from genome assembly GCF_900188445.1 of Actinomadura meyerae. Classification (GTDB taxonomy): domain Bacteria; phylum Actinomycetota; class Actinomycetes; order Streptosporangiales; family Streptosporangiaceae; genus Spirillospora; species Spirillospora meyerae. Next base: position 70,145 of record NZ_FZOR01000044.1, read on the forward strand.
AGGCATCTCCTTCCACGAGGAAAGCCCGCGCGGAGCGCGGGCCTCAGAGAGGAGATGTCCACTTCCGCGAGATCATTTCTGCGTTTCCGGGGCCTGCGAGACCGTGGTGACGGTCCCGGCGGCATGCTGCCGGGGTCAGGCTCTCTCGGCGGGCCACTCCGAGCAGGTCTCCGGGGAGCAGGTGGAGGCATGCAGGATGAGGTTGCCGCGCCGGCCGTACCAGGGCTCGATCGTGGCCCGACGACCGGGAAACGCACGCTCCGCCGCTTCGGCGTCGGCCTCATCGAACGAACCGTAGAACAGGGGATGTCCGGAGTAGAGCTCAATCTTCTCCGACCCCATGGGCCAAATGGCCCGGTGCATGTCGACATTGAAGAACTGGTCGGGAGTTGGCCGGTTGGTCACACTCCAAGCTTATGGCGGATGGTAATCACTCGGTAGCTGAACGACAAGAAAAGCGTAGGAGTGATTTCAGATTTGGGACCAACGACATTTACGCCTCAGACCCGAGTAGTCCGATAGTTCGGACACAGTAAGCACACGCGCACGCCTCCCCTCGGTACGCCCCCGGACAAATGCCCAAGACCGCAAGCCTCTGCGGATACTGTGCGACCGTGACCGGATCCAAGCAGCGGCCGCTGCTCTTCCTCGACGTCGACGGCCCCCTCATCCCCTTCGGAGCGGCGTCCGGGAAGTACCCGACCTACGAGGCGGTCACATCACCACACGCCGAGGGAAACCCGCTCCTGTCCAGGATCAACCCCGAACACGGAGGACGGCTGTCGGCACTCAACTGCGAGCTGGTCTGGGCCACCAGTTGGATGGACGACGCCAACGAGTGCATCGCGCCGCGCCTTGGCCTTCCGCAGTTGGCGATGGTGACCTGGCCGGACACGCCCGATGAACGTGCCGGTCTGCATTGGAAGACCCGCACCCTCGTCGACTGGGCAGCGGGACGCCCCTTCATCTGGCTCGACGACGAGATCACCGACGCCGACCGCACCTGGGTGGCCGCCCACCACCCCGGCCCGGCTCTCCTGCACCGGGTCGACCCGAGCAGCGGCATCACCCAGGCCGACTACGCCACCGTCGAGAAGTGGCTACGCACGCTTAACGCCATACGGCCATTGAGCGCCCCATGGGACCTCTAAGCCTCGATCCACCGGGTGATTGCTGTTCAGGTTGCGGAAACGACAAAAGGGATGCCCCGTGGCCTGCGATGATGGGCTTGTCTAAGGTCCAGCAGCGCAGAAGCAACGAGGCATCCCGTAAGTGCAATCCTCTCATGTCTCATCGGCGGTGGCTGCCGCGTTCGACGAGCCGAACTTGATCGCCGATGCCGGGCTGGTGCCGGTGGTGCGGCTGGCCGAGCGGGCGGGGTTGCCCGAGCTGGCGGCCGAGGTGCTGCGCATCGGCGGTGCGCGCAACAGCGCCGGCGCCGCCCCGGCCGCGAAGGTGATGTCGCTGGTGGCGGCGATGTGCGCCGGAGCCGACAGCATCGATGACACCGACCGGTTGCGGCACGGGGCGATGCCGACCGCGTT
>NZ_FZOR01000045.1 GCF_900188445.1 Actinomadura meyerae
CCACCGACCCGGTCGGCGAGGCCTACCAGCGCTTCTTCGACGACGTGGAGGCCCGCACCTGCAAGAGCTGCGGCGAAGTGCTCCAGCCCTACTGAACCCCCCATCGGTTACCGAAGGTGACCGGCCGCAGAGAGAGTCCACCATGGAACGAACACAGGTCGCCATCATCGGAGCCGGCCCGGCCGGCCTCCTCCTCGGGCGGATGCTGGAACTCGCCGGGGTCGACGCGGTGATCCTGGAGCACCGGACCCGCGCCTACGTCGAGGGCCGGATCCGGGCGGGCATGCTGGAGCACCGCACCGCGCTGCTCCTGGACGAGCTGGGCCTGGCGGAGCGCATGCACCGGGAGGCCGCCGTCCACCACCGGTTCGAGATGCGCTTCGACCGGCAGCGGTACCAGATCCCGATGGCCGAGCTGACCGGCGGCTGCACCGCCGTCATGTACAGCCAGCAGGAGATCGTCCGTGACGCGATCGAGGCGCGCGTCGCCTCGGGCCTCCCGCTGGAGTTCGACGTCGACGACGTCCGGCTCGAAGGCGTCGACACCGCCGAGCCGAAGGTCCGCTACCGCGCGGCCGACGGCAGCGAGCACGTGCTGGCCTGCGACTACATCGCGGGCTGCGACGGCTTCCACGGGGTGTCCCGCGCGTCGGTCCCGGAGGGCGTGCTGACCTCCTACGAGCACGTCTACCCGTTCGCCTGGCTCGGCGTGCTGGCGGACGTCCCGCCGTCCACCTTCGAGCTGATCTACGCCTGCCACGAGCGCGGCTTCGCGCTGCACAGCATGCGGTCGAGCGAGATCAGCCGCTTCTACCTCCAGGTGAAGCCGGACGAGGACCTCGCCGCCTGGCCCGAGGAGCGGATCTGGAGCGAGCTGCGGACCCGGCTCGGCACCGACGACGGCTGGACGCTGTCGGAGGGCGCCGTCACGAAGAAGGGCATCACCGCGATGCGCAGCTTCGTGGTGGAGCCGATGCAGTACGGGCGGCTGTTCCTGGCCGGGGACGCCGCGCACATCGTCCCGCCGACCGCTGCGAAGGGCCTCAACCTCGCCGCGGCGGACGTCCGGCTGCTCGCCGACGCGCTGTGCACCTGGTACGAGTCCGGTGACCGCGCGGCGCTCGACCGCTACTCCGACGACGCGCTCCGCGGGGTGTGGCGCGCGCAGCAGTTCTCCCGCTCCATGACGTCGCTGCTGCACCACGACCCGAGCAGCCCGATGGAGTGGCGGCTCCAGCACGCCGAGCTGAAGCACGTCTGCACGTCCGAGTCGGCGATGAGGAACTTCTGCGAGAACTACGTGGGGTACCCGGCGGTCGGACGGATCCACCGGCTCGACCCCGCCCGCTGAAGCTCCCCAAAGGAAGGTGGGCCGGATCCGACGGATCCGGCCCACCTTGTTCGCTTCGGTCAGGACTTCGGTTCCTGGATGAGGTCGTCCAGAGTGACGGGCTTCTGGATGAGCTTGTACTTCTCGGTGAGGCGGACCAGCTCCTCCAGCGAGTCGCGCTGGAAGGAGGCCGGCCAGTCGACCATGTTGATCTTCCCCGCCTGGTCCGCGGGGATCTTCGCGTAGGTCGTGATGACCTTGCGCGCCTCGTCGGGGTGCGCGTTGGCGTACTCCAGGGACTGGCGCACCGCCGCGTCGAACCGCCGCACCACGTCCGGGTTGCTCTTGGCGTAGGCGGTCGACGTGAAGTACGAGGCCACCGCCAGGTTCGGGTGGGTCTCGGCGTAGTTGTTCAGGACGGGCCGGGCGCCGCGCTCCAGCAGCGAGGTCACGAACGGCTCGCACTCCCAGGCCGCGTCGATGCGGCCCGACTCGACCGCGGTGACCATGTCGGGGAAGCCGAGCTCGGTGAACTTCACCGAGCCCGGGTCGACGCCCTTCTTCTCCAGCGCCGCGCGGACCGTCACGTCGCCGATGTTGTTGAGCGTGTTGACCGCGAGGGTCTTGCCGGCCAGGCCCTTGGCGTCCCGGATCGGGCTCTTCGCCGGGACCAGCACCTGGCACGCCTCGTTCTTGCCCGGGGCGATGCCGACGCCCGGCGTGATCGCCTGCAGCGGCACGCCCTTGCTCTTGGCGATGATCAGCGACACGTTGTTCGAGAAGCCGAACTGGTTGCTGTTGCTGACGACGGCCGGGACGATCGCCGCCCCGCCCGCGGCGAGCTGCGGCTCGACCTTGAGCTTCTGCGCGCTGAAGAAGCCCTTCTGCACGCCGAGGTACAGCGGCGCGACGTCCGTGATCGGGATCAGGCCCACCTTCACCGTGGTCACGCCGTCGGCGTCGCTCTCGCCCGCCGAGGTGCCCCCCGAGCCGCACCCGGCGGCCAAGCCCGCCGCGAGCGCCGCGGAGACCACCAGGAGCCCGTGCCGTCGGATCTTTCTCATCATGGCTCACTCCTTGAGTGGAGCGGCGTCTGCCGCCACTTAAACCCGAACGATTATCATCAATATGCTCCGTGGGTCAACGGTGTCTGCCGAGGCCGACCGCCTGATAACGTACAATCGTTATGAGGAATCTTGAGGGTGACTACATCGTCCGGGCCCGCGGGGTGCTCACCATGGACGCGGCCCGGCCGCGCGGTGAGGCGCTCGCGGTCCGCGGCGCGCGCGTCGTCGCCGCGGGCTCCTTCGACGAGGCGCGCGCGGCCCTCGGTGAGCACGCGCCGGTCCTGGACCTGGGCGACGCGACCGTCCTGCCGGGGCTGATCGACACGCACATGCACCTGCTGTGGACGGGCATGGCGGACGTCCTGCTCGACCTGGAGGGCGAGCGCAGCATCGAGGGCATCCTGCGCGCGACGCGCGCCTGGGCCGACGCCCACCCCGGCGCGCCGTGGGTCGTCTCGGCCGACGGCTGGGAGGTCGAGGACGTCGCCGAGCGGCGCCTGCCGACCCGCGACGAGCTGGACCGCGCCTGCCCCGACCGCCCGGTGCTGATCCTGCGCTGCGGCCACCAGGGCGCGGCGAACTCGGCCGCGCTGGCCGCGGCCGGCCTCACCGACGGCACCCCCGACCCGCCCGGCGGCCGCCTCGGCCGGGACGCCGGCGGGCGGCTCACCGGCGAGCTGGTCGAGCCGCCGGCGATCGAGCTGGTCCGGCGGCACGTGCCGGCGCAGGACGACCGGTCCCGCCGCGCCGCGGTCGCCGCCGCGGCGGAGCGCGCCCTGGCCGCCGGGCTGACCTCGGTGATCGAGCCGGGGCTGCGCCCCGAGGAACTCGCCACCTACCAGGGGATGCGCGCGGACGGCGAGCTGCCGCTGCGGGTGACCGCGATGCCGCTCCAGCTTGCCGGCGCCTCCGTCGAGGACGAGGTCGCGCGGCTGTCCGGCCTCGGGGTGGGTTCAGGCTTCGGCGACGACATGCTGCGCCTCGGCCCGGTGAAGGTGTTCCTGGACGGCGGCGGCTCGCTCGGCACGGCCTACCTGCGGGAGCCCTGGCCGGGCCGGTGCGGCGACCACGGGCAGCTCCTGCTCGACCCCGGCTCGATGCGGGAGCTGGCGTCCGGGCTGGTGGCGCACGGCTGGGCCCTGGGCGTGCACGCCGTCGGCGGCGGGGCGCTCGACCTGCTGTTCGACGTGCTCGACCACGCCGACCGGGTGGCGCCGGTGAAGCCGCTGCGCTGCCAGGCCATCCACGCCTACCTGACGCCGTCGGAGCGCAACATGGCCGACGCCCGCCGCCTCGGCGTGGTCGTCGCGACCCAGCCGACGATGCAGGAGCAGTTCGCCGACCGCCTCATCGCCCAGCTCGGCGCCGACGCCGCGGCGGCGGCCACCCCGCTGGCCACCTGGCAGCGGGCGGGCGTCCGGCTGGCCGGCGGCTCGGACTCGCCGGTCACCCCGTTCCAGCCGCTGCGCGGGATCTGGCAGGCGGTGACCCGCCACCACCCGCCGACCGGCGGGCCTCTCGGCCCGGACGAGCGGCTCGACGTGGCGGCGGCCCTGCGGATGTACACGGCCGACGCCGCCTACGCCGCGTTCAACGACCACGCGGTGGGCGTGCTGCGTCCCGGCATGCGCGCCGACTGGGTCGCGCTGGGCGCCGACCCCACCGAGTGCCCGCCCGGCGATCTGCGCGACATCCCGGTCCTGGCCACGGCGGTCGACGGCCGGATCCGCCACCGGGCCTAGTGGAGTCCCATCACTTGCGGCGTGTCGCCCCTATGGCCGCGTCCGAAGGGGCGACATGCCGCAAGCGGACGCGGCCGGGCCGCCGCGGGTCAGCTGACGACCGAGGTCGGCGGGCTGTGGCGGCGCACCGCGCGGCGCACCCGCGCGGGGTCCTGCGACTCGACGGCGTCGACGAGGGCGACGTGGGTGCGGAAGGTCCTGCCGGCGGTGAACAGGTCGTCGGAGCTGACGTGCTCGATCTCATTCTCGATCATGTCGAGCATCGTGGTGTAGATGACGCGCAGCACCAGGTTGGGGGTGATCTCGGCGATCCGCCGGTGCACGGCCCAGTTGGCGCGCAGGAACGCGGCGGCGTCGGTGCGCTGCTCGTCCATGCGGGCCAGCAGCTCGCGGAGGTCGGCGAGGTCCTCCTCGGTGCGGTGGGCGGCGGCGTCCATGAGGATCGGCTCCTCCAGCGCGTCGCGCACCGCCAGGCAGTTCGCGCTGGTGTCGCCGTTCTCGCGCAGCTCCAGGATCAGGTGGTTGATGCGCACGTGGCTCGGCGTGCGCAGGGTGAACAGGCCGCCTCCGGGCCCCGGCTTCGCCGACACGACCCCGCGCGTCTCCAGCAGCCGGACGGCCTCGTTGACGGTCCCGACCGCGACGCCGTACTCCTGGCGCACGTCCTCCTTGGTGCCGAGCCTGCTGCCGTCGGGCAGCGCGGAATCGATGATCTTGCGCTCGATCTCCCGCGCGATGGCCTCGGCGCGCGACAGTCGCCACTCGGTGCGGTCGGTGTGGTCGGGACGACTCATCGGGTTGCTCTCCAGATCGTCGGTCGGATAGCGGCCGGTCAGCGGGATGGCGGGGCGGGAACGGCCCTACCTTGACAGATAATCATCATGCTTAATACCGTCATTATAGGGCTGAAGGAAGCCCCGTGGTGGCCACCCCCCGCCACCCGATCGTTCGCGGTGTCCCGACGTGCCCGACGTCCCCCGCGTGTGGCCAGGGTCGGCCGTTCCGCCGGTGCGGACGCGGCAAGGCCGTATCCGGAAGGAGCTTCCGTTGACCTCGACCACGTCGGAGTCAGTCGTTCCCGGCAGGAGGCGGCGGCGGTTCGCCCGCTCGCCGAGGTTCACCGACGGGCTGCTCGGCGCGGCGGGGCTCGCCGCGACGCTGGCCGTCCTCGAACTGTCCACGATCGCCGGGCTGCTGCCGGAACGGACGTTCCCGCGCATCACCAGCGACCTCGGTGAACTCGCCGGCCTGGCCGGCGGCTCCGAGCTGTGGACCGCGATCGGCCGCACCCTGCAGGGGTGGGCGATCAGCTTCGCGATCGCCGTGGTGGTCGCGGTGCTGCTCGGCGTCGCCATCGGCTCCAGCAGCCTGCTGCGGGCGGCGACCAACGCGGTCATCGAGTTCCTGCGCCCGATCCCGTCGGTCGCGCTGATCCCGCTCGTCGTCCTCGTCCTCGGCACCGGCCTGCAGAGCAAGGTCTTCCTGGCCGCGTTCGCCGCGGCCTGGCCGGTCCTCATCGCCACCATCTACGGCATGCGGGACGTCGAGCCGGTCGCCCTGGAGACGGCCCGGGCGTTCCGGGCCCGCCCGCACGACCGGCTGCTGTCGGTGGTGCTGCCGAGCGCGGTGCCCTACATCGCCACCGGGCTGCGCGTGGCGTCGACCACCGCGCTGATCCTCTGCGTCACCGCCGAGCTGGTGATCGGGTCGCCCGGCCTGGGCCAGTCGATCACCGTGGCGCAGGCGGGCGGCCAGTACAGGCTGATGTACGCGCTGATCATCGCGACGGGGCTGCTCGGGGTCCTGCTCAATCTCGTGTTCGTCGCGCTGGAGAGGCGGCTGCTGCGGTGGCACCCGTCGCAGCGCGCCAAGGAGGTCGTCCAGTGAGCCGCCGCGCAGTGCTCCTCGGCGTGCAGATCGCCGCGCCCGTCCTCGTGCTGCTCGGCTGGGCGGTGTGGTCGGCCGGCAGCGCCAACATCTTCTACCCGCCCCTGACCACGATCCTCTCGGTGTTCCGCGAGACGTGGCTGTTCGACCGGGTCGGCTCCGACGTCGTCCCGAGCCTGACCAACATGTTCTCCGGGTTCGCGCTGTCGATCGTCATCGGCGTGCCGCTCGGCGTCCTCATCGGGCTCGTGCGCAAGCTCGGCACCGCGCTGGCGCCGGTCGTCGAGTTCGTCCGGGCGATCCCGCCGCCCGCGCTGATCCCGTTCGGCATCGTCGTGCTCGGTGTCGGGACGTCGATGAAGGTGTTCATCATCCTGATGGTCAGCCTGTTTCCGATCCTGATGCACACCATCGACGGGGTGCGCGGGGTCGACCCCGGTCTGCTGGACAGCGCGCGCGCCTACCGCGTCCCCCGCCGCGACCGGCTGCTGCGGGTGGTGCTGCCGGCCGCGGCGCCGCAGATCTTCGCCGGGGCACGGGTCGCGCTGTCGCTCTCCCTGATCCTCATGGTGATCAGCGAGATGGTCGCGAGCACCCGCGGGATCGGCTACTTCATCCTCGAGGCCCAGCGCACCTTCGCCATCCCCGAGATGTGGTCCGGGATGGTGCTGCTCGGGATCCTCGGCTACCTGTTCAATCTCGCCTTCGGCGTCATCGAGCGCCGCGCGCTGCGCTGGCACCACGGGGCACGAAAAGGAGCGTCTTGATGAGCAACGAAGCGCCGATGCTCGAGGTCGAGGGCCTCGGCAAGGTCTACGGCGGCGGCGACCAGGCGGTGCACGCGATCGACGAGATCAGCTTCACCGTCGCGCGCAGCGAGTTCGTGTGCGTCGTCGGCCCGTCCGGCTGCGGCAAGACGACGCTGCTGCGCTGCCTGTCCGGGCTGATGCCCGCCACGACCGGCGTGGTGCGGGTCGAGGGCGAGCCGATCGACCGCACCCCGGAGGACATGGCGATCGTCTTCCAGGACTACAGCAGGTCGCTGTTCCCGTGGATGTCGGTGGAGGAGAACGTCGCCTTCCCGCTGCGGCGCAAGCGGCTGGACCGCAAGAAGCGGCAGACGCTGATCAGCGAGTCGCTCGCGGCCGTCGGCCTGGCCGACGCCGGCCGCCGGTACCCGTGGCAGCTGTCGGGCGGCATGCAGCAGCGCGTGGCGATCGCGCGCGCCCTGGCGTACGAGCCGCAGATCCTGCTGATGGACGAGCCGTTCGCCTCGCTGGACGCGCAGACCCGCGCCGACCTGGAGGACCTCACCCTCAAGCTCCGCCACGAGTACGGCGTGACCGTGGTGTTCGTGACGCACGACATCGACGAGGCGGTCTACCTGGCCGACCGGGTCATCGCGCTGACCCCGCGTCCCACCCGGGTCCGGGGGATCGTCGACGTCGACCTGCCGCGTCCGCGCGACCAGCTCAGCACGAAGGAGCTGCCGGAGTTCGCGCGGCTGCGCGGGCGCGTCTACCGGGAGGTGCGCCAGCTCGGCGACCCGGAGACCGCGGCCGCCGCCCCCAACGCCTAGGACGGTGTCCGAGGGGGGCGGCGGGGGCGGTGCCCTTCACTCCTCGGGGTCGCCCGCCGGGGTGAAGGGCCAGCGCCGGCCGATGCCGACGTGCAAGATGACGCCGACGCTGAGGAAGCTCAGCGCGGCGGTGGTGACCCAGTCGTCCGCGGTGGCCCGCGTCCAGGCGACGGTCCCGGCGTAGGCGTACAGCGCGCGGTCGATGGCGAACGCGACCAGGGCGCTGAGCACGAGGGTGAGGACGCGTCCCGGCACGGTCGGCAGCCGGGACGCGGGCCAGCCGTCGAACAGCATGGCGGTGATCAGCACGCCGGTGATCACGCAGCCGCAGGCGGCGCCGATCGCCGCGGGCCGCCAGCCGGCCGCTTCGCGCAGCAGCACGTAGGTGACCGCACCGAGCGCGATGACCAGGACGTTCCCGGCGAGCAGGCGCGGTGCCCGGCGGGCGATGGCGTGGACGGGCCAGCCGCGCAGCCCGATGAACACCACCGTCTGCCAGACCCCCACCGCGACGAGCGCCGCGCCGAAGTCGGGCGCGGGGACCGGGCCGCCGGGGTCGCGCAATCCGGCGGCGGACCGTTCGGCGGCGGGCACGGCCTCGTGGTTCACCAGCAGGAAGTAGGCGGCGGCCCCGATCGCCCAGGACAGCGCGAGCGCCGCGAGGCCCGAGGGCAGCCGGCTCAGCCGGTTCAGCGGCCACCGCTCGGAGACCAGCGTCAGCTGGAGCGTGGCGGTGAAGACCGCGGCGGCCAGCGGAAGCGTCGCCGGGAACGTGGCCGGCGCCCCGCCGCCCGGGTCGGCCTGGAAGACCCCGCGGAGGTCGGAGCGTTCGACCACGGCCTGCCCGGCGATCGTCAGCACCACCGCGAACGCGGCGACCAGGACGGTGTCGATCACGCCGGTCCAGGGGGTGGGCAGCCGCGAGCCGGGCCAGTCATTCCACCAGAACGCCACCATCGCGACGGCGGGCAGCGCGAACAGGGCCAGCGGGCCGAGGACCAGCAGCGACGTCCGGGTGTCGCCGGTTCCGAACGCCAGGACCGCGAACGCGGCCACGGTCAGCACGGTCCCGCCGAGCCCCGCCCAGGGCTGCGCGCTGAACCGCCCGCGCCGCGCCTCCACCGGCGGCGCGGCGCGGAGGCGGGGCGGCGTCGTCAGCGTCGGCCGGTCGGGGAGCGGTTCCGTGCTGCAGCAGACCAGCTCGGCCGCCCGCGCCCGGCCGGGGCGCGCCGTCATGCCGGGTGCGGGGCGACCGCCAGGCCGTTGAGGAGGTGCTCTGCGGTGATCGGACGCTCCCGGACGCGGACGCCGGTCGCGTGGAAGACGGCGTTGGCGACCGCGGCACCCGAGCCGACCTGGCCGATCTCGCCGACCCCCTTGACGCCGAGCGGGCCGGTGACCGGGTCGTCCACCTCGATCAGCGCGATGTCGACGTCGGGCGCGTCGGCGTTGACCGGCACCAGGTAGTCGCCGAGGCTCGCGTTGGCCCACCGGCCGAGTCCGGTGTCCATGTGGGTGCCTTCGAGCAGGGCCTGGCTCATCCCCCAGAGCATCCCGCCCATGAGCTGGCTGCGCGCCGTCAGCGGGTTGAGGACGCGGCCCGGCGCGAACGCGGCGGTCATGCGCCGCACCCGGACCAGCCCGAAGTCGGCGTCGACCGCCACCTCGGCGAACTGGGCGCCGAACGTCAGCAGCCCGTACGGGGTGTCCAGCGGCGGCGGGTCCCAGCTTCCGATGGCCTCGGCGTCGTTCATGAGGTGCCGGCCCATGAGGTCCTGGTACGTCTCGGAGGCACGGTAGGTCTCGGAGGCACGGTACGTCTCGGAGGCGCCGTCCGCGGACATGCGCCCGTCCTCGACGGTGACCGTGCCGGGGTTCACGCCGTGCAGCGGCGAGTCCGGGTCGGAGACAGCCGCGGCGATCATCTTGTCGCGGACGGCGACGGCGGCGTTGTGCACGGCGGCGCTGACCATCATCGCGCCGTTGGAGCCCACCGGCGACCCGGCGGTCGGCATGTCGGTGTCGCCGTACTCCAGCCGCACGTCCCCGAGGCCGATCCCGAGCCCGTCGGCGGCGACCTGGGTCAGGACGGTCGTCATCCCGGTGCCGAACTCCTGCGCGGCGGTCGACACCACGGCGGTGCCGTCGGAGTACAGGCGGGCGCGGGCGCGCTGGGTGCGCATGAAGAACGCCACCGGGTACGCGGCGGTGGCCATGCCGGTACCGATCAGCCACTCGCCCTCGCGGCGGACGCCGGGCGCCGGGTCGCGATCGCCCCAGCCGAACCGCTCCGCACCGCGCCGCAGGCAGGCGGCCAGCCCGCCGCTGGACCACGGGTTGCCGGTGTTCGGGTCGACCTCGGAGGCGTTGCGCAGCCGCAGCTCGACCGGGTCGATCCCGAGCTCGTAGGCGAGCTCGTCCAGCGCGCATTCGAGGCTGAACATCCCGGCGGACTCGCCGGGCCCGCGGGTGAAGGTCGGCGTCATCGTGTTGCCGCGCACCAGCCGGTGGACGCCCTCGAACGCGGGGCTGGCGTACACCTGGGACGACGCGCCGAACGCGGGCTCGGCCCAGTCGTCGAACGGCGAGGTGACGGAGACCTTGTGGTGCCGGATCGCGGTGAGCGTCCCGTCGCGGCGCGCGCCGAGCACGATGCGCTGCTCCTGGTCCTCCCGGTGCCCGCAGGAGGTGAACATCTGCTCGCGCGTGACCGTGAGCCGGACCGGCCGCCGGACGTGCCGGGCGGCCAGCGCGGCGAGGGTCACGTGCGGCCAGACCATCGCCTTGGACCCGAACGCGCCGCCCACGAACCGGGTCAGCACCCGGATCTTCGACGGCGACATGCCGAGCAGCGCGGCGACGGTGAGCTGCACCGCCTTGATCCCCTGGCACGAGTCGTACAGGGTCAGCCGGTCGTCCTCCCAGACCGCGGTGGTGGTCAGGGGCTCCAGCGCGTTGTGGTGGTTGGCGGCGAAGCGGTACACCGTGTCGACCTGGACCTCCGCCGCCGCGAGCGCCTCCTCGACGTCGCCGCGCCGCAGTTGCGCCGGCATGAAGCCGCCGAAGATCTTCTCGGGTTCGTAGGCGTCGTCGCGGCCCTGCTCGATGACGGTGACGGACGGAGCCTCCTCGTACTCGACCCCTACCAGGGACGCCGCGTACTGCGCCTGCTCCCACTCGTCCGCCACGACGATCGCGACCGGCTGGCCCGCGTAGTGGACGGTGTCGTCCTGCATGGGGAAGAACGTCTCGCCGGGCGCCGGGCCGCCCATCAGGGACGGCACGAGCGGCACATGGGCGACCTTCGGCATGTCGTGCCTGGTCAGCACGGCGACGACCCCGGGGGCCCGCTCCGCCTCCGCCGTGTCGACCGCGGTGACCCGCCCGGCGGCCACCCCCGCGCCGACGATCCGCGCGTGCGCGAGGCCGGGCAGCGCGACCTCCCCCGAGTAGCGGGCCGCGCCGGTGACCTTCTCCCGGCCGTCGACCCGGGGGACCTCCCGTCCGATGGCTCCGCTCATCGGCCCTCCCCGTCCACGAGTCCCGTCAGCGCCCGGACGATCGTCCGGCGCACCAGTTCGACCTTGAAGGCGTTCTGCGGCCGCGGCCGCGCGGCCGCCAGCTCCCGCGCGGCGGCCTCGGCGAACGCGTCCGGCGTCGCCGGGCCGCCGAGCAGGCTCCGTTCGGCGGCCCGCGCCCGCCACGGCTTGGTCGCGACCCCGCCGAGCGCCAGCCGCACCTCGGCGACGGCGCCGTCCCGGACGTCCAGCGCCGCCGCGACCGAGGCCAGCGCGAACTCGTAGGACGCCCGGTCGCGGACCTTCAGGTACACCGACCGCCGGGCCGCCGGGACCGCGGGCACCTCGATCGCCGTGATCAGCTCCCCGTGCTCCAGCGGCCGCTCGCGATGCGGGGTGTCGCCGGGGAGCAGGAAGAAGTCGTCGATCGGGATGCCCCGCTCGCCGCCCGGCCCCCGCGTGCGGACGACCGCGTCGAGGGCGACGAGCGCCACCGCGACGTCGGACGGGTGCGTGGCGATGCACATGTCGCTGGTGCCGAGCACCGCGTGCCCGCGATGGAAGCCGTCGATGGCCGAGCATCCGGTGCCGGGCTCCCGCTTGTTGCAGGGCGAGACCGCGTCGCGGTAGTAGCCGCACCGCACCCGCTGGCACAGGTTGCCGCCCATCGAGGCCATGTTCCGCAGCTGCGCGGACGCGCCCAGGAGAAGCGCCTGCGCGACGAGCGGGAACCTGTCCACGACCCCGGCCGCTCGGGCGACGTCGCTCATGCGCGCGAGCGCGCCGATGCGCAGACCGCCGTCGGGAAGGTCCTCCACCCCGTTCAGGGGCAGGTCGTTGATGTCGACGAGGAGGTCCGGCTGCAAGACGTTCTGGCGCACGAGGTCGATCTCGGTGGTGCCGCCCGCGAGGAAGGCGCCGCTCGGATGGGAGCCGACGACCGCGATCGCCGCTTCGACGCCGTCCACCCGCGCGTAGTCGAACGCCCTCACCGTCCCGCCCCGCCCGTCGCGTCGCGGACGTCGCGGATCGCGGCCCGGATGTTCGGGTAGGCGGTGCACCGGCAGATGTTGCCGCTCATCCACTCGGCGATCTCGTCGTCGTCGGAGGCGTGGCCCTCCTCCAGCAGCGCGACCGCCGACATGATCTGCCCCGGCGTGCAGTAGCCGCACTGGAAGGCGTCGCGGGCGATGAACGCCTCCTGCATCGGGTGCAACCGGTCGCCGTCCGCCAGGCCCTCGATGGTGGTGACCTCGCGTCCCTCGCAAGAGACCGCGAGCGTGAGGCAGGCCAGCACGCGGCGTCCGTCCACCCACACCGTGCAGGCGCCGCACGTGCCCTGGTCGCACCCCTTCTTCGAGCCGGTCAGCCCGAGATGCTCGCGCAGCGCGTCCAGCAGGCTCACCCGGGGTTCGATCCGCACGCGCCTCTCCCGGCCGTTGACGGCCAGGACGACCTCGCGCGCCTCCGGGGCGCGTTCCAGCGGCCGGGCCTCGACGTCCATCGCCATCGGAACTCCTTGAAGATCAGATGTCGCTCACTCTCCGTATCGGGGCACTGCCCACAAAGGGACGGTTCTTCACCTCCCATGAGGATCCGACCTGCGCGAAGGACGAACGGGGGCACACGATGACCACGACCGGCGGCACTGACGGTGAGGGGCGGGGGAGCGAGCGACCGGCGGCGGTCGTCATGCTCGCCGCCGACGGGACGGTGACCGGCTGGACGAGCGCCGCGCGGGAACTGCTCGGCCACGGCGCGGCCGACCTCGGCCGCGGCGAGGTGCGCCTGCTCCCGCCGCACGGCCCGGACACCGGACCGCCGGGCTGGCCGGACGGTGCGCGGCGGCAGTCGTCGGGACTGCTGGAGGTGCGGCGCGGCGACGGCGGCACGCTCGTCGTGCACGCCTCCACGGTGCGGCTGGACGGCGCGGGGGACGGCGCGGGGGACGGCGCGGGGGACGAGCCGTCCTGGCTGGTCTGGATGAGGTCGACGGCGGAGGGGGTCGACCACATGCCCTCGATGCTCGAACCGCTCATGCGCACGCCGATCGCCCTGCTGATCTGGGACCGCGACCTGCGGTGCGTCTGGGCGAACACGGCCGCCGAGCGGCTGCAGCCCGCCTTCCCGCACTACCGGGTCGGCCGCCGGCTCACCGACCCGCCGCCCGGCATCGACACGCGGGCGGCGGCGGACACGATCCGCAGGGTGCTCGCCGACGGCGTCCCGCTGTTCGACCAGGAGGTGCACCGGACCTCGCCCGACGGCCGCGAGGACATCACCCTGTCGATCTCCCATTTCCGGCTCGACGCCCTGGACGGCCGGCCGCTCGGCGTGTGCTCGGTCGCGCTGGACATCAGCCGCAGCCGGGCGCGCCGGCGCCTCGCCGTGCTGCGCGAGGCCAGCATCCGCATCGGCACGACCCTCGACGTGCAGCGGACCGCGCAGGAGATGGCGGACCTGGCCGTGCCGGACCTCGCCGACTACGTGACCGTCGACCTGGCCGAGTCCGTGCTACCGGGCACCGAGCCGCTGGAGCGCCTGGACGCGTCGGAGACCAGCATCCCGGTGTTCCGCCGGGCGGGCGTGGCGTCGATCCACGAAGGCGTCCCCGAGTCGATGTGGCCGATCGGTGAGCCGGTGTACGTGCCGCCGTCCTCGCCGTTCACCCGCGTCCTGGAGACGGGCCGCTCCCATTTCGAACCGGTGCTGGACACCTCGCCCGGCGGCTGGCTCGACGTCGACCCGGACCGCGCACGGGTCATCGCCGAGACCGCGATGCACACGCTGATCGTGGTCCCGCTGAAGGCGCGCGGCGACATCCTGGGCGTCTCGGTGTTCGTCCGCACCGACAACCGGACGCCGTTCACCCGCGACGACCTGGTCCTCGCCGAGGAACTGGCCGCGCGGGCCGCGCTGAGCCTGGACAACGCGCGCCAGTATACCCGCGAGCACACCGCCGCCCTCGCGCTGCAGCGCAGCCTGCTGCCGCGCGGCCTGACCGGCGGCGGCGCCGTCGACGTCGCCTCCCGCTACCTGCCGTCGGACGCGCACGCCGGCGTCGGC
Organism: Actinomadura meyerae; assembly: GCF_900188445.1. Lineage (GTDB taxonomy): Bacteria > Actinomycetota > Actinomycetes > Streptosporangiales > Streptosporangiaceae > Spirillospora > Spirillospora meyerae. Next base: position 14,190 of record NZ_FZOR01000045.1, read on the forward strand.
GGCGACTGGTTCGACGCGATCCCGCTGGACGGCGGGCGGGTGGCCCTGGTCGTCGGGGACGTGACCGGCCACGGCATCAACGCGGCGGCGACGATGGGGCGGCTGCGCACCGCCGTCCGCACCCTTGCCTACCTGGACCTCGCGCCCCACCGGGTGCTCACCCAGCTGGACCGGCTGGTCGTCCGGCAGGCCGAGGAGGAGCGCACACCCTACGACCCGGCGGGCGCCACCTGCGTCTACGCCGTGTACGACCCTGCCTCGGGGTACTGCACCTTCGCCGCCGCCGGGCACCCGCCGCCCGCGATCCTCCATCCGGACGGCGAAATCGCCTTCCCGCGCGCGCCCAGCGGCCTGCCGATCGGGCTGGGGGTCGGCGGCTACGAGCCGCTCACCCTCGACCTCACCGAAGGCAGCCTCATCGCCCTCTACACCGACGGCCTGATCGAGACCCGCGACGCCGACATCGAGTCGGGCATCGACCGGCTGGGCGCGGCGCTGTCCGAGGCGCGGCCGCCCCTGGACGACTTCTGCACCACCGTCATCCGGCTCATGACCAGGGGCAGGCGGACCGAGGACGACATCGCCCTCCTCGTCGCGCGGACCCGCCGCACGTAGCCGGGGTGAGTCACCTTCGGGGCCGCTGCCGCGTCTGGTGTGTAGAGACGAAGGGTGTGCAGAGACGAAGGGGAGCGGGCGTGAGCACCGACCAGGCAGCGGCCTTCGACCGCGAACGACCGCATCTGCTCGCGGTGGCGTTCCGCATCCTCGGGTCGGACGCCGACGCCCAGGACGTCGTGCAGGACGCATGGACGAGATACGTCCGCGCCGATCCCGCCGAGATCCGGAACACGCAGGCGTGGCTGACCACCGTGGTGACCCGCCTGTGCCTGGACGTCCTGCGCCGCTCCCGCGAGACCCCCCGATCCCCCGAGGAACTCCCGGCCGGGGCCGCCGGCGAGGACCCGGAGGACGTCGCGCTGCTCGCCGCCGAGCTGACCGCCGCCTTCACGGTGGTGGTGGAGGAGCTGACGCCTCCGCAGCGCGTCGCGCTCATCCTCCACGACGTGTTCGGCGCGCCCTTCGAGGAGATCGCCCACATCCTGGACACGACTCCGGGCTCGGCGAAGAAGCTCGCCAGCCGCGCCCGGGGACGCGTCCGCCGCACCGGATGGCCGGACGCGGAGTCCCGCGAGGCCGACCGCGTGGTCACCGCCTTCATGAAGGCGGCCCGGCAGGGCGACATCGACGGGCTGGTCGAGGTCCTGCACCCCGACGTGGTCAGGACGGCCGACCCGCAGGTGCTGCGCCCCGGCGCCCCGCAGCGGGTGGAGGGGATCACGGCCGTGGTCGAGGAGACCCGCCTGATGCGTCCCGCCGCACTGCGCGCGCGCCTCGCACGCATCGACGGGCGTCCCGGCATCGCCGTCGGCCCGGGGGACCCGCGCGCCGTCCTCGTCTTCCACATCGCCGGCGGCCTCATCGTCCGCTACGACGTCGTCGCCGACCCCCGGCGGCTGGCGCTGCTCCACATCGAGGAAGACCGACCATGACCACCGTCTACATCACCGTCACGCTCATCACCGCCGCGATCAACGCCGCGATCGCCGTCGCCGACCTGGCGAAGGCACGGTTCGTCCTCGCCAACTCGGCCGAGGTCGGGGTGCCGCACTCGATGCTGCCCCTCCTCGCCGCGCTCAAGGGCGCCGGTGCCGCCGGGCTCGTCCTCGGCCTGCTCGGCCTGCACGTCATCGGCGTCGCCGCGGCCACCGGCCTCGTCGCGTTCTTCGTCATCGCGGTCGCGGCGCACGTCCGGGCGAAGGTCTTCTACAACATCGCCTTCCCCGGCGCCTTCCTGGCGCTGGCCGCCGCCTCACTGACCCTGGCGGTCGCCGACTGAGACGGCGACCTTCCCCCGGGCGTGGCCGCGCTCGATGTACCGCAGCGCCTCGGGGACCTCGGCGAACGGATAGGTCCGGTCGATGACGGGCGCGACCTTCCCGTCCTCGATGAGCCCCGCCAGGAACTCCAGGTCGGCCGAGTTGGGCTTCCAGGTGACGTTGGCGATGCGCTGGCCGACGAAGGGCGAGAGCAGGGTGCCTCGGAGCCCGAGCGCGGCGGGGCCGAGCAGCCTGCCGCGCGCCGAGGCGATGCCACCCACGATCACCAGCGTGCCGCCCGGGACCAGCGGACGCCGGAGCCGCGCCAGTGACAGGTTCCCGACGATGTCCATGACCAGGTCGTACCGCCCCGCCCGTTCGGTGAAGTCCTCGCGGGTGTAGTCGATGGCGTCGTCCGCGCCGAGGGACCGGACCATCTCGACGTTGCGCGTGCTGCACACGCCGGTGACCTCGGCACCGAACGCCTTGGCGAGCTGGACGGCGAAGTGGCCGATCCCGCCGGACGCCCCGTTCACCAGAACCCGCTGACCTGCGGAGATCCGGCCGTAGTCGCGCAGCCCTTGCAGCGCCGTGTGCGCGGCCATCGACACCGACGCCGCCTGCTCGAAGGTGAGCCGGGCGGGCTTGGCGGCCAGCCTGTCCTGCGGGACGGCGACCGCCTCGGCGAACGAGCCCAGCTTGACCTCCCCGAACACCGCGTCGCCGGGCCGGAACCGGGTCACTCCCGCACCGACCCGCTCGACGACTCCGGCGAGGTCGGCTCCGAGGATCAGCCCCGGCCTGGGCCGCCGCAGCCCGACGCTGAGCCGCGCCAGCTTCGGGTCGGCCATCGCGTGGCGCCAGTCGTAGGGGTTGGCGGACGCGGCCCGCACCCGCACGAGCACGTCGTCCCGGCCGACGCCGGGCTCGTCGGCGTCCACGAGCGTGAGGACTTCGGACGGCGGGCCGTAGCGGTTCCAGCTCCACGCCTTCATGGCGGGCTCCCTTCGGGGGCTGCGCAGCCCGTAATCGTCGTACGACGTAAGGCTGTCATATCGCGTAAGGTATTCGTACGCCGTAAGACAGTCAAGGGCCCGTCAGGTGAAGGGTCCCCCGATGGCCGTCATCGGGCCGGGGTCAGGAACCTGCGGTGCGGCGGCGCTCCAGGCCGTCCAGGATCAGGTCGAGCGCGAACTCGAACTCGAACTGGTCGTCGCAGAAGCCCAGCGTGCCGTCCGGATCGTCGTGGACGGCGTCCGCCAGCATTCCGACGATGTTCGGGAACCGGTCGCCCATCTCCGCCATGGCGGCCCCGGCGTCCACGCCCTGGGCCGCGTCGGGCTGGAACAGCTCCTGCGTGAAGCCGAGGGCGCGGCTGCCCAGCACGTGCAGCGCGCGATGCGCCAGATCGAAGGAGAACCCGCCCGCCCGCAGGATGCCGACGACCTGGTCGAAGTACGCGATCACCAGCGGGTTCGTGCGGCTCACGAGCAGTTGCGGAGCCCACCGGTGCCGCAGCAGCACCTCCCGGGCCGCCAGCGCCCGCGCCCGCAGCGCGGCGCGCCAGTCCTCCGCCGGGTCGGGCGCCTCGACCTTCCCCACGGCGTCGATGACCTCTTCGAGGACCATCTCCGCCAGGCCGTCGAACACGGCCTCCTTGTTGGCGACGTGGTGGTAGAGCGACATCGCCTCCGCGCCGACCTCCTGCGCGAGCTTGCGCATGGTGAGCGAGTCGACGCCGTCCCGGTCGGCCAGCCGCACCGCGCCGCGCAGCACCCGCCTCCGGCTCAGCGGAATGCGCGGCAGATCGTCGGTATCGGTCGGTGGGGTCATGGCTCGTCCTCCCGCCGAACCCTACCCGTACACGGTAAGTCTCCCAGCCCCGAGCAGACCGGGACGGCCGGCCGCTGCGAGGAGCGGCCGGCCGTCGGGTTGCCCCGGCCCGGGAGGTTACGGACGCTGCCGCCCGTGCCAGAGCGCATAGAACGCCAAGGCCAGACTGGTCACCGCGATCCCGGCCCCGATCGGCGGCCATGCCGCGGGGACGAGGAGGGCCACCACCCCGGCGGCGCCGCCGAGGCCGAGGCTGACCGCGGTGACGATCACGTGCGGGGGAACGGAGGCGCCGCACCCGCCCGGACGCGCCCGGAAAGCCGCGTACGCGCGGTGCAGCCACCAGCCGAGGACGGAGAACGCCGACGCCGTCACGGCGAGTGGAATGAGAATGGACACGGTCTTGGGCTCCCTTCTTGGAGAAGGGGGTGCGCACCCGATTAACGTGCCTTCACAGTAGGAAAATCCGCGTCCGGAATAGGGGGTTGCCGCTCGGGTTGGCGATCCGATAAATGGTCTGAGGGAGCGGTAACCAGAGCGGTAACCAGGTCGCCGCTCACGGGTCGCCCGCAAGACGATGTCGCCTGTGCTCGCCCCGTGCATAATGTAGCCGTGGTGGATGAGGGCGAGGTGGACCTCGCGGCGCTGACGGATGAACTCGGACGGTTGTCCGAGCGAGGTCTGCCGCGTGCGTTCAAGCGTCTGGACAAGCGAAGTGATCCGCTCGAACTACCGCGGCTTCAGGCCATCGCGGAACGGGATGTGCCGGGCCAGTGGCGGGACGACCGGGTAGCGGCACTCGAAGCACTTCTGCGCCACGGTATTGAACGCCTGGACGGCACGGTCGGGACGACCGATGTCAGCCGGCAGCGAGCAGCAGCCATACTCTTCAATCTCTCGTTCCAGGATGTGCGGCCCCTCGATATGGAGGGTCGTCGGTGGAGTTCTGAGATCAAAAAGCGTCTTGTCGATGAGTTCCAGGCGCAGGATTCGACGGTGCGCCGCTATTCCAGGCAGATTCGCAAAGTCCTGGCGCGGATTCTCATCGACTCGCCCATGGCGCCGCAGCGGGCCGACGGGGGCACGCGCGAGGCAAGTGAAGTGGTTCGGGACTTTGTGCAGAACGCGCCCGCGCTGAAGGATTCCCGGAGGGTGCGCGAACTCGTCGCCGTTTCCGCCGCCTACGTCCGGGACGTTCGCATCGACAAGGCACTGTACGTGCCGCGGACCATCGAGGGTGACCTGTTCGAGAAGCTGAGCGACACGGCCCACTCCTGGCCGCGGGCGGTCATCGGCGAGGCCGGCGCGGGCAAGAGCACCCTGCTCTGGTCCCTGTACCGGGAGTTGGCCGCTAAGCCGCACATGGTGCCGATGCTCCTGCCGGCGACCTGGCTGCTCGGCGACACCCGTGGCGAGCCCGTCGAGAAGCTGCTCGGCGCGCTCCAGGACCTGGCGCAGGCCGGCAGGTCACCGGTGCTGCTGCTCGACACCGCCGACCTGATGCTCCACGACGAAGAGGCCCGGCAGATGCTGCTGCGGCTCGTCGACACCGTCCACACGGCGGGCTTCACGGGCGTGTACTCCACCAGGCCCCAGGAGGCCGCGCTCCTCGCGCATGACGAGTTGCGTCCCCACCATCTCCTGCCCTACGACGATGCCGAGATCGATCGCGCCGTGGCCGCCCTGGTGGACCGCTACTGTCCGGCGGCATCGCGCGCGGACGTGACCGAACGGGTCCAGCGGGCGACGGCTCGCGGGCTGCCGGTCGCGGACGTCTGCCGCAGCCCGCTGCTGCTGCGCATGCTGTTCGATCTCTCCGCGCCCGACGAGCCGGAACTCGACGACGTGGACGTCACCCGGCTCTTCGACGCGTACTGGCAGCGGCGAGTGATCCGCGACGCCCGTACGGACACCGAGACCGGCCTTCGCGCCCGCGCCGCCGACAACCTGAGCATTCTCGCCGGCCACACCGCCGTCGGGTTGCTCGCCTCGGGACTGCCCGAGCTACCCGGTGCCACGTTGCGCGACACGACCGGCATGGCGGCGGGGCCGCAGCACGATCCCGCGGTGCTCGAAGAAGGGCTCGACGTCCTCACCGAACGCGGCGTCCTCGTCCACAGCGGGGATCAGGTCGGCTTCTTCCACCAGACCATGTTCGAGTTCGCCGCCGCGAAGGGGCTGCTCGCCAGGTCGGACCCGGCGGTGATCAGCACGCTGACGACCCGGACGACCGGTCACGGCGGTGATCTGTTCGTCGGCGCCGTCCTCGAGCAGGTCCTGATCCTCGCGGGGACCAACCCCCTTCTCCAGGACGCGCTCCGGGACGCCGTGCGGTCACTGGTCACCTCCGGCGGTGAGGCCGTCCAGGCGATCGGGCTCGTGGCGTGGGCCCACTACCCGGCGCTCCTCGACGACTCCCCCGGCACCCTGCGGAAGACCGGGGCCTCGGCGCTGGAACGCGCGACGAGGATCCTGCCCACGATCGCGGCCAAACCGACCGGACAGACCATCAGCCAGCTCATGCTGGTCTGGGAGGCCACGAAGGAGCCGCGAGTACGCACGGCGGTGCTGGACGCGTTCGCCAGACTCGCTTTGCGTGTTCCGCGCGACGTGGCCGACGCGCTGGAGCACCTGAATCCGCTCCAAGTCTTCACGGGCACCACCGCCACCGAGGGCATGCGGCGCAGCCTCCTCGGCGTCCTGCACACGGTCTCCTCTAAGGCGCGCCTCCTCGTGCGGTCCACTCTCGTCGCAATGCTCATGAGGCCCGACGACCGGGGCTCCATCGAACTGGACTACCTGGCCGACCAGTGGCATGACATCGGCGACGACAATCTGCTCGCCGAAGTCGTCCGGGCACTCGACGCGTACGCGCGGCCGAGCCACGCGGTCGCGGCGGAACTGGGCCGGCTCATCGCCGCGGAATGGCGTCGGACGGGCATCTGGGACGAGCCCGAGGCGTGGACGGACTTCCTCGCGGACTCCCTCGGTGCAGAGGGCGAGGGCGTCACACCGGAGGCCGAGGCGGCCATCCGGGCCATTGGCGCCTTCACCGTCGCACTGAACGATGAGGACCGCATCCGGCTCGCCGTCGAGGCCCTCCTGGACGCGCAGAACCCACACGTGCGCGACCTTGTCCAGCAGACCGTGCTGCGCGACATCCTGTCGTCCGGGTCGAAGGCCGCCGCGATCCTGGAGGAGGTCGCGGGAACCTCACTGGCGACGATCGGCGACGCCGCGCAGCGAGGCATGATCGACGACCGGCAGCGGCTCCTGCTGGATCTGCTCGCCCAATCACAGGTAACCGAGGGAGCCGTCGCCCGGCTCATCCCCCGCCAGCTCGTCACCCGGGATTGGACGAGCGACGCCCGGCTGCTGCGGCTCGTCCCGGCCGCGGCCGACCAGGGGCATGCTGCCGCCCGGCAATTCCTGAAACGGGTGCGCCACGGCCCACCTCTTCTCTCGCCCGCCGGGCTCGACACGCTGTTCTCCACCCGCGCCGCACGAGACCCGAGAAGCGACGACGTCTTCGATGCCCTCCTGTCGATCGCCGTCCAGGCAGGCCGGACAGCGGACCTGGAGCAGATCGTCCGCGCCGCGGACTCCCGCGGCGGACGCATCGACGCGTACGGCCCGGTGCTTCTGAGGCACGCCCGCGACCTGCTGACGGGCGGCGACGACGAGGCGAAGCGGCGGGGCGGGGAGTTCCTGGCCGAGCTCATGGGCAAGATCGACATAGGGATGGCGTGGCCGGAACTCCGCGCCGTCTTCGATGACGTCGGCGACCAGGCCGTTCTCGTCCGGCTCATCGAGCATCTGTGGAACCAGACCCCGGTCGACGATGTCTCCGCCCAGCTCGAGTACCTCGGCCAGTTCATCGTGATCGAGCCTGATGCCGGGAAGCCGGTGGCGCGCCCCGGTGGGCGTCCGGTGAACATCTCGGTCGCGGTCGCATCGGCATGGGCCGTGCTCTACCTTCTGGGCCGCAGCCGTGACGCCGACGCCGACGACTGGCCGACGATTCGGACCCTGGGGCTTTACGAGGTCGAGCAGGATGCGGTCTTCGTCGAGACCAGGAGACTGCTCATCGTCAGCGATTACCTCGCCCGCCTCGGCAGGAAGAACCCGCGGCAGGCGGGAGAGAACCTGATCGAATACCTGGAGAAGGTCGCGGCGGGCGAATTCCGCGACAACTTCCCCAAGGCGTGGCGGCGTGAACTGCGCAACGCGGTCCAGCACGCCTGCGCCCACGGTGACCAGCGGATCATCACCGGGCTCGTCGCCACCTGCCGGACCGTCGACTTCAGCATCGCGGAGGAGGTCCTGACCGCCATCGCGGAACGGCACTACGCAGATGCCCGGCAGCATCTCCAAGCGCTCGGACGCGCCGACATATCGGCCACCCTGCGCGGCTTCGTCATCGACCTCGTGCGTGCGCACGACCGCAGTTTCGGGACGCGGGCCTTCCCCGAGATCCTCGCGTGAGTTCTGCTAGCTCCGCATGCTCGACACGGTGACTCGGCCGGTGCGCAGGGAGCGGCTGTGCGTGGCGGGCGAGCCGAGTTGCCCGGCGAGTTGCAGCAGGTCGATGTCGCGCTCGACGGTGAAGCCGCGCTCGGCCAGGAGTTCGGCCATCTCGGCGGGCTTCCACGCCGAGCGCCACGGCTCGTCCGACGTCGCGGACTCGACCCGGCTTGCGCGGGCGACCAGGCTGAGCACGCCCCGGCCGAGCGTGGCCGTCAGCGAAGGCGCCTGGTAGTTCACCACCAGGACGCTGCCGGGCGCCGAACGTTGCGCCACCGCGGTCGCCGTCGCGGCGACATCGGCCTTGCGCAGGTAGGGGACGACTCCCTCCCAGACCCAGACGGTCGGTGCCTCCCGGTCATGCCCGGCGGCCTCCAGGGCGGCGTCCAGCGGTTCGGTGGTCAGGTCGACCGGGGCGAACACCAGCCGTCCCGCCACCGGAGTCAGCCCGTCGGCGCGCTCGCGGGCGTCGGCCTGGGTGGCGGGGTGATCGACGCAGAACACCGTCGCCCCCTTAAGGGCGGGCAGGCGCCACGGCCTGCCGTCCAGCCCGGCACCGAGCAGGACAACCTGCATGCCGTCCTGGCCCTTGACGGCGGCGGTCACCGCCTCGTCGATCAGCACCGTGCGGGGCACCACGACCTCGGCGCAGGCGCGGACGGACTCCACCGCCCACCGCTCCCGGCCCCCGGCCCGCCCGGCGGCGGTCTCGTCCCGCGCCGCGTCGACCGGCTCCAGCTCCTCCGGCCGCAGTAACCGCCTGGCCACCGGATCGCTGAACCGTCCTTCGGCGACCCGGCCGTCCGCCACCGCCCGCCCCTGGCACACGAAGACCGCCGTCCGACTGGCTCCACCCGACTTCATCGCGAACCTCCTCTCCGCTACCGTCGCACCTCCGCGCCCGCACGGGCAACGCGCGGCTCCCGCGCCTCGGCGGTCACCTGGGGACGCCTCCCGGACGCCCAGACGGCCAGAGCGCATGCGGCGAATCCGGCTCCGAGCAGGCTGGATCCCGTCCAGCCGTGGGCGGAGAAGGCGGCGGTCGTCGCGGCCGCGCCGAGGGCGGAGCCGAGCGAGTAGAAGACCATGTAGCCGCCGATGGCGCCGCTCGTGCGATCCGGATGCGCGGCGGTCAGCACGTGCTGGTTGCTCACGTGGACGGCCTGCACCGCGAAGTCGAGGACCACGATCCCGGCGACGAGGAGCCACAGCGACCACGGCAGCCGCCCGATCGCCGCCCACGAGACGATGAGCAGGACGAGCGCCAGACCCGTGACCGGCGCGGCCCGCCCGGCGTCCGCCCAGCGGCCCGCGCGCGCCGCGCCGAGCGCCCCGGCGAGCCCGGCCACGCCGAACAGGCCGATCTGGAATTCGCTCAGGCGCCATGGCTCGCCCGCCAAGGGCAGGGACAGGCCGCTCCACAGCGTCCCGAACGAGGCGAACAGGAAGAACGCGATGAGCCCGCGCGTGAGGAAGACGCGATCCCCGAACAACCGGCCGAGCGAGACGACGGCCCTCCCGTACCCCGTCCGTTCGCGGGCCTCCTCCGCCGGCAGGACGGCGAGGACGAGGCCCGCGAGCCCGAGCGACAGCACCGCGAGCACGGCATAGACGCTCCGCCAGTTCCACACGTCGGCGAGCAGGCCGGTGACGACCCGCGCGCCCAGGATGCCGACCACGACGCCCGAGGTGACGACGCCGATGTTCCGTCCGCGCTCGCCGGGCGGCGACACGGACGCGGCATAGGCCACCGTCGTCTGCACCACGACGGCGAACACCCCGGCCACCGCGAGCCCCACGAGCGCCGCCCACGCGGCCGACGCCGCGGCCGTGACGATCAGGCCGACCGCCGTGAGCGCCAGATGCACGGCGATGAGGCGGCGCCTGTCGACCACATCGCCGAGCGGCACCAGCAGCACCAGCCCGGCCAGGTAGCCGACCTGGCCGACCGCGACGATCCACCCGGTCAGCTCGGCCGGGACGCCCAGATCGCGTCCCATCGGCTCCAGCACCGGCTGCGCGGCGTAGATGCTCGCCACCGCGACCCCGCACACCATCGCGAGCAGCGACCGCCGCCACACGCCCATCACGCCTCCCGATCAGTAGCAAATTGCAACTGATCGGACCGTACGGCATGATGGTTTCAATCCGCAACTGATCGGGAGGTGCCATGCCGAGCGCCCGGGACGCCGTCCCGACCGGCCCCGTCCCGACCGGCCCCACCTGGACCGACCCCGCCTGTCCCGTCGCCCGCACGCTCGACCTCGTCGGCGACAAGTGGAGCCTGCTCATCGTCCGCGACGCGATGGACGGGGCACGGTCGTTCACCGAGTTCCAGCGGCGCACCGGCATCGCCCGCAACATCCTCACGGACCGCCTGCGCAAGCTGACCGCCCACGGCCTGCTCGACCGGCGCACCGCCGCGTCCGGCCGCCGCCGGGAGTACGTGCTGACCGACGCCGGACGCGACCTCTTCCCCGTCGTCCTCACCTTGCGGCAGTGGGGGGAGCGCCACGCCTTCGCCCCCGGCGAGGCCCACTCGACCCTCGTGGACGAGCACGGCGCCCCGGTACCGGACTTCACCCCGACCGGCGCCGACGGCACCGTCCTCGACCCCGACACCACCCGCGTGCAGAAGATCCGCTAGCCGGACGCCCTCAGCCCCACAGGCGGAGCTTCTCGGGGTTGCGCACCACCCAGATGTGCCTGATGAGGTCGCCGACGACGTCGAACGCGAACACCGTCACGGTGACGCCGTCCTGCTGGGCCACCAGGCCCGGCTGGCCGTTGACCGTGCGCTCCAGGAGCGCCATGTTGCCGGGCCTCCGTTCGGCCAGCTCGACCCAAGCGCGCGCGATCTGCTCGCTGCCCTCGATGGGGTCCAGGAAGGTGACGGCGAGGCCGCCGCCGTCGGCGATCGCCGTGGCGTCGGGGTCGAGCAGGCCGATGAGGGCCTCGATGTCCTTGGCCTCCCACGCCCGCTTGAAGTCCCTGACGACGTCGGCTCGCCGGACGGGCGTCCCCGCGGGCGCCCGCGATCCCCGGATGCGGCGGCGCGCGGAGGACGCGAGCTGGCGGCAGGCCGCCGGGGAGCGGCCGACGATCTCGGCGACCTCGGCGAAGGAGTGGCAGAAGACGTCGTGCAGGATGAACGCGACGCGCTCCGCCGGGGTCATCGATTCGAGCACGACGAGGAAGGCCAGGTTGACCGACTCGTCCAGGGTGATCCGGTCGGCCGGGTCGGCGGGCGCGCCGCCGGTCCACTCCGCGCGCTCGGGCAGCGGCTCGGGGATCCACTCGCCCACGTAGGTCTCGCGGCGCGCCCGGGCCGAGCCGAGCAGGTTGAGGCAGATGCGGCCGGCGACCGTCGTCAGCCAGGCGCCCGGCGACTCGATGGCGTCCCGCTCCCGCTGCGACATCGCGTACCAGCGGGCGTAGGTCTCCTGGACGGCGTCCTCGGCCTCGGCGATCGAGCCCAGCATCCGGTACGCGAGATTGATGAGCCGGCGCCGCTCCCGCATGATCGCGTCCAGCCCCGGATCGGGCCGGTCCTGCCCTCGGCTGGTCATGGTTCCGGCGGCTCCCTCGGTCGCTTCGGTCCTCACCGGTTCCGACAAGACGGCCCGCCGGAATGTGAGGCGGCGGACCGGCCTCACATTCCGGACGGCTGCGCTGTCGGACCACCGAGAACAGCACATCACCGATCGACCAGGGAGTGCGGGGACCACCATGACCACTTCGATTCCGGAAGCACCGTTCACCGCCCCGGCGTCCGACGAGCGCCTGGGACGCGCCGCCGCCGCGCTGAGCGCGCACGGTTTCACCGTCGAGATCCTCGAGGACGCCGCGGCCGCGCGCCGCCGCGTCCGGGAGCTGATCCCCGAAGGCGCCGACGTGTTCACCGGGGCCAGCGAGACCCTCCGCCTGTCGGGGATCGACGACGACATCAACGGCAGCGGGCGGTACAGGTCCGTCAAGGCGCGCAGCAGGACGATGGACCGCGCCACCCAGCAGGCCGAGATGTGGAAGATGGCCGCCTGCGCCGAGGTCATCGTGGGCAGCGTCGCCGCCGTCACCGAGACCGGCTCCCTCGTGGCCGCCTCCGCCAGCGGAAGCCAGCTCGCCGGGTACGCGGGCGCCGCGCCCCGCGCGATCTGGATCGTCGGGGCGCAGAAGGTGGTCCCCGACCTGGACACGGCGCTGCGCCGCGTCGAGGAGCACTGCCTCCCGCTGGAGAGCGAGCGCGCCATGGGCGCCTACGGGCAGCCCAGCGCGGTCAACCGCCTCCTCGTCCTCAACGCGGAACCCGAGCCCGGCCGCGGCACCGTCCTCCTGCTCCGCGAAGCCATCGGCTTCTGACCCGCGACCACCCGCCGAAAGCCGGCCCCTCCGCCCGCCGCAGGGAGGCCGGCTTCGGTCGGCCCGCCCGGACGGGATGCGTCGGGCCGGTGTCGTTTCCGTCCAAGACGTTGGGGTGGCCGCGGCCTAGGGTGAGTCCGCCAGTTCGCCCCCGATCGTGAGGAGGACGCGCCATGCGTCGCCTGGTCTACACCGGTTTCATGTCGCTGGACGGCGTCGTCGACTCCCCCGGTGGAGGGCCGGGGGAGGAGCACCGCAGCGGCGGCTGGGTGTTCAAGGATCTCGAGTTCGTCCCGGAGGCCTGGTCGCTGAAGGGCGAGGAGCTCGCCGAGACCTCGGCGCTGATGTTCGGCCGCCGCAGCTACGAGGTGTTCGCGCCGGTCTGGCCCGGTTCGGCGGACCACGCCGACTACAAGGAGCTGCCCAAGTACGTGGTGTCGGAGACGCTGTCCGAGGACGCCCTGGTCGACGACTGGGGCCCGATCACGATCCTGCGCTCGACCGAGGACGTCGCCGCGCTCCGGGAGGGCGACGGCGGCGCGATCTTCATCCACGGGAGCGCGGAGCTGGCCCGGCGGCTGGCGGACGCCGACCTGATCGACCAGTACAACCTGCTCGTCTTCCCCGTCCTGCTCGGCGCCGGGAAGAGCCTGTTCGGACGGGCCGACCGCGCCAAGCAGATGCTGAAGCTCCGGGAGTCGGAGAGCTACTCGAACGGGATCCTGAAGCTCGTCTACGACGTCCGGCGCTGACCGAGGTCGAGGCCGAGCGCGCCGCCCGCGCCCTCGCGCAGCTGCCCCGCCGTCCGCCCGACGTAGGTGCGCAGCGCGCGGGCCAGGTGCGGTTCGTCGAAGTAGTCGAGCTTCGCGACGACGGAGGCGGCCGGGTCACCGGCCGCCAGCAGCCCCGCCGCCGTGCGGGCCCGCTCGATCTGCCGGACGGCGCCCCTGGTCAGCCCGGTCGCGGCGCGGAACCGGCGCTCGACCGTGCGGTCCGAGACGGCGGGCCGGTGACCGCGCAGCACCGCCGCCACGAGCGGGTCGCGGACCACGATCCCGGCCCGGACGAGACGGTCGACCAGCGCCTCGGCGTCGTCGGGGCCGGGCGTCTCCCAGCGCGTGCCGTCCAGCCGGAACGTCCGGCGCGTGGTGTCGGGGAGCACGATGCCCGCGTTCACCAGCGACGGCGTGGGCATGGCCCGCAGGGAGGTGCCCACCGCGAAGTCGATGCCCGTGAAGGTCGCGCCCTCCGGCACCGGCGCCGTGCCCGTCCGGGTCTCGGGGCCGGTGACGGTCGTGTACGCCCGGCCGTCCTGAGTCCAGAACACCAGGCCCCAGCGCGCCCCGGCCACCGACGTCATCTCCGTGACCCGCTCGCTCGTGCAGGTCCAGACGGCGTCGACCCACGGCGAGTCGGACTGGCGCGTCCCGAAACGCAGGTCCACCGGTCACCCGATCTGCTCGGCCAGCGCGACGGTGATGCCAGCGGGCCCGCGCAGGTAGCAGAGGCGGTAGCTGTCCCCGTACCGCACCACCTCGCCGATCAGTTCGGCCCCGTGCGGCCGCAGGCGGTCGAGGACGCCGTCGAGGTCGTCGACGGCGAACATGATCCGGTGCGCGCCCAGCGTGTTCACCGGGGCGCGCGGGTCGCCGGCCGGGCTCGCCGGGGACCGGTACTTGGTCAGTTCGAGCCGCCCGTGGCCGTCCGGGGTGCGCATCATCGCGAGCTCCGACCGGACGCCCTCCAGGTCGATCAGGCGGTCGACCTCGCGGCCCTCGGTCGTCGCCTCGCCTTCCAGTTCCAGCCCGAGCGCGGTGAAGAACGCCACGGCCGCCGCGAGGTCGTCCACGACGACGGCGATGTTGTCCAACCGCCGGACCGTCCCGCGCTCGGCGCCGCGCCGGTCGGTGTCGTTCATGATGATCTCCTTCGGGTTTCGCGGCCGGCCTCGCCCGCGCGGTACCGGCCCGGACGGATCACTCGGGCAGGGACCGCAGGTAGGCCATGAGGGCCTCGCCGCGCGGGGAGAGCCGGTAGCCGGTCTCCAGGCTTTCGGTGAGTCCGAGGGCCTTCAGGCGGCGGACGTCCGCCTTGAAGGGGAGCCTGTCGCGGCCCAGGTGCTCGGCCAGGTCGAGGGCGCGCAGGCCGGGGCGTTCCTCGATGAGGCGGAGGACCTCGCGGGTCCACGGTTCGCGGCGGCTTCGGGCGTCGACGGCGTCCAGGGCGGCCTTGAGGTCGGCCAGTTCCCGGTCGGTCAGGTCGGCGTTCGCGGCCAGCTCCGCGCGCGGATCGGGACCGCCGAGATGGAGCATGACGCGGTGGTAGCCGCCTTCCTTGCGGCTCTTCGACAGGGCGGTGAGCAGCGCGGTGCGGTCGGCGAAACCGGAACGGAGGGCGTCCTCCTCGGTGATCTCCTCGGGGGTGACGGCCGTGACGGAGTCGATGACGATGATCCCCGCCCAGGTGCGCTGCGTACTCCCCGCGCGGACCGGCGGCCTGCCCCACACGCGGAACACCCGGTCGATCCGCCCGCCCGCGATCCCCTCAAGGACCTCACGCCTGAACAGCATCGTCCCTCCCCGGCGGGCACATTACCGGCCCCGCTTCAGCCGTGGTCGATGGAGAAACCCAGGATGACGGCGGCGGACACCACGACATGCCCGGGTGCCAGATCCTGCGCGAACGCCTCGCCGCCCGAGCCGTGCCCGCGGTACCGCTCCGGTCCGACCTGGTCCGGGTCGACGTCGTCGATGTGCACGACGGCCCCCAGCCGCACCCCCGCGGCCTCGGCGAACAGCTCGGCCTTGCGCCGGGCCGCGCCGACCGCCTGCCGGCGGGCCTCCGCGCGCATCTCCCCTTTGGCGGTGACGTCGAAGTGGACGCTCTCTATCTCGTTCGCGCCCGCCGCGACCAGATCGACGAGCATGGGCTGCACGTCGTCGAGAGCGGTCGACTCGACGGCGAACGATGCCTGGCACTCGTACCCGATCAGCTTGCGTTCCGAGTTGCGGAAGCTCCACGAACTCTTCAGGTCGAGCCTTGAGCGTTGAACGGCCGCGTCCTGTATTCCATGACGCCGCAGTGCCCGGCGCACCTCCTGGACGGCGTCGCTGGCGGCGGAGAAAGCCCGGGAGGGCGTCTGCTCGATCCGCGTCACCTTGAAACGGACCCGCACGAGGTCGGGCATCGCCTTGACGCTCGACGCACCGTAGGCGGTCACGCCCCAGGGCCGTTCGATCATCTGCATGCCGATGATTGAAGCAGCGCGCCCCGCGATCCGTAACCCGGACGAAGAATTGGCGACAAAGCCGCCCTATCTATCGCGCTGAAGCGGACGGAGGGACGTCGTGCATCTCTTTCAGTGACCAGGTGCCGTTGCCGCCGCCGGTGACCTGGAGAAGTGTGTACGAACGGAGGCGGATTTCCGTGTCGCCGTCAGGGTGAGCGAGTGTGCGAACGGGGGTCAGAGTGTCGTCCAGTTGCAGGAGGCCGAATGCGTCTCCGCTGCGGAACAGCACGGGACCGGGCGGGCCCAGGTAGCGCACCACCGTGGTTCGGTCGCCCGCCAGCGAATGCTCGAACGGCCGGACGCGGGCGGCGGGCGCGCCCATGTCGGCCTGTTCCAGGGGCGTCACGTCGATCCGCCATTCCGCCCCGGCGGTTCTCACCTGGATCACCGCCTGTGCCGGGACGGCGAACGTGCTCCGGCTCGGCAGGGGCTCGTTCTCCTGGGACGAGTTGGAAGCGGCGGCGGACGCCACGGGTTCGCAGCCGGGTAGCGCCGCCAGATCCGGTGCGTGCAGGTAGACCTGGTGGGGTTCTCCAGCCGGGCATGTCACGACCGCGATTCCGGCCGGCCCCTGGTAGCTGAGCACTTCGGGCCCGCTGCCCGCGGCGGAGCCGGTGAACGCGCGTGCGCGTTCCGGTCCGCTGATGGTGACGGTCCAGCGGCCCTCGGACTCGACGGACAGGTACCTCTTCGTGAGCGCCTTGCCGGATACCAGCCGGTCGTCCAGGACGATGGTGGCGGGCGAAGTTTCCGGGCCGCATGCGATGACCGGCGTCCCCTGGCCGAACTCGGTGCGTCGAAGCCAGGCCCGCAGCCTTCCGGGCCCTTCGTTCGTGAATTCGGCCAGCACCGGACGGGGGAGCTGCCCCTTGATTTTGATGCGCATCCTGCCGGTGCCGCGATGTGTGCGCACCGTGCCGTCGGGAGCGGGTTCGACCGGCGTCCGCGGCGGGGGCGCCTCGCCTTCCGCAAGCCAGCGGTCGAGTTCGGCGGCCACCCTGCGCGGATCCTTCACCCGAATGCACAACCAGCGGAACAAGCGCCCCCGCTGAGGCATGGCCGCCCGCGGATCGAGACCGCGCAGGGCCAACATGACCCAGAACCAATTCCCCCATCGCAGCCGTCGCGCGGGAAGGGAAATGCCGTCCCGTACCCGCAGGGCGAGGTTGAGGTCTTCCCGGAACGGCGTCAGCCTTGCCACGTTCTCTTCGACCTGGCGCCGCTGCGACTCGTCGCCGTAGTGGACGGCCGCGATCTCGCTGCGCGGGATTCGCAATGCCTTCCACAGCAGCAGACCGTCCCAGATGACGAGTTCATTGCCGCTCACCCACAGCCGGGGCCGTCCGAGAACCAGCCGAAGCATCTGGAACGTGACGCCCAGCAGGACGATCGCGAGGACAGGCGCCCACGCGCCCGCGACCACCTCGGCCCAGGTGGTCTCCTTGTTGAAGGCGGCCCAGCCCAGCGCGAACAGCACCAGCGACGCGATGAGGACGAACAGGGCCGCCACTGCCGCCAGGGTGCGGTCCGTAGATCTGACGATCTTCGCGGCGATCGTGGACGAACCGGGCTTCGCCGACCAGCCCCACCGGTCGTGGTCGGCGAGGTCGCGCAGCGCGAATCGTCCGCGTTCCCTCGCCTGCCGCTTACGCGACGCGGGAGAGGCGCGCGTCCAGTAGACGTCCCACAGCACCATGCCGTTCAGCAAGGCCGCGATGCCTCCGGCAAAGGCGGCAAGGAACACGGTGGCGAGCGCCGGCCCCCATTCCGGTTTCCCGCCCTCCAGATGGACGAAATCGCCTGAGCCCACGTCCAGGGCGGTAACCGACTCCCCGGCGTGAAGGGAACGGTCGTCGTCCCCTCTCAGCTCGACTCCCTCACGGGTGAACTGGAAGATTCCGCCGGTCGTGTACGTGCCGTACCACCGGCATCCGCCTCGCCCGCACGCCTCTGATCCCGCCGTGAACGTGCCCGGGACCCCTTCGCCCCGCGCGGCGTGCCTGGTGGCCGTGGCCTCGTCCACCATGGCGCCGAAGACGAAGGTCCAGATCATCAGGAGCCCGGCGCCCGCCAGCAGCCGGGCGACCGGGAACTGCCCGAGCCTGGCGAGTGAGTACCTCTTCGCGGCCCGGTCCACCTCGCGTCTTCGGCTCATTCCCGTCCCGTCCAGACCGCCGTCGAGGCCCAGCCGGACGGCACCATCGCGGAACCAAGGATCACATGGCGGGACGGGAAGATCGAACGTGCGGGCGGCGCCGTTCCGCGTCGGCCGGGACCGCTCAGCGCCGGCCGGGACCGCTCAGCGCCGGCCGGGACCGCGCCAGTACTGCTGCTTGCCCTTGTCGCGGACGACGATGCCGACCCGCGCCAGCTCGCGCCGCAGCTCCTTGACGGAGTCGCCCGAATCCGAGGACTTCAGGGCCTCCGCGCGGGCCCTGAGCAGCGCGTTCGCCAGTTCGGGCAGTTCCGGGGTCTTCGGGACCCAGAGCTTGAACTCGTCCTCGTACGGGTCGCCGTCCACCCAGGCGTAGCCGTGCGCGGTGAAGGCCGCGGCCAGCCGCCGGACGCCGAGATCGCACTTCTCCCGGGCGAGCTCCTCGCCGTTGGGACCGAGCAGCACCAGCCGGTCCTTCTCCTGGAACACGTGGCCGACCCGTTCCCGGGCGATCTCCTGCTCGTAACCCGTCCGCTTGAGCACCACCCGCTCGCCGGACACGGTGACCGAGACCTGCTCCAGCGCGTCGACGAAGATCACGACGACGCCCGCGAGCGCCCCCAGGACGACCAGTCCGACGCTGAGCCACGGCTCGGGAATGGAGGTGAGCAGCTCAGCGGGGCCCCGCATCGGTGCCCACTTCAGCCCGACCAGCCAGTGCGCGAGCAGATCGAGGAGCCAGCCGGCCCCGGCCAGCAGTGTCGCCGCCGCCACGTACAGCGTCCCCTGGGCCCAGGCAGGCCGGGCCAGCGTCGTGGACGTGTCCAGATGCGATCCCACTTTCAGATCCTCCCCGCAGGCGCGACGGTTTCCTTGGAACGGCGTAGCCGAAGGTCGATGAGGGCCAGGAGGAGCAGCACGCCCAGCAGCAGGACGGCGTTCACGGTGTACTTGACCGGATACGACGTCTCGCCGAGCGGCTCGACCACGAAGGCCAGCGCCGAGTTGACCACGAGCGCGGCGCCACTGGCCGCCAGGATGTGCCGGTGGTTCCAGCCGCGGCGGCGGGAGTACCGCAGCAGGCCGGCGGCCGCGAGCACGAGGGCGAGGGCATCCAGCACCACCCCCGTCCAGGACGCCGGTGCGAACTGGTGGGTGCCCCACAGCACGACGCCGCCGCACCCCACCAGCCATGGCGGCGGAACCCTGCCCGGCGCGGCCGCGGGCGCGGGCGCGGGACGCCGGGGGAGGACGAACGCGGCGACGACCAGCAGCACGGCGATCGCCGCGGTGGTGCCGAGCTGCGCCGGGCTCGCCATGAAGTCCCTGGTGTGCTCCCTGAAGATGATCGCCGCGGCGAGCCCGTACAGGACGACCATGGTCGCGATGCCGGTCCGTCCGAGCCAGGGCCGGGCCGCGTAGCGCGGCGCGCAGGCCTCGATGACCGCGATGGGCGCGCCGAAACTCCAGATGACGTGGCCCGCGACGAAGACCAGCAGGTACTTGGCGCTCAGGCCCAGCTCCGGGATGTGGGTCGGCAGCCGGTCGCGGTCCCAGGACGGCTCGTCCACGAAGTCCGGATTGAACAGGCTCTGGTCGATCAGTCCCGCCTGGACGAGCCCGAACGCCGCGCTCAGCAGCACGATCGCCGGCCAGCCCCGTCCGGTCCGCCGGACGGCCTCGCGGATCAGCACCGCGACGGTCCCGTACAGCGGGGCGAGGATGAGCAGCCCGCCGAGCAGCTCCAGCGGCCGCCCGATGATCTGGTCGTAGCCGATGAGGTACTCGGCGCAGACCGGTGACAGCAGGAGCAGCCCCACCACCAGCGCCATCCGGCGCCGGAGCGGGGGCATGCCGGGGTCTTCCACATCCATGATCTTGAAGTTAGAAGCCGGGCCCCCGCCCCGGCAGCCGTCCAAAGGCGACCGTCGGCTGCTCCAAAGTCGCTACCGCGCGACCCATTGGTCGCCCGACGACACGCCGAGAGCGGAGCCAGGGCTTCCCGGCTCCGCTCCGGGCGTGCGTGCGGTGATCGACCTGAGGTCAGCCGATCGTGCTCAGGTCAGCCGACGGTCCAGCGCTGGTTGCTGCCGTTCCAGCAGGAGTAGAGCTGGATCGGGGTGCCGTTGCCGCTGCCGGCGGCGTCCAGGCAGAGGCCCGACTGCACGCCGACGATGGACCCGTCGGAGTTCACGCGCCACTTCTGGTTGTCGCCGCCCCAGCAGCTGTAGATCTGGACCCTGGCGCCGTTGCCGGTCCCGGCGGCGTCCAGGCACTTGTTGCCGTAGACCCGGAGTTCACCGGCGTCGGTGGCGGTCCACTGCTGGTTGGTCCCGCCGTGGCAGTCCCACAGCTGGACCTGGGTGCCGTCGCTGGTGCTGGCGTTGGGCACGTCCAGGCAGCGGCCCGAACCGACGCCCTTGATCGTCCCCTCGCCGCCGGTGGGCGGCGGCTCCGAGGTGCCGCCGTTGAGGGCGTTCAGCACCGCGCTGTAGGCCGACTTCTTGTTGCCGTTGCCGTCGAACAGCAGCGGTGTCTGCTCCGAGCGCCACGAGTCGGTGTCGCGGACGCCCCAGACGGTGATGCCGAGGCACCGCGAGACGGCCAGGCAGTCGTTGGTCACGGCGGCGTAGGTCGTGGGCGACGCGCCCTGGATGTCGAGCTCGGTGATGGCCACGTCGACGCCGAGGGCGGCGAAGTTCTGCAGGGTGGTGCGGAAGTTGCTGTCGTACGGGCTGCCGCTGTTGAAGTGGGACTGGAAGCCGACGCAGTCGATGGGCACGCCGCGCTGCTTGAAGTCGCGGACCATGGCGTACACGCCCTGGGTCTTGGCCCAGTTCCAGTTCTCGATGTTGTAGTCGTTGTAGCAGAGCTTGGCGGACGGGTCGGCGGCGCGCGCGGTCTGGAAGGCGACCTCGATCCAGTCGTTGCCGGTGCGCTGCAGGTTGGAGTCGCGGCGGCCGCCGGAGTTGCCGTCGGCGAAGGCCTCGTTCACGACGTCCCACTGGACGATCTTGCCCCGGTAGTGGGCCATGACGCCGTTGATGTGGTCGATCATCGCCTGGCGGAGGTTGCCGCCGCTGAGGCTCTGCATCCAGCCGGGCTGCTGGGAGTGCCAGGCCAGGGTGTGGCCGCGTACCTGCTTGCCGTTCTGGACGGCCCAGTTGTAGATGCGGTCGGCGGAGGAGAAGTTGAACTGGCCGCGCTGGGGCTCGGTGGCGTCGATCTTCATCTCGTTCTCGGCGGTCACCATGTTGAACTCGCGGTTCGCGATGGTGGTGTACGTCGAGTCGTTGAGCCGGCCCGAGGCGATGGCGGTGCCGAAGTAGCGGCCGCTCTGCGCCGCCGCGGCGCCCAGGGTGCTCTCCGCGGCGGACGCCGGAGCCGGTGCCACCAGAGCCGCAGCCGCGGTGAGCACTCCCAGGGCGCCCGCCAGGACGGCCCGCTTGCGGACCCCGGGCCTGGACCCGGGCATGGCGTTGTTACGCACGTCTGTTCCTCCATTGAATGAACGATGGCTGGAAGCACGGGACAAGGCCGTGCGGCAGACGCCGCGTTCCAGCTCGGGAACGCACACACCACCGGGGCGTCGCGGACTCAGTGTGCGAGCCGGCGCAGATCCCGTCAACAGTTTCAAAGAACTTTCATAGCGATGATCTTGATCTTGGTTTGTGCGCGCTTTCTAGCAGCGTGTTTGTACTCGAAACTTTTCGAAGGCCCGGAGTCCTTGACGGCGGCGTTCGCCTCGTATTTACTCCGGGCCACCACCACCGCCCCCGATCCCCCCGATGAGAAGAGGTCCCGCCCGAAGCGAAATGTTAGCGCTACCATTCACGTGAACGAAGGGAAGAGTTCATGTTGAGGACCGGTGCGGCAGTGCTGGCATCGCTCCTGCTGTCGATGTTCCTGACCGTGGTGAACACGCAGACGGCCCAGGCCGCGACAGTGGATGTGAACAAGTGGTACGTCCTGGTCAACCGCAACAGCGGCAAGGCCCTGGACGTCTACAACCTGGCGACGAACGACGGCGCCCGCATCACCCAGTGGACCAGGAACGACCAGTACCAGCAGCAGTGGCAGTTCGTCGACTCCGGTGACGGCTACTACCGCATCAGGTCCCGCCACTCCGGCAAGGTGCTGGACGTCTACAACTGGTCCACGGCCAACGGCGGCTCGATCGTCCAGTGGTCCGACCTGAACGGCACCAACCAGCAGTGGCGGCTGGCCGACAGCTCCGGAGGCTATGTCAGGTTCATCTCGCGCCACAGCAACAAGGCCCTCGAAGTGCAGGGCGCCTCCACCGCCGATGGCGCGAACATCGTCCAGTACGACGACTGGGGCGGGGCCAACCAGCAATGGCAGCTCGTCGAGGTGGGAAGTGGCTCCAACCCGGGGTGCGGCCTCCCGTCGTCCTACCGTTGGACGTCGACGGGCCCGCTCGCCCAGCCCAGGTCGGGATGGGTCTCGCTCAAGGACTTCACCGTCGCCCCCTACAACGGCAGGCATCTCGTCTACGCCACGACCCACGACACGGGGACGAGGTGGGGTTCGATGAACTTCAGCCTGTTCTCGAACTGGTCGGAGATGGCCTCGGCCAGCCAGAACGCGATGTCGAACGCCACCGTCGCACCCACGCTCTTCTATTTCGCGCCCAGGAACATCTGGGTGCTTGCCTACCAGTGGGGCGCGACCGCCTTCTCCTACCGGACGTCCAACGACCCCACCAACCCCAATGGCTGGTCGTCACCGCAGACGCTCTTCTCCGGGAGCATCTCGGGCTCCGGGACGGGACCCATCGACCAGACCGTCATCGGCGACGACACGAACATGTACCTGTTCTTCGCCGGCGACAACGGCAAGATCTACCGGGCCAGCATGCCGATCGGGAACTTCCCGGGCAGCTTCGGGTCCAACTCGACCGTGATCATGAGCGACTCGACCAACAACCTGTTCGAGGCCGTCCAGGTCTACAAGCTCAAGGACCAGAACCGCTACCTCATGCTCGTCGAGGCGATCGGTTCCCAGGGGCGGTACTTCCGCTCGTTCACGGCCACCAGCCTCAACGGCTCGTGGACGCCGCAGGCCGCGAGCGAGGGCAACCCCTTCGCCGGCAAGGCCAACAGCGGTGCCACCTGGACCAACGACATCAGCCACGGCGAGCTGATCCGCACCAGTGCGGACCAGACCTTCACCGTCGATCCCTGCAACCTGCAACTGCTGTACCAGGGGCGCAGCCCCAACTCCGGCGGCGACTACGGCCTCCTGCCCTACCGGCCGGGCCTGCTGACGCTGCAGCGCTGACGGCATGAGACGGGTCCCGCCTCGGGCGCGGACCCGGCACGGCGGGCCCGGTCCCCGCCGCCGAGCCCACCCCGCTCGGCGGCAGGACCGGGCCCGTCCGCCGCCGGCTTGCACTCCGCGCTCGGTGAACCCGGCGGGTCAGTGAGGCGATGCCTCGGGCCGCCGGGCGAACACGATCGCACCCGGCTTGGGCCCGTCCGGATCCAGCAGGTGCTGCGCCTCCACGGTGAAGCCCGCCTCGCGGACCCAGCCGGTCACGCGGCCGGGTGGACGGTGGTGCACGTACGTTTCCACGCGCTCAGCACCGTCACCGGTCGTTTCGAGCTTGGACTCGTCGCCGACATGGAACCCCACGGCCAGCACCCCACCGGGCCGCAGGACCCGGCGGAACTGCCCGAGCACGTCCGGCACGGCCTCGTCCGGGATGTAGATCAGCGACCACCATGCGAGCACACCGGCGAGAGAGCCGTCGGCGACCTCCAGATCGGTCATCGACCCGACCTCGAACCGCGCCCCGGGATGCTCGCGGCGCGCGATCTCGATCATCGCGGGTGACAGGTCGATGCCGGACGCGTCCGCGCCCAGTTCCCGCAGCAGCGCGGTGGTGTGCCCCGGCCCGCAGCCCACGTCGAGGACGGGCCCGCCGCCGATCGCGCGGACCAGCTCGGCGAACAGCACGACCCCCGCCCGGACATGGAGCAGCCTGTCGAGCAGGTCGCGCGTCTCCTCGGCGTAGTCGGCCGCGACGGCGTCGTAGGAGTCGCGCGTATCGCTCAACCAGCTCACCAATGGACCGTAACCCGTCCGCTCCCCTGACGGGGGTCAGGGGCCGTCGCCGGTGTTGGCGTCGATCGCTTCCATCGTGTCGCCGTTGAGGACGTAGAGGATGCCGGCCGCGATGACGATCGGGGCCTTCACCGTGGCATCGCGTTTCCAGCGCTGCCGGCCAGTGCGCGTGTCGAAGGCGATGAGGGTCTTCTCGTCCGGCCGGAACGAGCGTTTCCGGTAGGAGGCGACGTAGACCAAGCGCCCCTCGGCCGCGGCGACATCCGCGTCCGAGTTGATGCGCTTCTGCCAGAGGCGCCGACCGGTGGCGAGGTCGAACGCCGCCAGCGAGGTCCGCTCGACGGTACGGAACCAATTGCTGCCATTGTCCTCCCACTCGACATAGGCCGTCCCGCCCGCGACGGAGAGGCGCCCGGAGATGTCTTCCGGGAGGGAGGACTTCCAGAGCCGGCGCCCGTCCGACGCTTGCAAGGCGTAGAGCGTTTCGTCTTCGAGCACGTACAGGGTCGAGCCCTCGACGACCATTTCGGGGTCGGCCGAACTTGTGGCGGCGAGCGGGACGTCCCAGCGCCGGCGGCCCGTGTCCGCGGCGTACGCGCGAATCCGGTACCCGCTCTTGGCCTTGGTAGCCGTGTAGACATTCGAGCCCGCGGCCGCGAAGGTCCGCACCTCTTCGGTCGTGGCACGCCAGCTTTCGCCGGATGCGCTCGTCAAGGAGACCAGGACATTCTCCTTGTCGTTCTTGCCGGACGTGACCACGGCGATGCCTTCTCCGGTGACCCGCACATCGGATGTGCAGGAATCGGCGTCGAGCGTCTTGCTCCAGACGCGAGCGCCGGTGGCGGGCTCCACGGCCGAGACGCGCATCTGGTCGGGGCTGCCCTGGCGTTCGACCTCGTCCATCAGCATGACGCGGCCCAGCGCGCCGGGGCGGGTCGTGCAGCCTTCCCCGTTCGTCGGGATCTGCCAGAGCCGCTTCCCCGATCGGGAGTCGAGGGCGCTCAGCCGCGTCTCGCTCCAGACGATGAGCACGGAGCCGGCGCGGCCGGCCACCATCTCCTTCTCGCCCGCCTTGGACTCCCAGCGCCGCCGGCCCGTCTTCGCGTCATGAGCGGCGGTCCCGTCCTTCTTGCCGATGTAGGCCACCCCGTCGGCGACGACGGCGGCTCTGAACGCGCCATCGACGGACCAGGGCCGGAACCCGTCCTCCCGACTCGAACCTCCCGGATCGAGCACGACGTAGATGATCACGCCCGCCAGCGCGAGGAGCGCCAGCACGGCCCCCCAACCACGTCGCCGGGACCCTGTGGACGTGGGAGGCGCCGCCTCCGGAGGACGGGGTCGTGGGGTGGACGCCTCCGGCTCCGGTCTCGGCCGGGGCACCGACTCGATCGGGGTGAACAGCTCGGCTCTCCGGCTCGGGATGGAGCCCCATTTCGGTTCGGGTTTCCGCCTGGTGCGCGGCTCTGTCTCCGGCTCCGGATCGGGCTGCGGTACCGGCCGCGGGCCGGGTTCCGGTGCGGGGTCGGCGTACGACGAGACCAGGGTGGCGTACTCGTCGATCAGCGAACTCTGCGGTCCCTCCGTCCAGTCGACCGGGCCGTCCGCGATCGAGCCGGCCAGTTCCGCGAGGATCTCGTCCGGCGTCGGGCGCATGGACGGTTCCTTGGCCAGGCAGCGTCGGATGAGGTCGCGCTGCTCCGCCGGGACGCGCGCCAGGTCGGGCTCCTGCGTCAACACCCGGTGCAGGACGGCAGGGAGTTCTCCGCTCCCGAAGGGCGGGCTGCCGGTGGACGCGAAGTACAGGACGCCGCCCAGGGAGAACACGTCGGTCTCGGGGCCGATGTCCCCACCGCGAGTCTGTTCCGGCGACATGTAGCTGGGGGTGCCGACGAGCCCGCCGGTCGTCTCGGTGCCGTCCGCCGCATGGACGATCCCGAAGTCGATCACCCGCGGCCCGTCCTCGGCGAGCAGGATGTTGGACGGTTTGAGGTCCCGGTGGATCAGCCCGGCGGTGTGGACGGCCTTGAGCGCCTCGGCGAGCGCCGCCGCGAGCGCGGTGACCGTCCGCGGAGGCAGCGGTCCGCGGTCGCGGACGACGGCGCCGAGGGCGGGGCCCGCGACATGCGCGGTCGCGAGCCAGGCGGGACGGCTCTCGGTGTCGGCGTCGATGACGGGGGCCGTATAGAAGCCGCTGACCGACCTGGCGGCCTCGACCTCGCGCCGGAAGCGCCGCAGGAAGCCGGGGGCATCGGTGAGGTGGGTGTGGATGACCTTGACCGCGACGAGCCGTCCCCCGGGAGAGCGCGCCAGGTAGACGAGGCCCATACCGCCCGCCCCGAGCCGCGCCAGCAACTCGTACGAGGCGATGCGGGCGGGATCCGACGGCGTTAACGGCTCCATTCAATGGAGCTTTCTGTACACATGCGTGAGACGCAACCTGTTAGCCGGTAGTCGTGGTTTTCGGTCGTCTCCGCATTCCCGGGGGGTTCTGAACGATCAGGGGAGGAGGCGCCTCACCATCTGCTGGATGAGGTCGTCGGTCGAGTAGGGCTCCAGGAGCGCGGGGACGGTCAGGTCGTCCACGATCAGCCCGGCCATGGCGAAGTAGAGCAGGGCGACACCGATGCGGTCGCCCGGCAGGCCCGCGTGCAGGTGGTAGTCGACGACCTCCCGGTGCTCCTCGGTGAGGAACCCGCTGAGCTCGGCGTTCAGGTCGGCGCGGCGGGTGGCCTCCAGGCGCAGCTCCAGCATGGCGAGGTTGCCGGCGCGGTCGCCCCGCATCCGGGCCAGCAACTGGCGCATCAGCTCGGCGACCAGCTCGTGCGACGGCGCCTGCCGCATGGTCTCGGCGAGCGCCTCGGGATCGGGGGTGAGGCGCTCGCGCGTCCGGCGCATCACCTGGGCGAGCAGCTCGTCCCGGTTGGCGAAGTAGTTGGAGGCGGTGCCGGTGGGCACGCCCGCTTCCTTGTCGATCGCGCGCAGCGTCAGGCCGCGCGAGCCCTCCCGGGCCAGGACTTCGATGGCGGCGTCGAGAAGCGCGGTGCGCCGGGCCGGGTTCTTCCGCACGGGGGCCTCCCACCAAGGGACGTTGACACCACTGCAAGTGCAGTACTAAGGTTCAAACCACTTCAAGCACAGTACTACGAACGCAGTGATTGAGAGGGCGTCTCCATGCGAAAGCTCGTCTACTACATCGCCACCACCCTCGACGGCTTCATCGCCGGCCCGGACGGCGCCGACCCCACCGGCCCGGAGGGCTTCTGGCCCATCCCCGCCGACTACCTCGAGCACCTCGTCGCCAACTACCCCGAGACCCTCCCCGGGCCGGCGCGTGCGGCCCTCTCGGTCACCGCCGAGGGCACCCACTTCGACACCGTCCTCGAAGGACGCCGCAGCTTCGAGATCGGCCTGAAGGCCGGGATCCCCGACGCGTACCCGCACCTGCGGCACCTGGTCTTCTCCCGGACCCTCACCGAGAGCCCCGACTCAGCCGTCGAACTCGTCGCCACCGACCCCGCGGAGAAGGTCCGGGAGCTCAAGCGCCAGGACGGCAAGGACATCTGGCTGCTCGGCGGCGGCGAACTCGCCGGCGCCCTGTACGGCGAGATCGACCGCCTCATCCTCAAGGTGGGCCCGCTGACCATCGGCACCGGCATCCCGCTCTTCTCCCGCACGGCCACCTTCGACCCGCGCAACTGGGACCTGACCGACCACACCGTCCTCGCCAGCGGCGCCGCCTTCCTCACCTACGACCGCCCCAGCGAGTAGACCCGGGCGAAGTGGGGTCAGACGACGTCGCCGGGACGGTCCAGCCAGACATGGTCACCGGCGGGTGACACGGTCAGCCCGAAGCGGTCGCGTCCGGGGCTGCGATGAGCGACCCAGTCGAAGTAGGCCGACACCGCCAGATCCCACAGGTGCCGGTCTCCGCCCTGTACGACGTCGAAGGAATCGCGGCCTGGCTCGTAGTGAGCTTCGGCCCACGCGCCCGCGCTTCACAGGCGCAGCGTGTAGGCGCGGCCGTCGTGTGCACCCCTGGCGCACACACCCGGAAGCGCAGCCCCCATCGCCAGGTCGGCACCCGCCGGGGCGTAGCCGATGGTCCGGGGGTCAATATCGGTCGTAGACGGGTCCCCGTGCCGGTCAGAGGCATCCCACTCGGGGTGACGCTGAGACCGCATCAACATGTAGGAGGCGTAGCCGGTGAACCGGCCCACGGCGGTACCGTCCGGCATCACCACGAGCCGCAGTTCGTGGCTGGACCCGAACCCCGGTGCGTAGGGCGTCACGATCACCCCGCCGGGACGGGTTTGCTCCACCCACGCGTACGGCACACGGGCGACCGCGCACGTGGCGTGCACCCGGTCGTAGGGTGCTCCCGGCGCCCAACCGTGCGCGCCGTCCCCCACGATGAGCCGAGGTGCAAGGTCGGCCCGCTTGAGGTTGGCGGAGGCCCGCGCCGAGACGGCCGGATCGACCTCCACGCTGGTGACGTTCGCCGAGCCGACCAGACATGACAGCAGCGCCGCCGTCCAGCCGGTACCGGTGCCCACGTCCAGCACGCGGTGCCCCGGCTCGACGTCCAGCAACTCCAGAAGGGACACGACGGTGCTCGACGCGGACAGCGACGAGGTGAAGCGACCCGCGCCGGTGGCGAGATCGGTCGTGCCGTCGTCGAGCTGGGTGATGATCGCGTCGTCGCCGTAGACCAGATCAAGCCAGCCTTCGGGGTCGGACTCCTTGCTCACCCGGTCGCCGTCGCCCGTCCAGGCCACCGGTGGCGCGAACAGGTGTCGAGGGACGTCATGCAGCGCCGCCCTGACGCGATCCTGCGTCAGCCACCCAGCGGCGGCCAGCCGTCCGACCAACGCCTCGACGCGCTGCATGACGCCTCCCATCAGCCGATCACTTCCCCCGCTTACCGTCGCCCTTGTCGCCCCTTGTCGACCTTGTTCGGCGCGGCCCCGACTCGGTGGCGCGAACAGCTTAGGAAGTCATCGTCCTCGGCCGACGCCTCTTACTGCTTGTCGAAGGTGAGGATGTCGCCGGGCTGGCAGTCGAGTTCGCGGCAGATGGCGCTGAGGGTGGTGAAACGGATGGCCTTGGCGCGCTCGTTCTTGAGGATGGAGAGGTTGACGACGGTCACACCGACGCGCTCGGCGAGTTCGGCCAGGGTGAGGTTCCGTTCGGCCAGGAGGCGGTCGAGGTGGACGCGGATGTGGTGCGGTTCTTCGGGTGGCATCAGACCAGCCCTTGCGTGTCCGCGCGCAGCCGACTGCCCTGGCGGAACGCCTCAGCGGCGGCGGCCGTGAGGAATCCAAGGAGCAGGTAGGAGCCGGAGAGTTCGAAGGTGGTCGGGACCTCGGAGGCAAGTGCGGTGCCTCTGACCAGAAGATGAGTGGTGACGGTGTCGACGAGCGGAACGACGATGGCCATGGACAGGATGGCCACTGCGATCACCGCCAGCCGCCGGGTGTTCTGCGTGACGAAGAGGTCGCCGTCCCGCAGGGTGCGCATCATCCGGAAGAGGAGTCCCAGGATCACCAGCAGCAGAGCCGTCTGAGCGAGTCCGGGAAGGACGAGCAGCAGGCGTTCGGCGAGGTCAGGGTGGGGCAGGCTCAGTTCGGCGGTGTGCGTGCCGCGTAGTCTCACACCGTCTGCGGATGCTGCCTCGGGTACCTGCGTGAGGTCCTCGATGTGGACTTGGCGGGTGTCGGTGGGCGATAGCAGTCCGGTCACGCCCAGGATCGGCACGAGCCCATCGAACAGGCCCACCAGCAGCCAGGCCACACCTACGACCGCTTCCAGGATGCGGCTATCTCCCTTGCTCCACGTCCACCAGCTCGTGTCGCTCACGCCCCCTGGTACCTCACTCATCCCACCTCGTTGCATATCGAATGTCGATAATAACGAGAAACGATATGCCGTCAAGCGGTGGCCGCGACGGCTCGTCGCCGGCCTCGGCTGGAGCGGGGGCACGCCTGCCCCTAGGCTGCGCGGGGTGATGGCCGATTCGGACGACGCACTGCCAGAGCCGCTTTCTGACCGGGAACATCGCGTTATCAGCGAAGCCGGCTTGGCGCTGTTCGCCGGACGCCTGATCCTGGAGGCGCAGCCGCCGATCGACGACGAAGTACTCGGCGCGGTGGCCGAGCACTGCGCAGGGCCGCTCCCCGAGCCGCTCATCGCGCTGTGGCGCACTGCCTTTGGCGGACGCCTGGACTACGACCTGCGCACTGAGCTCGACGGCCAGGACGTCCCGCTGTCGTTCGCGGAG
Organism: Actinomadura meyerae; assembly: GCF_900188445.1. GTDB lineage: Bacteria > Actinomycetota > Actinomycetes > Streptosporangiales > Streptosporangiaceae > Spirillospora > Spirillospora meyerae. The sequence goes on from NZ_FZOR01000045.1 coordinate 44,594, forward strand.
CTGTTCTATCCGGACAGCGACGGTTACCACGACCTGTGGGGCTGGATCGACCACGAATGCGAACTGGCCGAGGAACACCTGCCGGACTGGTCTGGCAGGCTCGTCCACCTGCCGATCGGTGGTTTCGAGTACCTCGAGCGCGTCTACGTGGACACCGCGGCCGGCCCGGACCACGGCACCGTCGTCTGCTGGCGGCAGGGACTGCCAGCCGGATGGGAACTGTCCACCGGTGACCGCACCGGGAGGATCGCGGACGACCTGAGCGCGCTGTTCAGCCGACTCGTCCTGGATCAGGACCCCTGGGAGGCGGAAGTCGACTCGGGCGCAGAGATGCGCGACGCCATCGACGAACTGGAAGACAGCGGCGATGCGGATGCCCGCTCGGCCGCGGCGAAGGTGCGCCGCCTCGTCCAGGCGACCGTGCTCGACTGGCGGGGTGCGCTGGAGGAGGGCACGCTCGCCGGGCAGCGCCGGCTCCGGCGGCTGGCCGTGGAACGGGCGGCGGCCGACGACGATGTGGCGCTGCTCGCGCGCCTGGTGGCGATGGGCTGCGATCCGGCGGAGGAGATCAACAGCGGGCTGAGCCCGCTTGAGGTGGCCCTTCGCCATCGGGCCTTCGAGGTCACCGCGTGGCTGCTCGAACAGAATGTTCCGGTCGAGAACTCCTTGCGGGTCGGCGCGCACGCCGTCGACGTGGACCTTGCCCGGACTCTCCTCGACCGCGGCGCGCCGGTCGACGCGAGCAGCCTGACGCAGGTGTTGCACAACGAGGACCCGGAGGTCGTGCACCTGCTGTCCCGCGCCGTGCGGCCGGACGAGAGGCTCGCCCAGCTCGGCCCGCGGCTGCGGATGCTGGCCGTTCAGGCCGCGCTCGCCGGCGACCGGCTATCGGCCCAATCCGACACGACGGCCGCCGAGCGTGAGCAGCGCCGGTCTTCGGTACTGACAGAACTCGCCGACCGAATCGACACCGACCTCCGCCACACCTGACCGCCCAACCGCGCTGGTGAACATTTGCCACATGGTCGAAAGCTCGCCTGGCTATGCCCGTCGACGTGGCCCGCACCGCGGTCGGCTCAGGTGGCGTGGCGCCAGGGAACGCCGGGAAGCTCTTCCTCCCGGCCGTCCGCGCGCCGCAGCCGTACCTGGCGTTCCTCGGTGGCGTAGCCGATGTCGCAGAAGCCGAGACCGGCGTCCGCGAAGATCTTGGCGAGCTGCGACGCTCCGTCTTCCGCGACGGTGAACACCAGTTGGAAGTCCACCGAGTCGCCCAGGACGACCGAGGTGAGATCACCGTTGGTCAGCCGTGCGACCTCCGCCACGATGTCGGCCACGGGGAGTGCGTTCTCCTCGACCACGAAGCCGACGCCACCGGCGGCAGCCAGCGACTGGACGCCGGCCTTCAAGCCGTCGGAGGTGTCCTGGCAGCTTGTCACCACACCGCTCGTGCTCAGGCAGCGCCCTTCCCGTACGAGCGCTCGGGGACGTCGCCATGCGGATATCAGCGCTTCCTCCTCGGCCGGCGGGAGCTTCGCCGAGCCGCGGTCGAGACCGCCGAAATAGCGCTGTGCGGACGCCGCAATCCCTGTCGGCCCTGTGACGCAGAGGCGGTCCCCCGGGCGGGCACCGGTCCGCAGCAGTGATCCGCCTCGCTCGACGATGCCCAGGGCGGACGCGGACAGGATGATCCTCTCCGCGCTGCCGATATCGCCTCCGACGTTGGGCGTGCCCACCTGCCGACAGGCGTCGCGAATCCCTTCCATGAGAGCCGTGAAGTCGTCGTCCGGCAGTGAGCGCGGGTAACGGACGACCGTCAGAAGCGCGATCGGCAGCGCGCCCATGGCGGCGATATCGCTGAGATTGGCCATCGCCAGGTAGTAGCCGATGTCGTAGTTCGACAGATGACCGAGTTCGTACAGTTGGAATTTCGGCCCGCGAACGTAGTCCGATCCGACGACGATCTCCATGGGGCCGTCGATTTCGAAGACCGCGCAATCGTCTTGGGCGTCGGCTCCCGCGATGAGTTCGGCCTGGACTCCGTCCTGCAGCCGCTGCGACCATCCTGACTGCCCTCCGAACATGGGCGCGACGATGTCGGCCAGTCGCGTCGGCTCGTCGGAGGCGGTGCCGGTGCTCTGCATGGAACCCATCCCATCCTCAACTTCTCGCGGGGTGTCAATGGCTAGGGCAGCGAAAGCCTCCAGCGCGCGGTCTCCTTCATCGTCGCCATTAGGACGTCTTTTCGGACGACGACTGCGTAGTCCCACTCCGGGTCCGGGATGCCCAGAATTCTCCCTGCAACTGATCGCAGATATTGGCGGGGCCTCGCCTGTATCGCAGCGTACACCTGGTGTTCGGCCGTGTCCCCGCAATAGAAGTATGGACGATCGTCATATCCAAACTGTTCTAGATCGGCAAGGCCCCCCAGGGTGGTCGGCGCCAGACCATCCCCCGCCATCAGCGCGTTGACCTCCCTGAACGGAAGGGGGAGCAGGTGAATATGGGCGTGGGTGACGCATGCGGAGCCTTCCATTCCCATTGTTGAGCCATGCTCAAGGAAGACTGGATTGCCGAAACTTGCCGCGTATAGTGGGACAATCCGCTTAAGTGCCGTTGCCACGTCCTCGGCGTGATCGCACATCACGGCACCAAAGCTGACATAGTGAGCGGTCGGTATCAGTAGCAGGTGTCCCCAGGTCAGTGGTGACATATCCGCGAGCAGCGCAAGGGCGCTGCCGCGTCCGATGATCCTCCCCGGCGGGGATCCGCTGTAGATGCGGCGGAAGGTGACGTCCTCGGCCCCGGCGAGCTCTTGACAGAAATCGGACCCGGCACAAGAGTCTCGTTCGGTCACGGATCACCTCGACCGCAATTCGGGCTGACCTATTTGTTTTATCTGACTGACCAAAATATGGCCCCGCGAAGCTGATAGCCATATTGTTACTCGTCCCGGGTATGGTCTGGCAAGGGCGCGGCGGGATTGCAGTGTGCCGAACGGGGATGAGCGGCAGATGAAGATGGCGGCAGCGCGTACCGTAGATCGCTCAATCGTGCTGGCGGCAACGGTGCTGCTCGCCGGCAAGCAGTACGGCTTCCCTTCGGCCGAGCTGTGGAAAGATGTCGAGCGGGAATACTCGTACATCTTGATCGTCTTGATCTTGACCGCCGGGTTCTTCGGTGTCGTCTCCCCTTGCGAGTCATGGTCTCAACGTCTCCGCGTCGAGCGCCGGCTGGTCATGCGCAGGCATGTCCTCACCGCCTTCGGGCAACTGGTCGAAGTTTGCAGGTCGGTGACGCCCGAGATCGCGGTGAGCGATCCAGGGCTGCACATCTGGCAACGGAAACGCAATCACCGGCATCCGCTTCGCGGTGAGCTTACGCGCGTGGCCACTTACCGCCTTGGCGCGTCACCCGCGACTCGCAGGATTCGTCCGACACCGGGTGTCGGCGTTGTGGGACTATGTTGGAAGCTCGATCAGGAAGTAAGCGTTGATGTGGCGAGGCTCGCCCGAGACCTGGTCGACGAGGCCACATTTTCCTCATATCGGGCACAGGAAGGCGCGGATTCCGTCATGGGGTTCGGCTGGGAGGAGTTTCAGCGCTACCGTCATCGCGGTGCGGTCTTCGCCACGCCGATCAGAAACGGTCGTTCCGGGTTCGCGGGCTGCGTCAGCTTCGATGTATCGCATGGTCATGATGCCCTCGATGAGCAGCGCATCTGGCATATCCTCAACGCATTGAGCTTCGTGGTCGGGGAGGATGGGTTCGAAAATGTCTGAGGTGGACGAAATCACTCGTCAGACCTGCGGCTGCTACGACGCCAACGCGAGCTCCTATGGTGAAGCCTCCGAGGACTACGCCAGGTTTCCCGGACTACGCACGGAGGTCGCCGACTTCGCGCGGCTCGCTCCTCATCACATGCCCGTCCTCGACCTTGGATGCGGCGGTGGCCGAGACACCCGGCTGCTGGCATCGCTCGGCCGTACGGTCATCGCCGGTGACTACGCCCCGGCCATGCTCGAATGGGCTCGTAGCCGATCCCGTGAGGAGGGGCGAACGCTCGGCTACCTGCGGTTGAACGCCTTGGCGCTCCCACTCCGGGACGGGTCGGTGGCCGGGGTGTGGGCGTCGGGAAGCCTGCTCCACATCCCATCCGCCGGGATGGAACGCGCGCTGGCGGAGGTTCACCGCGTACTTGTCCCGAGCGGTATCGCGGCGATAAGCATGCGCGCCGGCGACGGGGAGGGCTGGAAGGAGGGCGGATCGCTGGACGGGCGGCGGTGGTTCACGTTCGTCGATCCGGACGCGTTCGCGGGCCGCCTGGAGGCGGCGGGATTCACCGACGTCCGAATCCGCTTCGCCGGCCGTGCCGGCTGGTTCATCGCGGTCGGGACACGATAGCCCGCATCATTGCCAGGCGTCCGGGTCGGAGTTGGGCGCGGCCCGGCGAATGCCTCCGCGAGGATCATCGACATCGCCATGGTGTCGGGGGATCAGGTGGATGTGCAAATGGTCGATGCTCCGCCCCGCCGCCTTGCCGTCGTTGATACCGATCGTGTACGCCTCGGGGAAGTACTTCTTGTCGATGAGGTCCCGTGCCGCGCGCATCAGGCTGTAGGCGCTGAGGATTTCTTGGCCGTCTAGTTCGAAGAACGAGACGACATGCCTTCTTGGCACTATTTCGACGTGTCCGGGATTGGCGGGAAAGTTGTCGAAGCGCGCATAGAATAAATCATTTTCGCAGAGGATCCTGTTGAGTGATGGGTCATCCGGTTGACAGAAGAGGCAGTCGGTCGCGACCTCGAGAGGTCGGGGTCGGGGTTTGGTCTCCTCAAGTTCACGGCGTCCTATGAGGAGGTCGATCAGGCGTCGAAGTCCTCTGCCCGGCTCTTCTCCCGACGTATGCCCGATGAGCATGGTGCTTCGGTTCTCCCCTGTCGCCGAAAATGTATGGGTATGCGCAAGGCCGGTGATCAAATGCTTGGCGGAGTACGCACGGTCAGACTTCGCAGATGTTAGCGGCTGGGATGGCCGCATGAAGGTGAATGGTCACAGGAGTCATCGGGGTCACGGTAGATCCTGACGTTGGACTATGTAACAAATGTCTTATCCGCCCACTAGAACACGTTACGACTCTGGTGTTTCGGACTGCAAGGTTTTCGCTGCGTGAAATAGCGGCCGTTTGAGTGTTCGGTCGGTGACGGCCGGTCGGTGCATCTGCGTCGTACGTGGTCAGAGATGCATACGTGCTCGTCTACGGTGGCAGCGCTTCGTGCTCGGGAGATCCCGAGTCTGGGGTCGGCCCAGTCAGAGTGTCGGCCCAGCCGCAGGGCGTCGTTGGCGTCCAGAGCGGAGGCCAAGCCTCTGCCGGACCGTGCGCCGGTCGGCCCTCGCCTGGTCAGCGGACGTCAGACGGAGGCCGCGCCAGGCGGTCGCCGCAGCTGGAGGCGCGGGCATGACTCCACGCATCGGCGTAGCACGGCAGCTAGCGGGCGCGGAGGCACAGGTGGCGGGTGGCGCCGGCTTGGCCCGGGTGCTGTCGAGACAGCGGACGGATGTAAACCGTGCCCAGGGAGAGGTGTGCGGCGGTCGTCCGCGCCAGGGGGACGGGACGACTCGCCGCTCGCTTGGGGTGGGTGGGGAGACTGGTGCCGAGGGTTCAGTGTGTGTGGGTGGCGGACTGGACGGCCGTCCGCAGGGCCGCGCGGGTCAGGAGGAGGACGGGGCCGTCCGGGTCCTTGCTATCCCGCACCGCCACCACGCCGGCCGCGTCCGCCAACTCGACGCAGTTGCCGCCGTTGGGGCCGCTGTGGCTGCTCTTGCGCCACTTTGCGTTTGTCAGGTCCATCTCTCCTCGATGACCTTTCGGATCAGTTACCTGGCATGTCCCATCTGGTACGGTCCGGCGGTTGTCCGCGCCAGGGGGACGGGACGACTCGCCGCTCGCTTGGGTGGGGAGACTGGTGCCGGAGGTTCAGTGTGTGTGGGTGGCGGACTGGACGGCCGTCCGCAGGGCCGCGCGGGTCAGGAGGAGGACGGGGCCGTCCGGGTTCTTGCTGTCCCGCACCGCCACCAGCGACGCACCGGCTACATCCGCCAGCTCGACGCACTCACCGCCGTTGTTCAGGCTCCGGGTCGCCTTCCGCCACTTGGCCTTGTTCAGGTCCATCGTTCTTCGGCCACCTTCCTAATGAGGTCGCGCGACATGTTGCCTGGAAGCGCCCTGTTGCGCAGATCAGCCAGGACGCGCGACGCCGCTGCCAGGTCTGCGGGGTCATCAGTCGTGAGCCCTCGTATAGCCGTTTCCACATAGGCTACCTGGCTCATGTCGGCCATCGTAGCGATCACGAAGCTGCTGCCGTTTCCTCCGTGCTCACCACTGCTGAGCACCACTTGAACTGTCACGTTGGGGTGCTCGCTCAGTGCGAGTAGGTGCTCCAGTTGCTCTCTCATCGTCTCGGAGGTACCGACCTGCCGGTGGAGCGCCTGCTCGTCGACCAGAAAGGTGATCGTTGGGGCGTTCTCCTTGTCGATGATCTTCTGTCGTTCGAGTCGGGCGGCAACCGCCTCTTCTTTGCCGTCCAGGATCGCGGTCGCGTAGGACGGGGACTGTGCCATACCGGCTATCACGCAGAGCTGGTAGTAGATCAGCTCGATCGCGTCACCCTCTATTTGGGGGAAGTCGAACCAGATGGGGACCGGGTGACCGTCCTTGTTCAGGTCCTCCCACAGGCTGATCAGTGCTCCGTCAGCCTCCAGGAAGTCATCTACGATCTCCACGAATGATCGACTTGCGCGTCTCTTGCCCGTCTCGATCCGGCTGACCTGTGCACCGCTCAGGTTCGTCAGTTTTGCGATGGTTTCCTGCTTGGCGCCCTTTGCCTCCCGCATCCGGCGCAGTTGGCGACCGAATGCGACGAGGGCGGGGGACTCTCGGGGCCGCTGACGACGTGGAGGCATGGCTCTTACCTCTCTTTGACATTTGCCCGCCTGGCCACCGTCTTGCCAACGTCAGCCAAGCTGAACGGGTAAGCAAATTTTAGCTGGGTTAGTGGCTCACTGTGTGCTGTACGCCACACACAGTGAGGAGAGGTCATGGGTCAGGGCGCGCCGGAGAACGAGATGGTGGTGAAGCGGGACCTGAAGGCGGTCGCGGAGGTGCGGCGCTTCGTGCGGCTCGTCACGGGCCAGTGGGGCATGGACGACTTCGTGCCGTGCCTGGTGGCCAGCGAACTGGTCACCAACGCCTTGCAGCACGCGGCATCCGAGACCGACGAGGACGTGATCCTGCGGTTGCACCGCACCGAGGACGACGCCCTGTGGATGGAGGTCCAGGACGCCGCACACGACCTTCCGCACATGCTGGCGGCCGACACGTCCAGCGAGACGGGCCGCGGCCTGTTCATCGTCGACCAGTACGCCCGCTGCTGGGGTATCCGCGCCCTGGCGGCCAACGCCGGCAAGGTCGTCTTCGCGGTCATTGACCGCACCTGAAGACCAGCGGAGGGGCGTTCCTCCCGTCCGCCCCTCCGCTATCTACTGGACGCCTTCCTTCCGGCACTCGTGCTCATGGGGTCGGGCGTGCGACCACTGGACATCGTGCGAGGCGACGTACGCGCACGCGCCTCTTCACGGGGGCCGAGGTTCGTCGGACGCGGCGGAGTCCGCGTCCACCTGCGGAGGGTTATGGGGACGTGGGGAGGCGGATGTTGAGCGCTTCCTCGTTTCGAAGAAGACTGAGTGAGCCCCCGCTCCCCGAATGCGCACCCTTCAATACGAGAGAGGGAGACGGTCGTGGTATAGGCCAATTCTTGGTTCGTCAGAGCCTCATGAATATGCGCGCATCCTCGGAGTCTTTTCCAGTACCAAGCCCGCTACGGCCGCGAGGTTTCAGCTCGCCTCATCGCCTCTCTCCACGCCGCCCGTCGCGTGCAGGGGGATCTCTCCACTGCCATAGCCGCCTCGGCGCGATCACCGCCGGGACGACTCCAACCTGGTCCTACACCGCGCGTTCGCATCACTGGGAAGTCCGAAATATCTAAGTGTGACCGAAAGAATAGAGATGTCGCTATTGCCCTACGTGATCAGTTTGCTTATTCGAGACCTACCAGAGGTGGGCCTTTCATGATGCCCACCGATGACTGTTCCCGTTATTTGCAACCAGAGTGACATGTGTCGCATCCCTCCGGGCAGCGTGATCGAGAAAAGCGATTGCCGGGCATCTCCGGCAAACGTCGAGATCACTGTTCGAGGGAGAAAGAATGAGGAGTAGTGCGCGTACCGGTCTGGCGGTCGCGGTGGCCGGGGCGGCGAGCGGCCTGACTCTGCTGGGCGGCGGTGCCGCCGCCGCGGCGGCGGTTTCCAGCGCATCGCCCGACAAGCCCACCGCCGGCGACCTCTGCCGTTACGAGGTCATCGCGCGGGACGGGCTCAGGGTTCGCGAGACGCCGCGGGGCAAGATAATCCCGCCGGCGCTGAAGTACGGCACGCGCGTCATCGCGGACTGCACGCCGACCCACGGCGGCTGGGTCGAGCTGCACGGGGGCGTGCCGGTGTCGCAGCGCCACGGCTCGGTCTTCGCGAAGTACCTGAAGCGGCTCGGGCCCGCCGGCGGCGTCTCGGCCGGTGGCGGTGGCACCTCCGTGGGGGCGAACTGGACGCTGGCAGGTGCCGGCATCGGCGCGCTCGTCCTCGGCGGGGGTGTCGTGATCTCCGCGCGGCGCCGCCAGGTGAGGAACCTCGCCTGAGGTGTGGAGCGAACCGTTCGGCGGTCGGCCCGGCCACCCAGGGTGGTGGCCGGCCGCCGAGCCGCGGTGCCGCCGGGCTCGGGGACGTCATCAGGCTGGGGGACGAATGAGAAGAGAACGTGCACCCGGCAGGGTGCTCGCGGTGGCGGGGGCCGCAAACGGGCTGACGCCGCGTCGCGCCGGACGGCGGGTTCGCTCCATTACGAAGGGTCTCGGCTGAGCTCATGAAGCATGCCAAGCCAAGAAGCCGATCGGTCCATCTGCGGTACTGGCTGGCCGCAGTGATCATCTCGACGGGCGTCGTCCTGTGCGTCGTCGGGTTCCGGCTGACCGGCCCGGACGCACCACCGCAACCGCCCGCGCCGGTCGCGGGCATGCCCGAGGTCCCGGCCCCGAGCCCGAAGCAGGCGCTTCCCCCATCCGTCCCGAAACGGATCAGGATCCCGTCCATCAAGGTCGACGCGCCGGTCATCCCGGTCGACGTCCAGCCGGACGGGTCGCTCGGGGTGCCGCCGCTGAGCCGCGTCGACGAGGTCGGCTGGTACAGGGCCGGACCGACGCCGGGCGAGAACGGCCGCAGCGTCCTGGTCGGACATGTCGACTCCAAGAAGGAGCCGGGTGTCTTCTACAGCCTCGGCGGGATTCGCCAGGGAAGCCGGATCGACGTCGTCCGCAAGGACGGCACGGCAGCGGCCTTCCGTGTCGACGGGATCAAGCGCGTCCCCAAGGACAGGTTCCCGACCGAGAGCGTCTACGGAGACCAAGGCGCGCCGGAACTGCGTCTCATCACCTGCGGCGGCACCTTCGACAGCAAGCGAGGCCACTATGAGGACAACATCATCGTCTACGCGTCCCTGATCCCCGACTCCCAGAACGCCGGGAAGGAACCAGGGCCGCTCGGCTGACGAACCCCCATCTCACCAAGGCGAGGCGGCGGACGCTCAGGTGACCGTGCGGCCCGGGAAAAGGGACGCGGCGGGCGGGCCGATGGCGTCCTCTCCGGGAGCGACCAGTGCCCGCCGCCGACTTCGAACGGGGTGCTCACCGTTTCCGGTCGTCAGGCGCTGAGGTTGCGGTGGAGGAAGTCGGCCGTTGCCTGGGCGGCCTGGCTGACGTGCGGTTCTCTGTCGTAGAGGTCGATGTGCTGATCGACGTCCATCCACAGGATCTCCTTGTCACCGGGCTTGCGCTCGTACAGCTCCCGAGCCAGCTCGGGCGAGCAGTAGGCGTCGGTCTTTCCGTGGACGAGCAGCAGCGGGGTGGCGGCAAGGAGGTCCGCCGCGCCGAGAGCGTCGAAGGTCATGAGGGAGTGGAGCGATCCCCTGGTGACTTCGTTGCGCCAGTACGGTGAGGCGGACCGGGCGGTGCCGTAGTAGGCGTATGGCTCATCGCCCGGCATTGCGGCCTCGCCGTCACCGGTGGCCACGGCGGGTATGTACTCGTCGTACCGGTCCAGGAAGCCGCCGAGTGCGGAGCGGTAGGCGTCGATGCCCATGCTCTGGGCGATCTGGGCCGGGCTGTTGTAGGCCCCCGCGATCCCTGCCACGGCCTTCACGCGGGAGTCGGTGGCGGCGGCCCGCACCGCGTAGCCGCCGCCGAGGCAGATACCGACCACTCCGATCCGGGCCGGATGCACCTCGGGCCGGCGGGCCAGCACGCCGACCGCGGCCCTCAGGTCGGCCAGTTTCCCTTGAACATCCTCGTGTTGACGGTGTCCGGCGCTTTCCCCGAAGCCCCGGTGGTCGAAAGCGAGCGTGACGAGTCCGGCCTGGGCGAGGAGCTCGGCGTAGGTGCCGAGGACTTGCTCTTTCACCCCGGTGAAGGGGCCGGTGAGCGCGACGGCGGGTCGCGGATCGTCGGTGTCCGGAAGCCGGAGCTCGCCTACCAGCTCGATGCCTTCGCTGCTGAAGGTGACTCGTTCGGCTTTGACGGCTGTCATGAGTTCTCCCGTGTGTTGATCCTCGATCAGGCGGCGAGTTCGGCGGCGACGGCGTCCGCGCCCAGGCCGACCAGCCAGTCCAGGGGCGCCTCCGGCAGGAAACGGGTCATGATCTGCGTCAGCTCCCGTTTCTGCGCCTCGCTCAGACTCGGCGCACCGGCCGCCAAACGTCCCACCGCCTCGCGGAACATCAGCAGGTACTGCCGCTGCCGGGTCAGCAGGCCGAGATCGCCGGGTGCGCCGTGTCCCGGATACAGCGGCACACCGGCCAGTTCGTCCACCAGCCGATCGAGCGTCCCCAGCCACGCACCGGAGTGCCCGTCCGCGGTGTAGGAGTGGACGCCGTCGAAGGCCAGGTCACCGATGAAGGCTTTCCGCTTCTGACCGGCCTCGACGAGGAGATAGGAGTCGGCATGGCTCTCGGCGGCCCCGACGTCGTGCACATGGACGCGCAGCCCGGCGACCTCGACGGTGCCGCCGCCGTCCAGCAGGCGGTCCGGCACCCGGAACCGGTCCGGCCACTCGTCGCCGTAGACGGGCCGCCACTGCTCCCGCTTGGCGACGGCGGTCTGCTCGATCGTCTTGGCGACCGGCGCCGTCGCGTAGACCGGCACATCATCGTCGACCACGTACGGCAGCCCGTTGAAATGATCCGGATGGGGATGCGTCACGAATGCCGCCACCAGCGGCTTGCGCAACGCCGCGACCCGTGCCGCCAGTGCCCGCGCGTCGGATACCAGCAGCCCGGCGTCGACGAGCACGACGCCGTCGTCCGTCTCCAGCAGATAGCTGTTGACGAAGATCCCGGGCTCTGCCGCCGTGTACGTATGGACCTTAAGCTCTGTCATGCCTGGGACACTAAGCGCCCTGATCTTGGACCGGCCAGAAGGCACTTCGAAGTGCCCATCCACACGGGAGATCCCCTTGGCACTGGTGATACCCGACGTCCTGGAAGAAAGCTGCGCGACCCGGCAGGCGCTTGAGCGACTGGCCGCCAAGTGGCGGATCCTGCTGATCTACGCGCTGCTCGCCGGACCGCAGCGGCACGCCGAACTGCGCCGCAGGCTGCCCGGCGTCACGCAAAAGGTCCTGACCGAGACCCTGTGGAGCATGGAAAGGGACGGGCTGGTCGAACGACGGGTGCTCAAAGACACCGCCCCGCAGCATGTCGAGTACGCCCTGACCCCACTCGGAAAGACCCTGCAGGAGCCGCTGTCCGCCATCTGCGCCTGGGCGCTGGAGCACCCCAGCGCCACATCCGGCAGATGACATCCGCTCTTCGGCAGATCACTCCGGCGCTCGGTTCGATGCGGCGACCGGGCAGGGTCTCGGCGGGGCAGGGGTAACAGCTCCGTCAAGGATGTGCCTTCCACCACTGGACTGCCCGACGGGTCAGCTCCCGAGCGGTCTCGCCCGACGCCCACCGGGCCAGGTGCGCGGTGCGGACACCCGGCAGCCTGAATGGTTCAGCGAGCTGCCGGTTTAAGCATCACTGGAAGGTACAGCCCAGAAACATTCATGCCCCAGCCGTCGATTCGCCGCGCATGGCCACCGTATCTTCGAATCGTGGGCCAATTCCTTGGAAGGGCGGCGGGAAATTGAGCATTCTCGTTCCGCGTACTAAAAAAAATGTGAGTCGGCGTCGCCATTCGGACCTAGTCCGACAGTACGCGCTCGACAAGGGGCAGCGGCTGGTTCTGATCACGAGGGATCCCACCAGTCGCGTCAGGTTAGAGACGCGATGAGCGCGCAGGAGGAGGAACAGGCGCCGCAGGAGAGCGCCGTCGCGACCAAGTCAGGCGGCCGGACCGAGCGAGTTCCGGAGCGCGAGCCGTCCATCTTCCGGGATCCCGGCTACCGGTGGCTGTTCAGCGCCGCGCTGGTCAGCAAGATCGGCGCACAGGTCAGCTATATCGCGATCCCGCTGATCGCGGTGACCGAGCTGAACGCCACCGCGGGCCAGGTCGGCCTGCTCGGTGCGCTCAGCTTCGCCGCGTTCCTGCTGGTCGGGCTCCCCGCCGGAGTCTGGGTGGACCGCATGAGGCGGCGCCCGGTGATGATCGTCGCGCAGGTGTCGCGGGCCGTGCTGATGGCCACCGTACCGATCGCCTGGGTGCTGGACTCCCTCACCATCTACCAGCTGTACGCGGTGGTCCTGCTGAGCGGTGTCGGCACCGTCTTCGACGATGTCGCCGCGCAGAGCTACCTGCCGCACGTGGCCGGCCGTGACCGGCTGATGGCCGCGAACACCGGCATCAGCAGCCTGAACGCGGGCAGCGAGGTGGCCGGACGCAGCGTCGGCGGCTACCTGGTCGCGGCCGTGACCGCCGCCGGGGCCGTCATGGTGGACATCGCCGGCTTCCTGTTGTCGGCGCTGATGCTGATGCGCATCCGGCGGCCGGAGGCCAAGTCCGAGCGGGGGACCGACCGCGATCTGCCACGCGAGATGCGGGACGGGCTGCGGTTCGTCCTCGGCCACCCGATTCTGCGGCCGATCGCCTTCGCCGGCGCGCTGACCAACTTCTCATTTCAGGTCAATCTCGTCATCATGCCGATCATCTTCGTGCGGCAGCTCCATCTGTCGGAGACCGCGCTCGGCGCGTACCTGTCGATCGGCGGCGTCGGAGTCCTCACCGGCGCACTGCTGGCCCGGCGTGTCGCGCACCGGGTCGGACACGGCCGGATGCTGTGGATCGCCGGTGCGGCGGTCGCTCCGATCGCGCTGTTCGTCCCGCTGATCGACAACGGCCCGTGGCTTTTCGTGGCGGGCGGCGCGTGGTTGCTGGTCACCATGAAGGCGGGCATCGACAACGTCGTCCAGGTCAGCTTTCGCCAGCGGGCCACTCCGGACGCGATGCTCGGCCGGATGAACGCCACCATGCGTTTCTTGATGACCGGGGCGCTGGCGATCGGCGCGGGCGTCGGCGGCCTGGTCGCGCAGCTCGCCGGTGCGCGCGCCGCCCTGTGGGTGAGCGCAGCAGGACTGGCCTGCATCTGGGTGATCATCTACTTCTCGCCGCTGCGCGGAATGCGAGACCTGCCGGGGGAGTCATGAGCGTATATGCGGAGTCGCCGTGGTAGCCGGACCCGAGTGCGGCGGCACCCGGCCGCAGCCGGCACGAGCGCACTCCGCCGACGTCCCATGCACACCATGTGCACACCGGGCGCGGGGGAACGGACATCCCGGGAAGCGACAGGGACTCCGTCCGAGATAGAGATCTCGGACGAAGTCCCTGGAGTCGCGGAGGATCGGGCAATTCTGGCGATCGCGGCCGTCCGGTCGCCTGCTGATCCCCCGGGGTGGGGCGAGTCGCGCGAAGGCGTGAACTGTTACAAGGTGCTAAGCCGGGATACACCGCCTTCCAGCGCCAGCCATGCCGACAGCGACGTCTCCTTCACCTGGACTTGGACCCGCGAGTAGCGGCTCGGATCGACGAGGCCGGGGGCGGGCGTGATCACCGAGTCGTACACGAAGTCCGACGTGATGAACGCCAGGTCGGCGCCGGTCTCGGCGACGCGCTGCTTCACCACCCGGGCGTTCAACATCCGCGCCGTCCTGATGATGGCGAAGCCATGCACACCGTCCTGGGGGTCGTGGTGCACAGGGCCGACGTCCAGCGCGACTCGCAGTTGCAGCCGGGTGGCGTCGTCAGCGCGCCGGTTGTGCCGCCGCAGCCCCGCCGCCAGGTGCGCGAGCATCGGGCCGACGACCTGGGTGGTCGGCGTCGTCGGCGGGACGATGACGAGCGCGCCGTCGCCGCGGTCCTCCTGGTAGAGGCGGACGAGGTCAAGGCCGGCGGCAGTGAACGCCTGATCCATCAGGTCGTACATCACGGTCCGGATGCAGTCGCGGTCGGCGTCGGTGCGCGTCGGCGAAGAGAACCCGGCGATGTCGACGATGAAGATCGAGCAGTTCTGCCCCATTACATCCGGTGGGACGGGACGTTCGGTTTCCAGATCTGAGTCGGGCGGGGAAAGCGGCTGGTGGACTTGCTGCTGGGCCTGCGGATCCATGATGACCGCAAGTTCTGCGGCGATGGTGGAGGGCGCGGCGGTCAGCTGGTCGGCCTCGGCCTCCTCCGCCAACGCCGAGCCGAGCATCCGCTGCAGATCGCAATCTTCGTGCCTACGGGTCCCGAGTCGGTTGTCCCTCATGTATTCATCCCTCCTGCCCGGTGCCTGGCACGTCGAAGATGTCGCGCAGCTTCTTGAGTGCTCGCATCCGATGCCCGCGGACAGTGCTCGCGCTGGGGACCCCGAGAATCCGGGCGATCTGCGCAGAGGTCGGTGGGGGGACGGACTCGACCCAGGTCAGTACGACCAACCGTTCGATCGGCGTGAGCTCTTGGACCGCAGCGATCAACCGGGGGTCGGTCAGCAGCACCTGCGGGTGACATGGGCCCGGTGATGAGGCGGGCTCAAGCCCGCCACAGTCGGCGTCCTGGCGAGCGGCCACACTCTCTAACTGATCGGTGTCCAGTAGCAGATCCGTCCGGGTGCGCAGGGCGTCGATTGCCGCGTTCCGGGCGCATTGGCGCACGAACGCCTTGGGCGCCTCAACCACCGGCCCTCGCTCACACCACCCCTTCCAGATCTTGGTCCACATGCGGGATGCGATGTCGTCGGGCTCGATACCGGAACCGTGCAGTGCCATACGAAGGACGACCAGGGAGAGCGAGCGATGTTCCGAATAGAACCGGGTGAAGGACTCCCTCGCCCGGTTCAGATCCTGGGCGTCCTCGGGATCTGGGTACCTGGTCACCGGTCGAGGACCTGCTGGGGCAGGGTGATCCACCATCCTCCACTACCGTCCCACTCACCTACCTGGGAGCCAGGTGGCAGATCGGCGATCGTGGCCATGATCTGGTCACGCTGCTGACGGCGAGCCCGGCGCTCCAGCACCCGGTCGGCCAACGCTGCGGCTCCGGCGGCCAGGCCGGTGATGAGGGGGTCCATATCGGCGCTCCTCCTGTCGTGGAACGAGCCTTGGCCAGCCAGGCGGCTGACGCAAGCACATCATCTGCACCTACATAGACGGAGTCGTGTTCAGCCAGGTCGAAAGCCGTGCCCTTCCACCACCGCGCACGATACTTGCGGGCGTGTCGGCCAATTCGGCAACGCGGGGAGCGCGGCGGCGACCAGGCGGCGGGACGACGTCAGCGACATCGCTCTCACCCGGCGGCGGCCCCGTCCGGCAGGTGCCGGCGTTGCCGCTCCTTGCGGCGGCGAGCCCGGCGACGATCATTCGGGGTAGGCGTCGACGCCTGCCAGGAGCAGGTCGAGTACCTGGTCGAAGTATTCGTTGTCGGTGGCGAGGGCGTCGGATTCCGAGACCGCCGCGGCGAGGGCCTCGTCGTGCCTGTCCGCTTCGGCCTGACGCATCCGGCGCATCGCGACGGCGGTGGCGGCCGCGCCGAGAATCTGGTTGGAGAACGCGCGGATCGCGACGGCCTGGAACTCCTCGCTTGCGCTGCATTCCTGGAGCGCGGTGACGATCCGCCGTGACAGGGCGATCGCGTTCGGGCCGATCAGGGGCCGGGAGCCGGCGAACTCCGCCGCCCAGGAGTGGCTGGTCAGCGCCGCGTAGAACAGTCCGGCGGTCTGCTTGACGGCGGTGCGCCAGGGCACCTCGGGGCCCGGCAGCGCCGACGCGGCCTCGGTGAGGATCTCGTCCACCGCCAGGTCCACCAGGTCTTCGCGGCGCTGGACGTACCAGTAGAGGCTCGTGGCGTGGACGCCGAGTTCGGCGGCGAGCTTGCGCATCGTCAGTGCGGGGGCGCCCTCGCGGTCCAGCAGCGCGATCGTGGCGGCGACGATGCGCTCGCGGCTGAGCGCCGGCTGGGAGCGCCGGCCGCGCGGCGGGCGAGTGAAGACGCTGTCGAAGTGCTGGTCGGAGCCTGAATCAGCCATGTCCGACACTGTACTTGCTCTCATACGTTGTTGGATCTAATCCAACGCTGTATGTTCGACGTCGCAAGATCGCGCCGCCGCTCCTTCCGGAGGCGCTCCCGCTCCCTTGACCAGAGGAATCTCGGCATGACCACCGCACCCGCACGCCACGCCGCCCCCGCCCGCTACCGAGGCGACCTGACTCTGTTCTTCGCCATCGCCTTCACCGTCAGCTGGGCCTCCTGGGCCGCGGCGATCGGGCTGAGCGGTTCGTCGAGCCCGCTGACGGGCGCGTTCCACATGCTCGGCGCCTTCGGGCCGCTGGTCGGCGCTCTGGTGATCCGCATCCGGCGCGGGCGCCGCGGCCGGCCAGCCCCCGAGGGCACCGTCCGCTTCCGTCCCGCCAACCTCGCCTGGGCGCCACTGCTGCTCGTGGCGGCCTCCGGCCTCGTCCTGGCCGCCGCCTTCATCGCCCATGCCGCCGGCGCTCCCGCCCCCAGCTGGGACGGAGCGATGGACATCATGGCGGACTTCGGCGGCCCCGCGGCGTTCCTCGTCGGCCTGATCATCGGGGGACCGCTGTCGGAAGAGCCCGGCTGGCGCGGCACCGCCTACCCCCGGATGCGCGCCACCATGAACCGGTACCAGGTGTCCCTCATCCTCGGCGCCATCTGGGGCGTGTGGCACCTGCCGCTGTTCTTCATCGCCGACACCGTCCAGCACGACCTCGGCGCGACCAGCCCCAGCGGCGTGCTCTTCACCGTCAGCTCCATCCCCATGGCGATGCTCTGCTGCTACGCCTACGAGCGCGCCGGGGTCCTGGCCTCCATCGCGGTGCACTTCGCCACCAACGCCACCATGGTCCTGCTGGACGTCCAGGAGCCCGTCGCCCTGGCCCTGATCATGGGCGTCCAGGCCGTCGCCGCCGTCGCGCTGCTGGCCACCGTCCGTCCCGCCGGGGGTGACTCGGTCCCCGCTCCGGCCGCGACGCCCGCGGTCCTCGGCGCCAACCCCACGCGCTGACCCCTCCCGGCCCGTCCACCCCGACCACACCCACGCGGTCGGGCGGACGCGCGTCCGGGACCGTGAAACCCGTCGCGGGGAGGGCACTCAAACTGCGGTCAGACCGCCAGGTGCGTTCCGGTGGGGGACCAGTTGAGGCCGACGACCCAGGCTTTCGGTGGATTCGTGGCGCCGAACAAGCGGCGAGGCGGGTCGCCGCCGGCGCCTGGTGTTCGTTGGCCTACCGATGTCGCCAAGCCGCAGCGCATACCTCGATCCAGGCCGCGAGGTCGGGCACGTTGTTGATCGTGAGTAGTGAGTACGGCGGGGAATCGTCCAGTGGCGTGACCTCTTCGAATGCGTGGTCCGGTGCAAAGAGGAGGAGCCGACCGCTGTCTCGATGCGCCAGTGTGAGATTCCCGTTCGCCTCCACGGCGACGGCGTAGTACTCATCTGGACTGATGGGGACCTTCAGGCCGTCGCTTTCCCAGAGCCACGCGTAGTCGGCCAGGACGTCTGAGATTCGTACACGTGTCGCCTCGGCCGTGAGCACTTGGTCCTGATTGCACCACCAGGTGTCGGGTTCACCGAACCTCTCGACGATTCCTCCGCAGAGCCTCCAGAAGCTCGTCTGCGCTTTCGGGAAAGACCCGCCGTCCGCGTCCTCGGGCGGGTGGCAGAGCCATCCCCGGCGAACGTCCGGCGGTCCCCACGCCAGCAACTCGTACCCGATGCCTCCGACGGAGATCGGGGTGAGAGTCGTCGAGTTGAGCAGTGCGGACAGTTCAGGCAGGTCCTCGGCCGATCCGCGGGTCCAAGGCTGTGCCTCGCCGACCATGACGCTCTCTCCGGGTTGGAGGAACCATGAAACTTCCTGGAGGAACAGGTCCCAGTCGCTCATGCTGCGATGATGGCAGGCCCGCTCTTGCCTGCCGGGCCAGGCCCCGCGAGGTCGCTCATCAACTCCTTGGGACGCCGGGGGCGGGTCTCAGGTGAGCGTCTTCAGCCTGCTGCTTCCCTATAGGCCTTGGTGAGAGCCTTCAGGAGGCCGTCGGAGACCTCGTGGGTGACGTTGCCCTGGCTCAGCCGGATCGCGCGGCAGCACCGCGTCAGCGAGAGGGCCGTTCGACGGGCGATCCAGGGCCAACAAAGCGGACATCCCGGAATGCGACAGGGACTTCGTCCGAGATCGAGATCTTGGACGAAGTCCCTGGTGTGGCGGAGGATCGGGGATTTGAACCCCGGATGGGCGTGAACCCAAACCGCATTAGCAGTGCGGCGCCATAGACCGGACTAGGCGAATCCTCCAGGAGCCATCGGGCTCAGGACAGGCTACCGGTTCGGCGAGCCAACCGGCAAAGCCTGCGTCCCGTGGCTCCAGCAGCATAATGCGTAGCGGGCGAGGACGTGCCGCTCCCGGGGCCGCGGGAGCGAGGCGTCGTGGATCATCCCAGGCGGAACCCGGTGAAACCGCAGGCCTTGGCGAGGTCGTTGCCGTGCTGCTGCATGGCGGCGGTGTCGGGGCGGCTGCCGAGGGCCGAGGTGTTGCCGGAGCTCAGGTTCCGCAGCATCTCCGCGGTCTTGTCGAGGTCGCCGGCGAACGCGGTCGCGGCGGACTCGACGTCACCACCGGCGCTCTGGCCCTCCGAGCGGACCTTGGCCGCGGTGTCCGTGAACTTCTGAGCGGTCGCGGACGCGCCGCTCGACGATCCCGCGGACATGCCGCTGGTGGAGAAGCTCCGCAGCTCCTTCTCGATGTTCTTGCAGGCAGTCGTCTTCTTCCCGCCGGCGATGGCGTCGACGGCGCCGCAGCCGGTGGAGGTGAGCATCAGGCCACCGACGGCGACAACGCCGACGAGCTTGGTGGCAGACATGCGCATGTGGGTTCTCCTTCAGGGGGGTTGGTCTTCGGGCGGAAACAGCAGCATCCCAGGTCACTCCCGCCTCGATCACCCATTTGGCGTATCCCCGCCACACGGGGTTCCGTGACTCAAGTCACATCGTCCGACGCCCTCATCCGGCAACCGATTCGCGGACAGGTCCACGGAGCCGGTACAGTTGGGATGCGTCAGGCACCCGTAGCTCAACGGATAGAGCATCTGACTACGGATCAGAAGGTTAGGGGTTCGAATCCCTTCGGGTGCGCCCAGGTCAAAGGCCCCTTCCGATCTTCGGAGGGGGCCTTTCTGATCTCCCATGTAGCAACGCGTGTAGCAACGCGCTCAAGATGCCGACCGGCGCCGCTTCTTCCGCTCGCCGGCGAGGTCGACGAGCATCCCGTCCATCACCTCGGCCGCGCCGTCCTTCACCTCCTCCAGCAGGTGCACGTAGATCTCGCTCGTCGTCGAGAGCCGGGTGTGCCGTAGGACGCTCTGGATCACCTTGAGGTCGACCCCGTCGGCGAACAGGAACGACCCGCACGCGTGGCGCAAGTCGTGAATCCTGCAGCGCGCGACAGCGGCGGCCGCGCAGATGTCCTCCCACATGCGGTTCACGTTCCGAGGTTCGAGCGCCGTCCCGATCGTCGTGGTGAAGACGAGACCCTCGTCGACCCACAGGCGCGCGTCCTCTCGCTCGGCGTCCTGCCCGGTGCGATGCTCGCGCAGCGCGGCCACGGCGAACGCCGGGAGCTTCATGGTCGCCTTGCTCGCCTGCGTCTTGAGGCCCTTGCTCACGAGCTTGCCCTTGCGGCGGCCGGTGTCCGCGTCGACCTCGCCGCGCAGGCGCTGCACGGACGCCCGCAGGCGCACCGTGCCCGCGTCCAGGTCGACGTCTTCCCACCGCAGCCCGAGACCCTCGCCGCGCCGCAGGCCGAGCGCGAGCAGCAGCAGCCAGTACGCCCACAGCCGGTGATCGGCCGCCGCGCCGAGCAGCGCCCGCACCTCTTCCTTGGACAGCTCCCGCGGGGGCTTGCGCTCGACGGTGGGGGCATCGACGAGCAGGCAGACGTTCCGCTTCACGCTCTCGTCGTCGACGGCGTCATTCAGCGCCTTCCGCAAGACCGCGTGACTGTAGGCCACGGTGCGGGTGGACAGCGTCTCCGGTGGCGGCAGCTTCGTCTCGCCGGGGCGCAACTTCCGGCGGGCACGGCCGCTCGGCTTGCGCGACAGCTCTAGCAGCCATGCCCGGATGTGCGTCGTCGAGAGGTCGACCAGACGCACCCGGCCGAGGTGCGGAATGACGTGCTTCTCGCAGGTGTCCCGGTAGGAGTCGAGCGTGGACTCGGCGAGCTTGCCCGCCGCGACGCGCTGCGGGAGCGTCACGGGCAGCCACACCCGCGTGAGGTAGTGCTCAACGGTGTCCGTCCGGCCGGCCGTGACCGGCTGGTTGTCGTCGATCTCCCGTTGCGCCTTCTTGCGCTTCTCGACAACCTCCGTCCGGCTGTTGCCGTAGACCGGCTTCCGGCGTCCGTTCGGCAGGTAGACGGTCGCGACCCACTTCCCGTCGCTGGCGCGCTGGTAGGGGCGCCCGTCGCGGTTGCCACGCGTCCGAGCCTTCCGGGTCGGCGTCTCGGTCATCCCGCCTTGCCCTGCTCGGCCGGCGGAAGGAAGCCCCGTCGCCGAGCTTCCCGCACCCATCGATGCACCGTCGTCACCGGCACCTCTGCCTCGTCAGCGAGGGCCTTCGCCGGCGACCGCGTGACGGCTGCCTGGTCGGCATACGCCACGGCCACTCGGCGATAGAACCCGTCCGGGTTCTGTCCGGTGGGTCGTTGCAGTTTCTCAATCAACTGCTGCCGCCCGGCCTGGGCCTTGCCTGCGCGCCGACGCAGGGTGGGGAGCGTCAGTTCGTCGTCGGGCGCGTCTGCGTCGAGCGTGGGTCTTTCGATGGCTGACAGGGCGTTGATCTGCGCTTCTAGGCGACTGATCGAGATTCCCCGGAACTGATCGGCCTCGATCTGGCCGCCATGGAGAAATAGGTCCGTGATCTTGTATCGGCCGTTCTCGGCGAGCTTCACGCGTACATGGAGACCGTCCATGCCCTGCGGGGGCTCAACGGAGATCCAGCCGTCATCCACGAGATACATGCCGACACCCTAGTTCGGCCGCAGAGGTTCATCAAGGTTCGCGCGTATGTACACGGACTTGCGCGCTTCCTGGGTTGCCTGATACTCCTGATCTCGGCGTCCGCGTATGGTCGCGGACTTATACCCCCTTCGGAGGTGGCCGCTGTGACGGAACCCCTTGCGTACCGGGCCGAGAGGGTGCCCGAGGTCTTCCCGATCGGGAGGACGACCCTCTTCGCACTGCTGAGGTCGGGCGAGATCGAGAGCTTCACGGAGGGGCGCGCGAGATTCGTCCCTCACCAGGCGCTCGTCAGCTACATGCAGCGGAAGATCGCCGAGCAGAACGGCGGCGGGGGCGGGGCGGCCTGATGGTGACCAACGAGAACGGCGCCACCGGGGAGGGTGGCGCCGTTGACAACGAACACGCGGGCGGGCGGGTCGTCCGTGACCAGAGTACCCGGCACCCGTTCATCGTGGCCGCGGAGTTGCTCGCCGAGTCGGCCGAGCGCGAGCGAACCATCTTCGAGCACGCATGGTCGACCGGGTACGGCGCCGGGTTCGACGCCGGGACCGAGGTCGGTTACGACTGCGCTGAGGCCGAGATGGCGCAGGCATGGGCACCCGTCGCCGAGAGCGTGCGGCGCCTCGGCCGGTCCCTCTCTCACGCAGAGCTCGAGCGGCGCCGGTGGGACGGCCGCCGCGAGGACTTCGGCAAGCCCCGCCCCGGTGACTACCGCGGCGGTCCGGTGCCCTGGGACGGACGGAGGGCGTCCGCGTGACCGTGCTCGACGAGGCTCGGTACTGCCGTGCGTGCGGGAACATGTTCAGCCATCCCGTCCACGGACCGGAGGCGACGGGACCGGACGCACACCCGTTCCAACTCCCCGCTTCTCACACCACCCCGGTAACCGAGACGGCCGTGACTAGGGGTTCTAACACTTCTCACACTTCTCACGGGAAGGGAGAAGAGGTCGACCAGGAGGCCCAAGACGCCCTACTCCTGGGCGACGTCCGCGACGGTGCGTGGCTCGATGCGCAGGAGTTCCCGCCGCTTCGGTGGGCGGTCCCCGGCCTCCTCCCGGAGGGGATGAGCCTGCTCGTCGGCCCGCCCAAGTCCGGCAAGTCGTGGCTCATCGGCAACATCCTGCTGGCCGTCGCCGCGGGCGGTCACGCGCTCGGCAGGCTGGCGGTCGGCCCGCCCCGCCGGGTGCTGTACCTCGCTCTGGAGGACGGCGACCGCCGCATGCAGTCACGGTGCCGGATCATCCTGGAGGACGGCCCGATCCCCGGCCTGTTCCACTACAAGGTGACCGTGCCGCCGGGGAAGGTGCTGCCGGTGCTGGAGGCGTGGATGCGCCGCTACCCCGACACCGCCATGGCCGTGCTCGACACCCTCGGCCGGGTCATGCCGCCGGCGATGCAGGGCGAGTCGAGCTACCAGCGTGACTACCGGGTCGGCGCGGGTCTGAAGCGGATCACCGACGAGCGGCCGGGGCTGTCGCTGGTCGTGGTCCATCACGACCGCAAGGCCGCCTCGGAGGACTTCGTGGACGCGGTGTCGGGGACCAACGGCCTCGCCGGGTCGGCTGATGCCGTGATCGTCCTCGCTCGCAAGCGCAAGGCGTCCGATGCCGTCCTGAAGGTCACCGGCAAGGACGTGCCCGAAGAGGAGTACGCCCTCCGGCTGGAGGACGGGACGCGCTGGGTTCTCGACGGCCGGACGCTCGCCGAGGCCGCCGCCAACGTCGAGAAGCGCGAGGAGAGCCAGGAACTCGGCGAGACCTCGACGGCCATCCTCGCCTTCATCGCCCAGCGCGTCGAGCCCGTCCGGGCCGCCGAGATCACCGGCAAGTTCGGCAAGAGTGCCGCCGAGTACCTGCGCCGCCTGGAGCAGTCCGGGCGCCTGCTCAAGCCCAAGCGCGGCTACTACCAGGTGCCGCCGCCGCCCGATCACCCCGAACTCGACTTCGACCCTCCGGAGTGAGTGTGAGAACCGTGAGAACCGTGAGAACCGCAGGTCAGAGCACGTCCCGAAACTCACACCGACCGGGAGGCGGGCAATGAGCACCTACTGGCGGACGGTGGACTTCCGGCCCGTCGCGACGCACGGGTGGCGCGTGCTGCTGCTCAAACCCGAGCAGGGGGTCGACGAGGTTCCGCTCGTCGGCTGGCTCGTCCAAGAGGAATGGGAGACCCACCCCTACGACGGGGAGCACTCCACCGGGGAACGCCGGATCGTCGGCGCGATCATGACCGACGACTGCGAGCCCGAGACGCTCCACGGC
Source organism: Actinomadura meyerae (assembly GCF_900188445.1). Lineage (GTDB taxonomy): Bacteria > Actinomycetota > Actinomycetes > Streptosporangiales > Streptosporangiaceae > Spirillospora > Spirillospora meyerae. The sequence goes on from NZ_FZOR01000045.1 coordinate 68,462, forward strand.
ATCCACGGCTTCTGGGCCATCCTGGGGCCGTTCGAGCCGACACCCTCGGCTGAGGATGAGGCCCGGTTCCGGGCGGAACGTGAGGCCGTGGGGCGGGCCGTCGCCGAGCGGGAGAAGGCGTCATGACCCCCGGCCTCGCCGAGGTGCCGTGCGTCGGCTGCCAGACGCCCGTGAGGATCTACCCGCCCGAGGACGGAGACGGCCCCGTGTCGTGCGGGCGGTGCTCCGGGACGGCCCTCACTGTCGTCCACGGCCGCGTGGACGCCGACCTGCGCGAGGCCGTCGAGCGGCGCCTCGCCGAGCGGATCGAGCGGGCTCGCGAGCGACGTGCGGCGCGGGGGCGTGCACGTCGCGAGAAGCAAGCACGCCGAGACGCCGGGCTGCAGGCCCGGCACCGCCGGAAGCTGAACCGAGAGAGGAACTGACCATGGCCAACCAGCCGGCCCCCGGCGCCCGGGACCTGTTCCCGCACGTGTCCGTCATCAACTCGCCCGGCAACCCCCTGCACGGCGAGGTGGTCATGTCCCCGCGGGTCATGGGGCTGCTCATCGCGCCGAGCGTCGAGGAGTTCACCGCGTTCTGGGACGAGAACGCCGAGCGGGTCAAGGACGCCATGAAAGCCGGGCGCAACGAGTTCCCCAAGCACTGGCAGCGCTGGGCGCGGCGCCGGTCCAACGAGCTCCAGGCCCGCTACGGCTCGACGAGCTTCGTGGACATCCTGCGCGGCCTTCAGCGCGACTACGGCGTCCTGCCGACCGGCGGTGAGCTGTGAGCGCGGCCGAGGAGCTGCGGGCCGCCCTCGCGCGGCTGACGGCCGGGGAACGGCAGACGCTCGCCGTCCGGTGGCAGCAGAACTCCGACCACTGGGAGCCGGTGAATCGGCCGCTGGGGCGGGTGTGGCAGGTCATGACCTCGCTCGTCCTGGAAGTCGACCGGATGGAGGCGATGCGGGCGGCGGGCGCCGAGCCGCACACGATGCGCGGGGCGCG
>NZ_FZOR01000039.1 GCF_900188445.1 Actinomadura meyerae
GAGGCTTCAATCGCTTTCACGAACTCCACATGGACCTGCGACGCCTGTGGATATGTGGATAACACCCTGACGGTCAGGCTAATTTAACGGCATTGTTCCATGGTGGACGCGGCATCAGGATCACCCGCAATCAAACTCATGCATCTATCATATCTGGCCGGACGCTGTGTTGCGCTTTCGAGGCGAAATTCGACCATGATTCTTTCTGGATTCAGTGATCGCCATCGACTGTTCTCGCACATGCCTTATTTCGGGCATTTAGCTCCTCTGTCCTGTGGGCTGCGGATCGCCGGTTGTGCATTCCCCTATGGGTTGATCGAGCGAAGGGAAGTCGGAGCAGGCGGTGTGGACAACGCCCAGCTGCTCGCAAGTCAGGCTCTCCTAGGCGGCGAATGCGCGATCGCCCAGCTCGAGAACACTCGAGAACTGGCGAATCCTCCGCAACCCTGCGGCGGCCCCAGCCGGCCCGGCGGATTCGTCCAAGGCCATCGCCGTCCAACAGGACTACGAAGCCACCCCCTGACGATATGCAGCCCCAGATCCCCGCCCACCGCTCCGCCGACAGCCGCCGCCCCGGCAACTGATCCGACTTTCTCGAATGGCCCGCGCCACTCCGGCGTCAGATCGCTTGCCTCAGAGAGCGCGGCGACGAGCCGGGCCGACAACTCCACCGCATCGGCCACGGCAGTGCTCCCTTCTCGAAGGCGTCGCTCCTCATCGAAGTCGAGTAGTGACGGCACGGACAAGGCGGCGATGGGGACACGTGCGGGGCGGGTCAGTGCTCGCTGGAGAAGGCGGCGCGGGTTGCCGGGCGGTGGAGGGTCAGGGCGGTGTGCAGGACGGGCAGCATGCAGGCGGTCTGCATCGCCGCGTACCAGGGTGGGCAGACGCCGGGGATCAGATCCACGCCGATGATGGCCATCGGCGTGACCACCGCGATGGTGCGGAGGCGGTCGAAGGCGCGGTGCGAGCCGGACGACGCGGAGACGGCCATCCGGTAGACGGGCACGGCGACCACCGGCAGCAGCACCGCCCGGACCCACATGAACGTGTTCACCGTGTGGCCCGTGCTCGCCGCCACGATGACCGCTGCAAGGGCAACGATGCTGAGGGCGCCGTAGACCTTGATGCCTTTTCCGAAGGCCGGGATGCGCGTGTTCGTTTCCATGCTCGGTGACGCTACGAAGCGCCTGGTCCGGACGGTATCTGGCTAGACGCACGGGTGGGTGGGGCTAGACCCACTCCTTGGGGGTCGGACGCATCGCACTGCTCTTTTCGGTGCACGCTGGAACCGTCCAAAGAGAGGGGTGAGTCATGCGGCAACCGGGTGCCTGGGCATCGCGCGTCGGCGTGGGGTTCGTCCGGGCCTGCCTGGCGGCGGGCGTCACCATGCTGGTTCCCGCCGTGTGGGCCCTGGCCGCGGCGTGGGCGATCTGGTGGGGACCCGCCAACCCGTGGTCGTGGCTGGGGCCGATCGTGCTGGTGTGCGTCGGCACGCTCGGGCTGGCCCGGCCCGTCTGCCGCATGGTGCGCTTCCTTGTCGCGCGGTGGACGGGCACCGTGATCCCGGACGGCTACCGCGAGGCCGGGCCGGTGGTGCGGATGTCCACCGGGTACTGGTGGAACGGCTTCTCCTACGAGCGCACCCGCCGCGACGCCCTCATGGACCAGAAGTGGCGGATCCGGTGGCGCGACCCCGCCAACTGGCGTGACCTGCGGTTCGTCGCGATCGCGCCGTTCGCGGCGGGTCTGCCGGCGTGCGTTCCGCTGGCCGGGGTGGGCGCGGCGGCCGTGTTCTGGCCCGCCGGGGTCGCCGGCCTGGTCGTGGCCGTCGCCGCCGCCCCCTACGCCTGGCGACCCCTCCTGCCCGCGGCCGTCCGGTACCTGGGGCCGTCGCGGGCGATGGCGCTGGCCGACCGCGTCGAGGAGCTGGCGGGCCAGCGCGCGGACGTGACGATCTCCCAGGCCGCCGAGCTCCGCCGGATCGAGCGGGACCTGCACGACGGCGCCCAGGCCCGGCTCGTCTCGCTCGGGCTGTCGCTGGCCACCGCGGAAAAGCTCATGGAGACCGACCCGGCGCGGGCCAAGGCGCTGATGCGGGAGGCGCGCGGTGGCGCGGCGGCGTCGCTGGCCGAGCTCCGCGAGCTGGTCAGGGGGATCAACCCGCCGGTGCTGAACGAGCGGGGCCTCGTGGACGCCGTCCGCGCGCTGGCCCTGGACACTCCACTGGACGTGACCGTCAGCGCCGCCGCCGGGCTGCGCCTGGAGCCGCCGATCGAGTCCGCCGTCTACTTCGGCGTCGCCGAGCTGCTCGCCAACGCGGTCAAGCACGCCAGGGCGAGCGCCGTGCAGATCACTCTCGGACGGGACGAGACGGGAGTCGTCGTCCAGGTCGAGGACGACGGCGCGGGCGGGGCCGGGGCCGTCTCCGGCGGCGGGCTGGACGGCCTGCGCCGCCGCATGGCCGTCTTCGACGGCACGCTGGACATCGCCAGCCCCGCCGGCGGCCCGACCCGTGTGCGGATGGCGGTGCCATGCGAATCCTCGTAGCCGAAGACCTCTACCTGCTGCGCGACGGCATGATCCGGCTGATCGAGGCGTACGGGCACGAGGTGGTGGCGACGGCGGCCACCGGGCCCGAGACGCTGGAGGCGCTGCTCGCCCAGCGTCCCGACGTGTCGGTCATCGACGTCCGCATGCCGCCGAAGCAGTCGGACGAGGGCCTGCGCGCCGCGCTCGCCGCGCGGGCCGAGGTGCCGGGGCTGCCGGTGCTGATCCTGTCGCAGCACGTCGAGCAGCTCTACGCCCGGGAACTGCTCGCCGACGGCTCCGGCGGCGTCGGCTACCTGCTGAAGGAGAGCGTGTTCGACGGCGACCAGTTCATCGACGCCCTGGAACGCGTCGCGGGCGGCGGCACCGCGATGGACCCGGCCGTGATCGCCCGGCTGCTGTCCGGCACGTCCCCGAGCCGGGGCCTGGAGCGGCTCACCGAGCGCGAGCACGCGGTACTGGCCCTCATGGCCGAGGGACTGTCCAACCAGGCCATCGGCCGCCGTCTCTTCCTCAGCGACAGCGCCATCGGCAAGTACACGACGTCCATGTTCGGCAAGCTCGGCATCGGCGACGACGATGACACCAACCGCCGCGTCCGCGCCGTCCTCGCCTATCTGAACCAGGCCCATCTGAACGACCAGTAGCCGCCTGGTGAGCGCCGGATTGGCGCGTGTGTGCAGGGTACGTGTGCGCGGGGTAGAGGAGCACCAGGCTTCGGGTTGGGGGCGCGGAGTGGTGTTCGACTCGGTCACGTCCTGGTTGGGGAACCTGTCCGGGCCGGTCGTGTACGGGGTCGTCGGCGGCCTGGTGTTCTGCGAGGACGCCCTGTTCTTCGGTTTCGTGCTGCCCGGCGAGACGGCCGTCGTCCTCGGCGGGGTCCTCGCGGGCCAGGGCCGCGTCTCGATCGTCTGGCTGTGCGCGACCGTCGTCGTCGCGGCGATCGTCGGGGACTTCGTCGGCTACATGATCGGCCGCCGGGCCGGTCCGGCGATCCTGGGCTCCCGCCCGCTCCGTCGGCACCGCGACCGCGTCGACAAGGCCCGGGACCTGATCCGGCGCCGGGGCGGCGTCGCGGTGTTCCTCGGGCGGTTCATCGCGTTCTTCCGCGCGATCATGCCCGCGCTGGCCGGGCTGTCGCACATGCCCCGCCACGTCTTCCTGCTGTTCAATGCCGCGGGCGGCCTGGTCTGGGGCGTGGGCTTCGCGCTGCTCGGCTACTTCGCGGGGAACGCCTACGGCCGCATCGAGCATGAGGCCGGGTAGGCCGTCGCGATCGCGGTCGCCGCCGCGGTCGTCGTCGCCGTCGTCGTCTGGCGGGTGCGCCGCAGGCGGGCGCAGCGCGACGCCGGACGAGACTCCGACCCGGACCGCTGACTACGGGCGTGTGCCGAGAGCGGCCAAGTCGAGAGCGGCCAATTGGAGGCGCAAGGCCAGGCGGGTCTGCGACGACGACAGGTCCAGCGGCGTCACCTCGGCCATGCGCCGCAGCCGGTAGCGGAGCGTGTTCGGGTGGACGGACAGGGCCTCGGCCGTCCCCTTCGGGTCGCCGTAGTGGTCCAGCCAGGCGGCGAGGGTCGCGAGGAAGGCGGTCCCGTGCTCCTCGTCGTGGGCGCGGAGGGCGGGGAGAGGGCCGCCCAGCAGGCCCGCTTCGACGCGGGTCGCCCTGCGGGCGCGTTCGACGACGACGGCGTCCCAGGCGTCCTCCAGGACGAGCAGGCCGGGTGCGAGGCGGCCGGACGCGATGAGGGCGTCGAGTTCGGCGGCCTCGGCGCGGGAGCGGGGAAGGTCGGCGGGGGAGCGGGCCGGGCCGCCCGCCGCCGCGTACAGGGTGCGGTCGTGGGCGCGGACCTCGCCGAGGACGGTCCGCAGCCACGGCGTCGACCCGGCCTCGCCCCGCGTCCCGGACGAATCCGTGAGCAGGGCGAACAGCGCGCCGTCCAGGTCGGTGAGGAGCGGGCGGTGCCAGCCGAAGCGGTGGGTGATCGCCTCCCAGAGGTCGAGGCGGCGGCGGAGGTCGTCGCCGCCGCCGAGGATCACCGCCCGGTACGGCAGGTCCGCCGGGACGGGCGTGCCGTCGCGCAGGGCCGTGCGGAGCTGGTCGGCGGAGACGCGGCGCGCGACGCCCGCCTCCGCGCGCAGGCGCAGGAGGTGCAGGGCGACGACGGACGCCAGGTCGGTGAGCCGCCGCACGCGGTCCCGCGGGACGGGCGTCCGCGCCACCACCCAGATCGAGCCGAGCCACTCGCCCCCGGCGCGCACCGGGATGACGAGGCGGGGCAGCATGTCGTCCGGCCCGGCGGGGACGAGGATCGGGTCCGCCGAGCGGGCCAGCCTCCGGAACACCCCGCAGGCGCGCAGATGTGCGATGACCTGCGGCGGGACGCGGCGCCCGACGATCGTGGAGACGCGCGCCGGGTCGGTGGTGTCCTGGCGGCCGGAGTAGGCGAGGACGCGGGAGCGGGCGTCCTCCAGGGTGACGGGCGCGTCGGCGATCTCGGCGGCGGTGTCGGCGAGCGCGAACAGGTCGTCGTGCGTGCCGGACGGCTGCGGCGCGTAGGCGCGGTCGATGGCGCCGCGCACCAGCCAGATGACGTGCGTCCAGGACGTGTCGGGCTGGAGTTCGATCAGCGCGGGCTTCAGCCCGGCGGCGGCCTCGGCGACCTCCGGCGCGACGGGCGCGCGCAGCACCACGCCCTCCGCCCCGGCGGCGTCGGCCCGCCGGAGGAGCGCCACCGCCTCGGCCGGGCCGGTCACGCCGACGGCGAGGACGATCTCGCCGGGCTGCCCGGCCGGTTCGCCCGGCTCGGCCAGCACCACGTCGTGGACCTGCCCGCCGCGCCCCGGTGTCACCACCCGGAGCAGCCCCAGCGAGTCGACGAGATCGGCCACGTCGAGCTGCACCATGCGTCCATTGTGCCGTTCGCACGATGAGCCCCGCCCGGATTGGCCGATCGCGACAGAGACGACGGCCGTGGCGCGACGCACCATCGAAGTGTCACGCATATCAACACGTGTCACGCATACGCGTGTGGCACGCATCAGCAGCGAGGAGAGGAGTCGCCATGGCTCTCGACGCAGCGCCGCGCCGAGTCGCCGTCGTGGGCGCCGGCATGGTCGGGCTGTCCACCGCCTGGTTCCTGCAGGAGCACGGTGCCGATGTCACCGTCTTCGACCGCCGGGACGTCGCCGCGGGCGCGTCCTGGGGCAACGCCGGGTGGCTCACCCCCGGCCTGGCGACGCCGCTGCCGGAGCCGGCCGTCCTCTCCTACGGTATCCGGGCGGTGCTCAGCCCGTCCTCGCCGGTCTACGTCCCGCCGAGCGCGAACCCGAGCCTGCTGCGCTTCCTCGCCGGGTTCGCCCGCAACAGCACCGCCGCCCGGTGGCGCCGCGCCATGGAGTCGCTCGTGCCGATCAACGGCCGCGCGCTGCCGAGCTTCGACGCGCTGCTGGACGGCGGCGTCCGGGCCGAGACGAACGAGGCCGGGTCCTTCCTCGCCGCGTACCGGACGGCCGCCGAGCGGCGCGTCCTGCTGGAGGAGATCGAGCACATCCGCGCCGCCGGGCAGGAACTGGAGTACGAGGCCCTCACCGGCGACCAGGCCCGCGCCCTGGAGCCCGCCCTGTCGGACGAGATCGGCGCCGCGATCGTGCTGCGCGGCCAGCGGTTCATCAACCCGGGCGCGTTCGTGCACGCGCTCGCCGACTCCGTCCGCGACCGGGGCGGCAAGATCCGCACCGGCGCGGCCGTTACCGAGATCGGCCACCAGCGGGGGAGCGTCTCCGTCCGCACCACGGGCAGCGACTTCGAGCGGTTCGACACGGTGGTGCTCGCGAGCGGCGTGTGGCTCGGCGACCTCGCCCGGCAGTTCGGCGTGCGGTCCCTCGTCCAGGCGGGCCGCGGCTACAGCTTCAGCGTGCCGATGGACCGCGTCCCGGACGGCCCCGTCTACTTCCCGGCCCAGCGGGTCGCCTGCACCCCGCTCGGCGACCGGCTCCGCGTCGCCGGGATGATGGAGTTCCGCCGCCCCGAGGCCCCGCTCGACCCGCGCCGGATCAAGGCGATCGTCGAGGCGGCCCGGCCGCTGCTGCGCGGCGCCGACCTCGGCGACCGGCGGGACGAGTGGGTCGGCTCCCGGCCCTGCACCCGCGACGGGCTCCCGCTGATCGGCGCGACCCGCTCGCCGCGCGTCTTCGCCGCCGGCGGCCACGGCATGTGGGGTATCACACTCGGCCCGGCGACCGGGCGGCTGCTCGCCGAGCAGATCGTCACTGGTCGGCGGCCGGTGGAGCTCGACCCGTTCGACCCCCTCCGCTGACGACTGGGGGATATTGCCGGTTTCGTCCGGGATGGCGCGCTACCGTCTCGGGGTGATCTCGACACCCCGTGACGGGAGGGACGCGATGGACCGGACGACGATGCCGCTGACCCGGGCCCAGCGCGTGCTGGCCGGGGTCGGCGGCGTCTTCTTCGCGGGCCTCGCCGGGCTGGGCGGGTACGGCTCGTTCGCGTCCGTCCGGGACGTGGCCGAGCCGTGGTTCGGGGACGAGGCGTGGATCGTCCCGGCCGGGGTCGACCTCGGCATCCTCGCCCTCGTCGCCGTGGCGCTGCTCCTGGAGTGGCTGGCCATGCCCATGCCGGCCCTGCGCTGGATGGCGTTCGCGTTCACCGCCGCCACCGTCTGGCTCAACGTCTCCGCCGCCCACGGCGACGTCACCGGCATGGTCATGCACGCCGCCATGCCCGTGCTGTTCATCACGTTCATCGAGGCCGTCCGGCACGCCATCCGCCGCCGCGCCGGGATCGCCGCGGGCATCGTCCGCGAAGGCATCCCCGTCGCCCGCTGGCTGCTCGCGCCGTTCTCCACGTTCCGCCTGTGGCGCCGCATGATCCTGTGGCAGATCACGTCCTACCCGGACGCCCTCCAGGCCGAGCAGCGCCGCCGCCACGCCCTCGCCCTCCTGGACGCCCACTACGGCCGCAAGTGGAAGGCGAAGGCCCCCGCGGACGTCGTCTGGATGCTCAAGGACGGCGTCATGCTCGACCAGGCCCTCGACCGCGTCACCGCGCTGACGGCCCCGCCCGAGCCGGAGCCCGCACCCGCACCCGCGCCGGAACCCGCGCCCGAGCCCCGGACCCAGCACGAGCCCGAGCCCGCGTCCGCGTCCGGCCCGGCGCCGAAGCCGAAGCAGCCGAGGCAGCGGAGGGCGAGCGTCCCGCGCAGCGTCGCGACCGACAACGAGGCCCGCGCCCTCGCCATCCTCGACGCCGAGCCCGGCATCTCCGGCGCCGAACTCGGCCGCCGCCTCAACATCAGCTCCCGCCAGGGCCAGCGCCTCCTGAGCCGCCTCTCCAGCCCCGCCCCCACGTCCTGAGAGGGGTCACGTTCCTCTCCCAAGATTCGTCTATGGAGAAACGAAAGGGGAGAGAACGTGCCCACCTACGACTGGACCGCCATGTACGTCATGCACGACGCGCTGCGGAGGGAACTGGAGCAACTCGCCAAGGTCGCCGCCCGCCCGGACGGCGAAGCCCGCCGCATCCTCGCGGAAGGGCAGGGCTGGGACCTGTTCAAGACGGCCCTGCACGTCCACCACACCGCCGAGGACGAGGCGCTGTGGCCGCCCATGCGCGAGGCCCTCGCCGACCGCCCGGACGGGCTCGCCCTCATGGACGCGATGGAGGCCGAGCACGCCGCCATCGACCCCGCCATCGAGGCGATCGACGCCGGAACCGAACCCCTCGGCCCCCTCGCCGAGCGTCTGGCGACCGCCCTCACCGCCCACCTGAAGCACGAGGAGGAGGACGCGCTCCCGCTGATCGACGAGGTCTTGGCGCCCGAGCACTTCGCGAACTTCGGCCAGGTGCACGCCGCGAAACTCGGCCCGAACGGCCCCCGCGTCATCCCGTGGATGCTGGACGGCGCCGACCCGGAACGCGCCGCGAAGATGCTGGCCTTCCTCCCGGAGCAGGCCCGCACCGCCTACGAGACCGCGTGGCGCCCCGCCTACGCGTCCCTCGACCTCTGGACCGTCACCTGACCCCAGGGCCGGGAACGCACCCGCGTCCGGCCGGGCCCGCGGCCGCCGCCCCGCCCTCTCGGGGGCGGGGCGTGTTCGCCTCGTAGGGGGAGGCGAACACGCCGGGCGGGGTCAGAGGTTGATCATGTGGCCGGCCAGGCCGTGGACGGCCTCCTTCATGGCCTCGCCCAGGGTCGGGTGGGCGTGGACGTTGCGGGCGACCTCGTTGACCGTGAGGTCCCACTGCTGGGCCAGGGTCAGCTCGGGGAGCAGCTCGGTGACCTCGGGGCCGATCATGTGGGCGCCGAGGATCTCGCCGTACTTGGCGTCGCTGATCACCTTGACGAAGCCCTCGCCCTCGCCCATGCCGAGCGCCTTGCCGTTGGCGCTGTAGGGGAACTTCGCCGTCTTCACGTCGAAGCCCTGCTCCTTGGCCTGGGCCTCGGTGTAGCCGAAGCTCGCGATCTGCGGCTGGCAGTAGGTGGCGCGGGGGATCATGATGTACTCGAGTTCCATCGTCTCGGCGTCCGCGATGGTCTCGGCCGCGACGATGCCCATGGCCTCGGCGGCGTGCGCGAGCATCAGCTTCGCGGTGACGTCGCCGATCGCGTAGATGTGCGGGACGGACGTGCGGCAGCGGCCGTCGATGTCGATCGCGCCGCGGTCGGTCAGCGCCACGCCGGTCTTCTCCAGGCCGTAGCCCTCCACGTTCGGCTGGAAGCCGATCGCCTGCAGGACCTTGTCGGTCTCGATGACCTGCTGGGCGCCGTCCTTGCCGGTGACGGTCACCTTGACCTTGTCGCCGGAGTCGTCGATCGCGTCCACCCGGGTGGAGGTCAGGACGTCCACGCCGAGCTTGCGGTAGCGCTTGGCGAGCTCCTTGGAGACGTCGGCGTCCTCGTTCGGGGCGATCCGGTCGAGGAACTCGACGATCGTGACCTTCACCCCGTAGTTGTGCAGCACGTAGGCGAACTCGACGCCGATCGCGCCCGCGCCGGCGATGACGATGCTCTCCGGCAGCTCGGAGCTGAGGATCTGCTCCTCGTAGGTGACGACCCGCTCCGACAGGGACGTGCCCGGCAGCAGCTTGGTGTGCGCGCCCGCCGCGATGATGCAGTTGTCGAACGTCACCGTCTCCGACGAGCCGTCCGCGCGGGCGACCTGCAGGGTGTTCGGGTCGGTGAACGTGCCCCGCCCGTCATAGGACGTGATCTTGTTCTTCTTCATCAGGAACTGGACGCCCTTGACGAGCTTGTCCGACACCTGCCGGCTGCGCTGGAACGCGGCGCCGTAGTCGAAGGACACGCTGCCCTCGACGGTGATGCCGAAGGTCTCCCGCTCCTTGGTGAAGATGTGCGCCAGCTCCGCGTTGCGCAGCAGCGCCTTCGACGGGATGCAGCCGACGTTGAGGCACACCCCGCCCCAGTACCTCTCCTCGATGATCGCCGTCTTCAGCCCGAGCTGAGCCGACCGGATCGCGGCGACATATCCACCCGGGCCCGCGCCGAGGACCACGACGTCAAAGTGTTCGCTCATGTCAAAGGACGATATTCGGCGCGACCAGGTGTTCGCATCCCGGCCGCGAGCCGCCCGCCGCCGCAGCGGCCCGTGTCACGTACAGTTGATGTTTCGGACGGCCTCGCCGCGGTCAGCATGAGTCGGAGGCGCGTCCGGAGCAGCAGGGCGGCGCGCCGGTGGTGCGGGTGCGCGCCCCGGACCGTCCCGGCCGCGTAGCCCGGCGGTGCATCCGAACGAAGCGGCGGCGCGGTGCCGGGGGAACCGCCGCGCCCCGGCCGCCGCCACCCCGAGCCGAGTGGAGGAGTCGCCGAGTGAGGATCCCCAAGCGCGTCAACGCCGTCCTCGACTGGATGGAGGAGCACTTCGTCGCGCTTGCCGTGGTCGTCGCGCTGGTCGCCGTCGCGCTGGTGGCCACGCTCGCGCCGCCGGCGGTCGGCTTCCCCGCCGCCGGGTTCATCCTCGGCGCGGCGGTGGGCGGGTTCCTCGTGCACGTCCGGCTGAGCCGCCGCATCGCGCGGGCCCGCTCCGACGTCGACAACCTCCTGCGGGAGAACGGCATGCTCCGGCACCGCAACAACGTCCTCGCCAGCGGTGTGATCAGCCGGGAGGCGGTGGAGACGCAGGCGCTCGTGTCCATCCCGGAGGACGACCTCCTGGAGGAGGAGCTGCTGACGGGCGAGCCCGTCGCGGACCCGAACCGCACCGCGGACCCGAACCGCACCGCGGACCCAAACCGCACCGCCACCCTCGACGAACTCCTCGACGGCGACCCCACCCGCACCGACGAGCTCCCCGGCGGGGCCGTGGACGAGCAGCCCACCACCGCCCTGCCGGCGCTCCCCGACGACGAGGGCGGGCATGAGATCGACGGGGACGAGATCGACGGGGACGAGATCGACGAGGACGAGGACACCCGTCCGGCGCGGGCGTCCCGGGGCGCCGCGAACCGGTCCGGGAGGGCGTGAGCCGGCCCGGGAGGGCGTGAGCCGCACCGTCCGCCGAGCCGCCTGCCTCCGCTGAGCAGCGCCGCCGTGACCCGGCGTTAGCTTCGCCGATCTTCGGGCAGAGGTAGCGCGTGAACGACGACCCTGACGGCACCGGCGCGGCGGGCGGGCCGGCCGACCCCGGTGCGAGCCTGCCGGAGGACCGGGGCGGCGTCGGCGCCGTTCACAAGGCCGTGATCGCGTCCGCGATGGGGAACTGCATCGAGTGGTTCGACTTCGGCGTGTTCAGCGCCGGGGTGATGACCGCGATCATCGGCACGAAGTTCTTCCCGGAGGAGGCGGCGGGCAGCGCGTCGCTGCGCTCGTTCGCGCTGATCGCCGCGGCGTTCCTCGCCCGCCCGTTCGGCGGGCTGTTCTTCGGCCCGCTGGGCGACCGGCTCGGCCGCAAGCGGGTGCTGGCCACCACGATCATCCTGATGTCCGGCTCGACGTTCGTGATCGGGATCCTGCCCGACTACAACACGATCGGGATCATCGCGCCGCTGGCGCTGCTCGCCGTCCGCCTGGTCCAGGGCTTCTCGACCGGCGGGGAGTACGGCGGCGCGGCCACGATGATCGCCGAGTACGCGCCGACGCACCGGCGCGGGTTCTTCGGCAGCTTCCTGGAGTTCGGCACGCTGACCGGCTATATCCTCGGCGCCGGCCTCGTGTTCATCATGGACCTGGCGCTCAGCGAGGGCGCCATGGACAGCTGGGGCTGGCGCATCCCGTTCCTGGTGGCGCTGCCGCTCGGCGTCGTCGGCCTCTACGTCCGCACGAGGATCGAGGACACCCCGACGTTCCAGGCCATGGAGCAGGAGGGCAAGAAGGCCCAGTCGCCGCTGAAGGAGACCCTGGAGCACTACTGGCGCGTCATCGTGATGCTGATCGGCATCGTGTTCCTGCTGAACGTCGCGGACTACACGCTGCTGACGTTCATGCCGTCCTACCTCGTCGACTTCCTCGACATGAACGACGACACGGCGCAGCTCATCACGATCGGCGTGGAGTTCGCCATGATGGCCGTGATCCTTCCGCTCGGCCACCTGTCGGATCTCATCGGCCGCAAGCCGCTGCTGAAGGCGTCGGCGATCGGCTACCTCTTCCTGTCGTGGCCGGCGTTCGCGCTCATGCAGAGCATGAACATGCTCGGCGTCGCGGCCGGGTACGCGATCGTCGGCGGGCTGCTGGTGCTGATGCTGGCGGTGATCGGCGCGACGTTCCCGGCGATGTTCCCCACGAAGGTGCGGTACGGGGCGTTCGCGATCGGCTACAACATCTCGACGTCGCTGTTCGGCGGGACGGCGGCCGTGCTGGTGGGGTCGCTGATCGACGTCACGGGCTCCAACTACATCCCGGCGTACTACCTGATGATCGCCGCGGCGGTGGCGCTGGTGCCGATCTTCAAGATCCCGGAGACGGCGGGGGTGCCGATCGAGAAGGCCGGGAACGAGCGCGCCCCGGAACCGGCGGGTTCCGGGGCGGCGTGACACGGTGCGCCGGCACGGTGCGCTGAGACGGGTGCCGCGCGGGTGCGCGGCGGCCGCTCAGCGGGCGCGGCGGAAGCGCCGGTGGGCCCAGCCCGCCAGCGAACCCGCGATCACCAGTGCGGTGCCCGTCTCAATGGCCAGTGCTGTCCAGACTGCGGTCACTGGGAGCCTCCCCTCCGGTTCGCCGGGCCCGTCCTGATCCGGGCCCGCTGTTCCTCCCGTACAACACCAGGATGCGGTAGGTCTTTCCTTGCCGAAGCCCGCGAAGGCGGTGATGTCCCTCACGTGGCACCGCGCTGACCTGCGGCGAAACCTCACTTGCGAGTAAAAAGCGCTGGTCGTCCGTGCGCGCCGGCGCTCACTCGGGGTGGGCCTTGTCCCAGGCGTTCTCGAACTCGGCGGCGGTGATCCGATACTGGAGGTACTGCGGGTCGTAGAGGTCGAGGGGCGGGTTGATCGGCCAGTCCTCCGCGCTGGACCGGACGGGGTGCTCGCCGGGCCGGATCTCCACCTGCCGCGTCCAGCGCCCGTCCGGGCCGAACTCGGTCAGCCACATGACGCGCTCGTCGTCCTCGTCCCGCATCCGCAGGTGGACGCGGTCGTGCCCGACCAGTTCGCCGTAGCCGGGCTTGTCGCGGTAGGACGAGCGCTGGTCGCGCAGGTGCGCGAGCGCCGAATCCGGCGGCAGGCGGTCGAGGACGACCTCCTCCAGATCGCCCCAAGAGCGCGCGCGCCGGATGATGTCTGGGTCGTCCATCACCTCGACCTCGGCGCAGGCGTCGACGATCTCCTCCGCGGAGTCCGCCCACACCCACCACCACAGCCCGCCCATGCCGTAGTCGTGCTGGACGAGGAAGCGCGACTTGCCGAGCAGATGGGCGTGTACGGCGTCGATGACGGTCCAGCCGTCGATCTCGACGCTCGACCAGAAGTCCTCACCGCGTCCCACGGCGATGTCGAGCAGCGCGCGGACGACCCTGGGCCGGTGCAGGTTGAGGACGACGTCGTCCTCGGCGCGGTACACGCTGCCGCTGTGCGTGTAGGGGCCGCCGTCCGGGACGATCCGCCCCGGCCCTTCGCGGAAGACGACCGTGACCCGCCCCGGGCGCCCCTCCCGGCGCAGGAGCAAGGTCTCGCGGCAGTCGAGGAGGCGCCGCCCGTCCCGCGTGTGCTGGTGCCCGACCCGCCAGCGGTAGGCGTCCGGCCCGACGAGGAGCCTGCGGTAACGGCGTCGTCCCATGTCACCCGCTTGCGTGGAAGGTCTGCTTTGCCGTGGCACACCCTAGCCAGCGGGCGCCCGCGGCCGGATCCGGGCAGTGGCGCGCGAGTGCGAGTTCTATGGCGATCTGGCAATCCGATGGCTCATTGCGACGTGACAATTACGTTCAGTAGCGTCACCGTTGGCCGGAAGACGGCCGCTCATGACGGACCTTCGACGAATCGGTGGTGTGGACGTGACCGAACAGCAGCAACAGCAGTTGAGCCTCGGTACCGCGGCGGCGCGCAATCTGGCGACCACGACCAAGTCCGTCCCGCAGATGCAGGGCATCACCTCCCGGTGGCTGCTGAAACTGCTCCCCTGGGTCCAGGCGGCCGGCGGCGCCTACCGCGTCAACCGGCGCCTCACCTACACCCTCGGCGACGGCCGGGTCACCTTCGTGACCACCGGCGCCGACGTCCGGGTCATCCCCCGCGAGCTGGGCGAGCTGCCCCCGCTGCGCGGCTACGACGACGACCTGACGCTGGACGCCATCGCCGGCCGGTTCACCCAGCAGGAGTACGAGCCCGGCGACGTCATCGTGGAGCGCGGCCGGCCGGTCGACCGGGTCATCCTGGTGGCGCACGGCAAGCTGAGCAGGATCGGTGCGGGCGAGTACGGGGCCGACGCGGTCCTCGGCACCCTCGCCGACGGCGACTTCTTCGGCGAGCAGGCCCTGCTCGCGCCCGAGGAGGGCGAGGAGCGGCCGACATGGGAGCACACGGTCAAGGCCGTGACCGCGTGCACCGTCCTCAGCATGAACGACGCCGACTTCCAGGAGACGCTCGGGCAGTCCGCGTCCCTCCAGGCCCATCTGGCCGAGTACCGGACGAGCCCCGACCGGCCGAGCAACGCGCACGGCGAGGCGGCGATCGAGGTGGCGTCCGGGCACGAGGGCGAGCCGGTCCTGCCCGGGACGTTCGTCGACTACGAGGCGTCCCCGCGCGAGTACGAGCTGAGCGTCGCGCAGACCGTGCTGCGCGTCCACACCCGCGTGGCCGACCTCTACAACCAGCCGATGGACCAGGTCGAGCAGCAGCTCCGGCTGACCATCGAGGCGCTGCGCGAGCGCCAGGAGCACGAGCTCATCAACAACCGCGACTTCGGCCTCCTGCACAACGCCGACCTGTCCCAGCGCATCCACACCCGGTCCGGCCCGCCCACCCCGGACGACATGGACGACCTGCTCACCCTCGTCTGGAAGGAACCCGCGTTCTTCCTCGCGCACCCGAAGGCGATCGCCGCGTTCGGCCGCGAGTGCAGCGCGCGCGGCGTCTACCCCGGCAGCGTCGACGTCGGCGGCCACAAGGTCCCCGGCTGGCGCGGCGTGCCGATCTTCCCGTGCAACAAGATCCCGGTGAGCAGGACCAAGACCAGCTCGATCCTGCTGATGCGGACCGGTGAGGCCGCGCAGGGCGTCATCGGGCTCCACCAGGTGGGGCTGCCCGACGAGTACCAGCCGGGGCTGTCCGTCCGGTTCATGGGCATCGACGAGAAGGCGCTCATCAACTACCTGGTCAGCGCGTACTACTCGGCGGCCGTCCTGGTTCCGGACGCGCTCGGCATGCTGGAGTCCGTCGAGATCGCGCACGGCGGTGCCGACGCGTGACGGAACCCACCACGGGCCAGACCGCGGAGAACGGCCCGGCCGGTCCGGCCGGGCCCACCGGGCGGCCGCGGCTCGCCCTCGGCACCGGTGCCGCCCGCAACCTCGCCACGACGACCAAGTCCGTCCCGCAGATGCAGGGCATCACCCCGCGGTGGCTGCTGCGGCTGCTGCCCTGGGTGCAGGTGGACGCGGGCACCTACCGGGTGAACCGGCGCCTCACCTACCAGGTCGGCGACGGCATCGTCAGCTTCGTCAACGACGGCGCCGACGTCCGCGTGGTGCCGCCGGAGCTGGCCGAGCTGCCGCCGCTGCGCGGCCTGGCCGACCCGGCGGTGGTGGAGGGCCCGGCGGTGCTGGAGGGGCTCGCCGCGCGGTTCGAGCAGCGCGAGTACGCGCCCGGCGAGACGATCGCGGCGGCGGGCCGACCGGTCGACGGCGTCCACCTGATCGCGCACGGCAAGGTCGAGGAGACCGGTCCGGGCCGGTACGGCGGCGAGGCGAGGGTCCGCATCCTCGCCGGCGGCCGGTTCTTCGGCGAGGGCGCCCTGCTCGGCGCCGTCGCCGGGGAGGGCGGGGAGAGCGGGGAGAGCGGGGAGGGCGGGGAGGGCGGGGAGGGCGGGGAGGGCGTGGAGTGGCCGCACACCTTCCGCGCGCTGACCCCGTCCATCGTGCTGACACTGCCGCTCGCCGCGATCGAGGAGCTGACCGAGCGGTCCGGCGCTCTGCGCGCCCACCTGGAGGAGTACCGCGACACGCCGCCACCGCCGCAGACCCGGCACGGCGAGGCGGCGATCGAGGTCGCGTCCGGGCATGACGGCGAACCCGTCCTGCCCGCCACGTTCGCCGACTACGAGACCTCGCCGCGCGAGTACGAGCTGAGCCTCGCCCAGACGATGCTGCGCGTCCACGCCCGCGTCGCCGACATCTACAACGGGCCGATGGACCAGGTCGAGCAGCAGCTCCGCCTCACCGTCGAGGAACTGCGCGAGCGCCAGGAGCACGAACTGGTCAACAACCGCGACTTCGGGCTGCTGCACAACGCCGACCTGCGGCAGCGCCTGCAGACGAGCGGGGGCCCGCCGACCCCCGCCGACATGGACGAGCTGCTGTCGCGGCGGCGCAAGTCCCGGTTCTTCCTCGCGCACCCCAAGACGATCGCCGCGTTCGGACGCGAGTGCACCCGGCGCGGGGTGTACCCGTCCTGCGTGGAGGTCGAGGGACGCCGCGTCCAGGCGTGGCGCGGCGTCCCCATCTACCCCTGCGACAAGATCCCGATCACCCCGGCCGGGACCAGCTCGATCCTGGTGCTGCGCACCGGCGAGGACGACCAGGGCGTCATCGGGCTGCGCCGCACCGGGCTGCCCGACGAGGTGGAGCCGGGCCTGTCGGTCCGCTTCACCGGCGTTGACGACCGGGCGCTGCTGACGTACCTGGTCAGCACCTACTACTCGGCCGCCGTGCTGGTCCCGGATGCGCTCGGCGTCCTGGAGAACGTCGAGATAGCCCGCTGAACAAGGGGAGGACCGCCATGCCCGCCATGCCCGCCTGGAAGGACGACCCCGCCGTCGTCGGCTGCGACCACCGCCCGGACCCGCGCGACCGCCCGGACCCGCGCGCCCGGTCGGCGGCCGACATCCTGCGGTGGAGCCGGAGCCTGCTCGACCCCGCCCTGCGGGACGCGGTCGCGGCCATGCCGGAGACGGCCCGCCGCGTCGCCGAGTACCACTTCGGCTGGCGGGACGAGCGGGGCCGGCCCGCCGAGGGGCCGGCGGGCAAGGCGGTCCGCCCCGCGCTGGCGATGCTGGCGGCGCGGGCGGCCGGCGGGACGGCGGACGCCGCCCTGCCGGCCGCCGTCGCGGTCGAGCTGGCGCACAACTTCTCCCTGCTGCACGACGACGTCATGGACGGCGACACCACCCGCAGGCACCGCCCCACCGCCTGGACGGTCTTCGGGACGAACGCCGCGGTCCTCGCCGGGGACGCCCTGCTCGCCGCCGCCTACGAGGTGCTCGCCGCGGGCGACTCCCCGGCGGTCGCGCACGGCGTCCGCGTCCTCGCCCGGTCCGTCCTCGACCTGGTCGAGGGCCAGTTCGCCGACCTCGCCTTCGAGGACCGCACCGACGTGGCGCTCGACGAGTGCCTCGCGATGGCGAACCGCAAGACCGGCTCGCTGATGGGCGCCGCCTGCGCCCTCGGCGCCCTGTACGGCGGCGCGTCCGCCGCCGGGGCCGCGCGGATGCGCACCTTCGGCGAGCAGGTCGGGCTGGCCTTCCAGCTCGCCGACGACCTGCTCGGCATCTGGGGCGACCCCGCCGCCACCGGCAAGCCCGTCCACTCCGACCTGCGCAACCGCAAGAAGTCGCTGCCGGTCGTCGCGGCGCTGACGTCCGGTACCCCGGCCGGCGCCGAACTCGCCGCGCTGTACTTCAAGGACGGGCCGCTCACCGGTGACGACACCGCCCGCGCGGCCGAGCTCATCGAGACCAGCGGCGCCCGCGCCTGGGCCGCCGCGCACGCCGACACGCTCCTCGTCGCGGCCCGCACCGAGCTCGCGGGCGCGGCCCCCGACGCCGCCGCGGAAATTCTCACACTCGTCCGGATGACCACCCGGCGGGATCGCTGACGCGCCTACACTGCTGGGCGTGCAGCCCCTCGAACCGGACGACCCGCGCCAGATCGGTGCCTACCCGGTCACCGCGCGGATCGGTGAAGGCGGGCAGGGCGTCGTCTACTTAGGCACCGCCGAGGACGGCGCCCAGGTCGCGGTGAAACTGTTCCACGCGCACCTGAGCAGCGACCTCGGCACCCTGAGCGCGCTCGACATGTTCACCCGCGAGCTGGAGGCCGCCAAGCACGTCGCGCGGTTCTGCACCGCGCAGGTCCTCGACTCCGGCACCGCCGGGAACCGGCGCTACATCGTCAGCGAGTACGTCGACGGGCCGCCGCTCAGCCGGGTCGTCACCGAGCAGGGCCCGCGCTCCGGCAGCGCCCTCGACCGGCTGGCCGTCGCGACCGCCACGGCGCTCGTCGCCCTGCACGACGCCGGCATCATCCACCGCGACTTCAAGCCGCACAACGTGCTCATCGGCACCGACGGCGCGCGCGTCATCGACTTCGGCATCTCGCGGGCGCTGTCCGGCGCGCAGACGATGGTCAGCCGCGCCGTTGGCACCCCCGCCTACATGGCGCCCGAGCAGCTCGAACCCGGCGAGCTGACGCCCGCCGCCGACGTGTTCGCGTGGGCGTCCACGATGGCGTTCGCCGCGACCGGGCGGCCGCCGTTCGGCAACGAGTCCGTGCCGATCGTGTTCAACCGCATCGCGAACGCCGAACCCGACCTGCGCGGCGTGGAGGAGCCGCTGCGCGGCCTCCTCGTCGAGTGCTTCGCGAAGGACCCGGCGCGCCGGCCGTCCGCGCAGGACGTCCTCGACCGGCTCGTCCGCCCGGGGCGCGCACCGTCCCCGCCCCCGCCGGGCACCATGCGCCCGCCCGTCCCGGCCGCCGCGCTCCTGCCCCCGTCCGTGCCCTCGGCCGGGCCGCCCTCCCCGCCTGCCTCCCCGCCCGCGTCTTCGTCCCCGGCTGCGTCTGCGTCCCCGGCTGCGGACCAGTCACCGGCCGCAGCGCCGCCCCCGGCGGGGGAGAGCACCGTCCACACGCCGCCCGCTGCCGCCGCGCCGGGTCCTCCGGCTCCGCCCGCCGCCGGACGCGTCGACTCGGTCACGGCGCCGCACGGGGGCGGGCGGCAGGCCAAGATCGCGCTGATCGGAGGCGGAGCGGCGGTCGCCGCGGTCGTCGCCGTCGTGTTCGGCGTGGCATGGCTGTCCCGCGACGAACCGGCGAAACCGGACGCGAGCGTCGCGGTGAACGGCTCGGCCGCGCCCGCCACCACGCAGCCCGGTGCGCCGGTCGAGGCGGGCAGCGGCGCCGGGACGCGGTCGCCGAGCCCCAGCGCGAGCACGAGCGCCGGTCCGTCGCAGCCGGGGTCCGAGCGGTCGCCGTCGAAGTCGGCGGGCCCGTCGCGGGCGCCGTCGGCCACGCCGAAGCGCTCGCCGAAGCTCGTCCGGGTCGAACTCGGGCCCGGCCGGTTCACCGCGTACTGCGTGGAGCTCGGCTGGGAGTGGGTCGAGTACCGCGAGACGCCGAGCCCCGGCGCGTACTGCGTCATGCGCAAGGGCGACACCATGAAGCTGTCGGCGGCGCAGCTCGACGCCGGCTGCCAGTGGCGGTACGGCGACAGCCGGGCCCGCCACTTCTTCAAGGGCAAGTCGAACTACTGCTACGCCATGAAGCCCGCGTCCTGAGCGGCTTCCGGGCCGCGGCTCCCGGCTGCGCCTACCCTTTGATCTGCGCCTACCCCTTGATCTGCGTCCAGGCCTGGGCCCAGCGGTCGTAGGGGACGCACTTGTCGCCGCGGTCGTCGCCGCAGTCCTTGGCGGGCGTCTTCCAGAACGCCAGGCGCCGGTAGAACTCCGGGTCGCCGACGTGGTACGTCGAGCAGAAGCCCTTCTCGGTGTAGCGGCACGCCTTCGGGTTGGCGGGCGCCTCACCGAACCACTGCGCGACCTCGGCCTGCACCTTCGGCGTGGTGATCCAGTTCATCCACTTGTACATGCAGGTGGGATGCTGGGCCTTCGACGAGATCATCCAGGTGTCGGACCAGCCGGTGGCGCCCTCCTGCGGGATCGTCGTCGCCACCGGGGCCTTCTCCGCCAGCGCCAGGTTCGCGGTCACCTGCCACGCGGTGCCCGCGTAGTTGTAGCCGCTCTTGAACGACTGGAGTTCGTCCAGGTAGTTCGACCAGTACTGGTTCACGTTCGGGCGCTGCCGCTTCAGCAGGTCGACCGCCGCCTGGAACTGCTTCTCGTCCAGCGCGTAGACGTCCTTGATCTTCAGGTCGGGGCGGTGCGTCTTCAGGTAGAGGGCGGCGTCCGCGATGTAGATGGGCGAGTCGTAGGCGACGACGTGCCCGGCGGCGGGGGAGTCCTCGTCCCACACGACGCTCCACGAGGTGGGACGCTGCGGGATCTTGTCCGTCCGGTACATCAGCATGTTGGCGCCGTAGCCGTGCGGGACGCCGTACATCTGCCCGTTCACGGAGTTGTACGGCTGGTTCTTCAGGTACGCGGCGATGTCGTCGTAGTTGCTGAGCAGGCCGGTGTTGACCGGCGCGACCAGCCCTCCGTAGACGAGCCGCAGGGACGCGTCGCCGGACGCCGAGACCCCGTCGTAGCGGCCCGTCCGCATGAGGGCCACCATCGCGTCGGAGGTGTCGGCGACCTTCGTGTGCACGCGGCAGCCGGTCGCCTTCGTGAACGGCGTGACCCAGTCGACCTTGCGGTCGCTGGAGCCGTCCTCGGCGTAGCCCGTCCAGGCGACGAGGTCGAGGCGGCCCTCGGGTGTGCCGAGTGTGCGCATCATCTCGATGTCGGGCGGCGCGGCGGAGCCCGAGGCGTCGCTGCACCCGGCGCCCAGGGCGGCGGCCGTGACGAGGGCGGCCGCGGCGAGCACGGCCCGTGACCTGCGGCTTCGGACGGGTGACCGGCCGGAATCCGTCGCGTGGCGAGAACGATCCATCACGCTGAGGCATCGTAGGGGTATTTGCTGCCTTCTGTGCACACAAAACGTGATGATCCGGAAACTGTCGACACATGGCGGCGCGCGGTCTTAGGCTTCTCATCCGTTCCGGGCGTCCCGGTCGGTGCCGCGGCCCTGTCCGTTTCGCCGTCCGGCCCACCGGCCCGTCGGCCGCCCGCGAGCCCGCCAGACCGTCCCCGACACACCACCCGCAAGCCGTCCGCCCGAGGGAAAGTTCAGCCGCAGTGCCAAAACGAGGCCGCACCACCACGGACTCAGCCGCCGGTCACCGGAGGACCCCCAAGGCAGCGCGATTCCGCTCCATCCGCTTCAAGGTCGTCCTCATGGTCACCGTGTCGGTGGTCTCGCTGGGCGTGCTGTGGGCCTTCGCCGCGAGCATCGCCCTCGGCGAGGGGCTCAACCTGCGGCACGTCAAGACCGTCCAGGACCACTACGGCTACCCGTCCGGCGCGCTCGGCAGCGCGCTGCAGGCCGAGCGGCGGCTGTCGGTCGTCTACCTCGGCAGCCGCGCGGAGGGCGACCGGGCCGCGATGGAGTCCGGCCGGCTCGTCACCGACCGGCAGGCCGACCTGTTCCGCCGGCTCGCCGAGTCCGAGCAGGTGCAGGGCGTCGCCCCGGCGGACGCGCGGCGCATCGCCGGCAAGATCCTGGGCGAGCTGGACGGCCTGGCCGAGCGCCGCCGCGCCATCGACGCCGGCCGGATGGACCGGGCCCGCGCGTTCGCCGACTACACGACGCTGCTCGGCGACGTCGGCGCGCTGCAGGGCTCGCTCGCCACCCTGGACAACTCCGAGGTCGCCAAGGACGCCCGCAACGAGGCGTCGCTGGCGCGCGCCCGGGAGGTCCTCGCGCAGGAGGACGCGCTGCTCGCCGGCGCGCTCGCCGCCGGACGGATGACGCCCGCCGAGCACGCCCAGTTCGTCAAGCTCGTCGGGACCCAGCGCGCCCTCTACCTGTACGCGGCGGACGAGCTGCGCGCCCCCGACCGGACCTACTACCAGCGCGTCGCCGGGATGCCCGAGTACGAGCGGCTCCGCGCGCTGGAGGACCGCTTCGTCGCCACGCCCCGGCGGGTGCAGCGGTCCGGCGAGGCCGGGGTGCTGTGGAAGACCACCGCCGACTCCAACCTCACCCGGCTGCGCGGCCTCGAACTCGCCGTGTCCGCGGGCGCCGAGAAGCGCGCCGAGCCGATCGCGGACGGCATCATCACCCGCGTCGTGCTCGCCGGCGCGCTCGGCCTCGTCGCGGTCGTCGCCTCGCTCGTCCTCGCGGTGTGGGTCGCCCGGTCGGTCATCCGCGAGCTGGCCCGGCTGCGCCGCGAGGCGATCGACCTCGCCGACGTCCGGCTGCCCGGGGTGATCCGCCGGCTGCGCCGCGGCGAGGAGGTCGACGTGGCCGCCGAGGCGCCGCCGCTGGCGTTCGGCACCCGGGAGATCGACCAGGTCGGCGAGGCGTTCAACGCCGCCCGCCGCACCGCGATCCAGGGCGCGGTCGAGGAGGCGACGCTGCGCCGCAACGTCAGCGAGGTGTTCGTCAACCTCGCCCGCCGCAGCCAGACGCTGCTGCACCGCCAGCTCAAGCTGCTGGACTCGATGGAGCGGCGCATCGAGACCCCCGACGACCTGGAGGACCTGTTCCGGGTCGACCACCTCGCCACCCGCATGCGGCGGCACGCCGAGGGCCTGATCATCCTGTCCGGGCAGGCGCCCGGCCGCGGCTGGCGCAGCCCCGTCGCGATCGTGGACGTCGCCCGCGCCGCCGCGTCCGAGGTCGAGGACTACACCCGGGTCAACGTCGCGCCGATGAGCCGCGCCGCGATCGTCGGCCCCGCCGTCGCCGACGTCATCCACCTGCTCGCCGAGCTGATCGAGAACGCGACCGTGTTCTCGCCGCCGCACACGACGGTGCAGGTCCACGGGCAGGCCGTCTCGCACGGCTTCACGCTGGAGGTCGAGGACCGCGGCCTGTCCATGGACGAGCCGAGCCTCGCCGCCGCCAACGAGCGGCTCGCCACCGCCGCCGAGTTCGACCTGTCCGACAGCGCCCAGCTCGGCCTGTTCGTCGTCGGCCGCCTCGCGCGCCGGCACGGCATCAAGGTCACGCTGCGGACCTCCCCGTACGGCGGCATGACCGCGATCGTGCTGCTGCCGGAGAGCCTCGTCGTGCCGGACGAGGGCGACACCGCGCCGGGCACGCCCGCGCTCACCACCCGCCGCGCCGAGGACGCGCTCGTCCCCGTCGGCTCGGTGGTCGGCGGCCGGGCCCGCGAGCCGCGCCACGAGCCGGGCGGCGGCTCGGTGCTGCGGCTCCCGGCGGGACGGCACGCCGCCGCGCCCGCGCCGGCGCCCGAGGAGCCGCCCGGCACGCGGACCGGGCCGCTCCCGGTGTTCGGGGAGCCGGCGCCTTCGTCGACGTCCAGCGGGGCGTGGGGGATCGTGCCTCCGCAGCCGTCCCCGCCCGCGCCGTCGCCGTGGGGGGACCCGCCGTCCGCGTCGCAGCCTGAGCCTGAACCTGAGCCTCGGCCGGAGCCCGCGGCCGGGCAGGGCGGGCCGGAGCCGGGCGGGCCGGAGCCGGGCGGGCCGGAGCCGGGCGGGCCGGAGCAGGCCGGGCCCGAGGAGCCGTCCGCGTCCGCCGCGCCGCCCGGCAGGCCGGGGATCCCGCGCTCGCCGCGGGAGGTCAGGCGGCGGCCCGCCGACGGGTCGGGCGGGGGCGGGCGGCCGCCGCTGCCGCGCCGCGTCCGGCAGGAGAACATGGCGTCCCAGCTCCGCGAGGACCCCACCGTCACCTCGCCGCGGCCCGCCGCGCCGCGCCGCCCGATCCGGTCGCCGGAGGAGCTGCGGTCGATGATGTCGTCCATCCAGCAGGGCACCCGGCGCGGCCGCGCCGAGGCCCTCGACAACGAGGAATCGTGACGGGCCATGACCGGTCCTGGCAGCGAATGGCTCGATGACGAGGCGGGCCCGATCGTCCGGTCGTACGCGCTGACGCGCGGGCGCGCCCGGCCCGCCACCGGCGAGCCCTTCGACATGATCACGATCGTGGCGACCGCGGCGCGGCCCCGGTCCGGCTCGCCCGGCATCGGCCCCGAGCACCTCGAGATCCTGGAGATGTGCGTGCAGCCGCAGCCGGTGGCCGAGATCGCGGCGCGGATACGGCTGCCGCTGGTCGTGGTGCGCGTGCTGCTCGGCGACCTGCTGCACCACCGGCTCATCACCGTCACCCGTCCCCAACAGGAGAGCCCGCTCTCCAAGGAACGTCTGCTGAGGGAAGTGCTCCATGGTCTCCAAGCCCTCTGAGTCCGCGGCGAACGCCGAGCCGGGCGAGGGATCACCGGCGGAGGGCGGCGCGGCGGTGCCGGTCGCGGTGAAGATCCTGATCGCCGGGGGGTTCGGCGTCGGCAAGACCACCATGGTCGGCGCGGTCAGCGAGATCCGCCCGCTGCAGACCGAGGAGCTGCTCACCGACCGGAGCGTCGGCGTCGACGACACCGCGGGCGTCGAGCAGAAGACCACCACAACCGTCGCGATGGACTTCGGCCGCATCACGATCCGCGACGGCCTCGTCCTGTACCTGTTCGGCACGCCCGGCCAGGACCGCTTCTGGTTCATGTGGGACGAGCTGTCCTACGGCGCGCTCGGCGCCGTCGTCCTCGCCGACACCCGCCGCCTCGCCGACTGCTTCCCCGCCGTCGACTACTTCGAGAACCGCGGGCTGCCGTTCGTCATCGCGGTGAACTGCTTCGACGACGGCTACGACTACACGGCCGAGGAGATCCGGGAGGCGCTGGACCTGCGCCCCGACACCCCGATCGTGCTGTGCGACGTGCGCGAGCGCGCCTCCGGCAAGGAGGTGCTGACGACGCTGGTGCGGCACCTGCTGAGCCTGCACCGGGACCAGCGCCCGGCGGGCGCCCCCACCGGCTGATCAAGCGCTTGCCGGTCGGGGGCCCGTTGATCACGGAGGGGTAGGCTGCCGGGTCATGTTCCGGACACGCGCGCGGCTCTCCGACGGCCGCGAGATCGTCTACTACGACGAGGAGCCGGGCCGGGCGCCCGCCCCGGACCCGCGCGGCCTCGCCCCGGTCGAGCCGGTCTGCGAGACCCGCCGCGACCCGCTGACCGGCGACCCCGTCACGATCACCGCGCACCGCAACACCCGGACGTTCCTGCCGCCCGCCGACCAGTGCCCGCTGTGCCCCGGCGGGCCCGCGTCGGAGATCCCCGACCCGTCCTACGCCGTGGTGGCGTTCGAGAACCGGTTCCCGTCCTTCGACGTCCGCACCCCGCCCGTCCCGCCGGAGATCGACGGCGTGGAGCGGGCCCGCGGCGCCGGGCGCTGCGAGGTCGTGTGCTTCACCGACGACCACTCCGCGTCGGTCGCGGGGCTGCCGGTGTCCCGCCTCCGGACGATCGTCGACGCGTGGGCCGACCGGTCCGCCGAGATCGCCGCGGTCCCCGGCGTCCGGCAGGTGTACGCGTTCGAGAACCGCGGCGTCGAGATCGGCGTGACGCTGCACCACCCGCACGGCCAGATCTACGGGTACCCGTTCGTGACGCCCCGCACCGAGCGCATGCTCGCCATGGCGGCGGCGCGGCCCGGCCTGTTCGACGAGGTCCTCAAGGCCGAGCGGGCGGGGAGCCGCGTCGTGCTGGCGGGGGAGCACTGGACGGCCTACGTCCCGGCCGCCGCCCGCTGGCCGGTGGAGGTGCACCTCATGCCGCACCGCCACGTCCCCGGCTTCACCGCGCTGGACGGCGGCGAGCGCGACGAGCTGGCCGTCCTCTACCGCGACCTGCTGCGCCGCTGCGACGCCCTCTACGGCAGCCCGCTCCCGTACGTCGCGGGCTGGCACCAGGCGCCCGCCGGAGACGACTCGCTCCGGCTGCACCTGGAGCTGTTCTCCGTCCGCCGCGCCCCCGACAAGCTCAAGTACCTGGCGGGGTCGGAGTCGGGCATGGCCGCCTGGATCAACGACGTCCCCCCGGAGGACGTCGCGGCCCGGCTCCGCGACGCGGGCTGACCGGCCCCTTGACAGCGCCGCGGCGGCCGGAGACGTCACGCGGGAGGCGAGTTTCCGCAAGTCCGTGGTAGCGGCCCGTCCGGGTGCCCTACTCTCCGTCGCATGCCGGAAAGTGTGCTGGCAGAGCCGCTGGCGCAAGGATGCTTCGACGGCGTCGCCGTCACCGCCGAGGGCGCGCCGCTGGCGTTCGCGTCCCTGGCGGCGCGGGGCGCGAACGCGGGTCAGCTCTGGGACCTCGCCTCCGGCGCGGCGCTCGGCGCGCCGATCCCCGGCTTCCCCGCCGACACCGCCGCGTGGGCGTTCGGCGTCCCCGCGGGCGCGCCCACCGTCGCCTGGACGTACCGCGACCGCGTCCACGTCCACGACCTCGCGACGGGCCATGAGGCGGTGATCGACGGCGAGCCCGACCTTCTCGGCCTCACCGTCCACCACGGGCACGCCGCCGTCGTCACCGTCTTCGGTCCCGCCAGCGACGCGAGCGTGGCCGTGTGGGACGCGCTCACCGGCGAGCGGCTGACCGAGTCCAGCGTCTGGCTCGGCCACGGGACGGCCATCGACCGCTGGATCCTGCACGCCGCGCCCGCCACCGGCCCCCTCGTCGGCCTGCCGGGCGACGCCGGGGTCACCGTCCTGGACGTCGAGCGCGGCGAGGAGATCGCCGCCCTGCCGGGCGGGTACGCGGTGCTGTCGCCGTCCCCCGACGGGCTCGTCCTCGTCCAGCCGGGGCCCGCCGGGCTGCGCGTCACCGGCCTGGACGGCGAGGCGCTCGCCGTCCTGGAGACCCCGGGCCCAAGCGACCGGGTCGCGGCGTCCCTCGTCGACGGCAGCCTCATGGTCGCCGCCGCCCTCCGGGACGAGCCCGGCATCATCCTCGCCTGGGACGCCGCGTCCCTCGCCCCGTCCCATCGGGTGAAGGTCCCGGCCCCGGTCAACGACCTGGCCCTGGCCCCGGACGGCACCCTGGTGGTCGCCACCGACGAAGCCCTCCAGACGGCCCGCCTCTGCGGCTAGCCGGTTCCGCCGCCCGTCAGAAGCCCGGTGCGGCGACGTGGGCGACGCGGTCCAGGACGGCCAGGTCGCCGTCGTCCAGCTCGATGGCGTCGACGGCCAGGTTCTCTTCGAGGTGGGCGATCGAGCTCGTCCCCGGGATCAGCAGCATGCGGTCGTAGTGGGCGAGCAGCCAGGCGAGCGCGATCTGCGACGCCGAGGCGCCGTGCTTCGCGGCCACCTTCGCGATCGCCGGATCGGCGGCGAGCGCCCGGGGCCCGCCGGTGAACGCCGAGCCCAGCGGATAGTAGGGGACGTAGGCGATGCCGTTCTCGCGGCACAGGTCGACGACCGGCTCGTCCGCGCGGTTCGCGATGCCGTAGGCGTTCTGCACCTCGGCGATCGGGGTCGTCTCCAGCGCGGCCTGGACGATGTCGGCCGGGACCGTCGACAGGCCGATGAGGTCGAGCTTCCCCTCGTCGCGCAGGTCGGTCAGGGCACCGAGCTGCTCGGCGAGCGCGACGGCGTCCGGTTCGGGGCCCCCGACCTGGAGGCGCAGGTTCACCAGGCCGATCCGGTCGAGCCGCAGGGTCCGCAGGTCCCGCTCGACGGTCGCCCGGAGCTGCTCCGGACGGGACGCCCGGACCCAGCCGCCGCGCCCGTCGCGGGCGCCGCCGACCTTGGTGGCGATGACGAGGCCGTCCGGATAGGGATGCAGCGCCTCGGCGATCAGTTCGTTGACGACGTCGGGCCCGTAGACCTGCGCGGTGTCGATGTGGTCGACGCCGAGCTCGACGGCGCGGCGCAGCACCGCGCGGGCCGCGTCCGGGTCCTTCGGCGGGCCGAACACGCCGGGTCCGGCGAGCTGCATCGCGCCGAAGCCGATGCGCCGCACGGTCTTGTCTCCGAGAGCCGATGTGCGAGTGATGGTGGTCATGCGGTCCACCCTGCGGCCCGTGCCGCGCCCTCACCAGTGACGGCGCCAACCTCGGACGCACAGACCCACCCAAGTCGGGCTCCCGCTGCCTACCGTTGGAGGCATGGCCAAGAACGGTGAGCTGCGAGAGTTCCTGCGCACGCGGCGGGCGCGCGTCCGGCCCGAGGACGTGGGCCTCCCGGCCGGCGGGCGCCGCCGGGTCCCGGGACTGCGGCGCGAAGAGGTCGCGATGCTGGCCGCGGTGAGCCTCGACTACTACGCCCGCATGGAGCAGGGGCGGCCGTTGCAGCCGTCCGACCAGGTGCTCGACGCGATCGCCCGCGCCCTGCGGCTGGCCGAGGTCGAGCGGCTGCACCTGCACCGCCTCGTCCGGTCGGCCGCCGCGGAGACCGGGACCGGCGAGCTGCACGTCGCGCCCGTCGACGCGGGCCTGCGGACGATGCTCGACGGCCTCCGGGTGCCCGCGATCGTCATCGACTCGCGCGGCGACGTCCACGCGATGAACCGCATGGGACGGGCGCTGCTGGTGGGGCTCGAACCGATGCCGTCCGAGGCGTCCAGCCACCCGCGCTGGCTGTTCCTCCGGCCTGCGGCGCGCGAACTCCACGTCGACTGGGAGATGAACGCGCGCGTGAGCGTCGGCGTCCTGCGGCGGACCGCGGGCCGTTACCCGAACGACGGGCGGCTGCACGCGCTGGTCGGCGAGCTGTCCGTCGCCAGCCCCGAGTTCCGGAACTGGTGGGCCGAGCACGACGTCGAGGTGCCGTGCCGGGGCCCGAAGCGGTTCCGCCATCCCGTCGTCGGCGACCTCACCTTGCAGGTCGAGGCCATGCAACTGCACGACGGCGAACGCTGGATCTACGCCTACGCGGCGGACCCCGGCTCACCGTCCGAGGAGGTGCTCCGCCTCCTGGGCACGTGGGCCGCGACCCAGGACGCCGAGCAGGCGGGCGAGCGGGAGACGGCCGATCAGAAGGACGGCGCGGAGATGACCCGCCGGTAGAAGGCAACCGCCGGCGCCCGCACGAAGCGGACGCCGGCGGCGCGAGGGTCACTTCTGGGCGAACTTGTACTGGATCGCGGCCTCCTTGGGGGTGATGGCCCGGTCGAGGAACATCAGGCCGTCCATGCGGCAGTTGCAGGGGTTCCGTTCGAGGTTGTTCTGCGGGAAGCTCCCGCCGATCTTGATGCCGCGGGGGTCGGTGGCGGACGTGACGTCGGGCTCGGGCTCGCCCTCGACGCCCCACGGGTCACCCGCCACGGTGTAGAAGCCTGGCAGCGGCTTCCCGTTCTTGTAGAGCGCCATCCGCCCCGTGTCGTAGTCGAACGTCGCGGCGAGGTGCACCCACGTGTTCTGCGGGAGGACGTTCTGCCAGTCGTCGCTCGCCGCGAACGTCTGCGAGCTCGACCCGTCCACGCGGCGGCCCAGCGCGACGACACGCAGGGTGCCGGAGACGTCGATGACCTCCAGCAGGGCGCGCACGCCGTGCCCATCGGAGTCGCCGGTGAGCAGGCCCGACAGCCCGATGGCGTTGTACACGTCGTCGGGGTTCGCGGTGACGGTGTTGGGGCTGGGGTTGGTGCCGGTCATCTTGAACCAGCCCATCAGGGTCGCGCCCTTGACGGCGTTGAACGCGTGCAGGGACGGGACCCCGGTCGCCGAGTAGACCCCGGCCTTCCAGTCGTCGTTCCCGTTCGCGACCGGGTCCACCTGCTTGAGCTGGATGGCGTGCCGCCGCGCGCCGTCCCTGACCCGCATGGCGGCGCCGCCGTTGATCAGGTCGATCGCGGTGCCGGACCGGCCGCGGTCGGCCTCGCGGGACGGGTCGCCCGGCACCGGGTGCTCGAAGTCGTAGTAGGAGATCAGGTTCTTCTGCAGGGGCGGGAAGACGCCGCCGGTGGACGCCCGGGCGGGCGCGGCGGCGACGGTGAGGGAGGCGCCGAGCAGCACGGTGGCGAGCGCTGCGGGGCCGCGGCGAATCAGCATGGGCACTCCTCGATGCCCTCCGGGCGGGCTCCGGGGCCCGTCGCCCGCCCGGAGGAGGCCGTTACTTCGCCGGGGTTCCGCGGACCGTCAGGTCGCGGAGCCGGCCGATGTTGTCGAACGAGCCGAAGCCCACCCGGCCGGAGCCGAGGGTCGTGTCGCGCGCCGTGAACACCGGGCGGGACGAGCCGTCCACGTAGACGGCGGTCTCGCCGGTCTCCGCGCAGCGGTCCACCCGGACGCCGTGCCACGCCTCGTCCGTGATGGACGGCGGCGCGCCGTGCGACCGGTTCGCGTTCCACTGCTGGTCGATGCGCTGCCGGTCGGCGCCGTTCACCAGGAAGATCCCGTTGTGCGGGTAGATGGTGTTGTCGCTGGACAGGTGCGCGTAGTAGAAGTGCGTGTCGTCCTGGTAGCCGAAGACGACGATGACGTCCCGGTTGCTGACCGGCACCGGCGTGTCCAGCCGCACCTGCGCCTCGATCCGCGTCGAACCGAGCACCGGGCCCTTGGTGAGCACCGCGTACTCGAACGGGCGGCGCGGGCCGGGCCGCTCCTCGCCGGCCTCGGCGAGGACGACCTCGCCACCGGTGAACTCCCACTTCGACGGTGTGACGGGCGCCCAGCTCCCGGCGTCGGCCGCGTGCTTGACCTGGACCGGGCCCGCCTTGCAGGACGCGACGCGCTTCGTCCCGACGACCTTCCAGATCTTGCCGTTGGCCTTGGCGAGCAGGTACGGCTCGCCCGCGGCGTCCATGCCGTAGCGCAGGTCGACGCGCTCGTCACCGGCCAGCTCCCGCATCGTGACGGGCTTGCCGGTGGTGTCGTAGGCGGCCAGCTCGTAGATCTGCGCGCGGTTCTTGCCGGACGCGTCGTGCTTCATCTCCGACTCTTCGGTGTACATGAGCCGGCCGTCGACGATGTCGGTGAACAGGTACTTGCCGCGCAGCGCGGGCAGCTTCGCGCCCCGGTAGACGTAGCCGCCGGAGATGGCGTGGCCGACGTCGCTGCTGCAGTTCCAGTCCGGCGGCGGGTCGTGGTCGTAGGCCGCGAGCGGGTACTCGTAGTCGTACTTGCCGTCGTCCGCCGGCAGCGGGTACAGGTGGCAGCGGTCGTCCTTGCGGAAGGTGAACGCGCCCTCCCGCTCGCTCCAGCCGATGTTGGCGCCGGGGTAGAGCTCGTGGATCGACTCGATCTCGTGCTCGCCGATGTGCGCGAGGAACATCCGGTGCGTGCCGCCGGTGTCCCAGCTGAACCGGTGCGGGTCGCGGAAGCCGTAGGCGTAGATCTCGCCGAGCTTGCCGGGCTGCCCGGCGAACGGGTTGTCGGCGGGGACGCCGTACTTGCCGTTCGCGCTGTTGTTCCCCGCCGGGTCGATCCGCAGGATCTTGCCCTGCGGGACGGCGAGGTTCTGCGGGTCGCCGCCGTTGTCGCCGACGTTGCCGTTGCCGCCGTCGCCGACCGTCAGGTAGAGCTTGCCGTAGTCGGCGTCGCCGGGACGGGCGTTGGGGTTGAAGTCGATCTGCTGGAGGTTGTGGATGCGGCCGGAGAACCCGATGCGCAGGAGCTCGCGGTGCGTCCCGGAGAACGTGCCGGCCTTCGGGTCGGTCGCCGTCCACTCGTCGACGACGCCGTGGTAGCCGGTGTTCGGCTGCGGCGTGAGGTCGGGCGTCTTGGTCTTCAGCGCGTCCCCGGCCTCGACGTGCGCGGTGTAGAACTTGCCGTTCCGGCGGAAGTCGGGGTGGAACGCCACGAACCCGAAGCCCTGCCCGAGCCCGGCCTGGGAGAAGAAGTCGGGCGCGAACGTCGCGCCGACGTCCAGGTAGACGTGCGGGGTGCGGGTCTTCTTGTCCAGCAGGTACAGCTTGCCGTTCAGGTCGGGCACGTACAGCCGGCCCGACCGGTCGGGGACCTCGCCGACGTAGTTGATGCGGTTCCACCGCATCAGCCGGGGGTCGGTGGGGGTCCCGGACGGCTTCGACTGCGGGAGCTGCGCGACCTCCTGCAGGACGAGGCCGAGGCCGGAGGGGGCGGGGTCTTCGGGGATCGGATCGAGGATCGGCGCGTCGTCCCGCGCCTGCGCCGCCGGGGGTACGGCGAGCAGGGGCAGCAGGAGCGCCGCGAGTGCGAGGAGACACCAGGGGAGTCTTCGATGCATTCCGGCCGTCCAAAGGGGGGTTGTACGGGGCAGGAAAGCGCTTTCTGGAAGCGCTTTCTCGAACGTACGACCGGCCCCGCCCGGCGTCAAGGACGAATTACGGACTTGTCACATGTCCACATCGGGTCACGCCTTCCGAGGCCCGCGGGGCACCCGGCGCCGCCACGCGTGCGCGAGCGTCCCGGCGGCGGAGACGAGCAGCCCGGCGGGGGCCGCCGCCGCGTACCCGGCCAGGGTGAGCGCCACGGCCACCGCGGCGCCCGGCGCCCAGATCCAGGTGGCGACGGGGCGCGCCTCCCGCCCGCGCCGCCGCCGCGCCGCCTCCGCCGCCATCGGCGGGACGAGCGCGGGCAGCGCCGCGGCCAGCACCGTCAGCCAGTCGAGCAGCATCCGGTCGACGCGCAGCGCGGCGAGCACCGCGCCCGGCACGGCGATGGCCAGCACCGCCACCGCCTGCCGCGAGCGCGGCAGCCGGAAGGCGCCCCGGCCATCGGCGGACGCCTCGGCGGGAAGGAAGCGGCGGACGGCGAGGGCCCCGGAGTGCACCGCCGCCAGCGTCGGGGCGATGACCGACGCGGCCACGAACAGGTTCGCGGCCGGCAGCCCCTCCGGCCCGGCCAGGACGGCGACGACATCGGTGGAGCCGCTCGCCGCCGCCACCCCCGCGCCCACGACCGAGGCCGCGAGCGCCGGGACGACCAGCAGCGCGACGCACGCCGCGAGGTCGCCGCGCCCGCGCAGGCCCACCGTGAAGTCGGGGGCCCGCACCGCGAACACCGACACGTACCCGATGTATCCGGCGAGGTCGGCGGCGAGGACGCCCGGCGGCCCGTCCCGCGCGAGCGACACCGGGGACGCCGGCGGCGCCAGCTTCACCGCGACGATGGCGATCAGCGCGATCGCGGTCAGCGTGGTCACGACCGCGATCGCGTTCCACCGCCCGCCGCCCGCGATCAGCACCGCGACCAGCGGGACCGCCAGCGCCGTGACGCCCACCGCGTCCGGGACGCCGCCGAGCGCCGCGGCCGCCGCGCCGCCCAGGCCGAGGTTGAACCCGAACCAGCCGACCATCGCGACCGCGAGCAGCGCGGTGAACGCGCGCTCGGCGACCGGCGGCAGGTAGCGCGGCGCCAGCTCGGCCATGCCCGCGCCCTCCCCGGCGGGCGGGCGCAGGCCGAGCCGCCCCTGCGCGAGCAGCAGCACCGTCATGACGGTGCCGCCGGCCACCAGGACCAGCAGCGGCAGCGCGCCGCCGTGCCGCCCGCCGACCTGCGCGCCGAGGACGAGCGCGCCCGGCGCCGTGCCGATCCCGAGCCAGGCGCCGGACGCCGCCCGCCACGTCCGTCCCCCGTCCCCGGACGTGTGCGGGCGGGCCGGAGCGGACGTCACGCGACGTGCTCCTCGTAGCGCGCCAGCGTGAGGGTGAGCGCCTCCGCGCCGGGCATGGCCCACAGCGCGTCGTTGAAGATCTCGACCTCGACCGGCCCGGTGTAGCCGGTCGCGTCCACGGCCTCGCGGAAGCGCCGCAGCTCCACGCACCCGTCGCCGAGCATGCCGCGCCCGGTGAGGACGCCCTCGGGCAGCGGCGTCACCCAGTCGGCGACCTGGAACAGCGAGATCCGGCCCTCGGCGCCCGCGCGCGCGATGCCCGTCCAGGCGTCCGGGTCCCACCACAGGTGGTAGGTGTCGACCATGACGCCGACCTGGGCGGCCGGGAACGGCGCGGCCAGGTCGAGCGCCTGCGCGAGGGTGGAGACCACGCAGCGGTCGGAGCAGTACATCGGGTGCAGCGGCTCGATCGCGAGTTGCACGCCGTGCTCGCCCGCGTAGGGCGCCAGCTCTGCGAGGAGGTCGGCGACGCGTGCGCGCGCGCCGTCCAGGTCACGGGAGCCGTCCGGCAGGCCGCCGCTCACCAGGCACAGGGACGGTGCGCCCAGTTCGGCGGCCTCCTCGATGGCGCGCCGGTTGTTCTCCAGTGCGTCCGGCTCCTGGAAGAAGCCGCCTCTGCACAGGGAGGTCACCGTGAGCCCGTGGTCGCGCATCAGCTTGCCGGTGCGCGCCAAGCCGTACTCCGCGACGGGCTCGCGCCACAGGCCGACACCCGTCACACCGGCCGCGACGCAGCCTTCCGCCAGGTCGGGCAGCGGCCAGTGCCGGGTCGTCCACTGGTTGAGACTGAACCTCGTCACGCGGCTCGTGCTCGTCATACGGCTCGTGCTCGTCATACGGCTCCTTGGACGGTCAGCCAGGCCCGCATCCGGTGCGCCGCCAGGCCGGGGTCGGGGAAGAGCCCGGCGGCGTCGGCGAGCTGGAACAGGCGGACCATGTGCGGCACCGGACGCGCGGACTCCAGCCCGCCGACCATGCGGAAGTGCCGCTGGTGGCCGGTCAGCCAGGCCAGGAACACCACACCGGTCTTGTAGTAGTAGGTGGGCGTCTCGAACAGGTGGCGCGACAGCGGGACGGTCGGGGCGAAGATCTCCTCGTAGGAGGCCAGGTCACCGCCGTCCAGGGCCCGCAGGGCAGCGGCGGCGGCGGGCGCGATCGGGTCGAAGATGCCGAGCAGCGCGTCGCTGTGCCCCTCGGCGTCGCCCCTGATCAGCTCCGGGTAGTTGAAGTCGTCGCCCGTGTAGAGCCGCACCCCGGGCGGCAGCCGCCGCCGGAACGCGATCTCCCGGCCGGCGTCCAGCAGCGAGATCTTCACCCCGTCGATCCGGGACGCGTGCTCGCCGATGAGGGCGAGCAGCGCGTCGGCCGCCGCGTCGAGGTCGGGGGAGCCCCAGTAGCCGTCCAGTGCGGGGTCGAACATCGGCCCCAGCCAGTGCAGCACGACCGGCCGCTCCACCTGCGCGAGCAGCCGCCCGTAGACGTCGGCGTAGTCCTCCGGGCCGCGCGCGGCGGCGGCCAGGTGGCGGCTCGCCATCAGCACCGCGACGGCCCCGGCCGACTCGATCACCGCGAGCTGCTCGGTGTAGGCCGCGACGATCTCCTCCAGCGTCGCGGGGCCGGGCGGCAGCTGGTCGGTGCCCGCGCCGCAGACGATCCGGCCGCCGACTGAAAGCGCTTCCCGACTGCTCCGCACGATGAGCTCGCGGGTCGCCGCCCAGTCCAGCCCCATGCCGCGCTGCGCGGTGTCCATCGCCTCCGCGACGCCGAGCCCGTACGACCACAGGTGCCGCCGGAACGCCAGCGTCGTGTCCCAGTCGAGCGAGTCGCCGGACGGGTCGGGCACCACGTGCGCGGCGGCGTACGCGACCCGCGCCGTGCTCGGCCCCGGAGGCGGCTCGTAGGTGCGCGGCTCGCCCATCGTGTAGGGCGCGAGCGAGCCCGGCAGGTCGATCTTCACAGCTCCGGAACCTCCAGGCGGCGGCCCTCCCGCCAGGACCGCAGCCCCAGCTCGGCGAGCTGCACCCCGCGCGCCCCCGCGTAGAAGTCCCACGGGAACGGGCCGTCGCCCGCGACGTGCCGCAGGAACATCTCCCACTGGGTCTTGAACCCGTTGTCGAACTCGGCGTTGTCCGGGATCTCCTGCCACTGCGAGCGGAAGTCCTCGGTGGCGGGCAGGTCGGGGTTCCACACCGGCTTCGGCGTCATCGACCGGTGCTGGACGCGGCACCGCCGCAGCCCGGCGACCGCCGACCCCTCCGTCCCGTCCACCTGGAACTCCACCAGCTCGTCGCGGAACACGCGGGTCGTCCAGGACGAGTTGACCTGCGCGACGATCCCGCCGTCCAGCTCGAAGATGCCGTAGGCGGCGTCGTCGGCGGTCGCCTGGTAGGGCTTGCCGTCCTCGTCCACCCGCTCGGGGATGTGCGTCGCCCCGAGCGCCTGCACGGACCGGACCGGCGCGACCACCCCGTCCAGCACGTACCGCCAGTGGCAGAACATGTCGAGGATGATCCCACCGCCGTCCTCGGCCCGGTAGTTCCAGCTCGGCCGCTGCGCCTCCTGCCAGTCGCCCTCGAACACCCAGTAGCCGAACTCGCCGCGCACCGACAGGATGCGGCCGAAGAAGCCGCCGTCCACCAGCCGCTTCAGCTTGAGCAGGCCCGGCAGGAACAGCTTGTCCTGGACGACGCCGTGCTTCACGCCCGCCTCGTCCGCGAGCCGGGCCAGCGCGAGCGCGCCCTCCAGGTCCTCGGCGAGCGGCTTCTCGGTGTAGACGTGCTTGCCCGCCGCGACGGCCGCCCGGATCGCGTCGACCCGCGCGCCGGTGACCTGCGCGTCGAAGTAGACGTCGATGCCCGGGCGCGCCAGCGCCTCGGCCAGGTCCGTCGTCCACGCGGTCAGCCCGTGCCGCTCCGCGAGGTCGCGCAGCTTGGCCTCGCTGCGCCCGACGAGCACCGGCTCGGGCCACAGCACGGTGCCGTCGCCCGTGCGCACCCCGCCCTGCTCGCGGATCGCGAGGATCGAGCGGAGGAGGTGCTGGCGGTACCCCATCCGGCCGGTGACGCCGTTCATGACGATCCCGATGGACCTGCGTTCCATCCCGTTCCTTCCCAACCTGTGGTCGTGTGTCAATCGGCCGCGGCACCCGCGCCGAGCAGACCTCGGACGCGGCCCGTGACGCGGGCGAACTCGGGGCGTGCCATGGTCGCGGCGTAGTCGCGCTCGGCGGGCAGGCCGACGTCGATGACCTCCTCGATCGTGCCGGGGCGGTCGCTCATCACCACGACCCGGTCGGCCAGGTACGCGGCCTCCGCGATCGAGTGCGTGACCAGCAGGATCGTCGTGCCCGTCTCCCGCCAGATCCGGTTCATCTCGACGTTGAGCTGCTCGCGGGTGAGCGCGTCGAGGGCGCCGAACGGCTCGTCCATCAGCAGGACGGGCGGCTCGTGCAGCAGCGCCCGGCACAGCGCGACCCGCTGCTGCATGCCGCCGGACAGCTCGTGCGGCAGCGCGTCCTCGAACCCGGTCAGGCCGGTCATCTCGATCAGCTCGGCGGTGCGCCGGCGGGCCTGCTCGGCCGGCATCTTGCGCATCTCCGCCTGGAGCAGGATGTTCTTGCGGGCGCTGCGCCACTCCAGCAGCGCGGCGCGCTGGAACACGTAGCCGATGTCGTGGCGCGGCCCGGTGACCTTGTCGCCGCGCAGCAGAACGTTCCCGGACGACGGCTTCAGCAGGCCCGCGACCAGCTTCAGCATGGTGGACTTGCCGCAGCCGGACGGCCCGACGATGGCGACGAACTCGCCCATCGCGACGTCCAGCGACACCTCGCGCAGGGCGGTGACCTCGCGCTTGCGGGTGCGGAACCGGACCGCGACCCCGTCGAGGCTGACGGCGGTCTCCCGCCCGGTCTCCGCTCGCGCCGCCGATTTGCTCATGGTCTTCATCGCTCGTCCCGTCATGCCTGCGGCGCCGCCGACGCCTGCCAGTACTCGGCCGGCGCCTGCGCCTTCTCGATGACCCCGGCCTCGTGGAAGGTGGCGATCGTCGTCTTCCAGTCCTCCTCGGCGTTCACGCCGGGAGCCTTGCCCTGCGTCGCGGGGGTGTGCAGCAGGGTCAGCGTGGTCTTGAACTGCTCGGTGATGACCTTCTCCGGCGGGAGCTGTTCGGACGCGCCGGCCATGCTCGCGACGGCGCCCGCCTGGTCGCCCTCGGCCGCCGTCCACGACTCGCTCGTGGCCGCGACCATCTTCTTGACGAGGTCGGCGTCGCTCTTCAGCTTCCGCTCGCCGACGATCAGGCCGTTGGAGAAGAAGTTCAGCCCGAAGTCGGCGTACCGCAGGTACGACACGTCATTGCCGGACTTGTCGGCCATCGTGGGGCCCTGGTCGTTGGCGAAGCCCATCAGCCCGGCCGTCTTGCCGGACAGCACCGCGGCCATCTTCCCGGCCGGGTCGGTGTTCTGGACGGGCACCTCCTTCGGGTCGATGCCGTTCTTCTGCAGGAACACCGGGAAGGTGCGGGCGAGCGCGTCCCCGGCCGTCCCGGCGATCTTCTTGCCCTTCAGGTCGGCGGGCTGCTTGATCCCCGACGCGGTGAACGACTGCACCGACGCGGGCGTGGTCTGCAGGAACACCCCGATGCTCTTGACCGGCATGCCCTTGTCGACGGCGGCGAGCAGCGCGGGCGTGTCGGCCCAGCCGAAGTCGGTCTGCCCGGCGGCGGCCGCCTGGACGGTCTTCTGCGAGCCCTGCCCGGCCTTGATCTCCAGGTCGATGCCGTGCTTCTCGTAGATGCCCTTCTTCTTGCCGTAGTAGAACGGCGCGTGCTCGCCGTAGGGGTACCAGTTCAGGGTCAGCGTGACCTTGGTCAGCTTCTTGCCCGAGGCGCTGGTGGTCTCCCCGGAGTCCCCGCCGCAGGCGGTCCCGGCGAACGCCACGACCGGGGCGAGGACGGCGATGGCGAGAGTGCGGAGTTTCATGTCGGACGGCCCTCCGTTGTGGGGTGGAGTTGCGGCGGGGGGGTCAGTAGGTGGTGGTGACGGCTTCGCCGCGGCGGCTGGCGTGCCACGGCAGCAGGAGCTTCTCCGCGACCTCGACGACGACGAACAGCACGACGCCGATGGCCGACATGACCAGCAGCCCGGCGAACAGCATCGGGGTGTCGAGGTTGCCGTTGGCCTGCAGGATCACGTAGCCGAGCCCCTCGTTCGCGCCGACGAACTCGCCGACCACGGCGCCGGTGACGGCGAGGGTGACCGCGACCTTCAGGCCGGAGAACAGGTGCGGCAGCGAGGCGGGCAGCCGGATCTTGGCGAACGTGGCCAGCCGGCTCGCGCCCATCGTGGCCGACAGCTCCAGCATCTCCGGGTCCACTGCCTTCAGCCCGGCCACCATGGAGATCACCACCGGGAAGAACGCGATCAGCACCGCGACGACGATCTTGGGGCCGATGCCGAAGCCGAGCCACACCACGAACAGCGGGGCGATCGCGATCT
This sequence comes from Actinomadura meyerae, assembly GCF_900188445.1. Lineage (GTDB taxonomy): Bacteria > Actinomycetota > Actinomycetes > Streptosporangiales > Streptosporangiaceae > Spirillospora > Spirillospora meyerae. The sequence goes on from NZ_FZOR01000039.1 coordinate 38,994, forward strand.
TCGGGATGACCTGTGCGAACAGCAGGATCGGGTAGAGGGTGCGCTCGACCGTCGCCGAGTACACCATGACCACCGCGGCCGCGACCCCGATGAGCACCGCGAGCGCGAAGCCGATCAGGGTCTCGTACGTGGTGACCCACGTGTGGTGCCAGATGTAGCCCCACTTGTCGCCCATCAGCCGCAGCGTCGCGCCGGGCGAGGGGACGAGGTACTCCTCGACCAGCTTGAACGCGCTGACGGCCCACCAGGCCGCGAAGCACGCCAGCAGCAGCGCGACCGGCCGCCACGACCGCTCCAGGCCGTCGCGCAGCCGCTCGCCGGCGCCGGGCCGGCCGCGTTCGACGACGCCGGGCGCGTCCGCTGGGGACGGCGCGGTCGTCGTGCCCTGACTCACCATGGGGTCCTCCGGGACGGGTGCCTGTGAAAGCGCGTTCAGAAAGCGCTTTCTGATGTACCGTAGGAAGCGACGCGCACCGCGGTCAAGAGGGTCTTCGCCGGGACCCGCCGCGCCGGGCGGCGTCGGCGGAGGGGGCGTTGATGACCGAAGCGGCCGAGGAGGAGCGCTCCGGCCGGGCCTACGTGACCCTGCAGGACGTGGCCCGCGACGCGGGCGTCTCCCTCGCCACCGCGTCCCGCGTCCTGAACGGCACCTCCCAGGTCCGCGCCGACCTCCGCGAGCGCGTGCTCGCCTCCGCCGGGCGGCTCAGCTACACCCCGAACGCGCACGCGCAGGCGCTGGCCAGCGCGTCCAGCACGTCCGTCGGGGTGATCTGCCACGACGTCAGCGACCCCTACTTCGCCGCCGTCGCCCGCGGCGTGATGCGCACCGCCGCCGACCACGGGATGCTGGTGATGCTCGCCAGCACGTTCCGCGACCCGGCCCGCGAGATCGAGTACGTGGCGATGCTGCGCGCCCAGCGGGCCCGCGCGATCCTGCTGATCGGCTCCGGCTTCGAGGACCGCGACTGGGAGCGCTCGATGGCCGCCGAGCTCGACCCCTACCAGCGCACCGGCGGCCGCGTCGCCGTGCTCAGCCGGCACCGCAGCCTGAAGGTCGACGCCGTGCTGCCGCAGAACCGGGAGGGGGCCGCCGCCCTCGCCCGCGCGCTGCTCGACCTCGGCCACCGCGACTTCGGCGTGCTGACCGGGCCGCGTGCCCTGACCACCGTCTCCGACCGGCTCGGCGGCTTCGCCGACGCGCTCGCCGACGCGGGCGTACGGATCCCGGCCGAGCACATCGTGGAGGCCGCGTTCACCCGCGACGGCGGCTACGCGGCGGCGACCGAGCTGCTGCGCCGCCCTACCCGGCCCACCTGCGTGTTCGCCGTCACCGACGTGATGGCGATCGGCGCCCTGGCCGCCTTCCGCGACCACGGCCTGTCGGTCCCCGGCGACCTCTCCCTCGCGGGCTTCGACGACATCCCGATCGTCCGCGACCTGACCCCGCCGCTCACCACCGTCGCGCTGCCGCTGGAGACGATGGGGGAGCGCGTCATGGGGCTCGCCCTGCGCGAGCCCTCGGCCCGCCGCAGCCGCATCGAGCGCGTCGCGGGCGAGGTCGCGCTGCGCGCCAGCACCGCCGCGCCCCGCTGAGCAGCTGAAAGAGGGGGCCGGGACGCGAAGAACCCGCCCGGTTCCACCGGACGGGTTCCCGATCTATGCGCTGATCAGCGTGCCGCGAGATCCTCGCCGGCCTCGGCCTCGGCGGGACGCTCCGCGTCCGCGTCCACCGGCCGCCGCTCCGGCCACGAGTCGATCTTCGTGCGACGAGGGTTCGCCAGGGCGTTCTCCATCGGTTCTGCAGTCCTCCCAGTTCGAGCCGGGGCGTAATCAGCAAATGGTCCCGGCCACCGGCCCGCTTTCGCAAAATGGTCTAGACCGCGTCCCTCCCCCGAGCAGGGACGCGGCGGGATGCGTAACGCCGGGAATTGCCGATCCATTCCCGGCAGCGGAAAACCGGATGGCCGCCGCGCCCCCGTCCTGGCACGCTTCTGCCATGGACGCAGCCGAACTGGCCCGCATGCAGAACGAGCGCGCCCGCCTGAAGTTCCTGTTCTTCTGGGGCCATCGGACCCCTGGCCGGGGCTATCTCAGCCAGTGGTGGCCGTCCCCCTTCACCGTGGACGGCGTCACCTATCAGACGGCGGAGCACTACATGATGGCGGGGAAAGCCCGCCTGTTCGGCGATGAGGAAACGGCCGCCGCGGTCATCGCCGCGTCCCATCCCCGCCGCGCGAAAGACCTCGGCCGCCGCGTGCGGAACTTCGACGAGGAAACATGGCGGAACCATCGTGTGGCGATAGTCACACGGGCCAACGAGGCGAAGTTCGGGCAGCACGGGGAACTGCGCGACTACCTCCTCGGCACCGGCGACCGCGTCCTGGTCGAGGCGAGCCCCCTCGACCGCGTCTGGGGCATCGGCCTCGCCGCCGACGATCCCCGCGCCGAGCAGGTCGCGTCCTGGCGCGGCGAGAACCTCCTCGGCTTCGCCCTGATGACCGTCCGCGAGTCGCTGCGGGACGCCGGGTAGCGCCGCTACCTCCGAGGTAATCGCCCCATGCCGCCGGCCCTGGCAGGGTCGGCGGCATGGAACGCGCGATGGAGATGTTGGCGGGCGGCCGGGTCGCCTGGGGGGCGCTGGCGCTCGCCGCGCCCGGCCTCAACGTGAGGCTGGCGGGCATGGGCTCGCGGGACACCCCCGAGCTCCGGTACCTGATCCGGGTCTTCGGTAGCCGCGCCGTCGCGCTCGGCGCCGGCTACCTGATGAGCGACCCGGCGGCGCGGCGCCGGTGGCGGCGGCTCTGCCTGCTGGTGGACGCCTGCGACACCGCCGCGGGCCTGGTCCATCTGGCCCGCGGCGATGTGCCCCGCGGTGCGGCGGCCGGGCTGGTGTCGATCACCGGCGCCTACGCGGTCATCGACGCTCTCGCCCTCAGCCGGGGCGACTGAGCCGTCAGCCGGTGGGGCCCTGGCTGGGAGGGGCCTGGACCGATGCGGGCTGCTCCTTGGGGGTCTTGCCCACGAACAGGAGGACCTGGCCCTTGGCCCAGGGGACCGCGTCGTGGACGTACCACGAGTCCGGGACCTGGCCCGGGTACAGGGTCTTGCTCTCGTTGCCGTCCATGTAGCGGTACTCGGGCACCGAGACGTGTCGCTTCTTCAGGGCGGCCAGCACCTCGCCCACGCGGTGGCCCCGGAAGGTCATGCCGTGCATGGCCTCGCCCGGCGCGGTGACCGGCGCGCTGCTGTTGTACTGCTCGCCGGGACGGGCGGCCCGCGCGAACACGATCGCGGCCGTGCCCTTGTAGCTGGTGCGGACGCGGACGCCGACAGGGCAGACGTCGCCCCCGCCGCCGGTCTCGCACTCGCCCTTCGCGGTGATGGTCTTGAGGTCGTCCGGCTTGGTGCCTTCGCTCGTGTCCATCATGACGACGGTGCCGACGATGGACGGCGACCCGGCCACGAACGACAGCTTGACCTTGAGGCCGTGCTGGGCGAACTCCTCCCGGTACCGCTGCGGGTCGGCGAGCGGGTCGCGGACCTTCACGTCGATGTAGCCGCCCTTGCGCGTGAAGGACAGAGCCGCCACGAGGGAGACGTTCGGGTTCGGCTTCGCGGTGGCGGCGGACGGCGCAGGGGCCGGCCCGCCGCCGCCGGAGGGCAGGGCGGCGACCGCGACGGCGGCGCAGGCCGCGCCCGCCGTGGCGAGGGGGAGGCCGAAGACCAGCAGCGGTGAGCGCCGCCTGCGGGGCGCCGCCGGTGCGGGGCCGGGGGCGGCGGCGGTGATGCGTCCGGCCAGGTCGGCGGCGGCGTCGTCCGGCAGCAGCCGCGCGGCCTGGGCGTCGGTGACGGTGGCGAGCCCGGCGATCCGGGCGTCGGCGTCCTTGGTGGCGGTGTCGCGGTTCATGCGTGTTCTCCGTTCGGGATGCGCGCGGCGGCGGGCAGGACGGGCGCGTCGGCGGCGGGCCGGGCGGACGCGTCCGCGGCGGGACGGGCGGACGCTTCCGCGCCGGCCAGCGCGCGGGCGAACCGGCGGCGGGCGCGGTGCAGGCGGATCCGCACGGCGTTGCGGGAGCAGCCGAGGACGGTCGCGATCTCGCCGTGGTCGAGGCCCTCCCAGCCGACCAGGGACAGCAGTTCCCGGTCGCGCTCCGGCAGGGCGCGGAACGCGGCGGCGACGTCGGCGAGGCCCGCCGCGTCGGGGGCGTCGGGGGCGGTGCGGAGCCGGGCGCCGAGGTCGGCGGCCAGCGCGGACCGGCGGCGCTCGCCCCGGTGGTGGTTGGCGAGCACCCGGCGCGCCGTCCCGTACAGCCACAGCCGCGCCCGCCCGTCCGGCGGGACGTCGTCGAGCCGCCGCCACGCCGTCAGGAACGTCTCGGCGAGGACGTCGGCCGCGTCCTGCGGGTCGGCGGTGCGGCGCATCGCGTAGCCGAGGATCTGCGCCCGGTGGGCCGCGTAGATCTCCTCGAAGCGGCGCCGCCGGTCATCGGGCGGATCGTCGAAAGGGGATGGCAATCCCGCTCCTCTCGTCGCGCGCGCCGGAGCGCGGCGGTGGGCATCTGACATCCCTCACATGTCCGTACGGGGCCCAGCATTTCGCCGGGGTCCCGCCCTTTCGCCGCCCGGCGGCGGCGCGGCCCGCAAGTAGCATGGCGGGGTCGGGTGATCATCGAACTCGGGGCCGGAGGGCGGCGGATGGGGCGTCAGCGGGGTCCAGTGTTTCCCGGATACCTGATGATCCTGCTGGTGGCGCTGCTGGGCCTGGCCCTGCAGGTCTCCCCGCAGACCACCCACGCGGTGCAGGAGTGGGCGCTGCCGGTCATCGTGCTGTGCATGCTGCTGATCCCGCTCGTCCTGGCCTGGGAGAAGGCGCAGGAGCGGCGGGCCCTCGCGCGCCCGGTGTGGCAGGCCGACCGGTCGCCCTACCCGGGTCTTGACGCGTTCACCGAGGAGGACGACGGCGTCTTCTTCGGCCGCGACGCGGAGGTCCACGAGCTGCTGGAGCGGCTGCGGCCGGGCGGCGCGGCCCGGCCCGGCGGCACGGTGCGGGCCGTCGCGGTGACCGGGCCGTCCGGGGTCGGGAAGTCGTCGCTGCTGCACGCCGGGGTGCTGCCCCGGCTCCGGCAGCAGCGGGGATGGATCGTGCTGCCGCCGCTGACCCCCGAGGACGACCCGTTCCGGTGCCTCGGCTACGCGCTCGCGGACGCGGCCGGCGCGCTCGGCGACGCCGAGCGGATCGCCGCGGACCTGCGCGACCGCCCCGGTGACCTGCGCCGCCACCTCGACGCGCTGCGCCGCGGCCGGCGGAGCCGGTCGCTGCTGGTCACGGTCGACCAGGCCGAGGAGCTGCTGACCCTCACCGACCCGGAGCGGAGCCGCGCGTTCCTCGGGATGCTGCGGGACGCGCTCGACGCCGACCCGAGGCTGTGGGTCGTGCTGGTGTTCCGCGCCGAGTTCCTCACCCCGTTCCTGAGCGGCGAGCACGCCGTGCTGTTCCGGCATCCGTTCACGGTGACTGCGCTCGACCGGGCGGCGCTGCGGACGGTGATCCGGGAGCCGGCGGAGCGGGCGGGCATCGCGTTCGAGCCGCCGGAGCTGGTCGCGCAGATGGCCGACGACACCGGCGACGGGACGGCGCTCCCGCTGCTCGCCTACCTGCTGCACGAGCTGTACCTGCGGGTCGGGCGGGACGGCACCATCACCGCCGAGCACTACCGCCGGACGGGCGGCGTCGACGGCGCCCTGACCCGCCGCGCCGACCGGGTGATGCGCGAGCTGGAGGCGCTGGAGCCGGCGCCGCCGGTGCTGGAGACGCTGCTGCGGTTCGTGCGGTTCACCGAGGGGCGGCCGACGCGCCGCCGGGTGCGCGCGGGCGAGCTGGACGCCGCGGGCCGCCTGGTCGTGGACGCGTTCGTCCGGGAGCGGCTGTGCACCAGCGGCGAGGACGGCGACCAGGCCGTCTTCGACGTCTCGCACGAGGCGCTGTTCTCGGCGTGGGCGCCGCTGCGGCAGACGATCGCGCTGCACGCCGAGACGCTGCGCCGCCTCGCCGACCTCGCGCAGTGGGCCGCCGAGTGGGACCGCTACGGCCGCCAGGAGGCGTACCTGCTGCGCGGCGAGCGGCTCGCGGCGGCGCGCAAGTGGCTCGCCGAGGCCGAGGGGCTCGCCGCCGCCGAGCCGCTGGTCACCGAGTTCGTGGAGATCTCGCACCGGTCCGACGGGGTCGCGATGCGGCGGCTCGCCGACTCGATCGCCCGGCAGGCGCTCACCGGGTTCCGCACCGACCCCGAGCACAGCCTGCTGCTCGCGCTGGCCGCGCACGAGGAGTGCGCGCCGACGCCGCTGGCCCGCCGGGCGCTGTCGGCGGCGCTCGCGGTGTCGCGGGTGCGGGGCGTGCTGCGCGGCCACGAGGACCGGGTCTGGGCGGTGGCGTGGTCGCCGGACGGCGCCCGGGTCGCGACGGCGTCCTCGGACCGGACGATCCGCGTGTGGGACGCGGCGGGCGGCGAGGTCGCGGTGCTGCGCGGGCACGAGGCCCCGGTCGTCGGCATCGCGTGGTCCCCGGACGGGCAGCGGCTCGCGTCCGCGTCCGACGACGGAACGGTCCGGGTCTGGGACACGGCCGCCCGCACCCGGGTCGCGCTGCTGCGCGGTCACGGCGACATGGTGTGGGGCGTGGCCTGGTCGCCGGACGGCACCCGGCTCGCCTCCGCTTCCCGCGACGGCGACGTCCGCGTCTGGGACCCGGCGGACGGCACCGCCACGGCCACGCTCAGCGGCCACGACGGCTGGGTCCGCGACGTGGCGTGGTCGCCGGACGGGACGCGGCTGGCCAGCGCGTCCGACGACCGCACCATCCGGATCTGGGACGTCGCCGAGGGCCGGGAGGCCGCCGTGCTGGCGGGCCACGAGGACACCGTCCGCACGGCCGTCTGGTCACCCGACGGCGCCCGCATCGCCAGCGGTTCCTACGACCGCACGGCGCGCGTGTGGGACGTGGCGACCGGCGCGTCCGGGCCGGTGCTGACCGGGCACGCCGACATCGTCTGGTCCGTCGCGTGGTCGCCGGACGGCGCGCGGCTCGCCACCGCGTCCCACGACCGGACGATCCGGCTGTGGTCCAGCGCCGAGGGCACCGAGCTGGCGGTGTTCCGCGGGCACGCCGAGGCGCTGCGCGCGGTGGCGTGGTCGCCGGACGGCGCCCGCCTCGCGACCGCCTCCAACGACCGCACCGTCCGGTTCTGGGACGCCGAGCGCGCCGCCGAGGTCGCGGTGATGCGCGGGCACCGGCGCGCGGTGTCGGCGGTCGACTGGTCTTCGGGCGGGATCGCGTCCGCCTCGCACGACGGCACCGTCCGGATCTGGGATGCGGCCGGAACGGGAGGTGCCGGTACGGGAGGCGGCCCGCGGGTGCTGAGCGGGCACGGCGACGAGGTGTGGGACGTGGCGTGGTCGCCGGACGGCACCCGCCTCGCGACGGCGTCCCGCGACCGCACCGTCCGCGTGTGGGCGGCGGACGGCGCCGAGGAGCACGTGCTCGACGGGCACGCGGACTGGGTGCGCGCGGTGGCGTGGTCGCCCGACGGCACCCGGCTGGCCAGCGCGTCCGACGACCGGACCGTACGGGTGCAGGCGCCGGACGGCTCCGCGCCCCTCGTACTGACCGGCCACGAGGACACCGTGCGCGCCGTCTCCTGGTCGCCCGACGGCGAGCGGATCGCCACCGGGTCGCAGGACGGAGCGGTCCTGGTCTGGGAGGCGCGGACCGGCCTGCGGGTCACCGCGCTGACCGTGCCGCAGGGCGCCGTCCGGGCCGTGGCGTGGTCGCCGGACGGCGCGCACATCGCCGCCCTCTCCGGCGACCGCGCGGTACGGGTGTGGAACGCGGCGGAGGGCGCGGAGGTGGCGGTGCTGTCCGGCCACGACGGCTGGCTGTGGTCGGTGGCGTGGTCGCCGGACGGCCGGGTGCTGGCGACCGCGTCCGCCGACCGGACCGTCCGGCTCTGGGACGCGGTGGACGGCCGGGAGCTGTCGGTCGCGGCCGTCCACGACGACGAGATCTGGGACGTGGCGTGGTCGTCCGACGGCGCCCGCGTCGCGACCGCCTCCGGCGACCGGACGGTCCGGGTCTGGGAGGTCGTCACCGACGGCGCGGCGCTCGTCGAGCGGGCCCGGACGCGCGTGTTCCGGCGCCTGACGCCCGACGAGCGCCACACCCTCATGATCCCGGCGCCGCGCCCCGCCCCCGAGCCCGCCGACGCCTGAACCGGGCGGCCGCGCCGGTCGCGGGGCGGGTCACATTGCTGAGCACGGGGCCGGTCACGGGGCCGGTCACGGGGACACGGGGTTCCCGAGGCCGCCCCGGCTGAACAGGTAGAACGCCGACGTACCGATGCCCCCCGGCTTCGGCAGGACCGGGCCGCGCTCGTCGTAGCGGTCGGTCTCGCGGTGCCACTTGAGGATGCCGGCCATCCAGTCGCGGAGCTCGCCGACGTAGGCGTCCAGGGACGCGCGGGCCGTGGCGTCCAGGTCGAGGTCGTCGGCGAGCGCCGGGAGCTCGTGGGCGACCAGGTGCTCGAACTGGCGGCGCCGGGACGTGATGAGGTCGTTGACGATCGGCAGCGCCTCGTCGCGCCCGCAGCCGAAGAAGTTCTCGATGGCGAGGACGCCGTTGTTCAGCTCGCCCTCGTACTCGATCTCCTTCTGGTAGGAGAAGCAGTCGTTCAGCAGGCAGGCGACGTCCATCACCGACACGTCGATCTCGCGGAGGGTGCGGCTGGCGAACACCTCGGGCGGGATCTCGTGGGAGTGGTCGATCCGGCACAGCGCCATCGTCATCTCCGACCCGAACGTGTGCCGCCGCATCTCGACGTAGTCGACCGGGTCGGGGATGCGGGACTGGAGGTGGTTGTTCAGCTCCCAGACCCAGCTCTCCACCATGTGCTCGACGGCGGCGCGGAACTCGCGGCGGCCCCGGTCGTCCATGGGCAGGGCGGTGCGCGGCCACAGGTCGGCGAGGGCGGCCTCGAAGGCGTTCTCCGGCGGGGGAGTGGAGCCGCAGTCCAGCGGCATGAAGCTCGCGGCGCGGGCGTTGAACAGCTTCGCCCCGGCCATGTCGCGGTCGCGGTTGTAGATGGCGGGGAAGAAGTCGTCGCCGTAGGTGCCGAACGCCAGCCACTGGGTGGCGAGGTCGAGTCCCTCGGCGCTCGCGTCCGGGTTCAGCGACGCCGCGCAGACCTCCAGCGCCATCCCGGTGAGCCGCTCGGCGGACCACACCGAGACCGGCAGCCGCGGATGGGGCGAGAACATGCCCATCTCGCGGGCCCACGTGACGACGTTGCGCCCGGCGGCCTCGCGGTGCGGGTTCACGCGCGGCGGGTACGGGATGTCGAAGTCCGGCAGCGGCGTCGGCCCGACCTTCTGGAACGGGACGTGCGGCAGGCTGATCCGCGCCGACTTCAGCAGCGCCGGGATGCGCGCCGCCGACATCCCCAGCGACTTCTTGTTCATGTAGCGGCTGGAGCGCATGTGCCACTCCTGGCCGCCGGACTGCCAGTCCTGGAGGGCCTTGACGTAGGCGGCCACGCTCGCCTGCTCGGCCGGGTCGAGCGCGTGGTCGGCGACGATGTGCGGCAGCTCGGTGAGCGCGGTGTTCTCGAACTGCCGGAGCCGCGAGGTGAGCAGGTCGTTCACCGTGTTCGCGGCGATCTGCGGCGCGACGCCGAGGAACCGCTCCATCACCAGCACGCAGTTGTTGACCTCGCCCTCGGACTCGGTCTCGCGCTGGTAGGAGAAGATGTCGTTGCGCAGGTGGACGCCGTCGGAGAAGGTGTCCTTCAGCACGCGGAGCGGCCGCGTCCCGACGACGCGTTCGGGGATCTCGACCCCGGCGGCGTGCTCGGCGAGGTCGGCCGACCAGGGCGCGCCGCCCACCTTGCGCCGCATCTCGATGTACTCGACCGGGTTCGGGACGCGCCCGGTGCTGATGTTGGACAGCTCCCACAGCGACTCGCGCAGCAGGTTCACGGTGCTCACCGAGAAGCGCTCGCGCCAGGCGTCGGACTTGGCCGGGACGGTCCGCGCCCACAGGTCGGCCAGGCCGCGCTCGACGGCGTTCGTCGCCTCGGGCGGATCGAGCGACATGAACAGCGGCAGGCGGTCGAGGTAGGCGCGCGCGCCCTCCTGGTCCTGGGTCTTCTTGAACACTTCGAGGAAGTGGTCGTCGAAGTAGAACACCCAGACGTACCAGTCGGTGATGAGGTCGAGCTCGGGGCCGTCGCAGTCGGGATGGGTGTAGGCGCACAGGAGCGCGTAGTCCATCGCCTCGAGCGCCGGCTCGTCCCAGATGTCGGGGGTGCCGGGGTCCCGGTCGTCGTCCAGCATCTTCATCTCGCGGGCCCACCGCATCGTGTGCTTCCGCGCGCCCTCCAGGTGCGGGTTCAGCCGGGCGGGATACGGGACGTAGAAGTCGGGCAGCTCGAACGGTTGCATCGACCGGCCTCTCTGTCGGCTCCGGGGCGTGGTCCGGCTAGGAAACCTAGTGCAATCACCAAGTGACCGAGGGTGACACTTTGCTCTCCGGAATTCTTCGCCCTTCCGCGGGTAAGCCGGAGGTCATGACGGAGTCGAGCGAACCCGCGGAGGTCGGCGGCTCGCTGGAGCAGAACCTGGAGCTCGCCCGGCGGGTGGTCGACGCCGCGCAGCGGGAGATGGCGGAGAAGGCGCGGCGGCGCGTCCCGGCGGTGCGGCTCGGGGCCGTGGCCGGCGCCTTCGGGGTGCTCGCGACCGCCGCGACCTACCGGATGAACGTGCTGCTGCTGGAGAAGAAGCTGCCGCCCGAGCTGGCGTCGTTCGTCGCGGCGGCGGTGTACGGCGGCGGGGCGGGCGCGGCGGCGTTCGCCGCGTCCCGCAAGTGGCGGGGGCTGCCGCCGCCGCTGCCGTCCGACACGGCCCGGCAGGTGGTGGAGATACTCTCCGACTCCGGCGATTGACGGTAGGGATCGACGGTAGGGATTGACACGGTAGGGGGCGTCCGCGGGCCCGGCGGGGCGCGACTCACCCCGGCGGTTCCGGGTAGGGGCCGCAGCATGGACACGCCAATGCACGCCGACATCACCCTGGTCGTGAACGGCACGGAGCACCGGCTGACCGTCGACACCCGCGCGTCCCTGCTGGACGTCCTGCGGGAAGACCTCGGGTTGACGGGGTCCAAGAAGGGCTGCGACCACGGCCAGTGCGGCGCCTGCACGATCCTGCTGGACGGCCGCCGGGCGAACGGGTGCCTGGCGCTGGCCGTGGCCCACGACGGGGCCGACATCGTCACGGTCGAGGGGCTCGAAGAGGACGGGCGGCTGAGCCCCGTCCAGGAAGCCTTCATCGAGCAGGACGCCTTCCAGTGCGGGTACTGCACGCCGGGGCAGCTCTGCTCGGCCACGGCCGTCCTCGCGGAGGCCGAACGCGGCTGGCCCAGTGCCGTGACCGGGGACCTGGGGTCCGATCCCGTCCTGGACGACGACGAGCTCCGCGAGCGGATGAGCGGCAACCTGTGCCGGTGCGGCGCCTACGCGCACATCGTCGCCGCGGTGCGGCAGGCCGCCGCCGCTAGGGCGAGGGAGGCGGCGCAGACATGAGGCCCTTCACCTACGAGCGCGCCACCAGCGCCGAGGACGCCCTGGAACGGCACAACGGCGGAGCCGTCTACTTGGGCGGCGGGACCAACCTCGTGGATCTGATGCGTCTCGGCGTCGAGGAGCCGGGCCGGGTCGTGGACGTCGCGCACCTGCCGTACGGCGAGGTCGAGCTGCGCCCGGACGGGAGCCTCGTCATCGGCGCGGCGGTGAGCAACAGCGACCTCGCCGCCGACCCGACCGTCCGGGAAGGGCACCAGGTGCTGGCGCAGGCCGTCCTCATGGGGGCGTCCGGGCAGATCCGCAATCTGGCCACCGTCGGCGGCAACCTCCTTCAGCGCACGCGGTGCTCGTACTTCCAGGACACGGCCAAGCCGTGCAACAAGCGGAACCCGGGGAGCGGGTGCCCGGCCAGGGAAGGCGAGCACCACAACCTGGCGATCCTGGGGCACTCCCCGGCATGCGTGGCGACGCACCCGTCCGACATGGCGGTGGCACTGGCCGCGCTGAACGCGTCCATACGCATCAGGGGGCGCGCGGGGGAGCGGACCATCCCCATCGAAGACCTCCACCGGCTACCCGGTGACGAACCGCAGCGTGACACCACCCTGGAGGACGGCGACCTCATCACCGCCATAGAAGTTCCCGCGCTCGGTATGCCGTCGCGGTACCGCAAGGTCCGGGAGCGCGCGTCGTTCGCGTTCGCGCTCGTCTCCATAGCGGCGGCCCTGGACGTGCGGGACGGCCTCGTGCACGACGTCCGGCTGGCCCTGGGCGGCGTCGCCCACAAACCCTGGCGGGCCTGGCGCGCCGAGGAGGCGCTGCGCGGCGCCGAGGCGACCGAGGAGGCGTTCCAGCGCGCCGCCGAGGCGGAACTGGAGGCCGCGGAGCCGCTGCGCGACAACGGCTACAAGGTGCCGCTCGCCCGCAACCTCATCGTCCGGACGCTGGCGGAACTCGCGGGAACGGGGGAATCATGACCGAGCGCTTGGAGAGCCGCGAGAAGGTCACCGGACGTGCACGGTACGCGTTCGAGTACCAGATCGAGAACGTCGCCTACGCCTCGGCCGTGCAGGCGAGCGTGGGCAAGGGCGAGGTCAGGTCGGTCGACACCGAGGCCGCGCTGCGGATGCCCGGTGTCATCGCCGTCCTGTCCTGCGAGAACGCCCCGGCGCTCAGTGACACCTCCGATGGCGAACTGGCCCTGTTCCAGTCGCGGACCGTCGCCTACCGGGGCCAGTTCGTCGCGGCGGTGGTCGGCGAGACCCTCGAAACGGCGCGGGAGGCGGCCCGCCTGGTCAAGGTCGAGTACGCGGAAGAGCGACCCGACTTCACGCTCCGCACCGACCACCCCGGCCTCTACAAGCCGGACAAGGTGAACCCCGCGTTCCCCACCGACACCGAGCAAGGCGACCCCGAGGACGCGTTCGGCAGGTCGGCCGTCCGTGTGGACGTCACCTACAGGACCCCGGCCGAGCACAACAACCCGATGGAGCCGCACACCACGCTCGCCCAGTGGAACGACGACGGCTCCCTCACCCTCTACGACTCCACGCAGGGCGCGTCGGCCGTGCAGGCCACCATCGCGAAGATATTCGGCCTGGAGCCGTCCCAGGTGCGCGTGGTGTCGCCTCACGTGGGCGGCGGATTCGGCTCCAAAGGGCAGCCCAGACCGAGCGTGGTGCTCGCGGCGATGTGCGCGCGCGCCGCAGGGCGTCCCGTGAAGTTCGCCGTCCCCAGGCAGCAGATGTTCGCCACGACCGGCTACCGCACGCCGACCATCCAGCGGATGCGGCTCGGCTGCGACGAGAACGGCCGGCTGAACGCCGTCCTGCACGACGTGTTCGAGCAGACCTCCACGCTCCGCGAGTTCGCCGAGCAGACCGCCACGCCCACCCGCGTCATGTACCGGGCACCGCATCGCCGCACGTCCCACCGCGTGGTGCGCCTGGACGTGCCCACACCGTCCTGGATGCGCGCCCCGGGCGAGACGCCCGGCATGTACGCGCTCGAATCGGCGATGGACGAGCTGGCCGTCGCCGCCGGCATCGACCCCGTCGAGCTGCGCGTCCGCAACGACACCGACCGCGAGCCCGACAGCGGCCTGCCGTTCAGCTCCCGCAACCTGGTCGCGTGCCTGCGGGAGGGCGCCGACCGGTTCGGCTGGGAGCACCGCGACCCCACCCCCGGCGTCCGCCGGGAGGGGCGCAAGCTGATCGGTACCGGCGTCGCCGCGGCCACCTATCCCGCCTACCTGCGGCCCAACCGGGCGACGGCGCGCGCTGAGCCCGACGGGACGTTCACCGTCCGGATCGCCGCCGCCGACATCGGCACCGGCGCCCGCACCGCCCTCTCGCTGATCGCCGCCGAGACGCTCAAGTCCGACCTCGACCACGTCAGGGTCGAGATCGGCGACAGCTCGTTCCCGCGCGCGTCGGTCGCGGGCGGCTCGGCCGGGACGGCGAGCTGGGGGACGGCCGTCGTGCGCGCGTGTGAGGCCCTGCGAGGGAAGCTCAACGGCGTGGTTTCCGGGGGGAGTGGGGGGTCGTCCCCCCACACAGGGCACGGCGAAGTGCCGCCTGAGGGGTTGGAGGCGTCCGTGGACACCAGCGAGGAGGTCGACGGGCGGGACGAGTACGCGCGGCACGCGTTCGGCGCGCAGTTCGCCGAGGTCGAGGTGGACGCCGACACCGGCGAGACCCGCGTGCGGCGCATGCTCGGCGTGTTCGCCGCCGGGCGGATCATCAACCCGACGACCGCCCGCTCCCAGTTCATCGGCGGCATGACGATGGGCATCGGCATGGCGCTGATGGAGGAGAGCGTCATGGACCCCGAGTTCGGCGACTACCTCAACCGGGACCTCGCCCAGTACCACGTCCCGGCCTGCGCGGACGTGCGCGACATCGAGGCGGTGTGGCTGGAGGAGTCCGACCCGCACCTGAACCCGATGGGCGCCAAGGGCATCGGCGAGATCGGGATCGTGGGCGCCGCCGCGGCCGTCGGCAACGCCGTCCACCACGCGACCGGCATCCGCGTCCGCGACCTGCCCGTCACCCCGCCGAAACTGCTCCACCACCTCTGAACCCTTTCACCACCTGACTTCACCGGCTCTGACTTCACCGGCTCTGACCGGCGGGGAAGGCCCTGACCGGGCTTGACCAGTTGAAAAGTTCACTATCAAGGTGATCTACGTCACGCTGCTGGGTATCGATCATCTGCTCGGGGGCGCTCCCTACCGCGAGGTGGTCGCCGTGTACCAGCAGGTCCTCGATCCCGTCGCCGACTCGCTCGGCTGGAGTTCACTGGTCGCCGCGCTGCCGCTCGCCGTGCTGTTCGTCCTGCTCGGCGGCGTCCGCATGCGCGCGTGGCTCGCGTCCCTCATCGCGCTGGCCGTCTCCCTGGCCGTCGCGATCTGGGCCTACGGCATGCCCGCCGGCCAGGCGCTCCTGGCCGGCACCGAGGGCGCCGCGTTCGGCTTCTATCCGATCCTGTGGATCGTCATCAACGCGCTCTGGGTCTACAACATCACCGTCACCACCGGGCACTTCGACGTGCTCCGCCGCTCGTTCGCGCAGGTCAGCGACGACCACCGGCTCCAGGCCGTGCTGATCGCGTTCTCCTTCGGCGCGCTGCTGGAGGCCCTCGCGGGCTTCGGCACGCCGGTCGCGGTCACCTCCGTCATGCTGATCGCGCTCGGCTTCCAGCCGATCAAGGCCGCCGTCCTCGCCCTCACCGCGAACACCGCCCCGGTCGCGTTCGGCGCGATGGCGACGCCGATCCTCACCCTCGGCAAGGTCACGGGGGAGTCCAGCGACACGCTCGGCGCCATGGTCGGGCGGCAGACCCCGATCCTCGCGGTGTTCGTCCCGCTCGTGCTCGTCGCCATCGTGGACGGGCGGCGCGGCCTGCGGGAGACCTGGCCGACCGCGCTGCTGTGCGGCGCCGCGTTCGGGCTCGCGCAGTACGTCACCGCCAACTTCATCTCGGTGCCGCTCGCCGACGTGGTCGCGTCCCTGGTCTCGGCCGCCGCGGTCGTGCTCGCCGTGCGGCTGCGCCCGCGGCCGGCGGCCCGGCCCGCCCCGGTCGCCGGCGGCGCCGCCGACGAGCCCACCCCCGAGTTCGCCGCCCGCGTCGAGAAGGGCGGCGAGCCGGACTCGCGCGCCGAGGTCGCCCGCGCCTACGCCCCCTACGCGATCATCATCGCGGTTTTCGTGATCTGCCAGATCGACCAGGTCAAGGAGCAGCTCGACAAGGCCACCCGGACGTTCTCGTGGCCCGGCCTGGACCTCACCGGCCCGACCGGGAAGCCGCTCACCCTGCCGACCTTCACGTTCAACTACCTGACGACGCCCGGCACGCAGATGCTCGTCGCCGGGCTGATCACCATGGCCGCGCTCGGTGTCGGCCTCGGCAAGGCCCTGCGCGCCTACTGGACGACGCTCGTCCAGCTCAAGTGGGCGATCATCACGGTGATGGCGGTGCTGGCGCTGGCGTTCGTGATGAACGCGTCCGGGCAGACCGTCACGCTCGGTACCTGGATGGCCGGGGCGGGCGGCGCGTTCGCGCTGCTGTCGCCGGTCCTCGGCTGGCTCGGCACGGCGGTGACGGGGTCGGACACCTCGTCCAACTCGCTGTTCGGCGCGCTCCAGGTGACGGCGGCGAACAAGGCGGACCTGTCGCCGGTGCTGATGGCCGCGACCAACAGCTCCGGCGGCGTCCTCGGCAAGATGGTGTCGCCGCAGAACCTCGCCATCGCGGCGGCCGCCGTGGGCCTGGACGGCCGCGAGGGCGACATCTTCCGCCGCGTCGTGCTGTGGAGCCTGCTGTTCCTCGCCGGGATGTGCCTGCTGTCGGGCCTCCAGTCGACCGGCGTGCTCGCCTGGATGGTCCCGTGATCCGGCACCGCTGATCCGGCACCGCTGATCAGGTCCCCCGGATCCGGGCTACTGCAGGTAGCCCTCGACCTCTCCGGCGGGGCGGACCCCGGCGTCGTCCGGGTTCTGCCCCGCCGCGAGCCGGGCCCGGCGCTGGCGCAGCAGGTCCCAGCACTGGTCGAGCGCGACCTCCAGCCGCCGCAGCCGGTCCTGCGCCTCGGCGCCGCTCGTCTCGCCCCGCTCGTGCGCCTCACGCAGGCCGTGCTCCTCCTCGATGAACTCGTTGATACGTTCCAGAATGGCCTTCTCGTCCATGAAATCCGCCCGGTTGGGTTCATAACGTGCCGACAGGTGAGAGCCTGACATACACGGGGCCGCGCACGGTAGCGGCGCCCCGTCCATGGGCGAGGTGCGCAACGACATGACGATCTGGCGGATCAGCGGCGGCGACGGCGGGCCCGGCTCCGGGGAGCACCCGGCTCCCCGGCCCGGCGAGGCGCCCCGCTGCGACGTCGTCGAACTCGACACGCCGCTCCTGCACATCGCCTCCGCCTCGTCCTCGCCCTGGCTCCGGATGGCCGGCGAGATCGACGTCTCCAACGCGCCGGACGTCGGCGCCGCCCTGCACGCCGCCCAGGCGCGCGTGCCGGGCGACCTCCACGTCGACCTGGCCGCGGTCGCCTTCATGGACGTTGCCGGTCTGCGCGCTTTCAACCTCGCGGCCCGGGATCTGCACGAGCACGGGCGCATGCTCGTCCTGCACGCGGTCCCGGCGCACCTCGACCGGCTGTTCAGGCTGATCGGCTGGGACGCGACTCCGGGCCTGGCGATCCACTGCCGCCCCCGCGGCTGACCCTGGCCCCGTCCGGCGCACCGCCCTCCGGAGACGCGCGGCCCCCCTCCGGCACGTGGCCCTCCGCCGCCGCTAGGGCCGCCCCGCGACGCGCCAGAAGGTCAACCAGACACCATGCCCGCGTCGAGATCCGGTAAACGTGGCGCCATCCGCCCGGCTTATCCCTTCTATCCCGCTTCGTGGCAGTTTGACTGCTCAAACCACGGTTAGGAGGGGTTCTACAGCTCTCCGATTCCGGAGGAGGGATCTCATGGCAAGGCGAAGAGAGCACGGGCAATCGCCGATGTCCGGCGAGCGCTCCGCACCACCGACGCCCGCCCAGGACGCCGCCGCCCCCGCTCCGGGCGCCGCCTCGGCGGCACCGGGCCGGGGGGCCAACGAGCCGGGCGAGCACGCGCTCTGGGAGGACCGGACGCGGGTGATGCTCCAGCCCATCGCGGCTCCGTCCATCCTCGGGCTGTTCGGCCTCGCCGGCGCGACCATGATGGTGGGCGCCTGGCAGGCGGGCTGGTACGGCACCGCCGCCACCCCGCTGATCCTGTGGCCGTTCGTGCTGCTGTTCGGCGGCCTCGCCCAGTTCCTCGCGGGGCTGTGGGGCTACCGCGCCCGGGACGGTCTCGCGACCGCCATGCACTGCATGTGGGGCGCGTTCTGGATCGCCTGGGGCCTGCTGTTCGGGCTGGTCAGCATCGGCGCCGCGCCGGTGGCACTCGCACCAGTGCTCGGCACGGCCAGTCAAGGCTTCGCGTTCTGGTTCATCGCCCTGGCGGTGATCACCGGACTGGGGGCGCTGGCGGCGCTCGGTGAGAACATCGTGCTGGCGCTGCTGCTGGCATGCCTGGCCGTGGGCTCGGGCTTCACGGCGGCCGGCTTCTGGACACCGTCCAACTGGGCGCTGGACGTCGGCGGCTGGCTGTTCGTCGCCACCGCGGTCATCTCGCTGTACGCGGCGGCCGCGCTGATGATGGAGAACACCTACGGCCGGACGATCCTGCCCACCGGCAAGTACCGCGCCGGCGGCAACATCCCGGGCGGTCGCGGCGTGCGGCCGCTGGAGTACCGGCACGGCGAACCGGGGGTGAAGATCGGCCAGTGAGTTCGCCGGTCACCGGCGTTTCGCCTTGACATTCCCGTTGCCTTATCCTGGGTCGATCTGGAAGGTTCGGCCCGGAGGGGGACGGGAATGTCATCGGCGGTCCGGCGGACGTGGCGACGCCTCGTCCAGACCTACATCACGCTCTGCGCGCGCGACGACGCCGCGAAGCACAGCTACACCGTTCCGAGCGGCGTGTGGTCGTGCGTTCGCTGCAACGAGCCGCATCTCGAGCTCGCCACGCTCAACCACCACCTCCGCACCGAGCACGGTGTGATCGCGGGCTGAGCCCCGCGCCCCGCGCCGGGTCCCACGATGGGCCCGGCTTGTTTCGGTCTGTCCTGTTTTGAGCGATTTTCTGGGTGGGGCAGATCCAGTGTGCCGTCTTTATTGGCAGTGTGCTAATAGCGTGTTACAAGTAACCCAGCACTTATTGGGTCGGGGGCCTGGCACGGGAGGTCACCGTGACGACACGCAGAAGGTTCCTCCGAGACGCGGGCGTGGTGGGCGCCGCCACCGCGGGCGCGATGGCCATGGGGCCGGTCCCCGCGAAGGCCGCCGCCGGGCGGCGGGTCGCCGTCCTCGGCGCCGGCGTGGCCGGTCTCACCGCGGCGCACGAGCTGATCGAGCGCGGCTTCGAGGTCGAGGTCTACGAGCGCACCGCCCTCGGCGGCAAGGCGCGCAGCATCTTCCCGCCGGGCACCGGCACGGGCGGCCGGCTCGACCTCCCCGGCGAGCACGGGTTCCGCTTCTTCCCCGGGTTCTACTTCAACCTCACCGACACCATGCGGCGCACGCCGTTCCCCGGGAACTCCAAGGGGACCTGGAACAACCTGGTCCGCGCCGACGCGTACATGATGTCGCGGCAGGGACGGCCCGACCTCACGATCCCGTTCCCGTTCCCGCTGCCCCCGGGGTCGCGGATCTACGACACCGCCAGCTTCCTCGCCACGATCACCTCCGGGCTCCAGACGATCGCCCGGCTGTCGCTGACCGAGGCCGCGTTCGCCGCGGAGAAGCTCCTCGTCTACGTCACCAGCTGCGACGAGCGCAAGCTCGGCCAGTGGGAGAACATCACCTGGGCCGACTACATCCGCGCCGGCTGGTTCTCCGACGAGTACAACAAGTTCATCGCCGACGGCACGATCCGCAACCTCGCCGCCACCAAGTCCAAGGACGCGAGCACCCACTCGATCGCGATGGTCGGCGAGGCCACCGTGTGGAGCATCCTCGGGCTCGGCAACGAGCCCGGCGGGTCGGTCGACCGGGTGCTCAACGGCTCCTCGTCCGAGATGTGGCTCGACCCGTGGATCGCGCACCTGCGCGACCTCGGCGTCAAGTTCAACGTCGGGTACGAGGTCACCTCACTGGGCGTCTCGGGCGGGCGGATCACGTCCGCCGGAGTCAAGGGCAAGTCGCCGATCTCCGCCGACTGGTTCGTGGTCGCCATGCCCTGCGAGCGGGTCACCGGCCTGCTGAGCGACGCCGTGCTGAGCGCCGACCCGTCGCTGGCGGGGATCAAGGGGCTGCGCACCGACTGGATGACCGGCCTGCAGTTCTTCCTCAAGAAGAAGCTGCCGCTGGCCGCCGGCCACGTGAACTACGGCGACTCGTCGTGGGCGGTCACGTCCATCAGCCAGGAGCAGTTCTGGAAGCGGGACTTCTCCACCTACGGGGACGGCACCGTCCAGGACTGCCTGTCCTCGATCATCTCCGACTGGTTCACCCCGGGCACCTTCAACAGGAAGCGGGCGACCGACTGCCTGCCGAACGAGATCGCCGCGGAGACCTGGCGGCAGATCAAGGCCCACCTCAACGACACCGGGGTGCAGGTCACCGACGCCGACCTGCACTCCTGGTTCCTCGACCCGGCGATCGTCCCGAACGGCAAGGGCGGCGTCACCAACGACACCCCGCTGTTCATCCAGCAGCCGGGGTCGTGGAAGCTGCGCCCGAGCTCCAAGACGAAGATCCCGAACCTGTTCCTCGCGGGGGACTGGGTGAAGACGCCGATCAACGTCACCACGATGGAGGGCGCCAACCAGGGCGGCCGGCAGGCCGTCAACGCGCTGCTGGACGCGGCGGGCTCCAACGCGAGCCGGTGTGACGTCCACGAGCTCTACGAGCAGCCGCTCTGGACGCCGTTCAAGGCCAACGACAAGATCCGGTACGCGCTGGGGCTGCCGCACCAGTTCGACATCCTCGACCCGCGCTGGCCCCGGCGGTGAGCCCTCGGGCCGCGCCCCACTGGTGCGGGTCGCGCTAATACAGGGACCGGCGGGCGACCAGCGCCGCGTTCAGTAGCTGCAGTTCGCTCGGCCGGGCCGGGTCGAGCCCGGTCAGCGCGCTGATCCGGCGGACGCGGTAGGCCACCGTGTTCGGGTGGACGTGCAGCGCCGCGCCCGTCGCCCGCCGGTCCAGGTCGCACTCCAGGTACCGCTCCAGCGTGCGCAGCAGCTCCGGCTTGCGGTCGAGCGGCGCCAGCAGGGCGGCGAGCCCGGGGAGCGCGCCGCTCGGCCGGCTCAGCTGGTAGTCGAGCAGGACGTCCGCGAGCCGGTACAGGCCGGGCGGGCGGCCCGCCCGGCGGACCAGGTCCATCACCTCGGCGGTCCGCATGGCGGCGGCGGGGACCCCGGTGGGGCCGGTGATCTCCGCCGCCGCCGTGACGTCGGTGTCGGCGGCCTTCGCGGCCCGCGCCACCAGGTCGCGCAGGGCGTCCCAGCCGGCCGAGAACGGCAGCAGGGCCGTCCCGCCCGCGCTGTCCAGGGCGGTGAGCGCGGGCTCGTCGGCGACCTCGTCCAGCACCGTCCGGATCCGGCGGATCTTGCGCCGGGCCGCGATCCGGGCGCGCTGGCCCGGGCCCGCCTCGTCCGGGTGCGGCGCGAACGCCAGCGTCAGCACCGCGTAGCGGCGCGCCGGGCGGTGCCCGGCGGTGTCCCCGCCGAGCAGCGCCGTCATCAGCGCGTGCCGCCCGCCGTGCTCCTGGCTGTCGATGATCTGCCGGACCTCCAGGTAGGCCGAGCTGACCGCGGAGATCAGCAGCCGCTGGAAGTGCAGGAAGTAGCCGAGCGCCTCCTGGAGGTCGGGCAGGTCGGACGGCCGCGCCCCGGCGGTCAGCTCCTCCCAGGCCATCGCCGCGCCGATCTGGTAGGCGCTGAGGATGGCGTCCAGCGGCACCTCCTCCTCCGCCCGCTGCGCGGCCGAGTCGCGCTGCCCGCCGAACTCCTCCGGCACGGCGGGGCGGCGGCGCTCCAGCACGTCCGCGAACTGCCGGAGGCTGTGCTGGACGATCCCCGCGATGTCCCCGGCGACCTCCTCCTGCGGCAGCTCCGCGTAGACGGGCAGCTCGGCGAGCAGCCGCGCGACGACGCGCCGGGTCAGCCGCGGGGTGCGGGCCCGCAGATGCGCCGCCATCGGCCGCCCCGCCACGCACAGCGCCGTGCCGTCCCGCGCCGTGCCGTCCCGCGCCGTGCCGTCCCGCGCCGTGCCGTCCCGCGTCGTGCCGTCCCGGGCCGTGCCGCCCCGCGTCGTGTTGTCCCGCGTCACAACGGCTCCCGCAAGAGTCTGTTTTCACGCCAATTGAACGGACTGTCCAGATTCTGGACGATCACGGCGACATCGTCCATGACGCCGGGAGTTGGCATGAAGCGTCTGTTGCACGGCATGGTCGGCGCGCTCGTCATCGCGGGCACGGCCCTCGTCGCATCCCCCGCCCAGGCGGCCGCGGTGGAGTACGTCGCCCTGGGCGACTCGATGGCCTCGGGGCCGCTCATCCCCGACATCACCGGCCCGATCGGGTGCGGGCGGTCCACCCACAACTACCCGCACGAGCTCGCCAGGGCGCTGGGCGCGAACCTCCGCGACGTCACCTGCAGCGGCGCGAAGAGCAGGCACATGACCGAGTCGCAGAGCACGAGCGTCGCGGGCGTAGACACCGGCACCGTCCCGCCCCAGTTCGACGCGCTGACGGCCTCCACCACCCTTGTCACCCTCACCATCGGTGGCAACGACGTCGGCCTGGTCGGCGTCGCCCAGGACTGCATCAACCTCGACCCCACCGCCACCCCCTGCAAGGGCGAGTTCGAGGCCGAGGTCGCGCAGCGCACGCAGGACCTGGGCCCGCGCCTCAGCGCCGTCCTGGACGGCATCCGCGCCCGCTCCCCGCAGGCCCGGATCGTCGTGACCGGCTACGGCCTCTACATCAAGCCGAACGGCTGCTGGCCCCTCCAGCCCGTCCTGCCGACCGACGCCAACTTCCTCCAGGGCGCCGTCAACGCCATGAACGATGTCATCCGCACTCAGGCGAACGCCCACGGCGCGACCTACATCGACCTGGTCACGCCCAGCGTCGGCCACGACGGGTGCCAGTCCGCGTCCAAGCGGTGGGTGGAGGGCTACGTCCCCCTCAACCCGGCCGCCCCGCTCCACCCGAACGCCAGGGGTGAGGCCGCCTACGCCTCCATCATCGGCAACGCCCTCAACGCCTGACTCGGAACGTCCGGCCGGCCAGGTCCCTCCCTGGCCGGCCGTTCGCGTTCACCGGCCGGGGCGGTCTCCGCCAGGGGGTGAACGCCCGCTGTGCCATCATCGTCGCGAGGTTCGCCGCCCGGCCGCGGGGCCCGGCGGCCGATGGAGGGCCGACATGAACGACGCGATCACGAACGACGCGATGCGGGCCAACACCGCCGCCTACGAGCAGACGATCCGCTCCTCCCTCGCGCTGGCCGCGACGCTCGGCGACGACGACTGGGACCGCCCCACCGACTGCCCCGGCTGGACGGTCAAGGACCAGTTCTCCCACATGGTCGGCGTCGAGCTGAGCCTGCTCGGCGAACCCGCGCCCGAGATCGAGGTCCCCGAGTTCGAGCACGTCCACGGCGACTTCGCCCGGGTCCTGGAGGCACAGGTCCACGTGCGGCGCCCGGTGCCGGGCCCGGCCGTGGCGGAGGAGCTGGCGGACGCCCTCGACCGCCGCCTGGCCGAGCTGCCGTCGAAGGACCCCGACCGCATCGTCATGTGCCCGGACGGCCAGGAGGGCCCGTACTCCCGCTTCATGGAGTTCCGGGCCATGGACTGCTGGACGCACGAGCAGGACGTCCGCCGCGCGACCGGCCGTCCCGGCAACCTCGACGCCCCGGCGGCGCGCTGCTTCTGGGACCTGCTCAGCGCCGCCCTGCCGTTCCTGCTCGCCCGCCGCGCGAAGGCGGCGCCGGGGGAGTCCGTCGCGCTCGCGATCTCCGGGCCGCCCGACTTCCAGGTGGCCGTCGAGGTCGGCGCGGACGGCCGCGGCGCCTGGGCGTCGCCCGACTCGCCCACCGCCGAGCTGGCCATGGACTGGGAGAGCTACGTCCGGCTGACGGCGGGACGCTGCGCCCCCGGCGACGCCTCCGTGACCGTCTCGGGAGACCGCGACCTGGCCGCCCGCGTGCTGGCCGTCATGGCCGTCACCCCCTGACGCCCCTCTGGACGCGGCCCCCGCGGGCGCTTCCCCCCAGGCCCCCCGCGCGTCCGGCTTCGGCCGGAATCCCGCTCGGTTTTTCGCCGGGAGCCCTGTGATCTCCGCTGGTCAGCGTGCCATGATGCGACGATCATCATTTGGAACGTTCCGGGGGGTTTCATGACGGAGGTCCACCACTTCTCCTACGGCCTGGTCACACCCGTGGCCGCCTATCTCATGTCCTTCGTCGGCTCGCTGCTCGGGCTGCTGTGCACCGCGCGGGCGCGGGCCACGACCGGCCGCTCGCGGGCGTCGTGGCTCGGCCTGGCGGCGCTGGCGATCGGCGGCACCGGGATCTGGGTCATGCACTTCATCGCGATGCTCGGCTTCAGCATCCCGAACACCGAGATCCGCTACGACGTGCCGCTCACCCTGCTGAGCTGCGCCACCGCGATCGTGGTCGTCGCGATCGGGCTGTTCATCGTCGGCTTCGCGGGGGACGGCGTGCCCGCGATCGTCACGGGCGGCGTGCTCACCGGCATCGGCGTCGCGAGCATGCACTACACCGGCATGACGGCGATGAAGATGGGCGGCGAGATCGGCTACCAGCCCGCCCTGGTCGCGCTGTCGGTGGTGATCGCACTGGTCGCGGCCACGGCGGCGCTGTGGTTCGCGCTCAAGGTCCGCGGCCTGCTGCCGACCGCCGGCGCCGCGCTGATCATGGGCGTGGCGGTGACCGGCATGCACTACACCGGCATGGCCGCCATGCGCGTCACGCTGCACGAGCACGCGCACGGCGCCCCCTCGGGCGGCGTCGAGCCGACCGACTTCCTGCTCCCGCTCGTCGGCGGCGTCGGCGCGGTCGCGACGATCCTGCTGGTGATCATCGCGATGGCGCCCAGCGAGGACGAGATGCGCGTCGAGGCCCAGCTCCAGGAGCGCCTGGCGGCCCGCCGCGACCGCCCGCAGCCGTCCGCCCCCGCGAGCCCCGGCGGGCCCACCGGTTCCGCGGACGCCGCCGGGCGGGGCCGCACCGCCGGCGAATGGTTCGGCGGCGGCACCCCCCGCCCCTGACCCGGCCGCGGGCTCAGCCGAGGAGCCCGAGGTACTGCGCGAGGCGTCCCTGGACCTGGGTGAGCAGCTCCTCGTCCAGGACGCCCGTGCGGTCCTCCAGAGCGCTTTTCATGAGCGGCCACGTAGGCCGGCATCACTCTTCCAGCAGGCGACGAGTCGCCTCGGCGCGACGCTCGGAGAAGCTCTCCATCTCATCGGCGAGATCGTCGACGCCGCCCAGCTCGTCCTCGGGAAGGGGATTGCGCGCCGCCCACTCGCGGATCACCTCTCCCAGTATGTCGAACATATGTTCGATTGACCTCAAGTATAGCTCAGGCGCCTCTTCGGCAATGCTCCCTTGTGTGAACGACTCGCTACTTTAAGTTACTCCCCTTGCTTTCGCAAACCCGCGAGGCCGACCGGTCAGCGGTGGCGGACGGCGGTCGGGAAGTGGGAGGCGAGGAGGTCGGGGGACTCCTCGCGCCCGTCCAGGACGCGGTTGGTGCGCTTGACGGCGCGCCAGCCGCGGTCGGTGCGGCGCAGCCGCCAGTGGTTGGCGGTGGCTCGGCGCAGCACGAACCCGTCCCGGTTGACGATCATCAGGGTGTAGCCGACGGCGGTGGCCTCGTCGCCGTCCACGGTGACGTGCGGCGGGCCGACGAAGTGGGCGCAGCCGCCGGAGATCCAGCGCTGGTGGTTGCCGGACCGGACCATCGCCTCGATCTCGGCCGCGCCCGCCATGAAGATCTCGTCGACGTCGTAGACGCCGTCCTCCTCCCACAGGGCGGCGACGTCGGCGGCGCAGCCGCTGTCGACGAGCGGGCCGTAGGACAGGATCAGCCGGGTGATCTCCCGCTCGTCCTCCAGCGCGCGCAGGCGGTCCTCCAGGGCGGCCAGGCGGTCCTCGACGGTCACAGCTTCTCCTCGAAGGTCAGCCCGTAGGCGCCGGACAGCTCGCGCAGGGCGGCGAGCTGCTCGCAGTAGTGGTCGGCGGACGACGACGCGAACTTGACGCCCGCGATGGTGGCGCCCGCCTCGCGGAGGCGGGCCAGGGCGGTCCCGGCGGCGTCCGGGTCGCCCAGCGGGTCGAGCAGGCGGGACGGGGCCAGCACCACGTCGAACCCGGGCGGGACGTCGGCGTCGGCGAGCATCGACGCGAGCGTCCGCAGCGGCAGCCCGAACGGGACCCAGCCGTCGGCGGTCAGGGCGCGGCGCAGGGAGCGCCCCGACCGGCCGCCGATCCACAGCGGCATCCGCTCCTGGACGGCGTGCGGCTCCACGACCATGCCCTCGAAGTCGTAGTGAGGGCCGTGGTACTCGGGGACGCGCCGCCCGAGGGCGGCCCGGAGCGCGGCGAGGGCGTCGTCTGCGCGCGCGCCGCGACCCTCGAAGGGCGCGCCCAGCAGGTCGAACTCCTCCTCCAGGCTGCCGACGCCGAGCCCGAGCACGAGCCGACCGCCGCTCACCCGGTCGAGCGTCCCGTACCGCTTGGCGATGGCCAGCGGGTGGTGGTAGCCGAGCACCAGGACCTGGGTGGCGAGCCGGATCCGGGACGTCCGGGCGGCGAGGTAGCCGAACGTGGCCAGCGGGTCCCAGTAGACGCCGCCGCGCTGCTCGGCCGCCTCCGCCGGGACGGCGACGTGCTCGCTGCAGGTGACGTGGTGGTACCCGAGGCGGTCGGCCGCCTCCGCGATCCGGGCGATCTCCTCGATCCCCGCGTCCCGCTCCCACGCGGCGTTGCCGGGCGGCGGCTGCGCCACCACCGGCGTGACGATACCGACACGCATCGTTGCTCCCCTCCACGGCAGGAAAACGTTCTATCACGGCCTCCGTGGTGCCCCAGGCTGCGGATCTCACCTACTGAACTTCGCTGACCTGGACTTATGTGGGGTCTTCCCATGGCAACAAGCGGTTGCTACATTCCAGGTAACAAGAATTCATTTCAGTCGGGTTCTGGGGAGGTGCGATGACCGAGGCGATGATCCGCGAGGTAGCGGCGCCGGAGGCCATGGCAGCGGAGGGGCTGACGGGTCCGGAGACGGGCGGCGCGCGGCGGGAGTCGCCGCCGTCCATGATCGAGCGGATGACGCTCATCCTGGACGCGTTCAACGGGCCCACCGCCCGGCTGACCCTGGAGGACGTCGCCCGCCGCACCCGGCTGCCGCGCTCGACCGCGCACCGCATCCTGGACCAGCTCGTCCGGCAGCGCTGGCTCGCGCACCATTCGTTCGGCTACGGCCTCGGCCAGCGCGCCCTCGGCCTCGGCGGGCAGGACGGCGGGCACGGCAAGATCCGCGAGGCGGCGGCGCCGCTGCTGCACGAGCTGCAGATCACCACCGGGCTCGTCGCGCACCTGGCCGTGCTGGACGGCGCCGAGGTCTTCTACCTGGACAAGCTCGGCGGGCGCCTCGCCACCTCGGTGCCCTCGCGGGTCGGCGGGCGCGCCCCGGCGCACTGCACCGCGCTCGGCAAGGCGATGCTGGCCTGGCTGGAGCCCGAGCAGGTCGACGCGCTGCTCGGCCCGGAGATCACCCGGTTCACCAACCGGACGATCGGCGAACTCGGGACGCTGCACCAGGAGCTGCACCGCATCCGGCAGCGCCGCGGGCTGGCGTTCGAGCGCGGCGAGTCGTTCCCCGGCATCGCCTGCGTGGCCGCCGCGATCCGCAGCGCCGAGGGCCCGGTCGCCGGCATCTCGCTGGTCGGCGACATCCGCACCCCGCTGGAGAACGTCGCCCCGCTGGTGGTCACCGCCGCCCGCGAGACGTCCCAGATCCTCTTCCCCGGCTCGGCGCCCGGCGCGGACCGCCCGCGCGGCCGGCGCGCGGCCCGCCGTGCGGACGGCGCGCCGACCTGGTCGCCGGAGACGATGAACCGGCTGCTCGCCGTGGACGGGCGAGGCGACTGGATGTGAGCGGCGGCCGGATGTGACGCGGCGGCGGGAGGCGGGCGGCGCGGGAGCCTGGGGCGGGGTTCAGCCCCAGCCCCACCGGTCGCGGAGGCCCCAGGGGTCCGGCGCGATCGGCGCGTCCGGCTCGCCGACGCCGAACCGGCTGCGGAAGAACACCATCGGCCGCCGCCACTCGCCGTCCCGGACGTCGTGCCGCTCCACCTGGAGCACCCGCCCGATCACCACCTCGTGGTCGCCGGCCTCGTGGACGTCGTGGACGACGGCGTGCACGGCCAGCAGGACGTCCGGCAGCGTGGGGGCGCCCCAGGCGGACACGCCCCAGTCCAGGCCCTCGAACTTGGTCCCCCGGCTGGAACCGAAGCGCTCGCACAGATCGCGCTGCTCCTCGCCGAGGACGTTGACGCAGAAGTGCCCGGCCGCGCGGATCCGCGGCCAGGACCGGCCGCGCTTGTCCGCGCAGAACAGGATCAGCGGCGGTTCCAGGGACACCGAGGCGAACGACTGGCAGGCGAACCCGACCGGCTCGCCGCCCTCGCACGCGGTGATCACGGTGACCCCGGTCGCGAACTCCGCCATGGCCTTGCGGAACTCCGCCGGGTCCGGCGCGGCGGCGTCGGAGGGCGTGCGGCCGGTGTCTGCGGTCAGCGCTGGCTCGGCTGGCATCTGTTCCCCTCGGGGCTCGGTGGGCGGGACGGGGCCCGGTCAGCGTCCCTGGTCGTCGACGTCCAGGTTCAACAACAACATGTCCGTGAACAATGCCCCATACGCGGCAAAGTCCGACAAGCAGGGTGGTGCGGTGCCGTCTCCGGCACCGGTCGAGGCCGAACGTAGGCATGCCCCGGGCGGCCGGCGCGCACCGATCCCGATGAGTGGAAGCCCCCGCCGGACGGGCCCCCGGGGGCCCCGCCGAGACCCGCGTCCCGCTGATCGGGATCCGCGGGGTGACCTTGCCCCGACCGGAAATACGTTCACGTCAAGCCACCGTCGAAGGACTGGGAGATCATGCCTGCGGAGCTGACCTACGAGTCGACGTTGCGCGAGCTCGCCACCGACCGGGGCGTCCTGCGCTACCACGAGGCCGGCGACGGCCCGCCGCTGCTGATGCTGCACGGGTCCGGTCCCGGCGTGACCGGCTGGCGCAACTTCCGCGGCAACCTCGCCCGGTTCGCCGAGCACTTCCGGTGCCTGGTCCTGGAGTTCCCCGGGTTCGGGGTCAGTGACCCCACCGACGAGCACCCCATGATGGCGGCCGGCGGTGCGGTCGTCCGCTTCCTGGACGGCCTCGGCCTGTCCCAGGTCGACGTGATCGGCAACTCCATGGGCGGGATCATCGGCGCCCAGGTGGCGCTGCGGCACCCCGACCGGGTCGGCCGCCTCGTCACGATCGGCGGCATCGGCCGGAACGTCTTCAGCCCGTCGCCCGGCGAGGGCATCAAGCTGCTGATGGAGTTCACCGACGAGCCGAGCCGCGAGCGCCTCGTCCGGTGGCTGCACTCGATGGTCTACAACCCGCGGATCGTCACCGAGGAGATGATCGAGGAGCGCTGGCAGCAGGCCACCGACCCCGAGACCCTCGCCGCCGCGCGCCGCATGTACGGGTCGAAGGCGATGGCCGCCCGCGCCAAGGCGATGGCCGCGTCCGACGAGCCGCCCTACTGGGCGATGCTCCACAAGCTCAAGGCCAAGACCCTCATCACGTGGGGCCGGGACGACCGGGTCAGCCCCGTCGACATGGCGCTCATCCCCATGCGGACGATCCCCGACGTCCAGGTGAACATCTTCCCGAACTGCGGGCACTGGGTGATGATCGAGCAGAAGGCCGCCTGGGAGAGCGCCGTCCTCGCGTTCCTGACGACGAAGGAGCAGGGATGAGCGCCGCGGCCCAGGAGTGGGATCACGAGTACGACCTCGTCATCGTCGGCAGCGGCGGCGGCGGGATGACCGCCGCGCTCACCGCGCACGATGTCGGCATGTCGTCGCTGATCGTCGAGAAGGGCAAGCGGTTCGGCGGCTCCACCGCCGTGTCCGGCGGCGGCATCTGGATCCCGAACAACCCGACGCTGAAGGCGCACGGCCACAACGACAGCCGCGAGTCCATCCGCAGCTACCTCGACGCGCTCACCCAGGGCCGCGTCCCGGGGGAGCGGCTGGACGCCTTCATCGACAACGGCCCCGCCGCGATGGAGCTCATCGGCAAGAGCAAGTGGATGAAGTTCTTCTGGACGAAGGGCTACTCCGACTACCACCCCGAGTACGAGGGCGGCCGCCCGCTGGGCCGGTCCATCGAGGCCAAGCCGTTCGACACCCGCAAGCTCGGCGAGGACGAGAAGTACCAGCGGCCGAACAGCATGAAGGGCCCGCTCGGCCTGTGGATCACCGCGAAGGACTACCACGACCTCGCGATGGCCAAGCGCACCTGGGCCGGGCGGCGCGCGTCGCTGGTCGCGGCGTGGCGCGTCTCGTCCAACATGGTGCGCCGCCGGCACATGTCGACCGGCGGCCGGGCCCTCGCCGCGCGGCTCCGGATGGCGCTCAAGGACGCCGGGATCCCGCTCTGGCTGAAGACCACCATGACCGAGCTGGTCACGGACGAGGACGGCCGCGTCACCGGGATCGTCGCGACCCGCGACGGCGCCACGGTGCGGATCCGCGGCCGCAAGGGCGTCCTGCTCGCGACGGGCGGGTTCGACCACAACCAGGAGATGCGCGACAAGTACCTCCCGAAGGGCGGCCAGGAGGACTTCGCGATGGGCGCCCGCGAGAACACCGGCGACGGCATCCGCGCCGGCGCGAGCGTCGGCGGCGCCCTCGACCTGATGGACGACGCCTGGTGGATGCCGGCGGTCCGGCACCCCGCCGGCGCGGTGATCCCGCTGCTGTCGGAGCGGTGCATCCCGCGGTCGCTGATCGTCGGGCAGGACGGCCGCCGGTTCACCAACGAGTCGGCGCCCTACGTCAACTTCGTGCACGACCAGCTCGAGGGCGGGCACGTCCCGTGCTGGTTCGTGATGGACGCCAAGGCCCGCGCCCGCTACCCGTTCGCGCAGATCCTGCCGGGCGCGCCGATCCCGAAGGCGTTCTACGACGCGGGCATCGCGTTCAAGGCCGACTCGATCGCCGAGCTGGCCGGCAAGATCGGCGTCCCGGCGGACGCGCTGACCGAGACCGTCCAGACGTTCAACGGCTACGCGCGCGCGGGCAAGGACGCCGAGTTCGGCCGCGGCGACTCCGCCTACGACCGCTACTACGGCGACCCCAACCTGAAGAACCCGAACCTGGACGTCATCGAGGGCGGCCCGTACTACGGCTTCCGGATGGAGGTCGGCGACCTCGGCACCAAGGGCGGCCTCGTGTCCGACGAGCACGCCCGCGTCCTGCGCGAGGACGGCTCGGTCATCGAGGGCCTGTACGTGACGGGCAACTCGTCGGCGTCGGTGATGGGCAACGAGTACGCCGGTCCCGGCGCGACGATCGGCCCGTCCATCGTGTTCGGCTACATCGCGGCGCGGCACGCCGCAGGAAAGGCCGCGGGACGGTCATGACGGCTCTGAAGGCGCGGGTGGTGGAGGTCGTCCGCGAGACGGCCGACGCGCACTCCCTCGTCCTCGAACCCGCCGAGGGCGACCGGGACCGGTTCGGCTACCGCCCGGGGCAGTTCCTCACGGTCCGGGTCCCGGCGGAGGACGGCTGGGCGGCGCGGTGCTACTCGCTGTGCAGCTCGCCGCTCACCGACGACCGGCTGAAGGTCACGGTCAAGCGGGTCGCGGGCGGTCTCGGGTCCAACTGGATCTGCGACAACGTCACCGCAGGCGACGTGCTGGAGGTGCTGCGCCCGGCGGGCACGTTCACCCCGGCGTCGCTGGACGAGGACCTGCTGCTCGTCGCGGGCGGCAGCGGCATCACCCCGGTGATGTCGATCCTGAAGTCGTGCCTGGCCGGCGGGTCCGGGAAGGTCGCGCTGCTGTACGCGAACCGCGACGAGAACTCGGTGATCTTCGCGGCGGAGCTGCGGGAGCTGACCGAGCGGCACCCCGACCGGCTGACGGTCGTCCACCTGCTGGAGTCGGTGCAGGGGCTGCCGACCCCGGCCGTCCTGCGGTCCCTGGCCGCGCCCTACACCGGGCGGCAGGCGTTCGTGTGCGGGCCGGAGGTCTTCATGGACCTCGTCACCGGCACCTTCACCGACCTCGGCGTCCGCGTCCACGTGGAGCGCTTCTTCTCGCTGGAGACCGACCCGTTCGAGGAGCCCGAGGAGGCCCCCGAGGACACCGGGGACGCGGGCGAGGTCGAGGTCGAGATGGACGGGGAGACCCGCACCGTCCCCTGGGCGAAGTCGGAGCGCCTGCTCGACGCGCTGCTGCGCGCCGGCGTCGACGCCCCGTTCTCCTGCCGGGAGGGCAACTGCTCGGCCTGCGCCTGCATCCGGCTGGAGGGCGAGGTCACCCTGGACGCCAACACGGTCCTCGACGAGCAGGATCTCGCCGACGGCCTCATCCTCGCCTGTCAGGCGAGGCCGGTCACCGACCGGCTGAAGATCACCTACGACGGCTGAAACACATCACGGGAGACAGGCGATGGCGAACCGCGTGCTTGACACGATCATGGAGAGGGCGGAGCAGATCCGCGACCTGGGGCCGGCCAACGAGGCCCTCGGCCGGCTGGACGACAAGGCCGCGTCGATCCTGCGCGAGGCCGGCGCCATCCGGCTGCTCCAGCCGGAGGCCCACGGCGGCCTGGAGGCGCACCCCCGCGAGTTCGCCGAGACGGTCATGGGCATCGCGTCCCTGGACGGCTCCACCGGCTGGATCGCCGGCATCGTCGGCGTCCACCCGTGGGAGATGGCCTACGCCGACCCGAAGGTCCGCGAGGAGGTCTGGGGCGAGGACCCCGACACCTGGATCGCGTCCCCGTACGCGCCGATGGGCATCGCCCGCCCGGTCGACGGCGGCTACATCTTCAACGGCCGCTGGCAGTTCTCCTCCGGCACCGACCACTGCGACTGGATCTTCCTCGGCGGGATGCTCGGCGACGACGAGGGCAAGATGGTGATGCCGCCGCAGTCGCTGCACCTGATCCTGCCCCGCTCCGACTACGAGATCGTCGAGGACTCGTGGGACGTCGCCGGGCTGAAGGGGACCGGCAGCAAGGACATCATCGTCAAGGACGCGTTCGTCCCGACGTACCGGACGCTGGAGTATTCCAAGGTCGTCGACGGGTCCGCGCCGCGCGAGGCCGGGCTGACCAACCCGTCCTACCTGATGCCGTTCTCCTGCGTGTTCCCGCTCGGCATCACCTCCGCGGTGATCGGCATCGCCGAGGGCGCGCTGCACCACCACCTGGCCTACCAGCGCAACCGCGTCCAGATCACCGGCACGAAGATCAAGGACGACCCGTACGTGCTGTACGCGATCAGCGAGGCCGCCGAGGAGATCAAGGCGTCCAGGACGGCGCTGCTCGACAACTGCTCGCGGATGTACGACATGGTCGCCGCCGGGCACGTCCCGACGTTCGCCGAGCGCGCCGCGGGCCGCCGCACCCAGGTGCGCGCCGCGTGGCGGGCCGTGCACGCGATGAACGAGATCGTCGTCCGGTCGGGCGGCAACGCGATGCGCACCGACAACCCGATCCAGCGGTTCTGGCGGGACGCGCACGTCGGCCTCGCCCACGCGATCCACGTGCCCGGCTCCGTCTACCACGTCTCCGCCCTGACGGACCTGGACATCGAGCCCCCGCAGGGCCCGATGCGCTCCATGATCTGAGCGTTCTGACCCTTCACCCCCCGCCCCGAGTACGGCGCGCCGTGGTCGTCAGCGCCTTCACGACCACGGCGCGCTCTCCAACCTGGCCGTCCCAGGAGCCCTGGGTCAGTCCAGGAGCCCGAGATCGGCGACGAGCTTGGGCGTCCAGATGACGCGGCCGAGGAACCTCTCCGCGGCCTCCGGGTGCGCGACCAGCCAGGCGACGGCCGCGCCCGGGGCCTCCTCCGGCGTCGCCTCGAAGCCCTCGCCCTTGAGCGCGTCGATCCCGCCGCGCGCGGCGCCCGCGTCGGTGACCACGAAACCGGGGTCGAGGTTGTACGCGCGGATCCCGCGCTGCCGGTACTCGGCGTTGACCGCGCCGGCCAGCCGTCCGAACGCCGCCTTGGACGCCGAGTACGCCACGCCCCACCCGCCCTCGCCGGGCGGCGCCGGCGGGTCGCTGGTGGCCGATCCCGAGCACAGGTTCACGATCGTCCCGCCGCCCTGCTCGACCATCGCCGGGACGACGGCCTGGAGCAGGACGAGCTGGTTCAGGTAGTTGCCGGCGGTCAGCCGCTCCGCCACGTCCACGTCGAGGTCGAGGAACCTCTCGTGGGTGCCGGGAACGTGCGCCACCGCGTTGTTGACCAGGACGTCGACGCGCCCCCACGCGTCCAGGACGGTCCGCGCCGCGGCCCGGACGCTCTCCCGGTCGAGCAGATCCATGCGCACCGGCAGGGCGCGCGCGCCGAGCGCCTCTATCTCCGACCGCGTCCGCTCCAGGCTGCCCGGGACGGGGATCTCCGCCCCGGCGCCCTGCCTCGGCGGGATCCGGCCCTCGCCCTCGGCGACGGTCCGCGCGGTGAACGCGACGTCGTGCCCGGCGGCGGCCAGCGCCAGCGCCGTCCGCCGGCCGATGCCCCGGCTCGCCCCGGTCACCAGCGCGACCGGCCTCGTTGCTGTCATCACAGGATGATGACACCGTCCGCCCGGCCGCGGCCGCCGCGCGACTCTCACTCAGCGGGAAGCCGCGGGCGCGCCACCACCGCGTTTGGCAGGTTGAGCGTTGACCGCCGTCCGCGCGGGCCGCGACACCGAAGGGATCGAGGACAGTGACGCAGATCCGAGGGCTGGGTTATCTCAAGGTCCAGACCCGCCACATCGACCGCTGGCGCGAGTTCGCCCTCGACGGGCTCGGGTTCGCCGAGGGCGACGGCCCCGACCCCGAGGGCCTGTACCTGCGCATGGACGAGCGCCGGTCCCGCCTGCAGGTGCTGCCCGGCGACAGCGACCGGGTGCTCGCCGTCGGCTGGGAGGTCCGCGACCAGTTCGCGCTGGCCGCCGTGCGCGAGGCCGTCGAGAAGTCCGGGACGGCCGTGACGGCGCTGTCGGCCAAGGAGGCCGCCGAGCGCGACGCCGAGGAGGTCATCGCGTTCACCGACCCCGGCGGTACGCCCGTCGAGGTGTTCTTCGGCCCGGTGCTCGACCACAGCCCGGTCCGCACCGGTTTCGCGCAGAAGTTCGTCACCGGCCCGATGGGCATGGGCCACGTCGTCCTGCCGACGCCGAACTTCGCCGAGACCGTCACCTTCTACAACGAGGTGCTCGGGTTCCTGCCGCGCGGCGCGATGAAGGTCGGCGGCGGCGCGGTCCGCATCCGCTTCATGGGCGTCAACCAGCGGCACCACAGCCTCGCGATCTGCCCGGCGCCGCACGACGGCGACCCGGGCCTCGTCCACCTGATGGTGGAGGTCGACACCCTCGACGCCGTCGGCATCGCGCTCGACACCGTCAAGGAGAAGGGCTTCTCCATCTCCTCCACGCTCGGCCGCCACACCAACGACAAGATGGTGTCGTTCTACGTCCGGGCCCCCGGCGGCTGGGACGTCGAGTACGGCTGCGAGGGCATGCTCGTGGACGAGACGTACTACACCGCCGAGGAGATCACGAAGGACAGCTACTGGGGCCACGACTGGTCGGGGTCCGAGCCGCTGGCCGCGTTCACCCCGCAGAAGAAGGGCTGACGCCGATGGCGAAGTCCTCGGTGGAGCCGGTCGGCGCCGCGGAGGTCGAGTTCGGCCACGAATGCGACGTGCTGGTGGTCGGCTTCGGCGCCGCGGGCGCCGCCGCCGCGTACGAGGCCGCGGCGGCGGGCGCGGACGTGCTCGTCCTGGAGCGGTCGAGCGGGCCCGGCGGGACGTCCGCGCAGTCGGGCGGGGAGCTGTACCTCGGCGGCGGCACGCGGGTGCAGAAGGCGTGCGGCTTCGACGACACGCCCGACGAGATGTTCGCGTTCCTCAAGGCGGCGCTCGGCCCGCACGCCGACGAGGAGAAGCTGCGGCTGTACTGCGACGGCAGCGTGGAGCACTTCGAGTGGTTCCGCGCGCGCGGCGTCCCGTTCAAGGAGAGCCTGTTCGACGCGCCGGGCTGGATGCCGTACACCGAGGACGGCCTGATGTGGCTCGGTGAGAACGCCTGGCCGTACAACACGATCGCCCGGCCCGTGCCGCGCGGGCACCGCCCGGAGACCCCGATGTTCGCCGGGCAGATCCTCATGGAGAAGCTGATCGCGGCCGCCGTCGAGGCCGGCGCCGTCACCCACGGGGACACCTACGCCACGAACCTCGTCGTGGACGGCTCCGGCCGCGTCACCGGCGTCGTCGCGCGCAGGTTCGGCGACACGGTGGCCTACCGTGCACGCAAGGCCGTCATCCTCACCTCCGGCGGGTTCGTCGACAACGAGGAGATGCTCGCCGACCACGCCCCGGTGCTGCTCGGCCACGACAAGGTCAGCGACGGCACCAGCGACGGGTCCGGCATCCGGATGGCGACCGCCCTCGGCGCCGCCACCCGCCGCATGGCGTCGGTGGAGATCGCGCTCACCGCCAACCCCGCCGTCATCTGCCGGGGCATGCTCGTGGACGGCCTCGGCCGCCGTTTCATCAACGAGGACGTCTACCCGGGACTGTTCAGCCACCAGGCCGTCCAGCACCAGCCCGCCCCCTACTGGGCGATCATCGACGAGACCGGGCACGACGAGATCTCCGAGGCCGACATGTGGGGCGTCCGGCCCAAGCACGCGGCGGAGACGCTCGCGGAGCTGGAGGAGTCGCTCGGCCTGCCGCCCGGCTCGCTGGAGGCGACCGTCGAGACCTACAACCGGTTCGCGGAGCGCGGCGAGGACCCCTACTTCCACAAGGACCCCAAGTGGCTCCGCCCGCTCAAGGGCC
Organism: Actinomadura meyerae; assembly: GCF_900188445.1. Taxonomy (GTDB): domain Bacteria; phylum Actinomycetota; class Actinomycetes; order Streptosporangiales; family Streptosporangiaceae; genus Spirillospora; species Spirillospora meyerae. The sequence continues at coordinate 75,810 of NZ_FZOR01000039.1, forward strand.
CGTTCGCGGCGATCGACCCCGCCGACGGGTTCTTCGACGCGGGCAAGCACGGCGCCGGGACGGGCGCCGCCGGGTTCACCCTCGGCGGCCTGGTCACCACCGTGGACGGCGAGGTCCGCAACCACTCGGGCGAGACCATCCCCGGCCTGTACGCCGCGGGCCGCACGGCCGCCGGCATCCACGGCGAGGGCTACATCAGCGGGACGTCCCTCGGCGACGGCACCTTCTTCGGCCGCCGCGCCGGACGCGCCGCCGCGTCGGGCGACTGAGCGGCCCCGCGGAACCGAGCCGTACACAGAACTGAGAGGTATTGCATGAAGTACGCCGTCCTGCTCCCCGTCGCAGCGGGCGTGACCGCCGATCCGGCCTGGATCGGCGCGTACGTCCGGCACGCCGAGACCTGCGGCTTCGAGTCGGTCGGCGCGGTCGAGCACGCGGTGGTGGCGAGCGGCTACTCCAGCGTCTACCCGTACGACGCGTCCGGGAGGATGGAGCTGGCCGACGACCTGGACATCCCCGACCCGCTGGACCTGCTCGCGTTCCTCGCCGGGCAGACCTCGCGGATCGGGCTCGCCACCGGCGTGCTCGTCCTCCCCAACCACCACCCGGTGGTCCTCGCGAAGCGGCTCGCGACGGTCGACGCGCTGTCCGGCGGGCGGCTGCGGCTGGTCGTCGGCATGGGCTGGATGCGCGAGGAGGTCGAGGCGTGCGGCGCCGACTTCGACTCGCGGGGCCGCCGCGCCGACGAGCAGCTCCAGGTCCTGCGGAAGCTGTGGGCCGACACCGCCCCCGAGGGCGCTCACCACGACGGCGAGTTCTTCCAGTTCAAGGGTGCGATGAGCTACCCGAAGCCCGTCCAGAAGGGCGGCGTGCCGATCCACGTCGGCGGGCACACCAAGGCCGCCGCGCGCCGCGCGGGCCGCTACGGCGACGGGCTCCAGCCGCTCGGCGTCGCCGGCGACGAGCTGCGCGCGCTCGTCGCGCTGATGCGCGAGGAGGCCGAGAAGAGCGGCCGCGACCCGGACGCGCTGGAGCTGACGCTCGGCCATTCGCTGTCGGCCGTCACGCCGGAGAAGGCCGGGAAACTGGGGGCGCTCGGCGCGGGCCGCCTCGTGCTGCGCGGCAAGCCGACCACGGACCTGAACGAGGCCCGGGACGAGCTGTCGGCCTGCGCCGAACGCCTGGGCCTGTCATGACGCTGGGAGTCGTGGACCAGATCGCCCTCGGCGATCTGGTCGCCCGGTACGCGCTCCACGCCGACCGCCGCGACCTCGACGCGATGGCGGCGCTGTTCACCGAGGACGCCGTCCTCGTCCTGCCCGACGCCCCCCGCGACCTCGACCCGGTGCGGACCTTCACCGGACGCGAGGAGATCGGCAAGACGCTGTCGGTGCTGAACGGCATCCCTGTAACGTTCCACGCCCTGGTCGGGCAGGTGTTCGACGTCGGCTCCGAGCCCGGCACGGCCACCGGCGAGATCGCCTGCGTCGCCCACCACATGACCTCCCGTGAGGACGGCACGGTCTCCGACCTGGTCTGGAACTGCCGCTACACCGACACCTACCGCCTGGACGGCCAGACCTGGCGGATCGCCCGGCGCGAGCAGCGCATCGACTCGATCGAGACGCGGCCCGTCCGGAGGTGGCGCGGTGAGTGAGGAACGGCGGGTCAGCGTCGTCACGGGCGGCGCGCTCGGCATCGGCGGCGCGATCTCCCGGCGCCTCGCCGCAGGCGGCGACCTGGTGATCCTGAACGACATCGACGCGGACGCCGCCGCCCGCACCCGCGCCGACATCGAGGCCGCCGGCGGCCACTGCGTCACCGTCATCGGCGACATCGTCGAGGACGGGACCGTCGCGAAGGTGGCGGAGGCAGCACCAGGCCGCGTGGACGTCCTGGTGAACAACGTCGGCGACTTCCGCCCGGCCGCCCCGTCCTTCCAGGAGAGCACGCCGGAGCAGTGGCAGCGCCTCTACGAGCTGAACCTACTGCACGTCTTCAAGCTCACCCACGCGCTGCTCCCCGGCATGATCGAGCGGGGGTCCGGAAGCATCGTCAACAACTCGACGGTCGAGGCGTTCCGCGGCATCCCGCAGCACCCGGTGTACTCGGCGTTCAACGCAGGCGTGTCCGCGTTCACCCGCAGCCTCGCGGTCGCGGTCGGGCGGCACGGCGTGCGCGTCAACGCCATCGCGCCGGACCTCGCCAACACCGAGCAGACCCCGGTCGAGTGGATGCGGCGCGGCTACGACGAGGGCCTGGAGCACACCTGGGTCCCACTGGCCCGCTTCGGCGAGCCCGACGACTACGCCGCCGTCGTCGCGTTCCTGGCGTCCGACGACGCCCGCTTCGTCACCGGCCACACGATCCCGGTCGACGGCGGCACGCTCGCCGCGTCGGGCTGGTTCGTCCGAGCCGACGACCAGGGCTGGACGAACCGCCCCCACCGCGCCTAATACGCCGAGGGGTCGGACTGACGCCCGCGCAGGTGACCTCCCACGACCGGGCGGGGGCCTGCCGGAAGGGACGGGTCACCAGTGCAACCGCTGCCACCGCTCTTCCGCCATTGGACGCTCAGGTGAACTGTTCCCAGTCAGGAAACGTCCTTCCGCAACAACGCGATGAGGCGGTCGAGGTTCCCGCGCGCGGTGTGGGTGCGGATCGGGTCGATGTAGTCGCGTGACTCGATGATCTGCCCGTCCCGGACGCGCATGACGAAGACGCAGGGCACCTTGGCCGTGGAGTCGTCCGGCAACATGAACTCATAGGCGAACTCGGCGACGATCACTTCGGGATCTGCGGTCTCGTGAACGACGACATCGACGACCCGCCGCTTCGGCAAGGACCCCCGATCCTCCGGCGGCACCGTGAAGTGCTCCTGGAGCGCACGCCGACTCGTCAACGGCTCGGACTCCGGCGTCGCCATCGGATGCCGGACATCGGTGACCTCGCCATACAGGCCGGGCAACTCGTCGAAGTTCTCGTCGGCGACACCATGAACAAGCTGGAGAAACACCTCGCGCGGACTCAGACTCACAAGACCTCCCCAAGTAATACGCACAGGCGGCTGCGGATCATGATGCCTGGGCCAAGCCGGTCTTGCGGGCTGTCTCGACCAACAGCAACCCCACCCGCCCGCTGACGGCCCCACGGCCGTCGCCCTAGAGGCCAGTACGCCGAGGGGTTGGACTGACGCCCGCGCTGGTGACCTGCCATGACCGGGTCGGGGACTGCTGGAAGGGGCGGTCAGCGGGTCGGATGCCGCTTGACCTGCTCGATCAGTTCGGCGAACGCCGCAACCGACAGGGGCAGGTAACCCCCGTCCGGGTCCTTGCTGTCACGCACCCCGATCCCGGCCCCGGGCTCAAGCCGTCCCAGCTCAAGGCAGTGCTCGTCGTTCGCTCCGCCGCTGTGGGTGCTCTTGCGCCACTGAACGTTCATGTGTACTGCTCCAAGTACGCCGAGAGGGTGTGGCCGACGGGGCGGTCAGCGGGTCGGCAACTGCTTGACTTGCTCGATCAGGTCGGCGAACACCGCAACCGACAGGGTCAGGTAACCCCCGTCCGGGTCCTTGCTGTCACGCACACCGATCCCGGCCCCTGGCGCAAGTCGTCCCAGCTCAACGCAAGCCTTGTCGTCAACGCCGCCACTGTGAGAGCTCTTCCGCCATTGGACGCTCATGTGAACTGCTCCTAGTACACCGAGGGGTTGCACTGACGCCCGCGCAGGTGACCTGCCATGACCGGGTCGGGGCCTGCTGGAAGGGACGGTCAGCGGGTCGGCAACCGCTTGACCTGCTCGATCAGGTCGGCGAACTGCACAGGCGACAGGGCGAGGTGACCTCCGTCCGGGTTCTTGCTGTCACGGACCCCGATCTCGGCCCCCGGCTCAAGTCGCCCCAGCTCAACGCAGTGCTCGTCATCCGCTCCGCCGCTGTGGGTGCTCTTGCGCCACTGAATGATCATTCGTAGCTCTCCAAGTACCGCTTGATGATCTCGCGCGAGTCCTCCAGGGAGGCCGCTTTCGCGCCGATACGATCGAACTTAACCGACAATTCGCGAACCTCGCCAGGTGTTTCGATCAAGCGGCCACCGTTCTGGGCACCCGAGTAGGCGATGTCGCGGCTCTCCAGGCTGAGGATCTGCAGCGACCCGTCAACACCAAGATGAGCGCCCGACTTGAACGGGACGATACGTAGGCTGACCTGCGGTAGGTCAGCCATGGTGAGCAAGTGCTCCAACTGCGCCTTGTGCACCTCCGGGCTGCCGACCTCACGTGCCAGCACGCTCTCATCGATCGTTGCCCACAACTCGACCTCTGTTCCCCGCTCAAAGAAGGATTTCTTCCGCGCAACACGCCTCTCCATGGCGGCTTCAAAGTCCTTCGGCGTGCCCGACTGAACGTAGGCCCAGGTGTATTCGTCGGTCTGGAGGGCGAGCGGGATCACCTGACCGTGGTAGGTCTTGATCAAAGTCGCTTCCTGCTCGTACTTGACAAGTTGCTTGCCCCAGTTGGGGTCGTGAGCCATTCGGGCAAACCAGAGCAAGAGCTGAAATAGCAGGCCCGTCCCGAAGTGTCGGTCCAGCGCTCTGGCGTGGTCGTCTTGCAGCCGCCGCCGTCCCGCCTCGAAGTTGGATACAGTCCCCCGCGTTACTCCCATGATTTCCCCGCACTGAGTCAGTGAGAGCCCCATCTTCTCCCGCCAAAACCGCAGGTAGAAGGCCAGGAAGTACCACATCGAGACCTTCGGGTCGAGGGGTTCGCGAACGATCGGCATGGCGTCCTCCCTGTATTCGTCTTCGATGACTACAGGCAAAAAGTAGAACAGCCCGGTGATCCTTGTCACAGGAAATCGGAATCTCGGGCAAGGACGGGACGATGGCGATGACGGCGGCCGCAGAGCCGATCATGCCCCTGATGGGCACACCTTCCGCAGTGGGGCAGGCGCGTACATTCACGGACATACAAATTCGTAAATGGGGCTACCCGCACATCCTCGACAGCGCGCTTGTCATCGTTTCCGAACTCGTCACCAACGCGGCCCGCCAGACGCCGGACAAGGAGATCCGCCTCCAGCTCAGCCGGGACGACTACGGGATCATCATCGCCGTCTGGGACGCCGACCACGCGCTGCCCGAGGCCAAGCCGCCGACCGAACTCACCCTCGAAGACCTCGACCTGTCCGCAGAGGCGTTCGACGACAACGGCGGCTGGGGCCTGCGCATCGTCCAGGCCCTGTCCGCCAGATGCGGTGTCACCACCGACCCGGCCGGCGGCAAGTGGGTGTGGTCACGCATGCACCCGTAGCGGACGGCTCCCCGCGCGCACGCCGCGCCCGCGTCCGCACCGAAACCCCGGCCAACGCCCCTCAACGCGAGGTAGCACGAAGATGACCATTGACGATCAGACGGCCATGCCGGCACAGGGACGGCGCGCGTTCCTGGCCGCTCTCGATGAGGCCGTGCGCAGGCGCGGCGGGATGGCGTGCGGCATCGTCCAGCGCAGCGGCACCCCCGTCCTGTACGTGATCAACACCCACGCACCCGGCAGGTCCACCGAGGTCGGCGCCGACTACATCGGCGGCGCATGGATGTTCACCTGGGCCGGTACCGGCGCCACCATCAGCGCGGCCGAAGCCCCGACCACCGCAGCCGACGCGATCGCCCGAGCGGTCGGAGCTCATCCGTGACCACAACCGCCGATATCCGCACCTGGCCACGTCGACGCATCACAACCAGACCCGCCCATCACCCGAGGCCGGGCGGCGTGGCGCTCATTCCGCCGCGCCGCCCAGCGTTCACCGGGCAGTCATCGGACGACCTCGAACCAGACGGTGTGCCGTCCGTCTTCCGCGCGAAGGGTGCCCCAGCGGTCGGCCAGCTCACGCACCATGAGGAGCCCGCGACCGGCCTCGTCCCACGCCGAACTCTGCACGGGGATCACTGGACGTCCTTCCGAGCCTCCGTCGTCCTGAATCTCCACCCGCAGCCGCACGGCGGAGGCGAGCAGGGTCACCCACACTCCGCCCCCGACCCGCCCGCTGGCGCTGTGCCGGACGGCGTTGGTGGCGACCTCGCAGACGAGCAGGTCCACATCGTCCAGGTCGAACCCGTCCACGACCTGGGACAGCGCACGCCGCACCCGAGCCCGTACCTCCCGGACGTCCAGGACGCCGCCCGAGCACACCCGCTCGGTGTGCACCTCGTCCCACACGATCACCGGGTCACCCCGGCGATCAGTTCGGCCGCCACCGGCGCCGACCGAGCCGGCGTCCGGTGAGCGGCGTCCCACAGGTACGACCACCCGCTCCGGTCCTGGACGACGAGCACCGCGATCGACCGCCGCCGCGATACTGCCGGCACCGCCAGCACGGGCTCGGCCCGCCCGTGCATGTACAGCACCGAGCCCCGCCCGAGGCCGCGCAGGCTCACCATCAGCCTGACCAGCAACTCCACCCGCTCCATGGTCATGGCCGGTACCGCCATCCGGCCTCGCGGGCACGGCGGAGATGAGGTGTTGGGTAGGTTCGTCATGGGTCCGACTCCTTGTCAGTCGGGTCAAGGCCCCGGGCCGGTGGTGCAAGCACCGCCCCGGGGCCGCTCCTTTTCCTGCCGATGGCCTGCAGGCGATCAACTTCTTGTGGAACGCTCTGCAAAGCATGCATTACTCAGAGTGGGGATGCAAGGGTTGCATTAACATTGCTTGCATCCGTGAGACGCGGCGTGTGCGGGGCAGGCGCGTCTTGCGTCCTCAGTCAGGTGGAAGGAGCCACGGTGGGAGCACCGACGGTGCGTCTTCGACGTCTCGCGGCCGAGCTTCGCCAGCTACGCAAGGTCAGTGAGCTCACGCGCGAGCAGGTGAACGAGAAGACGGGCATCAACGTCGCCACCCTCTACCGGATCGAGACCGCCCGCGTCCGCCCTCAGGCGCGGACGCTGACCAGCCTCTTGGACGTGTACCGAGTGGCTGAGCCGAAGCGCACCGAACTGAAGACCTTGCTCAAGCAATCGGCAACTCGCGGCTGGCTGCACACCTTCGCCTCGGAACTTCCGGAGCGGTACGCCTCCTACATCGAGTTCGAGTCCGAGGCGTCTGACGTGCTGAACTATGAGTGCCTGTTCATCCCTGGTCTGCTCCAGACCGAGCGTTACGCCAGAGCTGCGGTCAGCGGTGCTCTCCCGGAGTCATCCCGTGAGGAGATCGAGAGCCGTGTCGAGGCGAGGATGCGGAGGCAGGCGGCACTCACCAAAGAGCAGCCGCTGAAGCTGTGGGCGATCGTGGACGAGGCCGCCGTCCGCCGTGTCGTCGGTGGCGCCGAGGTCATGCGAGAACAGCTCGATCACCTACTCGCGGTCACTGAACTCCCCAATGTGCATCTCCAGGTGATCCCCTTCGACGCAGGCGGCCATCCAGGTATGACCGGGTCCTTCGTCGTCATGAACTTCGCTGAAGGCGTTGGGAGCGACATCGTCTACCTCGAGAGTCAGGCAGGCGATATCTTTCTTGAAGAGGAAGCCGACATCGCTCGATACAACCTGGTAAGCACGCATCTCCGCGCTGGGGCGCTCAGCCCGAGCGCATCCGCTTCATTGATCGCTGCGGCGGCGGAAGCCCTCTGTCCTGGCAAAGGAGAACGATGACCATGGCGCACGACATATCGCGTGCCCAGTGGCGGAAGAGCAGCAGGAGCGGCGGTAACGGCAACTGTGTCGAGGTCGCCGACCTCCCGGTGGGAGTCGGTGTGCGGGACAGTAAGGCCCCGGACGCTGGGCACCTGAACTTTGCCCCTGAAGCGTGGGCCACCTTCCTGACACAGGTGAAGACCGGGTACTACGACCGTTGACCCGTCTTCGACACCACCTTCTCTAATGGTCCGTCTGCCGGGAGTCTCGTCCCCGGGCGCCGGACACCAGCTCGGGCGGTAAGGCGCTCCCCCCGGCCCGAACTCCAGATTCCGCGATGATCGCCATCCTCTCCCGGCGGTCTTGGGGGCCACTCTTCTGTCCCATGGCGGTGAGCACTTGTCGAGGTGTGCGCACGGACGCTTGACGGTGGGGGCGGCGCCTCGGAGGATCGACGTAGTCGCATGCAAGCCGACGCATGCGCTGGTGCCGGAGGTCAGCATGGCTCTGGAGTTCTACGGCAAGGACGACACCAGCAAGAACCAGGGCTCGCCGGCCGTCTTCCTGGACCGTGCGAGACGCGAACTCGTGATCCAGGGGTGGACGGAGACCGATGCCGCCGTGCTGGCCGAGATCTCGTCCTACAGCCGCACGGCCGAGAACGAGTCTTCGGTGCGAGTTCCTGCGCGCATGAAGCCGATGATATTGAAGGTCTTGGAGGCGCTCGATGGGGACGCCGCTGACCAACGAGAAGTTTGAAGACCTTCTCGCCGCAGCGACCAGTTCCGCCGTCCACCTTGAGTTGCGTGACGCCTACATGGCGGATGCCTCTTTCGTGGCGTGGCTTGAAACCGGCGACGTGTCCACCGATGCCAACGATGAGTGGTGGATATCGACGGTCGGAAAGGCGGTTTCGAGAGGGGTTGATGTTCGACGGGCGCGGATTGTCTCCGAGCCGCTCTCTGATTACACTCGCTGGCTCTGGGAGTGTACGGATTCGGTTAACTTGACGGCGGGGGAGCAGGTGCGGTGGCTGCCTCGCCATCGGAGCGCCGGCCTGCTGACACCGCCAAGCGACTTCTGGGTCTTCGACTCTGCTGTCCTCGTGTGGAATCATTTTGCTGGGGACGGAGAATGGGCTGGTAACGAAGTGACCCGCGATAAATCCTTGGTCGCGCAGTGCTCCACTGCCTTCGCGGCCGTGTGGCAGCGTGCGATCGATCACGGTGAGTACCGGCCCTCCTGACGTCCATCCATGTCGATCCCCCCGTCATCATCCGTCCAGCGGGCCCGTGAGGCGCTGGCCGTCCGGCTGCGGGAGATCCGTCTGGATTCTGGACTATCGGCCCGGGAGGTGGCCGCCGCGTGCGGTTGGCACGAGTCGAAATGCAGTCGCATACAGAGCGGCCGGCAGGCCGTTACGGACTCCGACATCAGGGCATGGTGCGCGGCATGTGGAGCGGATGAGTCGATCGCGGTCGAATTAGTGGCGATCAATCGCCAACTCGACTCGGCTTATGTGGAGTGGCGGCGCATGCAGCGTGGCGGCCTGAAACGCCTGCAGGATGCCGTAATGCCACTGTGGGAGCAGACCGCGAGTTTCAGGATTTACGAGCCGGGCGTTGTGCCCGGTTTTCTGCAGACCGAGGGCTATGCCGGTGCGCTGCTCGCCAGGATAGCCGACTTCTTCTCGCTTCCCGATGGTGGTGACGAGGCGGCCAAGGCGAGGGTCGGGCGGCAGCGACTGCTCTACGGCGGGGGCCATCGCTTCGCGGTCGTCATTGAGGAGTCGGTGTTGCGCACGAGCATCGGTGACGTTGCTGTGATGGCCGGGCAACTCGGCCATCTGCTCGACATCATGACGCTGCCCTCCATGTCGCTCGGTATTATTCCGTTCTCTGTTTTTCGTGCCATGTGGCCGGTCGAGGGTTTCTGGATCCTGGACGACGAGCAGGTCGTCATCGAGACCGTCTCCGCGAAGGTCACAGTGCGCCAGGCCGACGAACTCGAGTTGTACCGGAGGACCTTCTCCGAACTCTCCTCGATGGCGGTTCACGGCAGTAGGGCGCGCGGTTTGATCACGGCCGCGATCGCCGCTCTCTGAGCCTCGATCCACCGGGTGATTGCTGTTCAGGTTGCGGAAACGACAAAAGGGATGCCCCGTGGCCTGCGATGATGGGCTTGTCTAAGGTCCAGCAGCGCAGAAGCAACGAGGCATCCCGTAAGTGCAATCCTCTCATGTCTCATCGGCGGTGGCTGCCGCGTTCGACGAGCCGAACTTGATCGCCGATGCCGGGCTGGTGCCGGTGGTGCGGCTGGCCGAGCGGGCGGGGTTGCCCGAGCTGGCGGCCGAGGTGCTGCGCATCGGCGGTGCGCGCAACAGCGCCGGCGCCGCCCCGGCGGCGAAGGTGATGTCGCTGGTGGCGGCGATGTGCGCCGGAGCCGACAGCATCGATGACACCGACCGGTTGCGGCATGGGGCGATGCCGACCGCGTT
>NZ_FZOR01000021.1 GCF_900188445.1 Actinomadura meyerae
AGAGAACACCCGTTCTACTGGATCTCCGTTCTCATGTCCGGCCACCAGCCGAGAACCCTTGACACCTCCGGCGTCACCTTAACTTCCCGGCATTGCGGCTAGTGCGGTGTGACTTCGGGGTATCTCCTCAGGCGTGGGAAGGATCTTCAGGAAGTGCCCGGGTGACTGTGAAGATCATCCATCGGATTCGGGGATTCGACGTCAGTGTGGAAAGAACTTGCAGGTAGATGGCCATGTCTGGTTACCTGATGCGCCCTGGATAGGCGATGGCGAGTTCGTGACCCGCCTGGAACCGATAGTGCGGATCGGAGGGATGTCGATCTATGAGCCGTTCGTTTCCAACTTGGCGGGCGAACTCTGCATGAGCATGATCGCAGCAGCCAGAGAGACGTCGACCGGGCTGATGCCGCCCCGCTGGATCACCTGGCGAGGGCTGGTCGTGACGAGGTCGGCCAATCCGCGACTGGCGTCCTCCAGTAGATGCAGCACTGCCGGGCGAGTCGTCCAGGACGGCCTGGAGCCGGTCGATCGCGCCCGACCAAGCCTCATGGTCGATGACGCCGAGCACGGCCAAGTCGGCGTCTCGGCTGAATCGGACGGCGGCCACAGCACCGTCGAGGAGACGCTGCCAGGTCTCCTTAAGGTGAGCCTGCTCGGCTCCGGGGTCGGTGGAGGTCATGTCGCCCAACATAGGGCCGGCGGTCAGGGTGTCCAACTAACGACGGTTCTCGACACTCGTTGTGGCGGAGGCTGTCGGCCTTGGGGGCGTATGGCCGACGTTTCCGGAGGGGCCCTACTTGATGGAGGGCCGTCGGGTGAGTGGGGAGATGCGGGAGACCGTGGTGTTGGATCAGGTTCCCTCGCAGGCGAATCGGATCGAGGAGGCGCTGCTGGCGGCGCGGGACAAGGGCCGGCTCCGGTTGCCGTTGTTTGAGTTGCGGGCGCAGCCGCGCCCGTCCAAGGTCATGGTCTGGACCCCCGCCCTGACCAAGCAGTTCCTGCAGCGAGCACGCGGCCACCGCCTGTACGCGCAGTTTCATCTGATCGCCTGCCGGGGCCTGCGCCGCGGCGAGTCCTGCGGCCTGCGCTGGTCCGACCTGGACCTGCGCGGCGGGACGGCGGCGATCCGGTGGCAGATCACCCAGATCGGCCCCCGACACCTTCGAAGGCAAACCCAAGTCCGACGCCGGGGAGGCCACCATCAGCCTGGACTCCACCACCATCAAGGAACTACGCGCCCACAAGACGCGGCAGAACATCGAACGCCTCGCCGCCGGCGACGCCTGGACCGAGACCGGATTCGTCTTCACCACACCCACCGGCCAGCCGGTCAACCCCAACGACGTCACCGACCAGTTCGAACAGCTGTCCATGGAGGCCGGACTACCACCGATCCGGCTGCACGACCTGCGGCACGGCGCCGCCACCTTCCTGCTGGCCGCCGGATACGACATGAAAGTCGTCCAGGAGACCCTGCGGCTCTCCTCGATCGCGATCGCCTCCGACATCTACACCAGCGTCCTACCGCAGCTGGGCCGCCAAGCCGCCGAAGACGCCGCCGCCCTCATCCACAACGCCGACCACCACCCGGCCAGCCACCCGCCCGAACCATCCAGCGCCACCATCACCCCGCTGCCCGGACACGCCCAGCCCAACGGCGACGCAAACCCAAGCCCTGACGCCGGGCAGAGCGAAACCCACAATGCCGACGGCCCGGACTCCGGCACCGAGGCCCAGGCGTCCTAACCGTCCAGCACGGTTCACCGGCCGAAATAGCCGCGCAGCGCAGCGACACACGCGGCTTGGCGGATCCCGTCATGCGGGAAGCGGCGTCGGCACTCGGCCCGAACCCAACCCGGCACCCGACGCGCCCGCGGCGGCTTCACAGTCCGCGGGCGCGGGGCTCTGCCCTTCGGTGTGACCGTGCTGCTGCCTGGACGCGGAGGCCGTACCCGGCGGTTGCCGGGTACAGCCTCCGCCGATGCCACATTGGCCTCGTCCTCCCGATTCGGACGATCATGATCACGCCAGGTACGGCCCGGAGGACGTCCGCCTTCGGGTGTGGCGGCCCGTCCGGTCAGGGACGGGCTCCCCCGGTAGTTCAGGGCCGTCACGTCTGTCCCGGGCAGCGGAGACGATGGGGATGCCCCGGGCGCCCCCGCGAAGTGGAAGACGGCCACGGTGCCAAGGGCGGCCAGCCCGGCACTGACCACAGGCGGCGCCCAGCGGCGTCGGTCGCGAGGGCGCCGGTGTCTGCGGCGCGGACGGATACGCCATGGCTCATCGAGCTCAGGCGGCACCCGCATTTCCGGCGGGGTTGGCGAGTTCGTGATCACCACACTTGGCTACCAACAGTGATGACGCTCGCACAATCAGGCACGCTGTTGGCGGCTCCATGTGACCACGTCGTTGGTGCTGGCTGAGTATCACGACGCTCGCTGCAGCAGGTGTCCGAATGGACTTGTCCTGGCTGTTATGTATCATTCGTGCGTGATGTCAGTTCAAACTGATGTGTTGAGGTTGCTGGCCGACCCGCTGCGTGCGCAGATCGTGTCGCTACTGGCTGAAGAGGCGTTGTGCAACTGCCACCTCGTCGAGGAGACCGGCGCCAAGCAGACCAACATCTCCAACCACCTGCGGGCGCTGCGCGAAGCTGGGCTCGTGGACACCGAGCCCTGCGGGCGGTTCACCTACTACCGGCTGCGGCCCGAGGCGCTGGAGCACCTGGCCGCCGAACTCGGGGAACTGGCCGCCGCCGCCCGCGAGTCCCGGACTCATCAGCGGAAGAGGCCGTGCACGTGACCAGCACGCAAGACTCCGGCGCCGCCACACGCCCGCAGGAAGCGGGGGTGGTCGCCGGGCTGTCGACCCTCGACCGGTTCCTGCCGGTGTGGATCATCGCCGCGATGGTGCTCGGCCTCGGGCTGGGACGCGCCGTCCCGGGACTGGACGACGCACTGGCCGAGGTCGAGGCCGGCGGGATCTCGCTGCCGATCGCGCTGGGCCTGCTGGTGATGATGTACCCGGTGCTGGCCAAGGTCCGCTACGACCGGCTCGACACCGTCACCGGCGACCGCCGCCTCATGCTGGCCTCGCTGCTGCTCAACTGGGTGATCGGCCCGGCGGTGATGTTCGCGCTGGCCTGGATCTTCCTGCCGGACCTGCCCGAGTACCGCACCGGTCTGATCATCGTCGGGCTGGCCCGCTGCATCGCGATGGTCATCATCTGGAACGACCTGGCCTGCGGCGACCGGGAGGCCGCCGCCGTGCTGGTCGCCCTCAACTCCGTCTTCCAGGTCATCGCGTTCGGTGCGCTCGGCTGGTTCTACCTGCAGATCCTGCCCGGATGGCTGGGCCTGGCGACCGACGAAGTGGACTTCTCCGTCGGCAAGATCGTGGTGAACGTGCTGGTGTTCCTGGGCGTCCCGCTGGCGGCCGGCTACCTGACCCGCCGCCTGGGTGAGCGTGCCCGTGGCCGCGCCTGGTACGAGGAGCGGTTCCTGCCCCGGATCGGCCCCGTCGCGCTGTACGGGCTGCTGTTCACCATCGTCATCCTGTTCGCCCTCCAAGGCGACACCATCACCAACCAGCCCACCGACGTCGCCCGCATCGCCCTGCCGCTGCTGGCCTACTTCGCGCTCATGTGGGGCGGGTCCTTCGCTCTTGGACGCGCCGTCCGGCTGCCCTACCCGCGCACCGCGACGCTCGCCTTCACCGCCGCCGGCAACAACTTCGAACTGGCCATCGCCGTCGCCATCGGCACCTTCGGCGTCACCTCCGGGCAGGCCCTGTCAGGCGTGGTCGGACCGCTGATCGAGGTCCCGGTCCTGGTCGGTCTGGTGTACGTGTCGCTGTGGCTGCGTCGCCGATTCCAACCCGCCGGGCGGTGACACGACGATGACCGCCGCCTGCGAGGCGCGCGAACCGAGTTCCTTCACAAGCCGTACCAGGCGGGCCGGTCCGGTTCGAGCGGCGAGTAGGGGCCCCTGGCCGGTGACGGCCTTGAGTGTCGTCCGCCAGATGTGTCGGGGAGGCGAACGGTGACCTGCACACCAGGCGAGGCATTGCTCGATCGCATTGCGGCGCGGCTGGCCGCCAGGTTCCATGGCCTGGTCTCCGTCGAGACCGCCCGCCGCCTGATCACCGACTCCTACCGGCAACTGCACGCCACCGCCAGAGTCGACGCCCACCTGGTGGTGCTGGCCGAACGGTTCGCCGCCGCGCGGCTCACCGCCCTCGCCCAAGCCGAGGGACGGCTCGACAAACCGGTCCCCGAGGTGCTGTTCGTCTGCGACGCCAACGCCGGCCGGTCCCAGATGGCGGCCGCGCTCGCCATGGCCCGGGGGTGCGGACGCCTACACGCCCGCTCGGCCGGCACCGCGCCGGCGGCGGAACTGGAACTGGCCGTCGTCGACGTCATGGCCGAGATCGGGGTCGACCTGTCGGCTGAGTTCCCCAAACCGCTGACCGACGAACTTGTCGCTGCCGCCGACCTGGTGATCACGCTGGGCTGCGGCGGCGCCTGCCCACTCCTGCCGCACACCCGGTACCTGGACTGGGCCGTCCCCGACCCGGCCCATCAACCGTTGGCCGAGATCCGCCGCATTCGCGACGAACTCGACCTGCTCGTCACCGACCTGCTCACCACCCTCGACCAGCCCGGCCTCGAACAGCGAAGGAACGCCGATGCCTGATCAGGCTCGCTCTGCCAAGCCCAGCGTCTTGTTCGTCTGCGTGCACAATGCCGGACGCTCCCAGATGGCAGCCGCCTACCTCACCCACCTGGCCGGTGACCGGATCGACGTGCGCTCCGCCGGGTCCGCGCCCGCCGACCAGGTCAATCCGGCGGTGGTCGAGGCGATGGCGGAGGAGGGGATCGACATCTCCGCCGAGACCCCCAAGGTGCTCACGGTCGACGCCGTCCGGGCATCCGACGTGGTCATCACCATGGGCTGCGGTGACACTTGCCCGGTCTTCCCCGGCAAGCGCTACCTGGACTGGACCCTCGATGACCCTGCCGGACAGGGCGTCGACGCCGTCCGCCCGATCCGCGACGAAATCCGCAAGCGCATCGAGAACCTGGTCAGCGGGCTCCTAGCGGAGAAGTGAAGGAGAAGGCGCGCAGCCGGGCGCCGAGGGCGTGACGTCCTCGGCAACGTGTGCTCTGCCCGGTCTGGCTGCTCCGCAGCCGGTCCGTCCCGGACGTACGGTGACAGCCGCGCCAGGGGGAGGGGTCAGTTGCCGGGTGGGCAGCAGGTGTGCAGATAGTCGCGGAGTTCGGCGAGTGACCGGTCGACCGCGGCGGAGTCGATGCGGTAGAAGACCTGCTTGCCGTCCCTGCGCGAGGTGAGCAGGCCGCCTCGGCGCAGCAGCGCGAGCTGCTGCGAGGCGTTGGACTGGCCGACCCCGAGGCGCTCGGCGACCGTACCGACGGTGAGTTCGATACCGCCGGCGAAGAGTTCGAGCATCTGCTGCCGCTGCTCGCTGGCCAGCGCCTTGAGGAACTCGCGTGCTCCGGCACCGAGCTGAGCGGCCGGCGCCGCCCCGCAACCGCCCGGTGCGGGGGCCGCCTTCTCGACCGGCTCGACCATCGCTACTGGCTCCTCCCCGAGGTATGCGCCCCAGCATACGCCACATATCAATACTTCATTATTTTATGAAGTGTTGATATATTCTGCGGCATGCTGACCACTACACCACTCGTCGTCATCGGCGGCGGCCAGGCCGGTCTGGCCACCGCCCGCATCGCCCGGTCCCTCGGCCTGGCGCCCATCGTCCTGGAGGCGGCAGGCCGGCCGGCCGGGTCCTGGCCGCACTACTACGACAGCCTCACCCTGTTCTCACCGGCCCGGCGCAGTGCACTGCCCGGAACAGAGTTCCCCGGCGATCCGGACGGCTACCCCACACGGGACGAGGTCGTGGCCTACCTGACCGACTACGCCGCCCATCTGGACGCCGACATCCGCACCGGTCGCCGAGTCAAAACGGTCGTGGCTGCCAAGGACGGCACACGACCGGGGTTCGAGGTGATCACGACGAGCGGCGAGATCTTCGCCGCGCCGCTGCTGATCGCCGCGACGGGCGGATTCAGCCGCCCCCACCGCCCGGACCTGCCGGGACTGGACGGCTTTCCCGGCACGGTGCTGCACTCGTCCGACTACCGGCGTCCCGGCCCGTTCACCGGCCGGCGTGTCGTGGTCGTGGGAGGCGGGAACTCGGCCGTGCAGATCGCGATCGAGTTGGCCGCGGTCGCCGACGTCACGCTGGCGACCCGGCACCCGCTCCGCTTCATGCCCCAGCGCGTGCTGGGGGTCGACATGCACATCTGGTTGCAGCGCACCGGGCTGGACGCCGCCGGTTGGGCGCGCCCGCTGCTGACCGGCGGCAAGGGCACCCCGGTGTTCGACACCGGCACCTACCGGGACGCCATCGCCACCGGCAACCCCGACCGCCGCCCGATGTTCACCCGCCTGGACGGCGACCAGGTCCTCTGGAGCGACGGAACCCGCGAACACGTCGACGTGGTGCTGCTGGCCACCGGGTTCCGGCCGGGCGTGGAGTACCTCGCCCCGCTGGGCGCACTGGACGGCGACGGACAGCCCCGCCATCGCGGCGGCGTCTCGGCCACCCATCCGGGACTGGGATTCGTCGGCCTGGAATGGCAGCGCTCCTTCGCCTCGGCCACCCTGCGCGGAGTCGCCGCCGACGCCCGGCACGTCCTCACCCGGCTGCGCAAGCAGGTACGCACCTCCGACGGCGCGCTGACGTCCACCCGATGACCGCCTCCAGAGCAAGACGGCGTGTGGAATCAGGCCGGGACTAGAGCCGGCAGGGTGAACAGACCCGACAGTCGGGTCAACCTGTCCGGCACCACCCGGTAGTACACCCACGTGCCGCGCCGCTCGCCCTCGATCAACCCGGCCTGGCGCAGCACCTTCAAATGGTGGGAGATGGTCGGCCCGGTGAGGTCGAACGCGCCCGTCAGATCGCACACGCACGCCTCGCCCCCGTCCACCGAGGCGATCATGTTCAGCAGACGCAACCGCACCGGGTCGGACAGCGCCTTGAACACCTTGGCCAGCTCGGCGGCCTCCGCCTCGCTCAACGCCGGACCGCTCAATGGCGCGCAGCAGCCGGGGTCGGTCACGTCCTCAAGCTCCAGCATCTTAGACATGCATCTAATTTGACATCTATCTATCCAGTGATGCAAACTGGCGCCTGCTTAGACAAGCATCTAAACAAGGAGTCGGAGATGAAGACGCTGCTCGCCCGGATCACCGCCCGGCGCGTCAAGGCCGTGTCCTTCTGTGAGACCTGCGGCCAGGTCTGCACGCCCACATGCCGCTCCGCCGCACACATCGACCGCGTGACGACCGCCGCCTACCGCACCCGCCTCTGACAGCATTCCCCGGCGCCCGACACCCATGACCGAACCGACAAAGGAGTCATCGTGAACGACGAAACCGGACGACCGGAGCCAGCAGCCTCCCCGGACGCCCCCGCCAGCGCAAGCAGCTGCTGCGGTGTCAGCGCGTGCTGCACCGACGCCGAGCAGGCCGTAGACCCCGGTGCCACCGTCCAGCAGGCCAAGACCGACGCCGGCTGCGGCTGCGTCGAGCAGGGGCCGCTCGACGGGCTGCCGGTCGTGGTGATCGGCGCCGGACCGGTCGGGCTGGCCGCCGCCGCCCATCTGGCCGAACGCGACCAGGACTTCCTCGTCCTGGAGGCCGGGGGAGAGGTGGGCGCGGCGATCTCAGAGTGGGGACACGTCCGGCTGTTCTCGCCATGGCGATACGACACCGACGCCGCCGCCCGGCGGCTTCTGGAGCCGACCGGGTGGCGTCTGCCCGACCCCGAGGCCCTGCCGACCGGCGCCGAACTCCTCCGCGACTACCTGGCACCGCTCGCCAAGGTCCCCGCGCTGGCCGGACGGATCCGCACCGGCACCCGCGTAGTGGCCGTGACCCGCCACGGCGTGGACGTGACCCGCACGGTCGGCCGCGAGGAGCGCCCGCTGCTGGTCCGCGCCGTGGGCCCGGACGGAGCCGTGGACGACATCGCCGCTCGCGCGGTCATCGACGCGTCCGGCACCTGGGGCCGCAGCAACCCGCTCGGCCACTCCGGCCTGCCCGCTCCCGGCGAGGACCAGGCAGCCGCCCACATCACCGGCCCGCTGCCGGACGTGCTGGGCCGTGACCGGTCCCGCTTCGCGGGCCGCCGCACCCTGGTGGTCGGGATGGGGCACTCGGCCGCCAACACCCTCCTCGCCCTGGCCGAACTCGCCGAGAACGAGCCCGGCACCCGCATCACCTGGGCCGTGCGTGGCGCATCGGTGGCCCGGCTCTACGGCGGCGGCGACGCCGACGGCCTCCCCGCACGAGGCGCGCTCGGCACCCGCCTGAAGGCGGCCGTGGACAACGGTGAGATCGACCTGGTCCGCGGCTTCACCATCACCGGCGTCGCCACCCCGGACGGTGAAGCCGGATCCGTCCAGGTCAACGGCCAGACTCCGGACGGCCCGCGCGTCCTGGAAGGCGACATCGTGGTCGCCGCGACGGGGTTCCGGCCCGACCTGGACATGCTGCGCGAGGTTCGGGTCGAACTCGACCCCGCCACCGAGGCACCCGCCAAGCTCGCCCCACTGATCGACCCCAACTTCCACAGCTGCGGGACCGTCCCGCCGCACGGCGAACGCGACCTCGCCCACCCCGAGCCCGGCTTCTACCTGGCCGGGATGAAGAGCTACGGCCGCGCCCCCACCTTCCTGATGGCCACCGGGTACGAGCAGGTCCGCTCCATCGTCGCCGCGCTCTCCGGCGACCGCGAGGCAGCCGACACCGTCCAGCTCGACCTGCCCGAGACCGGCGTGTGCTCCACCAGCCTGGTCACCGACGACCTGCTACCGGGCGCCGCCAACCCGAGCGCCGGCCAGGATGACGGCTGCGGGACTTCGTGCTCCACCGAGGCGACGCCCGCCCCGGCCGCCCAGTCCGAACCCGACGGCGGATCATGCTGCGGCCCCACGGCCCCCGAACCGGTCAGCATCGGCATCGGAGCCCCCGCTGGCCTGGGATTCGCAACCGGGCACGTGCACGGCTACTCCGGAGAGGCCGAACACAGTGGTGCCTGACGGGGCGACGACCTGATGAGCCGTGGCACTCCCGCACCGGGATCGGCGGCGGACACCTCCGCCGCCGGCCCCGGCACGGTGTCCCGCGTCCCGCTGCTCGCCCTCTGCGTCACCGAGATCACCAGCTGGGGCGTGCTCTACTACGCCTTCCCCGTCCTCGCGCACGACATCACCCGCGACACCGGCTGGTCCACCGCGGCCATCACCGCCGCGTTCTCCGCCTCGCTCATCGTCGCCGCGTTGGGCGGCGTCCCGGTCGGGCGCGCGCTGGACCGGCACGGCCCCCGCGTCCTGATGACCGGCGGCTCGGCGCTCGCCGTGCTCGCCGTCCTAGCCGTGGCCGCCGCGCCCACCCTCTGGACGTTCGCCGGAGCCTGGCTGCTGGCCGGCGTCGCGATGTCCGCCGTGCTGTACCAGCCCGCCTTCGCCGCGCTCACCCGCTACTACGCGCCGCGCCACCTCGGCGCCCTGACCACTCTCACGCTGGTCGCAGGCCTGGCCAGCACGGTCTTCGCGCCGCTCACTGACACACTGTCGGCCCACCTGACCTGGCGCGGCGTCTACCTCGTGCTGGCCGCCGTCCTGGCGGTCGTGACCGTCCCGCTGCACCTGCTGGCCCTGCACCGCCCCTGGCCCCCGCCACCCCAGGCCTCACCGGACAAGCCCAGCCGCCCGCACGAGCAGACCGGGTCCGAGGTGTCGGCCACCATGCGCAGCAGGCCGTTTCTCCTATTGGCCGCCGCGCTCACCCTGTCGGCGTTCGCGATGTACGCGGTAATGATCAACCTCATCCCGCTGCTCACCTCCCGCGGAGCCAGCGGCAGCACCGCCGCCTGGGCGCTCGGCCTCGGCGGGATCGGCCAGGTCACCGGGCGCCTCGGCTACGGCGCCCTCGTCCGCCGCACCAGCGTCCGCGCACGGACCGTCTGGATCCTCGCCCTGTCGGCCGCCACCACCGCCGCCCTCGCCGCCATCCCCGGACCCGTGCCGCTGCTCATCGCCGTCGCCTTCCTCGCCGGCACGACCCGGGGCATCGCCACTCTGCTCCAGGCGACCGCCGTCTCCGACCGCTGGGGCACCGCGTCCTACGGCGCCCTGTCGGGCATCCTCGCCGCGCCCATCACCACCGCCACCGCCGTGGCGCCCTTCGCCGGAGCCGCCATCGCCGCCGGACTCGGCGGATACCCCCGCATGTTTCTGGTGCTGACCGTCATCGCCGTCCTGGCCGCAGTACTCGCCGCCGGTACCGCAACGGCCCGCACCACAGGACGCCGGCCGTCGGCCGCACCATCGGCAGTACGCATGCCCGCCCCGCGCCTGGCACCGCGCAGGAACGAGGAATGACACATGCCTACCAATGTTCTCGACGTCGCCGTCATCGGTGGCGGTCAGGCGGGTCTGGCCGCCGGTTTCTACCTGCGCCGCAGTGGCAGGGAGTTCGCGATCTTCGACGCACAGGAAGAGCCGGGCGGGGCTTGGCCGCATATGTGGGAGTCGCTACGGCTGTTCTCACCCGCCCGCTACAGCTCGCTCCCAGGCTGGCCGATGCCGCCCTGGAATCACGGCTACCCACCCGGCGCCCACGTCGTCGACTACCTGACCGCCTACGAGAAGCGCTACGACCTGCCGATACACCGGCCAGTGCGCATCCACGCGGTGCACCGCGACGGCGATCTCTTCCGTTTGGACAGCGCGACCGAGTTCTGGTGGGCCCGGCACGTCATCAGCGCGACAGGGACCTGGTGGCGCCCCTACCTGCCCTACTATCCGGGACGCGGCGACTACCAAGGCCGTCAGCTCCATACCGCGCAGTACCGCACGCCCGATGACTTCCGCGAGCAGCGCGTCGTGGTGGTCGGCGCGGGTAACTCCGCCGCCCAGATCACCGCAGACCTGCAGTCGCGGGCGACAACGATCTGGACGACCCTGCGCCCGCCGCGCTTCCTCCCCGACGACCTCGACGGACGTGCCCTCTTTGAGTTGGCCACTCGCCGTATCCGCCAGCTCCGCGATGGGCACGCCGACTCCGGCGGCATCGGCGGACTGGGCGACATTGTCGCCGTGCCTGCGGTACGGGACGCCCGGGATCGGGGCGTTCTGCGCGCCCAGCCGATGTTCGACCGCCTTACCCCAACCGGCGTGGCCTGGCCCGACGGCAGAATCGAGGACTGCGATGCGATCATCTGGTGCACCGGCTTCCGCCCGGCGCTGAGTCACCTCACGCCGCTCGGCCTGCGTGACGGGACGGGGCGCATACCGACCGGCGGTGGAACCCGGTCATTGGCTGAACCCCGGCTGCACCTGCTCGGATACGGCGACTGGACGGGCCCCGGCTCGGCGACCCTGGTCGGCTCTGCCAGAACCGCCCGAGACGCCGTCCGCGACATCACCGCCCAACTCGACCTCGAATAGACCGCCGGCACACCTCCCGGCCGTGTTCTCTGCGGGCAGGCTGGATCCAGTAGGTGCCAGAAGGCGCCTATCCCGCCGGTGCCGTGGGGACGTCCGGCAGGAGTGCCTTCAGCACGGCACGCAGTTCTGCGTAGCGCCTGCGTTGATACCCGGTGAACAGCACGGTGTGCGAGTTACCTCCGATCGCCGTCTCTTTGGTCGTCCCCAGCGCCTTCACGGTCTTGACATCTTCGGCTGTAGCCATGAAGACGCACCCGTTGACCAGCATCGTGGGATCTTTCCATTGCACTTGGACGATGTCGGCCAAGGGGATCACCGTGTGCCGCTCGGCTGCTATGCGTGCCAAGCCGCTTCGGCGTATCTCCACGTGGTCGCCGCGCAAGGTCACCGTGGCCAGATGCGCCTTGATCGTCCGGGGCTCGCGCTTACGGAGGTCGGCCATGACCGCATCCTCGCACCACCCGGGAGCCGTCAACCTCCGCCGATTTGCGCAACCACCTGACCGCCGTCGGCTCCACCAAGATCACCGTCATCCCTTCCAACAACCGACGGGATGCACTTGGCGATCGTCCACTCAGCCAAGCCGAGGCCTGCCTCAAGGGGCCGCAGGCTGTACGTCGTCTCACCACGCCACGGAACGTATGTCCCTCAATGATCATCTATCGAGTGGTGAGGATGCACCCGACAGCATGGGAAGACACACCCCCGAAAGACTTCGTGTTTGTGTCGTTTGACATGGTCGTCGGGCGTATTTCACCTTAGGCTCCGGCGATATGGCTCGCCGTACTGGGCTCGTCATCGCCCCGCTGCTGATCTTTGTTCTGTTCGGACTTGCGGGATGCGGCAACGGTGGCGGTGCCCAGGGGTCGTACAAGCCGACGTTCCTTCCCTTCAAGATCAGTTATAGTCCGGGAAGCGGGATGGTCGTCACCGGCGACAAGTCGGTCGTGACGCCGCTGGGGGAGTTCTCGATCGGCGCCAAGTACTCGCTGCCTCGGCGGCCTGCCGATGCCATCCGTGTGGTGCTCCGGGACCGGTCAGTCGGTTTCGACGAGGTCTATGATCTCGGCGGTCATGCGGGCGAGTTCGAGGCCACCCTGGACGGTACGACGAAGGTCCAGGTCCGCGACCGGACGGTCACGATCGATGTCACTCAGGTCGAGACGAGGAGCATCGAGTTCAGGCCCGCTCAGGCCGCTGCCCAGGAGGCACCGCCGAACCTGCTGAACAAAGGAATCGACAGGTGGAACGGCTACTGGGATGACGCGTTCTACAGTCCACTGGCCCTGAGTCGATGGGCCTACGGCGACTCCACCATGGGGAAGTGGTACGGCCTGGGGTTCGTCTGGTTCTTGATCCGACTTGTGCTCGCGCTCATTCTCGGAATCCTGGACATCGTTCTCGTCCTGGTTTGCGTTTTCGCAGCCTGCTTCTACGTCTTCTTCGGTGGCACCGGCCGGAACATTGCCTACGGATTATCCTGCCTGTTCGGATGCCTCGCCTTCTATTCCGTTCGAGTCCTCAGATGAAACTTGATGTCCGCGAGCCGATCGCATCCTGTGCCGGCCATCTCTGCCCAATGGCTTCGCCGGTTTGAGGGTGTGGACAGAGGTACAAAGCCCGCTCAGTTCGGGCGTCGTAACGGTGGGCGTCGGTGCGGTGGCCTGCGGGAGGGGAACGCCTTGACCGCGTGGGACCGCAGGGCGCGCTGGTGCCGTGGCGTTCTGCCAAGTGCACTACGCGCTCCCGCGGTCCCCGTCAGGCTGTGTTTCAGTGTGGGCTCAGGCGGACCTGGTCCGGGTGCACTTTAGTTTTGTGCCTTCCCAGCGGCAGGTCTGCTGGTAGTCGGAGCGGAATGGGGCGCCGACCCAGGGGTAGCGGTCGTCGGGTTGTTCGGTGGGCATGACGCCGGTGAAGTTGGCGGCGTCATCGATGCTTCCGGTGCCGGTGTACTTGGTCTGCATCGGATAGGGGTAGACGGGCCGGGTCCGGACGGTCCGGTCGCCGTCCTTCTTCGCGGCGGTGATCTTCTCGGGTGCGGTGCCCTTCTCGACCCAGTCGTAGATGGGTGTGAACAGGTCGAAGGTGTCGGGTCCGTATCCCTGGACGCAGTGGTAGACGCCGGGGAACAGGAAGGTTCGGGCGAACCGTCCAGTGGCCTTGGGGCCGCCCATCCGCTGGGTGAGGGCGTGGTGGTAGGCCAGGGTGCTCTCGGTCGGGATGGCGGGGTCGGCCCAGCCGTGCCACATGATGAGCTTGCCGCCGCGGTCGCGGAAGCGGGTGAGGTCGGGGTCGGTGGAGTCGTAGATGCCGCTCATCTCGCGCAGTTTCTTGAAGGTGCGCAGGTCGAAGCGGTGGTCCTTGAGGGTGTAGGACGCGGGTGGGTTGTTCCAGGACGCGAAGTACTTGAGGTAGTTGTAGCCGAGGGACTCCAGGCCGCCGGTCTGGCCTTGGGGTGCGATCACGTAGCCGAGCCAGGCGGCTTCGGTTCCCTTGGCGAGTCCGGCGGGGAACAGCCGTCGGCCCTTGGCGTCGACCGGTCCCTGGTAGATCTTGCGGACCACGTCGACCTGGTCTCTGGTCAGGCAGGTCGGTTGGGGCGAGGCGGTGGGGCAGCGCAGCGTGCCGGGATCGAAGTCGCAGTTGCGCGGGTTGTTGATGAGGCCGTCGGTGAGCCCGTCGGTGGCGTCGCAGGCCTGCATGACCTTGCTCTGCAGGAGCGGCAGCTTGTCCGGGCCGAGGATCTGGCGGCCCTTGTCGTCGGTGTTGACGGTGGCGATCCAGGGGAAGAACTCGCCGGCCAGTGCGACGAGGTTGTTGCCGGGGGCGCCGGCGATGATGCCGTCGAAGTCGTCGGGGTAGCGCTGGGCCTCCATCAGCGCCTGCCGGCCGCCGTTGGAGCAACCGGCGAAGTAGGAGTACTGGGGCGCCTGCCCGTAGTAGGCCTTGGTGACCGCCTTGGCGACAAGCGCGGTGACGTGCTCGGACCGGTAGGCCATGTCGATTCGCAGCTGCGGGTCCGAGTGGGCCCAGAGGGCGTCTCGCGAGTCGACGCCGATGTGGCCGCCGTTGCTGGCGCCGAGGACGACGCGCCCGTCGTCGGGGGGCGCGCATCCGCCGGGGAGGAAGTGGTTGGGGTTGTCGGGGGCGGCGAATCCGCAGAAGCCGCCGCAGCCGAGCTGCACGTAGCGTCCGGTCCAGCCCTGCTCGGGGAGCCGGAGCTCGAACTGGATCTGGGGTGAGACGTAGCCCTTGACCTGGCAGTAGGCGGGCTTGTCGGCGGTGGCGGCGACGTGCGTCGCGGAGATGATCCTTGTGGGGGCATCTGGCAGGGCGGTGAGGTCCAGGCCGGTGAGCTGCTGGCAGGGGACGGCCGCCGCCGTCGGTGTGGTGGTGCCGGCTCTGGCCGGTGTTCTGCCGGTGAGGGCCTGGGCGGCGGTGACCGTCATCAGTACGGCCATGAGGGTGCCGATGATCAGGAGTGTCGGTCTGGTTTTGGGCAGGCTTACGCGTCTCATGTGGGGTGGGTGTCCTTCCGCCGGGGGTGCAGCAGAGGACCGCTCTGCTGCGGTCGGAAACGGGTGAGGGCGTTGCGGGGAGGGTGGGTGGTCAGTTGACCTGGCGGCTGCGGCCGGACCAGTACGGTGCCCGCAGCGACTTCTTGTCGATCTTGCCTGCGGGGTTGGTGGGCAGGGAGTCGATGAAGTCGACGCTCTTGGGCGCCCAGACGCTTCCCTTGTGCTCCTTGACCAGGGCGATGAGCTCGTCGGGTTCGACCGGGCTGCCCGGCCGGACGACCACGAGCGCCTTGACCGCCTCGCCCCACCGCGGGTCCGGGACGCCGATGACGGCGCACTGGGCGACGGCGGGGTGGGTGATCAGGACGTCCTCGATCTGGCGGGGGAAGACGTTGAAGCCGCCGGTGACGATCATGTCCTTCTTGCGGTCGACGATGAAGACGTAGCCGGCGTCGTCGATGTAGCCGATGTCGCCGGACCGTACCCAGCCGTCCTGCATCGCCTCGGCGTCCCGGTCGGCGTCGACGTAGCCGACCATCTGCCCGGGCTGGGACGCGCAGATCTCACCGGTCTCGCCCGGCGGCAGGAGGTTGCCGTCGGCGTCGCGGACGGTCAGATCGACGTGGTACATCGCGCGTCCGGCCGAGGCCAGCCGGGCGATCCACTCGGGGGAGTCCAGGCGGTGGTCTTCCTTGCGCAGGCAGGTCATGTAGCCGGGCTCGGTTCCGGCGTAGGTCTGGGCGAAGACCGGCCCGAAGGTCTCCAGGGCGCGGCGGAGCCCGTCGGGGGCCATGGGGGAGCCCGCGTAGATGATCGTGCGGAGCGTGGACAGGTCGGCCTTCTCGCGGCGGGGGTGGTCCAGCAGCATGTACACGATCGTGGGGACGACGGCGGTGGCCGTCACGCCCTCCCGTTCGATGGTGTCCAGCAGCAGGTCGAGGTCGAAACCGGGCAGCAGGACGTTCGTGCCGCCGCGCATGAAGACGGGCATCACGAAGGTCTGGGTGAAGTGCGTGAGCGGCGCGGCGTGCGCGAAGACCTCGCCGGGGCGGATGTCGCCGATCTCCAGGCCGGCGGTGATGGCGTAGTGCGACCAGGTGGCGTGGGTCTGCAGGACGCCCTTGGGGACGCCCGTGGTTCCCGAGGTGAACCCGACGAAGGCCAGGTCGTCGACGCTGATGTCCACGTCCGGGGCAGTCGAGGGCTGCGTCGCGAAGGCGGTCTCGTAGTCCAGGACGTCCGCCGCGGGGGTGCCGCCGCCGAGCCGGATGACGTGCCGGAGTTCGGGGAGCCGGTCGCGGATCTGCGTGATCTGGCCGTCGAAGGATTCGTGGTAGATCAGCGTCGAGGCCCCGACCTCGTCGAGGAAGTAGTGGAAGTCCTCGGCGGAGGCGCGCGTGGGCATCTGGGTGACCGCCGCGCCCGCCTTCCAGATCCCGCACATCGTCGGGATGAATTCCAGGCAGTTCGGCATCAGGAGCCCCACCCGATGCCCGTTGCCGACTCCGAGGCCGGTGAGCCCGTTACCGACCCGGTTGGCCCACTGGCGCATCTGGGCGTAGCTGAGGCGCCGGTCGGCGTCCACGAGGGCGGTGCGGTCGGCGTAGTAGGTGCACGTCCGGTCGAAGACCTTGGGCAGAGTTCCCCACATGGCGTCTACCTTCCTGATCCTGGGGTGGCCGTGGATTGCCGTGGTGATGCGGATTGCCGGTGCTCGGTGGCCCGCTGGAGCGCCTCGGCCGTCGCCTGCCGGGCCTGGTCGTACTCGCGGAGGGTCTGCTCGACCAGCTCGGCGACGCTGAGGATCCCGGTGATTCCCGAGACGCTGTGGCCGGCGCTCCATACGTTGCGCTGGTTGAGGAGCCGTTGCTGCGCGAACCCGTCGGCGCCCTGCGGCGGGGCGTCCGCCGTTGCCTTCTTCAACCATCCGTCCAGGAAGTTGGCTGGTAGACCGCTCAGGGCGGTGGTGAGGGTGACGTCGTCCAGGGACGATTCGACCAGTGCCTGGCGGAAGGCGTCGTCGGCGAGGCTCTCGGTGGTCGCGATGAACTTGGTGCCCATATAGGCCAGATCGGCGCCCAGGGCCTGGGCGGCCCACAGGGCGACGCCGTCCGACACGCCTCCGGCGAGGACGATGGGCCCGTCGAACTGGCCGCGGACGGCCCGGACGAACGACAGCGGGTTGGCCCAGCCCGTCTGGCCGCCGGCGCCCGCTGTCAGCAGCACCAGGCCGTCCACGCCGGCGTCGATCGCGCGTTGGACGTGCCGCATGCTCGCGACGTCGGCGAAAACCAGGCAGCCTGCGTCCTGCAGCGGGGCCAGGACGGGAGCGGGCGACCCGACGCTGGTGATGACCAGGGGCACCTCATGGCGGATCAGGGAGGCGACGTCCCCCGCGAGCCGCTGGTTCGAGCGGTGCACGACCAGGTTCGCGGCGAACGGCGCGGCCTCGTCCTCCAGGTCGGCCAGGCCGGCGGTGATCTGCTCCAGCCAGCCGTCGAGCTCGGACGGCGTCCGCGCGTTGTGGGTGGGGAACGAGCCCACCACCCCGTTGCGGCACGCCGCGGTCACCAGGTCGGGCCCCGACACGTCGGTCATCGGAGCGGCCACGAGTGGGAGCGCTAGGCGGTCGAGCCGGGAAGGCAGCGCCATCACCCCTCCAGAGTGAAGATTCGATGGTGGATCCTGAGATCACAGCATGCGTCTGTAGTGGGCACTTGGTGGCGTAAGTAAATATGGATTAACCTCCGTTGGCAAGAGCAAGCAGCACGACACCAGTGCGGAGGTTCTGCGTGGACCGTTTCGTTCAGATCGCCGGGGTCGGGATGACCCCGTTCTCCAAGCCCAGTGCGGGCACCCCCTACACGGTGCTCGCCGAGCAAGCCGCCCGCGTCGCGCTGGCGGACGCGGGCCTCGACTACCGCCAGGTGCAGCAGGCCTACGCCGGTTACGTCTACGGCGACTCCACCTGCGGCCAGGCGGCCCTGTACAGCCTCGGGCAGACCGGCATCCCCATCGTCAACGTCAACAACAACTGCTCCACCGGCTCCTCTGCGCTGTGGCTGGCCCGCCAGGCCGTCCAGAGCGGCGAGGTGGACTGCGTGCTGGCCGTCGGCTTCGAGCAGATGCGCCCGGGCGCCCTCGCCAGCGTCTGGGACGACCGCCCCGACCCCCTCGAACGCTCCGAGACGGCGATGGCGCAGATCCAGGGAGCGGACGCGCACGCACCGGTCGCCGCGCAGTTGTTCGGCGGCGCCGGCCAGGCCTACGCCGACGCGCACGGCACCGCCCCCGAGACGTTCGCCAAGATCTCGGTCAAGGCGCGGCGCCACGCCGCCGCGAACCCCTACGCGGTGTTCCGGACGGCGCTGACCGAGGAGGAGGTGCTGGCCTCCCCGCGCATCTACGGTCCGCTGACCCGCCTGCAGTGCTGCCCGCCCACCTGCGGCGCGGCGGCCGCGGTGGTCTGCAGCACCGACTTCGCGCGGCGGCACGGCCTGGATGCCTCCGTCGCCATCCGCGCCCAGGCGCTCACCACCGACACCGCGTCCACCTTCGACGCTGGAGACATGATGAAGGTCGTCGGCTACGACATGAGCCGGGCCGCGGCCGAGCGCGTCTACGCCGACGCCGGCGTAGGGCCCGACGACATCGACGTGGTGGAGCTGCACGACTGCTTCACCACCAACGAGCTGATCAGCTACGAGGCGCTCGGGCTCACCCCCGAGGGGACTGCGGAGAAGTTCGTCCTGGACGGCGACAACACCTACGGCGGGAAGGTCGTCACCAACCCGTCCGGCGGGCTGCTGTCCAAGGGACACCCGCTCGGCGCCACGGGCCTCGCGCAGTGCGCCGAGCTGGTCTGGCAGCTGCGCTGCCAGGCCGACGCCCGGCAGGTCGAGGACGCCCGGCTGGCTCTCCAGCACAACATCGGGCTCGGCGGCGCCGCCGTGGTCACCCTCTACGAGAGGACCAGCTGAGATGGCCGGATCACCAGCGATCGGCTTGTCCACGCCGCCGTCGACCGTCGATGTAGAGCGCGGGCGGCTGCGGTTGTTCGCCAAGGCCATCGGGGAAACCGACCCCGTCTACACCGACCTCGACGCCGCCCGCGGTGCCGGCCACCGCGACCTGCCCGTTCCCCCGACCTTCCTGTTCTGCCTGGAAATGGACCGGCCGGACCCCTTCGCCTTCCTGACCGAGGCCGGAATCAACCTCGACCGGGTCCTGCACGGCGAGCAGAGCTTCACCTACCACGCGCTCTGCCACGCCGGCGACAGCCTGACCTTCGAATCCCGCATCACCGACGACTACGAGCGCAAGGGCGGCGCGCTGCGGTTCCTCGTCCGCCAGACCCATGTCACCAGAGCCGGCCGGCCGATCGCCGACCTGAGCAACGTCATCGTTGTTCAGCAGGAGAAGGCGGAAGCATGACCCTCCTCACCGACCTGCACG
The DNA here is from genome assembly GCF_900188445.1 of Actinomadura meyerae. Taxonomy (GTDB): domain Bacteria; phylum Actinomycetota; class Actinomycetes; order Streptosporangiales; family Streptosporangiaceae; genus Spirillospora; species Spirillospora meyerae. The sequence goes on from NZ_FZOR01000021.1 coordinate 19,516, forward strand.
AGGGCGACGAACTGCCGCCCCTGCGGCTACCGAAGATCAGCCGAACGACGCTGGCCCTGTACGCGGGCGCATCAGGCGACCACAACCCCATCCACATCGACATCGACGCCGCCCGCAACGCCGGGCTCGACGACGTCTTCGCGCAGGGCATGCTCTCCATGGCCTACCTCGGCCGGCTCCTGACCGGCTGGGTCACTCAGGACCGCATCCGCTCCTACAGCGTCCGCTTCACCTCCATCACCCCGCTGCACGCCGAGCCGATCTGCACAGGCCAGGTCACCGCGATCGAGGACGGCGACGGAGAACGGCGCGCCCGCCTCGACCTCCAAGTGGCACTGAACGACGGCACCATCACGCTGCGCGGCCAAGCCCTCATCGCACTGGCATGACAGCACCGGAAAGGACTCCCGTGGGAACACTCGACGGCAAGATCGCCCTGGTCTCCGGCTCCGGCCGCGGCATCGGCCGCGCCATCGCCCTCAAACTCGCAAGCCACGGCGCCCGCGTCGTCATCAACGACCTCGACCCCGAACCGGCCGAGGAGACCCTGACGGCGATTAAAGCCGCCGGCGGCGAGGCCGTCGCCTGCGTCGGCAGCGTCACCGACGAAGACTTCGCCGACCGGTTCGTCGCGACAGCCGTCGACAACTACGGCGGTGTCGACATCGTGATCAACAACGCCGGCTACACCTGGGACAGCGTCATCCAGAAGATGACCGACGAACAGTGGGACGCGATCCTGGACGTCCACCTCAAGGCACCGTTCCGCATCCTGCGCGCCGCCCAGCCGGTCATCAGCGCCCGCGCCAAGGCCGAACAAGCCGACGGCCTGCGCGTCCACCGCAAGATCGTCAACATCTCCTCGATCGCCGGGCTCGGCGGCAACGCCGGGCAGGCCAACTACGGCGCCGCCAAGGCCGGCATCGTCGGCCTCACCAAGACCCTCGCCAAGGAATGGGGCCGCTACGCGGTCAACGTCAACGCCGTCGCCTACGGCCTCATCCGCACCCGCCTCACCGAAGCCGCCGCCGACAGCGACTCCACTATCGACGTGCAAGGACGCCAGATCAAGGTCGGCGTCAACCCCGGCCTGCTCACCGCCATGGAGCAGATGATTCCGCTCGGCCGGGCCGGCACCCCCGAGGAAGCCGCCGGAGCGGTCTACCTGCTGTGCCTGCCAGAGTCGGACTACATCAGCGGCCAGGTCGTCGTCTGCGGCGGCGGCTACTCCTGAACGGACCTAACATTCCCCACGTGATGCCGACCGAGGACAAGACCGCGATGACCCGGACGAGCACGCATCCGGCACGCGGCAGGCGCCCACGCGACCGCAAGGCGCAGATCGTGACCGCCGCCGCCGACCTGTTCCACCAGCACGGCTACCACACCGTCACGATGGACCAGATCGCCGGCGCGGTCGGCATCACGGCCGGGGCCCTCTACCGCCACTTCCGCAACAAGCAGGAACTGCTCGCCCGCACCGTCGACGACGGCCTTTCGGCGTTCGAGACCGCCGTCCGCGACACCGCACCAGGAGACATCGACACCCTCCTGGACGTCATGGCCTCCCTCACGCTGGACCGCCGCGACCTCGGAGTCCTCTGGCAACGCGAATCCCGGAACCTTCCCGACGCCGACCGCGACCGGCTACGCCACCGCTTCCGCGGCGTCGCCGAGAACACCGCCCCGGTCATCCAAGCAGCCAGACCCGGCCTCACCACAGCCGACGCCGACCTGCTGACCTGGGCACTGTTCGCCGTCTTCGCCAGCCCCTCCCACCACAGCGCCCATCTTCCCCGCGCACGCTTCCACGCCCTCCTGCAGCAACTCGGAGGTGCCGTGATCCGCACCGCGCTCCCCGACTCCCCGGAGAAGCCCGACCGCCCCAACGCCGCGACCAACACCGGGCTCTCCCGCGCGTCCCGCAGAGAATCCGTCCTCGACGCCGCCGCCCGCCTATTCGGCGAACACGGCTACCAGGCCGTCAGCATGGAGGACATCGGCGCCGCCGCCGGCATCAGCGGCGCCGGCATCTACAACCACGTGACCGCCAAGTCCGAACTCCTCGTCGCGGCCCTCACCCGCGCCGCCGACGCCCTGCACATGGACGCCGGCCGCATCTTCGCCACCGCGTCCACCCCCGGCCAGGCACTCACCCGACTTCTCCGGTCCTACATCGACCTGACCCTGACCTCCAGCCACCTCACCGGCGCACTGATCACCGAGGTCGTCCACCTACCCCACGACCAACGACGCACAATCCGCCGCCTGCAACACGACTACGTCGGCGAATGGGTCCAACTGCTCACCACCGAGACACCCGACCTCATCGAACCCGAAGCCCGCGTGATCACCCAGGCCGTCCTCGCCATCGTCAACGACCTGGCCCGCATCCAACACCTGCGCCGACGCCCCCATCTCGACGACGATCTCGCCGCCCTGGGACGCGCTCTCCTTACCCCGTCGCTACCGGGTATCGCCTGACGAAGCCACAAACGCTCCTGCTTGCCACACAAGGCTAATATTTGCATACTTGTGCAAGTGAACAAACCTGAGTCAACGGGCGATCTTGGTGCGGTGCTGGGCCACCAGCTCTTCCGCGCTCTGGGCGACCCCACGCGTGTCCGCCTGGTGGATCTGCTCGCCGAGCGTTGCCGCGCCTGCTCAGTCTCGGAACTCGCCGAATGCCTCGACGTCGACCTGTCCGTCGTCTCCCGACACCTCGCCCTTCTACGGGCTGCAGGCGTCCTACGGGCGACCAAGACCGGGCGGAGCGTCCTCTACGAGATCCAATTCGACCCACTCGCCGAGACACTGCGCGGCATCGCCGACGCGCTCGAACGCGCCCGCGACGACTTCACCACAAGCGCCTCCTGCGCCCCGTCGGCCAACGACCAGAAGGAAGGAATCTCGTGACCGCCACCGCGCACGCCGCCACGGCATCCGACGCCGCCGGCTCCGCCCCCAGAACACCCCTGGTCATCGACTATTGGACTGTGGCAATGGGAGAAGAGGCCTCATGCGGCTCCTGCGATGAGACGCTCACCGTGCTCGACCGGGCCATCGACACCGTCCGCCCATTCGCCGACCAGCTCGGCATCGCCCTGAAGATCACGCCGCGAACCATCTCTACCTGGGACCAGGCACTGGAACACCAGATCACCGCCTCGCCGACCATCCGGGCCGAGGGAAGCGAACTGTGCCCCTCCCACCCGGACGGCACCGAAACCCGCCTGTGGATTTGGCGCGGCGAAACCACCAACTCGCTCCAGCCTCAGGCCGCCCTCGACTTCGTCCTCCAAGCCCTGACCGCCTGCAGTCGGCAACTCAGTGACTACCTGGCCCACGGCGGACCTTCCCCGTACCTCCGCCAATTCCTCTCCGTCTCGAGCGCAACCGCTCCTGCAGCAACCGAGGCCTGCGGACTTAGCGCCGCATGCCCATAAGCGAGACGCGCCGACGTCCCACAGGCCCGAGTCCTCACTCGGCGTTGTCTGCCGCGCGGGCTCGGTGCGGCCGTCTGGCCGCTCCTCAACGATGGCTGCCGCCCCAGCCATGACGTCCTGGCCTCGGATCCTGGCTGCCGAGCCATTTGGTACGGGCGCACAATGGCTGCCGGATGCCGTTGTGAGGCCAATCCGGCCGGGCGCATCCGAACTGGATGAGGCTGCAGCATGGGGTCGACCTAAGGAACGTTTGGTGGTTGCCGGTCGTGCCGCCAACCTGACTCACTCCCTGCTCCGCAGGCTCTCAGTAGGACCCCTTTGATCATCTTCGCCATGATGGATTCCCGAATATGATTCGAGAATGGCGTTCGGTTGACGTCGGGTTTGTGAGCTATCCATAGCGGGATTGTGGCGAATTTCCGGGTCCAGCTATGTGAATCGAAAGTGCCGCCGCGGAGTAGTACGCTAGTTCGAACGCGAAAACCCCGGCGCACGCGGGTTCCGCGAGCACCGGGGTTCCGTCTTGATTCGCACCTAGACCATATCCCGAGGTCAGCAGGTGAGCCACACCCGGCTACCGAACTGTTACACCTATGTGTCCTCACCCTCGTGCGCCGGACCACCCTTCATGGAGGTTCGGATGCAGCTCGTCGCAGCGCACATCACCCACTACCGGTCAATCGAGGACTCGGGCCGGCTGGACGTCGAACCCGACGTCACCTGCTTGGTCGGCAAGAACGAGTCCGGGAAGACGACCGCCCTTCAGGGGCTCTACCGGCTCAACCCCGTCGAAGCCGCCGCGACGTTCGACGAAGTGATCGACTTTCCGGCCCGGCTCACCCGCAAGCGCAAGGAGTACCCCGACGGACGCCGGATCCCCGTGGTGGTGGCCACCTTCCGCTACGAGCCCGAGGAGATCCTCGAGATCGAGGAGGATCTCGGTGCCGGTGCCCTGCGCAGCCCGGAGTTCACGGTGACGATCGGGTACCGCAACAGCCGCCGGAGCATCGTCCACGACTATGACGAGGAGGTGATCGTCAAGCACCTGCGCGCCGGAGTGGACCTTCCGCGCACGGCGGCCCAGGACGTCAACGCCGCGACCACGATCGCGGAACTCCTGCAAGCGCTCGACAACCTGGCGGAGCCGCCGTCCACCGCACAGGAGCTGGTGGAACGGATCCGCGACTGGCGGGGCGAGGACGTCAACCTCTACCTGATCGATCAGTACGCGGTCCCCAACATGCCGAAGTTCGTGTACTTCGACGACTACGACTCGATGCCCGGCAAGATCTCCATCCCGGATCTGATCCGCCGGCGCGACGCCGAGGACATCGACCGGGGCGAGCGCGCTTTGCTCAGCCTTCTGGCCATGGCCGACGTCACGCTGGAGGACTTCCACGAGACTGACCAGCACGAACGACTGATCAGGGAGCTGGAGAACTCCGGGAACGTGATCTCCGACGAAGTCTTCGAGTACTGGTCGCAGAACGACGAGCTCGAGGTCGAACTCCAGGTCCTGCCGGCCGAGACCGGGGCCGCCCCGCCCTACAACGAGGGGCCGATCCTGCAGATCCGGGTCTTCAACCGGCGCCACCGCGCCTCGGTCCCGTTCGACGAACGCTCCCGCGGCTTCGTCTGGTTCTTCTCCTTCCTGGCCTACTTCACCGACCTGGAGGAGGCGGCCACCAGCAACCTCATCCTGCTGCTGGACGAGCCGGGCCTGTCCCTGCACGGCCGCGCCCAGCACGACCTGCTGCGTCTGATCGACAAGCGGCTGGCGCCCAAGCACCAGGTCCTCTACACCACGCACTCGCCCTTCATGGTTTCGCCGGACCGTCTGCACCGCGTCCGCACTGTCATCGACCGCGAGAAGGTCGGCACGAAGATCTCCTCGGAGATCTTCAAGGCTGACAGCGATACCGTCTTCCCGCTGCTGACGTCCATGGGCATCGAGATGAGCCAGACGCTGTTCGTCGGCGAGCACACACTGCTCCTCGAGGGCCCCAGCGACCTCATCTACCTCGACGTCCTGTCCGACCTGGCCCAGGCCAAGGGGCTTGAGGGACTCGACCCCCGCTGGGTCAAGACGCCGATCGGCGGGTCGGGCAAGCTGTCCACCTTCGTCACCCTCCTGGGTGCTAACAAACTCCACGTCGCGGTCTTGGTCGACTCCAGCACCAAGGACGTCGGGGCTGTCAAGCACCTGCGCGACAACGACCGGCTCGCCGCCAACGGGCTCGTCCAGATCAGCGAGTTCACCGGCACCGCGGACGCCGACATCGAGGACCTCTTCGAGCGCGATCTCTACGTCGAACTGGTGAACCGCGCCTACGAACAGCACCTGACGAGCCCGATCACCACCGGTGACCTCAACGCCAACGACCCCCGGATCGTCCGGCAGGTCGAAGATCACTTCCGCAAGCACAACATCGCAGGCGGCAAGCTGGATCATTTCAAGCCTGCCGCCGTTCTTCTCCGGAAGCAGCACGAGGTCCTCGCCGAGCAGCCGATCGACGACGCCACCATCAACCGCGCTGCACAGCTGTTCGCCAGATTGAACGCCCTGCTTCCCTCCTAGAAGGACGCTGGTCCCGGGGGCGGCCCGTGGCCGCCCCGGGGATCACCCTGGCTCAACCAGCGCAAGAACCCGATGAGGGGAATGATCTTCGTCATCTCGACGGGTCATGGCCCCCCTCTGCGCACGCTGGTCCGCTCGTCTAGGGGTGGCTCGTTGGTGTGGGCTCGCGGCGAGAGGACACCATGTTCGCCCGGATGATGCCCGCATCACCAGCGGAGGATCAAGATGGCCAACCTCGCCGCGGCTCCGATTTGCCAAGGACCCGTGTGAGGGCGGCGTCGTCCACGGGCGAGATGATCAGTGGGCGCAGCGGCCCTCCCATTCCTGGTGCGTCGGCCACAAGCGGAGACTTACAGGGCACCACCTCCCATAGGTGCCAGCAATCCCGCAGGCGGTGGGGCTCGCACTCACCACTGTGTCTGCCGGCCGGGCAACATCGATGTGAATCGGGGGGTGACCAGGCCCGATCCGTGCCCGCGAGCAAACATCGAGCAGACAGGGGGACGGAACGGGGCGAATCGGGCGGCGGGCAAACCGGGACAATCTCCCGTTTGCCCTGGTCAGGGGTGGTGGGTCGCGTGGGACTCGAACCCACAACCTACGGATTAAAAGTCCGGAGCTCTGCCAATTGAGCTAGCGACCCGTCACGCAAGCGTACCGAGATCGATGGGGGGTTCGCGACGGGGTTAGGGGGTGGCGGACAGGTGGACCGGGAGGTGCTTGAGGCCGTTCTGGAAGTTGGAGGCCAGGCGGACGGGGGTGCCGGTCAGGGTGATGTCGTGGGGGAGGAGTTCGCGGAAGAGGGCGCGCATCTGGGTGCGGGCGAGGTGGGCGCCCAGGCAGAAGTGGGGGCCGAAGCCGAAGCTGACGTGGTCGTTCGGGGTGCGGGTGATGTCGAAGCGGTCGGGGGAGCGGAAGACGGTCTCGTCGCGGTTGGCGGAGGCGTGGTAGACGACGACCTTGTCGCCCGCGTCGATCTTCTGGCCGGAGAGGGTGACGGGGGCGGTGGCGGTGCGGCGGAAGTCCATCACCGGGGGCCAGTAGCGGAGCATCTCCTCGACGGCGGACGGGAGGAGGTCGGGGTCGGCGCGGAGGCGGGCGAGTTCGGCGGGGTGTTCGAGGAGGGTCAGGAGGCCGCCGGGGATGCCGTTGCGGAGGGTCTCGTTCCCGGCGACGGCGAAGAGGAAGAACATGTTCTCGAACTCGTGGGTGGTGAGGCCGCCCTCCAGCATGCGGGACATGATGTCGCCGGACGGGTTCGAGCGCTTCTCGGCGGCGAGGGCGTGGGCGTAGGCGAACATGTCGGCGAGGGCCGTGTAGGAGCGCGGGTTGATGGGACGCCCGTCCGGGTGGGTGGTGGTGGTCGGGCGGTAGTGCATCGCCTTGCGGGCCATGGGCGTCATCGTGGCCGCGTCGGCGGTGGAGAGTCCGGCGTACTCGTCGTCCTGGTAGCCGATGACGCGGGACGCCCAGTCGTAGAGGAGGCGGCGGTCGGAGTCGGGGACGCCCATGATGTGGGCGAGCGTCCAGACGGGGAGGTCGGCGGCGAGTTCGACGAAGTCGGTGTCCTCGCCGGCGGCGGAGGCGACGAGGGCGCGGGCGCGGGCCTCGATCGTCTCCTCCAGGGCGCGGACGGCGCGGGGGGTGAACGCGGCGGCGACGATGCGGCGCAGGCGGGAGTGGTCGGGCGGGTCCTGGTTGAGCATCATCGCGCGGACGAAGGCGAGATCCTCGGGCGTGTCGGGGTCGCGGATCTGGGTGGCGCCGAGGTTGGACGAGAAGAGGTCCGGGGAGCGCAGGACGTGCTTGACGTCGGCGTGCCGGAAGACCGCCCAGTAGCCGGGGCCGGCGGGCCAGGGGCCGACGGCGGGTTCGGGGATCCGGACGACCGGCGATTCGGCGCGCAGCCGGGCGAAGGCGGCGTACGGGACCCCGTCGGCGTAGGCGGCGGGCAGGAAGATCTCCTCGTGCATGCCCTCAGCGTGCATCATGTCGGGATGACGGTGAAGCCCGATGAGATCCTGCGTGACAATTTCGCGCCGTGGGTGCTGGACCTCGGCCTCGTTCCGGAGGAGGTGGGGGACGGGACGGCGGTGCTGCGGCTGCCGTGGTCGGACCGGCTGGCGCGGGAGGGCGGCGCGCTGTCCGGGCAGGCGCTGATGGCGGCGGCCGACACGGCGGTGGTGCTGGCGGTCTCGGGCGCCAAGGGCGGGTTCGTACCGATGACGACCGTGCAGCTCGGCACGACCTTCCAGCGGGCGGTGAAGGGCAAGGACGTGCTGGTGCGCGCGGAGCTGTCGAAGCTGGGGCGGACGATGGCGTTCGCGGAGATCGACATGACGGCCGATTCGGTGACCGTCGCCCATGCGAGCGCGGTATACGCCATCATCGGGTGACATGACGGAAAAGGTGGTTGTTCCTGACGGCGAGTTCGACCTGCGGGTGTGGGGGGAGCGCGGTCCGGGGGTTCTGCTCCTCCAGGAGATCTTCGGTGTCGGCGACTACATGGAGGCCGTCGCCGAGGACCTGGTGGCGCTCGGGTTCGTGGTGGCGGCGCCCGACATGTTCTGGCGCATCGAGCCGAACTGGACGACCGCCCACAACGAGGAGGCCCTCCCCAAGGGGATGTCGATGGTCTCCCAGTTCGACTGGGAGAAGGGCGTAGCGGACGCGAAGGCCGCGCTGGACGTCCTCAAGGGCCTGCCAGGTGTCGGCAAGGTCGGCGTGCTGGGGTTCTGCTTCGGCGGGACGCTCGCCTACCTGCTGGGTGCGCAGGCCGAGGTCGACTCCCTGGTGTCGTTCTACGGGTCGGGCGTGCCGGGGGCTCTGGACCAGATCGACGCCCTTCGGAGCCCTGTGCAGTTCCACTTCGGTGGGGACGACCCCTACATCCCCCGGGAGGACGTCGCGAAGGTGGAGCGCGCCGTAGAGGGACGGGAGAACATCGAGATCCACGTCCAGGAGGACGGTGGGCACGCCTTCCACAACCGTAAGGCGCCGATGTTCTACCAGCCGGAGCCTGCCGAGCGGGCCTGGCGGCTCACGGAAGCCTTCCTCAAGCGGACTCTGTCGTCGTAGTGCCTCAGGCGGGCTCCAGGGCCAGGTGGGAGAGCTCCCTCCGGGACGAGATGCCCAGCTTCGGATACGCCTTGTAGAGGTGGTACTCGACCGTGCGCGGGCTGAGGAAGAGCTGGGTGGCTATCTCCCGGCTGCTGGTGCCGGCGGCCGCCAGGCGTACCACCTGGAGCTCCTGCGGGGTGAGGCGGTCGAGGAGGTCCGGCGCGGTCGGGACGGCGGTGCCGGACTCACCGGTGGCGCGTAGTTCGGCGCGCGCGCGTTCCAGCCATGGGGCGGCGTGGAGGCGTTCGAAGATGGAGGCCGCCGAGCGCAGCGGGACGCGTGCGTCGGAGCGGCGGCGCGCGCGGCGCAGGTACTCGCCGTAGAGAAGTTCTGTGCGAGCCCGCTCGAACGGCCGCGACGCCTGTTCGTGCAGCCGGATCGCCTCCGCGTAGAGCTCCTCGGTATCGGTCACCAGGGCCTCGCAGTGCAGGGACACGGCGAGGGCCCATGGCTGCTTGCTCGCCTCGGCCCAGGTGCGATAGCGGGCGAAAGCCGCGCGCGCGACGGTCGTCTCGCCCGCGCGGACGGCGGCCTCCACCTGGTCGGCGGCGGACAGGATCTCGGCGTGGCGGTGCGGCCCGTTCGCGATCTCGTCGAGGCGCCGCAGCGCCTCGTCGTAGCGGCCCAGGCCGAGGTCGAGGAGGGCGAGCGCGGCGTCCGCCAAGCCGGGCGGGGCGGACGCGGTCAGCTCGCGGAGGCGGGCCTCGTCGCCCTCGATCGCCGCGACCCGGGCGAGGACGGCGCCGAGGCGGCCCTCGCCGTGCGGGCGGCCGGTGTCGCGGGCGAGCGCGACCGCCTCGGCGACGGTGGCCTCCGCGTCCGCGTGCAGCCCTGCCGCGATCTGCGTCTGCGCGAGGATCTGCAGGACGCCCGGCAGTTCGCCGGCGAGGCCGTCCCGGCGGCAGTGCGCGGCCTCGGCGGCGGCCAGTTCCAGAGCCGCCGCGTCCGCGCCGGCGATCAGCGCGAGCCGGGCGCCGCGCAGCCGGTCGCCGTCGCCGTCGCGCAGCGCGGCGACCTGCTCGGTCAGCAGCGGCAGGCCGCCCGCGTAGTCGCCGTCCGCGAGCAGCGCGAGGCCGCGCAGGGTCCGGTCGCCGGGCAGCAGCTCGGCGGCGCGGCGGACCGCGCGCAGCTCGCCAGACGTCCAGCCGTAGACGGCGCCGACGCGCAGCATCTCCGCGCGCTCGTCGCCGGCGGCGCGGTCGACCATGATGCGGGCCGCGGCGCGCGGGTCGCCGCGCTCGTACTCGACGGCGGCGTGCACGCGGGCGAGGGCGGCGCGGTCGGCGGCGCCGAGCTTCTCGGCGTGGACGGCGAGGTCGCCGGCCTCGTCCAGGCGGCCCGCCCGGAGGGTGAGCGCGGCGGCGGCGCCGAGCCGCGCCCCGCGGTCCGCCCGGCCGGGGGTGAGGTCGGCGGCCTGCCGGTAGAGCGTCGCCGCGGTGGCGTAGGCGGCGCGGGCGCGGGCGCGCTCGGCGGCCTCCTGGAGGTCGGCGGCGACGTCCCCGTCCGGAGCCAGCGCGGCGGACGCGCGGTGCCGCGCGCGGCAGTCGAGGTCGGTGGCGGACTCGGCCAGCGCCCGGTGGGCCTCGACCCGCCGCGCCGCCGTCGCGCCCTGGTACGCGGCCGCCCGGATCAGCGGATGCCGGAACTCGATGCTGCGCCCGGTGACCGCGACCAGCCGGGCGCGCTCGGCGGGCTCCAGGTCGGCGAGGCCGGTCCCGAGGGTGCCGGCGGCCGCGAGCAGGCTCGGCATGTGGCCGCGGCCCTCCGCCGCCGCGATCAGCAGCATCGTCCGGGTCGGCTCCGGCAGCCGGGCGATCTGCTCCTGGAACGAGGCGAGGACGCGGTCGGCGACCCGCAGCGGCGTGGTCTCGGGGGGACGCTCGCCGGCGGCGGCGAACTCGTGCAGCGCGAGCGGGTTGCCAGCCGCCTCCCGCAGCACCCGCTCGCGGGCGACGGGGGGCAGGCCCCGCGACGCGATCAGCCGTTCGGCGTCGTCCCGGCCGAGCCTGCCGAGCCGCAGCTCGGGCAGGCCGGTGCCGGTGAAGGCGTCGTCGCGCGCGGCGAACAGCATGACGACACCCTCGGCCGCGAGCCGCCGCGCCGCGAACAGCAGCGCCTCGACGGTCGCGGTGTCGAGCCAGTGCGCGTCGTCGGCGACGCACAGGACGGGGCCGTCCTCGGCGAGGTCGGCGAGGAGGGCGAGCACGGCGAGGCCGGTGGCGAAGCGGCCCGGCTCGGCGGACGTCTCGCCGAGCGCGGAGCGCAGCGCGGCGGCCGGCGCCTCCGGGAGGCCCGCCAGCCGGTCGCGGACGGGCCACAGCAGCTGGTTGAGTCCGGCGAACGCGATGCCGGACTCCGCCTCGACCCCGGTGGCGCGCAGTACCCGCGGCGCCCGCGCCGCCGCCTCCGCGAGCAGCGCCGACTTGCCGATGCCCGCCTCGCCGCGCAGCAGCAGGGCGGCGCTGCGCCGGTGGTCGCGCGCCTCGTCGAGGAGCGAGGAGAGCCGCGCTTGTTCGTCGTTACGCCCGTAGAGCACCCATCCAAACTACGGGCCCGGATACCGAAAGCCTACGGATGCACCCCGTATCCGCCGGTTCGTACGTTCGTGATCAGCGAAAACGAACCGAGGAGGACATCGTGCGGGAACTGTTCGAGCCGCTGTCGGCCGGGAAGCTGGAGCTGCGCAACCGCCTCGTGATGGCGCCGATGACCCGCAGCCGCGCGAGCGCGGGCGGTGCCGTCACCGAGCTGACCGCGGAGTACTACCGGCAGCGGGCGAGCGCCGGGCTGATCATCACGGAGGGGACGCAGCCGAGCGTCCGGGGCCAGGGGTACATCCTCACGCCGGGACTGCACTCGGACGAGCAGGTCGAGGCGTGGCGGGCGGTCACCGACGCCGTCCACGAGGAGGGCGGCACGATCTTCGCGCAGCTGATGCACTCCGGGCGTGTCGGCCACCCCGTCCTGTATCCGGACGGCGGGCTGCCGCTCGGCCCGTCGCCGATCGCGAGCGGCGACCGGCTCTTCACGCCGGACGGGATGCTCGACCACCCCGTCCCGAAGGAGATGACCCTGGACGACATCGCCGGGGCCGTCGGGGAGTTCGCCGCCGCCGCGCGCAACGCGGTCGCGGCCGGGTTCGACGGGGTCGAGCTGCACGGCGCGAACGGCTACCTGATCCAGCAGTTCCTCGCCGACGGGAGCAACGTCCGCACCGACGCCTACGGCGGGACGGTCGAGAACCGGGTGCGGTTCGCCGTCGAGGCCGTGCGGGCGGCGGCGGACGCGATCGGCCCGGAGCGGGTCGGGCTCCGGGTGTCGCCGGGCGGCACGTCCAGCGGCGTCAGCGAGAGCGACACGCCGGAACTGTACTCCGCCCTCGTCGGCCGGCTCGCCCCGCTGGGCCTGGCGTACCTGCACGTCATGGAGGAGCTGAACCGCGACATGACCCGGCGGATCCGGGCCGAGTGGCCGGGGACGCTGATCCTGAACCCGCATCCGACGCCGGAGTCGTTCCCGGCGCGACCGGAGGAGGGCGCCGAGGCGCTGCGGGAGGGCGTGGCGGACGCGATCGCGTTCGGTGAGCTGTGGCTCGCCAACCCCGACCTGCCCGCCCGCATCGAGGCCGGCGGCCCCTACAACACGGCGGACCGCTCGACCTTCTACGGCGGCGACCACCGCGGGTACACCGACTACCCCGCGCTTTCCTGAGAGCCCTTCCGGAGGATGCCGGGCCAGGGGCCTTACCGCCACAGGCCCCGCACGGCGCGCGCGGGGGACGTCGCGATGCGTGCGGGGCCTGGGCGGTACGGGGGCGGCCGGGGCTAGAGGCCCGGCCGGACGGCGCCGGAGAAGTTGCGCTTGTAGTACTTGGTCAGCTTGATCTTCTTCACGCGCTTGCCGGAGCTGGGCGCGTGGATCATGTAGCCGTGGCCGGCGTAGATGCCCATGTGGGTGCGCCCGCCGTAGAAGAACAGCAGGTCGCCCTTCACGGCGCCCTTCCAGGAGACCTTCTTCTTGACGGCGCGGTAGATCTGCTGGCTGGTGCGGGGCAGCTTCACGCCCGCCTTGCGCCAGGCGCCGCCGGCGAGGCCGGAGCAGTCCCAGGAGCCGGGCCCCGTGCCGCCGTAGCGGTAGGGGTCGCCGATCTGCTTCGCCGCGTACTTCACGGCGTAGGCCGCGCGCTTCTTCTGCTTCGCGGCGCGGGACTGCTTCGCGGAGACCTTCGCCGCCGCGGTGACGACCGCGGCCTGCTGCGGCGGTGCCGCCGCCTCGGCGGGACCGGCCGTGAGGACGGACGCGCCGAGCGCCGCGGTCGCGGTGAGCGCGAGCCCGCCGGTGGTGATTCCGGTCTTCAGGGGGTTTCGGGGGGTATGCAGAATGACTCCAGACCTCGCGGGTGATGCCTACCGGGCAGCCGTCACCGCACGGGTTCTCCTTGCGGTTCGGGATGCCGCGACCATTCCGCCGCGCCATTCGACGGGGCGCGGGTGAACGGTGGCCGCTTCCGGTTCCGTGCATCTCGGCTGCACGGATTCGGCTTCCGACGGCGGCCGTCGCGGGAGTACCGCGGGGGACGGCCTGGGGGGCCGCGCCGTGCCTGTGGGGGCGGCCGTGCAGGCCGCGAGCCGCGCGTCGGGTGCGTGTTCTGTTATCCGGGCGGCTGCGGTGCCGCATGAACGTCCAGGAACGTATGCAGAGTCGGGTGGGCATGGCAAATCACTCCGGTCATTCCGGTGGGAGCGGGCGCGGGGAAAGGGATTGGCGCCACCGCGGTGGCCTGCGCTGATTCTGATCAGCCCGGCGAAAATGTGAACTGGGTCACCTTCCCCCCTTTGAAGATCCATTTCATGGTGACCCGTGCGGCGCCCGCCGGTAAGTGGAATGCCGTTCTGTGGAAAACCTGTCGACGCTCCGTAATGATCTGTGGCGTGTATCACGTAACGATAAATGTGGCTTATGTCTCCTTTAATCGGCCGGGTCGGGCGTGCCGGGATGACGGGTTGCGGACGGACGCGAGTACCGGATCCGGCCCGGCCGAGGGGTTGACGGACCGGATCCGGCCGCCTGTAGTCCGAAGGAGAAGCAGGTTCCGCGCTCGGAGGGAGTCCTGTGTTCGGACGCGTGTTGTGCGGTCTCCTCCTGGTCGCCGGGCTCGTGGCGGCGCCGCCGGCCCTGGCCGAGGGCGGATCACCGACCGCGAAGTTCCCGCCCGGCTTCCTCTGGGGCGTGTCGACGTCCGGCTTCCAGAGCGAGGGGCACTTCCCCGACAGCAACTGGACGCGCTACGCCGAACGCAAGGCGCCCGGCGTCACCGACCCCTACGGCGACTCCGTCGACTTCCTGCACCGCTACCCGTCCGACCTGAAGCTGGCCAAGGGCCTGGGCGTGAACGTCTTCCGGACGTCCATCGAGTGGTCCCGCGTGGAGCCGCGCCGCGGGTACCGCGATCCGAAGGCGCTCGCGTACTACGACGACCTCATCCGCCGCATCAAGGAGAACGGGATGCGGCCCATGCTCACCCTCGACCACTGGGTGTATCCCGGCTGGGTCGCCGACCAGGGAGCCTGGGACAACCCCCGCACGCAGGACGACTGGCTGAGCAACGCCCGCTACGTCGTCGACCGCTACAAGGGGCAGGGCGTCATCTGGATCACCTTCAACGAGGCGAGCGCCTACATCTACAAGGAGCTCACCACCCGCCCGATGGACCTCGGGCAGATGCTGAAGATGCGCGACGCCCTCATCAGGACGCACCGGGCCGCGTACGACATGATCCACAAGGTCGACCCGGGCGCCCCGGTGTCGAGCAACGTCGCCTACGGGACGGCCCTCAACGGCATCTTCGACGCGGCCCTGTTCAACGACGTCACCGAAAAGCTCGACTTCATCGGCATCGACTACTACTACGGCGCGAACCTGCAGAACTTCACTGCGGTGTACGCCCTCACCGGCGAGTTCTGGAAGGTCGACCCCGAGCCTGAGGGGCTGTACTACGTCCTGAAGAACTACCAGCGCCGGCTACCGCACCTGCCGGTCTTCGTCGTCGAGAGCGGCATGCCGACCGATGACGGCAAGCCGCGCCAGGACGGCTACACGCGCGCGGACCATCTCCGCGACCACATGTACTGGATCCAGCGCGCGATGGCCGACGGCGTGAAGATGATGGGCTACAACTACTGGAGCCTCACCGACAACTACGAGTGGGGCAGCTACCGGGCACGGTTCGGCCTCTACACGGTGGACGTCCTGACCGACCCGTCCCTGGCGCGCCGCCCGACCGACGCCGTCCCCGCCTACCGCTCGATCATCGCGAACGGGGGCGTCCCCTCCGGGTACGTGCCGGTGCGCAAGCCCGGCTGGTGCTCGATCGAGGACCCCGTCGCGACCTGCCTGGGCACGACCCCCACCCCGCCCGCCGGATACCGCCCGGCCGGGTGACCGGGGACGCATGACCGGCCCCTCGCCGGGTACCCCGCCACCGCGACCGCAATCGAGCAGGGGAGCGCGTGGGGGACGTGCAGACGCAGCCGAAGGCCGCGACGCGCGGGTCCGGCACCGCGGGACCGGGGCCCGGCCTGGGCGGCGTGGCGGACGATCTGCTGACCGCCCTGAAGCGCGCGGCCGCCGCCCTCCGCGACGCGGGCCTGGAGTACGCCCTCGCGGGCGGCTTCGCGGCGTACGCGCACGGCGCGGCGGTGTCGACCCACGACGTCGACTTCGTGCTGCGGCCGCGGGACGTCCAGGCGGCGCTGGACGCGCTCGCCGCGGTGGGCATGGCGCACCTGGAGAGTCCGGAGAACTGGCTGGAGAAGGCCTACGACGGCGAGCACACCATCGACCTGATCCACACGCCGTCCGGCCGTCCGGTGGACGGCGAGCTGCTGCGGCGGGCCGAGGAGATGACGGTGGGCGCGGTGTTCATGCCGGTCCTGCCCGCCACCGACCTGATGGTCATGCGGCTGATGGCGTTCGCCGAGACCGCCTGCGACTTCAGCGGGTTCCTGCACGTCGGCCGGGCGCTGCGCGAGCAGGTGGACTGGCGGCGGGTCGCGGCGGAGACCGCCGGGTCCCCGTACGCGTACGCGTTCCTGACGCTGCTCGCGCGGCTCGGCGTGATCGAGGAGGACGTGCTGTGAGGGCCGTGCTGTGACCGAAGGGGGGCAGGCCATGGCGGACATGTCGGGTTACCTGGCCGCGCACATCCAGGAGCGGCTCGCCGCGGAGGCGTACGAGCTCGGCATCCGGGTGGACGTCCGCGGCGAGTTCGTGCACCTGCGCGGCGAGGTGGTGAGCGAGGAGCGGCGCCGCGCCGTCGAGGAGGCGGCCCGGGAGGCCGCCGGGGGCCGCCGGATCTGCAACGAGCTGCACGTCGTCGCGGTGCCCGAGCCGGACGGAGAGGAGCAGATCTCATGATCCGTGTCGCCGCCGCGGGGGACCTGCACGTCGGACCGGAGATGGCCGGGGAGTACCGGGCCCGGCTGGCCGCGCTCGCCGACCAGGCGGACGTGTTCCTGGTCGCCGGGGACCTGACCCGGCACGGCACGCCCGAGGAGGGCCGGATCGCCGCCGGCGTGCTGCGCGACCTCGGGCCGCCCGTGGTCGCCGTCCTCGGCAACCACGACTACCACTCTGACGCCGAGGACGAGATCACCGGCGTGCTGCGGGACGCGGGCGTGACCGTCCTCGACGGCGACGGCACCGTCCTGGACTGCGGCGGGACGACCCTCGGCGTCGCGGGCGGCAAGGGGTTCGGCGGCGGGTTCGAGGGCCGCTGCGCCAGCGACTTCGGCGAGCCGGAGATGAAGGCGTTCATCCGGCACACCAAGGACTTCGCCGACCGGCTGCACCTGTCCCTCACGGAGCTGGACGCTGACGTCACGGTCGCCCTCACGCACTACTCGCCGTCCGCGGACACCCTCGAAGGGGAGCCGCTGGAGATCTACCCGTTCCTCGGCAGCTACCTGCTCGGGGAGGCGATCGACGCGGCGGGCGTCGACCTCGCGGTGCACGGCCACGCGCACAAGGGGACGGAGAAGGGCCTCACGTCCGGCGGCATGCGGGTGCGGAACGTGGCGCTGCCGGTGCTGCAGCACGCCTACGCCGTGTACTCGCTGGAGGCGCCGGAGGCCGCGGAAGGCCAGGACGTCCGGGAACGGGTGTCGGCCTGGTGACGTTCGCCTCTACGTGATGGGCCGGTGGGACGGCCGCGAGATCGCGAGGAGGGGAGTGATCCCGCGCCGTCCCGCGGCCCGGCCGGAACCTCAGGTCACCGGGCGGCGCGGAGCAGGTCGAGGACGGCCTGCTCGACCGGGCCCTGCGTCGCCAGCTCGCCCTCCGACGCCTCGACGCCCAGCCGGTCGAGCACGGGCGCGACCGTCTCGCCGTTCTCGTAGCACTCGATGATGCGCGGGTCGATGTAGGAGGCCCGCGCGACGGCGGGAGTGTTGCCGAGGTAGGCGGCGACCTCCTTCACGACCCGGACGATGGCGCGCCTGCGGGCGGTGTCGCCGCCGTCCGCGCGGACCGACACCGCGAGCCCGACCGCGGCGAGGACGGTGGCGTGCCAGGTGCGGAAGTCCTTGGCGGTGAAGTCGCCGGCGGTCACCTCGCGGATGTACTCGTTGATGTCGGACGTGGTGACGTCGTGCCAGCCGTCCCGCGTCCGGTGGGCGAGCAGCTCGGGGTCGCCGCCGGGACGCCGCTTGAGGCCGCTCACGACCTTGCACACGTTCTCCTCCGCGACCGCGCGGTACAGGTCCTTCGAGCCCTTGGCCGGGTACTCGAAGGTCACCTCGCCGCCGCGGCGGCAGGTGACGTGCTCGCGCAGGACGGTCGCGAGCCCGAACGTGCCGTTCTCCGCCGCGTACGACTCCCCGCCGATGCGGAAGAAGCCGAGGTCGATGAGGCGGACGGCGGCGGCCAGCACCCGCTCGCGGGAGTAGCCGCGCCCGGACAGGTGCTCGTCCAGCGTGTGCCGCACCTTGGGCAGCCGTTCGGCCAGCTCCAGGACGTGCTCGTGCTTCTCCTGGTCGCGCTGCTCCCGCCATGCCTCGTGGTAGAGGTACTGGCGCCGTCCGGCCGCGTCGGTGCCCATCGCCTGGATGTGGCCGTCCGGGTCCGGACAGATCCAGACGTCCTTCCAGGCGGGCGGTATGACGAGCGACCTGATGCGTTCCTTCTCAATGGGGTCTTGCAGGGGGCGACCGTCCAGCCCCAGGAATACGAAGCCTTTGCCTGCTCTCCGGCGTCCGTAGCCCGGTTCGCCGGTGTCACTACGTTGCAGCTCCATCAGCGTTGCAGCTCCATCAGCCCGGGTGGATCTCCCCGCCGGCCGGTACGAGCGTCTGCCCGGTGTAGTAGGACGACTGGCGGTTGGAGGCGAAGAACACGTAGGACGGCGCGATCTCATCCGGATCGGCCGCACGCCCCATCGGCGCGTTCTTACCGAAGGACTCCACCCGCTCGGCGTCGAACGTCGCCGGGATCAGCGGCGTCCACACCGGACCGGGCGCGACGCAGTTGACGCGGATCTCGCGGTCCATCAGGTTCTGGGCGAGGCTCGCGGTGAGCGACATGACCGCGCCCTTGCTGGCGGAGTAGTCGATGAGGGTCTTGTTGCCGCGCAGCCCGTTGATGGAGCCGGTGATGATGATGGACGAGCCCGGCCCCATGTGGTCGAGGGCCTCCTGGATCGTCCAGAACACCGAGAACACGTTGACCTCGAACGTGCGGCGGAGCTGCTCGCCGTCGATCTCCCGGACGTCCTTCACCGGCGTCTGCGTGCCGTGGTGCAGCACGAGGACGTCCAGCCCGCCGAGCTGCCGGACGGTGTGCTCGACGACCTCGCGGCACTGCCGCTCCTCCGCCATGTCGCCGCCGAACGTGACGCAGCGCCGCCCGGCGTCCTCGACCAGGCTCGCGGTGTGCCGGGCGTCGTCGTCCTCCTCCAGATAGGTGATCGCGACGTCGGCGCCCTCCTTGGCGAAGGCGACCGCGGTGGCCCGCCCGATCCCCGAGTCGCCGCCGGTGATCAGCGCGCGCCGCCCGCGCAGCTGGTCGCTGCCGAGGTAGTCGCGCATCTCGTCGCGCGGTTCGGGGGCCATCTCCCCCGTCCGGCCGGGGTAGGACTGGCTCTGTGCCGGACGCTCGCTCATGCTCGGTTCCTCCAGGTTTCGACCCCGCCGTCCACAAGACGCGGGTGCCCGGAGCTGCGCGGAGCAAACGCGGGCCCTATTGTAACCCGTGAGTAATAACGCGCTCCGCGATCCGCCGGGGTGTGCGCGGAGCGCGGACGGACGTCTGGATAGCATCACCCCGAACCACATTCGGTCCCTCACGTAAGGTGTCGCTTATGGACCTGAACGGAGTTTCCGCCGTCGTATCCGGTGGCGCGAGCGGCCTCGGTGAGGCCACCGTCCGCGCGCTGGCCGCCGAAGGCGCCAAGGTGGTCGTCGCCGACCTCAACGAGGACAAGGGCAAGGCCCTCGCCGACGAGGTGGGCGGCGTCTTCGTCAAGACCGACGTGTCCAACGAGGAGCAGGTGCAGGCCGCCGTGCAGGCCGCCGTCGACACCGGCGCCCCGCTGCGCGTCATCGTCAACAGCGCCGGGATCGGCTGGGCGTCGCGGACCGTGAACCGCGACGGCACCCCGCACGACCTGGCCTCCTACGAGACCGTCATCCGGGTCAACCTGATCGGCACCTTCAACCTGATGCGGATCGGCGCGGCCGCGATCTCCAAGACCGAGCCCGCCGACGCCGACGGCGCCCGCGGCGTGGTGATCAACACCGCGTCCGTCGCCGGCCTGGAGGGCCAGACCGGGCAGATCGCCTACTCCGCGTCCAAGGGCGGCATCATCGGCATGACGCTGCCGGCGGCGCGCGACCTCGCCGCGATCGGCGTCCGGGTCAACACCATCTGCCCCGGCATCATCGACACCCCGATCTACGGCCAGGGCGAGCAGGCGGAGGCCTTCAAGGCCAAGCTCGCCGCGCCCGTCCCGTTCCCGAAGCGGATGGGCAAGGCGTCGGAGTTCGCGCACCTCGTCAAGGCCCTGATCGAGAACGACTACATGAACGGCGAGACGATCCGCTTCGACGGCGGCATCCGCTTCCAGCCCAAGTGAGGCACTGAATGACCGACGCTGTTCTGACCGAAGAAGACGGCGCCGTCCTCGTAGTCACCATCAACCGCCCGGAGGCCCGCAACGCGGTCAACGGCGAGGTGGCGCGGGGCATCGCGGCGGCCGTCGAGGAGCTGGAGTCCCGCAAGGACCTGTCCATCGGCATCCTCACCGGCGCGGGCGGGACGTTCTGCGCCGGGATGGACCTGAAGGGCTTCCTCACCGGCGACAACCCCGTCGTCGAGGGGCGCGGGTTCGCGGGCCTCACCGAGCGCCCGCCGGCCAAGCCGATGATCGCCGCGATCGAGGGCTACGCCCTGGCCGGCGGCTGCGAGGTCGCGCTGTCCTGCGACATGATCGTCGCGGCCCGGGACGCCCAGTTCGGGCTGCCCGAGCCGAAGCGCGGCCTGGTCGCCGCGGGCGGCGGCCTGCTGCGGCTGCCGCAGCGCATCCCGTACCACATCGCCATGGAGATCGCCCTCACCGGCGACAAGTACCCGGCGGACCGGATGGCCGAGCTCGGGTTCGTCAACCGGCTCGCCGAGCCGGGCGGCGCGCTCGCCGCGGCCAAGGAGCTGGCCCTCAAGGTCGCCGAGAACGCGCCGCTGGCGCTCGCGGCGACCAAGAAGGTCATCGTCGAGTCCGCCGACTGGTCGTCCGAGGAGGCGTGGAAGAAGCAGCAGGAGATCACCCTGCCGGTCTTCACCTCCAAGGACGCCCAGGAGGGCCCGGCGGCGTTCGCCGAGAAGCGCAAGCCGAACTGGAAGGGCGAGTAGCCCTTTCCCTCGGCACGAGACGCCCGGAACCGCACGGTTCCGGGCGTCTTGTCATATGTCTTTTCCTTGATCGATCTGAGAGGCGCGCTCGGGCGTATCCGGAAGGTCGGAGGGGGAGGCGTAGCTTCATGAGGAAGTGTTCAGCCGCCATGAGAATCGCGGCCCTTTCCGCCGCCGCAGGGCTGGTCGCAATGGCCGTCGGCATTCCGCGTGCCTCCGCTCGAGAGAGCCACGTAAGCGATCCGTGCTGGGCTCTCAGCCAGGGGCAGACGCGCTACGAACCGGGCGGAGCCCGGCATGTCGTCTTCGCCGTCGCAGCCGGATACGGGACGACCGAGGTGACCGTCACCGAATGCGTCAGGAAAGGCCGTTTCTGGAAGCAGTTCCTGACCACTCTCGGCCATGTGGGCCGGAACGGCTACGCCGAACCGGGCGCCAAGCGAGAGGGCGACGGGAAGTCGCCGACCGGGTCCTACACCATGACCGAGGCGTTCGGCGAGGGCGACCCGGGAACGTGGCTCCCTTACCGCTCGCTGCGTGCGAGCGGCGACTGCTGGGGCTCGACGATCGGCGACTCGCGCTACAACCGCTACTACCGGGGCGCGTGCCTGCCGGACGACGAGAACCTGTCGCAGCTCATGCAGCGGGGCCCCTACAAGCAGTCCGTGGTGGTCAACTACAACCGGCCGCCGGACTCCCCGATCGTCCACGGGGCCGGCTCGGCGATCTTCATGCACATCGGCTCGGGACCGACCGCGGGCTGCGTCGCGATGGCCCGGCCCGAGCTGGAGTCCATCATGCGGACGCTCCTCCCCGGCGACCGGATCATGATGGGGACGCGCCAGGCGCTGTTCCGCTAGCCGGGGGCGGTGCCCCGCCGGGCGCCGAGTAAGTGATCGCGTACGCTGTCCGGGGCTTGCTGTGATCATGAAAGGGAGCCCCCATGAGACGCACCGCGGCACTGGCGGTCGCCACCGCCCTGGCCTGCGCCGCCGGGACGGTGGCGGCGGCCGCCCCCGCGCACGCCGCCGGCTGGACGGACGTGGCGACCGGAGCGATCGCCTACGACGGATCCCTCGACCGGGTCGACTTCGGCGCCGGGGACGCCGGCTGGGCCGTCGGCGCCGCCGGCAACATCTTCGGCCCGGCGGCGAAGATCGTCCGCTGGACGGGCTCCGGCTGGACCGCCGAGCAGAGCCCGGTCGGCTTCACACCGGTCGACGTGGCCGTCTCCGGCCCGTCCAAGGCGTGGGTCATCGGGTACAGCCTGAGCGGCACGGTCGGCCTGTACTGGAACGGCACCGCGTGGAGCCAGGTCCCGTATCCGCTGGTGGGCATCCCGAACGCCGTGTCCGCGGCCCCCGACGGCACCGCCTACTCGATCGCCGGGCTCAACCAGTTCAACGGCGGCCCGAGCGCGATCCTCCGCTGGACGGGTGACGCGTGGGTCGACCCGCAGGTCCCGCTGCCGCCGTCCTCGTCGATCACGGCGGCGGACGTCCGCGCCGCCGACGACGTGTGGCTCGCCGGCACGACCGCGGAGTCCGGGACGGCCGCGACCGGCATCGTGATGCACTTCGACGGGACGTCCTGGGAGCGGATCGACGTCCCCGGCTCGCTCGGCGCCCTCGGCTTCCAGGGCACCCTGTACCGCATCGTCGCCGACTCCCCGACGAACGTCTACGTGCTGCGCGTCCGGCAGAACGCGCAGATCACGAACGCGGTCCAGCACTACGACGGCACGTCCTGGACGACCTCCGACATCCCGCTGGGCGCGACCGGCCTCGGGATGTCGTCCGACGGGCGGGGCGGCGTGGTCGTGCTGCCGGTCACGACCGGCACCAGGACCCGGTACCTGCACTTCGACGGCTCGTCCTGGACGGCCCTGGAGGGCCCGGCGCGCACCGGCACCGTCCAGGCGTCCGACGCCGACGCCCGCCCCGGGACGTCCACCGTCGTGAGCACGGGCACCGCGACCGAGCCCGCGAAGAAGACGCCGTTCATCGAGCAGTCCGGCTGAGCCGGCCGCCCGTCCCGCCGCCCCGGCGGGACGGGCGGGTCAGCCGAAGCGGCCGGTGATGTAGTCCTCGGTGGCCTTCTCCTCCGGGTTCGCGAAGATCTTGCTGGTGTCGTCGATCTCGATGAGCCTGCCCGGCTTGCCGGTCCCGGCGATGTTGAAGAACGCCGTCCGGTCGCTGACCCGCGCCGCCTGCTGCATGTTGTGGGTGACGATCACGATCGTGTACTGGGTCTTCAGCTTGTCGATCAGGTCCTCGATCGCGAGCGTGGAGATCGGGTCGAGCGCGGAGCACGGCTCGTCCATCAGCAGCACCTGCGGCCGGACGGCGATCGCGCGGGCGATGCACAGCCGCTGCTGCTGCCCGCCGGACAGGCCCGCGCCGGGCTTGCCGAGCCGGTCCTTCACCTCGTTCCACAGGTTGGCGCCGCGCAGCGACTCCTCGACGATCTCGTCCAGCCGGGACTTGCGCCGCACGCCGTTCAGCTTGAGCCCGGCGGCGACGTTGTCGTAGATCGACATGGTGGGGAACGGGTTGGGCCGCTGGAACACCATGCCGACGACGCGGCGCACCGCGACGGGGTCCACGGACGGGTCGTAGAGGTCCTCGTCGTCCAGCATGACCTTGCCCTCGACGCGCGCGCCCGGGATGACCTCGTGCATCCGGTTCAGCGTGCGCAGGAAGGTGGACTTGCCGCAGCCCGACGGCCCGATGAACGCGGTCACCGAGCGCGGCTCGATCGTCATCGAGATGTCCTCGATGGCGTGGACGCCGCCGTAGTAGGCGTGGAGCCCGGAGACGTCGATCCGCTTGGCCATGGGTCTTCCTTTCGGGGGGTCAGCGGCCGGCGGGCGCGGCGCGCCGGGCGACGAGCCGGGCGACCAGGTTGAGCAGCATGATGATCCCGATCAGCACGAGCGCGCCCGTCCAGGCCCGGTCGATCGAGTGCTGGTTCGGGTCCGCGGCCTGCTCCCAGATGAAGGTGGGCAGCGACGCCTGCGGACCGGTGAACGGATCGTTGTTGATCGCCTTGGTGAAGAAGATCGTGAGCAGCAGCGGCGCGGTCTCGCCCATCACGCGGGCGACGGCCAGCATCACGCCGGTGACGATCCCCGTCAGCGCCGTCGGCAGCACGACGAAGCAGATCGTCCGCCAGCGCGGCACGCCCAGCGCGTAGGACGCCTCGCGCAGGTCGTTCGGGACGAGCTTCAGCATCTCCTCCGCGGCGCGCACCACCGTCGGGATCATCAGGATCGTCAGCGACAGCGCCCCGGCGAAGCCGGAGAAGCCGAACCCCATCGTGAGCAGCCACAGTGCCAGCACGAACAGGCCGGCGACGATCGACGGGATGCCCGTCATCACGTCCACGGTGAAGCTGATCAGCCTGCCGAGCCGGCCGCCGCCGGCGTACTCGACCAGGTAGATCGCGGTCAGCAGGGCGAGCGGCACGGCGATCACGGTGGTGATCGCGACCTGCTCCAGGGTGCCGATGATGGCGTGGTAGGCGCCGCCGCCGGGGTCGCTGCCGCTGACCGCGTTCATCGAGAACTGGAAGAACGTGGGGTCGAGCCGCTCGGCGCCGTTGACGGCGACCGTCCACAGCACCGAGACCAGCGGGACGACCGCGAGCGCGAACGCCAGATAGACCAGCCCCTGGACGAGCCGGTCCTTGATCTTGCGTCCCGCCGACACCGAGGTGAGGCTCACGCTCTCGGGGGTGGAGGCGCTGGTCACGCGAACTCCTTCCGCCGCGCGACGACCGCGCGGGCGGCCATGTTGACGACCAGGGTGATCACGAACAGCACCAGGCCGGAGGCGATCAGCGCGCCGCGCCCGGTGACCGATGCCTCGGCGAAGCTGTTGGCGATGTTCGCGGCGAAGGTCGCGCCGCCGTTCTCCAGGATGCGCCAGTTGATCCCGGGCACGAACGTCAGCACCATCGCGACGGCGATCGTCTCGCCCATCGCGCGGCCGAGGCCGAGCATCGAGGCGCCGATCATGCCGGACCGCCCGTACGGCAGCACCGCCATCCGGATCATCTCCCAGCGGGTCGCGCCGATCGCCAGCGCCGCCTCCACGTTGGCCCGCGGGACCTGCAGGAACACCTCCCGGGAGATGGACGAGATGATCGGCAGGATCATGATCGCCAGCACCACCGAGGCGGTGAAGATCGAGTTCTTGCCGGGGCTGTCCCCGCCGAACAGCGGGATCCAGCCCAGCGCCCCGTTGAGGAAGGCGCTGATCCCCTCCATGTGCCGGGACAGGAACGCGAGGCCCCACAGCCCGTACACGATGCTGGGGACGGCCGCGAGCAGGTCGACGACGTAGCCGAGCCCGGACGCCAGCCGCCGCGGCGAGTAGAACGAGATGAACAGCGCGATCCCGATCGCGACCGGCGTCGCCATCAGCATCGCGAGCAGCGACGAGACCAGCGTGCCGAACGCCAGCTGCGCGATGCCGAACTCCGGCGGCGTCGCGTTCGGGTTCCACTCCTCGGCGGTGAGGAAGTTCGCCTCGTTGTCCCGCAGGGCCGGGACCGCCTTCCAGACGAGGAAGGCGGCGATCGCGGCGACGATCGCCAGCACGGCGATGCCGGAGCCGCGGGCGGCCCCGGCGAAGACCTTGTCTCCGGCCCGTCCGGTGCCCATCGGGGCGGCGGTGCGGGCCGGGGTGCCGGCGCGCGCCTCGACGCCGGTCTCGGTGGTCATGGGGAAACCTCCTTGGATGACGTCGCGACCCACGCCGGCCCCGTCGCCGAGGTCGTCGGCGGCGGGGCTGCGGGTGCCGTCGTGCTGGGTCAGGACAGGGCCTTCACGGACGTCTGGACCTTGGTGAGCACGCTCTGCGGCAGCGGGGCGTACCCGAGGCCGGTGAGGATCTTCTGGCCGTCGGCGCTGGAGGTGTAGGTGAGGAAGGACTTGACGAACCCGGCCTGCTCGGCGGGCAGCCCCTTCTCGCACGCGATCTCGTAGGTGACCAGGACGATCGGGTACGCACCCGGCTCCTCGGTCGCGTAGTCGATCTCCAGCGCGACGTCGTTGCCGGTGCCGGTGACCTTCGCCCCGGCGACGGCCTTGGACGCGCTCTCCGGCGACAGCTCGGTGTACTCACCGGCGCCGTTCTTCACATGCGCGGTCTGGAGCTTGTTGTTCTCCGCGTACGACATCTCCACGTAGGAGATGGCGCCCTCGGTGTTCTTCACCTGGCCGGTGACGCCGTCGGACTTGGCCGCGCCCTGGCCCGTGGAGTTCGGCCACTTCTTGGCCTTCTCCCACGTCCAGACCTTCGGGACGACCGTGTGCAGGTAGTTCGTGAAGTTGTCCGTCGTGCCGGACTCGTCCGAGCGGTAGATCGGCTTGATCTCCGCGTCGGGCAGCTTCGCGCCCGCGTTCTCCCCGGCGATCGCCGGATCGTTCCACTTCTTGATCTTTCCGGAGAAGATCTTGGCGATGTTCTCGGGCGACAGCTTCAGCCCGTCCACGCCCTGCATGTTGTAGACGACCGCGACCGGGCCGACGACCATCGGCAGGTTCAGCGCGGCCCCGCCCTGGCAGCGCTCCCGCGCGGCCGCGGCCTCCTCGGGCTTGAGCGCCGAGTCGGAACCGGCGAACGCCACCTGCCCGCTGGTGAACGCCTGGATGCCGGCGCCCGACCCGCTCGGGTTGTAGTTCAGGTTGGCGCCCGCGCACTTGCTCGCGTAGAGCTTCGTCCACTCCTCGATCGCGTTCTTCTGCGCGCTCGACCCCGCCGCGTTGACGCTGGCCTTGGCGCAGTCGATGTCGCCGGCCGGGGCGCTGCTCGAGCTCGCCGTGACGTTGTTGTCGCTCCCGCATGCGGACAGGGCCAGCACGCCCGCGACGACCGCACCGCCCAGGGCGGCGAGCCGGGAACCGTTCTTCACCGGGGGGTCTCCTCTTGGATTTCGCCGTTCGCACCGCGACGGACCGTGGGGTTCGCCGTCGAATGCGACGCTAAGCAGGCGAGGTGACCAGCCGCCCGGATCCAGGTGAACGGCGGATGAACGTGGGCGCGCGTGATCGCGAAGAATGTCCCGATTTGGGATGGACGCCGGGTTAACGGCGCAGCTCAACCGGCCAAAAACCGGGTCGAGACCCGGTCAACCGGGTTTCAGGCGTACATGACGTCGACGGCGTACCGGGTGAACCCCAGCGACTCGTACAGGCGGACGGCCGCGACGTTCGACTCGTCCACGTACAGCATGATCTGCTCCATCCCGGTGGAGCGCAGATGGTGCAGGCCCACCAGGGTCAGCGAGCGTCCGAGCCCGAGACCCTGCGCGTCGGGGTCGACGCCCACGACATAGACCTCACCGATCTTGCCGGGATGCACCTTCGTCCAGTGGAACCCGACGAGCCGCCCATCCCGCTCGGCGAGGAAGAACCCGGCGGGGTCGAACCACTCCTCGGCCTCGCGCGCGCGGACGTCGTCCATGGTCCAGGCGCCCTGCTCGGGGTGGTCGGCGAAGGCGCGCGCGTTCACGTCGAGCCACGCCTGCTCGTCCCGTCCGGGCTCGAAGGAGCGGACGCTCACCCCTTCGGCGACGTGCGCCTCCGGCAGCGGGTCGGACGCCGGCCGCCGCATCTGGAACAGCGCACGGACCCGCTCCATCCCCTCCGAAGACGCCAGAGCGGCGGCCGCCGGAAGATCACCATGGGCCCACACCCGCAAAGACCCGCCGGCCTCCTGACGCAGCGCCCGCAGCAGCGAACGCCCGTGCCCCCTGCGCCGATGCTCCGGATGGACGACGATCTCACCCGCCGCGGGCTCGTCCTCAGTCGCAGCGTCGAAGTGGGCATACGCCACAACAGCCCCGCCATCGACGATGGCCGGGCCGGGCCGCCCACCCCGGAGCGCCAGCAGGGCATGCTCCGACAGCGGCCCCACGCCGTCGACCTGTGCCGCCGCTTCCGCCAGCGCCAGCGCCTGCGCGATCCCGGCCTCGTCCAGCGTTCCCCGCAGCTCACCCACGCCGCCACCCTACGCGCCGGGACGCCCCAGAAGATCGTCCGGGGCCCTGATCGATTTGTCACAAAAACGTCATCCCACCGCCGGGATCCGTATGCCGGGCGAACCTACCGTCCACAGAATGACTCGACGACGCACCATCCTGGCCTGCGCCGCGGCGGGGCTGACGGTCGTGGGACTGGCCGCGCAACCCGCCGCCGCCCGTCCCGCGCCGACCGCGTCCGTACGGCTGCTCGCGCTCAACGACTTCCACGGGAACCTGGAGCCGCCGTCCGGAAGCTCCGGCAACGCCATCGACGAGAACGGCGACACCGTCCTCGCGGGCGGCGCCGCCTACATCGCGACGCACCTGAAGCAGCTGCGGAACCGCGACACCCTCACCGTCGCCCAGGGCGACCTGATCGGCGCCTCCCCGCTGATCTCCGCCGCGTACCACGACGAGCCGTCGGTGCAGTTCCTCGGGAACGTCGGCGTCACGGCGTCGGCGGTCGGGAACCACGAGTTCGACGAGGGCTACCAGGAGCTGCTGCGCATCCAGAACGGCGGCTGCCACCCCGTGGACGGCTGCTCGCCCGAAGGCACCTGGCGCGGCGCGAAGTTCGACTACCTCGCCGCGAACGTGCTGAAGAAGCAGGGCCACCACCAGCGGCCCGCGATGAAGCCGTGGACGATCCGCCGCATCAACGGCGTCCGGGTCGGCTTCATCGGGCTCGTCACCAAGACCACCCCGAGCATCGTCACCGCCGAGGGCATCAAGGGCCTGACGTTCGACGACGAGGTCGCCGCCGCGAACCGCGCCGCCCGCGAGCTGAAGCGCCGCAACGTCCGCGCGATGGTGGTGCTCGTCCACGAGGGCGACCAGGTGAAGGCCGGCAGCCGCCCCGACGAGTGCGGCATCGTGCCCGGCGCCGGCTCCCGCATCGCGCAGCAGGCCGATCCCGAGATCGACATGGTCCTGTCGGGCCACACCCACCAGCAGTACGTCTGCTCGGTGAAGGACCCCGCCGGCCGGCCGCGCCTGTTCTCCTCCGGCTCCTCCTTCGGCCGCGTGCTCACCGAGGTGAACCTCAAGGTGGACCGGCGCACCGGCGACGTCGTCCGCTCCTCCGTGCGGGCGGACAACCACGTCGTCACCCGCGACGTCGCCCCGGACCCGGCGACGAAGAAGTTCGTCCAGACCTGGAAGGACCGCGTCTCCGTCATCGCCGACAAGCCCATCGGCAGGATCACCGCGGATCTGACCCGCACCCCGTCCCCGTCCGGCGAGACCGCGCTCGGCGACGTCATCGCCGACGCCCAGCTCGCCGGCACCAAGGACCTCGGCGCCCAGGTGGCGCTGATGAACCCGGGCGGCGTCCGCACCGACCTCACCTACGCCGCGAGCGGCTCCGAGGGCGACGGCGTCGTCACCTACGGCGAGGCGTTCGCCGTCCAGCCGTTCAGCAACGTGATGGGCGTGACGTCCCTGACGGGCGCGCAGCTGGACGCCCTCCTCGAACAGCAGTGGACGTCCGCGGGCGAGAAGATCCTCCAGCCGTCGGCGAACCTGAACTTCACCATCGACCGCTCGAAGCCGGTGGGCGACCGCGTCTCCGCCATCACCATCGACGGCACCCCGGTCGACCCGTCCACCACCTACAAGGTCGCGGCGAACAACTTCCTCCTGGGCGGCGGCGACGGCTTCACCGTCTTCACCGAAGGCCAGGACCAGGTACTGGGCGCCATAGACCTGGACACCTTCGTCGCCTACTTCAACGCCCAGGGCACCATCACACCCCCACCCCTGACCCGAATCAAAGGCCAGTAGAAAAACACAAGAGCAAACCAAACGTGGCCCGGGGCAAACCCCCGGGCCACACCCACCTCACGACCAGAAACGTTCACCAACGACCTCAACCACAGGAAACCCTGCCCAACGACCCCAGGTTGCGCCACGGGTCGGGCGGCCGGAGGGCGCTCTAGCGCCCGGAGGCCGCCCGACCCGCCGAGCCGGGCGACCGCAGCGACACGCCACAAACCCGCACGGTCACAGAAACCGAAACCGTGGCGTGAGGATCGACCGGCTCGCAACGGGGGTTCCAGGGGGTCGCCCCCCTGGGTGGACACAGCCCCCCCAAGAGATCACGCCCCGAAGAAGTGGACGACGTAGTAGACGATCGCGGCGACGAGTGCGGCCGCGGGCATGGTGAGGACCCAGGCGACGAGGATGTTGCCGGCGACGCCCCAGCGGACGGCGGAGAGGCGTTTGGTGGCGCCCGCCCCCATGATCGCTGAGGTGATCGTGTGGGTGGTGGAGATTGGAGCGTGCCAGATGAACGCGGTGGTGTAGAGGACGACGGACGCGGTCGCTTCGGCGGCGAAGCCCTTGGGCGGGTCGACTTCGATGACCTTGCGGCCGAGTGTCCGCATGATGCGCCAGCCGCCCGCGTAGGTTCCGGCGGACAGGGCGCCGGCGCAGACGATGACCACCCACCAGGGGACGGTGCTGCCGTCGGCGTGGCCGGTGGTGACGAGCGCGAGGACGATGATGCCCATGGTCTTCTGCGCGTCCTGGAGGCCGTGCCCGAGCGCGAGGGACGAGGCGGACATGGTCTGCGCGATGCGGAAGCGGCGGCCGACGCGGCTGGGGTTGGCCCGCCGGAAGATCCACAGGATGGCGACCATGCCGAGGTAGGCGAGGCAGAACCCGACGACCGGTGAGACGACCATCGGGACGGCGACCTTCTCGACGACGGTGTGCCAGTTGACGTCGGACAGGGAGGCGAGTCCGGCGCCGACCACGCCGCCGATGAGGGCGTGGGAGGACGACGACGGCAGCCCGAAGTACCAGGTGATGAGGTTCCAGGTGATGGCGCCGAGGACGCCGGCGGCGACGACGGTGAGGCCGTGCAGCCCGTCGGGGGGTGTGATGACCTCGCTGACGGTCTTGGCGACGCCGACGCCGAGGAGGGCGCCGATCATGTTCATGGCGGCGGCCATGCCGAGCGCGACGCGGGGGGTCAGCGCGCGGGTGGAGACGGCGGTGGCGATGGCGTTGGCGGCGTCGTGGAAGCCGTTGGTGTAGTCGAAGACGAGCGCGACGACCACGACGAGGACGAGGACGGCCATCTGCGCGTCGGACCGGAGCCCGAGCGCGCCGCCGATCATGACGATGAGGATGCCGGCCAGCAGGAGCAGCCAGGCCCGTCCGGTGACCCGGCGGGTGGCCTGCTCTCCGAGGGAGGCGGGGTCGTCCTCCGCGGCCGGCTCCCGGGTGGCGGTCACGCCGGGATCCTTGGCCGTGCTCATGATTCCTTGACCGCGATGGTCTCGACCGTGTTCGCGACCTGCTCGAACGCGTCGGCGGCGTCTTCCAGCCGGTCGATGACCTGCTTCAGCTTGAGCACCGTGAGCGTGTCGTACTCGCCGCTGAAGAGCTGTGCCAGCAGCTTGCGGTAGACCTGGTCGCCCTGGTTCTCGAGCCGGTTGATCTCGATCCAGTACTCGTTGAGCTCTTTCATCGAGCGCAGCCGCGGCATGGCCTCGGCGGTGAGCTCGGCGGCCCGCTCCAGGACCTCCACCATGTTGACGATGCCCTTGGGGAACTCGTCGATCTTGTAGAGCACGACGAGGTCGGCGGCCTCCTCCATCTCGTCCATGACGTCGTCGATGGACGAGGCGAGCTGGTAGATGTCCTCGCGGTCGAACGGCGTGATGAACGTTTCGTTCAGCCGGCGCATGATCGCGTGGGTGCATTCGTCGCCCGCATGCTCGCAGGCGCGCATCTTCTCCGCGATCGCCGCCCGGTCGGCGCCGTCGCTGATGAGTTCCACGAGGAGCCTGGCGCCGGTGACCAGGTTGTTCGCCGAGTCGGTGAACATGTCGTAGAAGCTGTCCTCACGCGGCGTGAGACGCAAGCGCACGTCGTTCTCCTGATGTGCTGGAACAGTCCGCAGAGGATCGTAGGCGCTACCCGCCGTAAAAAGAACCTTTGCCCCAGCTTCGGCTGGTGTCGCCCATCCTCTCACCTACAAGATTGCCCTAGATCGGCAGGTGCATACCCGTGAGGGTGGGCCCTAACTGGAGGAACGCCCCCCGTTTGGGGGTCTCTCGGGCGACCCGGCGAACCCGGTCGAGACCGGCAAAAGTGAGATTCCTTACATTAACCCTGCGTGACCTGCGGCGTTCCGACGGTGACAATGTCCGAAATGACGAACCGGGGACGCCCCGAATCGCGGCGTCCCCGGACCTAGCGAGCCCGTGACTGTTCTAGTCCTGCGGCGTAAGCTCGCGACGACCGGCTTCGTCGGACCGTACTCCGAGCACCATGTCGATTTCCGCGATGGTCAGCGGCCGTTCCGCCGCCGCCACCGCGCTGAGCATCTCGGCATAGAGTTCGATCTCGTCCAGCGCAACACGGTCGTGGACGCGCAGATCAAGGTTCTGGCGCACCGCGTCCACCTCCCGTTCGTTCCCCACACCCGAGTCGAGGCTACGCGTACCGCCCCGACCGGCACATGACCCAAGAGGGCCATTCGCGGGCCACCTTCCCGACTGGTCTTCCCGGGTGATGCCCATCTGATGCCTCCGTCCCGCCGGGACGGGACACCGCGCGCTCAGGGCCCCGCGCGGAAGTCGCCCAGGAGTTGCTCCAGCGGGGTTTCGGGGAGGTCGCGGGCGGTCAGGCGGGCCACGGTCGCGGCGTTGACGTCGGCGCCCGCGAGCCGGGCCGCCTGCCGGGCCACCGTCTGCTCGAACAGGGCGCGGACGGTCCGGGCGTAGGCGAACCGCGGGTCCTCGCGCATCGCCTCGAACCGGGACAGCAGCTCGACGCGCAGCTCCTCGTCCAGCATGTAGAGGTCGCGTTCGGCGTAGCTCTGGAACAGCCCCACCAGGTCGCGGTCGCCCATCGCGGTGAACTCCAGGATCCGGCCGAACTCCGCGCGGAACGCCGGGTTGCCCGCGAGGAAGCCCTCCATCTCCGCCGCCGGGCTGGAGCAGACCACGATGAACCGGGTACCGGACTGGTGCATCCGGCGGAGAAGCTCGTCGACGACGGCGGGCGCCCGGTCGAGCCGGTACGCCTCCTGGATGAGCAGCACCCCGCCGAGCGCCTGGTCGACCATGCCCGCGACGCGGTTGCGGGTGTCGACCTGGTCGCGCCCGGCCAGGTGGACGGGACGGCACGCCACCACGTGGCCCGACTGGAGCAGCCCCAGCGCCGCGTACACGCCGCCGACCAGCCCCGCCACGGTCGTCTTCCCGGTGCCGGGCGGCCCGGTGAACACCAGGTGGCGGGGCGCGTCGCCGGACACGCCGTACCGGGCGCGGTCGGCGGCGAGCGCCGCCTCGTCGGCCAGCTCCCGCACCGCCGCCTTGACGTCCTCCAGCCCGGTGAGCTGGTCGAGCTGCCGCAGGTAGCCGCCGATGTCGCCGGGCGGGCGCAGCGCCGGCTCGATGCCCTCCGCGACGCCCGCGAGGTCGTCCGGGGTCAGCACGAGCCGGTCGTGGGACGCCCCGGCGCGCTCCATGTTCCGCTGCGCCGCCTGGTCGAGGTACGCCTCGACGAGGCGGGCGTTGACCAGGTCGCCCGGCCCGCGGAGCCGCTCCAGGTCGGCCCGGACGGTCTCCAGCGCCGCCGCGCCGATCGTCACCCGCCGCTCGTCGGCGA
This sequence comes from Actinomadura meyerae, assembly GCF_900188445.1. Classification (GTDB taxonomy): domain Bacteria; phylum Actinomycetota; class Actinomycetes; order Streptosporangiales; family Streptosporangiaceae; genus Spirillospora; species Spirillospora meyerae. The sequence goes on from NZ_FZOR01000021.1 coordinate 53,215, forward strand.
GCAGGTGCAGCAGCGTCATCCGGTTGTCGAGGTCGGCGAAGTCGGGCAGCCGGTGGACGCGGAACGCCTGCACGAGCTTCGGGTGCTCCCGCAGCAGCTCCCGGTAGGCGCGCGGCTCGCAGGTCGCGATCACCGGGGTCGTGTTCACCGGGTCGCGGCGGGCGCGGCGCACCGCCCCGACGACGGCGGCCGGGTCGGCGGCGTCCGCGATCGCCACGTCCAGCCGCTCGAACAGGATCACCGGGCCCGGCTGGGCGAGCAGCTGACCGATCCGCTCGGGCGGGGCGTTCCGGACGTCCTCGGCGTCATGGGCGCGGATCGTCCCGTCGCCGAGGCCCGCGTTCGCCAGCGTCAGCGCGATCATCCGGGACAGCCGGCGCTGCCCCGAGTGCGGGTCGCCGACCAGCAGCACCCCGGGCAGGCCCGACTTGATCGCGCTCGGGGCGCCGTCCACCCGGGTCGCCTCGGCCTGGTCGCCGGTCGGCTTGTTCCACTCCTCGGCCTGCGCCTTGACGTCCCCGAGCAGCACGGACGCGTCGTGCTCCCCGTAGACGAACCCGAACCCGAACCGCTCCAGGACGCGGCGGGTGCTGCGGTCGCTCGGCGGCGGGATCTCGTCGACGGGCCGCTCCGGGGACGGCGTGTCGTCCAGGAAGTCGAAGTCGCCCACCATCGTCTTGGACATGACCTTCGTCCCGGGCGGGGGCGCGGCGCCGCCGGGGCCGGGCGGGGGCGCCGGGGCCGGGTCGTCCTCGATGTCGCCGGGGCCGAGGACGCGCGTGCCCGGCGGCCGGTTCGCGGGCGGCGGGGGCGCGGGGGCCTGTGCGGGCGGGCCGGGCCGCGGTGAGTCCTGGCCCTCGACGCGGGTGGAGAACGCGTCGAACGTGGTCGGCTGCGGTTCGGGCGAATTCGCCGGAACGGGCGGTTCCGGCTGCCGCACGGGCGGCGGGGGTGCCGGGGACGCGGCGGGCGCCGGTGCGGGTGCCGGTGCCGCGCCCGCCGGCTGGTAGCCCAGCTGGGTGTACGGCGGGACGAAGTCCTCGTCCGGCGCCTCCTCCTGGGGTGAGACGCCGCCGAGCTGCGCTTCCGGCTGCGGAGACGCCGCCTGCACCGGCGGCGGGTTCTGCACCGGCGGAGGGGGCGCCGGGCTCTGCATGGGCGCGGGCGGTTGCGCGGCCGCGGGCGGCTGCGCGGGTGCCGGTGGCTGCGCGGGTGCCAGTGGCTGTGCGGGCGGCTGTGCGAGCGGCTGTGCGGGCGCCGGCGGCTGGACGGGGCCAGCGGCGGGGCGCTGGAAGCCGAGCTCGGTGTACGGCGGGGCGGCGGCGCTCGCCTCGTCCTTGTCGTCGTCGCCGGAGGGCGCGGCGAGCAGCGGGTCCGGCGGCGCGAACGCGGCCTGCTGCCCGGGGCCGGGCTGCGGGAGCGCTGCGGGGGCGGCGGCGGGGCCGGGGGGCGCGCTCTCCCGGACCGGCTGCGCGGGCGGCTGCACGAACGGCCGGTCGGGCTCGGACGGCGCGCCCTGCGGCTGCGGCGGCGCGCCGGGCGCGAGGCCCGGCTGGCTCTGCATGGCGTGCGGCGACGGCTGCGCCGGCGCCGGGTTCGGCTGCGGCGTGGACATCGTGGCCGCGGCCGTGGCGCGGGCCCGGTTGCGCCCGATGATCCCGGCGATGATCGCGGTCGGCACGGGGAAGCCGCGCGGCCGGGCGGGCATCCCGCCGAGCCGGCACCAGGCCAGGTCGGTCTCGTACATCGCGGCCAGCAGCGACTCGGCGCCCGCCCCGGACCCGGCGGCGGAGCGCAGCGGCTCGGGGAGGCGCATGTCCGAGGGCCAGAGCCGGCGCAGCGGATGCCCCTTCTGCTCGGCCACCGCCTGCACCGTGTACCGGATCTCCGGGTCCAGCCACGGGACGATCGTGCCGACCATGTCCTTGCGGACGACGTTCAGGTCGGCGGCGAGCAGCGCCGCGGCCACCAGCCGGGGCTCCAGGTAGGCCGGCTCGGCCGGGTCGCCGGACAGCTCGGCGATCCTGTCGCTGAGCGTGTAGAACGCGTGCCGGAAGTTGTCCCCGGGCGAACTCTCGTTCCGCAGCGCCGGGACGAGCTGCGGCGGGCACCGGGTGAGCCACTGCTGGACGATCGCCCCGTCCCCGTACGGCAGGGCGCCGTAGTCGACGGTCGGGTTGGCGAGCGTGGTGCTGAGGATGGCGAGCAGGGCGTCCGCCCGCATCTGGAACCGGACGTCCTCGCGGAGCGCGCTGGCGACGGCCCACATCGTCCGCAGGATGACGACCGCCGCGTCCACCCGGCTGGCCCGGAGCCGTTCCGCGTACAGCGCGACGAGGCTCTCCAGGGTCGGCGGGGTGAGCCAGCGGGGGCCGTCCACATCGGGGAGGGGACGGGCCCGGTAGGGCTTCCAGAGGTCGAGCATCTGCGCGTCGAGCCGCGCGTCGAAGGCGGGGGCGGTCGAGCACCACAACATCACGCCCCACGCGGCCGCGACGGTCGACGGCGTCTCGGCGGTGAAGTCGGGCCACCAGTGCGGGTAGTCGGGCGCGGCGAGCGTCGCGGCGGACTCGACGGTGGACCGGACGCGCGAGGTCAGGTCGGTCGCGAACCCGTGCCCCACGAACGGCAGGCCGGACGGCGGGTCGTAGCCGAAGTCGGGCCCGGCCGGGACGACGTGCGGCGGCAGGTTCGGCACCTGCCCGGCGCCCTGCTGGGCGGGCCTGGCCGCCATCCGGACGGCGGGCGTGCGGGGCGGCGGGCACAGGTACCACTGGCCGTCGGACGGGTGCAGCCGGTACCAGCGGGCCCACGCGCCGAACAGCCACCACGTCCCGTCGGGGAGCACGAGCATGCGGCCGCCGATGGCGTGGTGGCGCTGCTGCGGAGGCGCCGACGGCCACCACGCGGCGGCCACCATCGCCCGCGTGTCGCGCTCCGCCTCCGTGAACGGATCCTGCCCCCGCTGCGGGCTGGGCGGCGGAGCGCTGCCATAGCCCGGTCCCCACACCACGATGGTCATCGTAGTCAGCAGAACCCGCCCGGCGGGCTCCTGACCGGCGCGGAGACCGCGTCTTCGCAGGTCAGCCAGAGATCAAGGGGGGCTTGACGTCACCGCCACGTCGCGGCGCGGTGCCGCTCGGCCTTGTCCATGTAGACCGTGGGCGTGTGCTCCAGGACGAGCCGGTCGCCGTCGTTCAGCTCCCGGACGATCTTGCCCGGCGTCCCGGCCACCAGCACCCCGGACGGGATCTTCTTCCCGGGCGGCACCAGCGCGCCCGCCGCGACCAGCGTCCCGGCCCCGATGCGGGCGCCGTTCAGCACGATCGCGCCGATCCCGATGAGCGCGCCGGTCTCGACGTGGGCGCCGTGCACCATCGCCTTGTGGCCGAGGCTGACGCGGTCCTCCAGGACGGCGGGCATGCCCGGGTCGCAGTGCAGGCAGCTGAGGTCCTGGATGTTGCACTCGGCGCCGACGACGATCTCCTCGTCCTCGGCGCGCAGCACCGAGCCGTACCAGACGCTGGACGCGCGTCCCAGCGTCACCCGCCCGACGACGACCGCGCCCGGCGCGACCCACGCCGACGGGTCGATCTTCGGCTCGTCCGCACCCAGCGCTCCGAGGTAGCTCATGCCGCCGATGCTAGGACGCGGCCCGTCCCGCGCGCCGACCGGGGGGCACGGGATTTGACCGGATTAGAGGGTTTCCTGGGCGCGCTCGGAAGAAGAAACGGCAGCAAGACGCGTGTTCCGGTTGCGCGAATGGGGTGGACCGGACAAGAGTCGTCCTGACGTATCCGTGCGTGCGCATGGCGCGTCCGTATCCTGTGGGCCCGCTCAGGCGGGTGAGGCTGTTATCGCGTCCGACCCTGACGGGGTGATGACCCCCGCCAACGACCCCCCAAGGCACCATGAGCAACGAAGCCGAGATCCTGCCCAACCTCCTCCAAGACGAGTCCTTCGAGATCGTCATGCGCGGCTACAACCGCCGCCAGGTCGACGACTACATCGCCCGCGCCCAGCAGAAGCACCGCGAGCTCGAGGCGCGCCTCGCCCGCGCCCAGGACGACGGCGAGCGCCTCCGCCGCGAGATGGCCGAGCTCAGGGAGGCGCGCAAGCCCACCGGCGACGACCTGAGCGACCGCCTCCGCCAGATCATCAACCTGGCCGAGGACGAGGCCCAGGACAAGGTCGCGCAGGCCGAGGCCAAGGGCGCGGAGATCCGCGAGGACGCCGAGCGCGAGTCCAAGCGCATCATCGACGAGGCGCGCGCGCACGCCGACAAGAACCTCGCGCAGGCGCAGGAGAAGGCCGAGAACGTGCTCGCCTCCGCCAAGAAGGAGTCGGACAGCGTCCTGTCGGCGGCCAAGCAGGAGGCCGAGCAGACGGTGACGAGCGCGCGGCTGGAGGCCGAGCGCACCCTCACCGCGTCCGAGCGCCGCGCCAGCGTGATCAACGAGGGCGCCACGCAGCGGCTCACCGCGCTCACCAAGAACCACACGCAGGCCCTGCAGCGGCTGACCGAGATCAGCGACACGCTGCACCGGCTGCTCACCGCCGAGAACGAGGCCGGCCCGCTGGAGAAGATGGTCGAGGACGCCGTCCGGCAGAGCGGCCCGCGCAAGCAGGCCCCGCCCGCGCAGCCCGCGCCGGCCGCCAAGCCCGCCCCGGCCCCGGCCCCGGCCGCCAAGCCGGCCACCGCCCCGCCGCCCGCCTCGCCCAAGCCCGCCTCGGCCCCCGCGCCGGCGCCGGGCCCGGCGCCCAAGCCCCCCGCCCCGGCGCCGCAGGCCGCGCCGTCGCTCGGCAAGCCGGAGCCGGTGCCCGCCGAGCCCGCGGGGCCGTCCGTGCCGCCGCAGGCCAAGCCCGCCCCGCGCCCGGCCGACGACGGCCCGGTGCACCCCCCGGTCCCGCCGCAGCAGCAGCGCGGGCCGATCGAGCTGTAGCGGAGCCGGGCCGGGGCACCGGCCCGCCCGCCCGGCGGTGCGCCCGCCCCTCGCGGGGACGGGCGCACCGCCGCACGCTTTGTAGGATCACCGGCGTGAGGAAAAGGACCCATCCGAAGGGCGGGAACGCCCGCCCGGTCAGGCTTCTCGGCGACCCTGTACTGCGCACCGAGTGCGATCCGGTCCGGACGTTCGACGCCTCCCTGGAGCGCCTCGTCGACGACATGTTCGTCACCATGTACGAGGAGGACGGCGCCGGGCTTGCCGCGAACCAGATCGGCGTCGGCCTGCGCCTGTTCGTGTACGACTGCGAGGACGACCGGGGCCGCCGCAACATCGGCCACGTCGCCAACCCGGTGCTGGTCGCCGCCGACGGCGAGCAGCTCATCGAGTCGGAGGGCTGCCTGTCGGTCCCCGGCATGCGGTTCGAGACGCCGCGGTACGCCCACGCCGTCGTCGAGGGCGTGGACATGAAGGGCAAGCCCGTCCGCGTCGAGGGCACCGGCTACTTCGCGCGCTGCCTCCAGCACGAGTGCGGCCACCTGGACGGCGGCGTCTACATCGACGTCCTGTCCGGCGACGCCCGGCGCGAGGCGATGCGCGCCATCCGCGCCCTCCAGCGCTGACCAGAGCCCCCGGCTCCCCGTCCTCCCCGCAACCGTCTTCCCACGCTGCGTCACCTACCCTGGCCAGGCACGCTTCCAGCCCGAGCCGGGGCGGCGCTCAACGTATCCTCTGCCGGCATTCAGGAGACGTTCAGGTTCGGCTGGAATCCTCGGCGGTGATGTGGAGGGGGACTGGGCAATTGTCTGAACGTACGGTGAACGGCGGCGGCAAGGCGGCGGCGGCGGAGGCGACCCTGCTCGTCGTCGAGGACGAGCCCAACATCCTGGAGCTGCTCGCCGGCAGCCTGCGCTTCACCGGGTTCGACGTGGTCACGGCCACGAACGGGGCGGACGCGGTGCAGTCGGCGCGGCGGCACCGGCCCGACCTGATCGTGCTGGACGTGATGCTGCCCGACATCGACGGCTTCGACGTCGCGCGGCGGCTGCGGTCCGGCGGCGACCACACCCCGGTGCTGTTCCTGACGGCGCGCGACGCCGTGCAGGACCGCATCAAGGGACTGACGATCGGCGGCGACGACTACGTCACCAAGCCGTTCAGCCTGGAGGAGGTCATCGCCCGCATCCGGGCGGTGCTGCGCCGGTTCCGCGGCGGTGCGGCCGAGCCGCCGCCCCGGCTGGTGTTCGCGGACGTGGAGCTGGACGAGGACAGCCACGAGGTGTGGCGCCGCGGCCGGCCCATCCAGCTGTCCCCGACCGAGTTCAAGCTGCTGCGCTACTTCATGGCGAACGCGGGGCGCGTGGTGTCGAAGGCGCAGATCCTCGACCACGTGTGGAACTACGACTTCCGCGGCGACGCGGGCATCGTGGAGTCGTACGTGTCCGCGCTGCGCCGCAAGGTGGACAACGCCGAACCGCGCCTCATCCACACGCTGCGCGGTGTGGGGTACGTCCTGCGCGAGCCGTCGAGATCGGGCTGATGGCCCCCCGCGTCCCGGCGTCCGAGCTGACCGGCGCGGGCAGGCCGGCCTCCGGCGACGGCACCGGTGCCGCGGAGCACACGTGGTCCCCGGCGCGGTCGCCGCGCCGCGCGCTGGAGCGGCTGTGGGGACGGACGTCGCTGCGCGTCAAGCTGATCGCCGGGATGCTCGTGCTCGTCACGTTCGGGATGACGGTGATGAGCGCGGCGGGCGCGTCGGTGCTGCGCCAGTACCTGGTCGGCCGGGCCGACGACCAGTTGCGCAGCTCGGTGGGGCGGGCGATCGAGCAGGTCATCCCGCAGCTGCGGCGCGGCGAGGTCGACATCGACGTCCGCATCCCGAGCGAGATGTACGGGCAGGTCCGCACCGACGACGGGCACGCCGTGGGGCAGAACCCGGCGTGGAGCGAGACCGGCCATCCGAAGCTGCCGGACGACCTGCGCGAGCACATCGACCGGCCGTTCACGGTGCAGGGCACCGGCGGTTCGACGTGGCGGATCCTGGCCGAGCCCATCCCGGGCGGCATCATCGTGCTCGCGTTCAGCATGGACGAGGTGGACCGCACCGTGCAGCGGCTCGTGGTGATCGACGCGATCGTGGGGCTGCTGGTGCTCGGCGTCCTGGTCGCGCTCGGCGTGTGGGTGGTGCGGGCCAGCCTGCGGCCGCTGGCCGCGGTGGAGGAGACGGCGGGCGCGATCGCGGCCGGCGACCTGTCCCGGCGCGTCCCGCAGGCCGATCCGCGCACCGAGATGGGCCGGCTCGGCCGGTCGCTGAACACGATGCTCGGGCAGATCGAGGCGGCGTTCGGGGCGCGCGCCGAGTCGGAGGCGGCGGCGCGGCGCTCGGAGGAGACGGCGCTGCGCTCGGAGGAGCGGATGCGGCGGTTCATCGCCGACGCCAGCCACGAGCTGCGCACCCCGCTGACCGCGATCCGCGGGTTCGCCGAGTTCTACCGGCAGGGCGCGGCCCGCAGTCCCGCCGAGCTGGACCGGCTGATCGGCCGGATCGAGGAGACCGCGTCCCGGATGGGGCTGCTGGTGGAGGACCTGCTGCTGCTCGCCCGGCTGGACCGGCAGCGCCCGATCGAGCGTCGCCCGGTGGACCTGCTCGCCGTCGCCGCCGACTGCGTCCAGGAGGCCAGGGTTCTCGCGCCCGAGCGGAAGATCGACCTTTCGGTCGAGGGAGGGCTTGCGTACCAGGTGCGGGGGGACGAGCCGCGGCTGCGCCAGGTCCTCGGGAATCTGCTGTCCAACGCGATCGCGCACACGCCCGAGGGGACGCCGGTCGACGTCCGGCTGCGCCCCGGCACGCTGCGGGACGCGCCCGCGGCGGTCCTCGCGGTCGTCGACCAGGGCCCCGGCCTGTCCGCCGAGCAGGCGGAACGCGTCTTCGAGCGGTTCTACCGGGCGGACGAGGCCCGCTCCCGCGACTACGGCGGCGCCGGTCTCGGCCTCGCCATCGTCGCCGCGCTCGTCGCCGCGCACGAGGGCGCCGTGGAGGCCGACTCGACGCCGGGCGGCGGCGCCACGTTCCGCGTTGTCCTGCCCCTGGCCGACGACTAGCGCCACCGCCGGGCCGGACGGGCGGTACGGGGAGACGCGGGTCACATTCAGGCAATGTTCAGGTAGGTGCGCTTAGGTGGTCGTACAGGGCGCGCCCCGGTCTCGACGGGGAGCGGGAGCCCGCGCCCTGGCCAACGCACCCCCGGGCTGCCCGGGGGCACCGCGGCCGTGGGATTCACCGCCCACGGTCGCGGTTTTTCATGCTTTGACGGCTTTCAGCACACTTTCAGGTTCAACTCAGGCGGCCTGCAGCCCGGTCGCGCACTCTCGATGGTGAGTGAACGACAGGGGGATCCGCATGAACACCGATGCCGGACGGCCGCAGCCGTCACCATGGGAGCCGCGGCGGCCGGAGTCCGCCGCGGAGGGGCAGTGGTCCTGGCCGGACGCTCCGCCGACCGGCACCGGTACCGCGGAGGCGGGCGGGCCCGCCGCGCCGGGGATGTTCGGCACGGCGCGGCGCAGGCTCGCGGCGGTGGGGGCCGCCGCGGCGCTCGCGCTCGGGGCGGGCGCCGGGGGTGCCGCGGTGACACTGGCGCTCACGCACGAGAACACCGTCTACGCCAGCCCGACGGCGGTGTCGGGGACGTCGTCCGGTGGCACGACCGCGCAGGTGGCGGCGGCCGTCCAGCCGAGCGTGGTGTCGAGCCAGGCGCGGACCCCGTCCGGGATCTCCGGCGGGTCGGGCGTGATCCTCCGCTCGGACGGCGTGATCCTCACCAACGCCCATGTCGTCTCGGGCGCCCGGGAGGCCGCGGTGAAGTTCAGCGACGGCCGGACCGCGACCGCGGACGTCGTCGGCGCCGACTCCGGCGCCGACATCGCCGTGATCAAGGCGCGGGGGGTGTCGGGCCTCAAGCCGGCGACGCTCGGCGACAGCGACCGGATCGCCGTGGGCGACCAGGTCCTCGCCGTGGGCAGCCCGCTCGGCCTGGACGGCTCGGTGACGTCCGGCATCGTGAGCGCGCTGGGGCGCGAGGTGCGGGAGGACGACTCCGAGCCGCAGCTCCCGCCGGGGCTGCGCGGGCAGCTGTCGCGGCAGGAGCAGACGGTGATCAAGAACGCGATCCAGACCGACGCCGCCATCAACCCCGGCAACTCCGGCGGCGCCCTGGTGAACGCGTCGGGCCAGGTGATCGGCGTCAACACCGCCATCGCCACGTCCGGGGGCGGCGACGGGAACATCGGCGTCGGCTTCGCCATCCCGATCGACGCCGCCAAGAAGACCGCCGACGAGATCATCGCCGGCGCCTCGGTCTGACCCGGCCGCCGTCCGGCCAGGCTCTGGGGGGAGCGGGCGGACGGGCGGCGGACCGGTCAGAAGGTCCTTCCGGCCGGGCCGGGCTCGGAAGGACCGGCAAGGGAGAACGGCCGCGCGATCTGCCTGTGGACCGCGCGGCCGTTCAGCCGTTCCCGGCCCTCGGCCCGCATCGGCCGGCCCGCATCGGCCGGCCCGCATCGGCCGGCCCGCATCGGCCGGCCCGCGCCGGTCAGCCGCGCACGCTGATCGCGGGCCTGCGCTTCACCTTGGCCAGCATCTTGCGCGTCGAGTGCAGGTAGTACTCGCGCGGCAGCGTCCGGATCCGCAGCGGAAGCCGCGGGTACACCGCCGACAGCACCGCAAGCAGCAGCCGGAAGCGCGCCTGCCGCGCCCGGGTCCACTTCCACCCGTACTGCTCGCGGATCGGCGCCGGCATCAGCCCCGCGGTGAGCAGCCGGATCATCATCAGGCCGGGCGCGTTCAGCGGCCCGCCCGGCAGCTTCGGGTGCAGCACCTGCTCGGCGACCGCCCGCGACGCGTCACTGATCTCCAAGGTGTTCAGCATGCCGGCGTAGTAGGCGCGGAAGTCGCGGTAGGTCTCCGGCATCCGGCCCTCGGGGCAGCCGAGGATCGTGGCGTAGATCTTGGCCTGGCCGTAGAACTCCTCCAGCTCGGCCTCGGTGAACGTCCGGCGGAACAGGACCTGGTAGAACTGCGTCGCGACGGCGAACAGCGTGGAGGCGACCCACACCTGCAACTCCGGGTCGTTGGCCTCGTAGCCGGGTCCGGTGATGGCGTCGTGGCCCTTGGTGACGAGCGCGCTGAGCGTCTCGGCCTCCTCGCGCGTCCCGAACTGCACGACGTAGAGCCACCCCATCGTGTTGCGCAGCCGCCGCGCGGGGTCGTCCGCCGTGTAGCTGTGGTCGTACACGCCCTGCGCCACCTTGGGATGCGCCGTCTGCAGCAGCGACGCGGCCCCGCCCGCCGCGATGAGCGCGCCCTCCCGCGAGATCACGCGGATGAGGTCGCCGTCCTGGAAGATTCCCGCAGTCATGGCGATCAGTGTAAGTAAGTGCTTGCATTCGATGCCAGGCGGGGCTTTAACCGGACGACAATCCCGCGCGGCCCCTGCGACAATGGGGACATGCCCGCCCAGATCCATGTCCGCGGCTCGGTCACCATCCCGGAGACCGAGCTGAGCTGGCGTTTCTCCCGTTCGTCGGGGCCGGGCGGGCAGCACGTCAACACCAGTGCCACCGCCGCCGAGCTCTCCTTCGACGTCGCGAACTCCCCGTCCCTCCCCGAGCACCTGCGCGCCCGCGCGCTCGACCGCCTGGCCGGACGGCTCGTCCGCGGCGTCCTGACGATCCGCGCCGAGGAGTACCGCTCCCAGCAGCGCAACCGCGACGCCGCCCGCACCCGCCTCGCGACCCTGCTGGCCGAGGCGACGGCCCCGCCGCCGAAGAAGCGCATCCCGAAGAAGATCCCGCGCGGCATCAACGAGCGCCGCCTGGAGAACAAGAAGCGCCGCTCCGCCGTCAAGCGCCAGCGCTCCGCCCGCTGGGACTGAGCCCCGCGGCGGACCCCGCCGCCCTTACGTGCGGGCCGGGGTCTTCTCCTCGGCGTCACCGGGCCGGTGGTCGGGGACGAAGCGGTACCCGACGTTGCGGACGGTGCCGATCAGCGACTCGTACTCGGCGCCCAGCTTGGCGCGCAGCCGCCGGACGTGGACGTCGACCGTGCGGGTGCCGCCGAAGTAGTCGTAGCCCCAGACCTCCTGGAGGAGCTGCGCGCGGGTGAAGACCCGGCCCGGGTGCTGGGCGAGGTACTTCAGCAGCTCGAACTCCTTGAAGGTCAGGTCGAGGACGCGGCCGCGCAGGCGGGCGGTGTAGGTGGCCTCGTCGATCGTGAGGTCGCCGCTGCGGATCTCGCCCGGGACCTCGTCGGCCTCGGCGCCCGCGGCGGCGCGGCCCAGGGCGAGGCGGAGGCGGGCCTCGACCTCGGCGGGGCCGGCGGTCTGCAGCAGCACGTCGTCCAGGCCCCACTCCGGGCTGAGCGCGGCGAGGCCCCCCTCGGTGACGATGGCGAGGAGCGGGCAGTCGAGGCCGGTGGTGCGCAGCAGCCGGCACAGGCTCTTGGCCTGCACGAGGTCGCGGCGGGCGTCCACCAGCACGATGTCGGCCGGGTCGGTGTCGATCAGCGCGGACGCCTCCGCGGGGGCGACGCGCACGGAGTGCAGCAGAAGCCCGAGCGCGGGCAGGACCTCGTCGGAGGGTTCCAGCGCGTTGGTCAGCAAGAGCAGGCTGCTCAAGTGCCGCCTCCCGTCCAAGACGTAGGACCCGGACGGCTCATCTCCCCAGCCCCGCCCGCGGTCGGCGACTCTACGACGAGGCGACCATGAAGGGCCTTTCGGATGAACTCCATGGCCTCGTCGCCCGGATCCCTCACCCAGAGCATAACGGACGGCCCCCCGGCGGTCCCGGGACGGGACGTTGAATACTGGTCACATGGCCAAGGGGACGATGCGGTACTGGGCGGCGGCGAAGGCCGCCGCGGGCGCGCATGAGGAGCCGTACGAGGCGGGGACGCTGGCGGAGGCGCTGGCGGCCGCGACGGCGTCGCGGGGCGAGGAGTTCGCCCGGGTCGTCCGGCGGAGCTCGTTCCTGATCGACGGCGACCCGGTCGGCGGCCGGCCGCACGCCTCGGTCGTCCTGCCCGAAGGCGGGGTCGTGGAGGTGCTTCCGCCGTTCGCGGGCGGGTGACGCAAGGTCATTCTCCGGTGTGACCCGGTTTGGTGTGAACCCGCATTAAGGTGTGGCGATCGCATGCCGTCATCGGAGGAGTGACATGCGGAAGGTACTGCTGGTACTGCTGATCTTCGTGGCCGTCGTGCTGGTCGCCGCGGACCGCATCGGCGTGCGGGTCGCGCAGGACAGGATCGGCGAGCAGGTGGCGGCGCAGTACAACCTGTCCCAGCAGCCGGACGTCACCATCCACGGCATCCCGTTCCTGACGCAGGCGGTCGGCGGCGAGTACAAGCACATCGAGGTCGAGATCGGGGACTGGACTGAGCAGGGCGTCAGCGTCTCCGGCGTCACCGTCGACATGCGGGGCGTGAGCGCGCCGCTGTCGGAGGTCAGCAAGGGCAGCTCCGCGAACGTCACCGCGAAGACGGCCACCGCGTCCGCCGTCATCCCCTACGACGTGATCCGCAAGGAGGCGCCGAAGGAGGTCACGGGGCTGCGGCCCAAGGGCGACGACCTCTCGGTCGACCTCACCGGCAACATCCTCGGCTTCCCCGTCTCCGGGACCGCCGTGGTGGAGGTCAAGCCGACCGCGAAGGGCATCGCGATCTCGCCCGTCTCGGTCGGGTCGGACGGTGCCGCGCAGATCCCGCTGGCGCTGGTGAAGCGGCAGCTCACCTGGGTCGTCCCGGTCGCGGACCTGCCGGTCGGGTCGCGGATCAGCCGGATCCAGCCCACCCCGGACGGGCTGCGCGTCGCCGCGACCGCCGAGAACGTCCACCTGAACGATCTCCAGCAGGTGCGCAGATAGTCCGCGCTCGGGATGAACCGCCCGGTCGGGGCATACGTGACAGTGGTGTGGGTCCGACCGCGGATGAGGGTTTGCTACGCGCCCTGTACAGCGAGCACGGGGGTCCCCTCCTCGGGTACGTCCTGCGGCTGACGGGAGGGGACCGGACGCAGGCCGAGGACGTGGTGCAGGAGACGCTCCTGCGCGCGTGGCGGCATCCGGAGGCGCTGGCGGGGCGTCCCGTGCGCCCCTGGCTGTTCACGGTGGCGCGGAACCTGGTCGTCGACGCGCACCGCGCCAAGCGCGCGCGGCCGCCGGAGACCGGGATCGACGAGCACGTCATGATGACCCCCGACGGCTCCGACGACATCGACCGGGCACTGGAGTCCTGGACGGTGGCCGAGGCCCTGGCCGGGCTGAGTCCCTCGCACCGGGCCGTCCTGGTAGAGACCTACTACAAAGGCCGGTCGGTGGCCGAGGCGTCCAAGACGCTCGGCATACCGCCCGGCACGGTGAAGTCCCGCACCTTCTACGCACTGCGGGCGCTCAAGCTCGCATTGGAGGAGCGGGGGTTGGCGCCATGAACGACTGCACGGACGTGCGCACCTCACTCGGTGTGTACGTGCTCGGCGCGCTCGACCCGGGCGAGCGGAGCCAGGTGGAGGGCCACCTGGAGCGCTGCCCCGCCTGCCGGGACGAGCTGGCCGGGCTGGCCGGCCTGCCCGCCCTGCTGGGGCGGGTCGAGGCGGAGCAGTTCGAGCAGGTGGCAGGGCCGCCGCCCGAGCTGCTGGACGGGCTGCTCGCCAGGGCGGCCGAGCGGAGGAGGGGACGGCTCGGCCCGCTGGGGCGCCTGGTCGGCGAGCGGGGCCCCGCGAGGTGGGCCCCGCTCGCCGCCGCCGCGTGCCTGCTCCTGGTCGTCGGGGGCCTGTTCGGCGGCTTCGTCCTGCCGATGGGGCGGGGCGGCGGCGACACGGCGCAGCCGCCGCCGTCCGCGACGGCCTCGCCCGCGCCGGCCGCCGAGCGGATCAGCGCCGCGAACGCGAAGGGCGACGTCAAGGGCTACGTCGTCCTCCGCAGGAAGGCGTGGGGTACGGAGGTCGAGCTCCATCTGGCCGGGGTGCCGAAGGGGTCGCACTGCCGGCTCCAGGTGATCGCGCGGGACGGCCGCCGCGACGCCCTCGGCAGCTGGTACGTCCCCTACGACGAGGGCTACGGTGAGTACCGCGGGTCGACGATGTTCCCGCGCGGCCAGCTGTTCTCGTTCGAGGTCGTCGGGCTGGACGGGCGGCCGATCCTCACCATCCCCACCTGAGCCTCCGGTCGGCCGGAGCCCCCGGAAAAGCCCGGGAAAGCCCCGGGGAAGAAACGCGCGGGCCCGCGAGGTTGTGCATGTCGATGACGGGAGCACTGATCGCGGCGGCGGTCCTCATCGCGGCCACGGCGTTCGGCCTCGTGCGGCGGCGCCGTGACGGCGTCTTGCGCGCGCGGCGCAGCGTTCTGGGTGTACGGCGAGGGGAGGGCGACGAGGTGGCGGAGACCGTCGGTCCGGAGGACCTGGGCGCCGAACTCGGCTCGAAGGCCACGCTGCTGCAGTTCTCCAGCGCGTTCTGCGCGCCGTGCCGCGCCACCCGCCGCGTCCTCGGCGAGGTCAGCGGGATGGTGGACGGCGTCGCCCACGTGGAGCTGGACGCCGAGGCGCACCTCGACCTCGTCCGCCGCTTGAACATCGTGCGGACCCCGACCGTCCTCGTCCTGGACCCCGCCGGACGCATCGTCCGCCGCGCCACCGGAGCCCCCCGCAAGCCCGACGTCATCGCCGCCCTGGGCGAGGTCGTGCGGTGACTGGACTGAGGAGCGGCGGGAGAGTGATCGTATGAGCTGCAACGCCGCGACCTGCGTCAAGGCGACTGTCACCGTCTCGCAAGGCGAGACAGATGTGACAGCCAGTGGTTTGCCGCTTAACATCGAGTCCGTGCGTTACTGGACAGAGCAGATGCTCACGAAGCGCCGCGCGGTCGACTTCTGCCGCGTGGCCGCCTCGCTCTGTCGCCCGGCCTGAGGCATCGAGCCCGTCCGCCCCCGAGCACTTCTTCCTACTTCCCAGCTCGTACGCACGCTTCCACTCCGCCAGGAGTACCCGATGCAGGTTGATCCGCGTGGGCCGCGCTTCGGCGCGGCGGTCACCACCGTCGTCCTCGTCGCGGTGCTGGTGACCGGAAGCGGGGCCCTGCTCGCCGCCCAGGCCGTCGTGTTCGCTCTGGCGACCTTCCTCGGCCTGCGGTACGCCCCGTACGGGCTGCTGTTCAGAGTGCTGATCCGTCCCCGGCTCGCGCCGCCCAGGGAACTGGAGGACGCCGCCGCGCCCCGCTTCGCGCAGGGTGTCGGGCTGGTGTTCGCCCTGGCCGGAACGGCCGGATACGCGACGGGGACCGTTTGGCTCGGCATCGGTGCCACCGCCCTCGCGCTGGCGGCGGCGTTCCTGAACGCGGTGTTCGGGTTCTGCCTCGGCTGCGAGATGTACCTGCTCTTCCGACGTGTCACCGCGAAATTCCGCTCCGAGAGGAAGGTTCCCGCATGAGCCGCTCCGACGTCCTGGTGGACACCGAATGGGTCGAGTCCCACCTGGACGACCCCGGTCTGGTCCTCGTCGAGGTCGACGAGGACGTGTCCGCCTACGACAAGGGCCACATCCGTGGCGCCGTGAAGATCGACTGGAAGACCGAACTGCAGGACCCGGTCCGCCGCGACTTCGTGGACAAGACCGGGTTCGAGCAGCTGCTGTCCGGCAAGGGCATCGCCAACGACGACCTGGTGATCCTCTACGGCGGCAACAACAACTGGTTCGCGGCCTACGCCTACTGGTACTTCAAGCTGTACGGCCACGAGAAGGTGAAGCTGCTCGACGGCGGCCGCAAGAAGTGGGAGCTGGACTCCCGCGAGCTGGTCACCGACGTGCCGTCCCGTCCGGCCACCGAGTACAAGGCCAAGGACCAGGACCTGTCCATCCGCGCGTTCCGCGACGAGGTCGTGGAGGCGATCGGCAAGCAGAACCTGGTGGACGTCCGGTCGCCCGACGAGTTCAGCGGCAAGCTGCTCGCCCCGGCGCACCTGCCGCAGGAGCAGTCGCAGCGGGCCGGCCACATCCCGACCGCCGCCAACATCCCGTGGTCGAAGGCGGCCAACGACGACGGCACGTTCAAGTCCGACGAGGAGCTCCGCGAGCTCTACACCGAGGCCGGCGTCGACCTGAACAAGGACACCATCGCCTACTGCCGGATCGGCGAGCGCTCCTCGCACACCTGGTTCGCGCTGAGCGAGCTGCTCGGCATCGAGAACGTGAAGAACTACGACGGTTCCTGGACCGAGTACGGCTCGCTGATCGGCGTGCCGATCGAGCTCGGCGCCGGCAAGTAAGTCCGCTGACCTTCCGAGAGCTGGAGGAGCTATGACCCAGGGCTGCGCAGCGCCCGAGCAGACGGCGCACCTTCCCGCGACCGTCGACCTGACCAACGAGGCCGTCATCCAGGGCACCGTCACCCGCGACGGCGTGCCGGTGTCCAGCGCCTACGCTCGCCTGCTCGACTCGTCCGGCGAGTTCACCGCCGAGGTGGTCACGGGCGACGAGGGCGTGTTCCGGTTCTTCGCCGCCGACGGCGACTGGACCGTCCGCGTCCTCGCGGCCGGCGGGGTGAGCATCGACAGCACCGTCACCGCGAAGACCGGCGAGGTCGCCGGTCTGCAGGTCGCCATCTGACCGGTTCGGCCGAACCGGTCAGATGGCCGACCGGCTGAGACCTTCGGACCCCGCCGTCCCGCCCCACCCGGGACGGCGGGGTCCGTCGCGTTCGCCCATAATGGCTCCCGATCATCGCCGTGAGACGGGAGTCCTGTGTTCGACGTTCCGGTGATTCAGCTGAGGCAGCGGTCGTCCCAGCTGGAGTACGAGATCAGCGACGGCGACGAGCGACCGATCGGGGAGGCGGTCCAGGTCGCCGGGCCGGCGCCGCGCAAGGGCGTGATGTCGATGTTCGGCTCCGGGCTGGGCGACGCCCGGGTGGTCGTCCGGGTCGACGACGCCGGCGGGCGGCCGGTCTGCTACGTGGACCACAAGCCGAAGTGCCCGGTCGCCATCGTGAGCGCGGGCGGCGCGGTGCTCGGCCGCTACGACACCGACCTGTTCGGGATGTCGCGGCAGGGTATCCGGGGGTCCGGCTTCCTGTCGCCCGTCGTGGTCCCGATGTGCGACCGCCTGCTCGACGCGCAGGACCGGACGGTGTGCCGCCTCGTCTGGAAGCAGAAGGTGCGCGACCAGCGCCGCATCCCGGAGAGCGCCCGCTACAGGGGCGTGGACGACGAGCCCGTGGCCGAACTGGACTACAAGGCGGCCACGCACAAGGACCGGTACCGGCTGGAGCTGGCCGGGCCGCTGCCCGAGCCGCTGCGCACCCTGGTGGCCGTCTCGCCGCTGGCGTTCGACCTGAGGGAGAGCTGACATGCCCGCACTGCGCGAGGCCCTCACCTGGACGATCGACCAGCCGGGCCGTGTCCGCTCGTACGTCTACCACGACGCCGGGGAGGTGCTCGGGCACGCCACGCGCGTCCCGGCGCAGCCGGCGGACGACCTCGGGCTGCCGTACCCGGACCCGCACGTCCTGTACGACGAGAGCCGCGTCGTGGTGTGCCTGGCGGACGCCGCCGGCACCCCGTACTGCTACATCGACCGGACGGCGGCGGAGATGAGCGTCCCGCCCGCCCAGATCGTGGCGCCGGACGGCAACCGGATCGGCTACGTCCAGGTCAAGGGCACCCGCGGCTACATCCTCCACGACGCCGCCGGCGCCGTGGTCGCGATGCTGGGCGGCGGGTTCGACCACGACCGCGCGGAGGAGAAACCCATCACCACCCAGGACGGCGCCGAACTCGGCGGATACCTGGTCGCGGAGGCGCCGTCGGGGGAGAACCGGCGGCGGTACACCGTCCGCCTGCACCGCCCGCTCCCGGAACCGGCCCGCACGCTGATGCTCGCCTCGATGGTCGGCATGGAATTGCACGTACCGGTCTCGTAAGCGGTGTCGCAAGCGGTGTCGTAGGCCGGCGATTCGCCCGGATCCTCTACGATCGGGCGCCATGGCCTGGCCGTCCGCCCGTTCGCCGCTGATCCTCCCGTGGGCCGCGCTGAAGCTCGCGGGGCGGTTCGCGCTGCCGCTGGCCCTGTGGTTCACCGTGGGGGAGCTGCTCCGCTACGGCGCGATGTACGGCGGGTACCGGCTCGGCGCGATGAAGGGCACGGCCGCGTCCGTCGCGCCGATCGTCACCATCGGCCTGCTCGTGGTGATCACGCTGACGGTCACGGTGCTGATGGTGCACAGCGTCCGCGAGGGCCTGGACGTGGTGCACGCCCGCGCGGCGGACGGCGACCTGACGCCGTGGGCGGTCGGCAACGAGGAGCCGGTGCTCGGTGCGATCGGCCGGGCCGCGCTCCCGTTCGTCATCTTCTACCTGGCGTGGGGGCTGCAGAGCGAGGACGCGCGCGAGTTCGCGTCCGCGGCGGCGAGCCGCGGGTTCGCCGAGGGCGGGCTCGAAGGGCAGATCGAGGCCACCGGGATGCTGCTGTCGCTGGAGAAGCACGTCGGCCTCGCGATCGGCCTCACCGCCGGCCTGTTCGTGCTGAAGGTGCTGGCGGAGTGGCGGCTGGAGGAGCGGCTGCCGCGCGCCGTCGGCGCGCTCGTCGCCTTCCTGGAGATCAACTTCGCGCTGTTCGGCATCTTCACCATCGACCACCTGCGCGGTCTAGGCACCGACTGGCTCACCGGCCGGGAGGTGTGGGGCTGGGTGACCGGGGCGGTCGGCCCCGCCTTCACGCTGTGGCCGCCGTTCAAGCACGCGGTGCTGGGCGCCCTGATCTGGCTGGTGATCGCCGGGGTGATCCTGGGCCTGGACGCGGGGGACGAGCGGGTCGTGCTCGGCCGCGGCCGGGCGGGGCGGCGGCTCGCGCGGGCGGGCGCGGTCGACCGGGTCAACAGCCCCCGGGAGCTGCTCACCCGCGGGCTGCGGGAGATGTGGCTGCCCGCCTGGTACGGGCTGCGGCTCGTCCGCCGGTCCGGTTTCATGCCGTTCGCCACGTTCTGCCTGCTGTTCGCGGGGCTCTACGTGGGGGAGGACGCGGCCCGGCGCCTGGTGTACGAGCTGATCGGCCCGCACGAGGTCGCCTGGTGGATGCAGTGGCTGCCGGCCATCGGCTACGGGACCGGGCTGGTCTTCGAGATCCTGCGCGTGTGCCTGCTGGCGGCGGCGTTCAACCTGGTGATGGCGCGGGTCAGCGCGAGAAACGCAGCGAAACCAGCGGGTCCCCCTGCTTCAGCGTCTCCTTCGGTGCCCGGATACGCAGCTCAAGCCGGTCCGCCTTGGCGCGGGGCACCGTCCCCTTGACGGTGATGCGCATCGCGACGCCCGCCTTCGGCTCGCCCGTCCGCAGGGCGGTCGCCGTCCACTGGCGGCCGTCGTCGTCGTGGAAGCGGAACTGGAGGCCGTAGGAGCCCACCGCCTTGGCGGCGGCCGCGTCCGCGGGCCGGACGGCCAGCTCCAGCCGCAGCTCCACCACGTCGCCGCCCTGCCGGTTACCGAGCGGTGCTGCCGTCCGCCGGTCGAAGACCTTCCATTTCGCCCCGGCGAGCTCGCCGATCTGGCCTTCGGGGAGCGTCGTCACCTTCTCTGGAGGCTTCACCGAGGCGTGCATCAGGTTCGTCTCGTCCACCCAGGGGATGACGAGCATCGCCGCCACTGCGCACACGAGCGCGATCGCCTGCGCGATGCGCCGGTCGCGCGGCCGCATCCCGGACCGCTGCCGCAGGTCGGGCAGCGGGATGCCGTCCGGGCGGGTGTCGGAGGCCGTCATGGTGTCCGCACCTGGTACCGGTCGGTCGCCGCGCCGACGAGCCGCGCGGCCTTCTCCTCGCTGAGCCCGAGGTCGATGTCGGCGGCCGAGGAGAGCTGAGGCAGCAGCCCGCCGGTGCCGACCACCAGGTGGGCGCCCGCCACCCGCTCCTTCGGCAGCTCGAACACGAGCTTGGCGGACGACCAGATCATCGGCTCGTACGTCGGCTGGCCGGCCGAGACCGCCGACGAGCGCGGGTCCTGCCGGAACGTGTAGCCGCCCGGCGTCTCCAGCTCCGCCGTCCTGAGCTGCAGCGGCTCCCGCGCCGCCGTCGCGCTCAGCCTGACGATCAGATAGACGCCGTCCGTCCCCACCGGGGGCGCGCCGCCCAGCGAGACGCCCTGCTCCAGCGACCGGGCCGCGTCCACGCCGTCGACCCGCACGGTGAAGTCGCGGGTCTCGACCTTCTCGCCTGCCTTGCCGCCGGTCCGGATCGGGTCGAGCTCCGCGGCCCGCACCTCCGGCCGGACGGAGTGCAGCCACATCGCGGCCGCGAGCAGGAGCGTCCCGCCGATCGCGGCGCCGCCCCGCAGGAGCACCTGCCGCACGTTCACGACGCCGCCACCGGGAGCGTGAGGCGGCCGGCGAGCTTCTTGCTCCGCTGGTCGACGATCCAGTTGAAGTCGGCGTCGGTGAACCCGTGCTCGTACTTCCACTCGCGCAGGCCCACGGTCAGCTTCGCCGGCGCGTCGGCCGGACCCATCTCCCACATGGCGGACGCCTCCACCGGAAGCCCCGGCTGCGCGGCCCCGGTCGCCGCGCCGCCCGCGACCCCCTCGACGCGCTCGGGCTTGACCCACTTGCCGTCCTTGGTGAGCGCGACGACGCCGTCCGCGAGTCCGCCGATGCCGAGCGACTCGGTCTCCTTGCCCTTGTTCAGCACCCGCATCCGCACGATGAGGAAGCGCTTCTTCCCGCTGCCGAGCGTCCCGCTCGCCAGCCCGATCCGCACGTCGTGGACGGTCACCTCGAACAGCCCGAGGTCGAGCCGCTCGCCCGCCTTCCGCACCGGCTGCTCCGGCGCCTTCGCGAACCCGCCCAGCGCCCACACGACCCCCGCGAGGACCGCTACCGCGGCCACCGCGGCGAGCGGCACGAGCAGCCGCCGCGCGGGCGCGCTCCGCGCCTCGCCCGGCGGCGGCGGAAGGACCGGTGCGGTGGAATGCACCCGCACGACGATAATGCACTGGGATGTGACCGCGCGGGCGTGATGCTCCGTCCCGGGATCCCTTAGAGTCTTGGGGTCCGCACACGTCAGGAGAGACGAGGTATGCGCGAAGGGCGAATCGCGGCGGGCGCCGCGAGTCTGGCCTTGACGTCGGTTCTGGCGTTCGCCCCGGCGGCGGCCGCGGCACCGGCCGCGGCTCCGGCGGACCGGCCCCATGCGGCCCCCACCACCAAGAAGCCGTCGAAGAAGCCGTCGTCACCGGCGAGGACGCAGCCGCAGCGCGCTCCGGCGCCCAAGTGCAACCGGCCGATCGGGCAGCCCGCGTCGGCGATCAAGGTGGAGCCGTGGCCGCAGCGCCGGCTCGACTTCGAGGAGGCGTGGCGGATCACCCGCGGGCGCGGCGTGACCGTCGCCGTCGTCGACAGCGGCATCAACGCCCGCCACCCGCAGCTCAAGGGCAAGGTGGTCGGCGCCTTCGACGCGTCCGGGACCACGGCCGACGACTGCCTCGGGCACGGCACCGAGGTCGCCGGCATCATCGCCGGGGCCGACATGCGCGCCGCGAACGTCCCCTTCGTCGGGGTCGCTCCGCAGGTCAAGCTGCTGAACGCCAAGTTCGCCTCCGGCGAGAACACGGTGGACAACACGCTGCTGGCCAAGGCCATCACCTGGGCCGCCGAGCACGGCGCCAAGGTGATCAACGTCTCGTCCGCGGCGCCGGACACGCCCGCGCTGCGCGCGGCGGTGCGGGCGGCGCAGCGCCGCGACGCGCTGATCGTCGCGGCCGCCGGCAACGTCACCGAGCAGCAGCGCGGCAAGGAGACGGCCGCCTACCCGGCGAGCTACAAGGGCGTCCTGTCGGTCGCCGCGGTGGACGAGGCGGGCACCATCACCGGGTTCTCCAACATCAAGTCCCGCATCGACGTGTCGGCGCCGGGCGAGAACGTCATCTCCACCCTCGGCGAGGGCTACGCGGGCGGCCTGCAGGGCACCAGTTTCGGCGCCCCCTACGCCGCCGGCGTCGCGGCGCTGGTGCGCGCCCGCCATCCGAAGCTGACCTACCAGCAGGTGATCAACCGGATCCTGATCACCGCGGAGGGCGGCAACGGGCAGGGCAGCGGGCACGGCATGATCAGCCCGCTGCAGGCGGTGTCGGCGCTGGTCGACCCGACCGCGACCCCGGGCGCGGCCGGTCCGCGCCCGTTGGGCGGCGCCGTCCCGTTCCCCAAGCCGGAGCCCGTCGACCACCGCAGCCGCGGCATCGCGCTGGCCGTCGCGGGCGGCGCCGTCGCGGCCGCGCTGGCCGTCGCGTTCGCCGGGGCGATCCTCCCGCTCGGCCGGCGGCGCGGCTGGCGCCCGGGACGTGCCGCCCTCCCCGCCGACGACCGCGACTGACCACGACCGGCCACGTCGGCCGCGACCGGCCGGCCCACCGCGACCGGCCCGCCGGCCGCGACTGACCGGGACCGGTCACGAATGACCGGGCCCACCCGCCACTGACCGCGACACGGAAAAGCGGAACGCCCCGGACCGACCGGTCCGGGGCGTTCCGCTTTCTCCGTTCGTTACTTCTCCTGGCCGTAGAAGGCCGTCTGCATGAGGCGCTTGCCGATGCGCCGGTCGACGTGGGTGCCGCGACCCTGCGGCAGCGGGCTCGGCCGCACGTCGAACAGGTTGCCCTCGTCCTTGTTGCCGGACATGATCAGCGCCGGGCTGGCCATGTCCTTCAGCCGCTGCAGGATCGGGTCGAACATGGCGCGCCCCGCCCCGCCCATGGTGCGGGACAGGATGACGTGCATGCCGATGTCGCGGGCCTGCGGCAGCAGCTCGGCGAGCTGGGCGAGCGGGTTGCCGGACGGGGTGGCGACCAGGTCGTAGTCGTCCACCACCAGGAACAGCTCCGACCCGCTCCACCAGGACCGGTTGCGCAGCTGCTCCGGCGTCAGGTCCGACGGCGGGAGCCGGTTGACCAGGGCGCCGTGCACGTCCTTCATCAGCCCGGAGGCGGCCGTCGAGGACGCCGCGAAGCCGATGACGTGCTCGCTCTCCGCCGAGTCGAGCAGCGCCCGGCGGTAGTCGAGCATGATGATCCGCGCCTCCGCGGTCGTGTACCGCTCCTTGATCGACTCGACGATGAGCCGCAGCAGGTTGGACTTGCCGCACTCGTTGTCGCCCAGCACGACGAAGTGCGGGTCGTTCTCGAAGTCCAGCAGGACGGGCGAGAGCGTGTCCTCGTCGATGCCGATCGGGATGCGCTTGCCGGTCTCGGCCACCACCGGCAGCGAGGTGTGCGGCAGCACGTCCGGCAGCATCCGGACGGGCGGCGCGGGCGGCCGGCCCTGCCAGCCCGCCTGGACCGTCCGCACCAGGTGCCGGACCCCGTCGCCGAGGTCGCCCGCCGACGGGTTGCCGTCGATGCGCGGCAGCGCGCCGAGGAAGTGCAGCCCGTCGCGGGTGATGCCGCGGCCCGGCCGCCCCTCGGGGACGTTCGAGGCGATCTTGCGGTCCATCTCCGACTCGTACGGGTCGCCGAGCTTCAGCTCCAGCTTCGTCGTCAGCAGGTCGCGGATCGTCAGCCGGAACTCCGACCACTTGTTCGTCGAGGCCATGACGTGGATGCCGTAGCCGAGGCCGCGCGCGGCGAGGTCGGTGACGGTCGCCTCGACCGCCTCGAACTCCTGCCGGACCGTCAGCCAGTTGTCGACGACGAGGAACACGTCCCCGAAGCCGTCCCCGGCGATCTGGCCCGCGGCCCGCATCTGCCGGTAGGTGGCGATCGAGTCGATGCCGCGCTCGGTGAAGAACCGCTCCCGCGACTCCAGCAGCCCCGACACCTCCGCCACCGTGCGGCGGACGCGGTCGGGGTCGAGCCGGCTCGCGACGCCGCCGACGTGCGGGAGGTCGGCCAGCGCGGCGAGCGCGCCGCCGCCGAAGTCGAGGCAGTAGAACTGCACCTCCTGCGGCGTGTGCATGAGCGCCAGCGAGGTGATGAGCGTCCGCAGCAGGGTCGACTTGCCCGCCTGCGGGTTGCCCGCCACGCCGATGTGCCCGGCCGCGCCGGACAGGTCCAGCCACATCGGGTCGCGGCGCTGGTCGAACGGCTTGTCGACGATGCCCGCGAACGCGTGCAGCCGGCCCCGCCCGTCCCAGCCGGCCGTGCTGAAGCCGTACTCGGGCGTCTGCTGCAGGTTCGGCAGGACCTGGTCGAGCGTGGACGGCTCGGACAGCGGCGGCAGCCAGATCTCGTGCGGCGGCGGGCCGTGCCCGGCGAGCTGCTTGACGACGAGGTCGAACAGACTGATCTGCGGGCCGTCGTCCTCCTGCCGCTGCTGCTGCGGCCGCGCCTGCTCCAGCATCTGCGGCCGCACGTACGCCGGGGTGAACGGCACGATCTGCGCGGCCTGGCGCGGCCCCTGCTGGGACTGCTGCGCCTGGTTCTCCTCCGGCCGGTAGGGGCCGGAGACGTACGCGGCGCGGAACCGCGTCATCGTCTCCGTGCCGATCTTCAGGTAGCCGTTGCCGGGCGCCTGCGGCAGCTCGTAGGCGTCGGGGACGCCGAGGACGACCCGCGACTCCGCCGCGGAGAACGTCCGCAGGCCGATCCGGTACGACAGGTGGGTGTCGAGGCCGCGGAGCTTGCCCTCCTCCAGCCGCTGCGACGCGAGCAGCAGGTGGACGCCCAGCGAACGGCCGAGCCGGCCGATCATCACGAATAGCTCGGCGAAGTCGGGCTTGGCGGACAGCAGCTCGGAGAACTCGTCCAGCACGACGAACAGCGTCGGCATCGGCTTCAGCGGCGCGCCCTGCTCGCGGGCCTTCTCGTAGTCGCGCAGCGAGGCGTAGTTGCCGGCGGCGCGCAGCCACTCCTGGCGCCGCACCATCTCGCCGTGCAGCGCGTCGTACATGCGGTCGACGAGCGGGAGCTCGTCCTCCAGGTTCGTGATGATCGCCGAGACGTGCTGCAGGCCGTCCATGCCGAGGAACGTCGCGCCGCCCTTGAAGTCGACGAGGACGAAGTTCAGCACCTCGGACGAGTGCGTCATCGCGAGACCGAGCACGAGCGTGCGCAGCAGCTCCGACTTACCGGAACCGGTCGCGCCGATGCACAGGCCGTGCGGCCCGTACCCGCCCTGCGCGGCCTCCTTGATGTCCAGCTCGATCGGGCGCCCCTCGGCGTCCAGGCCGATCGGCACCCGCAGCCGGTTGCGCGGCGCGCGCGGCTGCCACGCCTGGCGCGGGTCGATCCGGGCCGGGTCGGGGACGCCGAGCAGCGTCGTCAGCGTCGTCGCGGCCGACAGCGCGTCCATCTCCGGGCCGCTGGCGGCGCTCGCCCGCAGCGGCGCGAGCTGCCGGGCCAGGCCGTCGGCCTGCACGTAGCTGAACGCGTCCGGCCGGCCGAGCAGGCTCGGGACGTCCTTGCCGGTGCGGTCGCGGCGCAGCATCGCCATCTTGTCGGGCGCGACCCGCAGCCGCAGCATCGTGCCGTCGGTGGTCGGGGCGACGGCGCCGGTGAGATCGATCACGCAGACGCCCTCGATGCCGTCCGAGCCGATCTGCGAGTCGGGGGTGACGGCGCCGCCGTCCACGATGATGACGTGGTACGGCAGGTCGCTCTGCTGGAGGCCGGGGGTGAACCGGGGACGGTCCTTCACCTCGGCGCCGAACATCCGCTCCAGCTCGATGAGGCTGCCCGCCATCAGCCGGACGGGCCCCGCCGCGTCCGTCACGGTCGGGTGCATCGCGTGCGGCAGCCACTTGACGAAGTCCCAGTGCGGCATCGCCTCGGCCGACGCGCACACGCTGACCCGCATGTCGTCGGGCGAGTGGAACGACGTGAGCTGCGCGATCATCGAGCGGACCATGCCGCGCGCCGCCTCGAGGTCGCCCATCGGCAGGATCCGCGCGAACGACGGCAGCGAGACCGAGACCGGCAGGTTCGGCACCGTCGAGTGCGCCCGGACGAAGCGGCGCAGCGCGCCCGCCGTCATCGGCTCCAGGTCCTCCACCGGGCGCGTCTCCGGCGGGATCAGCTGCACGGCGAGCTTCTGCGGGCCGGCGCCGATCCGCACGTTGCCGAAGTCGGGGTCGCTCGGGCGGCGCTCCCAGATCCGGGCGCTCATCACCAGCGACCACAGCGAGTCGGGCGCGGGGCTGTTCCACTCGAGCGACTCGCGCTGCTGCTCGGCGGCGCGGCGCACCTTGCGGCGGGCCTGCGACAGGTAGCGGAAGTAGTCGCGGCGCGCCCCGTTCAGCTTGAACTTGCGCTCACCGGAGCCGCGGCCGAGCTGGCCGAGCATCATGCCGCCCATCGCCAGCGCCATGCCGCCGCTGCTGATCATCATGATCGGGCTGCGGGTGCCGCCGCCGAGGAACATCAGCCCCATCATCATGGGCATCACGGCCATCGGCAGGTACGTGAGCACGTTCTGCAGGCCGCCGCTCTGCAGTTCCGGGATCTCGGGCGGCGACTCCAGCAGCAGTTCGCCCTTGGGGGCTGGCGGGGGTTTGCGGCGCTCCTTGCGCCGCACGAGGATCGTGCTCACCTCGGCGTTCCTCCGGAGCTTCGACGCCGGGGCGGCCGGTACGGGGAGACGGCCGGCCCGTTTGGGGGATACTTGTCAAACTTTGAGGTTGCTTTAGCGTAAGCGGACGTCACATCCTAAGCTGCGCGTTGCTCGGATCCGCCCCCTGATCTGAATGTGGAGGACGGGAGCTCCCGTGAACTCGCCTGCCATGACCGAACTGTGCAGGGTGACCATCGTCGCGCCCAAGCGGCGCATCGATGTCTCCCTGCCCGCAGACGTGCCTCTCGCCCACATGCTCCCCACGCTGCTGCGCGCGGCCGGCGAGGACATGGCGGACGCCGGGCTCGCCCACTCCGGCTGGGTGCTGCAGCGGCTCGACGGGAACCCGTTCGACGCCGCGCAGACGACGAGCGCCCTCGGCATCCGGGACGGGGAGATCCTGTACTTCCGGCCGCGGATGGCGCAGCTCCCGGAGATGTCGTTCGACGACGTCGCCGACGTCATCGCGTCCGGGATCCGCGAGCGCACCGACCGGTGGCGCCCCACCACCACCCGCTCGTTCGGGCTCGGCGCGGGCGGCATCGCGCTGCTCGTCGGCGCGGTCGTGATCGCGCTGTCCGGACCGCCGTGGATCGTCCCGGCGGTCGCCGCGGGCATCATCGCGCTCATCGCCCTCATCATGGCGACGGTGCTGTCGCGGGCGGTCGCCGACTCCGGCGCGGGCGTGATCATCGGCTACACGGCACTGCCGTACGCGTTCCTCGCCGGGCTTGCCGCGCCGGCCCGCAAGGACCTGGAACTGCTCGACCTCGGCGCCCCGCACCTGCTGGCCGGATTCGGCCTGACCGCCCTCGCCGCGATCATCGCCGCGTTCGCCATCGCGGACGGGCTGCCGGTCTTCCTCGGCATCGCGTTCGCCGCGTTCATGGGCGTGATCGGGTCCGGCGTCGGGTTCTTCTTCGACGACCTCCCGGCCGCGGGCATCGCGGCCGTCTGCGCGGTCGTCATGATGATGTTCATCGCCGCGGTCCCGTCGCTGTCGTTCAAGCTGGCGCGGATGCCGCTGCCGCCCGTCCCGGGCAGCGCCGAGGACCTGCGCCGCGACACCGAGACGGTGAACGGCCGCGAGGTCCTCGCCCGGACCGCGGCGGCCGACCGCTTCTCCACCGGCCTCATCGCCTCGATCGCGCTCGTCGCGGCCGGGGCGATGCTGTTCCTGAGCGGCGAGGACGGCTGGGCCGGACCGGCCACGGCCACCGCGATGTCGGTGTCGCTGCTGCTGCGCGCCCGGATCTTCCGCGGCGTCGGGCAGCGCTCGTGGATGCTGGTGATCGGGCTGTTCGGCCTGGTGCTGACGACGATCGGGATGGCGCTGCACGGCAGCCAGGTCGTCGCGCTCGCCGTGGCGCTCGTCCCGCTGCTGGTGCTCACCGCGATCGTCGTCGCGGTGACGCTGTGGCTGCCGGGCCACCGGCCCACCCCCGTCTGGGGGCGGTGGGGCGACATCCTCGACATGCTGGTGATGATCGCGCTGATCCCGCTGGCGCTCGCCGTGCTGGACGTGTACTCCCGCGTCCGCGGGCTGGCCGGGTGACGCGCTGATGCAGAACCGGCGGGATCTCTACCAGGCGCACCGCCTGATGACGCAGCGCGTCGGCCTGGCCCTGCTGCAGGGCGAGCCCGACGTGGCCGAGTCGCCGATGCGGCGGCTGTCGGTGGGCGCCTTCGCCGGCGTGATGGTCGGACTGCTGATCATCGCCGTGTTCGGCATCTGGGGGATCCTGTCCCCGGGCGGCGCCAAGGGACTCGACAAGGCCGGCCAGCTCATCATCGAGAAGGAGACCGGCACGAAGTACATCTACAACGCCCAGAACGGGAAGATGTTCCCGGTCGCGAACTACGCGTCCGCGCTGCTGGCCCTCGACTCCGACAGCACGCCCGAGCGGCGCACCGTCTCGCGCAAGTCGCTGGCCAAGTTCGAGCGCGGCGCGATGATCGGCATCGTCGGCGCGCCCGACTCGCTGCCCGGCAAGGACCAGCTCATCCGCGGGCCCTGGTCGGTGTGCACGCGGGAGGCGGCCGGGGCGACCGGGGTGAAGCGGCAGATCAGCGCGCTCGCCGCGGGCCGGAAGGTCGGCGGCCGCAGGCTGGCCGACACCGAGGCCGTCGTCGTGCAGAGCGGCGGCGTCCCGTGGGTGGTCTGGAAGGACCACCGGATGCAGATGACGATCCGGGCGGACCAGGTGACGGCGCTGACCGGCGGCCCGAGCGCCGTCGAGGTCTCGGCGACGTGGCTCAACGCGATCCCCGCGGCGGGCAACTTCGCGGCGCCGGACGTCCCCGACCGGGGCAAGGCCGTCCGCGG
Organism: Actinomadura meyerae; assembly: GCF_900188445.1. Lineage (GTDB taxonomy): Bacteria > Actinomycetota > Actinomycetes > Streptosporangiales > Streptosporangiaceae > Spirillospora > Spirillospora meyerae. The sequence continues at coordinate 82,050 of NZ_FZOR01000021.1, forward strand.
CCCGCGCAACGGGACGGCGCGCGTCGGCCAGGTCTTCAAGGCCGAGACCGGCGCCGGCGGGCAGGTGCTGTGGTACGTGATGCTCCCCGACGGGCTCTCCCAGATCAACGAGACGCAGGCGCAGCTGCTGCTCCGCGACGTGCGGACCACCGCCGCCTACCCCGGCGAGCAGGCCGTGCCGCTGCCGACGGACGTCCCGTCCGCGCAGGCGATCGCCTCCCGGACGCGGCTGCTGGACAACGACCTGCCGCCGACGCTGCCGACGTTCGTCGCCTGGGACCCCGCGACGCCGCTGTGCTCGGTGTTCCCGATCGGCTCCTCGACGGCGCAGCTCACGATGGGCGGTTCGCTGCCCGCCCCGGCGGCGGGCGCGCTCGGCGCCGGCACCTCGGGCTCGTCCGGGACGATCGACCAGATGGTGCTGCCGCCCGGCGGCGCGGCGCTGATGAGCCTGGTGCCCGCCGGCGGCGACGGCGGCTCCACGGCCGGCTCCGGGTCGCTGTCGCTCGTCAACGACCAGGGCGTCCGGTTCGCGCTGCCGTCGGCGGAGGTCGCGAAGAAGCTCGGCTACGAGGCCAAGCAGGCCGCGCCGGTGCCGTCCAGCGTCATCCACCTGATCCCGCAGGGCCCCGCCCTCGACCCCGCGCTGGCTCGCCAGCCGGTCTCGACGTCGAAGGCATAATGTAATGTAGATCACATGAACCGGTAGATCATCGGTTGCGTCGACATAGATGGACGCAAGGCTTATGATCGCTGACATTTCGTGTCATTGGGATTGCTCCCGGGCCGGCCGGAGTTACGGTCAGTCTCCACTCTCCTGATGAGGCAACCAGAAATCGGAAAACGGAGGTGACACTGTGGGGAACACATCCGCAGCCGACAGAGCGGCAATGCAGCAGGCCGCCACGCGCATCGAGGACTCCGCGGGCATCGTCAAGGGTCTGCAGAGCCAGCTCGACGGGCACAAGGCGCAGCTGATGTCTGGGTGGGCCGGTAACGCTGCGGTGTCCTTCGACCGGGTGTTCACCGAGTTCCAGACCGAGATGGGCAAGGTGCGGACCGCCCTGGAGGGCATGCACCAGAAGCTCGTCCACACCAAGATCACGTACGAGAGCACGGAACAGGAGCAGCAGGACGCGGTCAACAAGATCAACCAGCTGCTCAACGGCGGCACCTGATCGGTTCCCGTCACCGCCAACCCTCCGACCGTAAGGACTCCGACCGTGAGCGACAGCTACACCAAGGCAAATTTCAGCGCCATGCAGCAGGCGCAGGCCGACTTCACGCTGGCCTACCGCGCCCTCGTCGACGAGCTCGACGACCTTGAGAAGACCCTGGAGCAGCACCTCTCGCAGTGGGAGGGCGGTGCCCAGACCGCCTACTGGGACGCCAAGCGCCAGTGGGACGCCGCCGCGGCCCACATCGGCCGGGTTCTGAACCAGCTCGGTGTCGTCATCGGCGACGCGCACACCAACTACAGCGGGGCCGAGCGGGCCAACCAGAACATCTGGGCGGGCTGACGCAGGAGCAGCGAGGTCCGTCTACGTCGTGCGGGTCCGCGGAGGACTCGCACGACGCAGATGTGCCGGGGATGAAGGGGATCCGCCGGAGGGTCAGCGATGAGTGATTACTATCTGACAGACGCGGAACTCGCGAAAATCGTGCACGACCGGTACGTGGGCGTCGCCGGCCGGGACGAGAGCGGGGAGATTCCGGAGTACCAGACCGTCACGGGAATGACCCGCGACGAATGGAACAACCTCTCGGAGTCGCGGCAGCGCGAACTGTACTTCGAATACAGCGCCGGCGCCGACGCCGGCAAGTGGAACGACCCGAGCAATGCGCTTCCACGGGGCACGCAGCCTGAACGCGGGGATTGGAAGGCCAAGGCCGAAGACGGCTACGAGGTCGATCCGGCGGAGCTTCGCAGCCTCGCCGGCGACATGAAGTACAAGCTCGACATCTGGAAGCGCAAGCTCAACAAGGTCGGCGCCACGTCGATCACCCAGGCCGACCTCGGCAACATCCAGGGATCCGAGCAGTTCGTGAACGTGGCGAACGCGAGCAAGACCGGTTTCCAGGAGTACATCAGCGCCATCGAGACCGCCTACCTCGGTGTCATCGAGAACCTCAAGCGGACGGCGGACCAGTACGAGAACGCCCACGGCAACACCAAGAAGACCGTGGACGGTGTCAACCCGACCGGTGACCCCAACCTCAGCTGATCGCCGGCCCTGAGAGGAGGTATCGATGGGCAAGAACACCGAGCATTACCCGATCCGGGACGGGATGAGCTTCGGCTCGTACAACGCGGACGGCATGAGCCATGAGGACGTCAAGAACAAGCTGAAGGCGCTCAATCCCAGCAAGGTCGGTGACGCCGCGACGGCCTACAAGGACGCGGCCGACGTGCTCGCCGAGATGACCGACGAGCTGACCAACAATTTCGCCAAGAAGATCATCAAGCATTGGAAGGGCGAGTCGGCGCAGAAGGCGCTCGACCAGCTCGGCCAGGTCTACTCCACCGCGGGAAAGCTGTCGGACGACAGCCACAACAACGCGACGCTCTACACCTGGTACAAGCACGACGTTCTGGACTGGTACAAGACCCAGGGCGACACGATGACCGACGGGTGGGTCCACACCGGCGGTGACGACGACAACGCCCGCCAGCTGATGAACAGGTTCATCGGCCGGATGAAGGAGGCGTTCGAGGGTCACCCCCTCAAGATCTCCAAGGACCTGCCCGGCCAGCAGGGTGGAGTGACCGACAAGCCGCCGTACACCGGGAACCCGCCCGGTGGCGGTCCTCCCGGTGGCGGCCCCCCCGGCGGCCCCGGCGGCTTCGACCCCGGCTCGAACACCCCCGGCGGCCCCGGCTCGAAGTTCCCGACGTCGGACGGCGTCGGTGCCTTCGACCCGAGCCGCAACACCACCAGCCCCTTCACGAACGACGGCGCCAGCCCCTTCACTCCCGACGGTGCGGGTTCGTACAACCCGGCGGGCGGCCCGGGCAGCGGCGGCCTGGGCGGCGGCTCGCCGTTCGGCGGTGCGGGCGGATCGCCGTTCGGCGGCGGCTCCGGCACCGACCTGGCGGGCATGCCCGGCGGCGGCCCCGGTGGCGGCGGCCTGCCCGGCGGCATGCCCGGCGGCGGTGGCGGCGGTTTCGGCGCCGACCCGGGCGGCTTCGGCGGCCCGAACGCGGGCGCTTCCCCGGCCGGCGGTCCCGGTGGTGCTCTCGGCAGCGGCGGCCCTGGAGCGGGTGCGGCCGGCGCCGGTGCCCGCGGCGGCATGCCCATGGGCGGCATGCCGATGGGGCAGGGCGCGCAGGGCGGCAAGAACGAGGAGCGCGAGCGCAACACCTGGCTCACCGAGGACGAAGATGTGTGGGGAGCCGATGACGACACCGCTCCGCCGGTGATCGGCTGATCGGCTGACCTCTCGGACACGGGCGGTACGGGCGGCCGCGGGCCCTCCGTGCCGCCCGTACCGGCACGACGGACTAGGAGTGCGACAGATGCGGTGGCTGCTTCGGACGGTGGCTGCGACGGCGGCGATCGGGCTGGCGGCGGCGCCCGCCGTTCCCGCGCACGCAGCCCCGGGCCCCAGGGCGGACCAGTGGTGGTTCCGTTCCTGGAGCATCCAGAAGGAAGTGTGGCCTGTAACCAAGGGCAAGGGCGTGACGGTCGCCGTCATCGACACCGGTGTCAACGCGCAGCTGCCCGACATGAAGCCGGTGGTGCTCCCCGGCACCGACCTGACCGGCAAGGGCGGCGACGGCCGCCGCGACAACGACTCCTACAACCACGGCCACGGCACCGGCATGGCGAGCCTCATCGCCTCGCAGGGGACCAAGACGGGGTTCGTGGGCATCGCGCCCGAGGCGAAGATCCTGCCCATCGCGGCCCCCTCGGTGAGCGGGCCGACGACGGCGAAGGCCGTCCGGTTCGCCGTCGACAACGGCGCCAAGGTCGTCAACATCTCCGAGAGCAGCCAGTCCGCCGGCATCTACCCGAACCAGTGCCCGCCGGAGCTCCTCGACGCGATCAAGTACGCCGCGGAGAAGGACGTGGTGCTCGTCGCCTCCGCCGGCAACTCGGGCGACATCGACAACAAGCCCAACTACCCCGCGTCCTGCCCGGGGGTCGTCGCCGTGGGGGCGTTCGGCCATGACGGCAAGCCGTGGAAGTCGACGCAGCGGCAGTCCTACGTCACCGTCGCCGCGCCGGGCGCCGACGTCGGCTACCTCGGCAGCGAGGGCCACGCCTACAACTCGGGCGCGGGGACGAGCCAGGCGTCCGCGCTGGCCTCCGGCGCGATCGCGCTCGTCCGCGCCCGCTACCCGGAGATGTCGGCGCGCAAGGTCGTGCAGCGCATCACCGCGACGGCGAAGGACTTCGGCCCGACCGGCAAGGACGACATGCTCGGGTACGGCGTCATCAGCATCCCGCGCGCGCTCAAGCAGAACGTGCCGGACACCGCGCCGAACCCCGTCTACGAGCGGCTGGACAAGGTCGCGGGCGGTTCGAAGGCCGGGGCGGGCGCGACCAAGCCGGCCGCGGCCGACGAGGACGACTCCGGCGGCTTCCCGATCCTGATCGTGGGCGGTGTCGTCGTGGTGCTGGTCGTGCTGGGCGTCGGCGGCTTCCTGCTGATGCGCGGTCGCAAGAAGGGCGCCGCACCGGCCGGTCCCGCGCCGATGGCACCGCCGCAGCCCTTCGGGGCGCCGGGGCCCGGCCCGCAGCAGGGACCGCCGCCCGGCGGACCGCAGAACCGGCCTCCGGGCCGCTGACGGCGGCCTAGCGGCTCAGGCAGGTACGGCAGGCCGCGAGAGCCGACGTGGCGCTCCGTGCGGCGGCTTCGGCCGCCGCGCGGGCGCTCGCCTTGTCGACCGGCGGGGCCTCGCGGGTCTTCGGCGAGGCGTCCTTGGCGTCCGGCGACACCGTGGCGCGGAAGCGCACTGTGATGACCGCGTTGCGCAGTCGGACGGTGGCCGCGGCCGTACCGGACCGTCCCAGCGGGCCCGTCAGCGTCAGGTTCTGCGCGAACGCCTGGTCGCCCACGCGGATGAGCGTGGGGGCCTCGGCACGCAGGGAACCGGGTGCGTCCGTCGACGTCCCCTCCATCGTCCGGGCGCTGTTCCAGGCCGCGTCGTATTCGGACTTCGCCGACGCCGTGCCGTCCAGGTGAAGCCGCACTGAGACGTCGATGCGCCGCGATGCCTGGACGCCCGCCAGGCCCGGCCGCTCCGCCCAGGAGCAGGCGGCGTACCGTTCGTCCGCCGAGTTCTCGGCCTCGTTCGGGACGGGCGGATCGGAGCGCGGGACGTACTGTTCGAGCGTCTCCCCAGGCACCAGGGAGCAGGGCTCCGGCATCGACGTGAAACGGGCGGGCTCGTCCTCACCGGAGGCGGCCTGCACCCACCAGCCGACCCCCCCGGCGACCAGGACCAGCGCACCGGCGCCCGCCGCCCACCACCGCCGGCGACCCGGCCACCGGCGCGACGCAGCCGCCTCCGGAGCCTCGGCCGGCGGCTCCTCGGTGGGCGGCTCCTCGACCGGCCGGTACGAGCCGTCCAGCTGCTGCTCCGAAGCGATGAACTCCGGCCGCGACCCCTCGGACAACTGCCGACCCCCAACCCGTCCACTTGCGATCTGCCGCGAGGCTAACACCCGGGAACGCGTGCATCGCTCCCACGATCATTAAAAGCCCATCCGGTCGCGTCCGCATAATCGACGACGCGGGTTCACCGCTGCTGTTATGGTGCCTACCGCACAATGGTCAGAACGCAAGTCAAGTCATGCGGGCCGTGATGGCGGGGAGGGGCGCCGCCGGACCGATCCGCTCGTCGGGTGATGGCATGCGGGGTCGAGGCGCATGAAGAACATGGAGCTCGCGGTCGGGGTCGGCCTGATCGTGCTCGGCCTGATCTGCTGCGGCACCTGCCTGTTCCGGGCCGGGCGCCGCAGGGAACTGGAGGGGCTTCAGTACATCGCCGTCTCCAACGTCTTCATGGGCGTGTGGCTGGTCATGTTCGCTCTGGACAAGTCGGACGGGGCCGCCGGCGCCGTGATGCTGGTGTCGATGGTCCTCGGTCTGGGCGCGGGCGTCCTGGTGCTGATCAACACGGTCCGCCAGGCGAGGAAAGACCCTTTCGACTGACCGCGCCTCAGAATTCCCGCCGGGGGTCGAGGGTGAGTTTGCGCATGACCCTGTTCAGCCGCGAATTCCGGTACGCGTCCAGGCAGGCGGGGCGCTCGGTGAAGCCGGCGTCGCCGTCCAGCCACCGGACGTACCCGGGCAGCAGCCACCTCGGGGAATGCACGTAGACGACGATCGAGACCAGCAGGAGCAGGAAGGCGATCGCCAGCATCACCGCGACCACGACGCCGGGGACGACCGTGGCCACCAGCAGGGCCGCGGTGATCAGCAGCATGGACGACGCGAACCAAGCCCCGGCGAGGGGCGCGTACGGCCAACGGAAGAAGCCGTCGTTCCCGTGCCAGGAATGCCAGCGCCCCCGGTACGCGGCGATCCCGAGCAGGAGTATCACGGCGAGGATCGGCAGGAAGACCGCCGCCGCGACGATGATACGGAGCGACACGATGCACCTCGTCCGGCCGCGTCAGCGGTGGGGCTGGGTCTTGTCGACGTAGTTGCGTCCGGGGTCGGGCTCGCCGTCCTCGCCGCTGCCGTACTCGTCGCCCTTGATGCCGGCGGCTCCGGCGAGCTTCTCGCCGCCCGCGACGAGGACGGGCCCGCCGTTAGCGGTGTCGACGGCGCCGAGCCCCGTGACGCCCCGCTCCAGCCCGGTGAGCGGCGCGACACGGCTCGACTGCGGTATGCCCGTCCACTTCCCGGCCTGCCCCTCGCCCATGAACTTGGCGGTGAACTTCTGCTCCAGGAAGTTGAGGGTCCCCTTCAGCATGTCGTCGAGCCCGTTGACCGTGGCCTGGCCGAAGGTCTTGAACACGTCGTCGTTGCCGTGGCCCCACTGCCAGGCGATGTTGCCCGCGCAGGCGAGGCCGAAGATCCCGGCGGTGGCGCCGAACGTGATCGTCAGCACCTTCGAGCCCATGCTGAGCACCCGGTAGGCCATGGTCGCGAACTGGTTCGCCTGCGCTTCGAGCTCGACGGCCGCGGGGGCCCCGATGATGCTGCCCGCCGCGATGCAGATGGCCGCGGCGAAGATCCCGAGCAGCGTGATGATGATGAACATCAGGTAGATGAACACCGCGATCATGACGGCGAGGATCCACAGCGCGATGGCGACGACCCAGGCCGTGGCGATCGCGGCCTCGAGCTGCTGCCGGTACTCCTCGGCCCGCTGCTCGAAGGCGGTGCGGTCGTCGCCCTCCCAGGCGGTCTGCTGGACGCCGCGCGTCAGTGTCTCGATCTGCTCCTTGGCCTTGGTGAGCTCGTCGATCGTCTCCTTCCACCCGTCGGCGGCGTCCCAGATCTTCTTGGGGTCGCCCTGGGCCTGGTACACGATCGGGTTCATCGGAATGGCGGCGGGGATCACCGTGGAGACGAAGATGCACTCGTACATCGCGGCCTGGGCGAGGCCCTTCGCGGCCCCCAGAACGTCGGTCATCAGGAGCCCTTCTTGATCGTCGACTTGCGGTCGGCCTCGTCCTGGATCTTGGCGGCCTGGTGCAGCCTGTCGTTGAAGTCCATGAGCAGCTTCGTCTTGTCGATGAGGTCCTGGTCGGTGAACTCGATCAGTTCGGTGTAGGCCGTCGCGCAGAAGAAGCCGAAGGTCGTGAACGCGTCGGGCTGGGCATCGCGCGGCTTGACGTTCAGCTTGTACCGGGCGCTCTTGAGAATGGCACCGACGTCCTTCTCCAGGGCGTCGCCGAGCCGTTTCAGTGATTCGGGGGAGAAATGCACCTGGCCGGTCGCCTTGGCGCCGGCGTTCGGCGCCGGCGTCGCGGGAGTGGGCGTCGGCGCTGGTGCCGGCGCGGGACGGCCCCCGGTGGACGGTGTCCCGGAAGGGGACGCGCCCGGCGGGGACGCACTGGGGGCCGGAGTCGGACTCGGCCCGTTGATGATGTTGTTGATCTTGTTATCGCCCATCCGTCACTCCGTCCTCGATGCTCGGGTACTCGCGGACCGCGTCACCGGGGCGGAGCCTGCCCGGAGATGCCGAGGTTGCGCTGCAGCTGCTCGATCATTCCCTGCGTCTCCCGGCCGGCCTTCTCGAACATGCCCTGGACCTCGCCGAGCGTCTCCTTCAGCGCCTCCTTGTTCCGCATCAGCTCTAGGGGGTTCACCGAGTCCCCGTACTCGAAGGCGGCGAGCTCCTCGACCTGCCGGTCGAGGTCGCGACGGGCGGCCTTGACGGTGCTGCGGATGGCCTCCGCCAGCTCCTCGGCCGGCATCCGCATCGCCCGCGGATCGATGTGCAACTCCGCGACCGGGTCGTCCGCGCTGCTCGTGACCCGGACGCGCGCGTCGGCCGATTCGGCGTGCCCGGTGAGTTGCGCCGTCTGCTCCCGGAGCGCCGCCATCTTCGCCACGCGCTGCTGCGCGTCCTCGACGAGCTTGTCCATGTCGAAGTCATTGGCGCTGAACATCATGGGACTCCCCGGCCGTCCGCGACGGTGTTTCGAGTTCGCTCGAATAGTTGATCAACGATTGCGGCCACTGTAGTGGCCGGTATCGCCCATCGTGGGCGATTTTCTGAAAAGGTTGGTTCGGTGGTCGCCGGCAAAGCCGCGAAAGTGGCCCGTCGGCATGGTCTTCGACTCCACCGGCGCCCTGACCAGTTCCATGGAACTTCATATCGGACGACCAAAAACCCGCTCTTCGGCGGATGCAAAAACCGGAGGGATGTCGGCCCTGGAGATACTCTGGCGCTCCAGACGGTGGACTGATTCTGAAGAGGTCTTGTTGTGCCTGTGATCATTGGCACCGTGGCGTACGCGCTGCTGGGGCTCGCCTGTGTCGCCGCCGGAGTGCGGACTCGCAACGCCGTGGGGAGCTATTCGGTCTCCCGCGGCGTCAAGGTGCCTTATGCGGAGTTGCCGCATCGGGAGCGGATGCGCACGGGGAACGCGCTTCTCGTGCTCGGCGCGCTCCTGCTGCTGTGCACTCCGTTCACGGTCCTGCCGGAGGCCGCCGTGGCGGTGCTCTTCCTCGCGGCGCTCTGCTCCTTCGTCGCCTATGCGGTGATCCAGATGGGGCTGCGGAGGGCAGCACAGGAGATCGCGCGGCAGAGGGCCAGCTAGCCGAGCGCGGTCGGGTTGCGCGGTCTCACATGGGAGGTGGGACCAGAAGGCGGTGCCAGCGGAGGGTGCGCTTGGCGCGCTCGCGCGTGGCGGGGTCTTCCGCGGGGAGCTGGGCGTTGTTGTCCCGGATGTGGCGCAGGAGGTCGGGCTCCGGCGGGATGTCGTGGTGCTCCAGGTGGTGGGGGACGCCGCCGAGCCAGATCCAGGTGCCGTCCGTCTGGTAGGTGTCGGGGACGTTGGCGGGGCGCGCGGGGTCGAAGGCGTCGGTGAACAGGCGGCCGCTGTCGTACACGACCGGGGCCTCGCGCAGGTAGCGCAGGACGGCGTCGCGTTCGGCCGCGTCCAGGGCGGGGCGCTGCATGACTTCCGGGTCGCCCGGGACCGGGTTGTTGGCCAGGCGCAGCGACTGCTCGTGGACGTCCGCGCGCTCGCGGAGGGCGGCCAGGGACGGTGCTTCCTGCACGGCCGCGTCGGGCGGGACGGCGCCCGCGACGGGGTCGGCGGGCATGGCGCGGCAGTGGGAGAGGACCTCGGAGGCCGGGACGTTCCGCGCGTACAGGTCGCGGAGGCGCTGGATCCAGACGCCGGCGGCGTCGCCGCCGAGGGCGGCCGCGTCGGTGCGGGCCAGGAACAGCGCGGCGGTGCCGCCCTGCCAGAGGTAGCCGAGGACGACGTCGCCCTGGACGACCGGCAGGTACTGGACGGGGCCGTCGGTGGTCAGGTCGTAGCCGGGGGGCAGTTCGAAGTGGAGCGGCCCCCAGCCCTCCGACCGGTCCATCGGGGTGCCGTCGGGGAACACGCCGTCGCTGAGGGACTCCCACGGGGAGCGTTCGGCGTCCGGGTTGGCCAGGTCGGCCAGCGTGGCCCTGCTGTCCGCGGTCTCCTCGCGGGCGTCGGCCGGGACGCCGCCGCCGCGCGGGTCCTCGGGGCGGCCGATCCACTGGCGGATCGCCTCGCGGGACGGCAGGCCCTGCTGGTAGGACTCCCGGAGCCGCTCCGACCACACGGCGGGGGCTCCGAACGCCTCGTCCAGGTACTGGTTGCGGCGGATGAAGCCGGCGGACTCGTCGTCCATCCCCGCCCAGAGGTATCCGATGTGGAGGCCGTTCAGCATCACCGGCAGGTACACGATCGGCTTGCGGGTCCGGTGGGAGTAGGACGTGCTCGACTCCGCGAAGGCGGGCACCGGGGGGACGCCCTGCGGGCCGTTCGGCGGGGGAAGGTTCATGACGACTCCGAGCCGGTGATGGTCGCGACCGCGGCGGAGCGGACGTTGTCGGCGACGTCCGGCACCCGGAACCCGGCCTGCCGGATGTGGGCGGCGAGCTCGGGCTCCGGCGGGACGCCGTGGGCGCGCAGGTAGTAGCCGACGGCGCCGGGCCAGATCCAGGTGCCGTCGGTGTGGTAGGTCAGCGGGACGTTACGGGCGTGCTCGGGGTCGAGGGCGTCGCTGTCGTAGCTGCGGGCCGCCAGCACGATCGGGGCCTGCTCCAGGTAGCGGACCATCGGCTCCCGCTCGTCCCCGGGGACCTCGGGCCGCCGCACCTCGGGCCGCCCGTCGGGGGAGGTGCCGTCGAAGGGGCGGGCGATGCGCATGCCCTCCGAAGCCGGGGCGCCCAGCCAGGCCGGGACGTGCTCGGCGTCGCGGGGGAACCTGCGGAGCTCGGCCTCCGGGGTGTCCGGCGGCGGCGGGGTCTGCCACTGCGGCTCGCCGTCGCGGTCGTAGCGGACGTCGTAGGTGAACGGGAACGTCAGCGTGAAGGTGGCGGTGAACCAGGTGCCGAGGCCGGGCGCGTACATGCCGGCGCGCAGCCGCTCGAACAGCTCGCCGAGCGCGGCGGGCACGTCGAAGGGGGCGGGCAGGCCCGGCCCGGTGACCAGGCGGAGCTGCCCGAGGGTCTCGGTGTGCCGCCCGAGCGAGCGGTGCACGACCGTGCACTCCCCCCACCCGGGAGGCAGGATGTGCGTCAGCAGCAGGGTGATCTGCTGGAGCAGGTCGTTCTGCTCGACGGGGTTCAGCGACCCGTTCTCGCTCACGACTTACCTCTTTCCGTCCGTCGGGGGCTGGCCTTGGGAGTCATCCGCCGTGCGCGTCCGCGCCCTGGCCGAGCCGCTCGCGCAGCCAGCCGGGGACGTGCGCGTCGTCGCGGGGGAACAGGGCCAGGTCGCGGGCCCATTCCTCGGGCGCGGCGGGCGGCTCCCAACCGGGGTCGAAGTCGGCGTTGAAGCTGACCCAGTAGGCGCTCGGCGGGTCCATCATGAACCGCATCCCGAACCAGGTGCCCTCACCGGGCCGGTACATCATGGACCGCAGCTCCGCGGCGATCTGCGCGCACTCGCGGGGCGGGTCGGCGGCGGGGGAGGACCCGTCCGGCATGATCACCGAGAGGCGGAGGTCGGTGACGCCGGCCAGCATGAGGATGCGCAGGTCGATGCGGCGCCAGCCGGCGGGCGCGACCTGCAGCAGGGCCATGCCGAGCCGCTGCGTCAGCTCTTCGTAGCGCTGCCGGTCGTACGGCCGCGGTCCCTGCGGCACCGGAACCTCGGCGGGGGGCTGGTTCATCGCGTCGCTGCTCCTCTCTCCGTCGCGCAAGTCTATTGCTCCCGTGCCCGGTGGCCGTGCGGTCCGGACGTGTTCGTGCCGGGATGCGGCTATCCGCCGGTCTCCCACTGGTCGCGCGGCGGGACGGGGTCGCCGCCGGGGCCGCTGATCTCGGTGAGGTCGCCGTCCCGGACGTGGTCGATGATCGCGCGCGGCAGGTCGTAGCCCCGGCCGCGGTTCTCCGGCAGCCGCTTGGGGCCCCGCTCGCCGGAGCGGCGGAACGTCCGGCCTTCGGGGCGGAGGGGCGTCGCGCGGAGGGGCCGCAGCACCCGGAAGGTGCGGGGCGGCTCGTCGGGGTAGCCGTCCAGCTCGCGCCATTCGATCGGCGTGCCGATGGTGAACAGCTTTCCGAGGCTGGTGGATTCGTAGGTGTCCAACTCCGTGCCGGGTTCCAGCACCACGTCCTCGACCGGGGGCGGGGTGACCTCGGCCGCCTTGGGGAGCGATGTCCCGATGTGCCACTCGAAGATCTGGTGGGTGCTGACGAAGTCGCCCGTGGCGGGCACCGGGCCCGGGTGGACGACGAAGTACCCGCCCGGCCGGTTGTCGAGCGGTGACAGCGCGAAGAAGCGGCGGTCCCGCAGGTCGGCGCCGCGCGGCCGTTCGGCGGCGATCGAGCGGCGGACCTGCCGCCCCCCGTTCCCGCCGTTGGCGGTGAGCCGCCAGGCGTGGACGCCCTGGGCGCGGTTGACGGACTCGTCCAGCGCTCCGGCGCCCCGCAGCACCGAGGAGTTCACCTCGGCTCCGGCCTCGGCGAGCACGGCGCCCGCCGCGAACGCCACGGCGGCCGCCGGGCCGGTGAACGCCCGCTGCTCGACGCAGGCGCCGCCGTCCATGCGCGCGGCGAGCCATGCGGGCGGAAGGTGGAGGACCGACCAGCATCCGTCGGCGATCCCGCCGACCAGGAACCGGCCGGCCTGGCCTTCGGGCAGTATGTCGCGCAGTTTGGCGCGGGCCGTGTCGAACAGCCCGGCGAGACCGTCCGGGAGGGCGGCCGCGAGGTCCGATTCCGGCTGGGGTTCGAAGGCGTCCGGGGCGAACCGGTCCGCCGCCTCCTGGACGGCCGCCAGCTCCGCCATCCACTCCGGGACGCGGTGCGGTGCCTGCGGGAACGCGCGCAGCTCTTCGGCGGCCGCAGCCGGGGGGACCTCGTCCGCGAACAGGATCTCGTCCACGCTCTGGAACCGGACGTCCCACTCGGGGGCGGCGGAGGCGCGGAGGCGGAGCTTCAGGTTCATCTCCAGCCAGGTGCCCTCGCCGTCGATGTACATCAGCGAGCGGAGTTCGCGGACCAGCGGGTACACGCCGGTCGACGGGAGCCGCGCCTCGATCGGCCGCGCGGTGAAGGGAAGGACGGCCGTCTCGAACGAGGAGCCCACCGCGCGGTAGGAGAACTCCAGGGACTTCGCCCCGGCGGGCGCCAGCGGGGCGATCCGGGACGCGATCGCGTCCAGCCGCGCGTCCTGCTCAGCCGTGCTCAGCACTCTTCCTCACCTCCTCACCGGATGGGATCAGCCGTTCCGCCGCTGCCGGGACGCGCGCTGCTCCCGGTAGATGCGCAATGTCTCCGCCTCGGAGATCCGGGCGATGTCGCCGCTGTCGAGCAGGGCGGTGATCGGGCGCGGCAGGAGATAGCCCTGGCCCTCGTCGGACGGGCCGGAGCCCCTGCCGCGCGCGGGAACGGTGGTCTCCCGCACCGGGAAGCCCGCGTACACGTGGATGGGGCGCCGTACGAGGAAGAACTTGCGTTCGCGTCCGACGCCCGTCCCCGACAGCCCGCGGCGCTCGAACGGCGTCTCCAGGGTGAAGAGGTAGGGCTCGTCCTCGTCGGCGTAGGTGTCGAGGAGGGTGTCCTCCGGGAGCTCCTCGCCGGTGCTCGCGCCGAACTCTCCGGGGAGGCGCACCCGGACGTGCTGGGTGAACAGGTCGTGCTCGGCGAGATAGGCGCCGCCGTCCGGACGGGGCGCCCGGGGGATCACCTGGTATCCCCTGCGTTGTTCGAGCACCCGGCCCAGGGGGAGGAAGGACGTCCCGTAGCGGGGGCGTGTGTCGTCTCGGGCCGCTTCCACCAGGCGTTCGCCCTCGTCCGTCAGCCCCCAGACGAGGCGTCTCGCGGCGTCGTCCCAGGAGTCGCCCGCGAGGCCCTGGATCCGGAGGAGGTCCTCGTGGACGGTCACCTCCGCGTCGACGACCAGCCCCGCCGCCGCGTACGCCACGGCGTCCCCGGCCGAGTCGAAGGACGCCGCATGGGACGGGCTCGCCTCACCGTCAGGGCCGTTCCCGTCCGCGCCGTTCCCGTCCGCGCACCGGACGGCCAGCCATGCGCCGTCCCCGCGCAGCACCGACCAGTGGCCGGGCGCGATCCGCCCCACCAGGAACCGCGCGACCCCGTCGCCGACGAGGTCGCGCAGGACCCGGCGCGCCCAGACGAACGTCCAGGCGCTCTCGGGATGGAGCCGCGCGACGAGGTCCTGCTCGTCCTGCGGCAGCTCGGGGAGCGTTCCGGGCATCACGAAGCCGGGGGCGTCCCCTGGCGTCCCTGCTCGCGCAGCTCCGCCTCGAACAGCTCGTGGACGCGGAGACGCAGCGTGTGGATGAGGGCCTTCTCCTCCGGCGTGAGGCGGCGCGGCTCGGCGCGGGCCGCGTCCTCGATGCCGTTGATGGTCTCGTAGAGCGCGAACGCCGGGCCGTCGCCGCGAAGCCGCCGGCCCCGGTACTCCTCGACCCGCTGGATGAACTCGTCGCGGGTCAGGGTCTCGATGTCCGCGGTCGTGCCGAACCAGATCTTGTCCAGGTACGACCGGTCGCGCTCGAACTCACCGGTCCGCGCGGACAGCGCCAGGATGGACAGGCCGCCGTCGGGCGTCTCGACGAAGACGACCGGCCGGCCCTCGTAGGCGTAGTACTGCGGATACGTCTCAGCCACTTCGCTCCCTTACCGGCGCGCGAGTTCGCGCAGCGCGTCGAGGCCCGGCAGCTCCTGCGCGGGCGCGTCCCGGCCGATGACGCCCGACAGCCGGTCCTCGGGCGCGAGCGCGCAGCGCCGCAGCGCCTCCAGGGACGGGACGCCCTCCCGGTGGGCCTCGCTGAGCCGCAGCTTCCACAGGCCGGCCGCGACCTCGCCCGCCGTGCCGGCGGGCACCCGGGCCATGTAGCCGGCGGCGCGGCCGTCCACGGAGGCCCACACGAAGCCCACGACCGTCCCGCCGAGGGTGACGGGCAGGTACCGGACGGCCGCGGCGGTCAGCTCCGGGTACGTCGGCGGCATGACGCTCACCAGCGGCCCGAACCCCTGCGACCGGTCGACCGGCGTTCCGTCCTCGAACCTGCCGTCCTGCACCGACGGCCCCTCCGGCGGCGGGTAGCCGGGCGCGACCACCTGGTGCAGGGCCCGCAGGTCGGGGGCCTGCCGCTCGGGCTCGTCCGGCGCGATCGCACCGGCCGTCGGGTCCTCGGGGGCGCCCTTCCAGCGCCGGACGGCCTCGGCGGCGGGCACGCCCGCCGCGTACGCCTCGGCGAGCCGGTCCTCCCAGCGGTCGGCGGCGAACATCTCCGCCTCCGAGACGTCGGGGGCGAGCAGGAACCCGGCGGCCTGCCGGCCCGCCGACCCCCACAGGCAGCCGATCACCCGGCCGCGCAGCCGCACCCAGTAGTAGATCACCGGTTCCCGGGTCCAGTGCGCGTACGACCGGGCCTCGCCCGGCGGCTCGGGCGGGTCGGGGAACGCCGGCGGCGCCCCCGGCACGCCGGCGGGAGCGCCCGGATCCCACGGGGGAGGCAGGTCACTCATCTCGCGCGCACCTTTCACATCGACGTCCGCCCATCAAGGCCCTGACCTGGGCGTTGGAGGCGGCCCCGGGGGAATGACCACCGCCTCTATATCGTAGGTCGGCCTTCGCTGCACCGTTCCGTCGCGGAGCGTGACGTTCTCGTAGCCGGTGTGCACGACGCGGGTGATCTGGTACTGGGTGCCGCGCGGCAGGATCAGCTCGCGCTGGTCGGGGAAGGCGCTGCGGCTGCCCATCCACAGCCCGTGGCTGCCCGGCGGCAGCACCAGGTGGATGCGGTTGCCGAAGCTCTGCCCGTCCACCTGCGCCGGGTTGCGTCCCAGCGACGTGGACATCGGGGCGCCCTCGGTCTGCACCGTCCCGACCAGTGCCTCGGCGTCGCGGCCGTTGAGCGGCAGGCCGTCCCGGGCGATCAGGAAGTTCACGTTGTCCACGCCGCGGACCGCCTGCACCGGTTCGGGCAGCGGCTGGTGGAGCGCCTGGTCCAGCTCGGCGATGCGCCGCCAGAACGCCTGCTCCGTCGGCTCCTCGCCGAGGTACTGGCGCAGCCAGTTGCGCTCCTGCTGGTCGGCGGTGAACTGCTCCAGCCGCGCCGTCACCGACGTCAGCGGCGGCGCCAGCAGCCGCTCCACGAGCTGTCGCTGGTGCTGGTCGAGGTCGGTGCGGCTCCGCAGCCGGACGATCTCCTCCAGCCGGGTCGGCATCCGCCCGCCGTTGAGGTGCCGCAGCTGCTGGGCGGACCAGTCCGACCACGCGAGCCGGTTCAGGTGGGCGCCGATGTCGGGCCCGCCCGGCCGCAGGAACCGGTTCGGCATGGACTGCCGCGTGTACCACCACGCGGCGCGCCGCAGCGGCTCCGGCAGGTTCCGGAAGACGTGCGAGAGCCGGTTCTCGCCGTACCGCTCGCCCTGCCGGTCGGTGTGGAAGCGGTGGGTGCCGTTCTCGTCCGTGCGGCCCTCGGGGTGCAGCCAGTCGCGCAGCCCGCGGGCCTCGGCGTCCCGCGGCGGCCCGTTCTCGCCGTCGTGCGGCGGGGTGTGGCCCGGCGGGTGGGCGCCGTCGCTCGCGAGGACGGTGCCGTCCGGGCGGTTCACGTCCCAGCCGCCGTCCGGCGGCCAGGTGGGCCGCTGCTGCCCGTCGGGGTCGGTGCGGCCGGACGAGGCGAAGACGTTGCCGTCGGAGTCCGACCAGGCCAGGCCGCGCGGCGCCACCACCGGCACGCCGAGCCGCTGCGCGAGCTGGGCGGCGAAGTCGCCCTCGCCCGTCCGGCAGGACAGCAGCATGACCTGGCGGCCGTTCCAGTTCGGGTCGTTGCGGATCAGCGCGGCCATGTCGTCGACGCTGAGCCGCCGGCCGTTCACCAGCACCCCGTCCCGGTCGCCGTGGCCGTCGACCACGAACGTGTCGGGATCGGACGCGACGCGGCGGGCGAGGTCGCGCATGGCGTGCTCGTCCGGGCCGAAGAACGACCGCCCGGCCGGGGTGCTCTCGCTGTCCCGGTAGACGTCGTGCAGGTGCTGCGGCAGGTCGGCGGGCACCGTGTCGGCGCCGTCGCCCTGGTCGGCGTCGGCCCTGTCCGCGTCTGACGGGTCCGCGTCGCCCTTGTCCGCGTCGGACGGGTCCGAATCGGCCCTGGCGGTCTCGGCCGGGTCGGTGTCGGTCCGGCCGGTCTCGGTCGGGTCGGTGTGGGTCGGGTCGGTGTGGGTCGGATCCGTGTGGGACGGGTCCGTGCCCGTGCGGCCGGTGCTGGACGGTGCGGTGTCGGACGGGGCGGCGGGTCCGCGTTCGGGGGCCGGCCCGCCGGGCGCGACCGGCTGCGGTGCGGGCTCGGAGTACCAGCCGTACTTGGCCGCCACCTCCGGCCGCGGCGGGGGCACGGTCCCCTGCGCGGCCTGCGGCTCCGGCTCCGGTTCCGGCCGGGACGCCGGCTCGGGCTCCGGACGGGACGCCGGTTCGGGACGCGCCGCCGGAGCGTCGGCGGGCGGCGCGTGCTGCGGTCCGGCGGTGCGGGCGCGCGGCGGCGGGTCGGTGAGCGCCTCGTCCAGGGCGTCCTGGAAGCGGCCGATCACGCGCTGCTTGATGGCCTCGTCGAGCGCGCGCTCCTCCGGGGTGAGGTCCCGGTCCTGGGACTGCGCGACGTTCGGCAGGTCCCGGCGCACCTCGTACAGCGAGTGCTCGTAGGAGGCGACGTCGTCGATCGACCGCAGGTGCAGCCGCAGCTCGCCGATGTGCCCGTTCGGCATGCGGATCGTCATCTGGACGTCCCGGTAGCCGCTCGGCACCGGCGTCTGCATCCGGTCCTTCACCGAGACGATCTCGACCCCGTGGTTCCCGGCGATCCGCTGGATGTCGCCGAGCGCCCGGTAGAGCCCGTCCACGGAACGGAACTGGATGCGGGCCCCGAGCAGGTCGTTCAGGCGGCTCGCGTCCCCCTGGTAGTCGCCCATGATCTTGTCGAGGGCGCGGGTCCGGTCCTTGTCGCCGGGGCGCAGCTTCGGGTCGGCGCCCATCTCCGCGAGTTCCGGATCGTGGACGAGCGCGTGCAGCACCGCCTCGGACTCGTGCTTGGCGTCGTAGAGCCCGTCCAGGTAGGCGTTGATGTACGGGTCGTCGCGCCCGGCCTCGGGGTCGACCCGCGACGGGTCGAAGCCGGGCTGGTCCGGCGCGACCCGCGGGTTCTCGGCCTCGCCCGGCCGCCGCGACTCCGCGACGGAGTCGGCCAGGTCGCGGCTGACCTGCTCCTGCTCGGGCGTGAGCGGCGTCGGCTGCGCCTTCACCCGCTCCCCGCCGAGGATGGCCTCCGCGCCGCGCTCGTTGACGTCGTGCACGGCCCCTTCGAGGATCCCCACGGCCTCCGGGTGGCTCAGCACGCTGTTCAGCGTCTTCGGGCGGGCGAGGAGCGACTCGCGGAGGGAGCTCTCCACGTCGTTCAGGCCGTCGCCGGCGATGATCCGGGCCAGCTCCGGGTGGTTGGGCAGCGTGTCGCGCAGCTGGGTGCGGAGCTGGTCGCCCAGCGGCTCCCCGGCCTGGTCCAGCATGTCCCGGACGGCCGGGTCGTCGTGGACGGCCCGCATCACCTCGTCGGACGCCCGCTGCGGGGTGTCGTCCGTGCGTGGCGTCCCCTCGGGCGGCTCGTCCGCCGACCGGGGTGCGGTCTCTGGCGGCTCCCCGTCCGAGCGGGGCGTCCCCTCCGGTGGTTCGCCCGCCGAGCGGGCCATCGGCTGCGGCGGCTCGCCCGCCGACCTGGCCTCCGGTTCCGCCCAGCCGAACGGGCGCGCCGGACCCTTCGGGTCCCCGTTGCCGTCGACGGGCAGCGTCGGCGTCGTGCCGAGCTGGTTCGGCGGCAGGTTGTAGAACGTCCGGTAGTGGACCGTCGTCGTCGGCGGATCGGTGCTGAAGTCGGTCTGCGCCCACCGCGCGTGGATCACCTGCGGCGTGTAGGCGAGGGTGCCCTCGCGGGTGTGGTTCGGCTCGGCGAAGAACTCGAACCGGTCGACCCGCACGTCGTTGTGGGGGTCCTGGTCGAGCGCGGCGAGCCGCTCCTCCAGCCCGTACCAGCTCTCGGGGCGGGTGACCTGGTGGGCGTTCTGACCCTGGTTCTCGACCTCCCACTGCGGGAAGTAGTTGATCCGCTCGCGCGGGCCCTGCCCCTGGTGGCCGAAGATGTGGCCGCCGTTGAACCGGGTGCCGGGGTACTCCTTGTTCCCCATGTGCCCGACGTGGCCCTGCGCCCCGTAGCGGGCGCCGCCGCCCGCCGCGTAGTCGGGACGGCCGGTGGCCATGTCGGCCTGGCCGTTGTCGTCGGTGTGGAACAGGAACGTGCCGGGAGGGACCTGGTGCGCCGACGGGTTGGCGCCGGCCGTGGTCGTCCCGGGCAGGCCGTTCTGGTCGGGTTCCTCCAGCGCGCCGAGGTCGCCGCGGCGGACGGCCTCGACCGGGTCGAAGTCGTCGGAGCCGAGGGTCCGGAAGCGCTCCCGCGGCTCGACCATGTAGTTGACGTTGGGAAGCGGGACCCCGTCGTTCTTGTGCGAGAGGAGGCCGAGCTCCGGGTTGTAGTTGCGGACGCCGTCCTGGTCGCCGTACCACGTCCGGACGTGGGTGATGTTGCCGTCGGCATCGGTCCAGAAGATGCCGTGCAGGCTGCCGTCCGGGCCGCGGACCTCGACCCGGGAGTTCTTCGCGTCCAGCGGCTGCTGCGCGCTGTACGGGCCGTCCGCGGGGTCGTGGGTCCGGGTGACCTCGCTGAGGGGCTCGCCGTCCGCCGTGTGGGTCGGCGGGTCGAACGGCGCCGCCGCGGGCGAACGCCCGTCGTCGCCGCCCGCGAAGACGTGCGGGTCGCCGTGGCCGAAGTCGATCTGGTGGACGACGCCCGGCCTCGGCTGTGTGAGGTCGATGTTCTCGTTCGGGTTGCGCAGCGCGTGGGGCTCGCCCTCCGCCTGCGGGTTCGTGACGTGGGTGACCTGGCCGTCGGCGTCCGTGTAGACGATCGACCGGACGATCTGCTGCCCGTTGGCGTCCAGGACCGGGTTGCCGTTCTCGTCCAGTGCGAGGATGCGGTGCCGGCCCTCCTGCTTCGGGTAGGTGGCGTCCGCGGCGTGCTGGTCCGGGCGCAGCGCGTGGTTCTGGGTGGCGGCCCGGTCCACCTGCGGCGGATTCCACGGATGCTGGGTGGGCGATCCCCGGGTCGCCTCGCCGCCGCCGCCGTCGTCGCCGTCGCCGGACCGCGGCGGCTCGCCCGCACCGGCGTCCTCCCGCGGGTGGCCGGGCGCGTAGCCGTCGCGTCCGGCCGGGGTGACCGAGCCGTCCGGGCGGTGGGTCTGCCAGCCGCCGTTCGGTGGCAGGTCGGGGCGCGTCCGCCCGTCCTCGCCGGGCCGGCCGGACGAAGCGTAGACGTTCCCGTCCGCGTCCGACCAGGCGAGCCCGCGCGGCGCGGTGACCGGGACACCGAGCCGCTGCGCGAGCTGGGCGGCGAACTGGCCGTCGCCCGTCTCGCAGGACAGCAGCATGACCTCGCGGCCGTCCCAGTTCGGGTCGTTGCGGATCAGGTCGGCGACGTCGTCCACGCTGAGCCGGCGGTCGCCGACCCGCATGCCGTCGGCGTCGCCGTGGCCGTCGACGATGAACCGCTGGGGGTCGGCTGGCACGCGCGAGGCGAGGTCCCGCATGGACCCCTCGCCGGGCCCGTAGAAGGCCCGCCCGCCCGGGGTCTCCTGGCTGCCGCGGTAGACGTCGTGCAGGTGGTCGGGGAGGTTCTCGGGCGGCGTCTCGCCGGTGTCCCCGTCGTCGTGGGGCCGGCCGTCGTCGTCGCCGTGCCGCTGGTCGTCGTCGGAGCGCGACGCGGCGTCGTCGCCGCGCGCGGCCGGGTCGTGCTCGCCACGCGCCGCCGGGTCGTGCTCGCCACGCGCCGCCGGACCGTCGTCACCGCGTGCGGCGGATCCTTCACCGCCGCGTGCGGCAGGTCCTTCACCGCCGCGTGCGGCAGGTCCTTCGCCACCGCGTGCGGCGGGGCCTTCGCCGCCACGGGCCGCAGGACCCTCGCCGCCACGGGCGGCGGGTCCTTCACCGCCGCGTGCGGCCGGGCCGCTGTCACCGCGTGCGGCGGGTCCCTCACCGCCGGGGGTCGCCGGACCCTCGCCGGGGCGGGCGGCCGGGCCGTCGGTGCCGGGGCGCGGACCCGAGTCGTTGCCGCCGGGCGTGTTCGCCGAGGAGGAGCCGCCCGGGTCGGCCGGAGGCGTCGAGCGGAACCGGGGCGGCCCCGCGGGGGGCGAACCCGGGTCGGACGTGCCGGGGTGCGGCGGTGAACCCGGGGCACGTGAGGGGCCGGGGTTGGGCGGTGCCCCCTCGTACGCGGGGTTTCCGGTCCCCGGCGTGGCCGACGTGCCGCTGGTGTTGAGCGGGCCCGGGTCGGGGGCGCCCGGCGGGATCACGGTCGCGCGGATCTCGACGATCGGGTTGCCGTCGATGTCCCGGCCGTTGAGGTCAACGCTCGTGATCTGGTAGCGGGTGCCGCGCGGCAGGATCAGCTCGCGCTGGTCCGGGTAGGCGCTCTCGCCGCCCATCCAGACGCCGTGCGACCCCTCCGGCAGGTCGATGTGGATGCGGTATTCGAACGGGTTGTTGTCGACGACGGCGGGCTCGCGCCCGAGCGACGTCGACATGTACCCCGGCTCCGTCTGGACCGTCCCGACCAGCAGTTGCGCGTCGCGCGGGCCGAGTGCCGTGCCGTCCGGAAGCCGCATGAAGCTCACGTCGTGCAGGCCGCGCTCGGTCTGCACCGGCTCCGGGAGGGGCTGGCTCAACGCCTGGTCGAGGTCGCCGATCCGCCTGTTGAAGGCGTCCACGGTGGGCGTCTCACCGAAGTACTGGTTAAGGAACGACCAGTACTGCGCGTCCCCGGTCATCCGCTTCAGCGTGGCTTCGGGGTCGGGCGACCGCAGCACGCCGTCGACGAGAGCCCGCTGCTCCGGAGTGAGGTTCGGGTTCGTCGACAGCCGCTCGAGGTCGGCCACCGTCGGCATGTTCGTGCCGTCGTGCATGCCGACCAGCGCCGAGGCCCGGTCGGACTGGCCGTGCCAGTAGTCCAGCGCGCCCTGCAGGTCCGCTCCCGGCCGCAGGAACGGGTTCGGCATCGACTGGACCGTGTACTGGTACAGCGCGTTCTGCAGGTGCGGCGGCAGGTTCTGGAACTGGTCGCCGAGCCGGCTGTCGCCGTACCACTGGCCTTCGTCGTTGCTGGTGAAGCGGCGCACCGGGTCGGGCGCCACCTCGCTGCCGTCGCGGTCGTGGACGGACCAGCGGGCCGACTCGGGGTTGCCGTGCGCGTCGAGGTCGACGGCGCCCCTCGGTGCCGTGATCCGGACTCCGAGCTGCTGGGCGAGGTCGGCCGCGAACCGGCCGTCCCCGCTGTTGTTGGCCAGCAGGAGCAGGTCGCGACCGCCCCAGTTCGGGTCGTTGCGGATCAGCGTCGCGAGTTCCGTGGCGCTCATCGGCCGGTCGCCGACGATCAGCCCGTTGCGGTCGCCGTGCGCGTCGAGGACGAAGCGGCCCGCGGGGTCCGGCGGCACCATCGCCGCCGCGCCGCGCATGTGCGGCTCGTCGGGACCGTACAGCGCCCGCCCCGCCGGGGTCTCCGTGCTGTTGCGCCAGGCGTCGTGCAGACCCTCCGGGAGGTTCTCGGGCACGTCCCGGTGCGGAGGCTGCCCGCCGGAGTCCTCCGGCTGCCCCTCCCGCGCCCGCGGCTGCCCGTCGCGCGGCTGGCCTTCACCGTCGGTGCGGGGCTGCCCTTCGCCGTCGTTGCGCGGCTGGCCCTCGCCGTCGTTGCGCGGCTGGCCCTCGGCGTCGGTGCGGGGCCGGCCGTCGCGCGGCTGACCTTCGCCATCGGTACGGGGTTGGCCCTCGGCGTCGTTACGCGGTTGCCCGTCGTGGGGCCGGCCTTCGGAGGCGTCGCGAGGCTGGCCGTCACGTGGCCGGCCTTCGCCGTCCTCGCGCGGCTGGCCTTCAGCGTCGTTCCGCGGTTGGCCTTCGTCGGCGTCCCGCGGCTGCCCGTCGCGCGGTTGCCCGTCGTCGGCGTCTCGTGGCTGGCCTTCGCCGTCGGTGCGGGGCTGGCCCTCGTCGGCGTCGCCGGGCTGGCCTTCGTCGGTGCGCGGCTGCTCGTTCTCGGTGCGCGGTTGCCCGTCGTCCGGCCGAGAGGTGCCGTCCTCCGCGCGGGTCGGGTCGCCGCCCGTGCCGTCCTGTGTCGGGTCCGAGCCCGGCTGGTTCTCCCCGATCCGGGGCTGGCCGCCCTCGGTGTTCTGGGCGGTGCCGTTCGCGGGCGCGGCGCCGTCCGGGTTCGGGGACGTCGTCGAGCCGCCGCCGGTGCCGCCGGTGTTGTTCGGCGCGGGCGTGTTGCCGCTGTTGGCGCCAAGGTGGCGGTCCATGACCTGGCCGATGGCCTGGGCCAGCGGACGGGGGTTCTCGGGGAGGCGGTACTCGGTGAACGCCTCCGCCATCATTTCGTGCGGGTCGCCGGACCCGTAGCCGGACAGGGCGTTCTCCACGCGCTGCTGCGTGGCGGGGTCGTGCGGCTGGGTCGCGTCGTACGGGATGCCGAGCGCGCCGGAGACCGCCTGGTTCAGGTCCCCGAGCATCTGCGGGTCGTTGAGGAGCTGCTCGCCGAGGTGATGGCCGAACTCGTGGGTGAAGACGCCCTCGGTGGAGCCGCCGCCGGGCACGGTGAAGCCCGTCGCCTCTTCGTCGGCGCCGTCCTCGGCGCGCTGCGCGTTGTCCGCGAACGCCTCGTCGTTGAGGTAGATGCCGGGGTCGTTCGACTCCGGCGTCGCGTAGGCGAGGACGTCGTCGTTGCCCGGCCCGAGCGACTGGTTGAAGTCCTCCGACCCGATGTGGGTCAGGCCCTGCATGGTGCTCGGGTAGTCCGCGGCGAGCGCCTGGATGGCGTTGTTGACCTCGTGCGCGGCGGCCGGGTCGATCGGGCTGGACGTGAAGTCCACCGTGGGCGCGTCGTCGCCGAACTGGGAGAGGATGTCCCGGGCCTGCTGCTCGGCGTCCGCGAGCTGCTGCGCCTCGTCCGCCGGGTCGCCCTTGCCCTGGGTGCCGTCGCCGGACGCGCCGTCGTCGGTGGAGCCGTCGTCCGGCGTGCTGCCGTCCGACTCCTTCTTGTGGGGCGCGTCCCCGCCCTGCTGTGCGGAGTCGTCCGCGGGCGGCGTCTGCTCGTTGCGCACGACGCCGTCGGAGTCCACGGGGGAGTACGGCTGGGAGTCCTGCTTCGGGCGCGGGGACTCCAGGTTGGGGTTGCCGTCCGCGCCGGGACGGTCCGCGGGCCGGGACGTGGATGGCGACGGCGAGCCGGCCGGACGCTCGGTCCCGCCGTTGGTGGGGCCTCCGTTGGTGGGACCGCCGACGCTCGCCGACGCGGTGCCGGCGGGGCCGCCCATCATGCCCATCGGCATGGGCGCGATGATGCCGGGCTGCACGCCGGAACCGTCGTCGGAGGACGAGCCGGGGTCGCGCGTCGGATCGGACCCGTCGGAACCGCCGGGGGACTCGGAGGCGGTGTGCGTGCTCCCCCCGCCGCGAGGCGCGGGCTCTCCGGTGGGCATGGCCGCCTCGGCGGGAGGCGTTCCCTCGTTCGGTGCCGTGCCGTCCTCGGGCGTCGTGCCGGCGCCCTCGTCGGGGGTCGGACCGTCGCCGGGCGTCGCGCCCTCGTCAGGCGTCGGGCCGTCGCCGGGCGTCGTTCCCTCGCCGGGCCCGTCGCCGGGTGTGGTGCCGTCGCCGGGTGTCGTGCCGTCCGCCGGTGCCTGACGGTCGCCTGGCGTCGTGCCGTCGCCCGGTGTGGTGCCCTCGCTCGGTGTGGTGCCGGTGCGCTCGCCGGATGCCGGACGGTCGCCCGGTGTGGCGCCGTCGCCCGGGGTCGTTCCGCGGCCCGGCGTGGCGCCGTCGCCCGGAGTCGTGCCGCTGCCCGGTGTGGTTCCGGTGCTGGGCGTCGTTCCGGTGCTGGGTGTCGTTCCGGTGCTCGGCGTGGTGCCGGTGCTCGGCGTTGCGCCGTCGGTGTGCGACGGGGCGTCGGTGCGCGCCGTGCTGTCGCCCGGGGTCGGGCCGCCGCTCGGCGTGGCACCGTCCGGCGTGGCACCGTCCGGCGTGGGGCTGCCGCCGGGATGCGGGGTCGGGGCATCGCTGGACGGCGAAGTGCCCGCGCCAGTGTTCTCGGGGGAGCCGGTGCCGGGGTGCGGCGTGGACGACCCGTCGCCATGGGGGGTGGAGCCGCCGTGCGGGCGGGAGCCCTCGGGCGCGCCGCCCCCCGAAGAAGACGTGGACGAGCCACCGCGGCCGGGCGACGAGGACGACCCGCCACCGGAAGAAGAGGAACCACCCGGAGAGGACCCGCCACCGGACGACGAAGACGATCCGCCGCCGGAGGAGGACGAGCCTCCAGAGGGTGAACTGCCGCCGGGCGAGGACGAGCCACCGCCAGGGGCGGCACCACCCGGGGCCGCGCCACCGGGGGCCGCACCGCCTGGAGCGGCGCCGCCGCCCATGGGCGCCATGCCGCCGGGCGCAGCGCCGCCCGCGGGAGCACCGCCCGCGGCCGGAGCACCGCCGCCGGACGGTGACGAGCCGCCGAACGCGGCCGGGTTGCCGCCGAGGCCGCCGCCCGACCCGCCGCCGGATCCACCGCCGCCTCCGCCGGAGGGAGCGCCGCCGCCGTCGGGAGCCGAGGAGGCCAGGGAGACGTTTCCGCCTCCTCCCCCTCCGCCGCCACCGCCGCCGGTGTCGCCGAGCAGCGTCGCGATGCGGTTGCCTCCGCCGCCGGAGGACGAACCGCCTCCGCCGCCTCCACCGCCGTCACCGCCGCCGCTGGAGTGGGAACCGCCCCCGCCCCCGCCTCCGCCGCCGCCGCTTCCGCCGCCGCTGGAATGGGAGCCTCCGCCCCCGCCTCCACCGCCGCCGCCGTCACCGCCGCTGGAGTAGCCGCCGCCACCTCCACCGCCGCCTCCGCCGCCGGAGGGCCCGCCCCCGCCGGGGTTGGTACCTCCGCCGCCGCCTCCTTCGCCGCCTCCGCCGGAGGGCGAAGGCGACGGCGAAGGCGACGGGTCGTTCGACGGAGTCGGTGTGGGTGTAGGGGTGGGGGTGGGCGGATCGCCGCCCGGCGTGGGGGGCTCACCGCCCGGAGTGGGCGAGTTGTAGCTGTTGAGGCCGTCCTTGGCGCCGCCGACGGCACCCCCGAACGCGCCCGACGTGGCGCCCTTGGCGATGGCGTCCCAGGTCAGCGGGTCGCCGTGGATGGCGGCGGTGGCGACCGTGCCGGCCACGCCGCTGATGGCCTCGGACGCGCCGTCCCGGACGGCGCCCTTGACCATGTTGCCGAGCGCGGTGTCGGCGGCGTCGCCCACACCGGGGATCTTGCCGATGCCGTGCCCGACGCCGCCGGAGATGGCGCCGCCGATGGCGCCGTCCAGGGTGGCCGCGCCGGTCTTCTTCCAGTCGATGCCGTCCCGGTTGCCCTGCGCGACCTGGATGCCCTGGACGAGCAGGTCGAGCCCGCCGCCCTCGAGCGCGCCGACCAGCGCGCCCTTCAGCACGGCGCCGATGAAGCGCCGGCTCAGCCACTCCAGCAGCCGCTGGAAGATGGTCCTGGACGCGATCTGCGCCCCCGCCTCCACGGCGGGGATGGCCGCGGTGGACGCGCCGAACGTCGCGAAGGCCGCCGCGATCAGATAGGCGATCTCGATCGCCGTGATGATCAGCAGCGCGATCCACATGTACTTCGCGTACTCGATGTCGAGCGCGCCGCCGTCCAGCGTCTCGCCGAACTTCTCGCACGACTCGATGAGCTTGGTGAGGATCTGCGGGTCGGTGGAGACCCACTTCTCCCAGTTCTTGCCGAACTCCTCGGCGGCGCCGCTGTCGAGCGCGGCGCGGACGTCGTTCGCGGCCTGGTTCAGCTCCTCGATCAGCTCGCCGACCTCGGTGCCGGCGGCGCGCCACGCCTCGGCGCAGCGCCGCATCGCCGTCTCGTCGCCCTCGGGCCAGTCGGCTCCGATGATCCAGGACAGCCACTGGACCGAATCTGGGATTTCAAGACCCACGGATCAGCTCACTTCAGCCTTGAGGAGTCCTCAGCCTGCTTGTAGGTCTTGGCCATCTGGTCGACACCCTTCCTGATGCCTTCCAGGCCCTCCTTGAGCTTCGGGAACGACTCCAGCACCTGCGTGCTGGGCTCCTTGTAGCCCTCGGCGAAGGTCTTGCCGGTCTCGTCGGTGCCCCAGCACTCGCCCTCGGCGGACAGCGCCGAGCTGAGCCGGTTGAAGATCGCTTCGAGCTGCGTGGCGCCGGTGGTGAACCCCTTGCCGGCGCGCTTCAGCTCTTCTGTGTCGACCTCTAGGTACTCGTAGGTCATCGCGGCGGCATCCTCAGGCGCTCGCGGACCGCTTCGAAGTCGTCGGGACGCTCCGGCAGCAGCTTGGTGAGGTCGAAGCCGCCCTCGGACTGGCCCTCGGGCACGAGTCCCTGCATCGCCGTGCGCATCTGCTCGGCGACCTGCGCCTGCGCGTCCTTGGACGCCTCCAGGATCGCCTCGGCGAGTTCCTCGGAACCGAGCTTGCGCTGCACGCGCGGATCGAACTCCAGGGACGTGAGCCGGCCCTGCCGGTCGACCTTCACCCGCACCATGCCGTCGGCGGCCTCCGCCTCGGCCTCGATCGCCTCCAGGCGGGACTGCATGTCCGCGATCTGCTGGCGCTTCTCCTGGTAGGTCTGCAGGAGTTCGTCGATATGCGCCTGCCATTCAGCGCGCACGGCCACCCCTCTGTTCGTCGGGAGCTTGCGATAGCCCGCGACCGCGCACGATCACAGACACACAGGGATTGATCAATGTATACGGGTCTCAAACTGGGTTTAGCAACCGGTATGCAACGATCGATAACAATAGAGGGACTCGGTGTGCACCGGTGGTGGTGTGGAACACTGCTGGGGCCGGCGGTACGACATTGGAGGGTGGCGGACGATGCGCAGGAGACCGAACATCTGTGACGCCTGCGTGCGGTTGCAGAAGAGGTCGAACCCTGACGCGCAGACGTCGCTCGACCGCTGGGTCCCCTACTGCGACGCGTTCCCCGAGCGGGTGCCGGACGAGATCTACCGCGGCGGCTTCGACCACCGCAACCCGTTCGAGGGCGACCGCGGCATCCGCTTCGAGCTGCGGCCCGGCGGGGAGCGCGCCCTCGCCGCCTACGAGACGGCGCAGGCCCGGAAGGCGGCGCGCGCGGCCGGTGAAGCATCCGATTCGTGACCGCGTTTCCCTGTGCAGGCCCCCGCGCCGGTGAAACGCTGGGACGCGAGGGCTCCTAGGCTGTAAGGGACGCGTCACCCGCCCCCCGTTCCGGTGCGTGCGGTGGCGCGCGTTTCATAGGCTGGCCGCTGAGAGGGGAGGCAGGTGTCCGACTCCAGCTGGCAGCAGGCGGTGCTGCGTGACATGGGCGTTTCGGGCCGGGGCCTGCGGCGGCTCGACCGTGCGCCGCACGGCTTGGGCGGCGCGTCCTGGGGCGCGGAGGCACCGCCCCGTCCCGCGCTCGAGCAGCAACCGCCCGCCGCGCCCGCCGCGCAGCCGGTGCCGTCCTCGCCGCAGCCCGCCCAGGCCGCGCAGGGCACCGCCGAGCCGGTTCCCGAGACGCCGCCCTTCGCCGCGCCCGGCATGCAGAACGGCACCGGGGCCGGCGAGCCGGCTCCGCTGCTCCCCGACCCGCAGCCCCAGGAGCAGCAGCCGCCCGCCGAGCGGCGGCCCGAGACTCCCCAGCCGCAGCCCGAGGCGGCGGCGCAGTGGTACGAGCGTCCCCCGCGCCAGGACGCGCCCGGCACCGACCAGCAGGCGACGGCCGAGCGCGAGCCGCCGCGGCAGGAGAACGCCCAGCAGCCGGCCGCGTGGCCGGTGAACCCGCAGGCCGCCGAGAACGCGCAGGCCACGGAGAGCGCACAGGCCCAAGCGAGCGCACAGGCCCAGGCGAGCGCGCAGGCCGCGGAGAACCCGCAGGTTCAGGCGAGCCCGCAGGCGCCCGAGGCCGCCCAGCCTCCCCACGGCGCGCCGGTGCCCGAGAGCGCGCAGGCGCCCGAGGCCCCGAGCGCGCCGGAGCCGCCCGCCGAGCCTCTCGTGCACGCCGACTTCGACTGGGAGTCGGCGGTCAACCCCGTCCTCGGCGGGGTGTCGGCCCCGTCCGGTGAGGACGCCGCCGCGGGCGCGCAGGCTTCCGCCCAGGCGGCGCAGGCGCAGACGCCCGCCCCGGCCGACCAGGCCGCGGGCACCGGCCACCAGATCCCGCCGCAGGAGCTCGTCCGCAGGAACCAGCACGGCGACCCCCTCGCCCGCCGGGTGGGCCGCGGCGTCCGCAACGCGATGGGCGGCGGCGGGCGCGAGGCCAGGGAGCTCGCCGGGTTCATCGACCTCATGCGGCGGCCGGTGCCGAGCACCCGGCGGCTCGCCGTGGCCAGCGTGCGCGGCGGTGCCGGCAAGACCACGATGGCGGCGCTCGTCGCGACCGAACTGGCCCGCTACCGGCAGGACCGGGTGCTCGCCGCCGACGCCGACGCCGAACTCGGCTCGCTGCCGCTGCGCCTCGGCGTCCGCACCGAGCTGTCGCTGTTCGACCTCGCGGGGCAGAACCCGGGCTCGTTCGAGGAGGCGGCCCGGTACCTGGCGCGCACCCCCGAGGGCCTGTTCGTGCTGTCGTCGACGCGGGGCGGGCGCATCGCGGGCGAGTTCACGCTGGACATGTTCCAGAACGCCCTCAGCGTGGTGGGCCGGTACGTGGGGACCACCGTCGTCGACTGCGGCGCCGGGATCCTCACCGAGCTGAACCGGGGCGTCGTCGCGAACGCGCACGGCCTCGTCCTGGTGACGCCCGGCACGGTCGACGGCGCGCTCAGCGCGCGCGGGGCGCTCGAGTGGTACATGGCCAACGGCCAGCAGGACCTTCTCCGCCGGACGGTCATCGCGATGGTCTCGCACGCGCCCCAGGTGGGCGCCGACCTGCACCGCGCGCAGCAGATGCTCTCCGCCTGGGGCCTGCCGGTGGTCTTCGTGCCGTACGACCGGCATCTGGCGACGGGCAGCTCCGTAGAGATGGGCAAGGTCTCCGCCGCCGCGCGCGCGGCGGTGACCAGGGTCGTCTACGAGGTGTTCTCGCGCGCGCTCACCCCCACGGCGACCCACTGAACGCGCTGCCGGGCCGCCCGTCGGGGCGCCCGGCGGCCGTCAGTTCTTCCAGATGAGGGTGTTGGTGACCTCGACGCCGAGTTCCCCG
The DNA here is from genome assembly GCF_900188445.1 of Actinomadura meyerae. Lineage (GTDB taxonomy): Bacteria > Actinomycetota > Actinomycetes > Streptosporangiales > Streptosporangiaceae > Spirillospora > Spirillospora meyerae. The sequence goes on from NZ_FZOR01000021.1 coordinate 112,456, forward strand.
GCGGTGGCGAAGACGCTGCCGTCGCGCCCGCCGGTCGCGGCGCCGGTCGTCCAGTAGGACTGGGCGTAGATGACGCGCGAGCCCTGCGTCCACGACCGCGTCCAGTAGGCGGGGTCCGGGCGCGGCTGCGGCAGCCCGCTGGCGTTGGACGGGGTGAGCAGCAGCGGCCAGCCCTTGTCGGTGGTGGCCCGGCTGACGCTGCTCGCCGCGGACGGGCTGGACAGCGTCATGATCGACACCGCGGTGATGATCTTCTTGGTCGGGTCGGCGTACACCGCCGAGTACATCGGCCCGGTGCACGGGTTCGCGCGCAGGGCGGTGCGGAGCCGGTCGTTGGCCCGGGAGGTGCACGACTGGGTGCGGGTGCCGGCCCGGGTGAAGGTGTTGCCCTTCGCGGTCCGGATGGTCGTCGACAGCACCTCCGACAGGTCGCCGGACGGCGTCTCGCTCGACGGGCTGGACGTCGCCTCCGGCGTCGAGCCGAGGCGGGGGGACGAGGGCGTGTACGACGGGATCGCGACGGCGTCGTCGTCGTCGTCCCCGTCCAGGATGAGGAACGCGCCGACCCCGACGAGCGCGAGGACCAGCACCACGCCGATGATCAGTAGCGGGACCAGCGCGCCGCCGCCGCGCCGCGGGGGCGGCGGGAAGCCGGGGGCGCCGTAGGGGCCGGGGCCGCCCGGCGGTGGGAACCCGGGCCCGCCCGGCGGAGGGTAGCCGGGACCGCCGGGCGGCGGGCCCGGCTGCTGAGGGGGGTACATGCTGCTCGCTCCGTGCCGGTGCTCATGCGGGGTGCGCGAAAGGTCGGACCAGAGTATCGGGCGGAACGTTCCTATTTCGCGGTAGATGGTAGGTATGTCGGCGGAGGCAGGGTCGTCCCGTGCGCGGCGCGTCCGGATCTCTCATAAAGTTGCGGGGAAGAGGGGAGGCACGTGTCCGACTCAATCCGGCGACCGGCCGCCCGGGGCGGCGGCGGCCCGCTCCGTCCCGCCCGAGGCCGAGGTGACCGATGAGCACTGACCTGGTGGCGCTGGTGCGCCGCGATCCGGACGTGCACGCCGTGGCCGACGGCATGATCGCCATGGGCGAGCGGCTGGAGCTGCGCGGCGGGGAGCCCGAGCCGACCCTGCTGTACGACGCGGAGGGCCGGCTGCTCGTCGCCATCGAGGACGCGGTGCGGGTCTCGGCGTCGAGCGAGATCCGGCGGCTGCTCGGCCCCGAGTTCGCCGAGCGGGTCGGGGTGCCGGTCTGGTGGGTGGACGTCCGCGCCGTCGCCGACGTCCCGGACGCGATGCGCGTCGCCCGCGTGTTCGCCGACTCGCTCGTCCGCTGGCTCGGCGGCATCGTCTACCCCGACGGCGCGACCGACCCGCCCGCCCAGAGCTGGCGTGCGGCCGAGCACGGCGACGACGCCCCGCAGCCGGGCGGCCTGCCCGGGGACGCCTACCAGGGCGGCGTCATCGGCTGACCCCGCCCGCGTCCGCCCGGCGGGTCGCGTCCCGCTCGCGGGTCAGGTCCAGTCGCGGGTCAGGTCCAGGTCCCACGGGACGAGGTTCCAAGGGCTGCGCGGTTCGGTGGCGAGGTCGTCGACGAGCCGCTCGTACTCGTCCTGCGCCTTCCCGCCGCCGCCCGACCAGAGCAGCCGCCCCTGCAGGTAGCAGGTGGCCATGTCCCGCCAGGACGAGTACCGCCGCTGGATGTCGAGGGCCAGCGGCAGCATCCGCTCCCAGCAGTACTCCTCGGTCAGCCAGCCGACCATGTGGCCCCAGCGGTAGAGCATCAGGGCGCGCCCGTAGTCCCAGATGAGGAACCGCCCCACGTCGGCCCGCAGCGCCGGGTCGGCGAGGACCTTCAGCCGGTGCAGCTCCTCGGCGGCGTGGTTGCGGTCGTTGAACAGCTGGTGGAGGAACTGCGCCAGCTCGGCGCCCTCCTCGCTGGCGTCCGCGCCCGGCTCGTCGCGCAGCAGCGGCGGGACGAGCCGCGCGTACGCGCCGCCCTCGTCGCCGTACCGGACCCGGACCAGCTCGATCAGCCGCTCGACGAACGGCGGTTCGAGCCGGTCGGCGGTGATGAGCGCGTCGACCTCCCGCAGCAGCGCCGCGTACTCCTCCTGCGCGGCGGGCGGACGGGCGGCGAGGCGGGCGTCCTGGGTGAAGTCGGCGCGGTGCCCGTCCTGGACGAGCCAGTTGACGGCGGCGAGCAGCTGCTCCAGATCGTAGGCGCCCCACGGGTCCTGGAGCAGCTCCTGGGCGGCGCGGCGGTCGGCGGCCGCGGCGGCGCCGGGACCGGTGCCGAGGCGGTCCACCCGGAACCCGTTGATCGCGCCGTAGGGCGCGCCCGCGCCGATGATCCAGCGCTGCACCGGGGTGAGGCCGCCGCCGGGCGGGGCGTCGGGCGGGTCGGGCGCGGAGATCAGCTCCCAGAGCCGCCGGCGGAACTCCTCGGCCTGCCGCTTCTCGCTGCCGAAGAACCCGGTGAGCTGCTTGCGCAGCGCCGGGTGCCGGACGTACAGCCGCCGGAAGAACGGCCCGTTCTTCCACACCAGGTGCTCGGGGCGCAGGTCGCCGAACGGCAGCCGGGTCCCGCGGTGGACGATGGCGCGCTCGCCGAACCGCAGCTCCAGGTCCGCCCAGAGGCGCGACAGCGGGCTGAAGCGCCACAGCAGCATGAAGCAGGCCACGGCGCCGAGCAGCGCGGCGCCGGGCGCGAGCGCCCACCGCGCCTCGTCCTGGAACCCGGTGAGGGACAGCACGGCCCCGGTGAGCAGCAGCGCGACGCCGCCCACGGTGCCCCCGAGGCTCCAGCCGGCGGTGAGGACGGGGGAGCTCTCGATGCGGAGCACCGCCTCGTCGCCGTCGTACTCGACCGACCCCTCGGCGAGCGTCCCCTCGACGGCCCGCTCAAGCGCGTCGAGCCGGCCGTCCGTCACCATGGTCATGGACCGTACATCATCCCTATCGGGTAGATCATCCGGCCGAAGGGCGGCATGGGCGGGATGTTCTTCGGTGACCGGATCAGGCCCCGGAGACGGGCGGAGCCGGCGCGGTTCAGGCCCCGGCTCAGGACGACTGGAGGTGCTGCATGAGCGCGCTGTGCCGCTGCCAGCCGTCCGGGGAGCGGCCGTCGCCGAGCGGGAAGAACGTCAGCGGGGCGCGCGGCGGCCCGACCTGCTGGCCGGGGATCCCGTTCGGCCCGGCGACGGTGCCCGCGACGGCCAGCGCGACCGGGGCGGGCGCACCCGTCCAGCGGGGCTCGGTGGTGAGGTCGGCGCGGCCGGGGGTGAGCTGGACGAACAGCGACGCGATCGGCTGGTCGGCGGCGAGCGCGCCGACGAGCGTCGGGAGGTGCTGCAACGGCGGCGGGTCCTGCGGGGCGTAGCCGACCGTGACGGTGCTGGTCTCGGCCACGACGCCGCCCTCGGCGGCGCTGTAGTCGCAGATCGCCTGGGCGGGGCGGGGGCCGTCGCCGCCGACGACGAGCCGCACGCTGGAGCGTCCGCGCACGTACTCGGTGAGCCGGTCGCGCCGCCACGGGTGCTCCAGCGGCTCGGCGAGCCCGAGCCCGGCCGGGTACTTTCCGGTGAGCAGCTGGAGGAGGCGCTCGATCGTCCCGGCGAGGTCGCCCTCGGCGGCGTGCCGGATCCGGTAGACGAGGGTGAGCTGCGCGCCGATCGGCGCGGTCGGCCGGGTGGTGAAGCCGGGCGCGTAGTCGCGGGCCTCCGGGACGGGCACGAACGTCCGGCCGCCCCATCTCATCGGCCGCCCGGTCAGGCCCTCGTAGTAGCCGTCGCCGTTGCGCACGATCCACTGCGCGCCGTCGCCGGACGCGGCGGTGCGCAGCGGCAGCGTCAGCCGGGACTCCAGCGGCGTGACGAGCTGCAGCGTGCGGCCGGTCTCGGCGCAGTCGGCCAGGGCCTTGTTCAGCCAGGCGCTCAGCGGCACGACCGGCCGGTCCTGGAGGACGACCATCGCTTGGTCGGTCAGCGCGTCTACGGTGCTCATCTCGTCCGGGAGTCTAGTCACCGGGAGCGCCCCCCGGCCGGGCGGCCGCCGGACCCGCGCGGATCACCTTCCCGGGGCCCGGGCAGTTTCCCGTGACACCGGTGGCTCATGTCCAATCTGTGCTGAAATGTTACGGATGCAGCGAGCCGCCGCGCCCCCCGGCGTCTACTACGCGGACAGCGCCCCGACGCCACCGGAGCCGCCGGTGCGGGGGCGCCTGTGGCGCGTGCTCGGCGGGCTGTCGATCGCGCTGTCGGTCGTGCTGGTGGCCGGCAGCCTCACCGCCTACGGCTTCTGGCGGCGGCTGGACGGCCAGATCGACCGCGAGCACGTCGACGACCGGCTCGGCGAGAACCGCCCGCCCAAGCTGAACGGCTCGCTGAACATCCTGCTGATGGGGTCCGACAGCCGCGCGGGGGAGAACGCCCGCTACGGCGAGGAGGCCGGGCAGCGCTCCGACACCACGATCCTGCTGCACATCTCGCCCGGCGGGGAGAGCGCCATCGGGATCAGCTTCCCGCGCGACTCGATGGTGCGGATGCCGCCGTGCAAGCGGAGGAACGGCTCCGTCGTCCCGGCCCAGTTCGGGATGATCAACGCGGCGTTCTCCAACGGCGGCCCCGCCTGCACCTGGCGCACCATCGAGTCGCTCACCAAGATCCACATCGACCACTACGTCGAGGTCGACTTCTCGGGGTTCAAGCGGGTCGTGGACGCGCTCGGCGGCGTCGAGATCTGCGTGCCGAAGCGCGTCGACGACCCCAAGGCCGAGCTGCACCTCAGGGCGGGCCGGCAAGTCGTCCACGGTGACCAGGCGCTCGGCTACGTCCGCACCCGCTACGTCCTCGGGGACGGCTCCGACCTCGACCGGATCAAGCGGCAGCAGGCGTTCATGGCCTCCGTCGTCAAGAAGGCGACCGACAAGGGCATGCTCACCGACCCCGGGCGGACCTACGCCTTCCTCTCCGCCGCCACCAAGTCCATCAAGGCCGACGACCGGCTCACCCTGTCGGTGATGCAGAAGCTCGCCGCCGGCCTGCGCGGCATGAGCGCGGGGAAGGTCCGGTTCGTCACCGTGCCGGTGCAGGCGTACCCGCAGGACAGGAACCGCGTCCAGTTCGACCAGGCGCTGGCGGAGCCGCTGTTCCGGGCCGTCCGGGAGGACAACAAGCTCCCGGAACCGGAGCCGACCCCGCCGCCGACGCCGGTGGCCGCACAGAACAAGGTGCAGCCCGTGCCGCCCGCGCAGGTGAAGATCGGCGTCTACAACGCGTCCTCCGCCCACGGCCTCGCCCAGCGGACCGCCGAGCAGCTCGCCGACCGCGGCTACCAGGTCGTCAAGGTCGGCAGCAGCAAGAAGAAGTACGCCCGCACCCGGATCCTGTACGGCGCGGGCGCCGAACGGCAGGCCGCGCGGGTGGCGATCGCGGTCCCCGGGCATGAGCCGCGGCCCTGGCGATCGGCGAAGCCGGGCTACGTGTACCTCCTCATCGGGAACGACGGCGCCCGGCTGCGCGCGCTGAGACCGGTCGTGCCCAAGGTGGCGGGTGAGATCCGTGCGGACCGTGACATCTGCGCCCACACCTGATGCGGAGGTCCAAGGCGGTATCTTGGCCCCGCGCAAACCATCAACCGCAGCAAAGCGTCCCTAGTAGGACGGCCTAGTTGACTCCCGACGATCCTGGCCCGACGAGCCGCCTCCCCGCACTGGGCTCCACCGGCCGGCCGAGCTCCCCCGGAACGGACGCATGCAGCTCGAACCCTTCTCCCTGTTGATGACCGTCTACGGCGGCGACCAGGCGGAGCATGTCCGGGACGCGTTCCGCAGCGCCGTGCACCTGCAGACCCTGCGGCCGGACCAGGTGGTGCTCGTCCAGGACGGGCCAGTCCCGCCCGAGCTGTCGGCCTGCCTGCGCGAGCTCATGGCGGGCAGCCCCGTCAAGGTGGTGTTCGTCCCGTTGGAGCACAACCGCGGCCTCGGCCCCGCCCTCGACGCCGGGCTGCACGCCGCGTGGCACGACATCGTCGCCCGCATGGACGCCGACGACGTCGCCATGCCGCACCGCTTCCAGACCCAGGTGCCGCTGGTGCGCGCCGGAGCCGACCTCGTCGGCGCGGGCCTGCTGGAGTTCGGCGCCGACATCACCGACGTCGTCGGCCGCCGCATCCCGCCGAGCGACCCCGCCGACATCGCCCGCTACTCCCGCCTCCACGACCCGTTCAACCATCCGACGGTCGTCTACCGGCGCAGCGCCGTCGTCGCCGCGGGCGGCTACGGCGACCTGCCGCTGATGGAGGACTACTGGCTGTTCGTCCGCATGATCGCGAACGGCGCCCGGATGGTGAACGTCGCCGAGCCGCTCGTCTACTACCGGGTCGGGGAGGGCGCCTACAAGCGGCGCGGCGGCACCGAGTTGCTGCGCTCCGAACTGCGCCTCCAGCGCGAGATGCTCCGCGAGGGCTTCATCTCCCAGCCGCAGTACTGGCGCAACGTCGTCGTCCGCGGCGGCTACCGCCTCGTCCCCACGATGATCCGCAAACCGTTCTACCGGGCCGTGGTCGCCCCCTACGGCGCCCGCCGCAACCGCACGCGGGACCGTTCCGACGGCGGCAGCACCCCGGCGGGCGCGCTGTCCTACATCCCCCGCCACGCGCGGCGCGGGGGCAAGGTGCCGCCGGTGCCGGCGCCCCGGCGGGAGCCGCAGGAGCCGGCGCCCCGGCAGGAGCCGCCGGCCCCGCCCGTCCGCTGACCGCCGAGCGGGGCGCCGCGCCCGGCCCTTCTCCCGTAGGGCTGGAGGGCGGGCGGGTCAGCTCGGCCGGGACCACAGGACGGGCTGGTCCCCGTTCCCGTCGGCGCTGCGGCCGACGCCGAGCAGCGTGCCCTTGAAGGGCGCGAGACCGGTGATCTGCTGGTCGCCGACACCGCCGAGCCCCGTGCCGCCGGGCGTCGCGGACTTCCACGTCACCCCGTCGGCGGACGTCCACGACACGACGTCCGCCGCACCCGGGCGCCCGGTCGTGCCGGTGGCGGCGAACCCGCCGGACGTCGCGGCCAGCGCGGTGACCGTGACGGCCGTGTCCCCGCCGGGGAGCGTGACCGGGCGCCACGTCTTGCCCGCGTCGGTGGAGATGTAGCCGAACCGGTCCAGGCCCTTGGGCATCGCGGCGATCCCCGCGGCCACGATCGCGCCGTCCTTGGCGGCCACGTGCGTGAGGTGCGCCTCGGTCGCGCCGGACGGCACCGGAAGCTGCTGCAGCGTCCACTTCTTGCCGTCGGACGACATCCACACCGACGGGTGGTTGCCCTTGGCGTCGCGGCTGCCGCCCACTGCGGCGAAGCCGAACGAGCCGGTCGCGACGTCCAGCATCCAGCGCGGGTCGTCCTTGCCGCCCGTCATCTGCTTCGGGTCGGCCCCGGTGCCGCGCTCCCAGTTCTTCAGGTCGGCGGAGAACCAGGTCGCCACCGAGTACCCCTGCGTGCCGATGACCACGTAGCCGCGCTCCCCGGCCGCGGCCGCGTAGGTGACGGGCTGGCCGGTCTTGTCGGCGGCGAAGGCGGCGGCCGAGTCGGCGGCCTGCCAGGTGGCGCCGTCCGCGGAGGTGACGACGAGCGGGCGGCGGGCGGCCGCCTGGTCGTAGCCGACCGCGACCCAGCCGGACGTCCCGGCGGCCACGTCGGTCAGCTGCTGCGACCCCGGCCGGGTGAACGCCGCGCCGAGCCCCTGCGCGGGCTTCCAGGTGCCGCCGTCCTGCGACGACCAGACGGCGGCGTCGCCGCTCGCGCTGCCGACCGCGACGGCCAGGTCGCCGGTCGCGGTGACGGAGCGGACGGAGTGGTCGCGCCGGACGGCGCCGGGGATCTTCGCGAGGTCGATCGGGACCTCGGTGCCGTTGGCGTCCCAGACGCCGAGCACCGCGTTGGTGTCGCCGCCGCCCGGCTCGCGGCCGACGAGGACCGCCTGGCCGCCGGCGGCCGCCGCGTCCAGGATCTCCCGGCCCGGCTTCGCCTCGGCGCTGCCGGCGTTGCGCCAGCTCCGGCCGTCCGCGCTGCGCGACAGCAGCGTGTCGCCGTCCCGCGTGACGACGGCGGTGAAGCCGTCGCCGTCGACGGCGAACCCGCTCGTGCCGCGGTAGCCGCCGGGGGCCAGCACGCCGCCCTTCGACCAGGACCTGCCGTCCTTGGACAGGAACGCCTGCCCGGCGGCCCGGCCGGACACCGTGACCTCCCGCATCGCCACGAACCCGGCCGCGCCGCCGCCGATCATCAGGCCGCGGCTGCCCTTCGGCACCGGCACCTCGGAGACCGCCCAGGTCCGGCCGCCGTCCTGGGACCGCCACACCTTCCGGTACGGGCCGGGCTTGCGGGAGCTCGGCGTCACGAGCCCCTGCAGCAGGATCACGTCGCCGCTCGCGGCGGCCTCGACGAACGACAGCGAGGACTTCTCCACGCGCAGGCCCGTCTGGTCGCCGATCCGCGCCTCCCAGCGGCGGCCGTCGGAGGACAGCCACATGGCCCGCTGCGCGTCGCTGAAGTCGCCCTTGCGGGAGTACTCGCCGATGGCCATGAACCCGCTGCGGGTGCCGGCGATGCGGGTCACCCGGTCGTTGGGGCCGAAGACGTCGCCGACGGCGTCGGGCTGCCGCCGCCACTCCCGGCCGTTCTCGCTCGTCCACACGGCGCCGGCGCCGCCCGCGCGGCTGCCGATCGCGACCCAGCCGCGCGGCGAGGCGCCGACCGCCTCGGGCACCCCGCCGGGCGGCGCGACGCCGCCGTCGGTGCTCTCCTGCGGGACGGACTCGAACGTCCGGCCGCCGTCACCGGAGACCAGGAACAGGCCGCGGGCGTTCTGCGGATCGGTCTCGCCGCCGACCGCGACGACCGTCGAGCCGACCGCCGCGACCCCGGTGATCTGCTGGTCGCGGCCGTCGGTGGGCGCGGCGCCGTCGACCGGGAACACCGCCCCGGCCAGCTTGGCGCTGCCGCCGCCCGCCTCCTCCTCGCCGTCCAGCAGGCCGGGCACCACGAGCACCGCCGCGGCGACCAGGGCCACGGCCGCCAGCCCCGCCGCGCCGATGAGCAGGGGCTTCTTGAAGCTCCTGCGCGGCTTCGCGGGCGCGCTCTGCGTCGTCCGCCACGGTTCCTCGATCACCGGCGGCGGCGCCGCGGGACGGGCGGCCTCCGGGGCGGGCTGGGCGGAGGCGGCGGGGATCTGCTGCGCCCACGGGAACGGCTCCGCGGCGGGCGGAGAGCTCTGCGCGCCCGGGATCTCCTGCGCGTACGGGAAGGGCTCGGGAGCGGGCGGCGCCGGGGTGCCGGGCACCTCCTGCGCGTACGGGAACGGCTCCGGGGCCGGACGCGCCGGGGTGCTCGGGATCTCCTGCGCGAAGGGGAACGGCTCGTGCGCCGGAGGGCTCTGCGAAGGCGGCGGCTGCGCGGCGGGAGGCTGCACGGGCGGCGGCTGCACCGCCGGGGGCTGCGCGGCCGGGGGCTGGGGAGCCGGGACGGGCGCGGGCGGCATCGGCGCGGGCGGCGCCGGCGGCTGCTGCGCGTACGGGAACGGCGGCGGGCCGGGGATGTCGGTGGACGTGGCCGGAGCGGGAGCCGGAGCGGAGGGTGCCGCGGGGGCGGGCTTCGCCTCGTCGTCCTGCTCGAACCGGAACTCCAGGACGGTCCGGTCGGCCACGCCGGGGCCGACCGCTCCGGCGCCCTCACCGGCGGGCGGCGGTCCCGCCTCCGCCTCAGGTTCGGCGGGCGGTTCGGCCGGCGGTTGCGCGGGCGGCTGCGCGGGCGGTTCCGGCGGGAGCGCCTGCGCCGGCCCGCCGCCGGGGAGCAGCGGACCGCTCGGGGCGTCCTGGCCGTCCAGCCAGCGCGGGGGCGGCGGGGCCTGGGCGGGCTGCCCGGGGTCGGGACGCTCCGCCTCGTGCTCGTCGTCCGGCTTTCCGGTTGGAGTCACGCCCGCTCTCCCCGTATCTGCTCACACTGCGCGGTATCTGCTCACCCTGCACATCGCGGCGTCGCCGCAGTCGTCAGCGATGATAGCGGCGCATAAGGGACGGAAGTCCTCACCGGCTCCGGCCGGCGGCGGTGCACGACGCCCCCGCGCAGCGCGTCAGTGCGGACAGGAGGTCGCTCAGGTGCTGCCGCCGCTGCTCCGGCAGCGTCCCCGCGATGTTGGTCAGCTCGTGCGGGTCGCGGGTGCGGTCGTAGTACTCCCGCTCGCCCGCGGCGTACTCCACGTAGAGCATGTCGGTCGTGCGGACCGCGTTGTAGGTCGTCGGCGCGCCGGGTGCGGAGTCCTGCCGGTCGGGGTCCTGCGGGGACGGCGCCGGCTTGACGTGCTCGATGAGCGCCGCCTGGCGCCAGTCCTGTGGCGTGCGACCGCGCAGGAACGGCACGAGCGACCGGCCGTCGACGGCGGGGGAGGGGCGCGCCCCGGCCAGCTCCTGGAACGTCGGGGACAGGTCGGTGTTCTGCGCGATCTGATCGACCGTCCGTCCGGCCGGGACGCCCGGACCGGTGAAGACGAACGGCACCCGGATGTCGGTGTCGAACGCGGTCATCTTGCCGCCGGCGAGCCGGTGCTCGCCCATGTGGAAGCCGTTGTCGGAGCCGAAGATCACATAGGTCTCGCGCTCGATGCCCAGTTCCTTCAGAGTTGTCCGGATTCGGCCGATCATTTCGTCCACCGCCTGGACCATCCGGACCCGGTCGCGGAAGCCCGCGTCGATGCCGCGCAGCCCCGGACTGCGCAGCGGGGTGTGCGACCGCAGCCACGACGGCTTGTCGCGCACGTCCGCCTCGTTGAAGGACGGTGCCCGGGGCGCGCGCAGGTCGGCGAACATCCCCGCGTGCCGCGGCGCCGGGATGAACGGCCCGTGCGGCGCGAACGTCGCCACCTCCATGAAGAAAGGCTTGTCCGAGCTCTGGGACCTTTTGATGAAGTCCAGGCCCTTGCCCGCCAGCACATCGGTCAGGTAGTCCCGCGGCTCCCCGCCGTAGTGGACGAGCCGGCCGTTCTCGTTCAGGTTGTAGTTGTACTCCGGGTAGCCGTTGCCGTTGACGTACCACTCGGTCCAGCCCGGCGGCATGTACTGGGTCGTCCCGCCCATCTTCATGCTCGGCAGGTAGCCGTTCATGTACTTGCCGAGCAGCGCGGTGCGGTACCCGGCCTTCTGCAGGGCCGGGGCGAACGACATCTGCTCGCCGCCGTTGCGCCGGAACACCTCGAAGCCGCCGTTGGGCGGGAAGTTCGTCCGGACCTTGGTGTTGTGCGGGTACTGGCCGGTGAAGATCGTGGCGCGGGACGTGCAGCACAGCGAGTCAGCGACGATGAAGTTGCCGAACGTCAGCCCCTCCCGCTGCATCCGCTGTACCTGCGGCATGTGCGCGACGAGGTTCCAGGAGAGGTCGTCGGTGAGGACGAAGACGATGTTCGGCTTGCTGGCCTTCTGGCCGCCCTTCGCGTCCCCGCCGTTCTTCGCGTCGCCGCCGCGGCCGCCGGGCTGGAGGAAGCACCCGCCGAGGGCGAGGACGGCGATCAGGCACAGGACCGCGGCCGCCCCCCGGTGTCGGATCAACGTCTTCCCTTCCACGATGCGGTCGCCGGGCAAGCGTAACGATCCGGACGCGGTCGAGCGTACCGGGGCGGTTCGCCGTGCCTGCGGCTTGTTGGCATGATGCCGGTGACATGAGGAGACCGGGCGGGGATCCGCGGGCGCTCGCGCCGCTGCTGCCGCTGGTCGCGGGCGCCGCGATCAGCGGCGTGATCGCGCTGGTCATCCTGCTGGCCGTCTCGTGCCTGCCGTCCTCGGGCGGGGCGCGGCCGGGGCAGGCGCACGGTCCGGCCAAGCCGCCGCTGCCCAGCCCCGCCGGTTCCCCGCAGCCGCTCGACCCGCCCGGCTACTCGCCGGTCAAGCCGGTGATCCCCAGTGCGTTCGCGGACCCGACCGTGATCAAGGCCGCGGGGACGTACTTCGCCTACGGCACCAACAACGGCGGCGCGGCGGTACCGGTCGCGACGGCGCCGTCCCCGACCGGGCCGTGGCGGACGTCCGGCGACGCCCTCGCCCGGCTGCCGTCGTGGGCCACCGAGGGATGGACGTGGGCGCCCGAGGTCGTCCCGCCGCAGGGCGGGTCGGGCCCGTACGTGCTGTACTTCTCGGCCCGCCGCAAGGGCGGCGACGCGCAGTGCATCGGGGTGGCGACGGCGTCCGCGCCCGCCGGCCCGTTCGTCCCGGTCGAGGGCGGGCCGCTGGTCTGCCCGCTGGACCTCGGCGGCGCGATCGACCCGGCGTCCTACATCGAGACGGACGGGACGCGCTACCTGCTCTACAAGACCGACGACCGGAGCACGGCGGCCATCCACCTGGTCCGGCTCAGCGCGGACGGGCTGCACCGCGCGGGCGAGCCGAAGAAGATCATGGCGCGGGGCGCGGACGAGCCGGTCCTGGTGGAGGCGCCCGACCTCGTCCGGCGCGGAAACCAGTACGTCCTGCTGTACTCGGCGGGCTGGTACTTCCAGTCGAACTACCAGACCCGGTACGCCGTGGCGCCGTCGATCGAGGGGCCGTACCGCAAGGGCGGGCCGGTCCAGTCGACCGGGCAGTACGGCGGGGCGGTGCAGGGCCCCGGGAGCGCGGACGTCCTCAGCGACGAGACCGGCGACTACCTGGTCTTCCACGGCATCCTCGGCTACCACGGCGGCTCCAAGGTCACCCGCGGCATGTACGTCGCCCGGCTCGGCTGGGACGGCGCGCGGCCCGCCGTCCGCGGCGTCCCCGCCCGGTTCGAGGCCGAGCGGGGGCGGCTGAACGGCTGCGCGCCCGCGGCGGCCCGGCCGGGCGCGTCCGGCGGCGCGGCGGTCGGCCCGCTCGTGCGCGCCGACTGCCGCATGGACGTGCCGGTCTTCGCGCCGGTCGCCGGGAAGTACACGCTCCGGGCGCAGTACGCGAACCCGACGCCCGCCGACGCCGACATGGAGCTCGCGGTGAACGGGTACGCCGCGACGTCCGTGCGGCTGCACCCGACGCGGGGCTTCGCCTGGACGTCGGTGGCGGCGCAGGTCGAGCTGGCCGCCGGATGGAACACGGTGGGCCTGCGCCCGCTCGGCGGGCCCGGCCAGGGCCAGATCGACTACGTCGAGGTGCGGTAGCCGTCCGGCGGCACCTCGACGCCCACGTCCCGGAGGATCGCCGCCGTGGGCCGCGGGCGCCCGGTCAGCCCGTCCTTGACGCCGCGGGCGAGCGCGCGGCGCAGCACCGCCCGGTCGCGGGAGCCCGCGAAGGTGCGCGACCAGCGGCGCAGCGTCGACCCCGCGTACAGGACGCGTTCCGCCGGGGCCAGCCCCGGGCTGCCGGTGAACAGCCAGATCTTGTTGCGGACCTCGTAGTAGAACCGGTCGCCGGGGTCGGCGTCGGCACCCCCGAACCGCTCCGTGCGGTGGACGGCGACGCTGTCCGGGCACAGCAGCCCGCGGCGGCCGCGCAGCAGCCGCGTCGTGAACTCGAAGTCGTCGTTCCACAGGAAGTAGTCGGCGACCGGCAGCCCGCGCTCGCGCACCGCGGCGGCGTCCACGAGCACGGACACGAAGGACGCGGAGCGGATCGGCACGCAGCCCGCCGCTTCGGCGAGCCGTGTCTCGGCGGCGGTCGCGCGGGGCTTCGGCCGGGGCGTGTTCATGGGGTGCGGGCGCCCGTCGGTCCACACGACCTTGCTCGCGACGAGCGCGGGCGGCCCGTCGGTACGTGTCGTCGCCCGCTCGCGCGCGGCCAGCAGTGCGGCGAGGGCCGGCGGCTCGGGGACGGTGTCGTCGTCCATCAGCCAGAGCAGGTCCGCCCCACCGTCCAGGGCCCGCGCCATCCCGGCGCCGAAGCCGCCCGCGCCGCCGACGTTGCGGGGCAGCGGCAGCAGGTCCGCGTCCGGGAAGCGGCCGGCGACCATCGCTGCGGTGCCGTCCGCCGAGGCGTTGTCGACCACGATGGTCCGGTCGGGCGGGCGCGTCTGCGCGGCGAGCGCGGCCAGCGCCTCGGCCAGGAGGTCGCGCCGGTTGTAGGTGACGACCACGGCGGTCACGCGGACCTCCGCCGCCGGGTCGCGCTCCCCGCCCGTCGGCCCGCTCGTCGGCCCGCTCGTCGGCTCGCTCGCCGGCCCGCTCATCGGCCGCGCCGGCGGGCGGCCCGGCGCGCCGCGCGCCGCAGCGCCGGGGACGGGTCCGCGGCGGCCTCCATGAGCTCGCGCATGTTCTCCCGGATGCCGGCCAGCTCACCGTGCAGGTGCGCGAGCCCGACGCGCTCCCGCGTCATCGACAGCTCTTCGAGCAGGTGCGCCGCGACCTCGACGGTCGCGGTCGCGAGCAGCTCGTCGGGGACCTCGTCCGGGACGAGCCCGCCCCTCGGCGCCGGGCCGGCCTCCAGCTCGGCGAGGTCGCCGACCACGTCGTAGCCGGACGCGCGCAGCGACGCGACCGTCTCCCGCGTCCGCGCCGCCGCCCATTCGGCGTGCCGGGCGGGCAGGCCCATCGGCGTCCGGTCGGCCTTGGTCCCGGAGGTCGTCCGGTCGAGGAAGTGGGTGCGGACGACGCGCTCGTAGTCCTCGCCGAGCGCGGGCCCGATCCGCTCGTTCAGCCGGCGCAGCAGTTCGGCCTCCACCGCCGTGAGCGGCTCGTCCGCCGGAATCCCGGCGGTGTCGCACACGTCCGCGCCGATGCCGGTCACGGCGCGGAACCTGTCCCACAGGACGGAGGGGCCGCCGCCGGGCGCGGGGAGCGTGAGGACGTGGATCCGCTCCTTCGGCACGGCGGACTCCCAGGCGGCCAGCACCCGCACCGGGTCGTGCAGCCCCCAGAACATCTCGCCGTACGGTTCGGGCGCCTTGACGCCCAGCTTCACGAGGTCGTCGGCGAACCGCTCGAACGCGACCGTGTGGGCGTGCAGGATCTGCTCCTGCCAGTCGAGGGCCAGTTGCCAGCCCCAGCCGCGCGTCGCGAAAACCACATGGACGTCGGCCGGCTCCAGCGCGGCCACGGCGCGCTTCACCTGCTCCTCGGTCGCTCCGGCGAGCAGCCCCTGGGAGAACACGACCGCGGGGCCGTCCCATTCGCGCGCCCGCTCCGCCACCCGGGCCCAGGCGCCGTCCCACGCCGGGTCGCGGCGACCGCCCCAGCTCATCTCGCGCAGGTCCATCACGGCGCCGAAGTGCTCCTGCGGCCCGGCGACGGGGTAGCACACGCCGCCGTCGGCGAGCCGCCGCCGGTTGTCCCACAGCACCCGGTGCAGGTACGCCGTCCCGGCGGTCGGCGCACCCACGTGCAGGTAGACCGATGTGCCGGACCTCCGCTCGCTCACCAGCGCGCTCACCTCGTCGTTCCCGTCTCGCTCGTCTCGCTCGTCTCGCTCGTCTCGCTCGCCCCGGACCCGGACCCGGACGATGCCGCCGCGCCCCGCCCCCGAGGGTAGGCGCCGCGCAAGCGGCGGACGGCCGGGTAGCGGTCGCGGGCGGTCCGGGCGGCCCGTGCGGCGAGCGGCGCGGCGTCGCGGGCCATCCGGCCCGTCTCCGCCGCCAGCTCGGCGGCCTCCCGCCGCAGCGGTCCGAGCCGGTCGCGGACCGGTACCTCGGCACCGGGGACGGACGCCGCCTCGTCGTGCCGGTCGCGGACGCGGGCCAGCAGCGCCGCGACCGCGTCGACGCCCGCGTCCGCCATCTCCGCCCAGCGCGGCTCGTCGGGGTCGGGCGCGGGCGGCGTCCCGAGCGCAGGACCGGACGCGGCCGACGGCATCAGGTCGTACAGGTCGCCGACCACGCGGTAGCCGGCCGCGCGGAGCCCCTCGGCCATCTCCACGGCCCGCTCGGTCGCCCACGGCACGTGCTCGGCGGGAAGCTCGATCCGGATCGGCGCCGGCCGTTCCACCAGCACGTGCTGCGCGAGGAACAGCTTGACCTCGTCGTTGTAGGCGTGCCAGCCGATCCGCTCACCCGGCTCGGTGCCGTGGCCGAGCTCGGTGTCGAGGCCGAGCTCCCTGTTGAGCCGGAGCAGGAACTGCGTCTCGGACAACCCGAGCGACGGGTTCGCGAACGTCCCGGACAGGTCGTAGTCGTCCGGGACGAGGCCGACCGCCGCGCAGAAGCGCCGCCACAGCAGGTCGCGGGGCGCGCCGGGCGGGGGCAGCGTGACGACGTGGACGCGTTCCGGTGGCAGGCCCGCGCCCCAGCGCCGCAGGACCGCGACCGGGTCCTGGAGCCCCCAGAACAGCCGCGCGCTCTCGAACGTCCGCCAGTTGCGCCGCCGGAGCGCGGCCACGAACTCGGAGAACGAGGTGGTGAACCGGTTCTTGACGTCCTCCTGCCAGTGCGCCGGGATCTGCCTGCCGAGGTCGCGGGCGGTGAAGACGAGGTGGACGTCCGCGAAGCCCAGGTCGGCCATGGCCCGCCGGATGTCGGCCGGGCGCGCGGGGGCGAACAGCTCCTGCGAGATGACCGCGTCGCCGGGCCACGCGCGGACCTCATCGACCAGGTCCTGCCAGGCGCCGCGCGTCCACGGGTCGGACGCCTCGGGGAAGAACGTCCGGCGCAGGTCGAAGGCGGCCCTGACATGGGCGGAGAAGTCGGCGCCGGGGTAGAGGACGCCGTGCTCGCGCAGCCGGTAGCGGTTGCGCCACAGCACGTCCTGGAGGAACGACGTCCCGCTCTTGGCGGCACCGACGTGGAGGAAGACCGACCGGCGCGGGCCGCCCGCCGTCCGGTCCGCGGTGCGGCCTTCCGCGCCGCCTGGAGTGGGTGCGACCACCGCGATCCTTGGGGAGCCCTGCCTTGGTGCCGATGAAATCCCCGGTATCTTAGCCGCAATCCGTACGTAAGGACCGGCCGGTGCCGTGGCGCGGCGAGGTCCTCCGCTCCCCCCGCACGGGATGGACACTGCCCTGTGAACGTCGACCTCGTGGTGGCCGGTTCCGGGTTCTTCGGGCTCACGGTCGCCGAACGGTGCGCGGCGTCGCTGGGGCTGCGCGTGCTCGTCGTCGAGCGGCGCGGCCACATCGGCGGGAACGCCTACAGCGAGCCCGAGCCGGAGACCGGTATCGAGGTCCACCGGTACGGCGCGCACCTGTTCCACACGTCCAACGAGCGGGTGTGGGAGTACGCGAACCGGTTCACCGCCTTCACCGGCTACCGGCACCACGTGTACTCCACGTTCAAGGGCAAGGTCTACCCGATGCCGATCAACCTCGGCACGATCTGCGCGTTCTTCGGCCGCGCCTTCAGCCCGGACGAGGCGCGCGCGCTGATCGCCCGGCAGGCCGCCGAGGTGACCGACCCGGGCAACCTGGAGGAGAAGGCGATCTCGCTGATCGGGCGCCCGCTGTACGAGGCGCTGATCCGCGGGTACACGGCCAAGCAGTGGCAGACCGACCCGCGCGAGCTGCCCGCGGAGATCATCACCCGGCTGCCCGTGCGGTACACCTTCGACAACCGCTACTTCAACGACGTCCACGAGGGCCTGCCGGTCGACGGCTACACCGCGTGGCTGGAGCGCATGGCCGACCACCCGCGCATCGAGGTCCGGCTCGGCACCGACTTCTTCGACCTGCGCGGCGACGCGGTCGGCAACGTGCCGGTCGTCTACACCGGGCCGCTGGACCGCTACTTCGACTACGCCGAAGGCGACCTCGGCTGGCGCACGCTGGACTTCGAGACGCGGGTCGAACCCACCGGCGACTTCCAGGGAACCCCCGTCATGAACTACGCCGACGAGGACGTCCCCTACACCCGGATCCACGAGTTCCGGCACTTCCACCCCGAGCGCGCGCACTACCCCACCGACAAGACGGTGATCATGCGGGAGTACTCGCGGGCCGCCGCGCGCGGCGACGAGCCCTACTACCCCGTCGACACCGCCGCCGACCGCGCCCGCCTGCTCGCCTACCGCGAGCTGGCCAAGGGGGAGCCGGACGTGCTGTTCGGCGGGCGGCTCGGCACCTACCGGTACCTGGACATGCACATGGCCATCGCCGCCGCGCTGAGCATGGTCGACAACAAACTGCGTCCCCATTTCGCGGACGGGGCGCGTCTCAAGAGCGGAGGTAGGGCCAGATGAGCGCATCCGCCGGGACCGCCGGCCGCGGCGCCGGGGCGGCGCCCGCGGACCTGCGCGTCCTGCAGCGCGTCGTGATGCCGGTCGACCGCGACCTGGACGTCCTCAAGCTGTACGTCGAGGGCGAGATCGCCCGGGGCGCCGAGGCGCTCGCGGCGGAGGCCGCGGTCGAGGAGGGCATCCTCGCGGGCCTCGCCGACGGCGCCGGGATCGCCGACAGCGTGGGCCGGCGCAGCGTGGTGGTGCCGGTCGGGCGGCGGGTCTCGTTCGCCACCTACTTCAACGCGTTCCCCGCCGGCTACTGGCGGCGCTGGACGTCGGTGGAGGAGGTGATCCTGCGGGTCCGCGTGCGCGGCCGGGCGACCGTGATCGTGTACCGGTCCAGCGCCAAGGGCCACATCCAGCGGGTCGACTCCGTCCGCGTCGACGCCGAGGACGCGCACGAGGAGACGTTCCGGCTGCCGCTCCGGCCGTTCATCGACGGCGGCTGGTACTGGATGGACATCCTCGCCGGCGAGGGCGAGGCGGTCCTCGAACGGGCCGACTGGTGCGCGGAGCCGGACGAGGACGTCCGGCAGGGCCGGGTCAGCCTCGGCATCACCACGTTCAACCGCCCCGACTTCTGCGTCGCCCAGCTCCTCGCGCTGGCCGCCGCCCCCGAGGTCCTCAGCGTCGTGGACGCCGTGTACGTCGTCGACCAGGGCACCGACCGCGTCCGCGACGACCCGGACTTCGCGCGCGCCGCCGAGGCGCTCGGCGGCACGCTGCGCCTCATCGAGCAGGGGAACCTCGGCGGCTCCGGCGGGTTCTCCCGGGCGATGGACGAGACCGTCAAGGCCGGCGCGAGCGACTACGTCCTGCTCCTCGACGACGACGTGGTCACCGAGACCGAGGGCATCCTGCGCGGCGTCGCGTTCGCGGACTTCGCCCGCACCCCGACGATCGTCGGCGGCCACATGTTCAACCTGTTCGTCCGCTCGCAGCTGCACGCCTACGGCGAGACCATCGGGCGGTACCGCTGGTGGTGGGAGGAGGCCCCGCACACCCGGCGCGAGCACGACTTCGCGCTGCCCGCGCCGCCGCCCACCGCGCCGGACGCCGTCCAGAAGCAGCAGACGCGTCCCAGCACCGGGAGCCTGCGCGCGACCAAGTGGCTGCACCGGCGCGTCGACGTCGACTACAACGGCTGGTGGATGTGCCTGATCCCCGTCGACGTCGTGCGCAAGGTCGGCCTGTCCATGCCGATGTTCATCAAGTGGGACGACGCCGAGTACTGCGTCCGCGCGGGCGAGGCCGGCTTCCCGACCGTGACCCTGCCCGGCATGGCCGCATGGCACGTCCCATGGCAGGACAAGGACGACGGCATCGACTGGCAGGCGTACTTCCACGAGCGCAACCGGCTGG
Organism: Actinomadura meyerae; assembly: GCF_900188445.1. GTDB lineage: Bacteria > Actinomycetota > Actinomycetes > Streptosporangiales > Streptosporangiaceae > Spirillospora > Spirillospora meyerae. The sequence continues at coordinate 131,945 of NZ_FZOR01000021.1, forward strand.
TCACCGCGCTGATGCACTCGCCCTACGAGCGCGGCGGCAACCTCGTCAAGGAGAGCTTCATCATCTCGGTGAAGCACGCCCTCGCCATGCAGTACTCCACCGCCGAGCTGATGCTGTCGGCGATCGAGGACGTGCTGAGCGGCCCGGAGCACATGCACGCCGGGATCGCCACCAAGCTGCCGGAGATCATGCGGTTCCGGGCCGGCTTCCCGGACGCGCGGAACCGGGCCAGCCACGAGGAGTTCCCGCGGGTGCGGCGGCGCCGGCCGCCGAAGCGGGGCCGCGGCTTCAAACCGCCGCGCGGCACCGTGAACGTGCTGGCGAGCGCGGTGCTCGGCACCGTCAAGCAGCTCCGCCCGGTCGACCCGTCCGCGCGCGGCAACCCGCAGCTGACCGTGCCGCACATCGACCGGCACTGGAGCCTGCTGGCGCAGGTCGACAGCGCGCTCGTCTCGTCCGCCGACGGCACCAAGGTCGCCTGGTACCAGCGCGACCCGGAGCGGTTCCGGCGGCTGCTGGCGCGGACGTCGCTGCTGCACGCCCGGCTCACCCGGGAGTGGCCCGAGCTGAGCCGGCGCTACCGGGCGGCGATGGCCGAGATCGCCTCGCCGGAGGCGTGGCGGGCGACGTTCGAGGCGGCGAGCCCCGGCACCGGCACGGCGGACACCGGCGATGCGGGCGAAGCCTCTCCCGCTTCCGGGGACGGTCCGGGATGACGGTCGCTCCCATCCGCGCGGACGGCGGCCTGCGCGCACCCGGGGAGGACGGCGGCCTCCGCCAGACGTTCCGCAACAAGTACCTGCTGCGCCTCCTCGTGCGCCGCGAGCTGCGCGCCCGCTACAAGGGGTCGCTGCTCGGGCTCGGCTGGTCCTACGTGCGGCCGGCCGTGCACTTCGCCGTGTACTTCTACGTCGTCGGCGTCTTCCTCGGCATGGACCGGCAGATCGACGACTTCCCGGTCTACCTGTTCGCGGGCATGGTCCTGATCAACCTGTTCACCGAGATGCTGCACTCGGGCACCCGGTCGGTCACCGGCAACGCCCCGCTCGTCCGGAAGGTGTTCCTGCCGCGGGAGCTGTTCCCGACGGCGTCGGCGCTGGTGTCGCTGGTCCACTTCCTGCCCGGCATGCTGATCCTGCTCGGCGGGGCCTTCGCGGCGGGCTGGCGGCCCTCGCCGGCGGGCCTCGGCGCGGCCGCCCTCGGGTTCACGATCATCGTCGTGCTCGGGTTCGGCATCGCGCTGCTGTGCGCGGCGGTGAACGTCTTCTTCCGCGACCTGGAGCAGGTCGTCGACATCCTGATGATCGTCATCACCTGGTCGGTGCCGATGATCTACCCGTGGACGCACGTCCGGACCCACGCGCCCGGCTGGGTGCTGGACGTCTACCTCGCCAACCCGCTCGTCAGCGCGGTGTCGCTGTTCCAGCGGGCGTTCTGGTACCCCGGGGCCGGCGGCGGCTTCGCGTTCCCGCCCGACCTGTACGCCCGCGCCGGCGTGTCCCTCGCCGTGAGCCTGCTGGTGTTCGCCGCGGGGCACGCGGCGTTCGCCCGCATGCAGACGCGCTTCGCGCAGGAGCTGTGACCGATGCCCAGTCAGCCGCCCGGTCCGTCCATCGTCATCGACCGCGTGACGAAGAACTTCACGCTGCGGCACGCGCGGTCGATCAAGGAGATGAGCGTCCGGGCGCTGCGCCGCCAGCGGCTGTCGGACCGCTTCCGGGCGCTGGACGAGGTCAGCCTCACCATCGACCAGGGCGAGACCGTCGCGCTCATGGGCCTCAACGGGTCGGGGAAGAGCACCCTGCTCAAGCTCATCTCGGGCGTCATGCGGCCGGACGAGGGGTCGGTGCGCGTCCGCGGCCGCGTCGCCGGGCTCATCGACGTGGGCGCCGGCCTGCACCCCGAGCTGACCGGCCGGGAGAACGTGTTCCTCAACGGGGCGATCCTCGGCATGTCCCGCGAGGAGATCGCCCGCAAGTTCGACGCGATCGTCGAGTTCTCCGGCGTCGAGCGGTTCCTGGACGACCAGGTGAAGTTCTACTCGTCCGGCATGTTCATGCGGCTGGCGTTCTCGATCGCGGCGCACACCGAGCCGGACGTGTTCCTGATCGACGAGGTGCTGGCCGTCGGCGACCCGCCGTTCCGGGAGAAGTGCCTGGAGCGCATCCGGGAGCTGCGCGGCGAGGGCCGCACGATGGTCGTCGTCGCGCACGACATCAAGATGCTCGTCGACCTGTGCGACCGCGGCGTCACCATGCGGCAGGGGCGGCTGATCTTCGACGGCCCGACCGCGGAGGCCGGCCGGCTCGTCCGCGAGGACCGCGCCGCCCGCCGCGCCGCCGCTGCGGCCGAGGCGGCGGGGGCCGCGGGGGCCGCGGGGGCCGCCGGGGCCGTGACGGGCCGAACTTCGACCACCACAGCGGGAGATTCCGGTGGATAGGGTGTCCCGAGCCGCGGCCGGGGGCCGCGGCCGCCGCCGGTCCGGAGCCAGGGGAGAGGTACGGCGTTGACCAAGCAGGAACCCGGGAGCCCGTTGCTCGACAACGTGCGCCGGATCGTCGCCGACAGGGCGTGCTCCGTCCTGTCCCTGGACATCTTCGACACCGTGCTGTGGCGCCGCGTCCCCCGTCCCACCGACGCGTTCGCCCTGCTCGGCTCCCGGCTGCGGGACGCCGGCCTGTGCCCGCCGTGGGTGACCGACGCGACGTTCCGCCGGATGCGCATCGCCGCCGAGGACGCCGCCCGCCGCGACCGCGGCACCCTCGGCCCCGAGGTGTCGCTGTTCGACATCTGGCGCGCCATGCCGGACGGCGTGTTCGGCGCGGCGCCGCTGGAGCAGCTCGTCGACGCCGAGCTGCGGCTGGAACGCGAGCTCACCGTCGTCGACCTCGACATCGCCGAGGTCGTCCGGGCCGCGCGCAAGCAGGACATCGAGGTCGTCCTGGTGTCCGACACCTACTTCACCGACGACCAGCTCGCGCGGCTCCTCGACCGCCCCGAGCTGGGCCCGATGGACACCGTCCGGATCTTCCGGTCGAACCAGCACGGCACCGGCAAGGCGACCGGCCTCTGGGAGATCGTCCTGCGCGACCTCGGCCGCAGCCCCGAGCAGATCGTGCACGTCGGCGACCACGAGGTCGCCGACCACGAGGTGCCCGCCGCGCTCGGCGTCCGCACCGTCCACTACCGGCGGCTCGACGACGCCTACCGGGACGTGCTGCGCCGGGAGAAGGAGCCCGTCGAGCCGTTCGGCGACCACGCCCCCGACCTCGACGACCGGCACGGCGACTTCGGCCTCACCAGCCTGCGCGCCAAGGCCGTCCACTCGGGCGTGCCGTTCACCACCTCGGCGCTGGACGTCGCGTGGCGGTACGGCGCGGGCGTCCTCGGCCCGGTGCTGACGGGGTTCGCCGAGTGGGCGGCGTGGAAGGCGCACGACACCGGCACCCGCAGGCTCTGGTGCTCGATGCGGGAGGGCGAGCTGCTCTCCCGGCTGATCAACGAGGCCGCGGCGGCGCGCGGCTGGGACGTCCAGGCCGGCCCGGTCTGGCTGTCGCGGTTCGTCACGTCGCTGGCCGGGCTCGACCCGCACGACACCGGCGCGGTGCACGCCTTCATCCGGTCCGGCTACCGGCTGACCGTCCGGCAGGCGCTGACCGTCCTCGACCTCCAGCCGGGCGACGTGCCGGGCCTCGCCGCCGAGCTGGACACCGTCATCGACAACGGCGACATCGCCGACCGGGTCGCCCGCGCGCTGACCGAGACCCCGCACCTGTGCAACCGGCTCGCGGTGACGGTCACCGCCGCCCGCGAACGCATGATCAGGTCGCTGCGGGACGCCGGCGCCCTCGACGACCCGGAACTGACCCTCGTCGACCTCGGCTGGGGCGGGACGATCCAGCGGCAGCTCGCCCGCGCCCTGGAGATCGCGCGCATCGACGTGCGGGTATCCGGCCTGTACCTCGCCACCGACAACCGGTCCGAGCGGGTGGCCCTGGCCGGGCTGCGCGCCGAGGGCTACCTCGCGCAGGCGGGCCACCCCGCGCACGTCGCCGCGACCATCACCCGCAGCCCGGAGATCGTGGAGCAGTGCGTCAACGCGCTGTGCGGGTCGCTGATCGGGTTCTCCGCGGACGGCGAGCCCGTCCTCGGCGACACCCCGGACGCGCCGTCGCAGAACGCCGAGCGCCGCACCGTGCAGGACGGCATCCTCGCGTTCCAGCAGCAGTGGAACCGCTACGTCGCCGCGTCCGGCGGGGACTGGCCGGACCTCGCCCGCCCACGGGCCGCCCGCGACCGGCTCGCCCGCATCCTCGTGGCCGCGCTGGAGTCGCCCACCGCCGACGAGGCCGCCGTCTTCGGCAACTGGACCCACGAGGACAACTTCGGCTCCACCCTCGTCACCACCCTGCTGCCCGCCGACCTGAAACCCGCCATCCCGTACCTGTCGCCCGGCGACCTCGGCGACCTGCACATGCGCGACTCGTTCTGGCCCGCGCTCATCGCCGCGTCCGACACCGGCCTCGGCGCCATGGTCCGCGCCATCACCGACGGCGCCATCGACCCGGCCGCGTTCGACCCGGCGGGCGAGCCGTACGAGACGCGGCTGCGGTACCGGACCGCCGACGACCGATGGCACGAGCCCATCCGCCGCCGCGTCCGGATCAACCACAACGGGCTGTCGTTCGCCCGGATCGACTTCGAGCACCACGACACGGTCGACATCTCCCTCGCGATCCCGGGCCGCCCGGCGATCGTCCGCGTCGACTGGATCGAGGCGAAGGTCATCGCCGGCGGGCGCCGGCGCGAGAAGGTGCTGCGATGGGACAAACCAGAAGACTTCGTCGGCCTGCACTACGCCGAATGCCGTTACCTCGGCGGCAACCTCATGGAGTTCGACACCCCGTACGCGGCGGTGTGGCTCCCGCTCGCCCGCCGCGCCGGGACGCCGACGGTGTCGTCCGCGCAGGTCACGATCGCGTTCGCGATGCTGCCGCAGTCGGCGTCCGGGATGGCGCCGCGGATGCCGGTCGACCGCCGGGCGGAGATGGCCGCCCGCGCGGCGCGGCTCACCGAGCGGATGCGCGCGGAGTACCGGACGGCCGGCGTCAAGGGCGTCGCCGCCGGCGCCAGGCGAGTGGCGAGGAGGAAGCTCGGTGACGACCGCTGAACGCGGGGCCGCGGAGCCCGGGTCCTCCGCGGACCCGCACGCCCAGGCCCGCGCCGCCCGCGAGCAGCCGCTGCTGCTGCACTCGATGTCGGTGTTCCGCGAGCTCTTCGCGGCGATCTTCGCCTGCCGGGAGATCCGCGCGGTGGTCGAGGTCGGGGTGGAGTCCGGGCAGGTCAGCTCGCTGTACGCCGACCTCGGCGCGGCCAGCGTGCACTGCGTCGAGCCCGCGCCCAGCGAGGAGCTGCGGGCCGTGCTGGCCGCCGACCCGCGGCTGAACCTGGTCGAGGGCCCGTCCCCGGACGTCCTCGGCGACGTGCCGCCGGCCGACCTGTACGTCCTCGACGGGGACCACAACTACGCGGTCGTCCGCCGCGAACTCGCCTGCATCATGGCGAACGCCCCCGACGCGGTGATCGTCCTGCACGACGTCCTGTGGCCCTGCGGGCGCCGCGACTTCTACTACCAGCCGTCCGTCCTGCCGCCGGAGGACACCCACCCGGCGAGCGCCGACGGGCCGACCGTCTGGCACGACGACCTCACCCCGGCCGGGTTCGTCGGCGACGGCGTGTTCACGGTGGCCGCGCACGCGGGCGGCGAGCGCAACGGCGTCCTCACCGCCGTCGAGGACGCCCTGGCGGACGCCCCCGGCTGGCGCTTCGCCATCGTCCCCGCCGTGTTCGGCTTCGGCGTCCTGACGAGGTCGGACGCGCCCGGCGCCACCGAGATCTTCGACGCGCTGCGGCCGTACACGTCCGCGAGGCTGCTCGCCGCGATGGAGAACAACCGCATCGCGCTCTACACCCGCGTCCTGCAACTCCAGTACGAGGCCGAGGCCCGCGCCGAGGACGCGAACCGGCTGGCGGAGACCGTCACCGCCCAGCAGCACGAGATCGCCGCCCTCCGCGCCGACCTCGACCGCGCCCGCGCCGAGACCGCGGCCTACCGCCACGATCTGCAGGGGCTGCGCGCGCAACTGGAAAGGGCGTCCGCGCCGCCGAGCCAGGAACAGGAACTGGGCGCGGCCGTGTCGCAGCTCGGCCGCGCGCTCTCCGCCCGCATCCGCAAGAACCCGGGCGCCCCCCGATGACCGTCCGGCTCCCCGCCGCGCGGCTCCGGGCGATCACGATCCTGGCGTTCTTCGGCTTCTTTTCGGTCGGCGCCGGATGGGCGATCGCCATGCCGTGGGACGGCGGCCCGGACGAGCAGTCGCACATCACCCGCGCCGCGGGCGTCGTCGGCGGGGACTTCGCGGCGCCGCCCGACTACATCACCGTTCCGGAGATCTCGCGGCCGGTGGCCGGAAGCCACCAGACCATCCCGGACGGTGTCGCGCATCAGTCGCCGCCCTGTTTCGCGTTCAAGCCCCAGCAGACGGCGGACTGCGCACACGATAAGTCGGAAACGCCGGACAAGCCCGTGGAGAGGTTCACCGCGGGCGCCGGACGGTACCAGCCCACGTACTACGCGGTGGTCGGCTGGCCGCTCAAGTGGTGGCCGGGCGAAGGCGGGCTGCTGCTCGCCCGGCTGATCAGCGCCGCGCTGTCGGCCGCCTTCCTGGCGGCCGCGGTCTACAGCGTGCTGGCCTGGTCCCGCCGCCCGTTCCTGCTCGCCGGGCTGCTGATCGCCACGACGCCGATGGCGATGCACCTCGCCGGTGTGATCAACGCGAACGGTCTGGAGATCACGGCCGCGATCGCGATGTGGACGGCGCTGATCCCGCTGGTCCGCGCGGAGGGGCCGCCCGACCGGCGGCTGCTGATCCTGGCCGGCGTCTCTGCGGTGACGGTCGCGTGGACGCGGCCGGACGGCCCCATGACCGTCGCGCTCGCCCTGGTGATCCTCGCGGGCACGGCGGGCCCGGCCCGGCTCAGGACGTTGATCCGCGACCGCGGAGCGTGGCTCCTCGGGCTGTCGGCGACCGTCGCATGCGGCCTGTCCGCGGTCTGGACGCTCGCCATGAAGGCCACGGAGCTCGTTCCCGTCCCGGGCGGCGCGGGGCTCGGCGTCGCCGACGCCCTGCGGCTGGTGACCGTGGAGCGGACGTCCTTCTACCTGAAGTCGATGGTCGGGCAGTTCGGCTGGGTGGATGTGGAGATGCCCGACGCCTACTACGCCGTCTGGTTCGCCGCGACCGGTTTCCTCGTCCTCGCCGCGCTGGCGGCCGGCGGGCGCGCCGACCGGCTGCGGCTCGCCGCCGTCCTCGCGGCCGCGTTCGCGCTTCCGCTGTGGATGGACGTCATGGGCGCCGAAGAGAACGGGATGATGGCGCAGGGGCGCTACATCCTGCCGAGTGCGGTCGGCGCCGCGGTCCTCGCCGCTCACATCATCGACGAGCGCGGCCCGTTCGCGCCGCGCTTCGCGCGATCGGCCACCGGCTGGCTGGCCGTCTTCCTCCTTCCCGCGCAATTGATCGGACTGGCGTACGCGATGGTCCGCTACCAGCACGGGCTCTACGCTCCCGTCCCTGCGGTGAACCCGTTCGACGGCGTCTGGCAGCCGTCCCTCGGCCCGGCCACGGCGCTCGGGACGGCCGCCGCCGGTCTCCTCGCGCTGGGCGCGATGGTCCGGCTGGCCACCTCCGCACGGACCGAGGACATGCCGTCTCTCAGAGAGGGGTCTGGAAATGACGGATTACGTCGCGACCACAGCGATGCACCAGAGCACGTGGGGGACGTTCCTGGAACCTGACCCCGCGCTTGCCGAGGTCGATGACCTCCACGAGGCCCTGCACATCCCGATCCAGGGCGGGCATCACGCGGAGTTCGGCGTCTTCGCCGGCAAGAACGCCGTCTTCGACCGGACGATCGCCAGGATCGAGGGCGTCGACCTCGTCTACGAGGACCAATGCAGCGCCTACCACTACTTCGACCTCTTCACCCGTGTCGAGCGCAGCCACGGCGAACTGTCCAGGCTCGTCGACGTCGGTGTCTTCATGGGCGGGTCCGCGGCCGTCCTCGCCGGCTGCGTCGAGCCGATGGGCCTCGAACTCGACCTGGTCGACGTCAACGACGCCTACCTGCGTTTCACCCACGAGCGGCTGAGGCGCGCCTTTCCCAGGGCCATGACAAGGGTTCGCATGTTCCACGGTGACCTGGCGACCTATGTCGCGCACGTCCTCAGCGGCGAGCCGCGGACGCGCGCGATGGTGCACCACGACGGTGCCCACAACTTCGATCAGGTCATCAAGGACCTCAGTTCGCTCTTCTACGTCCGCGACCGAGTCCACAGCCTGGCGATCCAGGCCACCCACCTCCGGGGAGACATCGCCTACCTCAACTTCGTGGACGCCGCCGTCCACGCCATGTTCGGGACCGAGGTGAAGTACGAGCCGATGGGCGCCCGGTACCCGCACGACGCGCCGGTGACGCATCCGAACCAGTGGGACGGCAACTACTTCCTGGCCGACACGCCCGAGGGCATGTACGTCCGGTTCGACGACGTGGAGTGGAAGTACCCGCACCCGTCGATGGAGTTGGAGACGTTCCTTCCGGTGAAGGCCGACCCGGTCGCCTGATCCGCCGTGCGCATTCTCCGGATTGGCCGGGTGTGGCCAGCGCCGCCGAGAGGGTTGTCTGATCTTCGATGCAGGTGGGCGTTGTGACCGGAATGTCAGGGATAGGGGCGCATCTGGGGACCTGTTCCCTTGAACGAGAGGCAGTGAGGCGGATAGGTCTTTACCCTGGGTCGTGCAGGTAAGCGACCGCAGGAAACCGAACCCGGCAACCCCGAGGCGTTCCCTCCACTCCCGCGACTCCAGGGGTCTCTCGACGTGACGGACATGGCGAGCGGGTCCGCGATGGCGCGGCTCACACAGGCCGACCGCGTCCACGTGGGCTGGCGCTATGCACAGGTTCACCCCGATCCGGGGCCGCCTCCGGAGGCGCCCGAGCGGCCCGGAGCGGCACCGCTGCCGCCGCCGGCGCGGCGGCCCGGCGAGGACATGGCCGGCCGCCCGCTACGGATCGCGGTCGGCGGGACCGTCGTGTTCATCGCCCTGTTCCTGGTCTGCGGGCTGCTCGGCGTGATCCCGTGGGCGTTCGCCGGGGTGGCGCTGCTCGCGTGCCTGGTCGTCCTCGGCATCACCGGCGGCGGGCTGTGGCGGGACGAGCGGGGCGTCCGCGCACGGCTCGCGCAGGAGCGGTCCGAGGAGGAGCGGCAGCGCGCCGCGCAGGCGAGGGAGCGCGAGGCCGCCGAGAAGGAGTACGCGAAGGCCCGGGCCGAATGGGAGCGCCGGCACGCCGCCTACGAGGGGCAGCGCGAGTGGTACCCGGTCGCCGTCCCGCCCGGAGTCGACCGGCTGGACGTGGTCGGCGGGACGCTCGCCGGATGGTCGGCGGCCGTCACCACCATGGGCGCGGCCCGGCTCGCGGTGGGCGCGCGCCTCACCATCATCGACCTGTCGGAGGGCGCGGTCGCGCACGACCTGCTGCGGCTCGCGGCGGACCGCGGCGACGACCCGCTGGTGTGGGTGCTGCCCGCCGACCTGCCCCGGCTGGACGTCACGCGCGGCCTGAACCGCGAGGCGCTGGCGGACGTCCTGTCGCTCGTCGTCAGCGCGGGCGAGGAGGAGGGCGGCACGCGGGACCTGTCGTTCGACAACTCCATCCTCGAGCGGCTCATCGAAGTCCTCGGGCCGGACGCGACGATCCCGCGGATCACGGCGGCGCTGCGCGTCCTCGCCCAGGTCGGCGACCCGCGCGAAGACCTCCGCAAGGGGCTGCTGAGCGACGAGCAGCTGGAGCGCATCGCCACCCTCTTCGGGCGCGACGCGACGGACCGGATCGTCGTCCGGCGCGCGTGGGCCCTGGAGGCGCAGCTCCGGAAGCTGGAGAAGCTCGCGACCGAGCCCGTGCGGCTGCCGCCGTCCAGGCTGCACGTGGTGTCGATGGACCGGCGCGCGGGCGTCCTCACCAACCGCATCCTCGGGACGTACGTCACGACCGCGCTCACCCACCGCATCCGGGAGTCCCCGCCGGGCGGACGGTGGGACCACACGCTCTTCCTGTGCGGGGCGGAGAAGCTCCGGGGGGACGTCCTCGACCGCCTCATCGACGCGTGCGAGGCGACCGGAACCGGCCTCGTGCTGATGTACCGGTCGATCCCCGGACACGTCCGGGAACGGCTCGGGCGCCGGGGCCACGCCGCCGTCGGCTTCATGCGGCTCGGCAACCCCGAGGACGCGCGGGTCGCCGCCGAGCACATCGGCTCCGGCCAGCCGCTCCTCGTCGCGGAGATCACCGACGCGGCCGGGGAGACGCTGTTCGACGTCGCGGGGGAGACCTACGCCAGCACGGTCGCGTTCGCGCGCCCGCGCGGCGACGGCCTCACCGACCCGGTGTGGTCGCCGCTGCCCGCCCCCGCCGCCGACGACTCCGTCCTCGTGGAGGGCATCAGCTCCGCCACCGCATGGGGCCGGACGGTCGCCGACCGCCGCTCGGACAGGCAGCGCTTCCGCGAACTGCTCGTCGAGCCGCCGCAGCTGCAGGAGCTGCCGCCGACCGCGATGGTGTTCACGCACTCCGGCGCCAGCGGCCGCCGGACGCTGCTCGTGGACGCCAACCCGGGCATCATCACGCTGCCGACCGCGCATTCGATGGAGTTCGAGGAGTACGTCCGCGAGCTGCAGCGCGAACCGCTCGCCGAGGTCGAGGACGCCCCGCTGGAGGAGCCGCGCCCGGTCGAGCCGCCGCCGGTCCCCGCGCCCCGGCGCACCGCCCGGCACGCGCTGCCCAGGGGTGCGTCGCGGCCGGTGCGGATCGTCCCGCCGCTGCGGCCCAACGGCAAGCACAAGGCCGACCCGCCGTCGTCCGCCTGACCCGCTGCGAGCACATCGCGGGCCGATATACCGTTATTAACGGGTCACGTCAAGGCGTAATTGTCTGCCTCGGCGGCTAGGGGCACTTGTGGTCAGTCGATTCTCTTGATTCTTCGGAACGGCTCGGCTAGCGGGCACGCGTTCGCGCGAGAAAGATCGTCGGTGTGCGGTGATGGCGTTGCGCAGCGTTACTTTCCCGGTGTTGGGGATTAGGACAGGACGCTCTCGTTGCTTTGTCAGGTTTACCGACGTGTCGTGTGATTTGAGTCACGAGTGAAGGGGTGATTTCGAGGTCTTCCTGGAAGTTGATCAGCGGGTTACCGTGAGGCCGCTTCAACGTCCCTTTACGTGCGGGGGTTCATATGCGGCGGCGTCGTCGGGGCGATGGTGCGCGGTTGGTGTTGTGGCGGCGCCGGGTGTGGACGGCGCGGTTGGCGGCTGTGGCGTTGGCGGCGGGTGTGTTGCAGGCTCCCGCGC
>NZ_FZOR01000048.1 GCF_900188445.1 Actinomadura meyerae
TCAAAACCCACACCACCTACGACCAGACCACCGCATGGTCACACCACCACCACGACCTCGCCGCTTGACATTCAACCTCCAGGGATGTCTGACGCGCTCGCATCAGGCGCGGGCAGGTTCAGAAGGGACGCGGGCAGGTTCAGAAGGGATCGGTGAGGTCTCCCAGCTTGTCGGTCAGCCGCAGGTTGTGGGAGTAGTCGACCGGGACGGTGACGACGGAGACGGTGTCCTCGGCCAGGGCCTTGCGGAGGGTGGGGAGCAGTTCGGCGGCCGACTCCACCCGGTGGCCGGTGGCGCCGAAGCTCTCCGCGTACTTCACGAAGTCGGGGTTGCCGAACGCGATGTGCGAGCTGGCGCCGAGTTCGAGGTCCATCTTCCAGCCGATCAGGCCGTAGGCGGAGTCGTCCCAGATGAGCACGGTGATCGGGATGTTCTCGCGGACGGCCGTCTCCAGCTCCTGGGAGTTCATCAGGAACGCGCCGTCGCCGGTCGCGGCGAGCACCCGCCGGTCGGGGCGGGCGAGCTTGGCGGCGATCGCGCCCGGCACCGCGAAGCCCATCGACGACAGGCCGTTGGAGACCAGCAGCGTGTTCGGCTCGTAGGTCGGGTACATGCGCGCCATCCACATCTTCACCGCCCCGGTGTCGGCGAGGACGATGTCCTCGCGGCCCATGGCGGCGCGGATGTCGGCGACGACGCGGCGCGGCGACAGCGGGTGGCCGTCCTCGGTGGCGCCCTCGGCGAGCTCCTCGCGCAGCATCTCGCGGATCCGCCGGCCGGTCGAGGGCAGGTCGAAGCGCCGGTGGACGGAGTCGGCGAGCGCGTGCAGCGACCGGGAGATGTCGCCCTGCACGCCGACCTCGACCGGGTAGTGGTCGTCGACCTCGGCGGGGAACTGGTGGATGTGGATGATCTTCTTGTCCGCGGCCGGGTTGACCTTGACCGGGTCGAACTCCTGGAGCTCGTAGCCGACCGCGATCAGGACGTCCGCCTCGTCGAAGCCGAAGTTGACGTAGTCGTGCCGCATGAAGCCGACGGCGCCGAGGGCGTTGCGGTGGTCGTCGGGGAAGATGCCCTTGCCGTTGAACGTCGTCGCGACCGGCAGGCCGAGGCGCTCGGAGAAGTAGACCAGGGCGCCGCTCGCCCCGGCGCGGGTGGCGCCGTGCCCGGCGAGGACGATCGGCCGCCGGGCGAGCGCGAGCACGTCGGCGGCGCGCGCGATCTGGGACGGCGACGGCTCCTGCGGCCGGACGGTGTTCACCGGCAGCGGCGCGAGGCCGGGGTCGACCTTCGCCGACTCGACGTCCTCGGGGATGGCGAGGTACACGGCGCCGGGCCGCTCGGTCTGCGCGGTCTTGAACGCCTTGCGCACCATCTCCGGCAGCGCTTGGGCGCGCGGCGCCAGCTCCGCCCACTTGGTGATCGGCCGGAACAGCGACACCAGGTCGATGATCTGGTGCGACTCCTTGTAGATGCGGTCCAGGCCGACCTGGGCGGAGATCGCGACGACCGGGGTGCTGTTGGTGGTGGCGTCGGCGACGCCGAGCTGAAGGTTGATCGCGCCGGGGCCGAGGGTCGCGGACGCCACCCCGGCGCGGCCCGTGAGGCGCCCGTAGATCTCCGCCATGAACGCCGCGCCCTGCTCGTGCCGGACGAGGATGTAGCGGATCGACGAGTCGTTCAGGGCGTTGACGAAGTGGATGTTCTCCTCGCCCGGGATGCCGAAGACGTACTCGACGCCCTCCGCCTCCAGGGTCCTGACGAGCAGCCTGGCGGCCGCCTCCTGCGTGGACATCGTGTGTCCCATCTCCAGTCCGCGAATGGTGTGCGTGTCTCTGGGTGCATCCGGTGCAGCACCCGGAGACATGCCTCCATTCCGCCCGGTGATGTGCAGTCGATCTCGTCAGATGCCGACGAACCCGGCAGCGGCGCCGGGATCCCCGGTCAGGAGTCGGCCATGTCCTTGATGGCGCGCAGGGTCGGCTCGTCCCGCACCCCGGCGATCAGCAGGGTGGTGACGGGGCTGTCGCGCCAGAGCTGGAGCCGCTCCTTGATGCGGCCGAGCGGGCCGAGCAGCGAGATGGCGTCGGCCAGCTCGGCCGGCACCGCCTTGATCGCCTCGTCGCGGCGGCCGGCCAGGAACAGCTCCTGGACGCGCTCGGCCTGCTCCGCGTAGCCGAGCCGGCCGATCAGGTCGAGGTGGAAGTTGCGCTCCTTGGCGCCCATCCCGCCGATGTAGAAGGCGAGCGGGACCTTGGCGAACTCCAGCGCGGCGGCGACGTCGTCGGTGACGATCGTGGTGACGGTCGCGGCGATCTCGAACCCGTCCGGCCGGTCCGCCAGCGAGGCGCCGAAGAGGGCGTCGATCTGCCGCGGGTCGACGAACAGCGGCAGCCAGCCCTGCGCGACCTCGGCGGACAGCGCGACGTTCTTCGGGCCCTCCGCGCCCAGGTAGACGGGGATCTCCGGGCGGACGGGATGCACGATCGACTTCAGCGGCTTGCCGAGCCCGGCGCCGCCCGGGTACGGCAGCGGGTAGTGCGGGCCCTCGCTGGTCACCGGGCTTTCGCGGCGCCACACCTGGCGGACGATGTCGAGGTACTCGCGGGTGCGGGCGAGCGGCTTGGGGAACGGCTGCCCGTACCAGCCCTCCACGACCTGCGGGCCGGACGCGCCGAGGCCGAGGATCACCCGCCCGCCGGACAGCGCGTCCAGCGTGAGCGCGTGCATCGCGGTGGCCGCCGGGGTGCGCGCCGACATCTGCACGACGGCGGTGCCGAGCTTGATCCGGGAGGTGCGGGCGGCGTACCAGGCCAGCGGGGTGAACGCGTCCGAGCCGTACGCCTCGGCGGTGAACACCGAGTCGTAGCCGCAGCGCTCGGCGGCCAGCACCGTCTCGGTCTGGTCGTCGGGGTCCCTCTGCCAGTAGCCGACGTTGATGCCGAGCTTGAGTTCCGCGGTCACGTTCACCCTCCGGTTGTCGACGCACCGCGATACTAGAACACGTTCTAGTTTCGGGGAAGGGGCCGTTCCGCGGGCGCGGGCCTTGGACGCCGGCCCTGAGCACGGGCCGTGGACACGGGCGGGGGCCGCGGCGAGCGCGTCGCCCGCCGCGGCCCCCGGCCGCTCGCTAGCTCTCCTTGATCGCGTCCAGCAGGCCCCGCCAGGCGGACGGCGTCAGCACCAGGGCCGGTCCGGCGGGGTCCTTGGAGTCGCGCACCGCACGCAGGTCGCGGGCCAGTGGCGCCACCTCGACGCACTGGTCGCCGCTCCCGCTGCGGGACGACTTGCGCCAGACGGCGCCGGTGAGTTCGCGCTGCAGGTTGGTCACGTGCTGCTCCTTGCTGCCTCGACGATGAGGTGCGCGGATTCCTCGGGGGACAGGGCTTCCGCTTCGATCCGATCGAAGCGGTACCTATGCTTCGCTATTTCCTCGGCACTCTCAAGGTAAACGTCGCCCATAGTGCCCTCGACGTAGGCGATATCGGGGTCTGCGGGGTCAGGAAACGACAATATGGTGAAACGTCCGTCGAGGCCCGCATGCTCCTGCGCTGTATATGGAAGAACCTGAATCGTCACGGTTGGGTGGGTTTGCATGACGGCGGCGAGCGCCTCCAGCTGGGCCCGCATCACCTTCGTGCCGCCGATCGGGCGGTGCAGCACCGACTCGTCGAAGATGACCTGCAGGCGAGGCGCCTCCGCGCGGTCCAGCAGTGCCTGGCGGATCTTGCGGGCCGCGATGCGGCGCTCGATGTCCTCCTGGGCGGGCAGCAGCCGGCCCGCCGTGATCACGGCGCGGGAGTACGGCTCGGTCTGCAGCAGCCCGTGCACGAGCTGCGGGTCCCAGGTGCGGATGTGGGAGGCCTCGTCCTCCAGCGCGACGTAGCTGCCGGCGAAGACGTCCTGGTAGGCGGTCCACCAGCCGCGCTGGCCCGCCTGCCGGGCGAGGGTGATGAGCGCGTCGCGGTCCGGGCTCGGGACCCCGTAGAGGTCGAGGATGTCGGCGATGTCGCCGGGCTTCGGGCGGGTCTGGCTCGTCTCGAGCCGGGAGACGGTGGCGCGCGACCAGTCGAGCCGGTCCGCCACCTCCTGCAGGGTGAGGCCCTGCTCCTCGCGCAGCTTACGGAGCTCCCGCGCGAGGCGGCGGCCACGGACGGTGGGGCGGTAGGTCATGGGAGTGGAGTCTTGCGACTCTCGCCGCCCGTCACAATGCGATTGGGAAACCCCGCGCTGCGTGCCGGGCAATTCCGGGAAGGCGCTTGCGATCGTGAGATTCTCACGAGAGTCTTGAATCCGTGACCGCCCGAAGACCCACAGTGACGGCGGCGGTCACGTGCCCGGGCACGTTGACCACGGGAGGACCCGTGAAGAGCACGCCGGCCGAGCCTACGGCGGACGCCACGAACGACCCCTTCATCCTCACCGGGGCGGAGGGCCTGCTGCCCGCCGCGCGCGACGGCGACGACGCGACCGGCGACGGCATGCCCGGCTGGGTCTGGGCCCTGCCGGGCGGCCCCGGCTGCGCCGGGCACGCCCGCCGCGTCCTGCGCGACGCCCTCGGTTCGCTCGGCGTGCCGCCGGACCCCGCCGCCGACGCGCTGCTCATGGCCAGCGAGCTGGCGACCAACGCCTACCAGCATGCGGGCGGGCACGGCCCCCACGAACTGTGGCTGTACCGGGGCGGCGGCCGGGCGCGGGAGATCCGCTGCGCGGTCTTCGACGCGTTCGCCGACGCCGCGCTGCCCGGCTACTCGTGGACGTCCGGCGACTGCGGCCGCGGGCTCAGCATCGTCCGGGACCTGTCCGGCGGGCTCTGGGGGCTGCGGCGCACCTTCTCCCGGCTGGGGCCGCCCGTGCGCGGCAAGGCCGTCTGGTTCGCCGTCCCGGGCGCCGCGTTCTCGTCCTGACGGCCGGGCCCCTGGCGGGCGGCCGGGCCTCCCGCGGGCGGCGGTCCCGCCGCGGTCGGTCCCGCCGGGGTCAGTCCTTCTCCAGGGCGGGGCCGATGTCGCTGACCATCGTCATCAGCGACCGGGAGAGCAGCGTGTGCACCTGCTCGCGGTCGAGCGTCTTCTCCTGCAGCCACTGCCGCGTCGCCGCGTCCACCAGCCCGGAGTAGACGCGCAGGACGGCCCGCAGCGTCTCCGTCGGCTCCGGCACCCGCAGGACGGCGAGCATGTGCTCGACCGCCTGGTCCTTGAACCGGTTGACGATCCGCAGGAGCTCGGGGTCCTGGCCGAAGCCCTCGGCGTCCAGCGCCGCGAACCAGGTCGTCGCGTTCTGCTCGGCGGTGTCCAGGAACAGGTTCACCAGCAGCTCGACGGACTCGGGCAGCGTCAGCCGGTCGTCCGGCGGCGGGGCCTGCATCGCGGCGGACGCCGTCAGGCCCTGGACGACCTTCAGGAACAGCTCGCGCTTCGTCCCGAAGTAGTAGTGGATCAGGCCGCGCTGCACGCCGGTCTCCCGGGCGATCGCGGCCGTGGACACCTCCGCGTACGGAAGCTCGGTGAACATCCGCCGAGCGACGGCCAGGATCTGGGCACGCCGTTCGTCCGGGGACAGGCGCTGGTAGCTCACCGTCGCAGCCTATTCTGTGCGGGCGGCCCGCGCCGTGCGGGCGGGGTGAGGGGAGCGTGCGTGAACGGCTTCGAGGGGGACGTGCGCCTGACCGGTGAGCGGCTCGTCCTCCGCCCGTTCGGCCTGGAGGACGCCGCGACGCTGATCGAGGTGATCCGCGCCGGGGAGGACTTCCTGCCGCCCAACTTCCCGACCGTCCTGGAGGCCGAGCCCCTCGCCTGGTTCCTCCGGACGGGCGTCCACAACATTCAGAACCTGGGTCTCGGCATCCATCTCGCGGTGACAGAGCGGTGCACCGGCGACCTTGTCGGCACGATCGGGCTGTTCAAGGTGGACTGGGCCCAGCTGACGTGCGAGGTCGGGTACGGGATGCGGCCGGGCGCGCGCGGGCGCGGCCACGCGACCGAGGCGCTCGGCCTGATCACCGAGTGGGCGCTGCGCGACCGCGGGCTGTTCCGCGTGGAGCTGCGGGCGATGGTCACCAACCACGCCTCGATCCGGGTCGCGGAGAAGGGCGGCTACGTGCGCGAGGGCATCGCGCGCGGCGCCGAGCGCGACGCGGACGGCGTCAACCGGGACATGATCGTGTTCAGCCGGATCGCGACCGATCCGCCGCCGCGCGGCGCGCCGCCGTCGCGTCCGGGCGGCGCCTCCGCGAGGCTCGGCGCCGACGACGAGGAGGGACGGCAGCAGTGACCGCGACGGAACGGACGCTCGTGATGTACGGGGAGGGCGCGCGCGAGGCGGCCCATCGGATGCTTCCGAAGCTGCCGGAGGAGCGCTTCGTCCCGGCCGGCGCGGGCGCGGCCGGGGTCCGCGACGCGGTCGCGACGGCGGTCGAGGAGGGGGTCGCGCAGGTCGTGCTGGTCGCTGGCCTGGGCGAGCAGATCGCCGTGCTGGGCGGCATGGCGGGCCTGCTGGAGTCGGTCACGCTCGACATGGACTGCGGGGTCGCTCTGGCCGGGGAGGTCTCCCGGGCGGCGAGTCCGCGCGACGTGTACGCGCTGTGGGAGGCGGCGGGCAAGCTCGGGCCCTGCGGGCGGGAGCTGTGCCGCCGGACGGCCGGTGAGCTGGAGCGCGTCGCCGCCGAGGCGGCCGGGGCGCCGGACGCGCAGGACGCGCCGGTCGCGGCGCAGGTCGTCCTGGTGGACGCGGCGGGGGAGCGCATGGTCGGCGTGTACGGGCGGATGGCCCGGTGACCGTCCGCCCGCCGGGGGAGCGGCTCCGCTTCGGGAGCCGCCGCTGGGTCGGCGATCGGCTCGGTCTTCGAGTGGGTCGGTAGGCGAGTGGTTCGGTAGGCGATTGGCAGGGCAGGGCGATGCTTACGGTCGTCGGCCGCGATGGTTCGCCGCTTTCCGGCGCGGCCGTGGCGGCTTTGGAGAGTGCCGCGCTGGTGGTGGGTGAAGCTCGCCTGCTCGACGGTCTGCCATTGCCGCCGGGCGCGCGCACGGTGGCCGCCGACGACGTGGCCGGGGCCTTGCGGGAGCTCCTGGAGGAGGCCGACGCCGCCGACCAGGACGTCGTGCTGGTCGTGGACGGGGATCCGGGGTACTTCGGCATTGTCCGCGAACTCCTCGAACAGGGGTACGCGCCTGAGGCCATCCCCGCGACGCCGCTGGTGGCGCGGGCTTTCGCTCAGGCGGGGCTGCCGTGGGAGGACGCCGTCGTGGTCTCCGCCAGGGACGGGCACCTCAGGCAGGCGGTGAACGCGTGCCGCGCCCACCCGAAGGTGGCCGTGCTGACCGGGCCCGGTGCGGGGCCTGCGGAACTGGCGCGCGCGCTCTTCCCGGTGACGCCTCGTTCGTTCGTAGTCTGCGAGGACCTGGGCGGGCCCGGGGAGCGGGTCGTGTACGTCCGTCCGGCGGAGGCCACCACTCGTCCCTGGAACAGCCCTGACGTGGTGCTCGTCCTGGACAACCGGCATGCCCTGGGGGAGACGACCTGGATCACCGGACCTCCGCGCACCCCCGCCGGGTGGGCGCTGCCCGCTGACGCCTTCGGTGGTGGGGTTGGTGAAGGGGCCGGTGATAAGGCCGGCCTGAGCCCGGAGGTACGGGCGTTCGTCCTGGCGAAGCTCGGTCCTGGCATCGGCGACATGGTGTGGGACGTGGAGTCGGGAGACGGCTCGGTGGGCATCGAGTGCGCGCGCTTCGGCGCCGCCGTGGTCGCGCTTGACCGCGACTACGCGGCGAGCGACCGCGTCCGGCGGAACGTGCGCCTGCACGGGGTCAAGGTGGCGATGGCGTCCGGGGACGTCCGGTCCGCCGCCGGCCACCTGCCCCGGCCCGACGCCGTGTTCCTCGGGCCGGGCGTGCTCTCCGGGCAGGCCGTGGCGGAGGCCGTCCGGGTGTGCGCCGAGCTCAGGCCGTCCCGCCTCGTCGCCGTTCCCGCGCTCGGCGACGTTCAGGTCATACTGGACACCCTGGGCGAGCACGGCTTCACCTCCGGCGCCGTCCAGCTCCAGGCGGCCCGGCTGACCCCACCCGAGCGGCCGGGAGAACCGGTGGCCGTCGTCTGGGGGGAGCGGGACGCCCCGGCCCCGGCGCGGCGGGCGCCCCGGACGGACCGTCCCATCGAGACGATCCCCGCTCCGCCCGACGAGCCGGACATACCGCCCGGCGTGCCGTGACACCCTGGTAGCCCCGTCCGGAAGCAGGCATCCGGAGCACTGGAGGAGCGCAGTTGACCGTCCGTCAGCCCCACCCGATCGAGGTCCGGTCGTACGAGATCCTGCGGTCCCGGGTCGACCTGTCCCCGATGCCGCCGCTGTGGCGCGCCGTCGCCGAGCGGGTGATCCACGCCACCGCCGACCTGGAGTACGCGGTGGACCTGCTGACCAGCGAGGAGCACCTCGCCCGCGGGTGGGCGGCGCTGCGCGGCGGGGCGCCGATCGTCACCGACGAGGGCATGGTGGCCGCCGGGATCACCGCGCGCGAGACGGTCTGCCACGCCGCCGACCAGGCCGCCCTCCGGATGGCCCGCGCCGCCGGCATCCCGCGCTCGGCCGCGGCCGTCCGGCTGTCCTACTCCGAGGTCGGCCCGGGCGCGGTCTGGGTGGTCGGCTCCGCCCCCGAGGCGATCTTCGAGATCATCGCCCGGCGGGTCGATCCGGCGCTGGTCATCGGCATGCCGGTCGGGTTCGTCGGCGCCTGCGAGGCCAAGGAGGCGCTGCGCGCCAGCGGGCTGCCGCAGCTCAGCAACGTCTCGGAGAAGGGCGGCTCCGCGGTCGCGGCGGCCGCCGTCAACGCCCTGCTCTACCACGAGGCGGCGCGCGCATGAGCGCCGCGTACGAGGTCGATCTGCGCCACCACGGCGACGCGGAGATCGGCGGCGGGCTCGCCGACTTCGCCGTCAACGTCCGCACGGGCATGCCCCCCGAATGGCTGGCCGAGCGCATCCGCGCGTCCGTCGCGGACCTCGCCGCCTACCCCGACCCGCGCCCGGCCCGCCGGGCCGTCGCGCGGCGGCACGGCAGGTCCGTCGAGGAGGTGCTGCTCACCGCCGGTGCCGCGGAGGCGTTCGTGCTGCTCGCGCGGGTCCTCGCGCCCCGCCGGGCGGTGGTGGTGCACCCGCAGTTCACCGAGCCCGAGGCCGCGCTGCGGGCCGCCGGGCACGAGGTGGAGCGGGTCATCCTCAGCAAGGACTTCGTCCTCGACCCCGGGCTCGTCCCCGAGGACGCCGACCTCGTGGTGGTCGGCAACCCCACCAACCCCACGTCGGTCCTGCACCCGGCGGACGCCGTCGCCGCGCTCGCCAGGCCCGGCCGGACGGTCGTCGTCGACGAGGCGTTCATGGACGTCGTCCCGGGCGAACCCGAGTCCCTCGCAAGCCGGCTCCCCACCGGGGTCGTGGTCATCCGGTCCCTGACCAAGACGTGGGGGCTCGCCGGGCTCCGCGCGGGCTACGTCCTGGCCGACCCCCACCTGGTGGGACGGCTCGCAGAAGCGCAGCCGCTCTGGGCCGTGTCCACCCCCGCACTCGTCGCCGTCGAAGCCTGCTCGTCGCCGGAGGCCGTCGCCGAGGCCGAGGCATGGGCCGTCCAGCTCGGTGCGGAACGCGACAGGCTGGCCGCTGAGCTGACCGGACGCGGCCTGTACGTCGTCCCCGAAGCGCGCGCGTCGTTCCTGTGCCTGTGCGTGCCGGACGCCCTCGGCATCAGAGCGCTCCTCAGGCAGCGCGGCTACGCGGTGAGGCGCGGTGACACCTTCCCTGGGCTCGGCTCCGACTGGCTGCGCATCGCCGTCCGCGACCGTCCGGCCAACGACCGGCTGCTCGGCGTGCTCGGCGAGCTCGGCATATGACCGCCGGACACCGCCAAGAGCACGGAGAGCACAGAGAGCACAGAGAGCACGGAAAGCACGAAGAACGCAGAGAGGACGCCGTGGATCTGATCGACGAGACCGTCGCCGCCATCGCCCCGCTGGACGAGGCGGCCATCCGGGACGCCCGCGACCACCAGGCGCGGCTGACCAAGCCGCCCGGGTCGCTCGGCGTCCTGGAGGAGGTGTCGGTCAGGCTCGCCGGGCTGGCGGGGCGGTGCCCGCCGCCGCTGCCCGAGCCCGCCGCCGTCGCGGTGTTCGCCGCCGACCACGGCGTCCACGCGCAGGGCGTCACCCCGTGGCCGCAGGAGGTCACCGCGCAGATGGTGGCCAACTTCCTGGCCGGCGGCGCCGTCGTCAACGCGTTCGCCGCCCAGGTCGGCGCCGGCGTCAGCGTGGTCGACGTGGGCGTCGCCGCCGAGCTGGACGCCGCCCCCGGCCTGCTCCGCCGCAAGATCGCCCCCGGCACCGCCGACATGACGGCCGGGCCCGCGATGACCCCCGAGCAGACCCGCCGCGCCGTCGAGACCGGCATCACCGTGGCCCGCGAGCTGGCCGCCGGGGGCGCGAGGTGCCTGATCACCGGGGACATGGGGATCGCCAACACCACCGCGTCCGCCGCGCTGATCGCCGCGTTCACCGGCCTCCCGCCGGAGGACGTCACCGGCCGCGGCACCGGCATCGACGACGCCACCCACGCGCGCAAGGTCGCGGTCGTCCGCGCCGCCCTCGACCGCCACGGCCTCGCGCCCGGCCACGGCACGGCGCCGCTGGACGTCCTCGCGGCCGTCGGCGGGCTGGAGCACGCCGCGCTCGCCGGATTCGTCCTCGGCGCGGCCGCGCTGCGCGTCCCGGTCGTCCTGGACGGGGTGATCGCGGGCGCCGCCGCGCTGGCCGCCGCCGCGCTGTGCCCGGACGCCCTCGGCGGGTGCGTCGCCGGGCACCGCTCGGCCGAGCCCGGCCACGCCGCCGCCGTCGCCGCCCTCGGCCTGCGGCCGCTGGTCGACCTGGAGCTGAGGCTCGGCGAGGGAACCGGCGCCCTGCTGGCGTTGCCGCTGGTCCAGGGCGCGGTGCGGGTCCTGCACGAGGTCGCCACGTTCGACTCGGCGGGCGTCAGCGAGAAGCCCGGCGCGGCCGGGGACGGCGCCCCCGGCGGGCCCGCCCCGGCGTGATCAACGGTTGAGTCACGCTCGGCTATCGACTGGGCGGAGCCCCTCTGCATGGACTCCATATCCCGAGTACCTTTGTTCCACAAAGAAACTTGCCGGTCACCGTCGTCCGCAAGCGTCCCGTACGTCGAACGAACCGCACGTCAGCCGACCACCGAACCCGACCGAGAGAACCATCCCGTGCCCCCGTACCTGCTAGGCCTGCGACTCGGCGGGCGACGCGTCCTCGTCGTCGGCGGGGGCCGGGTCGCCCAGCGCCGCGTGCCCGCGCTGCTGGACGCGGGCGCCGAGGTCGTCCTCGTGTCGCCGCACGTCACCGCCACCCTCGAAGGGCTCGCCGAACGCGGCCGGATCACCTGGCACCGGCGGCCCTACAAGCGCGGCGACTGCGCGGGCGCCTGGCTGGTGCAGGCCGTCACCGACGACGCGGCGGTCAACGGGGACGTGGTCGCCGAGGCCGAGGCCAAGCGGATCTGGGCGGTCCGGGCCGACGACGCCGAGTCGTCCCCCGCCTGGACGCCCGCCAGCGGCCACGCGGGCGACGCGACCGTGGGCGTGCTGCTCGGCGGCGACCCCCGGCGCGCGGCGGGCATCCGCGACGCCGTGGTGGAGGGGCTCCGCGACGGCGCCCTGGAGTCCCGGCGGTCCCGCCGCAAGCCCGCCGGCGTCGCGCTCGTCGGCGGCGGGCCCGGCGACCCCGGCCTGATCACCGTGCGCGGCCGGCAGCTGCTCGCGATGGCCGACGTCGTCGTCACCGACCGGCTCGCCCCGGGCGGCCTGCTCGACGAGCTGGCCGCCGACGTCGAGGTGATCGACGCCGCGAAGATCCCCTACGGCCGGACCGTCACCCAGGACCGCATCAACGAGTACCTGGTCGAGCACGCCAGAGCGGGGCGCTTCGTCGTCCGGCTCAAGGGCGGCGACCCGTTCGTGTTCGGCCGCGGCGGCGAGGAGGCCCTGTACTGCGCCCGGCACGGCGTGCCCGTCACGGTCGTCCCGGGCATCACCAGCGCGGTCGCCGTGCCGTCCGCCGCGGGCATCCCGGTCACCCACCGGGGCGTCTCGCAGGAGTTCCACGTCGTCTCCGCCCACGTCCCCCCGGACCACCCCGACTCCACCGTCGACTGGGCCGGGCTGGGGCGCGCGCAGGGCACGATCGTCCTGCTCATGGCGGTGGAGCGGATGGCGCTCATCGCATCCGCCCTCATGCGCTATGGTCGATCGTCCGACACGCCGGTGGCCGTGGTACAGGACGGCACGCTCCCCGGCCAGCGGACGCTGACGGCGACGCTGGGCACGGTGGCCGACGAGATGGCCGCCGCCGAGGTCAGGCCCCCGGCGATCGCGGTGGTCGGCGACGTGGTCACCGTGGCACGAGAGATCGACATGATTCGAGCGGACATGGGACGGGATCCGTGACACCCCCCGCAGAGCGAAGCGCGGTCCACGACGAGAAGGCCGCCGGCCGGGGACGCGGAATCGAGGACTCCGCGCCCGACGGCGCCGTGCCCGAGAAGGACGCCGTGCCCGACGAGAACGCCCCCGAGACCCCCGCCTCCGAGACCCCCGCAGCCGAGCCCGCCGCAGCCGAAGCCGCCGAGCCCGCCGCCGAGCCGGAGCGGGCGGCCCCGCCCGCCCGGCCGAGGGGCGCCGGCCGCCGCCGCGCCGCCCGCACCGGCGGCGGGACGGTCCGGCAGGGCGAGCTGATCCGCGCCCTGACCGCGCTCCGCGACCAGCTCGGCGCGTTCGACCTGCTGCTGGACGTCCCCGGCGTCGAGGAGGCCCGCGAGGCCCGCGACGAGCTGCGCGGCCAGCTGGAGGACTACGTCCTCCCGCGCATCCAGGCCGCCGGCGCGCCGATGCTCGTGGTCCTCGGCGGATCGACGGGCGCCGGCAAGTCCACCCTGGTCAACACGCTCGTCGGTGCCCGCGTGAGCGCCACCGGCGTGCTCCGCCCGACCACCAGCAGCCCCATCCTCGTCTGCCACCCCGACCACACCGAGTGGTTCATGGAGGGGCCGATGCTGCCCGGCATGGGACGCGTCCGCGGCCCCGCGCCCGACGCCATCGCCGGCGACCAGCTCGTCGTCATCGGCAGCGACGTCCTGCCGCCCGGCCTCGCCCTCCTCGACAGCCCCGACTTCGACTCCGTCTTCGAGGACCACTACGAGTTCGCCACCAAGCTGATGGCCGCCGCCGACCTGTGGCTGTGCGTCACCACCGCCGCCCGGTACGCCGACGCCCAGGTGTGGCAGATGCTCCAGCGCGCCAAGGAGAACGGCGCGACCATCGGCGTCGTCCTGTCCCGGGTCCCCGACGGCGCCGGCGCCGAGGTCGTCGAGCACTTCGGCGAGATGCTGGACGAGCACGAGGTCGGCGACGCGCAGCGCTTCACCATCCCCGAGACCCGCGTCGAGAACAGCCGGCTCCCCGAGGAGACCGTCGAGGACATCCGCGCCTGGCTGACCGGCGTCGCCGAGGACGCCGAGGACCGCGAGATCGTCATCAGCGACACCCTCGCCGCCGTCCTGGACAGCCTCCGCACCCGCGTCCCCGAGGTCGCCCGGCAGGTCGAGGCGCAGGTCGAGCAGCGCGCCGAGCTGGCCCGCGAGGTCGAGGCCGGCTACGGCACCGCCCTCGCCGAGCTGGACGAGGCCACCCGCAACGGCTCCCTGCTGCGCGGTGAGGTCCTCGCCCGCTGGCAGGACTTCGCCGGCACCGGCGACCTGCTGAAGGCCCTGCACGTCCAGCGGTCCCGGCGCGGCCGGGGCGCGGGCCGCCGGGCGGGGCGGCGCAGCCCGGCCCGGGTCCGCGCGCTCAAGGCCGCGCTGCGCGGCGGGCTCGAATCGCTGATCATGGCGTCCGCCGAGCACGGCGCGGAGCAGGTCCTCGCCCGCTGGCGCGACCACCCCGCGGGACGGCAGGTCCTCGCCGGGACCGACGCCGACCTCGCGCACGTCTCCCCGGAGCTGTCGCGGCGCGTCACCCGGGCCGTCAGCTCCTGGCAGGACCATGTCCAGGAGCTGATCCGCACCGAGGGCGTCACCAAGCGCTCGGTCGCCAAGCTGGTCTCGTTCGACACCGAGGCCGTCTCGCTCGTCCTGATGATCGGCCTGCTCGGCTACGGCACGTCCGACGTCGCCGTCGAGGGCGGCAACAGCGCCGTCCCGCAGCGGCTGCTGAAGGCGCTGTTCGGCGCCGAGTCGCTGCGCGGCATGGGCGCCAAGGCCCGCGCCGACCTGCGCAGCCGCATCGGGATGCTGTTCGACGAGGAGGCCATCAGGTTCGGGCAGGTGCTCGACTCCGCGGGCATCCCCGACGAGACCGTCCCCGTCCAGCTGTACCAGGCCACCTACAACCTCGAGGTTGCCCGATGACCACCTCGGCCATCCCCGCGAACTCGCCGGCCGGCACCGGCGGGATCCCGCTCGCCGGCGCGACCGGGCCGGCCCCCGACGCCCCCGCCCCCGCCGGGCCGCCCGCGCTGGTGGACCGGCTCAACGCCCTCGACCGGCTCGTCGAGGCCGGGTACGGGCGGCTCGAGCAGCCCGTCCTGGACGACGCGGGCGCGCTGCTCGACCGGGCCGGGCAGCGGCTGCGGCTGTCCGGCGACCACACCGTCGTCACCCTCGCCGGCGGCACCGGCAGCGGCAAGTCGTCCCTGTTCAACGCGATCTGCGGGCTCGAGCTGTCGCCCACCGGCATGCGCCGCCCGATGACGTCCAAGGCCCACTCCTGCGTCTGGGGGCTGGACGGCGCCGGGCCGCTGCTCGACTGGCTCGACGTCGACAAGCGGCACCGCTACGCCCGCGCCAGCGCCCTCGACCTGGAGCGCGCCGACGCCGGGCTGCAGGGCCTCGTGCTGATCGACCTGCCCGACCACGACTCCATCCAGGCCGTCCACCGCGCCGAGGTCGACCGGTTCGTCACCATCGCCGACCTGCTGGTCTGGGTCGTCGACCCGCAGAAGTACGCCGACGCCGCCCTGCACCGCAACTACATCGTCCCGTTCGCCCGGCACACCGGCGTCACCCTGATCGTGCTCAACCAGGTCGACCGGCTCGCCCCGCACGAGATCGACGACTGCGTCGCCGACCTGCGCCGCCTGCTGGAGGCCGAGGGCCTCGCCGACCCGCGCATCGTGACCACGTCGGCGGTCGCGCCCGACGGCGTGCACGGGTTCCGGGACGTCCTGATCGACACCGTCGCCGCCCGCCGCGCCCGCACCGAACGGCTGTCCGCCGACGTCGACCGGGTCGCCGAGCGGTTCACCGCCTACCGCTTCGACGCCGAGCCGCCGACCACC
This sequence comes from Actinomadura meyerae, assembly GCF_900188445.1. GTDB lineage: Bacteria > Actinomycetota > Actinomycetes > Streptosporangiales > Streptosporangiaceae > Spirillospora > Spirillospora meyerae. Next base: position 15,369 of record NZ_FZOR01000048.1, read on the forward strand.
GTCGACGAGGGCCGCCGCAACGAGCTGATCCAGGCCTTCACCGACGCCGCCGGCGCGCCCGCCGTCGCCGAGGCCATGGAGAGCGCTTACGAGCTGCGCGCCGCCGACTTCGTCGGCTGGCCCGTCAGCGCCATGATCGCCCGGCTGCGGTCCGACCCGCTGCGCCGGATGCGGCTCACCGAGCTGCGCGAGGAGCTCCGCAACGCCTTCACCGGCCCGGTCGGCGCCCAGCAGGGCGACGTCGATAACGCGCTGCAGGGCGTCACCGAGGGCATCACCCCCCAGCTCCCCACCCACTGGGGGCGCTCCGTCCGGGCCGCGGCCCGCGCCCGCGCCACCGAGATCCCCGAGGCGCTCGGCGAGTCGCTGAAGGCGGCCCTGCCCACCTTCAACACGGTGCCGCGCTGGTGGTGGCTGGTGAAGACCTGGCAGTACTTCCTGATCCTGGTCGCCGTCCTCAGCGTCGTCTGGATCGGCTTCCTCGTCGCCTACGGCCTGCTCGGCGCGGGCGGGGACGACCCGTCCGGCCTGATCGGCCAGGCGGGCCTGATCCCCTACGTGGCCGTCCTGGTCGTGTGCACGCTCGGCATGGGCTGGCTCACGGCGTCCGCCTGCCGCAACCTGGTCGCGCTGTCGTCCGCCAAACACGGCGAGAAGATGGAGCACCACATGCGCCAGGGCATCGAGGCCGTCGCGTTCGAGAAGGTCATCGAGCCCATCGAGGACGACCTGGAGGTCTACGCCCGCTTCCGCAAGGACGTGGACGTCGCGCTCGGCTGAGTTATCCACAATTCCGGGACGCCCCGCCCGGCCCGGGGCCCGCGCGGCACCGTTGACTCGTCACCGAGAACAACGGAGGTCGCAGTGAACGAGGCTCACGTCACCATCACCGGCTGGGTCGCCGCCGAACCGCACTACGCCGTCACCGCGAACGGCACCCCGTACCTCTCCCTGCGCGTCGGCTGCACGCCCCGCCGCTTCGATCGCCAGACCAACCAGTGGCAGGACGACGACTCCCTGTTCGTCACCGTCAACTGCTGGCGCGGCCTCGCGGAGAACGTCAACGCGTCCGAACTGCGGCGCGGCACGCCCGTCCTGCTCACCGGCCGGCTGCGCATCCGCCAGTACGAACGCGATGACCAGTGGCGCTTCTCCGCCGAGGTGGAGGCCCTCACCCTGGGCCCCGACCTGAACCGCGGCACCGTGGACTTCCGCCCCGCCCAGCGCAGCGGCCCCCTGACCGACGAGGACCGCCGGCTCGCCCGCGAGACCGCCGACCAGTGGGCCCTGACGGCCCCCACCGGGGAAGAGGAAGAGGAGACCGAAGCCGCCTGACGCCACCCGGCGGGTGGCCGCGGGGGGCCGGCCGGTCCAGTCGGCTGGGCCGGGCGGAGAGGGGCAGGGGGCGTGGCCCGGCGCGGTTCGCCGGTCTTCGCCCCCGAGCCGTCGGGGTCCCGCGGCCTGGTCAGATCCAGGAAATGCCGCGCATGACGATTTCCCCCTCAGGATGAGCCGGGCCCCGCGCGATTCCGCGGGCCCTGATGCGGGTGCCTGGAACGGTCACCCGCATGTGCCTTCCCGAACGTACCTGTTTCACGCCCGTTCCGCACACGTTGCAACTATCGTGTTACACAACGTGATGCGCGTAAGGGGGAAGGATGACGGCAGTGCAGTCGTCCGCCGAGGACCATGGTGGGGAGCTGGCCGGCAAGCCCGGGCGCCGGGTACGACCGGGGCGTCCGTCCCTGCTGGTGGTCTATGTGCCGGTGGTCGTCGCCGTCCACCTCGGGCTCGTCGTCGCCGGGCTGGCGGAGACCCCGTACCGGAGCGGCGAGCTGGTGACGTTCGCGGCCCTGCTGGCGTGCGGGGCCATGTGCATCGAGGCGACCCGGCGGCTCGGCATGCCCGCCGGCGTCGCCCGCGACCTGCTGTCGGCCTGGTGGCTGCCGGTGGCGCTGCTGCTGCCGCCGGTGTACGCGCTGCTGCTCCCCGTTCCGCTGCAGGCCCTGCTGCAGTTCCGGGTGCGCCGCACGCTGGTCTACCGGCGGGCGATCGTCGCCGGTGCGCTCGGCATCGCCGGGGCGTGCGCGTCCCAGGTGTTCCACCTGGTGGTGCCCGCGCCGCTGGAGGGCGTCCCGCAGTGGGTCGTCGATCCGTACCCGGGCATCCCGGCCGCCGTCGGCTGCGCGGCGCTGTTCACCGTGGTCAACACGGCGATCGTCGCGGTCGCGGCGCACGCGGCGAACCCCGAGAGCCGCTGGCGGGACGTCCTGTGGAACCGCGAGAGCCTGCTGCTGGACGTGGTCGAGCTCTGCGTGGGCGTCATCGTGGCGATCACCAGCGCGCTGTCGCTGGGCCTGCTCCTGCTGGCGCTGCCGCCGGTGATGCTGCTGCAGCGCAGCCTGATGCACCAGCAGCTCCAGGCCGCCGCGCGCACGGACGCGAAGACGGGCCTGCTGAACGCGTCCGCCTGGCAGCGGGAGGCCGACACCGAGCTGTCCCGGGCGCAGCGCACCCATGACGCCGTCGCCCTGCTCCTGATCGACATCGACCACTTCAAACGGGTCAACGACACCCACGGCCATCTGATCGGCGACCAGGTGCTGGTGGGGGTGGCCAGCACCCTCTGCCACCAGCTGCGCGACTACGACGTGGTGGGGCGGTTCGGCGGCGAGGAGTTCGTGGTGCTGCTGCCGGGCGCCGACACCGTCGAGGCGTGCCGGGTCGCCGAGCGGCTCCGCGGCCGGGTCCGCAGGCTCGCGGTACCGGCCGAGGAGGGAACCGTCACGGTCACGGTCTCCGTGGGCGTCGCCCTCTTCCGCACCCACGGCCAGGACCTGCTGGAGCTGCTCGCCGCCGCCGACCTGGCCCTGTACCGGGCCAAGTCGTCCGGCCGCGACCGCGTCTGCCTCCCCGCGCTGGACGGCCCCAAGGCCGCGGGCGGCTGAGGCCGCTCACCGCGCGGGCGCCCAGGGATCGGGGTGCGCGGGTGCGCTCGGCGGGCGGGCGGGCGCCAAGGGGCGACGAAGCGGTCCCAGGACCCTCTAGGCTTGACGATATGGCCGAGTACATCTACACGATGCAGCGTGTGCGCAAGGCACATGGCGACAAGGTCGTCCTCGACGACGTCACCCTGCATTTCCTCCCGGGCGCGAAGATCGGCGTCCTCGGGCCGAACGGCACCGGTAAGTCGACGCTGCTGCGGATGATGGCCGGTCTGGAACAGCCCTCGAACGGCGACGCGCGCCTGATGCCGGGCTACACGGTCGGCATGCTCCAGCAGGAGCCGCCGCTGAACGAGGAGAAGGACGTCCTCGGGAACGTGCAGGAGGGCGTCGCCGAGACCAAGGCGATGGTCGACCGGTTCAACGAGATCGCCGAGAAGATGGCGACGGACTACTCCGACGAGCTGATGGAGGAGATGGGCAAGCTCCAGGAGCAGCTCGACCACCGCAACGCGTGGGACCTCGACAGCCAGCTCGAGCAGGCGATGGACGCGCTGCGCTGCCCGCCCGGCGACGCCGACGTCACGAAGCTGTCGGGTGGTGAGCGCCGGCGCGTCGCGCTGTGCAAGCTCCTGCTCGAAGCCCCCGACCTGCTGCTGCTGGACGAGCCCACCAACCACCTGGACGCCGAGAGCGTGCAGTGGCTGGAGCAGTTCCTCGCCAAGTACGAGGGCACCGTCCTGGCCGTCACGCACGACCGGTACTTCCTCGACAACGTCGCCACCTGGATCCTCGAGCTCGACCGGGGCCGCTGCTACCCCTACGAGGGCAACTACTCCACGTACCTGGAGAAGAAGGCCGACCGGCTGAAGGTCGAGGGCAACAAGGACGCCAAGCGCAAGAAGCGCCTCCAGGACGAGCTGGAGTGGGTCCGCTCCAACCCGAAGGCGCGGCAGACCAAGAGCAAGGCCCGCCTGGAGCGCTACGAGGAGATGGCGGCGGAGGCCGCCAAGACCCGCAAGCTGGACTTCGAGGAGATCCAGATCCCGCCGGGCCCGCGCCTCGGCAACACGGTCATCGTCGCCGACAAGCTCACCAAGGGCTTCGGTGACCGGCTGCTGATGGACGACCTGTCGTTCAACCTGCCGCCGAACGGCATCGTCGGCGTCATCGGCCCGAACGGCGTCGGCAAGACCACGCTCTTCCGCATGATCGTCGGTGAGGAGCAGCCGGACGGCGGGACGCTGCGGCTCGGCGAGACCGTCAAGGTGTCCTACGTCGACCAGGGCCGCGGCGGCATCGACCCCAAGAAGACGGTGTGGGAGGTCGTCTCGGACGGTCTCGACCACATCAACGTCGGCCAGGTCGAGATGCCGTCCCGCGCCTACGTCGCGGCGTTCGGGTTCAAGGGCCCCGACCAGCAGAAGCCGGCGGGCGTCCTGTCCGGCGGCGAGCGCAACCGCCTCAACCTGGCGCTGACCCTGAAGATGGGCGGCAACGTCCTCCTGCTGGACGAGCCGACCAACGACCTGGACACCGAGACCCTGTCCAGCCTGGAGAACGCGCTCCTGGAGTTCCCCGGCTGCGCCGTGATCACCTCGCACGACCGGTGGTTCCTGGACCGCATCGCCACCCACATCCTCGCGTGGGAAGAGGGCTCGAACTGGTTCTGGTTCGAGGGCAACTTCGCCGACTACGAGAAGAACAAGATCGAGCGCCTGGGCGCGGACGCCGCCCGCCCGCACCGGGTGACGCACCGCAAGCTCACCCGCGACTGACCGCGCGCACCGCTTCGTCCGGCGGCCCCGTGAAGCACGTCTTCACGGGGCCGTTCCCATGGGTGCCCTTCCGCGTGCGGCCGGCCGGTCGTGATCGCGGAGGCGTTTCCCGGCGCCGAGAAGAACTCGAATTTGATTCGTGGCAGTGTTGGGTGAATGTCTGATTCGGCGGCGGCGCGCCATTCTTATTGATCTTTCTCGGTGGTGTCACCGCAGGTGGAGCCCATGATGTAGTGACCTGGCGGTCATTAGTGTTTTCGATCACCGGTCGCGTGATCTCGGCGGGCGATGTTGGGGATTGTGAGCCCTGGTGGCCCTTTTATGCGTAAGACTGGGGTGAAAGCAGTTGCCGTGTGCCGCAGAGGAGTTTCGTGGACGGGTCGACGATGACGGGGCGGGCGGCGCGGTGAACGCGGAGCGGGAGTCGCTGACGTCGTTCCCCGCGTTCCACCGGCACTGGACGCCGCTGCTCACCGGCTACCTGCGGGCGCAGACGGCCGACGGGCGCTGGGTCGAGGACGTCGCGCGGGAGAGCATGCTCGCCGCGCGCTGCGCGTGGGGCGAGCTGGTCACCTGCGAGAAGCCGGGCGTGTGGCTGTTCCGCATCGCGACGACCCTGCTGCGCCGCTGGCAGGCGAAGGCGCGCGAGCAGTGCACCTCGCTGGACGAGATGGCCGCCGCCGGGCCGGACGGCCTGCTCGCGGCGGTGCGGACCCTGCCGCGCCGGCAGCGGGAGGCGGTCGCGCTGCGCTGCCTGCTGGGGTTCCCGATGCCGGACGTCGCGGAGATCCTGGACGAGAGCGAGGCCGCCGCCGCGGTGCACGTGGAGCGGGCGCGGGGGCGGCTGGCGGAGCTGGTGCGGCCGGCGGGGGTCGACGCGTGACCCTGGACGGTGCGCTCGCCGCCGCGGCGTCCGCGATCGCGGGCATGCCGGAGGCCGAGTTCGCCGTCGGCCTCGCCGAGGTGGAGGAGGAGTACCGGCGGCGCGACGACATCGCGCGGGCGCGGCACGCGGCGTTCGTGGAGTCGCTGCGGCTCGACCGGGCCGCGTACGAGCTCGGCTGCCGCCACGAGGCGGACGGCGACCTCGCGGAGGCCGCCCGCTGGTTCCGGGTCGCGGCCGGCGGCGACCACGCCGACGCCGCGCTGCGCCTCGGCCGGACGCTCGACCGGCTCGCCGGGGCCTGCGGCCGCGCGGAGCTGCACCTGGTGACCGAGGCGGCGCGGGCGTACGCGGAGGCGTACGCCGCGGGCTATCCCGAGGCCGCCGACCGGATCGACGAGATGCTGGCCGGGTTCGCGGGCCGCCGGGAGCCGCCGCCCGAACCCCCGGGGCGCTGTACCCATGTCCGGGCGCTGGCGTCGGCGAACGCGGTGCTCAGCGACGAGCGGATCCGGGAGCTGAGCCGCCACGCGGCCCGGTGCATCCCCTGCCTGGCCGATTTCGTCGCGCTGCTGAAGAACGCCTCGGCCGCGCTCCCGACCGGCGCGGTGACCGATCCCTTCGCGCGGGATTGATTCTCCGCGCGCATCGACCCCTGCCTCGCCAGGGACCGGACCCGCTCCGGGTAACATCGGGCCGACCCCCGATTCCCCGATTCCCCAGGCGAGGACATGCAGCGGACGCCTCCGGCCGAGTACCGGCACGTCTACGAGTTCAACATCCGGTTCGGCGACATCGACTCGCAGGGCCACGTGAACAACGTCAAGTTCCTCGGCTACCTGGAGGACGCCCGGCTGGAGATGTTCCACGGCGACCCGGTGCGCAAGGGCGAGGAGCCCGTCCGCGGCATGGTGATCTCGCGGCACGAGATCGACTACCGGCTGCCGCTGCTGCCGACCGTCTACCCGATCCGGGTGGAGACGTGGGTGACCGAGGCCCGCGCGGCCTCGTTCAAGCTGGCCTACGAGGTGCGCGACGACGAGAACGTGTACGCGGAGGCGACCTCGACGCTCGTCGCGTTCGACGTGGAGGCGAACCGGCTGCGGCGCTTCACGCCACAGGAGCGCGAGTTCATCGGACGTTACGTGGCGCCGGACGCATGACCGCGCTGGCCGGGCCGCCGCCCGCGATCGACCGGAGCCAGCCGGGTGTGCGGCTGCGCGTCGTCCAGATGGCGGACGCCGAGCCGCTCGCCGCGCTGTACCGGGAGAACCGCGAGTACCTGCGCCCATGGGAGCCGGAACGGGACGACGCGTACTTCACGGCCGACGGCCAGCGCGACAACCTGCACGACCTCATCGAGGCGTACGCGGTGGGGGAGATGTGGCCGGGCCTCATCCTGGTCGACGGTGAGATCGCCGGACGGATCACGCTCAACAACGTCCTGCGCGGCCCTCTCCAGAGTTGCTTCGTCGGCTACTGGGTGGCGCGCGCGCACGCCGGCCACGGTGTGGCCACAGAGGCGCTCGGGCAGGCCCTGGACGTGGCGTTCGGCGCGCTGCGCCTGCATCGCGTCGAAGCCTTCACGAGGGTCGACAACCACGCGTCCCAGCGCGTCCTGCGCAATAACGGCTTCACGCCCGTCGGGACGTCCCGCCGCCACATCCACCTGGACGGGCGCTGGCACGACGAGCACCTCTTCGAACGGCTGGCCCCGTGGGACGACGGAGTGTCCCTGACCCCGCCCGTGTGACCTCCTGAGCACCCCTTCGCGTGCCCGCGTGCGTGGGGTTCTGTACGCGCGTGCCCGGTGACAACCGGGCCGTCACGGATAGGTAACAAGCGCCACAGCAATCCGTTTCAGGGTCTCTTCTCCCTCTAGTGTCGCGACGCGAATGTGGAGAACCCACCTGAAAGGGGCACAATGCGGCGCGTCTCACGAGGAGCGACGGCACTGCTGCTCGCCGCCGGAATGACCGGGGCGGGCGCCACGGCGGCGCATGCGGCGATCACCACGCAGGCCGGTGCGGTGCGGGCGGGTACCGGGCAGGTGGCCCAGACCGGCGACATTCTGGACCAGCTTCAGGCCATTCAGGGAATGTCCGTCACGGAGAAGGACTCCACGATTCCCGGGGTCCGCTGGTTCTGGCTCGAGTACCGGCAGCCCGTCGACCACCGCAACCCCCGGGGGCAGTGGTTCGAGCAGCGCATCATGCTGCAGCACAAGTCGGCCGACAAGCCCATGGTGCTCTACACCAGCGGCTACGACACCCCCGAGGTGATGTTCACGGCCGAGCCGACGGCCCTGGTGGACGGCAACCAGATCTCGGTCGAGTACCGCTACTTCACCCCGTCCCGCCCCGAACCGACCGACTGGACCAAGGACACCATCTGGCAGGCCGCCACCGACGAGCACCGGCTCATCGGCGCCCTCAAGACCATCTACAAGGGCAAGTGGATCTCGACCGGCGCCAGCAAGGGCGGCATGACGGCCGTCTACCACAAGCGCTTCTACCCCGGTGACGTCGACGGCAGCGTCGTGTACGTCGCGCCCAACGACGTGAACAACAACGACGACCGCGCCTACGACGCGTTCTTCAAGACCGTCGGGGACGACCCCCAGTGCCGCGCCCACGTCAAGGCGCTCGCGCGCGAGTTCCTCAAGCGCCGCCCCGCCATGCTCCAGCGCTTCAAGGCCGCCGCCGACGAGCAGGGCCTGACCTTCACCATCCTGCGCACGATGGACCGCGCCTTCGAGAACTCCGTGATGGACTTCGAGTGGGCGTTCTGGCAGTACAGCCTGCAGTCGGACTGCCCGTCGCTGCCCGCGGCGGACGCCTCCGACGACGAGATCTACCAGATCCTCGACACGGTCTCCGGGCTGTCGTTCTACAGCGACCAGGGGCTCTCGCCGTACATCCCGTACTACTACCAGGCGGGAACCCAGCTCGGCTGGCCGTCGCCCAAGTTCAAGCACCTGCGGCCGCTGCTGCGCTACGAGGAGAGCTACCAGCCCCGCACCTACGTGCCGCGCGACATCCCGATGCGGTTCGACCGGGGCCGCGCCATGCGCGACATCGACCGCTGGGTGCGGCAGAACGCGAACCACATGCTGTTCCTGTACGGCTCCAACGACCCGTGGGGCGCGGAGCCGTTCACCCTGGGACGGGGCAGCCGCGACTCCGCCGTCTACGTCGCGCCCGGCATGAACCACAGCGCCCGCCTCATCGCCAAGCTGCCCGCCGAGCAGCAGGCCGCGGCGGTCGGGGACGTCAAGCGCTGGGCCGGCGTCGAGTCGCAGGCGCGGACCCTGCAGGGGGTGCCGCCCGCCGACGACCCGCTGCAGATCCAGCGCCCGCCGATGTAGCAGGCCGCCTCCGCAGGTGAAGGCCCGCGGTGTGCCGGTCCGTGCTCCGATCCCTGGTACGGCCCGGCACACCGCGTTCTCACGTCGTTCTCGTGTCCGGGGCGCTTCTCAGGGCGTCCGGAGCCAGGCGGCGGTGTTGCCGGGCAGCAGGTCGCCGTAGAGCGGGATGCTCGTCAGGAGCGGCGTGCCGGACGGCAGGCGCACCGGGTTGTCGCCGCAGTTGAGCGCGCACGTGAGCGGCCCGCGCCGGAAGTACAGCGTGCCGCCGGGGGAGTCGAGCCACTCCAGGTCCTCCGGCAGGTCGTCCGCCAGGCGGCGGCGCAGCGCCAGCGCCTCCCGGTACCACGACAGCATGGAGGACGGGTCCGACGCCTGTGCCTCCACCGTCATCGGCGCCCACTCCGGCGGCATCGGCAGCCACGGCCGGACGCCGCCGGGGGAGAACCCGAACGGCTCGGCCTCCCCCGACCAGGGCAGCGGGACCCGGCAGCCGTCCCGTCCGGCGAGTTCCCCGCCCGTGCGCTCGAAGATCGGGTCCTGCCGGGCCTCGTCGGGCAGGTCCGTCACCTCCGGGAGCCCCAGTTCCTCGCCTTGGTAGAGGTAGGCCGACCCCGGTAGCGACAGGAGCAGCAGCAGCGCCGCCTTGGCCCGCGCGCGCTCGGTGCCGGGGATGCCCGCCGGGTGCTCGTACCGCGTCAGGTGGCGGATCGAGTCATGGCTGGACAGCACCCACGTGGGAGCGGCACCGGTGGGCGCGACGGCCTTCATGGCGGCGTCGATCACGTCGCGGAAGGCGGACGCCGACCACGGAGCCAGTTGCAGGTCGAACTGGAACACCTGGTGCAGTTCGTCTGGACGCAGATAGAGCGCGAGGTCTTCGGGGCCGTCCGTCCACACCTCGCCTATGGCCATGCGGTCGCCGTCGTACCCGTCCAGGATCTGCCGCCACCTGCGGTACACCTCGTGCACCTCGGGACGGCTGTAGATCGGGCCGTTGGAGACGCGGCGGTCCCGTCCGGCGAGGTCGCAGAAGGACTCGTCCTTGAACAGGCCCGCGGCGACGTCGATGCGGAAGCCGTCCACACCGCGGTCGAGCCAGAAGCGCAGGATGTCCTCGAACTCGCGATGCACTTCCGGGTTGCGCCAGTTGAAGTCCGGCTGCTCGCGGGCGTACAGGTGCAGGTACCACTCGCCGCCGCCGGCCCCGTCGGCCCCGTCGTCCACCCGGGTCCAGGCCGGGCCGCCGAACGCGGACGGCCAGTCGTTGGGCGGCTCCTCCTCGCCGGGACGCTCCCCGGGCCGTCCGGGACGGAAGATGTAGCGCGCGCGCTCGGGCGACCCCGGCGGCGCGGCGAGCGCCTCCTGGAACCAGGGGTGCCGGTCGGACGAGTGGTTCGGGACGATGTCGACGATCAGCCGCAGCCCGTGCGCGTGCACGTCCGCGACCAGCGCGTCGAAGTCGTCCAGCGTGCCGAACCGGGGATCGACGTCGCGGTAGTCGGCCACGTCGTACCCGCCGTCCGCCAGCGGCGAGCGGTAGAACGGGGTGAGCCACAGCGCGTCCACACCGAGGTCGCGCAGGTGGCCGAGCCGGGACCGGATCCCCTGGAGGTCGCCTTCACCGTCGCCGTCGGCGTCGGCGAAGCTGCGGACGTAGATCTCGTACACGACGGCGTTGCGCCACCACGGGATTCGCGTCATACACCGCGATCTACCCGATTACCACCGGCCGGTCACGTGGGCGCGTTCACCAGGCTCCGCGCCGCCATCGTGAAGTAGTCCCAGAGCTGCTTCTCCAGCGGCTCGGGAAGGCCGAGCTCCTCCACCGCGACCCGCATGTGCTTCAGCCACCGGTCGCGCTGGGCCTCGTCGATGACGAACGGCACGTGCCGCATCCGCAGCCGCGGATGCCCCCGCCGCTGGCTGTAGGTGCCGGGACCGCCCCAGTACTGGATCAGGAACAGCCGCAGCCGCTCCTCGGCGGGGCCGAGATCCTCCTCCGGGTACATGGGCCGGAGGTCGGGGTCCTCGGCGACGCCCTGGTAGAAGCGGTGCACCAGCCGGTGGAAGGTCGCCTCACCGCCGACCGCCTCGTAGAAAGTCACCTGTTCAGCCATAGCGCCCCCCACCCTATGCGAGACGCGTCCCGGTCCTCACCTTGATCGCCTACGCCGGGGGAGCGGCCACCGTGACGCCCGCCTCGTCGAACGAGCGCTTGACCCGCTCGCGCAGCTCGCGGGCGACGTCGCCCTGCTTGCCGGGCGCGGTCTTCAGCACCACGCGGATCACGATCGCGTCCCCCGCGAGGGCCTGCACGCCCCATACCGAGGGCTGCTCCAGGACGAGGTCCTTCCAGGCGGTCTCGGCGGCCATCTCGTCGGCCGTGGCCTGCAGGATCTCCTTGACCTTCTCGGTGTCCTCGTGGATGTCGACCGGGATGTCGAGGACGGCCCGCCCCCAGTTCTGCGACTCGTTCCCGACCTTCTTGATCTCGCCGTTCGGGACGTACCAGACGACGCCGTCGACGTCCCGCATCCGGGTGACCCGCAGCGTCACGGCCTCGACCGTCCCCTTCGCGCCGCCCACGTCGATGTAGTCGCCGACGCCGTACTGGTCCTCCAGCAGCATGAACAGCCCGGCGAGCAGGTCCTTGACGATGTTCTGCGCGCCGAACCCGACCGCGACGCCGATGACGCTGGCGCTGGCCAGGACGGGCGCCAGGTTGAGGCCGAGCGAGCCGAGGATGCTGAACAGCGCCGTCCCCATGATCAGGACGGACGCGATCGAGCGCAGCACCGAGCCGAGCGTCTGCGCGCGCTGGGCGCGCCGCTTGTTCAGCAGGGCGGGGCTGCCCTCGAAGACCGTCCGGGCCCGCTCGCGGGCCCGCTCCGACATCGTCCCCTCGGCCATCCGCAGCGTCACCTTGGTGATCATGCGGTGCGCGATGTTCTTCACGATCAGCGCGACCACGAAGGTGACGATGATCAGCAGCAGCGTGGTGAGCGGCTTGTCCAGCCAGGTCGCGAAGAACCTGGTGAAGTCGGTGTTGTGCGAGACGTTCCAGACCAGCCGGCACGCGTTCGTCGGATCGGGGTCGCCGCAGGCCTGCTCCGGGGACCCCTTGTCGGCCCAGGGGAGCAGCGGCTCCCCGCCGGGCGCCGCCGCGGAGGCGGCCGGCGGTACGGCGAGCAGGCCGGCGAGCGGCGGCACGGCGATGGACGACACGGCGAATGACATGGTGCAGACCCTCCCCGGCCAATTGTGGTGCCTCGGCACCTCACTGTGGACCCGCGGCGGGCACGAGCCGATCGTAGGGGACGTTTCGGACCGGTTCGTACGCCGCCGGACGGGGCCCGACCGGCCGGAACCGGGCGGGCGCGGCCGGGGAGGGGCTGTCGGGCGAACGTGTCCCGCGGCCGCGGCTGCCGCGCCGTTCCGGCCGCGGACCGCGGGACACGCCCGGTCTCAGGGGCGGGAGCCGACCTCCCGCGAGAGCGGCTGCAGGACGTGCGCCAGCTTCATCGCGGCGCCGCCGACGTCGTCCACCCGGTGCATGCGCTCGCCCCACGACCACCAGAAGTAGTGGTCCTTGCCCTCGGGGGCGGGCGCGCAGGTCACGTCCTCGGCGAGGCTCGCGGCCTCCGGGTTCACCACCCGCAGGAAGGCCGGCCCCGAGCGGGTGCGGACGACACGGGCGACGAGGCCCTGCGTGTCGAGTTCCTGCTCCAGTTCCTCGAGGTAGCCGACGCGTCTGTCGCTGACCACCTTCACACCCCCTCCATGGGCGAGCGCCGGGCGCTGACCGGACCGGGGCGGATGATCGACTCTCTGGATCCGTCCGGTCACTCGCGGCGAGAATTGCAACTCTCACACTGGCGGGTCAAGGGGGCGGGCGTCCGGCGAAGTACCGGATTACCCCACCTCAGGGGAAGGGTGGCCGCCTGCGGAGGAAGATTCTCTACCCACGGGGGGTGAGGCATCCTCCGCGCGCTGCTTCTTCTGTGAAACCGCTTGGCGACCCATGTGACGAGGGTTACGCTGCGTGCGCGAAAGATTATCTGTCGTGGCCATCATCTAGTGACCGGTCGCCGTGGCAGGGACGATCGCCCTCCCCCCGGGGGAGTCGTCCCGGCCCGACGGTGAGGAGGCCGGAGTCGATGTCGGATCCCCCCCGGAAAGAGACGGAGGTCGCCCGCCGGATCCGCGCGCACGCCCTGGCCCGAGGCCAGGGCCCGGTCCAGATCGCGCAGGAGATCCACGAGCAGTGCGGGCCGCTGTTCGGCACCAGCCGGATCAAGGCGCACCGCCTTGCCCACGGTGTCGCGCTGTCCGACATCGTGGCGCAGGTCAGAGCGCTGTACGAGATCGACGGCAAGCCGCCGCCCCGGCTCGGGGAGACGCTGCTGTCGGCCTACGAGAGCGGGTACAAGCGGCCCGGTCCCGAGTACCTGCACTACCTGTGCGCCGTCTACCGGGTGGAGCCCGACGCGCTCGACTACCAGAGCCCCTGCATCTGCGGCCGCGGCCACGCGGCCCGCACGGGGCCGCCGAGCGTCCCCCCGCCGCGCGTCCCGGAGCGGCGCGCGGCATCCGACCCCGACACGCTCATCGGGGCGATCGTCTCCAGGGGCGAGGAGCGCCCCTGGATCACCGTCAACGACGTACGGGGCCTCGACCGCGCCGAAGGCCCCCAGACCATTGATGTGGGAGAGGAGGACATCGTGCTTCGTAGGACCCTTCTGCAGTTGCTGGCCGGAGCGGGCGTGGCGCTCGACGGTCAGTTCCTTGGGGCCGTCGACAACCTGCGCCGCAAGATGGACGACACGCTGGTCGGCACGACCGTCTCGCCGACGATGCTCGACCAGTGGGAGGAGACGACCTACGGCTACGGCCGTCAGTACCAGGCGACCCCCTCGCTGCGGATGCTCTGCGACGTCCTGCTGGACTTCAGCGAGGTGCGGCGCATGTGCGACAAGCGGCAGCCGGTGGAGCTGCAGGAGCGGCTCTGCCGGATCGCGGCGCAGCTGTCCGGGCTGTCCGGGCTGATCATGATCAATCTGGGCGACCACCGGCTGTCCCGCTCGTTCTTCCGCACCGCGCGCACCGCCGCCGACGAGACCGGCGACCGGCAGCTGCGCGCCTGGGTGACCGTCCGCGAGTCGCTCGTGCCGATGTACTACGGCGATCCGCGCGAGGCGCTGCACCTGGCCCGCAAGGCCCAGGACCTCGCCGGCCGGACGCCCGGCGTCGCCGCCGCCATGGCCCCCGCCGTGGAGGCCCGCGCCCTCGGCATGCTCGCGCTGCGCGGGCGCGGCGACGCCGCGCCGAGCGCCCGGCGCGCCCTGGTCCGCGGGCGCTCGGTGTTCGACCAGCTGTCCAAGACCGACACCGGCGACCTGGTGTTCGGCTTCACCGACCGGCAGATGGCCTTCTACGAGGGCGACACTTTCACCAACCTCGGCGACCACAAGCACGGCGACGAGGTGCTGAGCCACGCCCTGACCCTCTACTCGCCCACCGACCGCGTCGACCTGACCCTGGTGCGCCTCGACCGCGCGATGTGCAAGCTCCACGCCGGCCATCCCGACGCCGCGCTCACGGCCGGGCGGGAGGCCATCCTCGCCCTGCCCCCCGACCACCGCAGCGACATCCTGGTGCACCGCGCCCGCCAGATCGGCGCGGCCGTGTCGGCCAAGCACGGCGAGATAGCCGAGCTGAAGGACTTCTACGAGGCCCTCTCCGGCCCCTCGATCAAGAGTCCCGTCACCGTGCCGCCGGCCGAGCAGGCCTGAGCCGCGCATGGACAGCACCTTCTCGCAGGGCCACCTCGTCCGGCTGGCGGACGAACCGCCCCGCTGGCGGTTCGGCGACCTGCGCATCCGCCGCTACCACGCGGCCGACCACGGCACCGTGCTGGCCCTGCACCGCGAGGGCCTCGCCCAGGTCGGCCTGCGGCCCGGCGACGGCGTCTACTACGACCACGACTTCTTCCGGATGGAGGACATCTACCTCCGCAACGACGGCGAGTTCCTCGTCGGCGAGCTCGGCGGCCGGATCGTCGCGATGGGCGGCCTGCGCCGCGCCGACCTCATCCCCGGCGGCCACGCCCGCGCGTTCGGCGGCTACGCCCCCGGCGCCCGCGACCTGGACGCCGTCGAGATGGTGCGCCTGCGCGTCCGGCCGGCCGTCCAGCGCCGCGGGTACGGCGCCGCGGTCGTCCGGGCCCTGGAGGAACGCGCCGCCGAGTACGGCTACCGCGTCCTGCGCGCCGACACGACCGAGCTCCAGGCCCCCGCGCTGGCCCTGTACCGCAAGTCGGGCTGGCGCGAGACCCGCCGCGAGACGATCGGCGGCATCGTCAACGTCTACCTCGAGAAACTCCTCCGCTGACGCCGTGCCGCGCCCGCGCGCCCGAAGGCGCCGGGCGCGGGATCGGTTACCGGCCCGGGTCGGGCCGCCGGGCGCGGGTCAGGGGCGCCGGGCGCCGAGCATCTGCATCAGCGGGTAGCGGTGCCGGCGGATGCCGGTGAAGCCGCGGGCGGTGAGCGCGCGGGTCATCTCGCGGTCGCCGAAGACCGTGAAGCCGGTGGTGCGGCGGATCAGTGCGCCCGCGATGCGGGCGCTCGGAAGCGGGACGGGACGGCGGGAGGTGAGGATGACCAGCCGGCCGCCGGGCTTGAGCACGCGGGCCATCCCGTCCAGCGCCCGCCACGGGTCGTCGAACAGGTAGAGGGCCCCGAAGCAGCAGACGGCGTCGAACACGCCGTCGCGGAACGGGAGGTCGACGGCGTCGCCGCGCACGTACGCGATGCGCGGGTCGTCGAGGTGCGGTTCGGGGGTGTCGCGTACGGCGCGCGCCAGCATGGTCTCCGACGCGTCCAGGCCGATGACCATGCCGCCTTCCGCGACGCCCGCGGCGAGGGCCCGGGTCACGTTGCCGGGGCCGCACGCCACGTCCAGGACGGTCGCGGGCGTGCGGCCGCTGAGCCCGAGCCACTCGCGGGCCTGCGCGTGCTCGGTGGCGGTGTCGGGGCCGAGCGGCCAGCCCTTGGCGAGGTTGAAGCCGATCGGCCGCCACACCTTCTCGTAGATCCGCGGCAGGAACGCCGACTCCATCGCGGACTGGGCCAGTGACGGCTTCGCCGGCGGGCCGAGCAGGTCCAGGTAGCCGGCCGAGGTGTCGGGCTCGGCGGGCGGCTCGCGGAGCAGGTCGAGGACCGGGCGGGTCTGCACCGTCATCCCGCTATTAGACCACGCGTCAAATCGTCGAAGGACAGCCCGGTCTGCGCGGCCAGGAACGACAGCGTGTCGGTCATCAGGTCGGCCGAGCGGCTCACCGAGCGGGCGGAGTGCCCCACCTCGGCCTCGTCGCGCAGCAGGACCGGCGCGTCCGACGCGGTGGCGTACTGGAGCGCCGCGCACAGCTTGCGGGCGTGCAGCGGGTCCACGCGAGTGTCGCTGCCGAACGTCGTGAACAGGACGGCCGGGTACGCGGTGCCCGGATGGACGTGGTGGTACGGGGAGTAGCCGATCAGCCAGCCGAACTCCTCGGGGTCGTCCGCCGTCCCGTACTCGTCGTTCCAGGTCTGGCCGAGGCCGAACCGCTCGTAGCGCACCATGTCGAGCAGCGGCGCCGAGCACACCACCGCCCGGTACAGCTCGGGGCGCTGGGTGAGGGCCGCCCCGACGAGCAGGCCGCCGTTGGAGCCGCCCGAGATCGCCAGCCGGTCGGGGGTGGTCAGCCCGTCCGCGATCAGCTTCTCGGCGGCGGCGTGGAAGTCGTCGAACACGTTCTGCTTGCGCTCCCGCATGCCCGCGCGGTGCCACTCCTCGCCCTCCTCGGACCCGCCGCGCAGGTTGGCGACCGCGTAGACGCCGCCCGCCTCCACCCAGGCCAGGATGCTCGCCGAGTAGGACGGGGTGAGGGAGATGTTGAAGCCGCCGTACCCGTAGAGGATCGCCGGGCGCGGGCCGGAGAGGCCGGGGCGGGACGCGACCAGCATCCGCACCTCGGTGCCGTCCCGCGAGGTGTAGGTCACCTGGCGCGTCTCGATCTCGGGGACCTCGACCGCTCCCGGCGCGGACGCCCAGAGCGTGGTCTCGCCGGTGCGGGCGTCGTAGCGCATGACCGAGGACGGGGTGGTGTTGTCGGTGTAGCCGAACCACGCCTCGTGCCCGCCCTCGGGCCGCTCGATGAGCCCGCCGATCGAGCCGAGGCCCGGCGTCGGGACGGCGCCGATCCGCTCGCCGGTCGCCAGGTCGTGCACGGTGATCTCGCTGATCGCGTGCCGCGTCCATCCGGCCAGCAGGACGGGCTGGTCCAGGTCGTCGAGGATCGCGAAGTCGGTGAGGACGGCCTCCGGGTCCTCCGGGAGGAGGTCGCGCCA
Organism: Actinomadura meyerae; assembly: GCF_900188445.1. Taxonomy (GTDB): domain Bacteria; phylum Actinomycetota; class Actinomycetes; order Streptosporangiales; family Streptosporangiaceae; genus Spirillospora; species Spirillospora meyerae. Next base: position 32,729 of record NZ_FZOR01000048.1, read on the forward strand.
GTTCTCGTAGGACGGGTCGGACGGGTCGGCGACGCAGAGCCGGGAGCGGGGCGCGTCCCGGTCGGTGAAGATGTACGCGCGGCCGTCGCGCCCGACGTGCAGGCCGGTGCCGGCGTCGACGCCCTCCTGCACGGGGCGCAGCGCCGGGGCCTCGGGCGGCGACGCCGACAGGTCGGCGATCCACAGGTCGTTGCGCGGCGCCGTGCCCTGCGACGACGAGACCGTCAGCCAGCGCCCGTCCCGGCTGACGCCGGCCCCGTAGTAGTTGGTCTTGTCCAGGCCCTCGCCGAAGATCAGCACGTCGTCGGCGTCGGGGTCGGTGCCGACCCGGTGGAAGTACAGGCGCCGGTGGTACTGCTCCTCGCCGTCCGGGACCTCGTGCGGGGGCAGCCGGCGCGCGTAGTAGTACGCCTCGCCGCCCGGCAGCCACGCGACGCCGGAGTACCGCGCCCGCTCGATCGGCCCCTCGACCCGCTCGCCGGTCGCGACGTCGATGACGTACAGCAGGGACTCCTCGTCGCCGCCGGTGGAGACCTTGTAGGCGAGGCGGCGGCCCTCCTTGTCCGGCTGCCAGGCGTCGAGCGTCGTCGTGCCGTCCGGGTCGAGCGCCATCGGGTCGACGAGGACGCGCTCGGCGCCGTCCGGGCCGGCCGTGTAGAGGACGGGGTGCTCCTGGTCGGCGGCGCGGCGGGTGAAGAACCGCCGCTCGCCCCGCCACACCGGGGAGCCGACGCTGCCCGCGCCGAGCAGCTCGCCGAGGCGCGCGCGCAGCGCCTCCCGGCCCGGCAGCGCGTCCACGACCTTGTGGAACAGCCGGTCCTGCGCGGCGAGCCACTCCGCGGTCTCGGAGCTGCCGGCGTCTTCGAGCCACCGGTACGGGTCCTCGACACGGTGGCCGTGGATGTCCTCGACGATGTCCTGGCGCTTCGCGGGCGGGTACGGCGTCATGGATGCACTTTATTGGGCCTCCGGGGCTGCCCGTCCGGCCACTCCCCACTGGCCTGGACGCGGGTCCGCGTTCGTTCCGGCGCACGCTGGGGGATTATTGGGGTAGCGGACGGGCTCCCTCAGACGCCACACTGATGAAGGTCGGTTCGCCCCTGGGGAGGTTCTCATGGCGAGGGCGCAGGAACCGGAGACGATAATCGGGCCTCGGTCCGAGGCGCGGTCCGCCGCGCCCGCCGAGGCTCTTCACCCGGCGAATCCGCCGAACCCGCCGAATCCACTGATCTTGCTGAATCGGGCGTTTCCGCCGCACCCGGCGGAGGGCGTCTGATGCGACAGGTCCTGCTCCTGAACGCGACGTACGAACCACTCACCACGCTGCCGCTGCGGCGGGCCGTCTGCCTCGTGCTCCGGGAGAAGGCCGAGATCGTCCATCACGACACCACCGGCGCGGTGCTGCACTCGGCCACGATGGAGGTCGAGGTGCCGTCGGTGATCCGGCTGCGCCGCTACGTCCGCATCCCGTTCCGCACCCGCGTCCCGCTGACCCGGGCCGCGCTGATGCGGCGCGACAACTTCCGCTGCGTCTACTGCGGGCGCCGGGCCGAGACGATCGACCACGTCCATCCGCGCAGCCGCGGCGGCAAGCACGTCTGGGAGAACTGCGTCGCCTCCTGCATGACGTGCAACCACCGCAAGGCCGACCGGCTGCTGTCGGAGCTCGGCTGGACGCTGCCCGTCCCGCCCGCCGTGCCGCGCGGCGCGCACTGGCGGCTCATCGGCCTCGTCCAGGACGGCGACCCCCAGTGGGCCGCCTACGTCTCCGAACCGGCGGCCTGACCGGCGAGCACGTATCCTGGGGGCGTGCCTCGTTATGACTACCGCTGCCGCGCGTGCGGATCGACCTTCGAGGTCTCCCGCCCGATGATCAACGCGTCCGACCCGGCCCCGTGCCCGGACGGCCACGACGACACGGTCAAGCTGCTGTCCACGGTCGCCGTCACCGGCACCTCCCGGGGCCCGGCGGCCCCGCCGGCGCCCGCCGGCGGAGGGGGCTGCTGCGGCGGAGGCTGCTGCTCCTAACCGTTCCGGCCGGCGCCGTTCCGCACGGCCTCGTTCTGGGCGGCGCGCATGGCCCGCCCGGTCGCCGCGGCGTCGTAGCCCGGCGGAACGCCGTGCAGCAGGACGGCCGTGCCCGGGATGTTGTCGGTGCGCATGGGCAGGATCTCCCGGTAGGCGTCCGACTCGTACCAGGCGCGGGCCCGCTCCATGTCGGGGAACTCGATCAGGACGTAGCCGCCCTCGACCGGTCCCTCCATCACCTCGGGGTTCGTGCCGTGCACGAGGAAGCGGCCGCCGAACGGGTCCATGGTGTCCTGGATGCGCTCGATGTAGGTGAAGACGTCGTCGTGCAGCGGCGGCTGCGGGCGCAGGTGCGCGAGGGCGTAGGCGGTCATCACCGGCTCCTTCGGTCGTGGGTGCCGGGCTGGTCTCGCCCGGCACCCCTCACTCTGCCGGAGCCGGGGAACGGCGGCGATTACCCGCCGGGTAAAGCGCGCCCCGCCTCGCTCAGTGCTGCGGCAGCCGGTCGAGCTGCGACACGTCGCGGGCCGCGCCGGTCGAGGCGGACGTGGCCATCGCCGCGTAGGCGCGCAGCGCGGCGCTGACCGGGCGGTTCCGGTCGCGGGGGCGGTAGCCGCCGAGGTCGGCGAGCAGCTTCTCGCGGCGGATCTCCAGCTCGTCCTCCGGGACGTCCAGCTCCAGGACCCGGTTCGGGATGTCGATGACGACGCGGTCGCCGTCCTCGACGAGCGCGATGACGCCGCCGGCGGCCGCCTCCGGGGAGGCGTGCCCGATGGACAGCCCGGACGTCCCGCCGGAGAACCGGCCGTCGGTGATCAGCGCGCACGCCTTGCCGAGCCCGCGGCCCTTGAGGAAGCTCGTCGGGTACAGCATCTCCTGCATGCCGGGGCCGCCCTTCGGGCCCTCGTAGCGGATCACGACGACGTCACCGGGCGTGACCCGGCCGGCGAGGATGCCCTCGACGGCGTCGTCCTGCGACTCGAAGACGACGGCGGGGCCGGAGAAGGTCCACAGCTCCTCCTCGACGCCGGCGGTCTTCACGATCGCGCCGTCGGGGGCGATGTTGCCGCGCAGCACGGCGAGGCCGCCGTCGGCGGTGTAGGCGTGCTCGACGGAGCGGATGCAGCCGTTCTCGCGGTCGAGGTCGAGGGTCTCCCAGCGGGCGCTCTGCGAGAAGGCCGAGGTGCTGCGGACGCCGCCGGGCGCCGCGTGGTACATCTCGACGGCCTCGGGCAGCACGTCGGGGGAGCGGACGTCCCACTTGGCGACGAACTCCGCCAGGGACGCGGAGTGGATCGAGCCCGCGGACGCGTTCAGCAGCCCGGCCCGGTGCAGCTCGCCGAGCAGCGCGGGGATGCCGCCGGCGCGGTGGCAGTCCTCGACGTGGTACTTCGCGGTCGCCGGGGCCAGCTTGCAGATGCAGGGGACGCGCCGCGACACCGCGTCGATCTCGTCCAGGCCGAAGCCGGCGCGGGCCTCGGTCGCGGCGGCGAGCAGGTGCAGGATCGTGTTGGTCGAGCCGCCCATCGCGACGTCCAGCACCATCGCGTTCTCGAACGCCTCGGGGGTCGCGATGTTCAGCGGCAGGACGGACTCGTCGTCGCCGTCGTAGTACCGCTTGGCGATCTCGACGACGGTGCGGCCGGCGTCCTCGTAGAGGCGGCGGCGGGCGGTGTGGGTGGCGAGGACGGTGCCGTTGCCGGGCAGCGCCAGCCCGATCGCCTCGGTGAGGCAGTTCATCGAGTTCGCGGTGAACATGCCGGAGCAGGAGCCGCAGGTCGGGCAGGCGGACTCCTCCATCTCCAGGAGCTTGTCGTCGGCGACCGAGACGTCCGCGGAGGCGATCATCGGGTCGATCAGGTCGAGCTTGTTGCCGCCCATGACGCCCTCGACCGGCTTGCCGGCCTCCATCGGGCCGCCGGAGACGAACACGGTCGGGATGTTCAGCCGCAGCGCGGCCAGCAGCATGCCCGGGGTGATCTTGTCGCAGTTGGAGACGCAGATCAGGGCGTCGGCGCAGTGCGCGTTGACCATGTACTCGACGGCGTCGGCGATCAGTTCGCGGGACGGCAGCGAGTACAGCATGCCGCCGTGGCCCATCGCGATGCCGTCGTCCACGGCGATGGTGTTGAACTCGCGGGGCACGCCGCCGGCCTCGCGGACCGCGCCCGCGACGACCTTGCCGACCTCGTCCAGGTGGACGTGGCCCGGCACGAACTGGGTGAAGCTGTTGGCCACCGCGACGATCGGCTTGCCGAAGTCCTCGCGTTCCACGCCGCTGGCGCGCATGAGGGCGCGGGCGCCCGCCATGTTCCTGCCGTGCGTGACCGTGCGTGACCTGAGCGGTGGCATAGTGACCTCTCCAACTGTGGCGTGCGGGACGGCGGGCCGCGCGTGGTTCGGCGTGGCGTGGCGTATCGCCTTCTGAGAAGCATGGTCGCAGCGGCGGATCGCGGCGCTGCGGCCGGCTCAGCGGAGGTCGCGCGCGGGCCGGCCCGTGACCACCGATGCTACCAACCGGGAAGCGGGCATGAGAAAAGCCGGGACGCGGGCGTCCCGGCGGGCGCGGTGCCCGGCCGCGGCGCGGCATCCCGGCGGATCGGCCGGCGGGGGCCGGCGGGCTCGCCGTTGAGCCTGCGGGGCGGGCGGCCCGGGGAAGCAGGCCGCCCTCGGCCTCAGTCGGGGTACTTCGGCGGCAGGGACTGCTCCGCCGCCTGGAAGATGCGCTGCACGTCGCCGTCGGTGAGGATCTTCGGGCGGCGGCGCAGGTAGGCGCGGGCCCGGTTGCCGGCGTAGACGTCCACGTCGCGCACCCGCATGACCTTCCACGGGATGGACGGGCCGTAGATCGCCACGGAGGCCTGGACCGGGACCTCGAAGCCGACCCGCTCGCCGAGGATCTCGCTGGCCATCTGGGCCTCCCAGCGCGCCTCGTCGAGCCGGTCCTTCTTGTTGAAGGGGCCGTGGAAGAGCTTGAGGTGGGACATGGTGCGCACGGGGAGACGCTTGTCCCACTTCTCGGAGTCGATGGCGTAGACGCCGCTCGGCCCGATCACCAGGTGGTCGATCCGCCCGTCGCTGACGCCCTCGTCGTCGCGGGGGACGGCCCGCGCGTGCAGCACGAGGTACCCGTTGCGCTGCAGGGACCTCAGCTGCTTCTCGGTGCGCCGTTCGGCGGCGGAGGACTTCTGCCAGGCCGGGACGGAGGAGCTCTTGCGGGACGTCCGGACGACATCGCCGACCACCACCAGGACCGCGACGGCGACGCCCAGCCGCCAGCCGAACAGGACCATGACGGCGACGCCCGCGACGACGGCCGCGCCGGCCCGCCACGCCCAGCGGCGGACCCGGGGGTCGTCGAGCGGCGTCGCGGCGGCGCGCTCGCCCTCCTCCGGGCGCTCGGTCACCGGCGCCGGGTGACGGTGCTCGCGCGCTTCCTCCGACCGTGCCTCCACCGGCCGCGACTCCTCGGACTCGGCCCGGGGCTGGCCCCGGGCTCCCTGCGTGTTGCCCCGCTCCGTGATCGCCATGAGTGACGCTCCGTATTCCTTTCCCATCGGGGGCATGATCCTCCGTGCGCAGAGTAATCATCCGGCCGGTCGGCGACTAGTCATGCGGGGTTAATAGTTTTGTCGCCCCAGGGACAGTGAGTAACTTACGCGACGGACGGGTAGGCCGATACTCTTCTCCTTCCTCCGCCTTTACCTCCCTGCCCTCTTTGATGCCCGCGCACACGGCGTCTAGCGTTCCGATTTGTGACACAAACTCATGACTTGAGCGCCACCCAGATGGCCTCCGCCGTCCGCACGAGGGAAGTATCCCCGGTCGAGCTCGCCGACCACTATCTGGCCCGTATCGACCGGCTGAACGAGCAGGTGGGCGCCTATGTGACCGTCACCGCGGACCGCGCCCGCGAGGAGGCCCGCCGCGCCGAGAAGGCGGTGCTGGAGGCGGCCGACCCCGCGGATCTCCCCCCGCTGCACGGCGTCCCGGTCCCGATCAAGGACCTGAACATGGTGAACGGGGTGCGGATGACGGCCGGCTCGGCGGTGTACGCCGACCTGACCGGGTTCGCCGACGACCATGTGGTCACCAAGCTGGCGCAAGCGGGTTCCGTGCTGCTGGGCAAGACGACGACGCCGGAGTTCGGCCTGCCCTGCTATACGGAGGGTGACGTCGCGCCCCCGGCCCGCACCCCCTGGGACCTCACCCGCTCGGCGGGCGGGTCGTCGGGCGGCGCGGCGGCGGCGGTCGCCTCCGGGCTGGCGCCGATCGCGCAGGGCAGCGACGGGGGCGGGTCCATCCGGATCCCGAGCAGCGTCTGCGGCCTGTTCGGGATCAAGCCGACCCGCGGCCGGGTGTCGGGCGGGCCGATCGTCGCCGACCTGTTCGGGCTGGCGACCAACGGGCCCATCGCCCGGACCGTCCGCGACGCGGCCCTCATGCTGGACGTGCTGGCCGGTCACATGCCGGGCGACCTGTACCGGGCGCCGCAGGCGGACGGGCCGTTCCTCGCGCACGCCGACCGGGCGCCGGGCCGCCTGCGCATCGCGCGCAGCAAGCAGCCGCCGGTGCCGGGCGTCGAGGTCCACCCCGACTGCGTCGCCGCCTACGAGGAGGCTTCGGCGCTGCTGGAGGAGCTGGGCCACGAGATCGTGGACCTGCCGGAGGTGCTCGGCGCCGACCTGCTCCCGCACTTCGCGACGCTGTGGGGCGCGATGGCGACGATGACGCCCGTCCCGGAGGGCGGCGAGGAGAAGCTGCAACCGCTGACCCGCTGGCTGCGCGGGCTGGGGGAGGCCACCAGCGCGACGCGGCTGATGCAGTCGCTCGCCGCGCTGCAGGGCGCGCTGCGCGCCGCGTTCCCGATCACGGACGGGTTCGACGCCATCCTGCACCCGACGCTCGCGTCGCCGCCCGTCCCCGTCGGGTACTTCCACGGGGAGGAGCCCGAGGAGAACTTCCGGCGCCAGACCCACTTCACCCCGTTCGCGGCCGTCTACAACGTCTCGGGGCAGCCGGCGGTGAACGTCCCGCTGCACTGGAACGCCGACGGGCTGCCCATCGGCGTCATGCTGGCCGGGCGGCTCGGCGGCGAGGGCACGCTGATCTCGCTGTCCGCGCAGCTGGAGGAGGCGCGGCCCTGGATCGGCCGCAAGCCGGAGATCTGGACTGCGTGACCCCGCCCGCACCGGGCATGGTGCAGGCGTGGGCGACGAGGAACTGATCAGGCTGGCCGGGCTCCACGGCGTCGCGACGCGGTACACCGACTGGCGGGGCCGGGAGGCGGCGGTCGCGCCGGACACGCTCGTCGCCGTCCTCGCGGCCCTCGGGGTGGACGCCTCCACCCCGAGCGCCGCCAGGGCGGAGCTGGAGCGCGCGCGGGCCCCCGCGCGCACGCTGCCGCCGGTGGTGGTCGTCCGCCACGGCGACCCCCCGCCGGACTTCCCGGGCGCGAGTGTCGAGCTGGCGACCGGGGAGGCCGTGCCGCCGACGGAACCGCTGCCGCTCGGCTGGCACCGGCTGCACGCCGGCGGCGAGAGCGCGCCCCTGCTGGTCGCGCCGCGCCGGCTGCGCACCCCGGACCGGGTGTGGGGGCTCGCCGTCCAGCTGTACTCGGTGCGCTCCCGCGCGTCCTGGGGGATCGGCGACCTGCGCGACCTGGCCGACCTCGCCGCGTGGAGCGGCCGCGCGGGCGGCGCCGGGTTCACGCTGATCAACCCGCTGCACGCGGCCGAGCCCGTCCCGCCGGTCAGCGCGTCCCCGTATTCGCCGATGAGCCGCCGCTTCACCGCCCCCCTCTACCTGCGCGTCGAAGACCTCCCCGAGTACGCGGCGCTGACGCCAGGAGACCGCGAGGGCCTGCGCGCGCTCGCCGAACCGCTGCGCATCCCCGGTGGCGCGATCGACCGCGACGCCGTCTGGTCGGCCAAGCTCCAGGCGCTCGAACTGCTGCACCGCGTCCCTCGCGGCACCGCGGCCCAGCGCGACTACGACGCGTTCCGCGCGCGCGAGGGCGGGGCCCTCACCGCGTTCGCGACTTGGTGCGCGCTCACCGAGAAGCACGGCCCGGACTGGCGCCGCTGGCCCGCGGAGCTCCACGACGCCGGCGGCGTCGCCGTCGCCGGCGAGGCCGCCCGGCTCGCCGCGCGGGTCGACTTCCACGCCTGGCTGCAGTGGCGCCTGGACGGGCAGCTTGAGGCCGCCCAGCGGGCCGCCTCCGACGCCGGGATGCCGGTCGGGATCGTCCACGACCTGGCGGTGGGGGTCGCGCACGGCAGCGCCGACACCTGGATCTACCGCGACCTGTTCGCGCCCGGCATGAGCGTCGGGGCGCCGCCGGACGAGTTCAACCAGCGCGGCCAGGACTGGGGCCAGCCGCCGTGGCATCCGCACCGCCTCGCGGGCGCCGCCTACGCCCCGTTCCGGGAGATGCTCGCCGCCGCGTTCCGGCACGGCGGCGGGCTGCGCCTCGACCACGCGATGCAGGTGTCGCGCCTGTGGTGGGTCCCCGAGGGCGGGTCACCGGCCGACGGCACGTACGTCCGCTACGACCGGGACGCGCTCCTCGGCTGCCTGGCCTGGGAGGCCGAGCGGGCGGGCGCCGTCGTGGTCGGGGAGGACCTCGGCACCGTCGAGCCCGACTTCCGGGACGGCCTGGCCGACCGCGGCATGCTCGGCACGTCCCTCCTCTGGTTCGAGCGCGACGCGGCGGGACGTCCCAAGCGACCGGCCGCATGGCGGGAGCTGTCCCTGGCCACGGTCGGCTCCCACGACATGCCGCCCATCACGGGCTTCGTGCACGGCGACCACATCGCGCTCCGCGACCGGCTCGGCCTGCTGACGCGGCCCCGCGCCGAGGAGGAGGCCGACCACCGCCGCCAGCTCGGCGACTGGCTGGCGCTCCTGCACGAGGAGGGCCTGCTGGACGCGCCGCCCGCCGAGGTCCTGCGGGCGCTCGCGGAAGGCGCGACCACCTACGACCGGCCGATCGTGGACGCCCTGCACGCCTTCCTTGCCCGCACCCCGGCCCGTCTACGGGGCATCTCCCTGGCGGACGCCGTCGGCGAGCGCCGCACCCAGAATCAGCCGGGCACCACCGACGAGTACCCCAACTGGCGCGTCCCGCTTGCGGACGCCGACGGCATGCCCGTCCTCCTGGACGACCTTCAGGAGAGCGCCGACGTGATGCGCTTCGTCACGTCGTAGAGGAGCGTGTCGGGGCGCAGATCGGTGGCGGCGATGGCGGAGAACAGCTCGGGAAGGCCGCGCAGGGGATAGGAGCCGTCGGCGTCCGCCAGCGCCTTGTGCCCCAGCGGATGGCGGGACAGCGACTTGCGCGCGCGCCCCCACGCCGCCTGGACCTCCTCCGGGGACGGGACACCGAACCCGTGGCCTACCGGCGCGGCATGGCGGAGCTTGACCAGCGCGCCGTCGGTGAACTCGACGGCGAGCGTGCACCGCTCGGTGAGGCCGGCGCGGACGGTGCCCTCCAGGCGCGTCATGACCGAACAGGGCGTCCGGCAGCGGGCGGCGCAGTCGCCCAGCGCGGACGCCACCTGGCTGTGCTGCCGGTCGAGGTAGGCGCGCCAGCCGGGCCCCGGCTCCTTCGCGACGCGGAGCGTCCGCTCGCAGGCGGAGCGCTCCGGCCGGGTGTGGTCGCACATCCGCGGCGAACCGGGCTCCACCGGCACCCCGAAGCGGCTGCCCGCGCCGCCGACCGACGCGCCGATGAGGGCCGGGTCGCCGGCGTGCCCGAGGACGGGCTCCCACGCCAGCAGCGGCAGGTACTCGGCGGCGATGTGGACGGCGGCGACCAGCGCCGCCATGTCGCGGCGGCGCCAGCGGATCTCGATGACCTCCAGCAGGAGGCGGTACGCGGGGCGCAGGCTGGCGAGCGCGCCGCGCGGGCGCTCCTTGGCCGCCTGCGGCATCCGGCTGGCGCGGGCCCGGTCCAGCAGGTCGGCCGGGACCTCGCCGGCCGCCTCCGGCATGCCGAAGTCCTCGGCGTCCAGGTCGAGGACGCGCTGCCCGAACGCGCACAGCGCCGCGACCGCGGCCGCTCGGCCGCCGCCCGCCGCCGGTCCGCCCTGCGCGACCAGTGCCTCAAGGTCGCCGAACGCATAGCGCCGCGCGAGCGCCGCCAGTACGTCCCCAGCCGTCTCCATCGCGTCCTCCCCGTCGCCACTCGCCCCGTGACCGTGCAACGATCCCACGGTCACGGGGCGGGTGGACAGGCTCAGCCGGACGCCGGCCGGGACTGACGCCGACTCAGGCGGACGCGGCGTCCTTCGCACGGGCGCGCAGCGCGCGCGCGACGCCGTCGCGGCCCTCCGACAGCAGCCGGCGCAGGGCCGCGGGCGGGTCCTGCTCGGCGATGTACGCATCGGTCCGGTCGATGGTGGACTGGTCGATCACCAGGAACGGGTAGGCGACCTCGGCGAACGTCTGCGACATGTCGCTCGTCCACTCCTTCCACACCCGGCCGACCTCGGCGAAGTACCGGTCGACGTAGGGGACGAGCAGCTCGGCCTGGTCGGGCTCGACGAACCCGCCGAGCGTCGACCGGTATACGGCGTTGGGCAGCTCGCCGGACACGATCCGCTCCCACGCCGCCTCCTTCGCCTCCGCGGTCGGGATCGCGGCCTTGCAGGCGGCGGCGTGCCGCTCGCCCGCGGCGGTGCGGTCCCGCTCGTGCTCGGCGTCGATCTCGGCCTCGCCGGCCCGCCCGGTGACGACGAGGCGGCGCAGCAGCGTCCAGCGCAGGTCGGTGTCGACCGTGAGGCCGACGAGCGTCTGCGAGCCGTCCAGCAGGCCCTGGACGAACGCCAGGTGCTCGTCGGACACGGCCGACGCGGCGAACGCCTGCGTGTAGGCGAGCTGGAGGTCCGAGCCGGGCTCGGCCTCGCGCGCCAGGTCGGCGAGCGTGTCGGCGAGCAGGGCGAGGCCCTCCTTGCGCCACGCCGGGTCGGCGTACTGCTGGACGGCGGTGCGCGCCTGCCGCAGCAGCGTCTGCGTGACCGAGATGTCGGTGACGCCGCGGATGCCCTTGGTGACGAGCCGGACGTAGTCGCGGGTGGCCATCTCGGCGTCGCGGGTCATGTCCCACGCGGCCGACCAGCACAGCGCGCGCGGCAGGCTCTCCTTGATGTCGCCGATGTGCTCGATGAGCGTCTTCAGCGAGTGCTCGTCCAGCCGGATCTTGGCGAAGGTGAGGTCGTCGTCGTTGATCAGCACGAGGTCGGGCCGCTTGCGGCCCACGAGCTGCGGGACCTCGGTGCGGGCGCCGACCACGTCCAGCTCGACCCGCTCGCGCCGGACCAGGCCTTCCCCGGTCAGGTCGTACAGACCGATGGCGAGGCGGTGCGAACGCAGGGTCGGGTAGTCGGGCTTGGCCTCCTGCAGCACGGTGAACGACGTGAAGTTGCCGTCGCCGTCCACCTCGTACTCGGGCCGCATCGTGTTGACGCCGGCCGTCTCCAGCCATTCCTTCGACCAGGACGCCAGGTCGCGGCCGGAGGTCTCCTCCAGCGCGCCCAGCAGGTCCGTCAGGACGGTGTTGCCCCACGCGTGCCGGTCGAAGTACCGCCGGACGCCCTCCAGGAAGTTGTCGAGGCCGACATAGGCCACGAGCTGCTTCAGGACGGACGCGCCCTTGGCGTAGGTGATGCCGTCGAAGTTGACCTCGACCGCGCGGATGTCGGGGATGTCGGCGGAGATCGGGTGCGTGGACGGAAGCTGGTCCTGCCGGTAGGCCCACGCCTTCTCCAGGTTCGCGAACGTCGTCCACGAGCCCTTCCACTTGGTGGCCTCGGCCTGGCACAGGACGCTCATGTAGGTGGCGAACGACTCGTTCAGCCAGAGGTCGTCCCACCAGCGCATGGTGACGAGGTCGCCGAACCACATGTGCGCCATCTCGTGCAGGATCGTCTCGGCGCGGCGCTCGTAGGCGGCGTCGGTGACCCGCGACCGGAAGACGTAGTCCTCCAGGAACGTCACGGCGCCCGCGTTCTCCATCGCGCCCGCGTTGAACTCGGGGACGAACAGCTGGTCGTACTTGGTGAACGGGTACGGGCGGCCGAAGACCTTCTCGAAGTAGTCGAAGCCCTGGCGGGTCACGTCCACGATGGCGGGGGCGTCCAGGAACTCCGACAGCGACGCCCGGCAGTACACGCCGAGGGGGATGACGGTGCCGTCCTCGCGGCGGTACTCGTCGCGGACGACGTGGTACGGCCCGGCGATGAGCGCGGTGATGTAGGTGGAGATCTGCGGCGTCGGCAGGAAGTGCCACGTGCCGCCCTCCGCGGACTCGGCGTCATTCTGGGGGGACGACCCCCCAGACCCCCCGGTGGTCTTCGGAGGCTCGTTCGTGACGACCTGCCAGTCCTCAGGGGCCTTCACGGTCAACTCGAAGGTCGCCTTGAGGTCGGGCTGGTCGAAGCAGGTGAACATGCGGTGCGCGTCGGCCGTCTCGAACTGGCTGTAGAGGTAGACGCCGCCGTCCACGGGGTCGACGAACCGGTGCAGGCCCTCGCCCGACCGCGAGTACTCGCAGTCGGCCACGACGCGCAGCTCGTTCTGCGCGGCGAGGTCCGGCAACGGCACGCGCCCCTTCTCGGCGTCATAGGACGAGGGGTCGAGGGCCTTGCCGTTCAGCGTGACCTCCCGCACGACGGCGCCGTGCAGGTCGATGAACGTGGACGCGCCCGTCTCGGCGCTGTCGAACCGGACCACGGTGGTGGACGCGAACCGCTCCGCGCCCGTCGTGAGGTCCAGGTCCACCGTGTACGACTCGACGGTGAGCAGCCGGGCCCGTTCCCGCGCCTCGTCGCGCGTGAGGTTGCCTGCCACATGTACTCCTTGGTCGGCTTAATCGCTTCGTTGAAGTCATGTCTACCAACCGGACCCCGTCCCGGTCCGCCCGCCACGGCCGAAGGAAGTCCTCAGATGGCCTACCCCCGACGGGAATCGGGAAGCGGGCGGCCTGGTTGACGCGTAAACCAGCTGTATCCACTCTCTAGGAGACGACCTTGGCTGAGAACGCCCCGCAGGCTGAAAACGCCCCGCAGGCTGAGAACGCGCCAACACCGGTGGACTTCTGGTTCGACCCGCTGTGCCCCTGGGCATGGATCACGTCCCGCTGGATCCTGGAAGTGGAGAAGCTGCGCCCGATCGAGGTGCGCTGGCACGTGATGAGCCTGGCCGTCCTCAACGAGGACAAGGACATCCCGGACGCGTACCGGCAGATGCTCGCCGAGGCATGGGGCCCGGTGCGCGTGTGCATCGCCGCCGAGCAGAAGTACGGGCCGGAGGTGCTCGGCCGTCTCTACACCGAGATGGGCACGCGCCGCCACCACGACAAGCAGAAGCTCGACCGGGCCCTCATCGAGGCGGCGCTGACCGCGGCCGGCCTCGACCCCTCGCTCGCGGACGCCGCCGACTCCACCGCCTACGACGAGGCGCTGCGCGCGTCCCACAAGGACGGCATCGACCGCGTCGGCCAGGAGGTCGGAACCCCCGTCATCGAGGTCGAGGGCAGCGCGTTCTTCGGCCCCGTCGTCACTCCCATCCCGCGCGGCGAGGCCGCCGTGAAGCTCTGGGACGGCGTGCGGGCCGTCGCGTCGACCGACGGGTTCTTCGAGCTCAAGCGCACGCGGACCCGCGAGCCCAGCTTCGACTGAGCGGGCGGCTCCCCGGCGGGGTCGCCCGCGAGTGACGGCCTCCTTGCTATTGCGACCGTATTGCAACTACTAGGCGTGTGCCGTAAAACTGGTCCTATCGCTCGCAACAGGTAGGACGGTGGGAGACGTGCACGTACCGGACGGTTTCATCGATGCGCCGGTGTCCGTGGCGACCGGCGCGGTCGCGGTGGCCGGGGTCGCGGTGGCGCTGCGCGGCGCCCGGCGGGAGCTGGACGACCGGACGGCCCCGCTCGCCGGGCTGACCGCCGCGTTCGTGTTCGCGGCGCAGATGCTGAACTTCCCGGTCGCGTCCGGGACGAGCGGGCACCTGCTCGGCGGCACGCTCGCGGCGATCCTCGTCGGGCCGTACACGGGCGTGCTGTGCGTCTCGGTCGTCCTGCTCATGCAGGCGCTCCTGTTCGCGGACGGCGGCCTCACCGCGCTCGGCACCAACGTCACCACGATGGCGCTCGTCACGGTCGCGGTGGGGTACGGGCTGTTCCGGCTCCTGCTGCGGGTGCTGCCCAAGACGCGGGCGTCGGTCTCGGTGTCGGCGTTCGCCGCCGCGGTCGTGTCCGTGCCCGCCGCCGCGCTCGCCTTCACCGCCGTCTACGCCGTGGGCGGGACGGCGGACGTGTCCATCGGCAAGGTGGCCGCCGCGATGATCGGCGTCCACGTGCTCATCGGCATCGGCGAGGCGCTGATCACCGCGGTGACCGTGTCGAGCGTGCTCGCCGTCCGCCCCGACCTCGTGTACGGGGCGCGCGGGCTGCTGAAGCCGCTGGAGCTGCGCACCGGCGCCGGACAGGGAGCGGACGGCCGGGCCGAGCCGTCCCGCGCCTGAGAGGGGACCCCCACATGACCACCAAGCGCTTCTTCGCCGGATTCCTGCTCGTCTCGCTCGTGCTCGCGGGCATCGTCAGCTACTACGCCTCATCCCATCCGGACGGCCTGGAGAAGGTCGCCGAGGACAAGGGCATCAGCGCCAAGGAGAAGGACCACTCGCTCAAGGACTCCCCGTTCGGCGACTACGGGGTGAAGGGCATCGAGAACGCCCGGCTGTCCGGCGGGCTGTCCGGAGTGGTCGGCGTCGGCGCCGTCCTGCTCGTGGGCGGCGGGCTGTTCTGGGCCGTCCGGCGCCGCGGCCCGGCCGCCGGGCCGGACGGGGCGGCGGAGGCGGCGCCGGCCGAGGCCGCGCGGAAGGGCTGATGGGCGCGGGCCACGCGCACCGGCTGTACCTGCCGGGCGCGTCACCGGTGCACCGGCTGCCGCCGCAGTGCAAGCTCGTCGCCGTCCTGGCGTTCGTGCTGCTCGTCGTCGCGACGCCGCGCGAGCGGATCTGGGCGTTCGGCGTCTACGCGCTGCTGCTCGCCGCCGTGGCCGCCGCCGCCCGGGTGCCGTTCCGGACGGTGGCGCGGCGGGTCGTCATCGAGGTGCCGTTCGTCGCGTTCGCCTTCCTGATGCCGTTCGTCGCGGAGGGCGAGAAGATCGCCGTGCTGGGGCTGCGGCTCAGCGAGAGCGGGCTGTGGGGGGCCTGGAACATCCTCGCCAAGGGCACCCTCGGCGTCGTCGCGTCCATCCTGCTGGCCGCGACCACCGAGCCGAGGCTGCTGCTGCTCGGCATCGAGCGGCTCCGCATGCCGCAGCTCATCACCCAGATCGCCACGTTCATGCTGCGCTACGGCGACGTCGTCACCGCGGAGCTGGGCCGGATGAAGACGGCCCGCGCCGCGCGCGGCTTCGAGGCCCGCGACATCCGCGCCACGGGCGTGCTCGCCAAGTCGGTGGGCGCGCTGTTCCTGCGCTCCTACGAGCGGGGCGAGCGCGTCCACCTGGCCATGCTGAGCCGCGGCTACGACGGGCGGATGCCCGTCCTGCACGACGTCGGCGCGACCGCCGCGCAGTGGACGGCCGCCGCGGCGCTGCCGGTGGCCGCGGCCCTGGTCGCGCTGGCTGCTTGGATGGTGCCATGACCCCGTCCCTTGAGGTGAAGGGCCTGGCGTACGCCTACCCCGACGGCACGCAGGCCCTGTTCGGCGTCGACCTGACGATCGAGCGCGGCGAGCGCGTCGCGCTGCTCGGGCCGAACGGCGCCGGGAAGACCACGCTCGTCCTGCACCTGAACGGCATCCTGCACGGCGGCTTGGGCGAGGTCAGGGTCGGCGGCCTCGCGGTCGGCACGGGGGACAAGAAGGCGCTGCGGGAGATCCGCCGCCGCGTCGGCATCGTCTTCCAGGACCCCGACGACCAGCTGTTCATGCCGACCGTCCGGGAGGACGTCGCGTTCGGGCCCGCCAACCTCGGCATGCGCGGCGCCGAACTGGACCGCCGGGTCGCGGAGGCCCTGGAGCGCGTCGGCATGGCGCACGTCGCCGACCGGCCGCCGCAGCACCTCAGTTTCGGGCAGCGCCGCCGCGTCGCCGTCGCGACCGTGCTGGCGATGGAGCCGGAGATCCTGGTGCTGGACGAGCCGTCCTCCAACCTGGACCCGGCGAGCCGCCGGGAGCTGGCCGAGATCCTGCTGAGCCTGGACGTGACCGTCCTGATGGTCACGCACGACCTCCCGTACGCGGCGGAGCTGTGCCCGCGCTCGGTGATCCTCTCCGGCGGCGTCATCGCCGCGGACCGCCCCACCCGGGAGCTCCTCGCGGACGCGGACGTGCTCGCCGCGCACCGGCTCGAACTTCCCTTCGGCTTCCACCCCCGTCCGGACGCCGACCGGATCCGCTGATCGGCCCCGGCCTCTTCGGCCGTTCCGCTTGCCTCACCGCCCGCCCTTCGCGAGACTCGTGTCTCGACAGTGGTAACGGTTTTCATACCCGAAATGAGGCATTCGTGAAGGTTGCGTTCGTCGGCAAGGGCGGCAGCGGCAAGACCACCCTGTCCTCGCTGTTCGTCCGGCACCTGGCCGGGCGCGGGCTCCCGGTGGTGGCCATCGACGCCGACATCAACCAGCACCTCGGCGTCGCGCTCGGCCTGGACGAGGGCCGCGCCGCCAAGATCCCGGCGCTCGGCGACCGGCTCACCGAGATCAAGGAGCACCTGCGCGGCGCCAACCCGCGCATCTCCTCCGCCGCCGCGATGGCCAAGACGACCCCGCCCGGGGCCGGGTCGCGGCTGCTGCGGTTCCGCGGCGACGACCCGGTCCACGAGGCCGGGCAGGAGGTCGACGGCGTCACGCTGCTCGCCACCGGCCCGTTCAACGACGACGACCTCGGCGTGGCCTGCTACCACGCCAAGACCGGCGCGGTGGAGCTCTACCTCAACCACCTCGTGGACGGGCCGGGGGAGTACGTCGTCGTCGACATGACCGCGGGCGCCGACACGTTCGCGTCCGGGCTGTTCACCCGGTTCGACCTGATGTTCCTGGTCGCCGAGCCCACCCGCAAGGGCGTCGGCGTCTACCGGCAGTACACCGACTACGCCCGCGACTACGACGTCGCCATCCGCGTCGTCGGCAACAAGGTCCAGTCGGAGGAGGACGTCGCCTACCTGCGCGAGCACGCCGGCGACGACCTGCTGACGTGGCTCGGCCAGTCCGCGGCCGTCCGGGCGCTGGAGCAGGGCCGGCACGGCGTCGCGCTGGAGGAGGGCAACACCGCCGCCCTCGACCGCATGCGCGCCGAGGTCGACGCCCGCCCCAAGGACTGGGAGAAGTTCCGGCGCCAGGGCGTCGAGTTCCACGTCAAGAACGCGCGCCGCTGGGCCAGCCGCGCGGCCGGCGAGGACCTCGAGGCGCAGGTCGACCCGGAGTTCCGCTACCCGGCCGAGGCCCCGGGCGCCTACGCGGGGTGACACCGGGCCTACCGCCCGGCCCCGATCGGCACTAACCTTGCCCGCCATGACGATGCGGCGGATGCTGGTCATGGCGGGCGGCGCGGTGCTTCCCATCGCGCTCATCTCGATCCTCCTCGGCAACCAGTGGGTGGTCGACGCGGTCGACGATTCGGACCTGCAGTTCGACAAGGGTTTCGGCGCGTGGCTGTACTGGCTGTTCTTCCCGAACTGGCGGCTGACCGCGGGGCACGCCACCTGGAAGTACCTCGTCGCGATCGACCTCGGCACGATCCTGTTCTTCGTCCTGCTGATCGCGCTCGCCGCGGTGGGCGCCCGCTCCGTCGACCCGGAGCGCGGCACGTTCGGCGCGGTGGTGACCGGCTGGTGGGCCGCGTTCGTCGCGGGCGGGGTGGCCGGGCTGTTCGGCGGGCTCCTGCTCAAGTGGGCCCTGGACTTCCCGGACGGCGTCGGGCCGTCGGTGTTCAACTCGGTGATGCGCGGCGCCTCGTTCGGGTTCGGCTACGGCTGGCTCGCCGGCCTCGGGATGCTGGTGGGCCTCCTCATGGCGCGCGGGCGCGGCGCGGCGGCGCAGGGGCAGGCGCAGGGGCAGGGCGGTGGCCCGTACGCGCAGCAGCCCGGCCCGTACGGGGCGCAGCCCTTCGGTTCGCCGATGCCGCCCGCACAGCAGCAGCCGATGCAGCAGCAGCCGATGCAGCAGGCCGCCCCGTTCGTGCCGCCGCAGGGGCAGCCGCAGCAGCCGTGGGGCGGCGTCCCGCAGCAGCCGATGCAGTACCCGCCGCAGCCGGGCGCGCCCCAGCCGTACGGGGCGGCGCCGGTACCGGGGCAGCCGCCCGCCCAGCAGCCGTCCGTCCCGCAGCAGCCGTCGGCTCCGGCGGCCGAGCAGTCCCCGCCGGCCGAGCAGCCCACACCGGGCGAGCAGCAGCCCACACCGGGCGAGCAGCAGTCCGCCCCGGCCGCGCAGGCGCCTCCGGCGGCCGGCGGAGCACCGGCCGAGCCCGGCAAGGACACGCCCGAGCAGGACGCGCCCGGAAAGGACGCGCCCGGCGACGCGGACGACTCCGACGACCTCGACCTCGCCGACCGGACGATCGTCGACCGCAAGCGCGATCCCGGCGACTCCTGAGCCGGCGGCCCGCCCCCGGGCGCCGGCACGGCGCGGCGGCCTGCGAGAATTCCCGCATGCGCGTGTTTCTTGGATCCGACCATGCCGGCTTCGAGCTGAAGGAGCACCTGGTCTCCTGGCTGAAGCAGAACGGGCACGAGGCCGTCGACTGCGGCGCGTTCGTGTACGACGCCGTGGACGACTACCCGCCGTTCGTCCTGCGCGCCGCAGAGCGGACGGTCGCGGAGCCGGGGACGCTCGGCATCGTCATCGGCGGCTCCGGCAACGGCGAGGCGATCGCGGCCAACAAGGTCAAGGGCGTCCGCGCCGCGCTGGTGTGGAGCGAGGACACCGCGACCCTCGCCCGCGAGCACAACGACGCCAACGTCATCGCGCTGGGCGCCCGCCAGCACGACCTGGCCACCGCGACCCGGTTCGTCGAGCTGTTCCTCGGCACGGCCTACTCCAAGGAGCCGCGCCACACCCGCCGCATCAGGATGCTCAGCGCCTACGAGCACACGGGCGAGCTGCCGCCCCTCCCGCGCGAGAGCTGACCTCCGGAGCCCGGCGGGCCCCGGACGCGGTCAGCGGCCGTTCTCGGACGGCCGGCGGCCGGCGGCGCCGCGCTTGCCCTGGCGCCGCCGCTCGTTCTTCGCGGCCTTGGTGCGCCGGGCGGGCTCGGCCGGCCTGCCGGAGTCGGGCCCGGCCGCGGCGGGCGGCGGTTCCGCGCCCTCCGGGCGGGGGCGCGAGACGTCCCGCGCGCGCATCGCCGCGTCGACCGTGATCCGCATGCCGGGCTGGACCATGCCCGCTCCCTTCGCCGCAGCTCCGCCTTCACGGGGGCACGCTGTGTCCCCGCGGTGACACATACCCAGATAAACCCGTCCTGGACCGTTACAAGGAGTCACCGGTGCCCCGGATACCGACCGTCCGGGGTGATTGCTCGATACAGTGCCGGAGTCATGCTTCAACGTCTGGTGCAGCTGCTACCGCCGCGGGTGCGCGCCGTGCTGCGGCGCGTCCCTCTGCTCGTGGCGCTGTACCGGTGGGCCCGGCAGGGCAAGCTGACGCGCGAGCGGTACGTCTTCGCCGTGCTCGCGGCGGGCGCGATCGCGATCGGGCTGGCCACCACCAGTGACTCGCGCGGCCTGGCCCCGTCCGGCGCGCTGGTGCTGATCGTGCTCGGCGGCGGGCTGCTGCTGAAGGTGCGCAGCCTGGTCGCGCTGCTCGGCGTCGTCGTCGCCATGGTGACCTACAACGCCTGGCAGGACGTGGCCGCCATCGGCCCCGGCATGATCGCCACGCTGGCCATCACCGCGGTGCTCGCGCTCACCCTGGCCCGCACGCGCCAGCAGCTCGGCGTGCAGGGCCTGCGCGGCGACTCGATGCTGCTGGAGCTGCGCGACCGGCTCCGGCGGCAGGGCGAGATGCCCGAGCTGCCGGACGGCTGGTCCTCGCAGGTCGTGATGCTGCAGGCCGGCGGGTCGTCGTTCGGCGGCGACTTCGTCGTCTCGTCCTGCGACGACGGCCGGCTGGAGGTGGCCCTGGTCGACGTGTCCGGCAAGGGCACTGACGCGGGGACCAGGGCGCTGATGCTGTCGGGCGCGTTCGGCGGGCTCCTTGGATCGGTCCAGACCGACCGGTTCCTGCCCTCCTGCAACGCCTACCTCCAGCGCCAGCGCTGGGACGAGGGGTTCGTCACGGCCGTGCACGTCGTCGTCGACCTGAACTCGGGGGAGTACACGGTCGAGTCGGCGGGCCACCCGCCGGCGGTGCAGTTCGACGCGAGCCGCGGCGAGTGGCGGGTCAGTTCCGCCAAGGGCGTGGTGCTCGGTGTGGTGCCCGACCTGAACTGCGTCCCGGAGCGGGGCGTCCTGCGGCCGGGCGACGCGCTGCTCCTGTACACCGACGGGCTGGTGGAGTCGCCCGGCAGCGACCTCGACGCCGGCATCGACCGGCTGCTCGGGGAGGCGGAGCGGCTCGTCCCGCAGGGGTTCGGCAGCGGCGCGCGGGAACTCGTCGAGACGATGTCGGCGACCCGCGACGACGACTGCGCGCTCGTGCTGATCTGGCGCACCTGACGGCTCAGCCGCGCCTGCTCCGGCCCGTGTGCCGGCCCTTGTGCCCCGCGCTTCTCCCTTTGTGGCCGATCCCCTTGTGACCGGTGTGCCGCGCCTTGTGCTTCGCCCGGTACGCCTTCGCGGGCACGGCCGCCGGCGGTGACGGCCCGGCGTGGGCGGACGGTGCGCCCGGGGCGTCGCCCCGGCCCTGCGCCAGCCCCGCGATGATGGCGCCGACCAGGACGGTGCCCGCGGCGGCGGCGACGCCCGCCATCAGCCGGGTCCGGATGGACGGCGCGGTGCCCGCCATGCCGGGCGGCGTGAACGCCCTGGTGTCGGCCGCCTCCGTCTCGGCCGGGCGGGACCGGCCCGCCGGGGCGGGCGCACGGCGCGGGCGGGGCGGCGGGCCGGCGTCCTGCCAGCCGCCGACGAGGGGCTGCGCCTGCGGCTGCTCGACCAGGGCGAGCAGCAGGTCGGACGCGGTGGGACGGGCGGCGGGGTCGGGTGCGAGCGCCGCCCGGACGGCCGGGACGAGCGGCTCCGGCAGCCCGTCCAGGTCGGCCTCTCCGACGCGCAGCGTCGCGGGGTCGCCGCCGATCGGCATCTGGCCCGTCCCGGCGTGGGCGATGAGGCAGCCCCACGCGAAGATGTCGGCGGCCGGGGTCGCGGGGCCGCCGACCAGCACCTCCGGCGCCATCCAGCCGGGGGTGCCGAGGACCTGGCCGGACGGGCCGGCCGCGGTCGCCGAGTCGGGCTCGCTCGCGATGCCGAAGTCGATGACGCGGCAGCCCGACAGCGTCAGCATCACGTTGGCGGGCTTCAGGTCGCGGTGCACGAGCCCCGCGGCGTGGATCGCGGCGAGCGCGGACGCGACGCCGACGGCGACGCCGTGCAGGTCGGCGGGCGGCAGCGGCCCGCCGTGGACGAGCCGGTCGTGCAGCGACACGCCGCCGACGTAGTCGGTGACGAGGTAGGGGCGCCCGTCCTCCTCGCCGTGCGCGAGGACCCGCGCGGTGCAGAACGACGCGACCCGGCTCGCGAGGTGCGCCTCGTCCTTGAACCTGCGGCGGTAGACGGGGTCGACGGCGAGATGCGGATGGATCGTCTTCACCGCGACGCGTCCCCCGGACTCGGGGTCGGCGCCGAGGTAGACCGTCCCCATGCCGCCCGACCCGAGCCTGCCGAGCAGCGGGTGCCCGGCGACCTGCCGCGGGTCGGCGGGTTCGAGCGGTCTGATGTCTCCGTCCATGCGGTGTACCCGGCTCCCTCAGGTTTCCTCGCTCCCTCAGGTGTCTCGGGTCCGTCCATCCCCGTTCGGCGGCAGATTATGGCCCGTTCCAGCAGGAAGTGCGGAAACGTGATTGTCACCTCGATGTAGCACCGTGTGCACCGGGGACCTGCAGAGTAGAGGTCAGTCGGCGGCAGGGCCCGACCCCCCGCGATCCTCCTCGGCGGGGCGCGCGACGGGCGGCCGGCGGCACCGAGGCGGTGCCCGTGCGGGCGGCTCCCCAGGGGTGGGAGGCGCCGTCCGTACGGGCGCCGGTCCCGGTCCGCGGCGAGGTTTCGCCGCGGACCGGCAGGTAAGAACCCCTTCTGCGTCAACCCCCCGGCACCGGGACGCGGTGCGTGCGGTGGCCAGGCCGCGGTCCGGCGGAGGCCCGTCCGCGTTCCGGCACGGACCAGCAGCCGGAAGGGGGAGGGTCGCCGGAGTGCGGAGACTCGGGGGCTGGCTGTCGCCGTCGTGCTGGTCCGTGCGGACCCGCGTGACCGCCATGGCCACCACCGTCGTCGCGCTGCTCCTGGTCGTCGGCGTCGTGCTCTTCTACCAGGTCGTGCAGTACACGGTGTACCAGGGGCTGCGGGACCGGGCCGGGACCGTCGTCGCCGACCTCACCACGCTCGTCCGCACGACCGACCCGCGCGGCTTCCTGGTCGTCGACGACCCCGACTTCACGCTCCTCCAGGTCGTCAGCGAGGAGGGCGGTGTCCTCGCGGCGAGCGAGTCCATGCGCGGCCGCGGCCCGCTGGACCTGCCGGTCTCGCGGGTGCCCGGCCGCCCCGAGTTCACCACCGTCGACCTGGGCGACCGGGGCAGCGTCTACTTCGTCTCCGAGCGGGTGCGGACGCCCGCGGGCGACCGGATCGTCTACGCCGGTGCGCCGATCATCGAGCTCACCCGGTACCGGGGGCTGTTCATGGCGCTGCTCGCGCTGTCGGTGGTCGTCGCGACCGTCGCGGTCGGCTGGGTGGTGTCGCTGTCGGTCCGGCGGGCGCTGCGGCCGGTGCGGGTGATGAGCGCGGAACTGCGGGAGATCACCGGCGGCGAGCCCGACCGGCGGGTCAGCGTGCCGAGCCCGGACGACGAGGTGTCCGAACTCGCGGAGTCGGTGAACGTGACGCTGAACCGGCTGGCGGAGGTCATGGTCCGGCAGCGCGCCTTCGTCGCGGACGTCTCGCACGAGCTGCGCAGCCCGCTGACCGGGCTGCGGGCGCAGCTGGAGGTCGCGCTGGAGCATCCGGAGGGAGAGGACTGGCCCGCCGTTGCGCGGGCGGCGCTCCGGGACGCCGACCGGTTGCAGGGGATCGTCAGCGACCTGCTGATCATGGCGAAGCTCGGCTCCGGCGTGCAGATCGAGACGGAGCGGACCGACCTCGGCGAGCTGGTGCGGGACGAGGCGCGCTCGCGATCGCGCCGCGTCCCGGTGGAGCTGGACATCGCCGAGGGCGTGATGGTCCGGGCCGCCCCGCACCACCTGGTGCGGGTCCTGACGAACCTGCTCGACAACGCGGACCGGCACGCGCGGTCGCGGGTGCGGGTGACGGTGGCGGCGGACGGGCCGGACGCGGTGATGGAGGTCCGCGACGACGGCGCGGGCATCGCCCCGGAGGACCGCGAGCGCGTCTTCCGGCGGTTCCAGCGGCTGTCCGAGGGCCGGGCGCGGGACGCCGCCGGCACCGGGCTCGGCCTGACCATCTCCCGCGACATCGCCCGCGCGCACGGCGGCACCCTCGTCGCCGCCGACAGCGACGAGGGCGCCCGGTTCGTCCTGCGGATCCCGCTGGACCGGCCGTAGCCGCTACACCACCGGCGGGCGGCGCGCCGCGTGCCCGGTCGCCCGCTCGAACGCGTGCCCGAGCCGCAGGACGTCGAGGTCGGCGCGGTGCGGGCCGACGATCTGCAGCCCGACCGGCAGACCGCCGGGCCCGGCGGAGGTGAACCCGGCGGGCACCGACAGCGCGGGGCAGCCGGTCGCCGAGATCAGGAAGCAGGACCGCATCCACTCCAGGTAGTCGGGCATGGGCCGCCCGGCGACCTCCTCCGGGTACTCCAGGGCGGCGTCGAACGGCGGGACCTGGCTGACCGGCAGGAGCAGCGCGTCGTACCGCTCGAAGAACTCCCGGACGCGGTGGAACAGCGCGGTGTGCAGCGTCTCGGCGCGGCCGAGGTCGGCGCCCGTGAGGGACCGGCCGGCCTCGATGTTCGCCGCGAGGGACGGCTTGAAGTCGCCGGGCCGCTCGTCCAGCAGGGGGCGCAGGGCGATGTCCCAGTGCCAGGCCCGCAGCGTCCGGAACACCTCGTCGGCGCCGGACAGGTCGGGGCACGCCTCCTCGACCGCGCAGCCCAGCTCCTCGAACACCTTCACGGCCGGTTCGAGGACGGCGGTGACGGCCGGGTCGACGGGCACCGCCCCGCCGAGGTCGGGGGACCAGGCGACGCGGAGCCCGGCGGGGTCCCGGTCGAGCGGCCCGGCGAACGCGGAGCCGGGCGTGTCCAGCGCGATGGGGCTGCGCGGGTCGGGGCCGGCGAGCACGGACAGCAGCAGCGCCGCGTCGGCGACCTCGCGGGCCATCGGGCCCTGCACGCTCAGCGTCGACCAGGCCGCCGGCACCGGCCACGACGGCACCCGTCCGGGCGAGGGGCGGAACCCGACGACGTTGCAGAACGAGGCGGGGTTGCGCAGGGACCCGCCCATGTCGCTGCCGTCGGCGAGCGGGTGCATCCCGCACGCCAGTGCCGCCGCCGCGCCGCCGCTGCTGCCGCCCGCCGACCGGGAGAGGTCGTAGGGGTTGCGGGTCAGGCCGAACACCGGGTTGAAGGTGTGCGACCCGGCGGCGAACTCCGGGACGTTCGTCTTGCCGATCGTGATGGCGCCGGCGTCCCGCATCCGCTCGATGACCAGCTCGTCCCCGTCCGGCACGTGGTCGGTGAAGATCGGCGACCCGGAGGTGGTGCGGATGCCCCCGGTGGCGTGCGTGTCCTTGTGCGCGACGGGCAGGCCGTGCAGCGGGCCGGGCGGCTCCCCGGCGGCGAGCCGCTCGTCGGCGTCCCGCGCCTGCCGTATCGCCCGCTCGGCGACCCGCGTGACGATGGCGTTGACCTGCGGGTCGACCCGCTCGATCTGGTCGAGATGGGCCTGCACGACCTCCCGCGCGGACAGTTCGCGGGCGCGGATCCGGCGCGCCAGCTCGCGGGCGGACGCGAAGCAGATCTCCTCGGACACGTGGCCTCCCCTTCCACCGGGTTCCTCCCAGTGTCCACCCCCGGGTGCCGGATGGCCCGCTTCCGCGGTCATCATGCTGGGAAGGCCGCGGTCATCATGCTGGGAAGGCCGAGGGGATCCGAGGGAAGGGGACGCGTGACGGAACGTGTCGGCGCCCGCGAGCTGCTGGGCCGCGTGCTGGACGGCGGCTGGACGTCCTGGGACGAGCCGCCCGCCCCGCCCCCGCCCGGCTCGCGCTACGCCCGCGACCTCGCCGCCGCCCGGGAGCGCAGCGGCTGCGACGAGGCCGTCCTCACTGGCGAGGGCATGCTGCGGGGGCGCCGGGTGGCGTTCGTCGTGTCGGAGTTCGGCTTCCTCGCCGGCTCGATCGGCCGCGCCACCGCCGACCGGATCGTCGCCGCCGTCGAGCGCGCCACCGCCGAGCGGCTGCCGCTGCTCGCCGCGCCGGCCTCCGGCGGCACCCGCATGCAGGAGGGGACGGCCGCGTTCGTGCAGATGGCGCGGATCACCGCCGCGGTCGCGGCGCACCGCACCGCCGGTCTGCCGTACCTGGTCTACCTGCGCCATCCCACGACCGGCGGGGTGTTCGCCTCGTGGGGGTCGCTCGGGCACGTCACGGCCGCCGAGCCCGGCGCGCTGATCGGCTTCCTCGGCCCGCGCGTGTACGAGGGCCTGCACGGGGAGCCGTTCCCGCCCGGCGTGCAGGTCGCCGAGAACCTCGCGGCCAAGGGGCTGCTGGACGCCGTCGTCGGCATCGACGACCTCGCCGAGGTGGCGTCGCGGGCGCTGAACGTCCTGTGCGGCCGGCCGCCGTCCCGTCCGGTGACCGTCCCCCTCGACGCGGGCCCGCCGCCGGAGGGGACGGCGTGGGACTCGATCGAGCGGTCCCGGCGGCCCGGCCGGCCGGGGGTCCGCGAACTGCTCCGGTACGGCGCGTCCGACGTCACCCCGCTGTCAGGGACGGGCCAGGGCGAGGCCGACCCGGGCCTCCTGCTCGCCCTGGCCCGGTTCGGCGCGGCGCCGTGCGTCCTGGTCGGGCAGGACCGGCACAGCCAGCGCACCGGCCACCCGCTCGGCCCCGCCGGGCTGCGGGTCGCGCGGCGCGGCATGCGGCTCGCCGCCCAGCTCGGCCTGCCGCTGGTCACCGTGGTCGACACGCCCGGCGCCGTGCTGTCGGCGGACGCCGAGGAGGGCGGCCTCGCCGGGGAGATCGCCCGCTGCCTCGCCGACCTGATCACGCTGCCCGCGCCGACGCTGTGCCTGCTGCTCGGCGAGGGGACGGGCGGGGCCGCGCTGGCGCTGCTGCCCGCCGACCGCGTCCTGGTGGCCCGGCACGGGTGGCTGGCCCCACTGCCGCCGGAGGGCGCGTCGGTGATCGTCCACCGGACTCCGGAGCGGGCGGCGGAGCTGGCGGAGTCACAGGGCGTCCGCGCGGCGGACCTGCTCCGCGACGGCACCGCCGACGTCCTGGTCGACGAGCGGCCCGACGCCGCCGACGAGCCGGAGGCGTTCTGCCGCCGCGCCGCCGCCGCGATCGAGGCCGGGCTGTCCGGCCTCGCACCGGGCGGGCCCGCCGCCCGCCAGGCCCGCTACCGTTGATCGACTCGGGCTAGGGTCGGACCCCATGACGGAGACCGCCACCCGCACGGCCTATGACGCCGTTGCCACTCTTTACGCCGACATGTTCCGCGATGTTCTCGACGGCCTCCCTCTCGACCGCGCGATGCTCACCGCGTTCGCGGACCTCGTCCGCGGCAACGGACCCGTCGCCGAACTAGGCTGCGGCCCCGGCCACGTGACCGCGTTCCTGCACTCCCTCGGCCTGGACGCGTCCGGCATCGACCTGTCCCCGGCCATGCTCGAACGGGCCCGCGCCGACCACCCCGGCCTGCGCTTCGCCGAGGGCACCATGACGGCGCTCGACCTCCCCGACGGCGGCCTCGCGGGCGCTCTCGCCTGGTACTCGATCATCCACATGGAGCCCGCCGAGGTCCCGCGCGCCTTCGCCGAGTTCCACCGCGTCCTGGCGCCGGGCGGGTACCTGCTCCTCGGCTTCCAGTCCGGCGGCGGGCACGAGCCGGAGGCGTTCGACCACAAGGTCGTCCGCGCCTACCGCTGGCCCATCGACGCCGTCGCCGACCTCGGCCGCCGCGCGGGCCTGACGGAGGTCGCCCGCATGCTGCGCGCCCCGACCGAGATCGAGCGCTTCCCCGCCGGCAGCCTGCTCCTCCGCAAGGACTGACCAGCAGCCGCCCCGGTCCGGGCTCCGTTGGCGTATGGACGCCGCCGAGCCCGGGTCGGTGTCAGATCTCGTCGTCCGGGAGAGGACGGTCGTCCGAGGGGACGGGCGCGGTGGGACCCGTCCAGCGGTTCCAGGGGCGCGTCCGCCGCAGCCGCCGCCTGCCACGGTGACCGCGCGGCACCAGAGACGCGACGACCACGGCCGCACCGGCGGCGGCGAACAGGGCGAGCACGCCGGTGGTGAAGGTGCGGAGGCGGCACGTCCGTGCAGGCACCGGGGTGTCGTCGGCCATGTCGTTCGCTTTCCTGCTCGTGGGGGCGCCTTCACTCTCGCGTCACAGTTTGTCACAGCACGATGACCGTGCGCATCGGGGTAATCCCGTACCGGCCTCGCCCTTGCGGACCCTGCGATGGCGCCCGTCTGATCTCCGTTGCGACCATCGCCGGCCGATACGCCGGACTGACGGGTCACGTCAAGGCGTAATTGTCTGCCTCGGTGGCTAGGGGCACTTGTGGTCAGTGGATTCTCTTGATTCTTCGGAACGGCTCGGCTAGCAGGGGCGTGCCATCGAGGCGAAGATCGTCGTTGTGCGGTGAATGAATCGCGCAGCGTTACTTTTCCGGTGTTGGGGATTAGGACAGGACGCTCTGGTTGCTTTGTCAGGTTTACTCTCTTGCCGTGTGATCTGAGTCACTGTCGACCGCCTTGTTGGGGGGTCTTCCTGGAAGTTGATCAGCGGGTTACCGTGAGGCCGCTTTAACGTCCCTTTACGTGCGGGGGGTTCCTATGCGGCGGCGTCGTCGGGTCGATGGTGCGCGGTTGGTGTTGTGGCGGCGCCGGGTGTGGACGGCGCGGTTGGCGGCTGTGGCGTTGGCGGCGGGTGTGTTGCAGGCTCCCGCGC
>NZ_FZOR01000047.1 GCF_900188445.1 Actinomadura meyerae
AGGCTTCAATCGCTTTCACGAACTCCACATGGACCTGCGACGCCTGTGGATATGTGGATAACACCCTGACGGTCAGGCTAATTTAACGGCATTGCCCTATCGATCCGCCTGTCCCAAGTCGGTCTGGCGCCGTCTCATAAGCGAGGCGAACAAGGAACTGACCTTCGCCGGTTACACGAACTACTTCCTGTGGCTGGAGATACCCAACCTCCGGAACGTGCTTCGCCGCAAGGCCGAACGGGGCTGCCGGATCCGATTCCTGGTCGGAGACCCGGATAGCGAGGTCACGCGGCATCGCGAGGAACGTGAAGCCGTGCCGCTCACCGTTGGTACGCGGATCAGGATCACGCTCGACGAGCTTTCTAAGATCATTTCCGTTCCTGGCGTGGAAGCCCGCTACGGGGACGACCACATAGCCATGAGCCTCTTCATCTTCGATGATGAGATGCTGGTGACTCCCCACTTGGCGCACCTCGTGGGGCATGACTCCCCGATGCTTCACATACAGCGCCGACAGGAGGACGGTCTTTTCGACCGGTTCGCCTATCATGCCGCCGAACTCTGGAAGGACGGACGCGCTATCGAGGAACTTGCGCCTCCTCGGTAACGCGCAGCGTGGGAACACTTCCTTATGCCGATCGAGGCGCCGCGTATGTCCACGCATGCTTGCGGAGCCCCTCGCCACCCTGATCAGACCGCCACTTCCCGCTGAGGCGGGCCCGCCCTTCCGTCCGGATGATCCCGGACAGGGGAATCGGACGGTGGTGCTGTCCACCACCCGGCGGGCCGACCGCCTCGCCTTCCTGGCGGAGCGCGGTGTCGACCATCCCCTGCTCGACACCGGCGAGGTAGCGGCGGCCGTCCGCGACCTCTATCCGGACGGTGTCGACGCCGCGCTCGACCTCGTCGGGACGCCGACCCTGCACGACACCCTGCGCGCGGTGCGGGTGCACGGCACGGCACGGCCTGCGTTCGCCTGGCGGGTTACTTCGGCGACGTCGAGGACCTGCCCCGCGAGGTCTTCCAAGAGATCCTCGATGCGGTCGCCGGGGGTCGGCTGAGCTTTCCCGTCGACCGCGTCTACGACGGCTTGGAGCAGGTGAGGCAGGCCCACGACGACATGGAGCACGACCGCGCGACGGGGAAGCTCGTCGTCCGCGTCCGGCATTAGCGGTCTCCGACAGGACTGGCAGGCCGACCGTGTCCACGCGCCGTCCCCTGACGGCTCCACCGGCGACTGAACCTGCCCGGGAGAAAGCGTAGGGCGCTCTCTCAGTCGGATTCGGTGTTCGGGCTCGGCGGCGGGGCGGCCAGGAGGCGTGCCAGCAGGTCGCGGAGGTGCCGCTGGTCCGGGCCGGGGAGTTCGAAGAAGGTCCTGGCCAGCGCGTGGGTGGCGGAACGCAGTTGCCGGCGTTTGCGCTCGCCGGCCTCGGTGAGCACCACGTGCTTGACGCGGCGGTCGTCCGGGGCGGGGCGGCGGGTCACCAGGCCGCGGTGTTCCAGTCCGTCGACGATGCCGGTGACGTTCGACGGCTCGCAGGACAGCCAGTCGGCCAGGCGGCGCATCGGGGCGGGACCGGACAGGTTGGTCAGGACGAGCGCCTGGGCCGGGGGAAGATCGAGCTGTGCCGCGGCGGAGTTGAACTGCGCCCGCAGTCGCCCGGTGACCTCGAAGACCAGCCCGCTCAGCTCGGCTACGACCGCATCCGCGTCGCCGCCGGTCTCGGCGGCGTCGGCGTCGGGGTTCATAAGGCCAGCATAGCCGCCGCTTAAGACACTGAACTGTTCAGCTCCTGAAGTAACTGCTAAGCTCCGGACCTCAAAGAAGGTTAAGAACCTGAACTATGTAGGAGCTAAAGGAGATGGTGGGATGACGCACGTGGCGAATGGGCGCGTCGGCCTCCGGAGCGTACGGCGCGCACGGGCACTCGCCGTGGCGGGTGCGGTCCTGGCCGGGCTGGCGATCTGGGTGGTCGGGGAACCGCTGCTGGGCCACGACCTGGTCGTCCGGCAGGACGGACAGCAGCCGCGGGATCTGGGGGCGGCCGCCATCGGCGTCTTCGCCCTGGCCCCCTCGCTGCTCGGTTGGGCGCTGCTGGCCGCGCTGGAGCGGGTGACGCCTCTAGCGGCCCGTATCTGGACGGCCGCCGCCCTCGCCGTGCTCGCGGTGTCGTTCCTGCCCCTCGTCGGTGTGCAGGCCTCCGGCGGGAGCAAGGCGGTGCTCGCCCTCACCCACGTGGCCGTCGGAGCCGTGCTGATCCCCGTCTTCCACCGGACGGCCGCGGCCCGCAGCGCCGATCGGGGGAGCGGGCGATGACGGCGCCCGAGGACGGGATCCTCGACAGCCCGACCCCCTGGGTCGCCGATCACATCCGCGCCTACCTCGAAACCGGCGGCGCCGAAGGGCACCTCTACGGGCGCTGGCCGACGCTGCTGCTCACCACGCGGGGCCGCAGGTCCGGCAGGCTCCGCCGCACCGCGCTCATCTACGGCCGGGACCGGGACCGCTACCTGCTGGTCGCCTCGAACGGCGGCGCGGACCGCCACCCGGCCTGGTACCTCAACCTCACCGAGACCCCGGCGGTGTCGCTGCAGGTCGCGGCGGACCGTTTCGCCGCCACCGCCCGCACCGCCACCGCCGAGGAGCGGCCCCGGCTCTGGGAGATCATGGCCGAGCTGTTCCCCCAGTACGTCGAGTACCAGGCCGGGACGGCACGCGAACTGCCCCTGGTGATCCTCGCCCCCGGCCGGTCACTTGAGGCGGGCGGCCAGCCTCGGTAGGAGGCGGAGGGCGTTGTCGCGGGTGATGGCCTGGTGGGCGCGGTGGTCCACGGCCGGGTCGCGGTCGAAGTCCCGGGTGTTGATGATGACCTCGCGGGCGGAGTTGGCGGGCCAGTCGGTGCCGAACAGGACCTGGCCGGTGCCCACCGCGTTGAGCAGGGTCGGGGTGGCGTACGGGGAGGTCGGCAGCGCGGTGTCGTAGTAGAAGCGGCGGAGCGCGGCGCGGATCTTCGCCGGGGACGGCCCGCCGTCCTCGCGGCCCGAGCGTTCGGCGCGGCCCGCCATGTACGGCAGGAACCCGCCGCCGTGGGACAGGATGATGGACACGTTCGGGTGGCGGTCGAGGGTCCCCGCGGCGATGAGGCTCAGCGCGGTGCGGGTCGTGTCGAGCAGGAAGTCGGCGAGCCAGTCGCCGACCAGGGGCACCTCGACGATGCCCTTGGGCGCGACCGGATGGGTGAAGACGACGGCGCGGCGGCGGTCGAGCTCGGCGAACAGCGGCTCGAACATCGGGTCGCCGAGGTAGTGGCCGTCGGCGGAGGTGTTGAGCAGGATCCCGTCCGCGCCCAGGTCGTCCAGCGCGTGGGCGGCCTGCTGGATCGCCAGGTCAGGGTGCAGCATCGCGACGTTGGCGAAGAAGCCGAACCGCGTCGGGTGGTCGTGCGCCAGTTCGGCCAGCGACTCGTTGCACACCTGGACGCCCGAGACGGCGGTGGCGCGGTTGATGAAGATCTCCGCCGGGACGGGTGCGGACGCGACGCCGGCGGCGATGCCGTTGGCGCGCATGATCCGGAGCGTGCTCTTCAGGGTCCACTGAGCCCAGGACGGGCCGCCCTCCGGCGGGAGGATGCCCTGCTCGATGGCCCATTCCCGCATCTTCGGCGGGACGGCGTGGTGGTGGGTGTCGATCCTGCCGCGCGGCTTGCGGGGCGGGGCGGCGGCGGCCGCGCGGGCCGGGACGGCGGCCACGGCGGCGGTCAGGCCGGACACCTGCAGGGCGCGGCGGCGGGTCAGTTCGGGCATGTGCTTCTCCTCCGGGTCGAGCCGCCCACAACTCTCTGATGAGAAAGTCTCAAGTGAGACGATATCAGATTCCCCCTATCATGGGCCCATGCTCGACGACCTGCTCGAACGGATCCTGGCCGCGGACGGCGACCCCGCCGCACCGCACGTGGGGCTCGGCATGCTGCTCGCCTCCGCGCACTCCCGGAGCCGCCGCGCGATGAACGCCGAGCTGCGCCCGCTGGGCATCGACGTCCGCGGGATGACCATGCTGTTCGCCCTGGACATGTACGGGCCGTCCAGCCAGCGGCGCCTCATCGACCTCACCGGGATCGACAAGTCCACGATGGTGCGCGACATCGACGACCTGGAGAGCGCCGGGTTCGTCCGGCGCGAGCGGGCCCCGCAGGACCGCCGGGCGTACTCGATCACCCTGACCGGCGACGGCCGCCGCGCCCTGGAGAGCGCGCGCCGCGTCGGCGCCGAGGTCGGCGAGCGGCTCTTCGGCCGGCTCCGGCCGGACGAGCGCGCCCAGCTCGTCGCCCTCCTCCGCCGTCTCGCCGAACCCGTCCCCGGCGAACACTCCTGAAGGTCCTTGACCGGCGCGCGGTGAGCTCTACGCTCGGCTCATGCTCGGTCACCTTGTGCGGTTCTCTTCGGTCGCCATCGCCGGAGCCGTGGTCCTCACCGCGCCCGTGGTGCCCGCGCGGGCGGCCGCGCCGGGCGACCTGCGCACCGACCTCGACGCCATCCTCGCGGACCCGCGGCTCGACGGCGCCGCCGCCGGCGTCGTGGTGCGCGACGCCCGCAGCGGCGCGGTCCGGTACGCGCGCGGTGCCGGGACGCCGGTGATGCCCGCCTCGAACATGAAGCTCTTCACCTCCAGCGCGGCGCTGTCGCTGCTCGGCACCGGGTACCGGTTCCGGACGAGCGTGCACGCCACGGCCGTGTCCGGTTCGTCCGTCAAGGGGAACCTGTACCTGAAGGGGACCGGCGACCCGACGACGCGCGCCGCCGACTACGACCGGCTCGCCGCCCAGGTCGCCGCGAAGGGCGTCCGGCGGGTGGACGGCGACCTGGTCGCGGACGACACGTGGTTCGACGCCGTCCGGACGCCGTCCCACTGGGACCCCGCCGACCTCCAGTACTACTACGCCGCGCCGATCTCGGCGCTGACCGTCTCGCCGAACGACGACTTCGACGCCGGTTCGGTCAACGTGGTCGTGCGGCCCGGCGCGGTGGGCAAGCCGGTCCGGGTCGGGCTCAGCCCGGCCACCGGCGCCGTCAAGGTCGACAACAGGGCGGTGACGGGACGGGCCGGCTCGCCGTCCACGCTGAAGGTCGACCGGGCCGTCGGCAGCGACGCCATCGTGGTGAGCGGCTCGTATCCGGCGGGTGCGACGACTCTCACCGAGCTGCGGACGGTCCGGAAGCCCACGATGTACGCGGCGGACGTGTTCCGGCGGGCGCTGCGAGCCCACGGCGTGCAGGTGAAGGGCGCCGTCGCGCGCGGCAGGACGCCCGCCGGCGCCACCGTGCTCGCGTCCCGCGCGTCCATGCCGCTGTCGCAGCTGATGGTCCCGTTCCTCAAGCTGAGCAACAACATGATCGCCGAGATCCTGGTGAAGGCGATCGGGCGGGCGGCCGCGGGCGAGGGCAGCTGGAACGCCGGGCTCCCCGCCATCGAGCGGTACGCGCGCTCGCTCGGCGTCCCGCCCGAACGGCTGGAGATGGCGGACGGGTCGGGGCTGTCCCGGCGCGACCGCACCACGGCCGGGGACGTGAGCACCCTGCTCGAACGGGTGCGGACGGCACCCTGGTTCGCGTCCTGGTACCGGGCGCTGCCCGTCGCGGGCGACCCCGACCGGATGGCCGGCGGCACCCTGACCTCGCGCATGCGCGGCACGCCCGCCGCCGGAAACGTCCACGCCAAGACCGGCACCCTGACCGGAGCCACGGCGCTGTCGGGCTACGTCACCGGCCCCGCCGGGCGCCCGCTGGTCTTCGCGGTCATCCTCAACGGCTACCGGGGCGGCGCGCCCAAGGACGTCGAGGACCGGATCGCGATCCGCCTCGCCGGCGGCACCCCGGCGCCCGCGGCCCGCGGCACCGGCAGCACCGGCGCGGGAGCGGGTGCCGGTGCGGGGCAGGGGCTCGAATGCTCGTGGGCCGGGCGCTGCTGAGCCGCCGCCTCACCCCTTGCCGGCGTCGCGGATCAGGTCGCGGACGTGGTCCGTCATGGCGGCCAGCGGGCCGACGAGCATGTTCTTCTTCGCCGACTCGGTGCCGGGGTGCGGGCGCGTCGGCGCGGTCGCCTCGGCGGCGCGGACGGCGGCGGCGAAGCCCTTGAGCTGGGCCGGGGAGAACTGCACCTTGAGCCGGTCGAACTCGTAGCGCTCCTCGGCGCGGGCGTGCGTGAGCACGTCCATGCGCAGCTTGTCGAGCGACTTCATGAACCGCGGGTCGTCGAACGCCATGCCGTCCAGCTCGGCGAGCAGTTCCTTGGCCTCGCGCTCCTCGGCGAGCCGGTCGTCCACGATCCCGTCGCCGCCGGGCATGCTCCGGGCCGCCGGGTGGACGATCATCTCCTCGGCCGTCTCATGGATCGCGAGCAGCCGCACCAGCTGGTGGAACGCCTCCTCCTGCGCGCTCCCCTCGCTGTGCATCACCTCGTCGAACAGGTCCCTGATCCGGCCGTGCTGGGCGCGCAGCAGGTCGACGACGTCCTCGGTGGTCTCGGCGTTGGCGGGCGTGGTCTGCATATGTCTCTTCCCTGGTCACTCCGGGTGGACGACCGCCGGACGGCGGCCGGTTCGGTGCGGTACCCGGAGCCGCGCAGGCTAAGCGACCCGGGGCGAAGCACGGGCAAAAAGTTGGTCCGGGACGGGAAGAGCCGTGCGGAACCGGATTGTGCGGGTAGGGGCCGCAGCGCCGACCGTTCCCCAACACGCACAGGAAGGTGAGCCTCTTGGCCTTCAACCCGCTCGAGCACCGCGGCATCCCGCTCGACGAGCAGCTGCGCAACTGGGCGCAGCTCGACGTCGCCCCGATCGACCCCGACGAGTCCGATCCCTACACCAAGTGCCGCATCATCGCGATGAACGGCATCGAGGTGGAGGCGATCATGTTCAGCCACCACTTCGCCCGGATCTGCCCCGACATCGAGGTCAAGCAGCAGCTGGCGAGCGTCCGCTACATCGAGGCGCAGCAGCAGAAGGTCGTCAACTGGCTGCTGCCCGGCCAGGCGTCGGTCCTGGAGACGACGCTGTCCTACGAGCAGGTCGCCGTCGACCTGACCGGCTGGGTCGCCCGCATGGAGCCCGACCCCTACCTCAAGCAGTCCTACAACTTCGGGCTGCTGGAGGACTTCGACCACCTGTACCGGTACGCGAACCTGTACGAGATCATCGAGCACCGCAAGGCCGAGAAGATCGTCGACCAGCTCACCGAGGTCATGCCGGGCCGGCCCGGCTACCTGCAGCACCGCGACCCGATCGACAACGTCCGCCAGCCCTACGACCGCGAGGCGGCCGCGCCGATCTCCAAGCTGCACGCGCTGACCATCATGGCGGCCGAGCAGCAGACGATGAACTTCTACATGAACATGGGCCCGCTCTACATGGAGCCGATCGCCCGCCAGCTCTACCAGGAGATCGGCCTGGTGGAGGAGGAGCACGTCACGCACTACGAGTCGCTGGTCGACCCGGGCGAGACCTGGTGGGAGCGCCTGGTCAACCACGAGTACAACGAGTGCTACATGTACTACTCGTTCATGCAGACCGAGACCGACCCCCGGGTCAAGGGCATCTGGGAGCTCCACCTGAACATGGAGCTGGAGCACCTGCGGATCGCGTGCGAGCTGATGCGCCGCCACGACGGCCGCGACCCCGAGTCGGTGCTGGCGCCGGCGCTGCCGGAGCCGGTCACGTTCGAGCCGAACAAGCAGCTCGTCCGCGAGCTGCTCGCCACCCAGATCGACTGGACGACCCTCGGTACCGGGTTCGTCCAGGAGGCGCACCAGCGGTTCGAGGCGTACCAGGACCGGATCAACGCCGAGCGGGGCGCGCAGGAGCGCGTCATCGACGAGCACCGCGACAAGTTCGGCGACGAGTACCGGGTGGCGACCGACGGCCCGCACCCGGTCGAGTGGCTCCGCGACAAGCCCGCCGCGCGTCCCTGACCTGCTCGGCGGACCCTGGCCGGGCCGATCTCGGCCCGACCGACTTCCGCCCCGCCCGTCCTTGACCCGATCCTGACCGCCCTTGGCCGCTGGAACGGTCATACTGTGGCGCATGAGCGCCGGCAGACGGGGCACAAGTCGCAACGACCGTGTTCCGGCCCAGGCCCATCGGCCGGGAGGGTCGCCGGCCTGGAGCATGTTCATGATCGGAGAATCACATGAGCACCGTTCCCGCGCCCACCCCGGAGCCGCCGCTGCACATCGGCCGCTGGCAGCTGCCGGGCGGGCGGATCTCGGCGGGCAGCGTCCGCGGCATCGTCCGCGGCGCGCTCCAGTCGTGGGGGCTCGGCCCGGCCGCGGCCGGCCTCGGCGACCGGGTGGCGCCGCTCGTCCAGGACCTCGTCGCGCGGGCGGCGACCCGCTGCCGCGGGCCGCTCGTCCTGCGGCTGGAGCTGCACCAGCCGGCGCGGCTGCTGCTGGGCGAGATCCACGACTCGGCCGACGAGCGGCCGGGGCGTGACGGGCCCGGGTCGCACCTCGCCGCGATCGCGATCACCTACGGCAGGCGGCTCGGCCGCGGCGGTTCCCCCGCCTGGTACACGCACGCCTTCGTGTGGCCGACCGTCCCCGCCCCGGCGGGCGGCGCCTGACCGGCGCGCCCGCCCGGGGACGGCGGAAGGATGTTTCGCCGGGCCCTGCGGGGAACACACGCGATCATGTCCGCATCGCGCGCCGCCCGCTGGGCCCTGCCCGTGGTGCTGCTCCTGGTCTGGCTCGTCATCGGCGGGACGCTCGGCCCGTACGCGGGCAAGCTCGGTGACGTCGCCACCAACGAGCAGTCGTCGTTCCTGCCGCAGAGCGCCGAGTCGACGCGGGTGCTGGACGAGGAGGCCGCGTTCGAGAACGACCGGACCATCCCGGCCATCGTGGTGTGGACGGCCGAGGGCGGCAGGGTGTCGCCCGAGCAGCGCGCGGCGGCGCAGCAGGCGCTGGGGTCGCTGCGCGGCGTCCCGTTCGTCACCGGCACGCCCTCGCCCGTGGTGCCGTCGAAGGACGGGGCGGCGCTGACCGGCGTCGTCCAGGTGTCGTCCGACGTCGGTGAGAAGAGCGTCGACACCATCGACGGCATCCGCGGCGCGGCCGCGAAGGTTCCGGGGACGCGCGCCTTCGTCGGCGGGCCCGCCGCCACCCAGGCCGACCTCGCCGACGCGTTCTCCGGCGTCGACACCCTGCTGATCGGCGTGGCGGTCATCGTCGTCCTGCTGATCCTCCTGCTGGTGTACCGCAGCGTGCTGCTGCCCTTCGTGATCATCTTCGGTTCGGTGTTCGCGCTCGGGCTGGCCTGCGGGATCGTCTACTACCTGGCGAAACGCGGCACGGTGACGGTGGACGGCCAGGTGCAGGGCATCCTGTCGATCCTCGTCATCGGCGCCTGCACCGACTACGCGCTGCTGCTGTCGGCCCGGTTCCGCGAGGAGCTCGCCCGCGGCCTCGACCGGGTGGACGCGCTGCTGGCCGCGTGGCGCCGCTCCGCCGGAGCCATCGCCGCGAGCGCCGGCACCGTGGCCCTCGGCCTCATCGCCCTGCTGCTCAGCGACCTGTCGAACAACCGGGCGCTGGGGCCGGTCGGCGCCATCGGCATCGGCTGCGCGCTGCTCAGCGCGCTCACCTTCCTGCCCGCCGTGCTCGTCCTGCTGGGCCGGTCGGTCTACTGGCCCGCCCGCCCGCACCCCGACCGCGCCCGGGGCAACGGGCACCCGGTGTGGGAGCGGATCGCGCGGCTGCTGGCCCGCCACCCGCGCCGCGTGTGGGCCGCCTCCCTGCTCGTCCTGATCGCCTTCGCCGGCTTCATGCCGACGCTGCGCACGGAGGGCGTGCCGCTGAGCGAGACGTTCGTCGGGGAGGCGTCGTCGGTCACGGCGCAGGACGTCCTCAACGAGCACTACCCGGGCGGGTCGGGCAACCCGGCGATCGTCCTCACCAATGCCGGGGCGCTGGAGCAGGTCGCCGGCACGGCGAGCCGCACGCAGGGCGTCTCGAACGTCGTCCCGCGCACGGAGGGCGGGGCGCCGCAAGTCGTGGACGGCCGCGCCCTCGTCGACGTCACGCTCTCCGCCGCCGCCGACAGCGCCGCCGCCCGCGCCACCGTCGAACGCCTGCGGGACGGCCTGCACGCGGTGCCCGGCGCCGACGCCCTCGTCGGCGGCTACACCGCGCAGCAGGCCGACACCCTCGCCGCCGCCGAACGCGACCGCACCGTCATCCTGCCGGTCGTCCTCGGCATCATCGTGGTGATCCTGGTGATGCTGCTGCGCTCCATCGCGATGCCGCTGCTGCTGGTCGCTACCGTCGCGCTCAACTACCTGGCGACCCTCGGCATCGCCGCGCTGGTCTTCCAGCACCTGCTCGGCTTCACCGCCACCGATCCGTCCGTGCCGCTCTACGGGTTCGTGTTCCTCGTCGCCCTCGGCGTCGACTACAACATCTTCCTGATGACCCGCGCGCGCGAGGAGTCGCTGAAGCACGGGCCGCGCGAAGGCGTCCTGCGCGGCCTCACCGCGACCGGCGGCGTCATCACCTCGGCGGGCGTGGTCCTCGCCGCCACCTTCGCCGCCCTCGTCGTGATCCCGCTGGCGTTCCTCGTGCAGATCGCGTTCATCGTCGCGTTCGGCGTGCTGATGGACACGCTCGTCGTCCGCTCGCTCCTGGTGCCGGCGCTCGTCCGCGACGCGGGCCCGTACGCGTGGTGGCCGGGCGCCCTGTACCGGTGGCGGCCGGAACGCTGAAACGCGGCGGCGACGCCGGAACCCGGCGGGACGCCGGGCCGCGGGGCGGTTGTTCATGTTCGGCCCCAGGTTCGGTATAGGGGACGGCCGGGCGGTTGGGGAGGGCACGGGCTCGGGTAGGCGCTTGATCGCGTACGCAATCCCGGGGGCCGCGAGGCGAGGTGGTCGGCATGGCATCGGACCGCAGGTTGCTCGCACCCCTGCTGCCCATGGGCGAGCCCGTCGAGGGGCTGCTGCGGGGCGCGCAGTTCTTCGTGCCGGGGAAGCCGTCCGGGGACTACCGGGAGGTGCACCGCGCGGGCGGGCGCGGTGCCGAGGAGTTCTACCGGGAGCGGTGGCGGCACGACAAGGAGGTCCGGTCCACGCACGGCGTGAACTGCACGGGGTCGTGCTCGTGGAAGGTGTACGTCAAGGACGGCCTCATCACCTGGGAGACGCAGGAGACCGACTACCCGTCGGTGGGGCCCGACTCGCCGGAGTACGAGCCGCGCGGCTGCCCGCGCGGGGCGTCGTTCTCCTGGTACACCTACTCGCCGTCG
The DNA here is from genome assembly GCF_900188445.1 of Actinomadura meyerae. Classification (GTDB taxonomy): domain Bacteria; phylum Actinomycetota; class Actinomycetes; order Streptosporangiales; family Streptosporangiaceae; genus Spirillospora; species Spirillospora meyerae. Next base: position 11,289 of record NZ_FZOR01000047.1, read on the forward strand.
CGGGTGCGGTACCCGTACGTGCGCGGGCCACTGCTCGCGCTGTGGCGGGAGGCGCGCCGCCGGACGGGCGACCCCGTGGCCGCCTGGGCGGAGATCACCGGCGACCCGGACCGGACGGCCGCCTACAAGGGGGCGCGGGGCAAGGGCGGTTTCGTGCGGTCGTCGTGGCCGGAGGTCACCGAGCTGATCGCCGCCGCCCACGTGCACACCGTCAAGGAGTACGGCCCGGACCGGGTGGTGGGGTTCTCGCCGATCCCCGCGATGTCGATGGTGTCGTACGCGGCGGGCACCCGGTTCCTGTCCATGATCGGCGGGACGGTGCTGTCGTTCTACGACTGGTACGCCGACCTGCCGATCGCGTCGCCGCAGGTGTACGGGGACCAGACCGACGTGCCCGAGTCGGGCGACTGGTGGAACGCGTCCTACCTGGTGATCTGGGGCACGAACCTGCCGATCACCCGGACGCCGGATGCGCACTTCATGACCGAGGCCCGGTACCGGGGGCAGAAGGTCGTGGTCGTCTCCCCGGACTTCTCCGACCACACCAAGTTCGCGGACGACTGGCTCGCGGCGGCGCCCGGCACGGACGGCGCGCTCGCGATGGCGATGGGCCATGTGGTGCTCACCGAGTTCTTCCGCGACCGGCAGGTGCCGTACTTCACCGAGTACGTGAAGACCTACACCGACCTGCCGTTCCTGGTGACGCTCGAAGAGCACGGGGACGCCGTCCGTCCCGGCAGGTTCCTCACGGCCGGCGAGCTGGGGGACACCGGCGAGGGCGCCGCGCACAAACCCGTGCTGCTCGACGCGAGGACAGGCGAGCCGGTCGCCCCGAACGGGACCCTGGGATTCCGCTACACCGAGTCGGGGCAGGGCCGCTGGAACCTTGAGCTGGGCGACGTCGACCCGGTACTCACCCTGTACGGGCGGCACGAGGACGCACGGCCGGTCGATCTGCCCCGCTTCGACATCGGGGAGACCGAGGGCGGCTCGGTCATGCGGCGCGGGGTCCCGGTCGCGCGGGTCGGCGGGCGGCTGGTGACGACGGTGTTCGATTTGCTGATGGCGCAGTACGCGGTCCCGCGCGACGGGCTTCCCGGCGAGTGGCCGGACGGGTACGGCGACGCCGCCCACCCGTACACGCCCGCGTGGCAGGAGCGGATCACGTCCGTTCCGGCCGCGGCGGCCGAGCGGGTGGCGCGGGAGTTCGCGCGCAACGCCGAGCTGTCGCGCGGCCGGTCGATGATCTGCATGGGCGGCGGGACGAACCACTGGTACCACTCCGACCAGATCTACCGGGCGTTCTTCACGCTGACGATGCTGTGCGGCTGCCAGGGCGTGAACGGCGGCGGCTGGGCCCACTACGTCGGGCAGGAGAAGGTGCGGCCGCTGACCGGATGGCAGCAGGCGGCGTTCGCGCTGGACTGGCAGCGCCCGACCCGGCACATGACGGGCACGTCGTTCTTCTACCTGCACACCGACCAGTGGCGGTACGAGACGTTCGGGCCGGGGGAGATGGCCGGGCCGCTCAGCCGGGGCCTGTTCCAGGGCCGGACGTTCGCCGACTGCGTGGCGCAGGCGTCCCGGCTGGGGTGGACGCCGTCGCATCCGGGGTTCGACCGCAACCCGCTCGACCTCGCCGACGAGGCCGCGGCGGCGGGACGTCCCGTCGCGGATCATGTCGTCGGCGAGCTGAAGGCGGGACGGCTGCGGTTCGCCTGCGAGGACCCGGACGCGCCGCGGAACTGGCCCCGCGTGATGACGATCTGGCGGGCGAACGTCCTCGGCTCGTCCGGCAAGGGCATGGAGTACTTCATGCGGCACCTGCTCGGCACGGACGACGCCGTCCGGGCCGCGGAGTCGCCGCCCGAACTGCGTCCCGCCGAGGTGGCCTGGCGGGACGAGGCGCCGCGCGGCAAGCTCGACCTGCTCACCACGATCGACTTCCGGATGACGAGTTCGTGCACGTACGCGGACGTCGTCCTCCCGGCGGCGACCTGGTACGAGAAGCACGACCTGTCCAGCACCGACATGCACCCGTTCGTGCACTCGTTCAACCCGGCGATCGCGCCGCCGTGGGAGTCGCGCACCGACTTCGACGCGTTCCGGCTCATCGCCGAGGAGTTCTCCCGGCTCGCCGCCGACCACCTCGGCACCCGCACCGACGTGGTCCCGGTGCCGCTGATGCACGACAGCCCGGACGAGACCGCGCAGCCCGGCGGCCGCGTCCTCGACTGGAGGACGGGCGAATGCGAGCCCGTGCCCGGCGTGACCATGCCGCGCCTCGTGACGATCGAACGCGACTACGCGGCGGTCGCCGAGAAGATGGCCGCGCTCGGCCCGCTGGTCGAGACGCTCGGCACGTCCACCAAGGGCGTCTCGGTGGTGCCGTCCGAGGCGGTCGCCTACCTGCGCGAGACCAACGGGGTCGTGCGCGGCGGCGCGGGCGACGGGCGTCCCTCCCTGGCGCAGGACCTGCACATGGCCGAGGCGATCCTCGCGCTGTCCGGCACCACGAACGGGCACATCGCCATGCAGGGCTGGCGCGACCTGGAGAAGCGGACGGGCGTCGCCTTCGCCGACCTCGGCGAGGAGCGCGCCGGGGAGCGCATCTCCTTCAGCGACACGGTGGTGCAGCCGCGCCCGGTCTTCGCCAGCCCCGAATGGTCCGGCATCGAGTCGGGCGGGCGCCGGTACTCGCCGTTCACCGTCAACGTCGAGCGCAAGAAGCCCTGGCACACGCTGACCGGGCGGATGCACTTCTTCCTCGACCACGACTGGATCCACGAGTACGGCGAGGCGCTCCCGGCGTACCGGCCGCCGCTGACCTACGCGCGCCACTACGCCGGCGAGCTGGGGATGCGCGAGGAGGGGCGGCCCGAGGTCACCGTCCGGTACCTCACGCCGCACTCCAAATGGTCGATCCACTCCGAGTACCAGGACAACCTGCACATGCTGCGGCTGTTCCGGGGCGGGCCGGTCATCTGGATGAGCCCCGCCGACGCCGCGGCGATCGGCGTGCGCGACAACGACTGGATCGAGGCGTACAACCGCAACGGCGTCGTCGCCTGCCGGGCCGTCGTCACGCACCGGATGCCGCGCGGCACCGCCTTCATGTACCACGCGATGGACCGGCACCTGATGACGCCGAAGTCGGAGATCTCCGGCTGGCACGGCGGCTCCGACAACTCCCTCACCCGGCTCGTGGTGAAACCGACGCACCTGATCGGCGGCTACGGCCAGTTCAGCTACGGGTTCAACTACTACGGCCCGACCGGCAGCCAGCGCGACGAGGTCGCCGTGATCCGCAGGCGGTCCCAGGAGGTGCGGTTCTGATGCGTCCCATGGCGCAGGTCGCGATGGTGATGAACCTCGACAAGTGCATCGGCTGCCACACCTGCTCGGTCACCTGCAAGCAGACCTGGACCAACCGTCCCGGCACCGAGTACGTGTACTTCAACAACGTCGAGACCAAGCCCGGCCTCGGCTACCCGCGCCGGTACGAGGACCAGCATCAGTGGAAGGGCGGCTGGGCGCTCGACGGCAAGGGGCGGCTCCAGCTCAAGGCGGGCGGGCGGCTGCGCAGGCTGCTGTCCATCTTCTACAACCCGGACCTGCCGACGATCGACGACTACGGCGACCCGTGGACCTACGACTACCAGACCGTGATCGACGCCCCGCTCGGCACGCAGAACCCGAGCGCGCACTCCATCTCCGCGCTCACCGGCCGCGACATGTCGCCCCGCTGGGGAAGCAACTGGGACGACGACCTCGCGGGCGCCCCCGAGCACGCCCTCGCCGACCCCGACCTCGCCGGCATCGAGGACCGGGTCAGGATGGAGTTCGAGCGGGTCTTCATGTTCTACCTGCCGCGCATCTGCGAGCACTGCCTCAACCCGTCCTGCGTCGCGTCCTGCCCGTCCGGCGCGATGTACAAGCGGGCGGAGGACGGCATCGTCCTCGTCGACCAGGACCGGTGCCGCGGCTGGCGGTTCTGCGTGTCCGGCTGCCCGTACAAGAAGGTCTACTTCAACCACCGCACCGGCAAGGCGGAGAAGTGCACGCTGTGCTTCCCGCGCATCGAGGGCGGGCAGCCCACCATCTGCGCCGAGACCTGCGTCGGGCGGCTCCGCTACCTCGGGCTGTTCCTCTATGACGCCGACAGGGTCACCGAGGCCGCGGCGACACCGGACGAGCAGGATCTGTACGAGGCGCAGCTGTCGCTGTTCCTCGACCCGGACGACCCGGAGGTGCGGCGGGCGGCGGCCGAGGCGGGCATCCCCGCCGACTGGATCGACGCCGCGCGCCGCTCCCCGGTGTACTCGCTGGCCGTCCGGCACCGGGTGGCGCTGCCGCTGCATCCGGAGTACCGGACGATGCCGATGGTCTGGTACATCCCGCCGCTGTCCCCGGTCGCCGACGTCGCCCACTCCGCCGGGTACGGCGACGCCGACCCCGACCGCGTGTTCGCCACCATCGACGAGCTGCGCATCCCCGTCGAGTACCTCGCCAACCTGTTCACGGCGGGGGAGACGGAGAGCGTCCGCGGCGTGCTGCGCAAGCTCGCCGCCGTCCGCGCCGTGCAGCGCGCCGGGCAGCTCGGGCTCGACCTGGCGGAGGACCTGCCCGCGTCCGTCGGGTCCACCCCGGAGGAGCTGGACGACCTGTACCGCCTCCTCGCCATCGCCAAGTACGAGGACCGCTACGTCATCCCGAAGGCCCACGCCGAGGACGCCGGACGGCTCATGGCCCAGCACGAGCAGCTCTTCTGCAGCCTGGACGGGGACGGCGGCCCCGGCATGGGCGGGCACGGGCCGCCCGAGAGTGTCGAGAGCTTCCATCCGGGTGAGGTGCGCGGCGGCGCGGGCACGTTCCGGGGCGGCGACGGCAGGACGCACTTCAACCTGCTCGGCTGGGACGGGCGCGGCGACGCCCCGCACCTCTTCCCGGAAGGCCCGCACCCCGAAGGCCCGCAGCTGTTCCCCGAAGCCCCGCACCCCTTCCCCGAAGGCGAGACCCCGTGAGCGGCGCGGCGGGCCAGGTGTACAAGCTCGCCTCCGTCCTGCTCCAGTACCCGACGGTGGCGCTGTTCGAAGGGCTCGACCGGCTCGACGCCGCCGCGGCCGGGACCCGGCCGAAGGCGTCCCGCGAGGCGTTCGCGCGGTTCCTCCGCTGGCTGCGCGCCACCGAGCCGACCGAGGTCGCGCAGCACTACGTCGAGACGTTCGACCTGCGGCGCCGCTGCGCGCTCTACCTCACCTACGCCCGGCACGGCGACACCCGAGAGCGCGGGATGGCGCTGCTGTCGATCAAGACGGCGTACCGGGTCGCGGGGTTCGCGCCGTGCGAGGACGAGCTGCCCGACTACCTGCCGCTCGTCCTCGACTTCGCCGCGCTCGCCCCGGACGGCGAGCGGCTGCTCCGCCGGCACCGCGCCGACCTCGAACTGCTCCGCACCGCCCTGCACGACGCGGGCACCCCCTACGCCGGCCTCGTCGAGGCGGTGTGCGCGCGGCTGCCGCACCCCGGCCGCCGCGACCTCGCGCTCGTCCGCCGGATGCGGGAGAAGGGTCCCCCCGAGGAGCGGGTGGGGCTCGCGCCGTTCGCCCCGCCGCAGTACCTGGACGGAACCGGAGCGGGGGCTCGGCGATGACCGGACCGATGACCAGCGGCGACCTGTGGTGGTGGGTGATCCTGCCCTACGCGGCCATGATCGTGTTCGTGGTGGGGCACATCTGGCGGTGGCGCTACGACCAGTTCGGCTGGACGTCCCGCTCCACCCAGCTCCAGGAGCGCCGCCTGCTCAAATGGGGCGCGCCGCTGTTCCACTACGCCACGTTCGCCGCCATCGCGGGGCACGTCATCGGCATCCTCATCCCGAAGTCGGTCACCGAGTGGCTCGGCATCCCCGAGCGCGCCTACACGCTGTTCTCCGGCATCGCCGGGTCGGTCGCGGCGATCGGCGTCCTGATCGGCGCGGGCATCCTGATCTTCCGGCGGATGGGGGTGCCGCGCGTCCGGGCGACGACCAGCGCCGTCGACTACGTGGCGCTGGTCCTGCTCGGCATCATCAGCGTGCTCGGCATCTACCTGACGCTCGGCGTGCAGCAGTTCGGCGGCGGCTACGACTACCGCGACACGGTGTCCCCGTGGTTCCGCAGCCTGTTCGCGGGCTCCCCGGACCACCGCGCGATCGCCGCCGCGCCGATCATGTACCAGGTGCACGCCACCGCCGCCTGGATGATCTTCGCGGTGTGGCCGTTCAGCCGGCTCGTCCACGCGTGGAGCATCCCGGTGTGGTACCTGTGGCGGCCCTACGTCGTCTACCGGGAGCGCCGCGCCGCCCCGCCGCCCGAACCGGGGACCGGCGGCCGGAAGTGGCGCAAGATCGGCGTACCTTACTGATGTGGGAGGTGCGCGCCGAGCGGCGCTGGGACAGGCGGTGGCGACCCTCAATCCGGGGTACTTCGCGCTGGTGATGGGGACCGGGATCGTCTCGATCGGGGTCCACGCGAACGGGCTGGAGACGCTCTCCCTCGCGCTGCTGTGGCTGGCGGTCGCCGGCTACGCGGTGCTCGTCGCGGCGACCGCCTGGCGGGCCGTCGCGTTCCGCGACCGGTTGCGCGCCGACTTCACCGACCCCGCCCGCGGCTTCGGGTTCTTCACGTTCGTCGCGGGCACCGACGTCCTCGGCACCCGCATCGCCGGGGCGGGCGAGCACGGCATCGCGTTCGGGCTGCTCGCCGTCGGCGGCATCGGCTGGATCGTGCTCGGCTACGTCGTGCCGTGGACGGCGGTGCTCGGCCGCGAGGACCGTCCCGTCATCGCGGGCGCCAATGGCACCTGGTTCATCTGGGTGGTGGCCAGCCAGTCCGTCGCGGTGCTCGCCGCGGCGCTCGAACCGGCGAGCTCCATGCGGTCCGGGCTCGCGCTCATCGCCGTCTGCTCCTGGTCGGTCGGCGTGATCCTGTACGCCGCCGCCGGCGTGTTCGTCGCCGCGCGGATGCTGGTGTACCCGCTGCGCCCGACCGACCTGACCCCGCCCTACTGGGTCGCCATGGGCGCCACCGCGATCACCGTGGTGGCCGGGGCCCGGATCGTGGAGATGGCGGACGCGCCGATGGTGAACGCCACCCGCGGCCTCATCGCCGGGACGTGCGTCGTCTTCTGGGCGTTCGGCAGCTGGCTGATCGTCCCGCTGGTCGCGGCCGGGGTGTGGCGGCACGCCGTCCACCGCGTCCCGCTGCGGTACGAGGCGACGCTGTGGAGCATCGTGTTCCCGCTCGGCATGTACGGCGTCGCGGGCCAGTACCTCGGCGTCGCCGACCGCCTCCCCGCGGTCGAGTGGATCGGCCGGCACGAGATGTGGGTGGCGCTCGCGGCGTGGGCGCTCGTCTTCGCGGCGATGCTCGTCCACCTGGGCCGGACGCTGGTCTGGCCCCGGCCGGCGGCCGCCGAGTCGTAGCGCCCGGAAGAGCCGTAGCGCCCGGAAGAGTCGTAGCGCCCGGAAAGAGTCGTAGCACGGCATCAGCCGATCGGTTGATGGCGGGACGAGCGGGCCGGGCGATGTGCGCGGGCACCGCCCGCCGCGATGCTCGGAACATGCCGATCATCGAAGTCAGCGGCCTGCGCAAGGTCTATGGCGGCCGTCCCGTGGTGGACGGCGTCACGTTCGCCGTCGAAGAGGGGGAGATCTTCGGGATCCTCGGCCCCAACGGCGCGGGGAAGACGACGACCGTCGAGTGCCTGGAGGGGCTGCGCGAGCCCGACGGGGGCACCGTCCGCGTCGCCGGGCTCGACCCGCGCACCGAGCGCGCGGAGCTGACCCGGATCCTCGGCGTCCAGCTCCAGGAGAGCGAACTCCAGGAGAAGCTGACCGTGCGGGAGGCGCTGGAGCTCTACAGCGCCTTCTACCCGGACCCGGCGGACTGGCGCGAACTCGCCGAGCGCCTCGGCATCACCGGCAAGCTCACCACCCGCTTCGGGAAGCTGTCCGGCGGCCAGAAGCAGCGCCTGTTCATCGCGCTCGCCCTCATCGGCCGGCCCCGGATCGTCGTCCTGGACGAGCTGACCACCGGCCTGGACCCGCGTGCCCGCCGCGACACCTGGCAGCTGATCGAGGACGTCCGGGGCTCCGGCGTCACCGTCCTGCTCGTCACCCACTTCATGGAGGAGGCGCAGCGCCTCTGCGACCGGATCGCGGTGTTCAAGGAGGGCCGCGTCGCGGCGCTCGACACCCCCGCCGGGCTGATCCGGCGCAGCGCCGGCGGCACCGTGCTCTCCTTCACCCCGTCCCGTCCCCTCGACGACGGCGAGCTGACCGGCCTGCCCGAGGCCACGGCATTCGAGCTGCGGGACGGCCGGGTCACCGTGCACGGCACCGACGCGACCGTCAACGCGGTCGTCTCGCTGCTCGCCCGCCGCCAGATCACCGCCCACCAGCTGCGGATCACCGATTCCACGCTGGACGACGCCTTCCTCGAACTCACCGCAGAGCAGGAGAACTGACGTGTCCGCGTCCACCGCCGTCCTCAAGGCCGAAGCCCGGCTCTTCTCCCGCGAGCCGTTCACCCTGTTCTGGATCGTCGCCTTCCCGACCGTGCTGCTGACGATCCTCGGGCTGATCCCGTCGTTCCGGGACCCCGACCCCTCCCTCGGCGGCGACCGGGTCATCGACCTGTACGTGCCGGTCAACGTGCTGCTCGCGCTGATCATGGCGGGGATCCAGGCGCTGCCGCCCGTCCTGTCCGGCTACCGGGAGCGCGGCATCCTGCGGCGCATGTCGACCACGCCGGTGCGGCCGGGGTCGCTGCTGGCCGCGCAGATCGTCCTGCACTTCGGCGCCGCGCTGGGGTCGGCGCTGCTGGTCATCGCCGTCGGCCGGATCGCCTTCGGCGTCTCGCTGCCCGGCCAGGCGCCCGGCTACCTGCTGGCGCTGCTGCTCGGCGCCCTCAGCGCGCTCGGGCTGGGCGCGGCGGTCACGGCGGTCACGCCGACCAGCAAGGCGACGACCGTCGTCGGCTCGATCGTGTTCTTCCCGGCGATGTTCCTCGCGGGGGTGTGGGTGCCGGTCCAGGCCATGCCCGAGCTGCTGCGGCGCGTCGTGGAGTACTTCCCGTTCGGGGCCGCGTCGCAGGCCCTCCACCAGGCCGCCGAGGGCGGCTGGCCGGACTGGGCGCACCTGGGCGTCACCGCGGGGTGGGCCGCCGTCCTGATCGCCGCCGCCGTTCGCTGGTTCCGCTGGGAGTAGGGGAAACTGGGGCAATGGCGACAATCCAGGAGCAATGGGAGCGGTTCTATCGCTGGGGGCCGTTCGCCCTGCTGCTGCTCGCGACCCTCCTGGCCCTGCTCATCCGCGACCTGGTCATGTCGGTGGCGGAGGAGCGGGCGGCCGTGGCCCTCCTGGTCACCGCGCTGGCGCTCCAGATCCTGTACGCCGGGCGGAAGATCCCGGGGCCCGTCTACTACTGGACGCGGACCGCCCTCGCCTTCGCCCTGTCCTGGCTGAACCCGTTCTACTCCGTCTACGCCGTGCTCGGGTACTTCGACGCCCAGCACTTCCTGAGCCGGCGCTGGGCCATGGCCGGCGCGTCCGTCACGGCGGTCACCATGGCGGGCGCGCAGTCGGGCGGGCTGCCGCCGGACGGCCTCGGCCAGGCGGCCGGATTCGCCGGGCTCCTCGTGCTGAACTCCGGCCTCGTCGCCATCTTCGGCGCCCTCGCCGACCGGGAGGCCGAGCGCGGCCGCGTCCAGGAGGAGACGATCGCCGAACTCGAACGGACCAACGCCCGGCTGGAGCAGGCCCTCGCCGAGAACGCCGGGCTCCAGGCCCAGCTCCTCGTCCAGGCCCGCGAGGCCGGCGTCAGCGACGAGCGCCGCCGCCTCGCCGCCGAGATCCACGACACCATCGCGCAGGGCCTCGCGGGCATCATCACCCAGCTCCAGGCCGCCGAGGACAGCGAGCACGTCCGCCGCGCCACCGACCTCGCCCGCGCGAGCCTGCGCGAGGCCCGCCGGTCCGTGCAGGACCTCGCGCCCGCCGACCTGGAGCACGGCACGCTGCCCGAGGCGCTGAAGAAGGTCGCCGAGGGCCGGGCCCGGTTCACCGTCACCGGGACGGTCGAGCCGCTGCACGACGAGCTGGAGGCCGCGCTGCTGCGCATCGCCCAGGAGGCCCTCGCCAACGCCGACCGCCACGCGCACGCCGAGCGCGTCGGCGTGACCCTCTCCTACATGGACGACGAGGTGACCCTGGACGTCCGCGACGACGGCCGGGGCTTCGCCGTCGCCGCCCGCCCGTCCGGCGGCTTCGGCCTGACCGCCATGCGCGAGCGGGCCGAGCGCGTCGCCGGCACCCTGGAGGTCGAGTCCGAACCGGGCCGGGGCACGGCCGTGTCCGCCCGCGTACCGTTGATCCGCCATGCCTGATGACACCGTGCCTGGTGACACTGTGCCTGACACCACCGTGCCCGATGACAGCGGTGAGCGCTCCGCCCGGATCACGCTGCTGATCGTCGATGACCACCCGGTCGTCCGGGACGGCCTGCGCGGCATGTTCACCGCCGACCCCGGATTCGAGGTGCTCGCCGAGGCCGCCGACGGCCGCGAGGCCGTGGCGCTCGCCGCCGAGCACCGGCCGGACGTCGTCCTCATGGACCTGCGGATGCCCGGTGGAGGCGGCGTCGAGGCCATCTCCGAGCTCACCCGGCGCGGGCTGCCCTGCAAGGTGCTCGTCCTCACCACCTACGACACCGACACCGACACGATCCCGGCGATCGAGGCGGGCGCGACCGGCTACCTGCTGAAGGACGCCCCGCGCGACGAGCTGTTCGACGCCGTCCGCGCCGCCGCCGAGGGCCGGACCGTGCTGTCCCCGGCCATCGCGGCTCGGCTGGTCTCGCGGGTGCGCGACCCGCGCGGCGGCGGCTCGCTGAGCGCCCGCGAGCTGGAGGTGCTGCGGCTCGTGGCGCGCGGCACCGGCAACCGGGAGATCGCCGCCGAGCTGTTCATCAGCGAGGCCACGGTCAAGACCCACCTCACGCACATCTACGCCAAGCTGGACGTCAACGACCGGGCCGCGGCCGTGGCCACCGCCTACGAACGGCACCTGCTGCCCTAGCCCCGTGAGCGGTCGGGGCTCGTCCAGGGCCAGCAGGGCTCGTCCAGGCCCAGCAGGGCCAGGAGGGCTCGTCAGCGCTCGGAGAGGTAGCGGCGCGCGGTCTCGCGCAGGCGATCGTGGGCGCCGTCGTAGGCGGAGACCCCCGGCAGGACGGCCTTGGGGAGCTTGGCGAGCATCGTGTAGTTCGTGTCGACGACGTTGCCGGCCGGGGCGAGGCCCGCCTGGCTGACGAGCTGGTAAGCGTCCAGCTCCTCCAGGCCGAGGAGGGCGGACGTCCAGGTGACCAGGTCGTGCTGGCTGATCCGGAAGGCGTCCTCCAGCGGGCGCGCCGAGCCGGTCGACATCAGGTGGAGGTCGTCCTCCAGCCGGGGCCAGGCCGGCGCGGCGCCCTTGATCAGGTCGACGGCCACGACGGTGTTCATCGCCGCCTCGACGGCCGTCCCGCACACCTCGCCCTCGCCCTGCCGGCAGTGGCCGTCGCCGAGGGAGATGAGCGCGCCCGGCACGTTGACGGGGAAGTAGGCGGTCGTGCCCGCCCGCATCTCCGGGGTGTCCATGTTGCCGCCGTGCGCGCCCGGCGTGATGCTCATGATCACCTCATCGGCGGCGGGCGCGACGCCCACCGTGCCGTGCATCGGGTCGAGGGGCAGCTCCACCTCGAAGTCGCCGCGCCGGGCGCGGAAGCGGCACACGCCGCGGGCGGCGTCGACCTCGTAGACCCAGACCCGCTCCTCCAGCGCCGGGTGCAGCATCGCCGTCGCGTGCGTCGTGGTCAGCGCCCCGAAGTGCGGGAACGTGGTGGAGACCGCCCAGTCGCGGGCGGGGCGGATGTCGATGAAGTGCACCGCGACCGCGTCGCCGGGCTCGGCGCCCTCGACCGCGATCGGGCCGGTCACCGGGTTCAGGTAGGGGAACGTGCACACCTGGCTCGGCAGGTCGTCCACACCTTTGACCGCGCCGCCGAAGCAGTCCTCGGTGGTCAGTTCCACCACGGTTCCCGGGGCGACCGTGAGGGCCGCCTCCCGCCCGCCGAACGCGTAGGCGGGCTCCGCGCCGTCCAGCGCGACCACGTTGAGCGTCACTTTCCGTCCTCCTCCTCTTCGATGCCGGCCAGGGCCGGGCGCCGGTGCCGGACGAGCAGCGCGACCAGTACGGCCACCCCGATCGCCAGCCACAGGAACGCCAGCTTCTGCGCCGCGACCTTCGCGTTGACGACCACATAACCAAGGATCAGGAAACCGATCGCGGGCGCGACCAGGTGCCGCCACCAGTCCCGGCTGCCCGAGCGGACGACGTAGTGCACGACGACCGACACGTGCAGCGTCAGGAACGCCGTCATCGCACCGAAGTTGACCAGCGAGCTGAGCAGCGTGATGCCGTCGTCCCGCTCCGCCATGTAGAGGCCGAGCGCCAGCGACACCGCCGCGACCAGCAGCGTCGCGTTCACCGGGACGCGCCGCGTCGGGTGCACCCTGGCGAGGAAGCGGGGGAGCTGCCGGTCGCGCGCCATCGCGTACAGCAGCCGGGACGTCGCCGCCTGCGCCACCAGCGAGTTCGCGAAGCCCCACGCGATCGCGGTGGCCAGCGCCGTGAGCTTGGCCAGCCACGCGCCGCCCGCGACCCGCGCGGCGTCGTAGAACGCGGTCCCGTCCGGGTCGCCGTCCTTCACCAGCGCGTCCGGGTCGGGGACGAGCAGCGACGCCACCCACGTCTGGACGATGAACAGCAGCCCGACCAGCACCAGCGCCGCGACCATCGAGCGGCCGATGGCGCGCGCGGACTCGCGGTTCTCCTCCGCCAGCGTCGAGATGCCGTCGAAGCCGAGGAAGCTCAGCACGGCGATGGACACCGCGCCGAACACCAGCCCCCACGAGAACGTGTCGCCGTTGTAGATCGGGGTGAACCCGCCGCCGCCGTGCCCCTTGCCCTGCGCCAGCGCCACCACGCCCACGACCAGGAAGATCGCCAGGATGGCCAGCTCGGCGAGCAGCATGATCCGGTTGATCCGCGCGGTCATCTCGATGCCGAAGAAGTTGACGACCGTGTTGAGGACGACGAACCCGGCGAGCCACAGCCACACCGGGACGCCGGGCACCAGCGAGTTCATCGCCACGCTCGCGATCAGGTACAGCAGGCCCGGCACCAGCACGTAGTCGAGCAGGATCATCCAGCCGGCCAGGAACCCGACGGGCGCCGCGATCCCGCGCCCGGCGTAGGTGTAGACGGACCCCGCCATCGGGAACGCCCGCGACATCTGCGCGTACGACGCGGCGGTGAACAGCATGGCCAGCATGCCGACCGCGTACGCCAGCGCGACCATGCCGCCCGCGCCCTCGAAGACGCTGCCGAAGATGCCGAACGGCGCGATCGGCACCATGAAGATCAGCCCGTAGACCACCAGGTCGCGGAAGCCGAGCGAGCGCTTCAGCTCCTGCGTGTAGCCGTACTGTTCGAGCTTCGCCTGCTCGGTGCTCATGGCCCCTCCTCCGCGCGGGGGACCCGCCCCGCGCCGTGAGCGACCCTAGAGCCTTTCCTTTCAGATGAAAAGATTTCAAACGAAAAGAATCACAGTCGGGCGATCACGCTGAGGTCCAGGCCGTCCGCCCTGGCCAGGTAGGTCGCCGCGGGCGGCGGGCCGAGCGGCGCCGCCGACCACGCGAGCCGCGCCGCCCGGTCGCCGCCGCCGAGCAGCCGGACCGCGCCGGACCGCCCGTCCCGCGCCGTCAGCAGCCCCGCCGCCGCGAGCGCCGCCGCCAGGTGCACGCCGTCGTAGCAGCCCTCCGCGTAGGTGTCGAGGACGGGCGCCGCCTCCCCGAACGCCGCCCGGTACCGCTCGGCCAGCGCGATCCGCCGGTCGTCGCCCTGCCCGGCGAACGACCGCATCGCCGAGTACAGCTCCCCGGTGTCGTCCCCGCCCGCCGCGAGCAGCACGTTCTCCTCCAGCGCCCCCGACAGCCGCACCACCCGGGACGCCGGGCGCGCCGCCGCGAACACCCGGTTGAACACCGCGAGGTCCCGGCCGACCAGGCTGAGCAGGATCGCCTGCGCGCCCGCCCGCTCCAGCGCGTCCACCAGCTCCTCGAACGCGGCCTCCGGATCGTCCCCGGACGCCAGCGGGAACGGGACGAGCCGGTCCAGCACCACCTCGGCGCCGAGCGAGCGCACCAGCCGCGCCGCCACCCGGTGCACCGACCGCGGCCAGATGTAGTCGTTGCCCACCAGCGCCCACCGCCGCAGGCCCCGCCGCTCGCTCAGCCGCCGCACCGCGGGCCCGAGCTGCCGCTCCGGCGAGTCGCCGAGCAGCACCACGCCCGCACCCCGCGGCCCGCCCTCGTGCGGCGGCGTGAAGATGTACGGCACCACCCCGGCGAGCGCCGCCTCCAGGGCCCGGTGCACGTCGCTCGTATGGAAGCCCACGAACGCCTGGACGAGCCCCGCCCCGGCGAGGAACCGCGCCTCGGCCGCCACCGCCTCCGGCCGGCGCCCGGCGTCCACCGGCACCAGTTCCACGCCCCGCCCCGCCGCGTTGACCTCGATCGCCGCCAGCCGCGCCGCGCTCAGCCCGGACGGCCCGGTCAGCCCGAGCGGCCCGGACAGCGGCAGCAGCAGCCCGAGCCGCAGCACCCCGGCGTCCGGCCCGGTGACCAGCAGCTCCGTGGCGTCCCGCAGCACCGAATCGCTCATGACCCGGCAAGTATGCTCTGTGGACGGACGGCCGGAACAGGGGAGACGCACGTGACCGAACGGCGGGACACGGTCGAACGGCAGGACGCGCGCACCGACCTCGTCGACCTCCTCACACGCGCCCAGCGCGCCCTCACCCGAGACCTCGGCGCCGTCCTGGAGGAGGAGGGCACGACCGTCGAGCAGTGGCGGGTGCTGCGCGCCCTCGCCGGAGCCGACGACGTCTCCATGGGCGAGCTCGCGGCCGTCGTCGAGATCCCGCACCCGACCCTGACCCGCCTCGTCGACGGCCTGGTCGACTCGGCCTACCTCTACCGCTCCCACTCCGCCCGCGACCGCCGCCGCGTCTCGGTGCACGTCTCCGACCTGGGCCGCGCCAAGCTGGCCCGCCTGGAGGCCCTCGCCGAGGCCCACGAACGCTCCCTCGCCGACGCGGAGACCGTCCGGACCCTCTCCACCCTGCTCGCCGGCCTGTGGACGGACCTCCGCCGCCCCGCCCCGTGAAAGCTTTCACGCCGCGCATGACGCGCCGTCGCACCGCGGGTTAGCCTGCCCACCGGAAGCGCTTCCAGTCCGGCCACCCCCGCCACCGGAACGGAGAACGCGCGATGCGACGCGACCGGATATGCCGTGCCCTCACCCTGCTCCTCGGAGCCGCGCTCCTGCCGACCCTGTGGGCCGGCACGGCGTCCGCCCACGGCTCGGTGATCGACCCCGCCTCCCGCAACTACGGCTGCTGGGACCGCTGGGGCGACGACTTCCAGAACCCCGCCATGCAGCAGGAAGACCCGATGTGCTGGCAGGCATGGCAGGACAACCCCAACGCCATGTGGAACTGGAACGGCCTCTACCGCAACAATGTCGGCGGCGACTTCCAGGGCGCCATCCCCGACGGCCAGCTGTGCAGCGGCGGCCAGACCGAAGGCGCCCGCTACCGCTCCATGGACGCCGTCGGCCCGTGGAAGACCACCGACATCGGCACTACCTTCTCCATCAACCTGTACGACCAGGCCAGCCACGGCGCCGACTACTTCCTCGTCTACGTCACCCGCCAGGGCTACGACGCCCTCACCCAGCCGCTGCGCTGGAGCGACCTGGAACTCGTCCGCCAGACGGGCAGCTACGCCGCCGCCAACAACTACGTGATCGACAACGTGACCGCCCCCGGCCGCACCGGCCGCCACATCGTCTACACGATCTGGCAGGCGTCCCACATGGACCAGTCCTACTACATCTGCAGCGACGTCAACTTCAACTGACCCGTCTCCCCGCCCGCCGGACGGCCACCGGGCCGCCGGCGGGCGCCTGCTGTCGGTGGGGGGTCGTAGCATCGGGGCATGTCGCGGCGGCGGTTCGAACTGGCGATGGAGCGGATGCGGGGCGCGGACGCGCGGATGCGCGAGGACGCGTTCGACTTCCTGCGCGAGCATGCGGACGCCTATGTCGACGAGCTGATCGCCGAGTTCGCGGCCGAGGGCGACCCGGGGCTGCGCTGCTGGCTGCTGGAGCTCGTGGCCGAGGCGCGGTCGGCCAAGGCGCTGGAGGTGTTCCGCGACCAGCTGGAGAGCCCGGACGAGTCGCTCCAGTTCTGGGCCGTTCGCGGACTGGAGATGCTCGACAGCCGCGAGGCCGAGCAGGTTCTCCAGCAGGCGCAGGAGGACGGTTGGGTCGTCTAGCGCGAGTCAGCCAACTGGGGCCGGACACCAAGGTGACTGCGGGCCGACGCCAGTGACGCCTCTGACGTCACTGGCGAAGCCGCCGGAGCAATCCGAGACTGGGCCGCCTTCCAGCCTTCGGGCACCGAACCGGTGTGGATATGTGGGGCTGGTCAGCTGTTGGGGGCCGGCAGGAGGTCGGCGTGGCGGACGCTGTAGCCGCCCTTGGTGACGGGGGCGAAGGCCGCGGGGCCCATGCAGGTGCCGACCTTGCCCTCCTCCCAGCCGCCCTCTCCGTTCTCGACGCCGTTGACCACCGACCAGGAGAACCCCATGCGGTCGTGCCGGCCGCCGGGGCCGCCGTCGTGGACGCTGAAGCCGAGCCGCTTGCCGATCTGGTCCTTGATCGGCTCGTCGGCCCTGGTGACGACCGCGGTGAGGGTGGCGTTGCCGGGGCTGGTCAGCAGGCAGTCGACCCTGGCCTCCGACGTCACGGTCCATCCCTCGCCGGGGGAGTGGTGGGAGATCTTCACGGTTCCGCGGGCGTCGGTCGGCAGCCCGTCGGGAGCGCCCGGCATGGGCTTCGAGTAGGGGACGGCGCGGGCGTCGAAGGTGAAGGTCCGGACGTCCTGGTCGGGCCAGTACGTGAGGCGGATCTGCGCGGTCCCGGACACGCGCGCCGCCCCGGCCTTCGCCGCCGGGTAGGTCGCCTCCGCGGCGACCGGCGCGGCCGTGACGGCGAGGGCGACCCCGATCACGGCGGCGATCTTGATCATTCTGTGCATGGAGGGACTCCGTTCGGTCGACGGCCGGGCCGGAGCGGTCCGGCCGATCCCCATGCTCCGATCGGGGGCCGTCCGCGGAGATCCCCCGCACGGGCGGATGCCCTCCCCCAGAGGTACGACCGGCGCACGAAGGCGTCCGGCGGCTCACCGGAAGGCGCCGCGCTCGCCACCCGCTGGTCGAGTTCCCTCTTCCGCTACCGCACCCTCATGCGTGCTGCTTGACCTGCTTGATCAGGCCGGTGAACTGCGCGGCGGTGAGGGTGAGGTGGCCTCCGTCCGGGTCTTTGCTGTCCCGGACGGCGATCATGGTGCCGGGAGCGAGTCGTCCCAGCTCAACGCATTGAGTGTCGTTCGCTCCGCCGGTGTACGAACTTGTGCGCCACTTCACGTTCATTCGTAGCTCTCCAGGTACCGCTTGATGATCTCGCGGGAAGCTTCCTCTGAGGCAGCCTTCACGCCGACACGATCGAACATAACGGACAACTCCCGAACCTCGCGAGGCCCCTCGATCAGGCGGCCGCCGTTCTGCGCGGTGGAGTACGCGACATCTCGGTCCTCAAGGCCGATGATCTGCATCGCCCCGTCAACGCCCATGTGCTCCCCCGATGAGAAGGGGATCACGCGCAGACTCACATGGGGTAGCTCAGCCAGTTGCAGCAGGTGTTCCAACTGCTTTTTCATGGCCTCGCCGCCGCCCACTGGTCGGGCGAGGACGGCTTCATCGATCACTGTCCAGGTGAGAAGCGAGTCTCCCTTCTCCCAGTAGGCCCTTTTCTTCGCGGTACGGACGGCCATCTCAGCGTCCAGATCCTTGAACCTGCTCGCCTTGACGTAGGCCCACGTGTAGTCGTCCGTCTGCAGTGCGAGCGGGACGATCTGGCCGTGGTAGGTCTTGATCGAGACGGCGTCCTCTTCGTACTTGTCGATCTGGCGGGCCCAGTCCGGGTCATGTGCCATTCGGGCGAACCAGAGCAGGACCTGGAAGAGCACTCCGGTTCCGTAGGCCCTGTCGAGGAGGCGCATTTGATCGTCCTGCGGGCGCCGACGGCCTGCTTCCAGGTTGGAAACAGTGGATCGAGCCACTCCGATGATCTCCCCGCACTGCGTGAGTGACAGCCCCATCTTCTCCCTGAAGAAGCGCATGCAGAAGGCCAGGAAGTGCCACATGGAGATCTTGGGGTCGAGGGGGTCGCGCACGATCGGCATCGTTGCTCCTATTTCCAAATCGCCTGTCTACAGCGAAACCCTAGGGCTGTGCGGCGACTCTTGTCGCAGGAAATGGAAACTCGGGCAAGGGTGGAATGATGACTGCGACCGAAACGTCGATGATGCCCCTTATGGGCACGCCGGCCGCAGTGGGACTCGCGCGTACCTTCGTGGATACGCGCATTCGTAAATGGGATTATTTCCACATTCTCGATAGTGCGCTGCTCATCGCCTCGGAGCTCGTCACCAACGCGGCCCGGCAGACGCCGCGCGAGGAGATCCGCCTCCAGGTCAGCCGCGACGCATACGGCGTCATCATCGCCGTCCGGGACGCGGCCCGCGAACTGCCCCGGACCAAGCCGATGACCGTACTCACCCTCGAAGACCTCGACTTGTCCGCGGAGGCGTTCGACGACAACGGCGGCTGGGGCCTCCACATCGTCCAGGCTCTGTCCGCCAAGTGCGGGGTGATCGGTGATCCTGCCGGTGGCAAATGGGTCTGGGCGCGAATGTGTCCATAGCGCATCCCGGTGGCGTGAGCGTGGTCAGAGGTCAACGTCGACATGGTCTCGGGCGGCTTTGGTAGCGTCGGCGGCGTGAAGTGGTGACCGACGCGGATCCCCATGACCGACGAACTGTTCCTCGGCCACGTCGCCGACCGCCTGGCGGAGCTTCCGGGCGTGCGGGCCGTCACCCTCGGCGGCTCGCGTGCCCAGGGCACGCACACGCCCGAGAGCGACTGGGACCTCGCCCTCTACTACCGGACGCATTTCGACCCGGACGACCTGCGCGCCGCCGGCTGGCCGGGCGAGGTCTCGGAGATCGGTGAGTGGGGCGGCGTCTTCAACGGCGGCGCCTGGCTCACGATCGACGGCCGCCGCGTCGACGTCCACTACCGCGACCTCGACGTGGTCGAGCACGAACTCGACGAGGCGAGGCAGGGCCGCTTCCACTGGGAGCCGCTGATGTTCCACCTCGCGGGCATCCCGAGCTACCTGGTGGTCGCCGAACTCGCCGTCAACCGGGTGCTGCGCGGCGAGGCCCCGCCGAGGCCGGAGTATCCCGACGCGCTGCGCGCGGCGGCGCCGCCGATGTGGCGGGGGCGGGCGGCCATGACGCTCCAGTACGCGTACAACTACGTTCGCCGTGGTCAGGCCACCGAGGTCGCCGGGGCCATCGCCACGGCCGCCATGCAGACCGGCCATGCGGTGCTGGCGGCGCGCGGCGAATGGGTCACCAACGAGAAGCGGCTCCTGGAGCGGGCCGGGCTGCGCCGGGTCGACACGATCCTGGCCGGGCTCCGATCGGAGCCCGGCGCGCTGGAGCAGGCGATCAACGACGCGGAGAGCCTGTTCGAGTCCGCGGGTTGATCGGGGTGATGACGGCTCGGCTTAAGGACTCAGCGGAGGTACACCAGGCCGTCGATGCCGACCGTGGGCCGTCCCGACGTGCCCGCGACGACGATCTTGATGGTGTGCTTGCCGCTGGCGCTCCACGTGCGCGTCCACGTGAGCTGCCGGTAGAGGGTGGACGACGAGCGGGTGTCCACCGTGGCGACCTTGGCGCCGTCCACGTAGACGTACACGGCGCCGAGGTTGGACGCCCGCTTGAAGATCAGGCCCGCGGTGCGGCCGGTGAACGTCCAGCTCGCGCTGGCGCCCTTGGAGCTGCTGTAGAGGCCGCGCGCGCCCAGGTAGGACTTGGTGGTCGTGGTCTTCCACGTGCCGGTGCGGCGCGAGGCGCCCTCGTTGTAGTAGCCCGCGTAGCGGCTGAGGGCGGCGGTGCCGGTGTTGCCCGCGGCGTCCCCGGCGGTGAGCGACCACGACTGCGTCGCCAGCGGCTTCGCGCCCGCCGCCCAGCTCGTCGTGGTCGTCGAGAACGTCTTCGCGGACGGCGACGTGGCCTTCAGCGAGCTGAGCAGCGCGTTGTCGGTGGCCTTCCAGGACAGCGTGACGGGGATCGCGGTGCCGTTCACCGTCGACTTGCGCAGCGCCAGCGCCAGGGACGAGACGACCGGCCGGGTCGTGTCCGCGACGACCGTGAAGACCGGTGAGGCGGAGGCGGTGCCGTCGGCGAAGGCGGCGTGCAATTGGACGCTGTGCGTGCCCGGTGCGAGCGTGACCGTCGCGGAGGAGGCTCCGGCGGCGGGCTTCGCGACCGTGGCGCCGTCCACGCTGACGGTGTAGGCGGCGCCCTCGGCCGGCGTCCAGTTCAGGGTGGCCGTGCTCTTGGTGTAGTAGCGGCCTCCGGCGGCCTTGGCCCCGGACACGGTGGCGGTCAGGGCCGGGACCGTGGCCTGCTTCGCGGCCGTCCGGATCGCCGGGAGCTTGGCGTAGAGCTGCGCGCCGGGGCACGCGGTGGCGAACCCGTCGCGGTGACCGGAGATCGTGTTGAACTCGACCTTCTGCCCGTAGGGGTACTTGCCGCCCGTCCCGTCCGGGGCGGCCGAGGTCAGGGTCGTCTTCGCGGTCGGGTCGACACCGGTCAGCCCCAGCTTCCACGCGGCGGTCTTCGCGACGCCGTCCAGGGCGGCCTGGGCCGGTGCGGTGCCGGGCGTGGTGGGGTCGTCGGCGGCCGTGTAGGTGCCGAGGACGGCGATCCCGGTGGTGTCGGTGTTGAACCCGTAGGTGTGCGCGCCGTGCACGGGACGGTCGACGCCCCCGGCCCGTCCCTCGAAGACCGTGCCGCACTTGTCGACCAGGAAGTTGTAGCCGATGTCGTCCCAGCCCTGGCTCTGCACGTGGTACAGGAACACCGACCGGATCACCGAGGCCGACTCGGCGCAGGAGTAGCCGTTGCCCGTGTCGGTGTGGTGGACGAACACCGCCTTGACCGACGTGTCGTAGGTCGGCGGGTTCCGGACGATGGACTCGTCCGCGCCCCACCCGGCGCGCGCCACGATCGCCGGCTTCGGCGCGGTGACGGGTGCGGCGGCCGGTGCGTTGAGGGGCGTGGTGGCCGCGACCAGCTTCATGCCCGTGCCCGTCCCGCCGTCCGGGCCGGCGGCGCGCGGCGTGGGCGCTCCCGGGGACGGCGCCGTCCGGGCGCCCGGGTCGATCAGGTCGACGCGCAGGCCCTCGGGGAGCGCGCGGCCCTGCCCGGCGACGCGCACCTCGACGCCGTTGGACGGGCCGACCCACAGCCCGTTCGTGCCGCCGCGCCCGTCCTGGCCCCGGTCGGGGGCGTCGGCGAGTTCCGGCTCCAGCACGTGCCAGCCCGACCACGTGCCGGTGGCGGCGTTCCGGGTGCGGACCCGGACCGTCCCGCGCAGCTCCTCGCGCGGCCGGTCCCAGGTGACGCCGACCAGGCTGAACGGCTCCGTCGTCGCGGCGGGCAGCCCCGCCGTCCGCTTGCTGCGGGCGTTGGCGGCGCCCGCCATGTCCTTGAGGCCGCGGGCATGGACGCGCCCGGCGCCCGGCCCCTTCGCCGCGGCCGCCTTCGCCGCGGCCGGCTCCGCGGTGGAGTTGGCGGTGACCGTCCAGGTCACCGTGCCGGCCACCGCCACGGCGGCCGCCGACACGCCGATGATCGTCCGCTTGAGCATGCTTCTCCGTTCACGACCGGGCCCGGGCTGAGCGCCGCGCCATGATCAGAGAGCGCTGCGACGGCGGTAAGTGTCACACATATCGGGATTTGTCTGGGCAATGGACGCGCCGGTGGCCGGACGCGGACGCGCCCGGGCCCGGAATCGGCGGATTCCGGGCCCGGGCGTCCGGTGCCGTGGCCGGCCGGTGGCGCTCCGGCCGGCACGGCGGCCGGTCAGTAGTTCGGGTTGTTGGTCGTGGGGATCTGGATGCTGATCGGGTAGTCCGCGCCCGACAGCACGAACAGCACCGCCTGGCGGATGATCTCGTCGAAGGCCCAGTAGACCGTCCGCAGCTCCTTGGGAGCGTCGGTGATGTCCAGGAGGCCCTCGCGGACGGCGACGAACGCCGGCCAGAGGTTCTTGAAGATCGGGTCCCAGATCGGCTCCCGCGGGATCTTCAGCCAGCCGGCGATCTCGTCACCGAGCACGTAGCGGGTGAGCGCGCCGAGGATCGGCTTCGACAGGATGCCGAGGTCGATGAACGACGCCAGGTTGAGGAGCATGTCGGCGAGCTTGATGCCCTCGGGGGTGGGCGCGAGGATCGGGTCGAGGACCTGCGCGGCCTGCGAGTCGGCCTCGTCCCACGACGAGGGGATGTACTCGTCCAGGATGCCGAGCATGTGCGCGGTGACCTGCCACGAGTGCAGGAAGGCCGCCGACTCGTCGGCCGGGATCGGGACCTTCCACTTGACGAGCTGCTTCATGACCGTGGTCGGCAGGCTGTGCCAGGTGACCATCATGTCGGCCTGGCTGATCGGGATCTCCTCGTCGGCGACCTTGTTCCAGT
The DNA here is from genome assembly GCF_900188445.1 of Actinomadura meyerae. Classification (GTDB taxonomy): domain Bacteria; phylum Actinomycetota; class Actinomycetes; order Streptosporangiales; family Streptosporangiaceae; genus Spirillospora; species Spirillospora meyerae. Next base: position 34,111 of record NZ_FZOR01000047.1, read on the forward strand.
ACGGCGACTGGGGGAGCAGGTACCGGACGCCGGAGTGGGCCAGCCGGGTCTTGACACAGGTCACGATCATCTCGCCGCTGGGCGCGAAGGCGTTCTGGGTGCCGATGTCGTAGCCGAGCTTGGCGGTCTTGGTGATGCGGTCGCGCATGTCCGCGCCGCCCTTGGAGTAGTAGACCGCGCGGGCCTCCTTCGGGATGGCCGTGCTCATCATCCCGCTGGCGAAACCGTAGGTGACGCCGAGGTACAGGCCGCGCTTCTCGTTGAACTCGAACGCCTTCGCGAGCTTGCCCTGGTCCGTCCAGGACGGGAGCCGCCTGGCGCGCTCGATGAAGTCCACCAGGTCGGAGGGCAGGCCCGACGGCAGGGCCTGGTCGTTCTTGGTCCACTTCTTCAGCAGCTTGTTGACCTCGGGAACCTTGCCGGCCTTCTGCAGCGCGGCGACCAGCTCGTCGCTCTCGGGGTCCCATACCCACCGCGGGTCGGCGCCCTTGCCGGCGCCCGCGACCGATCCCTTCGGCGACCACGTCCACAGTGGCGCCGCCTGCGCGGGGGACGCGACGCTCAATGCGCCGAGCGCGCCCAGCGTCCCGCCCGCCAGCAACACATGGCGTCTGGTGGGAGTCTCCATGCCTTCGCTCCTCCTCGGGGTGAGAGCGCCGCGAGGATACGCTGAAACATGACCCGTCTCTGTGTATCATCGCGACAGGCCCAATGAGAACACAACTGTGTCGGCCGCCACAAGACCCACCGTGACGGAAGGCGGGAATTGGGGCAGAATCGGATCATCTCTGGAGGAGATCGTGTGGATTCTGTGTTGTCCTCTCTCATGACGCCGTCGGACGAACGGGAATCGCTCATCGAACGCGCCTACACCGACGCGGTCGAACAGGTCGACGAGATGGACGAGACCCGCGCCCGGGTTCTCGACGCGGCCTACGAGCAGTTCTCCCGGATGGGCGTCCAGCGGTCCACCATGGAGGACGTGGCCCGCCGCGCGGGCGTCTCCCGCATCACCGTCTACCGGCGCTTCGTGACGAAGGACGCGCTGGTCGAGCAGGTGGTGCGGCGCGAGTTCCGCCGCTACTTCGACCAGTTCCTCATCGACATCGAGCAGGCCGAGACCGCGGCCGACCGGGTCGTGCTCGGGTTCGTCAGCTCGCTGCGCGCCATCCGGCGCAACCCGCTGATCGGCGGCCTGATCGCCGCCGAGCCGGACCTCGTCGTGCCGACCATGATCAGCGACGGCGGGCGGACGGTCGCCACCGTGCGGGAGTTCGTCGCGGGCCAGCTCCGCCGCGAGCAGCTCGCCGGGACCGTGGCGCAGGGCCTGGACATCGACCACGTCGCCGAGATGATGGTCCGGATCACCGCGTCCTTCCTGGCCATCCCGAGCCGCCTGGTCGACCTCGACGACGACGAGCAGCTCGCGGCGCTGGCCCGGCGGTTCCTCGTCCCGATGCTGGAGCCGCCGCCCCGGCCCGCCGATGCGTAGGCGGCCACTGCTTGCGCGGCCACTGCCTGGGGGGCCACTGTCTGTGCGGCCACTGCCTGTGCGGCCGCTGCCTAGGCGGCCGCCCGCCGGGAGGGGCGCGCGCCGAACCCGGCGAGCGTCGCCTCCAGCAGCGGCAGCGCGCGGCCCGCCCGCTTCGCCCGGATCACCAGGTCCCAGACGGGCTCGAACTTCTTCCACCCGGCCGCGTAGGCGGCGTGCCGGGCCTTGCCGCGCAGCGTCGGCTTCGTCGCGGCGCCGCGCAGGATCGACCCCCAGCGGTAGAAGTCGCGGTAGGCGCGCCAGTAGCCGTCCTCCAGCTCCCGCGCGGTCATCCTGGCGGGCCGGAAGACGACCGTCCGGGTGTCGTACCTGTCCCAGTCGGAATGCAGGAGCCGGCCGGCGGACGCCATGCGGTCATAAAGCCGCGTCCCCGGATAGGGCGTCAGAATGTGGAAGGTGGCCGTCTCGATTCCCTGACCGATCGCCCATTCCACCGTGCGGTCGAAGACGGCGGGGTCGTCCTCGTCCATCCCGAACACGAAACTGCCGTTCACCATCACGCCGCTGTCGTGCAGCCGCCGGACGACCGCGCCGTAGTCGCGGTCGATGTTCTGCCATTTGCGCTGCTCGGTCAGGTTCCCGGCGTTGACGGTCTCGAAGCCGACGAACAGGCTGCGCAGCCCGGACTCGGCGGCCTTCTCCAGCAGCCCGGGGCGCAGCACCGCCTGCACCGTCCCTGCCGCCTGCCAGAGCCGCCCCATCCCGCGCATCCCGTCGAACAGCGCGGTCGCGAACCGGGCGTTGCCAACAGGTGGTCGTCCAGGAAGTACAGGTGCCGGCCGGGAAGCCGGTCGATCTCCGCGAGCGCCGCGTCCACGGTCTGCGTGTAGAACGACTTGCCGCCCTCGAAGAACGCCTCCTTGTAGCAGAAGTCGCACACGTGCGGGCAGCCGCGCGACACCACGATCGAGTTCGGCACCAGGTACCGCTCGCGGGCGATCAGGTCGCGGCGGACCGGCGGCAGCCCCGCGAGCGTCCGCTCGGACGAGGCGTACCGGGGCGCCGGGCGCCCGGCGCGGAAGTCGGCGAGGAACCGCGGCCAGGTGTCCTCGCCCGGACCGAGGAAGATCGTGTCGGCGTGCCGGGCGGCCTCGTCCGGCAGCGAGGTGACGTGCAGCCCGCCGAGGCAGACGTGCGCGCCCCGGGCGCGGTAGTGGTCGGCGAGCTCGTAGGCGCGCCGCGCCGAGGTGATGTAGACCTGGATCACCACCAGGTCCGGCTCGTCGGAGAGGTCGACCTTCTGCACGTGCTCGTCGGTCACCGTCACCTCGTCGTCCGGGTCGAGGTACCCGGCGAGCGTGGCCAGGCCGAGCGGCGGGAACAGCGAGTACTTGATCGGTCGGAAGAACGGCGAGGTCGCCTCGGTCAGGGCCGGCAGGATCATTGTGACGCGCATGCCCCATTGGACGCCGCCGCGCGGATCCGGTGGCGGTGAAGCCGTGCCGATCGTGTGGAGATGCCGTGCCGGTACGGGACCGCGGTGTGTGATCGCGGCGGGGATTGTCGGCGCCGTCTTCTAGAGTCCCCGGCACGTGCGGGGGCGGGTGCCCCTGCTCCGCGGGCGGGTGAGGAGTGGCATGGGAGCGAAGACGGCGCTGCTGGGTTTCTCGGACGGCGACATACGGCCGGTGCTCGCGCGGGCGCGGCACTCGGACCGCGCCGCCGCCGAGGAGCTGGTCCGCCGCGTCCACCCCGGGTACGCGGTCGAGGCGTACGAGGACGCCACCCTCGACTTCACCTACCCGCCCGACGACGTCACCTACGCCGCCGAGTTCCCCGGAGCCGAGGTGGTCATCGACCGCAGGGTCGCCGGCGACTACCCGTCGGCGCTGCCCGAGCACCTGCTCAAGCTCGGCGCGGGGCGCCGGATCGTCCTGCACGCGATGCACTCGGTCGTCGACTGGCTGGCGTTCGCCATCTGGGAGGACGGGACGCTGGTGCGCTCCCTCAGCCTCTCCCCGGACAGCGGCATCCTGGAGAACATCGGCGAACCGCTGGAGTTCGAGCGGCCGTACTGGGCGGGCGAGCGGCCCGTCGACCCGGACCCGGTCATGTCGGACGGCGAGCCGTACCCGCTGCCCTTCCACCCCCTGGAGATGGGTGAGGACGCCCTGCGCGCCCTGTTCGGCTTCATCGTCGAGGGCTACCCGGAGGCCACCGACCTGGAGCCGGGAGACGTCCACATGCACGGGTTCCGGGTGACCGACCCGACCGGGCGCGAGCAGGCTGAGCGCGAGGCCGCCTACGCCGAGGCGATCGCGAACATGGGCGAGCCCCGGATCTTCACGCCCGGCCCGGACGGGACGATGCGGGAGATCAGCTTCGACGACCTCTGACCCGCCGCCCGTCCGTCCCGTCACCTGCCCCCGGCGACGGGACGGCGGTCAGCCGGGTGGAGTCAGCCGAGGGCGGTGAGCTTGCGCTCCAGGTGGGCCCGCTGCCGCTCGCTGGCGCACAGCTCGATCGCCCGTTCCAGCTCGGCGCGGGCCTCGGCGCCGCGTCCCATGCGGACGAGCAGTTCGCCGCGGACGGTCGGCAGCAGGTGCGAGTCGGCGAGCTTACCCGCGGCCACCAGGTCGTCCACGATCGGCACCGCGGCCCGCGGCCCCTGCGCCATGGACACCGCCACGGCCCGGTTCAGCTCGACCACCGGGGACGGGGCGAGCCGCCCGAGCGCCTCGTAGAGCAGGACGATCCGCTCCCAGTCCGTCTCCGCGACCGACGGGGCCGCGGCGTGGCATTCGGCGATCGCCGCCTGCAGCCCGTAGGCGCCGAGGCCGCGGCCGATCCGCCCGGCGCGGGCCAGGGCCGCCCGGCCCCGGGCGATGGCGTCGCGGTCCCAGAGGGTGCGGTCCTGGTCTTCGAGGAGGACGGCCTCGCCGTCCGGGCCGATCCGGGCGGGGAAGCGCGCCGCCGTCAGCTCCAGCAGCGCCAGCAGCCCGTGGACCTCCGGCTCGTCCGGCATCAGCCGCCCGAGCACCCGGGCGAGGCGGCGCGCCTCGTCCGCGAGGTCGGTGCGGACCACGGCGCCGCCGGAGCTGGCCGTGGACCCCTCGGTGAAGATCAGGTAGATGACGTTCAGCACCGAGCCGAGCCGGTCGCGCCGCTGCCGGGCGGGCGGCACCTCGAACGGCACCCGGGCCGCCCCGAGCGTCTTCTTCGCCCGGGTGATCCGGGCCTGCACGGTGGCGGTCGGGACGAGGAACGCCGTGGCGATCTCGTCGCTGGTCAGACCGCCGATCACGCGGAGCGTGAGCGCCACCCGCGCCTCCCGGGACAGCACCGGATGGCAGGAGACGAACATCAGCGCCAGGACGTCGTCGTCGATGCGGTCCGGGTCCCACAGGACGTCCCCGTCGTCGTGGTCCGCGGGCGCGCCCCCGGTGGCGGCGCCGCCCTCGCCCAGGTCGCGGGCGAGGGCGGCGTACCGCTCGTCGAGGGCGGACCGGCGGCGGAACGCGTCGATCGCGCGGCGCCTGGCCACGGTGAGCAGCCAGCCCGCGGGCCGGCGGGGCACGCCGTCGCGCGGCCAGTTCACCAGCGCCTCGGCGAGGGCCTCCTGGGCGAGGTCCTCGGCGAGGGCGAAGTCGCCGGTGTAGCGGGCCAGCGCGCCGACGATCCGCGCGGACTCGGCCCGCCACACGGCGGCGACGGCCTCCCGGCCGGCCGCCCCGCCCGGCTCGCGTGGTCCGGTGGGCTCCGTCGGCCCTGTGGGCTCGGTCATCGTCCGTCGTCCCCGGTCAGAGCTGGCCGGTGGCCTCGCGCCACGTCCGCTCCTTCTTGATCCACTCGTTGTCCTGCGGGAACTCGTCGATCGTGGTGACCCGGCGGATCTCGGTCTTGAACCCCGGGCCGGCCATCGGGGACCGCTTCGCCCACTCGATCGCCTCCTCCTTGGAGGCCACGTTGAGGATGTAGAAGCCGCCGAACAGCTCCTTGGTCTCGCCGTACGGGCCGTCGGTGACGACGGGCGGCTCGGCCGAGTAGTCGACCACGACGCCCTCCGCGGCGTCGTCGAGGCCCTCGGCCGCGAGCAGCACCCCGGCCTCGATCATCTCCTGGTTGAAGCGGCCGATGGTCGCGAGCATCTCGTCGAAGTCGACGTCGCCCATCTGCGCGAAGCCCTCGTCGGTCGCGCGCATGATCAGCATGTACTTCATCGTTCTGCCTCTCCGTCTCGTCCGGATGTCTCGTCCAGGGCCCCTCCGGGGGACCCTTTCACCCATAGGTCGAGTGGAGACAGCGCGGATCAACACACGCCCCAAAGTTTTTTTCCGGAGTCTCCGGGGCGGGGCTCCGGGGCGTCCTGCCCAGCGGGACGAGGTGGGATCGCCCAGGTCCGCGTACCGCACACTCGCAGGATATGGACGCCCAGCGCAGCGAATGGTCCGACCGCCAGGAGATCCACGACGTCGTCCTGCGGTACTGCCGCGGCATCGACCGGCTGGACTTCGCGCTCGTCCGGTCGGCGTACCATCCGGACGCCGTCGACCACCACACCGGCTTCGACGGCACCCTGGACGAGTACCTCGCCTGGGTCGAGCCGAAGCTGCGCGCCCGGCGCGGCGGGACGATGCACATCGTCGCCAACCACCTCGTCGAGCTGCTCGGCGACACCGCCATCAGCGAGACCTACGGGACGTCGGTCCACTGGGGCGAGCCCGCCGATGATCCGCGGGCCAATTTCACCAGCGGCGTCCGGTTCGTCGACCACATGGCGTGGCGGGACGGCCGGTGGGCGATCGCGGAGCGGTGGGCCGTCCGGGAGTGGACCAGGTCGGACGCCGGGCGGCTGATGCCCAAGGAGGGCGCGGGGCCGTCCGGCAGCAGGGACGGGGACGATCCGTTGATCCGGTTGCAGCGGAGGCTGCGCGGCAGGGAGGCAGGCGCGTGAAGGCAGGCGGACGCGTGAAGGTGGGGATCAGCTCCCCGATCGTGGCGCTGGCGGGCAACCGCCCGGCGTGGGAGGCGGCGGCGGGCACCGCCGAGCTCGTGCGGGTGGCGGAGGCCGCCGACCGGCTCGGCTACGCGTTCATGACCTGCGGGGACCATGTGGCCGTGCCGCCCGGCCTGCACCGCGGGGAGCGCTTCTACGACCCGCTGGCGACGTTCGCGTTCCTGGCCGGCCGGACGCGCCGGCTCCGGTTCCTGCCGTACGTGCTGGTGCTGCCCTTCTACCACCCGCTGGAGATCGCCAAGCGGTACGGGACGCTCGACCACCTCAGCGGCGGGCGGCTCGTCCTCGGGTTCGGGGTCGGGAACCTGAAGGAGGAGTTCGACCTGCTCGGCGTCCCCTTCGAGGACCGGGGGCCGCGGGCCGACGACGCCCTCCGCGCGCTGCGCGCGGCGCTGGCCGGCCGGGTGGTGTCCTACGAGGGCCCGTACTACTCGTTCCAGGACATGGTGGTCGATCCGCACGCCGTGCAGGAGCGGGTGCCGATGTGGATCGGCGGGCACAGCGACCGCGCCCTGCGCCGCGCGGTCACGCTCGGCGACGGCTGGGCGCCGGCGCCGCAGTCGTTCCGCGGGCCCACCCCCGAGCTGATGCGGCAGATGCTCGACCGGCACGACCTGCCGGACGGTTTCGACGTCCTGCTCACCCCGGGCGAGCGCCTCGACCCGCTCACCGAACCGGGGCGGGTGGACGAGATCATCGCCACGGCGGAGAAGGCGGGCGCGACCCACATCAACCTGACGGTCCGGCACGAGTCCCTCGCCCACTACCTGGAGCAGCTGGAGGCGTTCGCGGAGGCCGCCGGCCTCGACGCCGGGGAATGAGGCGCGGAGGCGGCGCGGCTACGACATGGGGAGCGGCGTAGGGGGCGCGCAGGAACATTGAGCCGACCGGCGGACGCTGTTAGCTTCACCGCGTGGACGACATGCGTGCACAGGCGGCGGCGGTCGAGGAATTTGCGGCGGCCCTGCGAGAACTGCGGAAATCGGCCGGTAACCCGCCTTTCCGTGAGATGTCGGGCCGCTCCGGGGCGATCTCGCACACCACGCTGTACGAGGCCGCGAAGGGCAACAGGCTCCCGAGCTGGGGCACCACCGCCGAGTTCGTCAAGGCGTGCGGCGCGGACCCGGCCGACTTCCGCGACCGCTGGGAGCGGGCGAACCGGATCGTCGGCTCGGCGCGGGCCGGGCGGCCCGAGGCCGTCGCGGGCACGTCCGCGGCACGTCCGTCCGGGGGAGCCGCGGCTCCCGCGAGCGGCCCGGAGCGGCATGCCGTGCACATCGCGGTCGACCCGCCCCTACCGCCGGCCGAGGTCCCGCCTGAGCCGTCCGATTCGTCTGAGTCGTCCGGCCCGTCCGGTGCGGTCACGGCGCCGGCGCCCGAGCCGCCGTCCGGCGGGGCCGCGGACGGCGTCCCGCCGGCAGCTCCCAAGGGCCGGTTCCGGCTGGCCCGCCCGGTCGCGGTCACGCTGGCGGCGGTGGCCGCCGGCGTCGGGACCGTGGTCGTCGTCGTGCTCGCGGCCGACCGGGACGGCTCCAGGCCGGGCGGGGACGGGCTGAAACCGGGCGCCGGGGCGTCCGAGGCCGCGCTGTCCCCGGCCGACTGCCCGGTGCACGCGACCAACCCGCCGCCGGCCCCGCCCGTCCACAAGGGCGACGTGGCCGTGTTCATCGCGGACATCACGCTGCCCGACTGCACGCGCGTCGGCACCGGGCGGACCGTCGCGAAGGTGTGGCGGCTCAAGAACGCCGGGAAGGTGCCGTGGCAGGGGTACTCGCTGCGGCGCCTCGACGTCCCGCAGCGGGCCGACCAGTGCCAGACCATCTCCGACGTGCCGATCAAGGACACCCGGCCGGGCACGATGGTCGACATCCGGGCCGACATCACCACGCCGCGCAAGCCCGGCCTGTGCTACGTGCGGTTCAAGATGGTGGACGCGTCGGGGAAGGTCGCCTTCCCCGGGAGCCGGCCCGTCAACTTCCAGATCATCGTCGAATGACGGTGGTTCCCCGCCGCGGCGGGCGCGGCGGGGAACCGGTACGGGAGCGTTCACGGGATCAGGACAGGGTGATCCCGCTGTAGTAGGCCTTCAGGATCCGGGCGTAGCCCCAGCCCGCGTTGGCCTTGTCACGCGAGCCGTACTGCGACATCCAGTCTCCGGTGACCCAGGCGCCGCACGCCGTCGTCGTGGAGCAGTAGTGGGCCTGCAGGATCTTCCCGCTACGGGTCATCCTGGTGCCCCACGTCGCGTCCACCGCGGCGCTGGTCGCGGCCGTGGCGGAGCCGGGCTTGTAGACCTGGCTCGACGTGGTGTCGTAGACGTCGAAGCACTGGCCGCCCGACGTCTTGCGCGTCGAGTGCAGCGCCCAGTACCAGCCGTAGCTCTTGACGGCCATCGCCCCCGCCTTCAGGGACTCCTGCGGCCAGCTCGGCACCCACTCGTTGGGCAGGACGTTCTTGACGTACGTCTTGAACGAGACCCGGTCCACCCGGTTGAGCGACACCCGGTACACCAGGATCGTCGTGGGCAGCTTGCTGTCCGTGCCGTCCGTCTTGCATCCGGTCGGCGGCGTCGTGGAGCTCAGGAACTTGTGGGACGCGTTCTGGTTCTTCAGGGTGGAGTTGAGGTTGCCCTTGGCTCCGGCCTTGAAGTCCTGGTAGGCGCCGCCGTAGTTGCTGTTGTAGTAGACGCGGACGGTCTTGGTGCTGCGGTTCCAGACCGAGGCGGCCTCGTTCTTGATGCAGAGGCCCTTGCCGTTGCCCGCTCCCTTGAAGTCGTAGCAGGACGGCTGGGTGGTGCCGTAGTCGGCGACGGAGCCGGTGAAGTCGGAGACCGACCCGGCGCTGTTGCTGTTGTAGTAGTAGCAGAACTCGCCGCTCTCGCAGACGCCGTTCCGGCTCGCCGCCGAGGCGGGCGCCGCCGGGAGCAGCACGGCCCCGCCGACCGCCGCCACGGCCGCCGCCGCGACGACCCGCGGGACCATCGCCCGCGCCCTTCGTCTTAACACGTTCGCTTCCCCTTCTGGTGAAGGACCTGGTGAGAGGTGCGGCCGGTGCGGGCCGCGCTCCGGCTAGCGGACGTTGTAGCCCCGGGCCTGCCAGAAGGAGGTCGGGTTCGGGTTGTCGAGGGTGGGGTCGTTGACGCTCTTGGCGGCGTGCGTCTGGCGGCCGAGCCGCATCTCGACGTGGGTGTGCGCGCCCGAGCTGGACGACACCCCGCGCCACGCCTCGTCGGCGATGACCTGGCCCTTGCTGATCGACTGGCCCACGGCCAGCGACGACCGCGGCGCGGAGTGCAGGTAGATCACCGTCTTGTTCAGCGACGCGTTGTAGATGGAGATCGTGGAGAGCCCGCCGCTGCCGTTGGCGCCGCGCGCGATGTAGATGACCTGGCCGGCGACCAGGGCGCGGACGTCCGAGCCGATGCCGCGGGCGATGTCGATGCCCTCGTGCCGTCCGGGCGTGGTGGTGTAGCCGTCGAAGCCGCAGGTGATGCGGCCGCCGCTGGCCTTGTAGAGCGCGTACGACATGTTCGTGCGCGACGACGGCGAGAACTGGTGGGAGGCGTTGTTGTTCTTCAGGGTGGAGTTGAGGTTGCCCTTGGCTCCGGCCTTGAAGTCCTGGTAGGCGCCGCCGTAGTTGCTGTTGTAGTAGACGCGGACGGTCTTGGTGCTGCGGTTCCAGACCGAGGCGGCCTCGTTCTTGATGCAGAGGCCCTTGCCGTTGCCCGCTCCCTTGAAGTCGTAGCAGGACGGCTGGGTGGTGCCGTAGTCGGCGACGGAGCCGGTGAAGTCGGAGACCGACCCGGCGTTGTTGCTGTTGTAGTAGTAGCAGAACTCGCCGCTCTCGCAGACGCCGTTGCGCGCCGCGGCCGAGGCGGGCGCCGCCAGGGCCGCCGCCGCACCGCCGACCGCCAGCGCGGCGGTCGTGAGCGCGAGGACCTTGTTCCGTGTGCTCATGGCCTTTCCCTTTCCTTTCACCTGCTGTTTCGCGTTGCCTGTTCGGTTCGCGTTGCCTGTTCGGTTCGCGTGGTTGTTCGGTTCGCGGTGGCCGTCGGGTTCGCGTCGGCTGTTGGGTTCCCGTGGCCGTTCCGGTTCGCGTCGCCTCGTGAGAGGTCAGCCGCGCTGGTACTCCTCCCAGGTGCGGATGGTGACCTTCGGGCCGTCGTCCGGGCCGCGGTTGGCGAGCCCGTTGAGGCCGAGGTAGTAGTCACCGGTCTGGTGCTGGGCCTGGGAGGACAGGTCGGTGTCGCTGATGGCGGCGGCGTGGATGTGCCACGGCCAGTCGCCCTGCTGGGGGTTGCGCACCCAGGCCGCGAACCCGACGCGGCGCAGCGCGCGGGCGACCGAGGTGCGGGTGGCGGCGCTCATCCCCTTCACCGAGATGTCCACGACGCCGCCGCCGTCATGGGTGCCGGCGGAGGTCGGGTCGCCGCCGGGGTTGTAGGAGCCCTGGTCCAGGGCGAGCTTGCGGCCGAGCAGCCCCTCCGCCTCGAGCAGCATGTCCCGCGTCCGGGCGTTGACGACCCCGCCGCGGAAGGACACCCGGGCGCCCGGCGCGAGGGTCTTGGTGACCGTGAAGCGGCCGTCGCCGAGCTTGGCGAGGGACGTCTTGCCGGGGAGGCCGTTCGCGTCCAGGCCGGTGTAGCCGAGCGACTTCTGGAACTTGGCGTAGGCGGCGACCGTGGTGGTGCCGAAGTAGCCGTCCACCCACTGCTCGTCGAGGAGGTTCCGGTCTTGCAGGGCCCGCTCGACGAGGAGGACGCTCGCCTTCGCGCCGGGCGTCAGCGTGTCGTCGGCCCGCCGCGGGTCGATCTGCGCGGCCTTGACCGTGGCCTCCATGTTCACGCTCGGCAGCTCGGGGGCGGCCCGGGCCGGTTCCGCCGCCGACGTCTCCGAGACGGTCATGGTGGTGAGGAGCGCGGCGGCCGCCAGGAAGGCGGCGGTGTACGAAGGCAGCTTCATCTGGTCTCCTGGTAGCGGAGGCTGGGAGCGGAACCACCGTCACCGATCACCGGGCTCGTTCACAAGAAGATCGTTGTTGTCAGGTTGTTCGGCGGGCACTCCGTACAGGGCGTACGCGCGATCTGACAGCCCCGCGGGGGCGTTCGATGGTTCTCGGACGGGCCGCCCGTTCGGTTTCTGCCAGTCAGAAACTCGCTTCGTTGCGGCGGGCGGGTCGCACCATTGCTGGTACGACCAGCACGCCGCCCGGCACCTCGACGGGTGCCGCGGCGGCAGCGCAACGTCCTGCTGCGAGACCGCGACACCCGCGACTACTCGTTCGTGGACTGGCTCTACGGGCCGGCCGCCCTCGTCCCGTCCGACGAACCGATGTTCAGGCCGCTCCCGCCGTCCTCGGCGGACGCGCTCACGACCGGCCGACCTACCGGAGGGGGACGGGCAGGCGGTCGCGCAGCTCGTCGAGCGCGATGCCGAAGGTCTCGCGGACCGCCGCCCCGTCCGGCCCCACGTCGATGACGGCGACGTCCGTGTAGACCCGGCTGACGCAGCCGACGCCGGTCAGCGGGTAGGTGCAGGCGGGCACCAGCTTCGACCGGCCCTGCTTGTCGAAGAGCGTCATCATCACGAACACCTGCTTGGCGCCGATCGCGAGGTCCATCGCGCCGCCGACCGCGGGGATGGCGTCCGGGGCGCCGGTGTGCCAGTTCGCGAGGTCGCCGGTCGCCGACACCTGGAACGCGCCGAGCACGCACACGTCGAGGTGGCCGCCGCGCATCATGGCGAACGAGTCGGCGTGGTGGAAGTAGGACGCCCCGGGCAGCTCGGTCACCGGGACCTTCCCGGCGTTCGTGAGGTCCGGGTCGATCTGCTCGCCGGTCGCGGCGGGGCCCATGTTGAGCATGCCGTTCTCGGTGTGCAGGACGATGCCGGAGCCGGGGGGCAGATGGTCGGCGACCTTGGTCGGGCGTCCGATGCCGAGGTTGACGTAGGACCCCGCCGGGATGTCGCGCGCGACGACCGCGGCCAGTTCGTCGGGGGACAGCGCCCCCGTGGTGGAGGACATGTCAGCGCGCTCCCTGGACGGTGTAGTGCCGGTCGTCGACCCGCACGACGCGGTCGACGTAGATGCCGGGCGTGACGACCGCCTCGGGGTCGAGCTCGCCCGTGGCGACGATCCCGCCGACCTGCGCGATCGTGGTGGTGGCGGCCGTCGCCATGACGGGGCCGAAGTTGCGGGCGGTCTTGCGGTAGACGAGGTTGCCCATCCCGTCGGCGCGGTGCGCGCTGATCAGCGCCACATCGCCCTTGATCGGGTACTCCAGGACGTACTCGCGGCCGTCGATCGTCCGGGTCTCCCTGCCCTCGGCGAGCGGGGTGCCGACGCCGGTCGGGCAGTAGAAGGCGCCGATGCCCGCGCCCGCCGCGCGCATCCGCTCGGCGAGGTTGCCCTGCGGCACGATCTCCAGGTCGATCCTCCCGGCCCGGTACAGCTCGTCGAAGACGTACGAGTCGCTCTGCCGGGGGAACGAGCAGATCACCTTCCGGACGCGGCCCGCCTTGAGCAGCGCGGCGAGCCCGACGTCCCCGTTCCCGGCGTTGTTGGACACGATGGTGAGGTCCGTCGCGCCCTGCCGGATCAGCCCGTCGATGAGGTCGAACGGCATGCCGGCGAAGCCGAACCCGCCGACGAGCACCGTGCTGCCGTCCGCGACGCCGCGCACCGCCTCGTCGACGCTCTCCAGGAGCTCCGTCCGGCTCACGCCGCGACCTCCGTGTTCTCCAGGACGACGGCCAGGCCCTGCCCGACGCCGATGCAGATGGCGGCGACGCCCCACCGCTCGCGGCGCTCCCGCAGCACCTTCGCGAGCGTGCCGAGGACGCGGGCGCCGCTGGCCCCGAGCGGGTGGCCGATCGCGATGGCGCCGCCCCGCGTGTTGACGATCTCCGGGTCGACGCCCCACGCGTCGACGCAGATCAGCGACTGGACGGCGAACGCCTCGTTCAGCTCCACCGCGCCGACCCGCTCCCAGCCGATCCCGGCGCGGGCGAGCGCCCGGTTCGCCGCCTCGACCGGGGCGTAGCCGAAGTCCTGCGGGTCGAGCGCGAACGCGCCGCGCCCCGCGACCCGCGCGATCGGGTCGAGGCCGATCCGGTCGGCCGCGCCCGCGGAGCCGAGCAGCAGCGCCGCCGCGCCGTCGCTCAGCGGCGAGGCGTTGCCCGCGGTGATGGTGCCGTCGGCGCGGAAGCTCGGCTTGAGCCCGGCGAGCTTCTCCAGGGAGGAGTCGGCGCGGATGCCCTCGTCCCGCTTCAGATCGCCCGCCGGGACGACGAGGTCGTCGTAGAAGCCCTCGTCCCAGGCCGCCGCCGCGAGCCGGTGCGAGCGCAGCGCGAACGCGTCCTGCCGCTCCCGGCCGACGCCGTACCGCTCGCGGAGCCCCTCGTTGGCCTCGCCGAGCGAGACCGTCCACTCGCGCGGCATGCGCGGGTTCACCAGCCGCCAGCCGAGCGTGGTCGAGACCGCGGTGAGGTCGCCGGGCGGGAAGCCCTTCGCGGGCTTCGGCAGCACCCACGGCGCCCGGGTCATCGACTCGACGCCGCCCGCGACGACCACGTCCGCGTCACCGGACTCGATCGTCCGGGACGCGATCATCGCGGCGTCGAGGCTGGAGCCGCACAGCCGGTTCACGGTCGTGCCCGGCACGCTGGTCGGCAGCCCGGTGAGCAGCGCGGCCATCCGGCCGACGTTGCGGTTCTCCTCGCCCGCGCCGTTGGCGTTGCCCCAGACGACCTCGCCGACCGCGGCCGGGTCCAGCCGGGGAGCGCGGTCCAGCAGCGCGGTGAGCACACCGGCCGCGAGGTCGTCCGGCCGGACGCCCGCGAGCGCGCCGTTGAACCGCCCGAACGGCGTCCGGACGGCCGAGTAGAGATAGGAGCTCATGCCATCGAGGCTAATGACCACCCTTGATACAGTGAAGTATCAATATCCGCACCCATTAAGACGCAGACTATATGGATCTTCGCCACCTGCGGTACTTCGTCGCCGTCGCCGAGGAACTCCACTTCGGCCGCGCCGCCGAACGGCTCACCATGGCCCAGCCGCCGCTGTCGCAGGCGATCCGCAGGCTGGAGAGCGAACTCGGCGTGGACCTGCTGCACCGCACCACGCGCAGGGTCGACCTCACCGACGCGGGCCGCGCCTACCTCGCGCGGGCGAAGCGGATCCTCGGCGAGGTGGACGAAGCCGCGCACGAGGCCCGCAGGGTCGCCGCGGGTGCGGTCGGCCACCTGGCGCTCGGCTGCGTGGGCTCGGCGACGTACAGCCTGCTGCCCGCGCTGTCCCGCGGCCTCCGCCGGGAACTGCCCGGCGTCGACTTCTCCTTCCGCGGCGAGATGCTCGTCCCCGACCAGGCCGCGGCGCTGCGGTCCGGCGAGATCGACGTGGCGCTGCTCCGGCCCCCGATCGCGGACCTGACGCTGACCGTCCTCCCGCTGCGCCGGGACCGGCTCGTCGTCGCCGTCCCCGACGACCACCCGCTGTCCACGCTGCGGCGTGTCGCGGTGTCCGACCTCGCGGACACCGACCTCATCGTGCACTCCGCCGACCGCCGCTCGGTGATGTACGACGTCGTGCTCGGCCTCCTCCGCGACGCGGGCGTGGAACCCCGGATCCGCCACGAGGTGGGCGAGACGTCCACCCTGGTCACCCTCGTCGCGGGCGGCCTGGGCGCGGCCGTCGTCCCGGAGCCGGTGAACGTCCTCGCCCTGGACGGCGTCACCTTCCGCCCACTGGTGCGCCCCACCGTCCACGTGGACCTGGCGATCGCACACCGCACCGACCGCACAGAACCCCACCTGGCCCGCGCCGTAAGCGTGATCCAACAAATAGTCCACACCCCAGCCCACTGACACTGCTGCTTCGTCGAGAGCAGATTGATCGGTGGGTGTCAGGGGGCGAGGGTGGTGATGCCCTTGCCGGTCGGTATGTCGAGGGGGACGGAGACCTGGTCGTGGGCTATCAGCCAGGTGCCGTTGATCTTCTGGAAGCAGTAGGTGACGCGGACCCACATGCCGGGCGTCGCGGTGCCGTCTCGCAGGGTGCCGCTGAGGCGGCCGAAGCCGTGGCCGAAGGCGACGGTGTCGCCGACGGTGAGGGCCAGGTCGCGGACCTCGTAGTCGAGGTCCTTGAAGACGGCGAACGCGTTCAGCCAGTTCTTCATCTTCGCCGCCGCGCCCACGTGCTGGAGCGGCGGTTCGATGTCGAAGGAGACGACGCCGGGGGCGTAGAGCTTCTCCAGGGCGTCGGGGTCCTTGGCCCGGAGACCTTCGATGATCTTGTCGATGTGCTGCCTGAGGGCGGCTTCGTCCGATCGCGCAGCCATTGTCGCCCGTCCCTTCGTGCGCTTGTCGCGGGTCTGATCTCTTGACGAGGTGCCCGCGCGGGATGTGACATCCCCTTGGCGCCCCTACCAAAGTCGGGGGTGGCCTCGACCGGCGTGGGGGCGGGTGGGGCCGTGCGCCCGATGCGTCGACCGGGCCGGGGAAGCCAGGCTGTGCGGCATGCCTTACGGATACCTGACCAGTCTGGCCCTCGTCGCCGTGCCCACCTGGTTCGCGCTGGCCGCGCCGCGCCGGCCCCGGCCGCTGGCCACGGTCGCCTTCTTTCTCGGGGTGGCCGCTAACGAACTGCCCATCGCGGCGTTGGCCTGGGTGCTGGTCGCCACGGTCATCTGCTTCGTCCAAGGAGACCTGACCTCGCCCGTTGTCGTGGGTGCGCTGGTCGTGACCGTGGCTGGCCTCGGGGTGGTGGCCTGGTGTGGACGCCGGGCGCTGCCGGCCGTCCAGGAGGCCATGGGCGCCGTGCCCGTCTCGGGTCGCCTTCCGTCGTACGGACGTGTCCTGCTCAGTCCGTTGCTGCGCCGTCACCGCGCCGTGGAACGCGTCGCCAACATCTCGTATGGCCCGGAGGGCAAGCGCAACCTGCTCGACCTTTACCGTCACCGTTCACTGCCCACTGGGGCGCCTGTCCTGATTCACCTGCACGGGGGCGGCTACAAGGGTGGACGTAAGAACAGCCAGGCGCTTCCCCTGCTGCGTCACCTGGCCGGGCAAGGCTGGGTGTGCATCAGCGCCAACTACCGGCTCCTTCCCGAGGCGAACTTCGATGACCACCTGGCGGACGCCAAGAGGGTGATCGCGTGGGTCCGCGAGTACGGGCGCTCCTACGGCGCCGACCCCGACCGGATCTTCCTCGCGGGCAGTTCGGCCGGTGCCCACCTGTCCGCGATGGCCGCGTTCACCGCCGACGGCCCCGACACGTCCGTGGCGGCGGTCATCGGCCTGGGCGGGTACTACGGCCCCTACTACACCGACCCCCAGGCTTCGCCGATCGACCGCGTCCGGTCGGACGCGCCGCCGTTCCTCATCGTCCACGGCGACCACGACACCGTCACCTCGGTGGAGGACGCCCGGCTCTTCGCCGAACGGCTGCGCGCCGTCTCCGGGCAGCCGGTCGTCTACGCCGAACTCCCCGGCGGGCAGCACGCCTTCGACCTCTTCGACTCGCTGCGCTTCCATGCGGTCATCAATGCCATCGACGCCTTTGCCGAGCGTGTCGTGACGGTCCGCGCGACGAAGTGACCCGGTGCTCGACTGCTGCGGACGTGGTACTTCCGGGGCTTCTGCCGCGTTCGCAGCAGTCGGGTGCCGCATCGGCGGCAGTGCGAAGTGACTGCTTCCGGCGGACGATCGGCGCCTTTTCCGGCGACATGATCGGGGGTGTTGGAACCGTCGCAACGCGCACGAAAGAGGAGACGGACATGCGTGCTTCAGGAGCCCAGGCAGCGGCCCGGCGTTCGCTCGCGGTGACCGGTACCGCCCTGCTGGGAATGGTGGTGCTCGCCGCGCCGGCGGCGGCGGGCGGCGAGGTCCCGGTCGCCGCCGACGCTTACGAGTTGAGCGCCGGACGCGTCGGAGCCATGGTGGCGGCCCTGCTGGGGCTGGCCGGTGCGGTCGTCGGCGGGCTGGCGCTGGCCCGGCCGCGCATGCGGCGCGGTGCCGCGGCCGCCCTGGCCGCCGGAGTGGTCGGGATGGTCCTCGGCGGGGTGGTCGTGGCGGCGGCGGACGGGGGGCTCGGCACCGGCAACGGGCTGGGCGGAGGCGTTGTGGCGCTCGGCGTCGGCGCGGTCGCCGCCTGCCTCGGCGGTGCCGGGCTGGCCCGCTCGCGCCGTGCCGCCGCGCGGTCGTAGCCGGCCGTCCGCTACTCGGGCAGTTCGAGGCGGGACCCGTTGAACGATGCCCGCAGCCTCCGGTCGTGCGTGACCACGACCAGTGCCCCCTCGTAGAAGGCCAGTGCCTCCTCCAACTGCTCGGCCAGCATCGGTGACAGATGGTTGGTCGGCTCGTCGAGCAGGAGCAGGTCGACGGGCTCGCTCACCAGCCGCGCCAGCTCGATCCGGCGCCGCTGGCCGTAGGACAGCTCGCGCAGGCGCAGCCCCAGGTCGGACGGCTGGAACAGGCCCAGGGCGAGCAGGGCGTCGGCGTGCTCGCCCGGGCTTCCGGGACGCCCGAGCGCATAGGCCCGCAGGACGGTCAGGTGGGCCGACCGCCCGTCGAGGTGGGGGGTGTCCTGGCGGAAGAACCCGACCCGGCCGGTCCGCCGCACCTCGCCCGCGTCCGGCCGCAGTTCCCCGGCGAGCACCCGCATCAGCGTCGTCTTGCCCGCCCCGTTGGGGCCGGTGACGAGCAGCCGTTCACCGGCGCGGACGGTCAGTGACTCCAGGCGGAGCCGTCCCGTCACTTCGACGCCGTTGAGTGCCGCCACCTCGTCCCCCGGGGCGACGCCCGCCGTGGCGGGGACGGCGGTGAAGCGCAGCGGCTCGGGCGGCGGCGGGGCCGGATGGTCGATGAGCCTGCGCAGCCGCTCCTGCGACTGCCGGATGCGGCCCGCCGCCCCGTGCGTGCGCGAGCGCGCCCGCCAGGCCCCGGTGCCCATGCCCGCCTTGGCCATCTTCCGGGGGATCGCGGCCAGGCGGCCGGCGTTGGCGGTGACCAGGGTGGCGTGACGGTCCAGTTCCGTCCGCCATTCCTCGTGGGCCCGCGCCTGCGCGGCGCGCTCGGCGGCCTTGGCGGTGAGGTAACCGGTGTATCCGTCGCCGTAGCGGCGCACCCGCCCGTCCGCCACCTCGACGATGGCGGTGGTCACCCGGTCCAGGAACATCCGGTCGTGCGTGATCACCACGACCGTGCCCCGGTGGGCGCGGAGCCGCTGCTCCAGCCAGGCCGTGGCCCGGTCGTCCAGGTCGTTGGTCGGCTCGTCGAGCAGCAGCAGTTCCGGGGCGGACGCGAGCGCGCCGGCCAGGGCGAGCCTGGACCGCTCGCCGCCGGAGAGCGTGCCGAGCCTCCGGTCCCGGTCGAGCCCCGGCAGGCCGAGCCCGTGCAGCGCCACCTCCACGCGGGTGTCGGCCTCGTAGCCGCCGCGCGCCTCGAACTCCGCCATCGCGTCCGCGTAGGCGTCCAGCCCGGTGGTGTCGTCGGCGAGGCCGCGTTCGGCCGTCCGCATCCGCGCCTCCAGCTCGCGCAGGTCGGCCAGTGCGAGGTCGACGGCGTCGGCGACCGTGGCTTCGGACGGCAGCGCGAGCGACTGCGGCAGGTACCCGGTACCGCCGGGTGCGGCGATGACCAGCTCGCCGTTGTCGGGACGCTCCACGCCCGCCATCAGCTTGAGCAGCGTCGACTTGCCCGACCCGTTGTCGCCGATGACGCCGAGCCGCTCGCCGGGCTTGACGCTGAGCGACACCCGGTCGAGGACGACGCGCGTGCCGTAGCGCTTGGTGACCTGGTCGAGGGTCAGTTGGGCTTGGGTGCGCAGAGGGCGCCACCTTCCGTTCGTCTTCGAGACGAGACGGTTCGTCTCGTTTGCTCGACGATAAGGGGCGGGGTGGCTCTTGTCAAGACGGACCGTCTCGTCTCGTCTGCTGGTAGGCTCCCCGCCGTGCCCGCCACCGCGAGACCCAACCCCGCCCGGCGCAGCGAGCGCTCCCGCAGGGCCGTCCTCGACGCCGCCCGCGAGCTGGTCACCGAGGTCGGCTACGCCCGGACGTCGATCGAGGCCATCGCCGCGCGCGCCGGGGTCGGCAAGCAGACCATCTACCGCTGGTGGCCGTCGAAGGGCGCGGTGATCTTCGACGCGTTCCTCGCGCTCAGCGAGGGCGCGGACGGCGTGCGGCTGCCCGACACCGGCGACCTCGAAGCCGACCTCAAGACCGTCATGCGGGCGACCGCGGCCGAGTTCGCCGACCCGGCGTTCGAGGCGCCGCTCAGGGCGCTCAACGCGCAGATCGCCGACGACCCCGCCCTCGCCGCCCTGTACCGCGAGAAGCTCGCCGGGCCCATCGACGAGGCCAAGAAGGAGCGCCTGCGCAGCGCCCAGCGGGCGGGCCAGTTGCGTCCGGACGCCGACCTCGACCTGATGCTCGAAGTGCTGTACGCCCCGCTGTTCAAGCGCTGGCTGCACCGGTCGGGCCCGCTCACCCCCGAGTACGCCGACGCGCTCGTGGAGACCGCCCTCCGCGCGTTCGCTCCCTGAGCGCCCGTCAGATGGCCTGGGTGAACTGCTGGCCGCCCTCCACCGCAGACCGCCCGCCACCGCAGACCGCCTAAGCCCTGCGCAGGCCGCGCTCCACGCTGGTGTCGTGATGGTCGTAAGGGGTGTCGGATACCCCTGAGCGGGCCGCGAGCCTGGTCACCAGTGCCAGGCCGCTCCGCTGCCAGGCGTCCCCTTGGCGTGCTCGCCGGTTCATCCGTTGCTCGGCGCCGGGGATGCGGTCGCCGACCCTGCGCAGGGCGACGTTCAGGTGGGCGAGGCGTTCGCCGATGGTCTGCCAGGGCTGGAGCCTCACGTCCGCCAGCGGCGACGCCCGCAGCAGCGCGCGGACGAGCGACTCTCCGGTCAGGGCGGAGACGAAGCCGAGCATCGGGGTGGCCGCGTGGATCTGCAGCCGCCGGATCATCGGGTTGCGGCTGAGCGCGTGGTCACAGGCCGTCTTGATCGTGAGGTCGGTCCATTCGGTGGGACCGCCCGCCGTGAGGATCATGTGGTGCGCCATCTGCAGCCCGTCGACGGCGTTGCGCGGGATCAGCTCGTCGGCGACGCCCATCACGTGGGCGATGTAGGCCCAGTACAACATGACGCTGTCCAGGTCGGACGCGCTGATGCGGCGTCCGTGGGCGTGGTCGAACAGGGGCGGCAGCAGCCCGAACGTCACCGCCGCGCCCATCGTCATCGCGTTCGAGATGGGGTTCCCGTGCCGGGCGAAGTGCTCGTCGCCCCAGATCCGGCGCAGCGCCAGCCGGGCCTGCGCGTGCATCAGCCTCACCCGGACGATGCTCTTGAACACCGGCGAGTGGCGGTCGGCGCCGCCCGGACGGGTGACGCCGTAGAACCAGGCGACCGTCTCCAGCTCCCGCCGCCGGAAGTCGGCGAGGAACCGGCGGGTCTGCCCGGTCGCCGCGGAGACCTCGGCGCCGACGAAGGTCCCCATGGCGTCGCTGAGCATCATGGTGAACTTCCCGGCGAGGGACGCGTTGATCCACAGGCGCCGCCCTCGCTCCCAGGTGGCGGCGTCGAACCATTCCGGCGGCTCGTCCAGGTGGCGGAACAGCTCAACCAGCGACGCCGGGGCGTGCTCCACCGCGTCGATGCCCCGGTCGAGCGCGCGGTCGAGCATCGCGCGCCCCCGCGCCATCCCCAGCGTGCGGAGGTCGTGCACCACGGCGTCCATCAGCTCGTCGCCCTGCCAGCGGTGGTCGTCGAACAGCCTGGTCAGCGGGGTGGACGGCGGGTCGCGCCGGACCGGGATCCACGGCGAGAACTGCTCGACGTGGGGCCTGGTCCGCCAGAGGTCCGAGACGACGGCGGTCTCGGGAGCCGGCCGGAGCGCCATGCCCTCGCGGTAGTAGTAGTCGTAGGGGTGCCGGTCGGCCTCCGGCATGGCGGCCGCGCGCTTGTTCCGCATGTGGTGCTTCTGCTCCAAGATGAACGGCTTGTCAGTACTGGACGTGGTAGTCGGTGACGGCCAGGCGGCGGGTGCGGCGGCGGTAGCCGGTCATGGAGCCGGGCCAGTTGTTGGTGTTGCGGCGGTCCGAGTCCAGGTACCAGCTGTCGCAGCCGCCCTGGTTCCAGACGGAGGTGGACAGCCGGCGCTGGGTCGCGGCGTCGAACTGGTCGAGGACGTCCTGCCGGACCTCCAGCGAGGTCGCGCCTCGGGCGAGGAGCCGGGCCGCCTGGACGATGTAGGCCGCCTGGCTTTCGAGCATGTGCACGATGGAGCCCGAGCCCACGTTCGTGTTGGGGCCGTACATGAGGAAGAAGTTGGGGAAGCCGTGGACGGCGAGGCCGAGGTAGGCGCGGGCGCCCTCCTTCCAGGCGGCGTTGAGCTCGGTGCCGTGCGCGCCGATGACGCGCATCGGCGCCACGAAGTCCTGGGACCGGAACCCGGTGGCGAAGACGATGGTGTCGGCGGGGTGGTGCTCGCCGTCGGCGGTCCGGACGCCGCGGGCCGTGACCTCGGTGATGGGGCTGTCGACGACGGCGACGTTGGGCCGGTTGAGCGTCTCGTAGTAGTCGCTGGAGGTCAGGATGCGTTTGCAGCCGGGTTCGTAGCGCGGGGTCAGGCGCTTGCGGAGGGCCGGATCCTTCACCGTCCGCAGGGTGAACCTGCACAGGGCGCGGATGTGCACCGACAGGGCGCTGCGCCCGCGGGGGGAGACCAGGGCCGGGTTGAGCAGCAGCTCGAACCACAGGAAGATGCCCAGCCGGGACAGCCGCTGGACGGCCGGGACGCGGCGGTTGAGCGCGTGCCGCCAGCGCGGGTACTCGCGGTCGGGCTTGCGGCTGATCCAGTGGACCTCGATCTGGAAGATCGTCACGGACGCGGCGTCCTGCGCGATGTGCGGGACGAACTGGATCGCGCTGGCGCCGTTGCCGACGACGGCGACGCGCTCGCCCGCCAGGTCGTGGTGGTGGTTCCACCGGGCCGAGTGGAACCGGGTGCCGGAGAAGGCGTCCAGGCCGGGCAGGCCGGGCAGCGCCGGGTTGGAGAGCTGGCCGCAGGCGGCGACCAGCAGGTCGTGGTCGTGGGTCCCGCCGTCGAGGGTGTGGAGGCGCCAGGCCCCGGCGGGCAGGTACTCGGCCTGGGTGATCTCGGTGCCGAAGCGCATGTGCGGGGTCAGGCCGTACTTGTCGACGCAGTGCCGCAGGTAGTCCAGGATCTCGGGCTGCTCGGCGAAGCGGCGCGACCAGTCGGGTTTCGGCTCGAAGGAGTAGGAGTACAGGTGGGACGGGGCGTCGCAGGCGGCACCCGGGTAGGTGTTGTCCCGCCAGACGCCGCCGGGCGCGTCGCCCTTGTCGTAGACGGTGAGGTCGGTGAAGCCCGCCTGCTTGAGCCGGATGGCGAGCCCGATGCCGCTGAACCCGGCCCCGACGATCGCGATCGACGGATTCCTGCGCCCCATGAGCGGCTCCCTGCTGTCGCTTCCGGTGGCGGACGCCACCTGCCCGTGTCGCCCTGTGCTGTCATGTGCGGGTGCCGGACGCCGCGCGGGCCGGACCCGGACACGGCCCGACTCGACCCCGCATTAACCGACACCTGTGTCGGCTAGGGTGAACGGAACTGGTGATGGGAGTCAAGGCGATGGCGGAAAATCCCCCGAAGACGCGGATGCGCGCCTCGGCGCGCCGCTCGGTGATCACGGCCGCGGCGGTGGAGGTGTTCGCGAGCAAGGGGTACCACGGCACCTCGCTCGGTGAGATCGCGAAGGCGGCCGGGGTGGCGCGCACGGTGCTGTACGACCACTTCCCGTCCAAGCGGGTGCTGCTCCTCGCGGTGATGCAGGAGCAGAACGCGGCGCTGGTGGAGTACGTGGGCGCCCGGATCACGGGTTCGGGGCCGGCCGAAGAACGGATGCGGTCGACCATCGATGCCTATTTCAGCTTCGCCGAAACCAACCCGGCCGCGCGGAAAGTACTGTTCGACGCCACGGGGGAGGACGACCCGGAGATCCGCACCGTCCGGCTGGGCATCCGCGAGTCCCGCACCCAGGCGGTGACGGCCCTGCTCGGCGGCGACATCCGCGCCGCGGTCGGGCTGGACCCCCGCGAGCCGATCGCCGAGGCGATGGTCGAACTCCTCATCACCGGCCTGGACGGTGTCGCGCAGTGGTGGGAGCGCAACCCCGACATGCCCAGATCGACGCTGGTCGAGGGCGCGATGCGGCTGCTGTGGACGGGGCTGGGGCACATCGAGTAGCCGGTTCCAGGGGGCGGGCGCGACGCGCCGTCCGGAGGTGGATTGGGCCGCCGCGGGGTCTTGACTCCCCGCGGCGGCCCGCTCATAGTTGGGCACCAGCTAACCGACATCCATGTCGGTTAATGGTTGTCCCACCCCCGGACGAGGAGAGCGTCGTGGACGACAGCACCCCAGCGAGGAACGAGCCCGAGGCCGCCGAGCCCACCGGTGGCGAGGGCGGAGTCGACCGGAGACGGTTCGTCACCGGAGCGCTCGCGGCGGCCGGGGCGGCCGCCGCGGCCGGAACGCTCGGCACCGGGACGGCGTCCGCCGCCCCGTCCGCCCGCCGCGCACCGCGCACCGGCCGGGCCGCCGCCGGCCGCCGTGTCGCGGTCTTCGGCGGCGGGATGGGCGGGCTGTCGACCGCCCACGAGCTCGCCGAGCGCGGCTTCCAGGTCACCGTCTACGAGCGCAAGGCCTGGGGCGGCAAGTGCCGCAGCATGCCGGTGCCGGGCACCGGCTCCGGCGGCCGCCAGGACCTGCCCGCCGAGCACGGGTTCCGGTTCTTCCCCGGCTTCTACCAGAACCTCCCCGACACCATGAGCCGCATCCCGCTGTCGGGCGGCGGCACCGCGCTCGGCAACCTGGTCGCCGGCGACGAGGTCGCGGCCTTCTACGGCGGCACGAAGTTCGTCCTGCCCGCGCGGGGCACCATCATCGGCACCCTCAGCCCCGACTCGCTGCTGACCTTCCTCAGCACCGGGATCAACGTGCTCGGCAAGGTCCCCGCCTGGGAGGTGGGGTACTTCCTGCAGAAGATGATCGCGTTCGTCACCAGCGGCCCGCTGCGCCGGTACAACCAGTGGGAGGACATGAGCTTCTCCGAGTTCGTCCACGCGGAGAAGATGTCCAAGCCGTACAACGAGTTCCTGGTCGAGATGTTCACCGGGACCCTGGTGGCGGCCAAGCCCGACAAGGCCAACGCGCACACCATGGGCAAGATGGCCGAGGCGTGGGTCTACAGCACGCTCGGCCTCGGCGGGTACAAGGCGCCCGACCGGCTGCTGAACGCCCCCACCAACGAGGCGCTCATCGACCCGTGGATGACGTACCTGCGCTCGCTCGGCGTGACCTTCCAGCCGGACGCGACGCTGCAGGGCTTCACCGTCCAGAACCGGCGGATCGCGAGCGCCCGGGTCACCGGCGCGGCCGGCACGGTCGACGTCGAGGCCGACCACTACGTCCTCGCCGTGCCGGTCGAGCGGGCGGTGCCGCTGCTCAACGACGACATCCTGGCCGTCGACCCGGGTCTGAGGTCGCTCCGCGAGCTGACCACCGACTGGATGAACGGGATCATGCTCTACCTGCGGCAGCCGATCAACCTGGCGAAGGGGCACGTCGCCTACGCCGGCCAGCCGTGGGCCCTGACCTCGATCAGCCAGGCCCAGTTCTGGAAGAAGAAGTTCGGCACCACCTACGGCAACGGCCAAGTCAACGAATGCCTCTCGATCGACATCTCCGCGTGGGACAAGCCCGGCATCCTCTACGGCAAGCCCGCCCGCGAGTGCACCCACGAGCAGATCTTCAAGGAGGTCGTGGCGCAGCTGCGCAGGGCGATCCCGTGGGGCCCGCTCGTGCTCACCGACGGCAACATCCACTCCTACTTCATCGACCCGGCCATCACCGGCAACGGCACCCCGCAGGTGGCCAACGACGAGCCGCTGCTGATCAACCGGCCCGGCTCGTGGAACCACCGGCCCGAGGCGTCCACCGGCCTGGGGAACCTGTTCCTGGCCTCCGACTACGTCCGCGCCGACATCAACCTGGCCACCATGGAGGCCGCGAACGAGGCCGGGCGCAAGGCCGCCAACGCCATCCTGGACGCCTCCGGGGTGGGCGGTACCCCCGCGAAGCTGTTCAACATGTACCTGCCCAACGAGTTCAAGGGCTTCTACGACGATGACGACCGCCGGTACAAGGCGGGCCAGCCCAACGCGTTCGACCTCTGGGACCCGGCCAAGCCGTAACCGGCCCGACCCCCCCACCCCCGATACGCCGCCCGCGGCCCGGCCCTGCGCGCCGACCGGCCGGACCGCGGGCGGTACGGGGGGCGGGTCACCGCGCGAAGCGAATTCATGCCAGCAAACACTGGCACAAAAGACCCCGAGCGGCGATCATGAGGGGCCATGAGGATCTCCCCACGTCGCATCGGCGCGCTCCTGGTGTCCGCCGTCCTCGGCCTCTCCGTGCTGACTCCGGGGCCCGCTCATGCCGCCGCCTGGCACTCGGTGCCGCTGCCGTTCCTGTGGTGGCAGAACCGCGTCGAGGACATCGCCGCCGCCGGGCCCGACAGTGTCTGGATCGGCGGGGTCCAGGGCTACATCCCCGGCCTGCCGCTGCCCGTCAGCTACGGCAACCCCGTCGTCCGCCGCTGGGACGGATCGGGCTGGAAGGAGTACCCGCTCAACGGCTGGACCGGTCAGGGCTCGATCCACGAGGTCGCCGCGGCGCCCGGCGAGGTCTGGATCCAGGGCGGCGCCTACATGGCGCGCTTCGACGGCGCCGCCTTCCAGAAGGTCACGCCGCCCCCGGACGTCTCGGCCCTGGAGGCCGGCACGAGCGGCGTCTACGCCGCGTCGTGGTCGGACGACAAGGTCTACAAGTGGAACGGGTCCGGCTGGGACGCCGCGTCCCTGCCCCCGCAGGCCCGGTGGACGGGCAACGCCTACGAGACGGTCGACCCGCCGGCCGCCGAGCCCGTCGGCGTTGCGGCGAACGGCCCGTCCGGGCTCTACGCCCTGGCCGACGCCGACCCGTTCGACGACGTCCCCGCCCACGTGTGGCGCAGGACGGCCGGAGGCTGGTCGGAGGTCCCCGTGCCCGCCGGGCTCCTCGCCCGCACCATCGCGCAGGACTCGACCGGCACGCTGTGGGTGGCCGGTGGCCCCTCCAACCAGTACTCGGTCTACTCCTTCGACGGCACGACCTGGACCAAGCGGTACGGGCCGGCCATCGACGGGATCTCCCAGCTGGTCGCCGTCCCCGGCACCGGCACCGTCTGGGGCCTCGGCTTCGGCCCCCCGTTCGGCGACCCGCAGGTCAGCACCAACGCCTGACAGTGATGATGTAGGTGAGCGCCTCCCGCTGGGGTCTGGCCCAACGCCTGACTGGCCTGGTGCCTTCAACGGGATCTGCCGACCCTGC
>NZ_FZOR01000049.1 GCF_900188445.1 Actinomadura meyerae
CCCGCAACTGGCCCTGGGCCGACGCCTGGCGGCAGTTGTTCACCACCCTCCACGCCCCACCCGACAGCCGCTGACCTGCCGTTATCCACCGCCCGAGCGGGCCCGACCGGAACCGAACACGTGGAAAAGCTGGGCAGACCAGCCGATCACCCCTGCCCGCGGGCGGCCGACAACTCAACCGTCCTCCCGAAAAGACCGAGAGATCGACCTCGATACACCATCGGTGGATCGAGGCTGAGTCTCTGTGCAAGCTCACGCAAGTCCCTGGCGCGTTCGGCGGACGGCTTTCTAGCGTCCTGGTCACGAGCTTCCACGTACTGGACGGCAGGAGACACGCCGTCCGCCGGTCGAGATGAGGAGTCAGTCCATGTCCGGAATGACAGCGGGGGCACCCGCGGTCGTCACCGACCCCAAGGGGTTGATCAGCCCCGATCTGTTCGGGCGGCTGGTGGCCCGGATCGTTCACGAGAAGCACGTCAGCACCGAGGAGGCCGAGCGAGTCCTGCACCAGGCATTGGGCTTCCTGATGGCGTGTGCTCTCAATCCCGGCGCCGGGCTGGCCCCGTCCAAGTCCGTGGACGTGGGATGGCACGCCTTCGTCCTCCACACCCGCGAGTACGCCGACTTCTGCCAACGCATTGCCGGCCGATTCATCCACCACGCGCCCGACGACCCGAGCGACGCTGGCAGTGGAGGAGCCTCTATCAGGGCTACCGTGGCCGCCATGGAACAGGCTGGGCTGCACGTCGACCCCGACCTGTGGGAGACGGCCGGTGACTGCAGCCAGTGTTACCAGGGCTGCCACGACTCCCCAAGGACGGAATGAGTGTGAGGAACCCTCAGTGGGAGGGGCTCCCCGGTGAGGTGCGGGCCGCCGTAGAGGAGCGGTGTGGGACGGTGCTCAAGGCCGAGGCCGCGGAGCGCGGGATCATGCCGGGGATCGCTGCGAGGCTTCAGATCGAGGGCGGCGGCAGCGTCTTCCTCAAGGGGATTGCCGCCGGGGAGCCCGCCGCCCGCCTCTATGGATGCGAGCGGGCGGCGAATCTCGCGCTCGCGCCGACCGTTCCGGCCCCTCGGATGCTGTGGTGTGCCGAGGTCGGCGGTTGGGTTCTGCTGGTCTTCGAGTTCATCGACGGTGCGAGGAACGCCGACCTCTCGCCCGGGTCTCCGGATCTGCCCGGCGTGGTCGATGCCCTTTCACGACTTGGGGGACCGGGCGGCGAACTGCCCTGCGTCTCGGTCAATCTGGATGTGCTTCGGAAGACCGCTGGTGCCCTGCTGGACAAGAACCTGCGCGGTGCCTCGTGGGGCATGTACGCGAAGGCTCTTGAGGGGTTGTCCCTGGAGTCTCTGAGGGGGGAGACGCTGCTGCATTATGACCTGCACAGTGGGAACCTCCTCGTCGTCGGCCAGAGGGTCCATGTCATCGACTGGTCGTTCGCATGTCGGGGGCAGGCTTGGATCGATGCCGCGCTGCTCGTCCCCCGGCTGATCGAGGCCGGACACAGCCCCGCGCAAGCGGAAGCCCTTGTCTCCGCACACCCTGCTTGGAGGGCGGCTCCAGCGGATGCCGTCACTGGGCTGGGAGCGCTGTGGACCATGTTCCGCGAGTACAAGGCCATGCACGGACCAGAGAAAGCACGCGGCTTTCGCGCCAAAGCGGCGCGGGCGGGTCGTGCTTGGATCGCCTACCGGATGGCGTGACGGAGGGCGCGGACGCGCGAAGGTGGATGCAGGTGTGGCGTTAGACCATGTGGCAGGCGACGTGGTGGCCGTCGGCGGTCTGGCGTAGTTTCGGCTCCTCCTTCGCGCACCGGTCGGTGGCGAGGGGGCAGCGGGTACGGAAGCGGCAGCCGCTCGGTGGGGCGATCGGGGACGGCAGTTCCGCCTGCTCCTCCTCCGCCGCGTCCTGCGGGGCGTCGGGGACCGAGGCGAGCAGCAGCCGGGTGTAGGGGTGCAGCGCCGACCCGGCCAGGGTGCCGGACGGGACGACCTCGCACACCTTCCCCAGGTACATCACCATGATGCGGTCGCTGACGTTCTTCACCACCGCGAGGTCGTGCGCGATGAAGATCATGCTGAGGCCGAGCCGCTCCCGGGTCGCCTCCAGCAGGTTGAGGATCTGCGCCTGCACCGACACGTCCAGGCTGGACACCGGCTCGTCGCAGATCAGCACCTGCGGGTCGAGCAGCAGCGCGCGGGCGATGCAGACCCGCTGGCACTGGCCGCCGGACAGCTCGTGCGGGCGGCGGTCCCAGACGGTCACCGGGTCGAGGCCGACCGCCTCCAGCGCCGCCTCGACCTTCGCCCGGTCGGGCTTGCCGCCCCACACCACCGGCCCCTCGGCGACGAGGTCGGCGACCTTGCGGCGCGGGTTCAGCGCGGCGACGGGGTTCTGCAGGATCATCTGCATCCGGCGGCGCCGCTCGCGCAGCGCGGACCGGCCGAGGCCGGTCAGCTCCGTGCCGTTCAGCCTCACCGACCCGGCGGTGGGCGGCGGGAGCTGCATCACCGCGCGGCCCGCGCTGGACTTGCCGCAGCCCGACTCCCCGAGGATGCCGAGCGTCTCGCCGTCCAGCAGGTCGAAGCTGATGCCGGAGACGGCGTGCACGGTCCGGCCGCGGCTGGCCGGGAACTCGACGACGAGGTCCTCGACGGACAGGACGCGGTCGCCCTCGCGCAGGTGGGTGGTTCCGGTGCCGGCCATCAGGCGCCTCCGATGCTGACGGGGTGGTGGCAGGCGACGGCGTGGCCGCCGTCCGCGACGAGGTCGGGGGCGGCCGCGCAGGCCGCCGTCGCGTACCGGCAGCGGGGCGCGAAGCGGCAGCCGGGCGGCGGCTCCGCCATGTTCGGCGGGGCGCCGTCGATCGCCTGGAGCGGGGAGTGCGGCGGGTCGGCCAGGCGCGGCACGGACGCCAGCAGCGCCTCGGTGTAGGGGTGGCGGGGCCCGCCGAACAGCGACCCGGCGGGGGCCAGCTCCGCGAGCCGTCCCGCGTACATGACCGCGACCCGGTCGGCGCGCCCGGCGACGACCGCGAGGTTGTGGCTGATCAGCACGATCGCCGTGCCGAGCTCGGCCTGGAGCCGGCCGAGCAGGTCGAGGATCTGCTTCTGCACGGTGACGTCCAGCGCGGTCGTCGGCTCGTCCGCGATCAGCAGCGACGGCTCGCCGGCCAGCGCGACGGCGATCACGACGCGCTGCCGCATGCCGCCGGACAGCTCGTGCGGGTACTGGCCGAGGCGGCGGCGCGGCTCGGGGATGCCGACCAGCCGCAGCAGTTCCTCGGCCCGGTCGCGGGCGGCGGCGCGCGACAGGCCCCGCATGCCCTCGGTGAGGTGCCGGCCGACCTTCTTCACGGGGTTCAGCGCGGTCGACGGGTCCTGGAAGACCATCCCGACCTCCGACCGCCACAGCCGGCGGCGCTCGGCGGCGGACAGCGCGTGGACGTCCTTTCCGGCCAGCACGACCCGGCCCGACACCGCCATGTCCGGCCCGGAGGTGTACAGGCCCATGACCGTGCGGCCGAGCACCGACTTGCCGGAGCCCGACTCGCCGACGATGCCGAACATCTCCCCGGGGCGGACGGTGAAGGACACGCCGTCCACCGCCTTGAGCGGTCCCCGGGCGGTGCGGATCTCGGTGCGCAGGTCCTCGACCGTGAGGAGGGGGCTGTCGTTCATGTCGGCTCCCTAGAGCTTCGCCTGGCGGGGGTCCCAGCGCTTGCGGGCCTTCTCGCCGATGAGGTTGAACGCGAAGACGGTCAGGAAGAGCGTGATCCCGGGCACCAGCACGATGTGCGGGTACTCGGTGAAGGCGTCGTTCTGCTCGCCCTCCGCGATCATGTTGCCCCAGGACGGCGCGGGCGGCTGGACGCCGAGGCCGAGGAAGCTCAGCGACGCCTCGGCGACGATCAGCACCGACACCATCACCATGCCGTACGACGCGAGCGGCAGCACCACGTTCGGCAGCAGCTCCCGCGTCATGATCCGCCACCGGGACGCGCCGATCGCCTCTGCCGCCGTGACGAACTCGCGCTGCGCGAACGCCAGCGTGCTCGCCCGCGCCATCCGGATCATGCTGGGGATCGCCAGCAGCGACAGCGCCACCGAGATATTGCGCAGGTTCGGCTCCAGCACCGTGCCGAGCGCGATCAGCAGGATCAGCGGCGGGACGGCGAGCAGCGCGTTCGTCAGCACCCCGACGCCCGCGTCCGTGGCCCGGCCGGTGTAGCCGGCGACGATCCCGATCGTCCCGCCGACGACCATGCCGATCGCGACCGCGCCGAGCGACACCACCAGCGACGACCGCGCCCCGTACACGACGCGGGAGAGCTGGTCGAGGCCGAAGTTGTTGGTGCCGAGCGGGTGGGAGGTGGACAGGTCCGGGACGGCCATGCCGGGCGACCCGAGGGTCTTCACGATGTCCTGGTGCTCGCCGAGCGGCAGCACCGGCGCCGCGATCGCCGCCCCGACCAGCAGGACCAGCCACACCGCGCACAGCCAGAACATGAGGTCGAAGGAGGCGCCGAACAGGTCGCGCCCGGCCGCGTTCAGCCCGGCGTAGGCGGCGACGAGGCCCGCGACGACTGCGGCGGCCTGCGTCCAGCCGTCGCCCGCGAGGACCGTCACCGACAGCCCGAACACGGCGAGCCCGGCGACGGCCAGGGCCCCGCCCCACCAGCGGCCCGCCGGCCGCGACGCGGCCGGGGCCAGGGAGATGTCAGACATGTGCCCGCCTGATTCGTGGGTCGAGCCGGCCGTAGGACAGATCGATGAGCGCGTTCACCAGCACGTAGATCAGTGCGATCACGAGCACCGCGCCCTGCACCATCGGCACGTCGCCGGCGTCCGCCGCACCGATGATCAGCGTGCCCATGCCGGGCAGCGCGAACAGGTACTCCACGATCACCGTGCTGCCGATGAGCCGGCCCAGGCTGATCCCCAGCAGCGTGATCAGCGAGAACGACGAGGGGCGCAGCGCGTCGCGGACGAGCACGTGCAGCGGGGTCATCCCCTTCGCCTTCGCCGACAGGATGAAGTCCTCCTGCAGCGTCGTGATGAGGTCGCCGCGCAGCACGCGGGTGAACGTCGCCGTCTCCATCAGCGCGATCGTCAGCGCCGGGAGGAACGCGTGGTAGAGGTTGTCGCCGAGCCCGTCGCTGAGCCGCGCCCACTCCAGCCGGGGGAACCAGCCGAGCCGCTCGGCGAACAGCGCGATCAGCAGCATGCCGGCGAGGAAGCTCGGCACCGACAGGATCCCGAACGTCCCGGCGCTGACGATCCGGTCGACGAGGCCGCCGGCCCGGTACGCCGACCACATCGCCAGCGGCACCGCGAGCAGCAGCGCCAGCAGCATCGCGAGGACCGCCAGCTCCGCGCTCACCGGCAGCGCCGCCGCGACCCGGTCGGCGACCTCGCTGTTCGGCGGGACGAACGAGGTGCCGAGGTCGCCGGTCAGCGCGTCCCCCAGCCAGGTCCCGTACCGGACGGGCAGCGGGTCGGTCAGCCCCATCGCGTCCCGCTGCGCCGCGTACTCCGCCGCCGTGTGGCCCTCGCCGAGCACCACCACCGCGGGGTCGCCCGGCATCAGGTCCACCAGCGCGAACGTGCCCATGCTGACGATCAGCAGGACCAGGACCAGCTCGATGAGCCGCCGCACCAGATCACGCGCCATCTCGGTCTCCCTCAGCCCTTGGCCAGCCAGGCGTCATCAAGCAGGACCATGCTGTTGACGGTGCCGACGACGCCGTGCACGTCGTCCGTCCAGGCGACGAGTTCGGGCTGCGGGCCGAACACCAGCGCGGGGACGTCCTCGTTCCACTGCGCCTGGACGCGGCCCATCACGGCGCGCTGCTCCTCCTGCGTCCCGGCGCTCCGCAGCTCCTCGATCAGCGCGGACATCTTCGGCGTCGTCGCCATCCCGACCGTGAGGTTGCCCTTGGCGTGCAGCGTCGCGTACATGCGGCCGAACGGGCCCGCCTCGCGCCAGCTGATGCCCCAGCCCGCCACGTCGTAGCTCTTGCGGACCGAGACCTTCGTGATCTGGTCGGCGATCGAGCGGACCAGGTCGAGTTCGACGTCGAAGCCGACGTTCTCCAGCATCGCCTTGGCGGCGAGCGCCGTCGTCCGGGACGCGGGGTCCTGGGCGTCCAGCCAGGTGACCTTGCCGTCGTAGCCGTCCGCCTTCGCCTGCTTCAGCAGCTCGCGGGCCTTGTCCGGGTCGTAGGGGAGGGGCTTCACGCCGGTGTGCCAGACCGAGAACTCGGGGAACAGCGCGTTGCTCGCGAGACCCGTCCCGGGGTAGGCGCGCCGGTAGATGACCTCGGGCTCCATCGCGTAGTGCATGGCCTTGCGGACGCGCGGGTCCGCGCCCGGATGCCCGGGGGTCGCGTTGATGACGGCGACGTTGCCGAGCGCGACCATGCTGAGGTAGCCGTGCCTGCCGGCCTTCAGCGCCTTCTGGACGACGAGCGGGTCGCGCAGGAACGCGGACTGGATGCGCCCGGTGTTCAGCGTGTCCAGCGCGGCGTTCGGGTCGTCGACGTAGACCAGCCGGATGCGGTCCAGGTGCGGCTTGCCGCCCCAGTAGCCGGCCCGCGCCTTGAGGACGGTCTCCTCCTTCGGCTTGTAGCTCTCGAAGGTGAACGCGCCCGCGCCGACCGGGGTGAACTTCCCCTTCGCGTCGGACGACTTCGCGACGATCATCCCGGGCCCGGTGGTGAGCATGTACGGGAACGTCGGCCACTTCTGGGCGAGCTTGAACACCACGGTCCGCTCG
This sequence comes from Actinomadura meyerae, assembly GCF_900188445.1. Taxonomy (GTDB): domain Bacteria; phylum Actinomycetota; class Actinomycetes; order Streptosporangiales; family Streptosporangiaceae; genus Spirillospora; species Spirillospora meyerae. The sequence goes on from NZ_FZOR01000049.1 coordinate 6,779, forward strand.
TCCGGCGTCTCCATGGCCTTGACGTTGTTCTTCCAGAGCGCCGCTTCGTCGGCGCCCTTCTTCACGTAGCGCTCGATGCTCCACTTCACGGCCTGCGCGTCGAGGGTGGTCCCGTCGCTGAACGTGACGCCGTCGCGGAGGCGGAGCGTGAACTCGGTGCCGTCGCCGTTCGCCTTCAGATCCTCGGCGAGCTGCGGATGGAGCTCCCCGGTCTTGCCGTCCCACCGCATCAGCACGTCGTAGATCGCGGCCATCTCGACGCCGCCCGTCGATCCCGCGACGATCGTCTCGGCGGGGTCGAGCAGCCCGGCCTCGGCGTAGGCCGCGAACGTCAGGGTGCCGCCGTCGGCGGGCTTGCCGCCCGCGGCGTCGCCGATCATGCCGACGGTGTACTCGGCGGGCTTCCCGGCGCCGGCGTCCCGGCCGTCGCCGCCGCTCTGCCACGCGCACGCCGACGCCATCACCGCGACGGCGAGGAGCCCGGCGGCGCGGCTCTTCCCGGAAGTCTTCACGATCCTCCTGTGCCTTTACGTCGGGCCGGAACGAGATAAACAGGACAGTCCGCATTCGGCAGCCCGCCGGTCCCGCTCAGTGGGATCTGGGTCACAGTCCGGCGTCCCCGGTGGCCACCGTGGTCGCGTGGAGCAGCAGAAGACCGCCGTCCTGGGCGACGACCGCCCAGGCCGCGAGACCGCGTTCGCGGAGCTGGTCGCGGCCCGCGCCGGAGACGACCGCACGGCCCTGAACTTCGAGGACGACTCCTGGACGTGGCGCGAGGTGGTCGCCGAGTCCCGGCGCCGCGCGGGTCTCGCCGGAGGCGTCGGCCTCCGCGGCGAGCCCGGCGGCCATGTCGGGCTGTTCCTGGAGAACGGCCCCGAGCACCTCTTCTGGCTACTCGGCCTGGCGCTCGCCGGGATCCCGGTCGTCGAGCTGAACCCGACCCGCCGGGGCGCCGAACTGGCCCGCGACATCGCCCACACCGACTGCGCGCTGCTGGTCACCGAGGCATCCCGCGCGCCGCTGCTGGACGGCCTCGCCGACACTCCGGCGCTGGCCGAAATGCCGGTGCTGAGCGTCGACGCGCCCGGCTACCGCGACCGCCTCGCCGCCGCCGAGCCCGCGCCGCTCGCCGCCGTCCCCCCGGAGACGATCTTCTCCCTGGTCTTCACCTCGGGCACGACCTCGGCCCCCAAGGCGGTCATCTGCTCGCAGGGCAGGCTCGGCCGGATCGCCGTCCAGCAGCGCGACCGCCGCTCGCTCACCCGCGACGACGTCTTCTACGTCGTCATGCCGATGTTCCACTCCAACGCCCTGATGGCCGGCATCGCGCCCGCCGTCGCGACGGGCGGCCGGATCGTGCTGCGCCGCAAGTTCTCCGCGTCGGGCTTCCTCCCGGACGTCCGCCGCCACGGCGTCACGTTCTTCAACTACGTCGGCAAGCCCCTCAACTACATCCTGGCCACCCCGGAGCGGCCGGACGACGCCGACAACCCGCTGCGCATCGCGTTCGGCAACGAGGCGAACGAGCGCGACATCGCCGAGTTCGCGCGCCGCTTCGGCTGCCGGGTGATCGACTCCTACGGGTCCAGCGAGGGGGAGATCCGGCTCAACCGCGTCCCCGGCACGCCCCCGGGCTCGCTGGGCGTCGCCGAGGCCGGCACCCTCGTCATCGACCCGGAGACCCTCCAGGAGTGCCCGCGCGCCAAGTTCGACGAGAACGGCACGCTGCTGAACGCCGACGAGGCCATCGGCGAGATCGTCGACACCAGGGGCGCGGGCAAGTTCGAGGGCTACTACAACAACCCCGAGGCGACGGCGAAGCGCGTCCGCAACGGCTGGACCTGGTCGGGCGACCTCGCCTACCGCGACGAGGACGGCTACTGGTACTTCGCCGGCCGCGACGACGAGTGGCTGCGCGTGGACGGCGAGAACTTCGCCGCCGCCCCCGTCGAGCGCCTGCTGTCCCGCTACGAGCCCTTCACCGACGTCGCCGTCTACGCCGTCCCGGACCCGCACGTGGGCGACCAGGTGATGGCCGCCGTGACGCTCGCCGAGGGCCGCACCTTCGACCCCGCGTCCTTCACCGCCTTCCTGGCGGCCCAACCGGACCTCGGCACGAAGTGGACGCCCCGCTACATCCGCCTGACGGACGCCCTGCCCCGAACCCCCACCAACAAGGTCATCAAGCGCGCGCTCCGCGAAGCGGCCTGGAACACCACCGACCCCGTCTACGAGTACCGCGACGGCACCTACGAGCTGACGGACTGACCTAAGGCACAAACCCGCCCGCGTATGAAAAAGTTCGACTTGATCAACAGCGGGCGGAGGGCGTGCGGGTGTCGAGCGAGAAACTGAAACCGCTCCAGGCGGCCGACCCGAAGAAGGTCGGCGAGTACCGGCTGCTGGCGCGGCTGGGAGCGGGCGGCATGGGCCGCGTCTACCTGGGCCGCTCGAAGGGCGGGCGGACGGTCGCGGTCAAGGTGATCCACCCCCACCTCGCCGAGGACGCGGAGTTCCGGCGGCGCTTCGAGGCGGAGGCCGCGGCGGTGCGGCGCGTCGGGGGCATCCACACCGTGCAGGTGGTGGATGCCGACACCGAGGCCGATCCGCCCTGGCTCGTGACCGAGTACATCGCGGGCCCGTCGCTGCACGAGGCCGTCACCGAGCACGGCGCGTTCTCCACAGCGGCGGTCGCGAGCCTCGGCGCGGGCCTCGCCGAGGGGCTGATGGCGATCCACGAGCGGGGCGTCGTCCACCGGGACCTCAAGCCCGGCAACGTGCTGCTCGCCCCGGACGGCCCCCGCATCATCGACTTCGGCATCGCCCGCGCGCTCGACGCCACCTCGCAGACCACCCGGACCGGCACGGTCGGCACGCCCGGGTTCATGTCGCCCGAGCAGCTCCGGGGCCGCGAGGTCGGGCCGGCCGGCGACGTGTTCTGCCTGGCCGCCGTGCTGGCGTTCGCCGCGACCGGTCGGCGGCCGTTCGGCGACGGCCCGATCGAGGCCCTCGGCTACCGCGTCGTCAACGAGGAGCCCGACCTGACCGGCGTGCCGGAGCCGCTGCTCCCGCTGGTCGCGGCCGGCCTGGCGAAGGACCCGGCCGAACGGCCCGGCCCGGACGAGTTCCTCGACCGATGCTCCGCGATCGTCCAGGTCGCGCTCGGCCAGGACGAGGACCCGTCGCTCCCGGAGCCCGTCGCCACCATGATCGCCACGCGGGTGGCGGAGACCGAGGTACTGGCGCCCCCGCCGGGCGCCGGGCCGCGGATTCCGCAGATCCCGGGGATTCCGCAGATCCCGCGGATTCAGCAGATCCCGCGGTCCGTCCGGCCGAAGCCCGCGCTGGCCGCGGCCGCGGCGGCGGTGGCGGGCGTCCTGCTGATCGCCCTCGCCGGCTGGGCCCTCGGGAACGGCGGGGAGTCGCCGACCGCCCGCGACGCCGCCGCCACGAGCGCCACGTCCCCGACCCCTCCCGCGACGCCGACGCCCGAGCCGTCCGCGACCCCGACCCCGTCCGACAGCGCCTCCACCAAGCCCGACCCCGTCCGCAAGGCGTTCGAGAAGATCTCGCGGGGCGACTGCCTGGACGTCTACGATCGCCCGTCCGGCGAGTGGAGCAGGTCCAAGCCGCGCGTGGTCGACTGCGGCCGTTCGGACGCCTACCTGAAGGTGTTCAAGGTGGTCCGCGACCATAGCGAATGCCGCAGAGGCGGGCGCGGTGAACTGGACGGCGAACTGTGGTGGAGCCATGGCGAGGATGATGACGACGAGATCGCCCTGTGCGTGCAGCGCCAGTTCCGCGTCGGCGAATGCTTCCTCGCCAACAAGGGCGCGGAGGAGAACACGGTCGCCATCAGCAACGGTGACCTGATGACCTCGTGGCCGTGCGGGAAGTCGGCCCCGGACCCCTACGAACACGTCCTCCGCATCACCGCCTACACGAATGCCTCGTCCTGCCCGCCCGGCGGCAGAAGGGTCGACTGGGAGATCCGCGGCCGCACACTCTGCACCCGCATCGTCTGACCAGATCGCATGAACCGAATGCGGCGCCGCGGGCTGGCCGCCCAGCGTGAACTGGAGGCGTCGGGCCGGTTCGGCGTGACCGGTGTCGAGGACGGCGGCTGACCCAGGAGCGCGACGCCGCCCCTGGGCCCCTGCCGCCGGTCAGGTCAGGAGGACGACCTTGCCGCGGCCGTGGCCGGTGGCGACCTCGCGGTGGGCGTCGGCCGCCCGGTCGAGCGGGAACGCCGCCCGCACGTGGATGCGGAGGCGGCCCTCGTCGTAGAAGCGGGCGGCCTCGGCGACGCGGGACGCCGAGCGCCGGTCCGGGGTCGTCCGGACGCCCAGCTCGGCGGCGCGCCCGTGGTCGACCAGCGTGATGATGCGGTCGCGGTCCTTGACGAGGGCGAGCGACACGTCGAGGGCGTGCCCGCCGGCGCCGTCGAGCGCGGCGTCGACACCGTCCGGTGCGAGCGCCCGCACGCGCTCCTCCAGGCCGTCCCCGTAGGCGACCGGTGTCGCGCCGATGGAGCGTAGGTAGTCGTGGTTGGCCTCGCTCGCGGTGCCGATGACCGCCGCCCCGGCGATGCGGGCGAGCTGCACGGCCACCGTCCCGACCGCACCCGCCGCCGCATGGACGAGCAGCGTGTCGCCCGGTCCGACCTCCATCACCTCCAGGGCGATGTGCGGGGTCATGACCGCGGCGGGGAAGCCGCCCGCCACGTCCCACGGCATGCTCGCGGGCTTGGCCGCGAGCGCCGACGCCGGGACGACCACGTACTCGGCGTAGGCGTTCAGGCGGCAGTTGCCGAGCACCTCGTCACCGGGCCGCATGCCGGCGACGTCCGAACCGGCGGCGTCCGGACCGGCGGCGTCCGGACCGACCGCGTCGACGATGCCCGCGAACTCGTTGCCGGGCACGCGCGGGAAGCCCTCCGGCGTCCCGGGCGGCGACCAGCCCTCCCGGACGGCCAGGTCGTACGGCTGCACCCCGGCGGCCCGCACCCGGACCCGCACCTCACCCGGTCCCGGCTCCGGCACCGGCAGTTCCAGCGGCTTCAGCACGTCCGGCCCGCCCGGCTCCTCGAATCCCATGGCCTTCATGGCGTCCCCTTCAGCGGTAGCAAAGCTCAGTGGTCTCAGGGACGACGCTAGAACCTCAACCAATCTTGAGGTCAAGGCATCCGGGCGCGGAGCAGGCGCGGCCAGGAGGACGGGCGGCGGAGCCCGGTCAGCAGAACGGGCAGCGGGTCGGAGTAGGAGGCGCGGGCCCGGATCGTCCCATCGGCGATGGTGAACCGGTCGCAGACCCGGAATCGGACGGGCTTGCGCCCGAGGGTCGCGGTGCAGGCGGACTCGATGAACACGGTGCCGCCCTCCACCGCGCTGTTCCGGACGGTCAGCCCCATGTCGGGGAAGAGGGCGAACAGCCGCCGGAACATGCCCTCGACCTCTCCGGGCCCGCGCGCGTCGGGGAACAGCGGCTGGGTGAAGACCGCCTCATCGTGGATGAGCGGGCGGAAATGACCGAGGAAGCCGTCCGGCTTGGGCAGCGCCCATCCCTCGGCGAACACGGCGGGGAACGCGGCCGGGAGCTGACTGGCAGTCGAAAACTGACTCATGGTCAGAAACTGTATTCTGGTCGGCATGTCCGTCAAGAGGCGTCGTGCCGAGAACCGGGAACTCACCCGGGGCGCGGTGCTCCAGGCCGCGCGGGAGCTGTTCACCGAGCGGGGCTTCGCCGCCGCCACGATCGACGACGTGGCGGAGGCGGCGCGCGTCAGCAAGGGGTCGGTGTACTACCACTTCACCGACAAGGCCCACCTGTTCGAGGCGGTGTTCACCGACGGGCAGGCCCGGCTGGTCGAGGCGGTCGCCGCCGCGGCGGCACGGCACGACGACCCGTGGGAGCGGCTCATGGCGTCCCTCGACGCCTACCTGGACGGGACGGTCGCCGACGCCGCGCACCGCTCCCTCCTCCAGCAGGCCCCTGCGGCGCTGGGCGCCGACCGGTGCCGCGAGCTGGACGCGGAACTGGGGCTGCCCGCTCTCCGCGCGCTCCTGGACGACCTCGCGGCGGCCGGCGAACTCGCCGTCGGCGCGCTCGACATGCTCACGCGGCTGCTGTTCAGCGCCCTGTGCGAGGCGGCCATGACCGCCGGCGCCGCCCCCGACCCGGCCACGGCACGGGACGAGGCGGCCGGCGTCCTCCAGGCGATCATGGCCGGACTGCGCCGTTAGGGCGCGGCGTTAGGACGCGCCGTTAGGGCGGGGCGTTAGGACGGGGCGGGGAGCATGCGCTTCATCGCCTCGTGGGCACCGAGGACCTTGCGGTCGCGGGGGAAGCCCGCGCGCTTCTGCGCCGCCTCGTAGTTGCCGCCCGCGACCCAGACCGGGCCGTCCTTGAGGTGCTCCAGGCCCTCGCGGGCGATGTCGTCGGGGTCGGCGACGTTCAGGCCCGGCATGTCCATGTTGAGGCCGGCACGTTCCATCGCCGGGGTGCGGGTCACCCCGAGGACGAGTTCGAGGACGTCCACCCCGTGCTCGCGCATCTCCAGCCACAGGCCCTCGGCGAAGACGCGGCCGAACGCCTTGACGGCGGAGTAGATGCTGATCTGCGCCTGGCCCATGTACCCGGCGAGGGAGCCGACGAGCAGCAGGCCGCCGCGGCCCCGCTCCTTCATCAGCGCGCCGAAGTGGTGGGTGAACGCGAGCTGCGCGGTGATGTTCAGGTCGATGACGTCCTGGAAGCGCTCCAGGTCGCCGGTGACGAACTCGTGGCCGTAGCTGTTCGCGCCCGCGTTGAAGATCATCAGGCCGACGTCCAGGCCGTCGGTGACCTCGCGGACCTTCGCCAGCGGGTCGGGGGAGACCAGGTCCAGCTCCACCGTGCGGACCTCCACCCCCTTCGCCCGGACCGCGGCGGCGGTCTCCGCCAGCGGGCCCGGCTTGCGGGCGATCAGCACGAGGTTCAGGCCCGCGTCGGCGAGGCGGTGTGCGAACGCGGCGCCGACCCCCTCCGAGCCGCCGGCGATGACGGCCCACGGGCCATAGGTGTCGATCATTGCTCTCCGTCCAGGTCCGGGGTCCAGGCGACGCCGTTGATGTGCGCGCCGCCGTCCGCGAACAGGGTGTTGCCGGTCAGGTAGCGGGCGTCCTCGGACGCGAGGAACACCGCCACCGGTGCGATGTCGGTCTCCGGGTCGCCGAGGCGGCCCATCGGGTTGGCGCGGTCGGCCGCGGCCTCGATCTCCGGGTGCTCGGACGCCATCCGCCGGAACGCCGCGCTCTTGGCGCCCGGGCAGATCGCGTTGACGACGACGCCGGTGGGCGCCCACTCGCGGGCGGCCGTGCGCGTCAGCGTCCGGAGGGCCTCCTTGGCCGAGTTGTACTCCAGGGTCCCCATGTGGGCGTTGACCCCGTTCAGCGAGCACATGTTGATGACGCGCCCCCACCCGCGCTCCTTCATGTGGGGGAACGCGGCCTGCATCGCCCACAGCGGGCCGTAGTAGCCCATCGCGAAGCCGCGGGCGAGCTGCTCGTCGGTCTTGGTCTCGACGCGGCTCACCGTCCCGGCGCCCCAGGCGTTGTTGACCAGGACGTCGACCGCGCCCCACGCCTCGACGGCCGCCGCGACCATGCCGTGGACCTGCGCCTTGTCGGTCACGTCCGTCCGGACGAACCGCGCCTCGGCGCCGAACTCGTCGGCCAGCTCGCGCGCGACCGCCGCGCCGGACTCGGCGTTCAGCTCCGCCACGAGGACGCGGGCGCCCTCGGCGGCGAACCGGCGCGCGACGCCGCGCCCGATGCCGTCGCCGGCGCCTGTCACGACCGCCACGCGCCCTGCCAGCCGCCCCGGAGCGGGAACGCTCACTCGAGCCCCTTCACTCGGCCGCCCTCACTCGACCACCTTCACGGCGCCGGTCAGCGCCGCCTCCTGGATGGCCGAGCGCAGCGCCGGGCACGTCTCGTGCGGGTCGTCGGCGAGGTTCACGCAGGCGGCCCGCGCGGCGGCGTTCCACTGGATGCTCGTCTGCTCCCAGCTCGCCTTGCGCACCAGCACCTCGGCGGCGCAGCGCCGGCAGGACACCGGCGTCAGCGGGCCGTCGAGGAGCCGCTCGTCCTGGCGCGTGGTCACGCCGAGGCCCCTTCGGCCTCGCGGCGCGCGAGGTTCTCCTCGACCTCCTTCTCCCAGGACTCCACCGGACGCGTCGTGTCGATCTCGAACTCGAAGCGGTCGGTCATCTCCGGGGTGACGTCGGCGACGTCCACGTAGAACTGCTGGTACCAGCGGCGCAGCTGGTAGACGGGGCCGTCCTCCTCGCACAGCAGCGGGTTGTCGATGCGGGTCTTGTTCCGCCAGATCTCGATGTCCTGCTCGAAGCCGGCGAGGATGAAGTCCGACAGCTTCTGCGCGGTCGCCTCGGCGGCCTCCGGCGGGAGCGCGTCGCTGTGCTGGACGATGATCCCCGAGTGCAGCGAGAACGAGTTCTCGTCGATCGGGTAGTGGCAGTTGATCAGCACCGAGTTCAGGTCGTACCCCTCGTAGTGGTACGTCAGCTCGTCGATCATGAACGAGGGGCCGTGGTAGGACGCCACGGAGGTGTTGCCGAGCATCCGCGGGCCGCCGCCGCTGCCGTCGCGCGCCGCGCGGGCGTCCTCGCGGGTCCGGCCCTTCATGATCTGGGTGGCCGTCTGCCCCTCGAAGATGTTCTTGAAGTACGTCGGGAACGACTTGTGGATGTAGAAGAAGTGCGCCATGTCCACGACGTTGTCGATGACCTCGCGCGCGTTGGTGTGGACGACCGTCTCCGTCCAGCGCCAGTCGGTCCAGTCGTCGCGGGTCGCGCCCTCGATCACCGGGATCGTCACGTCCGCCGGGGGCTTGTTGCCCTCCGGGTCGTTCCACACGAAGAGCAGCTTGTCCTGCTCCATCGTCGGCCACGCGGCGGTGCGCGCGCGCAGCGGGACGCGGCGCGAGTACGGGATCTTCTTGCAGCGCCCGTCGCCGCCCCACCGCCAGTCGTGGAAGGGGCAGGCGATCTCGTTGCCCTTGACGGTGCCCTGGGACAGGTCGCCGCCCATGTGCCGGCAGTAGGCGTCCAGGACGTTGGTCTTGCCGTCCTCGCCGGTGAACACGACGAGCTTCTGGCCGAACGCGTTGACCGTGTGGGGCTTGCCGTCCTTGAACTTCTCGGCGAGCCCGAGGCAGTGCCATCCCCGGGCGAAACGGCGGGCGATCGCCTCCGCCTCGATGGCGCGGACGGCGTCCGACTCGGTTGCGGTCACGTGGATCATCCCTTCGGCGATGGCTGGGTAAATCGAACGTTAGGTCGCAGGTCACCGTCCCGGCCGGCGAGTCCCGGTGGCCGGGACGCCCGCCCTCGCGGCGGCAGGGCAGCATGGTCTTCTGCAGGTGCGTTCATCGGGAAGACGGGAGCAGGGATGAGCAACGAGGTCCTGGACGCCGTGCGCGAGCTGCTGCCGGGCATCGCCGAGCGGGCCCGGTCCGTGGACGAGAAGGGGGGCATCCCCGCCGAGACGATCCGCGAGCTGACCGCCGCAGGGGTGTTCCGGATGCTGCAGCCCGCCCGGTACGGCGGCGCCGAGGGCGACCCCGTGGAGTTCTACGAGGTGGTCCGGGCGATCTCCGGCGCGTGCGGTTCGACCGGCTGGGTCGCCGCGATCCTCGGCGTGCACTCCTGGCATCTCGGCCTGTTCGCCGACGAGGCGCAGCGCGAGGTGTGGGAGGCCGGGCCTGACACCCTCGTCTCCTCCTCCTACGCCCCGATCGGCCGGCTCACCCCGGTCGACGGCGGCTACGAGCTGACCGGCCGCTGGTCGTTCTCCTCCGGCGTCGAGTTCGTGTCGTGGGCGCTGCTCGGCGCGCTCGTCGTCGGCGCGGAGGGCCGCCCCGTCGACTTCATGACGGTGCTCGTCCCGAAGCAGGACTACGAGATCCGCGAGGTCTGGGACTCGATGGGCCTGCGCGGCACCGCCAGCGACGACGTCGTGGTGGAGCGCGCGTTCGTCCCGTCCCACCGGGCCATGCGCAACTTCGAGCAGGCCCAGCTGCGCAACCCGGGCCGCAAGGTCAACACCGGCCCGCTGTACCGGATGCCGTTCGGGACGATCTTCACCAGCACCGTCGCGGCCAGCGTGATCGGCATGGCGGCGGGCTGCCACGACCACTACGTGGCGAAGATGCGCGACCGGATCCGGCTCAGCCTCGGCGGCGGCCGCTTCGTCGAGGACCCGCACGCCCAGGTCGCGGTCGCGCGCGCCGCGTCGGAGATCGACGCCGCCATCCTGCAGACCGACCGGAACGTCCGGGAGATCTACGAGTACGCGGTCCGGAACGAGAAGATCCCGATGGAGCTGCGGCTGCGCGCCCGGCGCGACCAGGTCCGCGGCACCGAGCGCGCCATCGAGGCGATCGACATCCTGTTCAAGACCGCCGGCGGCAACTCGCTGCACCGCGGCAACGTCATCGAGCGGGCCTGGCGGGACGCCCACGCGGGCAGCGTCCACGTGGCCAACGACGTCGAGCACGCCCTGTCGATGTGGGGCCGCGGCGTCTTCGGCCTCAAGGTCGAGGACAACCTCGTCTGAGCCGCGCCGCGGCCCCGCACCCCGCTCTCAGAAGGCGCTGTGTCGGCCAGGTGCTGTGTCTGCAGGTGCTTGTGTCAGCAGGTGCTGGGCGGGGTTCCGCCGTTCTGCACGTCCTGCGCGAATCGCAGGGCCGCGTCGAAGGACGCCGGGATGGCTCCCCGGTGGTCGGCGCCCTCGAACGGCCGGTAGGCGATGCTCCCGTAGCGCTCGCAGAGGTCGCCGACGACGTTCCGCGTCGCGGCGGGGGAGACCTCGCGGTCGGCGGTGCCCTGGACGACCAGCGTCGGGACCTTGATGGTCAGGCCGAGCGGCTCCTGCGCGTCGTAGTACCGCTCGAACCGGGTGAGGTCGGCGTCCGGTCGGAACACGTTGTCCAGCGGCAGGTTCGCGCTGAGCTGCTTGAGCTGGAGCAGGCACGCGTCCTTGCGGCCCGCCGCGGCGACGGCGCCGGCGTCGGGGGTCAGCAGGTCCTCGGGGACGAACGCCGGGTCGGCCGCGTTCGCCCCGTTCAGCAGGACGAACAGGAACGGCAGCGCGATCTCGGCACCGGGGTACTGCGCCTTCACGTACTGCGCGGTCTGGCTCATGGAGGAGCCGGGCGCGATCGCCACGGCCCCCTTCAGCCGGATGTCGCGGGGCGTCTGCCGTGCCGCCGCCGTGTAGAGCGTCGCCTGCCCGCCCTGGCTGTGCCCGGCGACGTACCAGTCGCGCCCGATGCGGCGGTCGGCCCTGCGGGCGGCCCGCACGATGTCGGTGACGGTGTTGGCCTCGCTGGCGCCGTTCATGTACGGGTGCCCGCCGGGGGTGCCGAGGCCCTCGTAGTCGGTCTGGACGACGGCGAACCCGTTCGCGACCCACCGGTCCAGGTACCGCTCGGTGATCGCCAGGTAGTCGTGCGCGGGGCCGTCCGCGGTGTCGGCGGACGGGGCGCACCGGTCGGCGGTGCCGGTGGTGCCGTGCGCCCAGCTCAGCACCGGCCAGCCGCCGGGCGGCGGGGTGCCCTTCGGGACGGCGACCGTGCCCGACACCGTGATCCGCTTCCCGCCGGCTCCCTCGGAGACGTAGGTGACGAACCGGTTCGCGGACGCGCTCGGCAGCGCCGCCGCGTTCGCCAGCGGGCGGCTGCTCAGCAGCGCGCCGCGCGGCCCGGGCGCGGCCTGCGCGGGGACGGCGGCGATCCCGGCCGCCGCCGCGCAGGTGACCGCGGCGACCGCGGCGCCCGCGGCCCTTCCCAAGATCCTCAAGTGCGATCCCTCCTGATGTACTAGGCGGCCCTGTCGTCGTGAACCGCCCGGATGTGCTGGACGGCGCGGTAGGCGAACGCCATCGCCGAGCCGATCGGAACGCCCGGCCCCGGGTAGACGGGGCCGGTGAACGAGGCACTGGTGTTGCCGGCGGCGTAGAGGCCGGGGATGGGGCGGCCCTCGGCGTCCAGGACGCGGGCGTCGGCGTCGGTGCGCAGCCCGCCCTTCGTCCCGAGGTCGCTCAGCACGACCTCCGCCGCGAAGTACGGGGGCCGGTCGACGGCGACCACGCACGGCTTCCCGCCGGAGAAGTACAGGTCGTAGGGGTCCTCGCCGCGGTGGAAGTCGTCGTCCGCTCCCTTGGCGGCGAAGCCGTTGAAGCGCTCGACGGTCGCGGCCAGCGCGTCGGCGGGCAGCCCGGTCTTCGCGGCGAGGTCGCCGATCGACTCCGCCTGGACCCACCGCCCGGACGCCACCTGCTCGCCGGCCGCCAGCGGCGGGACGGAGATCGCGGGCAGCCCGCCGGACCGCGCGTCGAAGATCAGATGGAACGGTCCCTCGGCGGCGGCCATCTTCCGCCCCATCTGGTCGTAGGGGAGCGACTCGTTGGCGAAGCGGCGGCCCGAGCCGTCCACGATGAGCCCGCCCCGGAACCCGAGCGTGAACGCGGGACGCCCGTCGGGGGTGAGCAGGCCGGGGCAGAACCACGCCTGGTCGAGCAGCCCGGTGGACGCGCCGATCCGCACGGCCGCCTCGATCGCGTCGCCGGTGTTCGCGCCGTCCGGGGCCATCGTCCACTCCGCGCCGCCCGGCACGCCGCGCTCCGCGCGCAGCCCGGCGGACGCCTCGAACCCGCCCGCCGCCAGCAGCACGCCCCGCGCGGCCCGGATCCGGCGCCCGCCCGCCTCGACGCCCGCGACCCGCCCGTCCTCGACGATCAGGCCGGTCAGCGGCGTCCCGGTCAGGACGGTGCCGTTACCGGTCGCGGTCAACGCCAGCAGCAGCCGCCCGATCAGCGCCCGGCCCTGCGCCAGCGGCTTCGCGGCGTGGCCCCGGCCCGCGCGGTCGCGGTCGACCGGCGGCCGCACCAGCCCGGCGCGCTCGCCGAGCCGCTCGACCGGCAGCTCCAGCGGCACGAACGACCGGCCCATGTCCATGCGGCCGGGCGCGGCGTAGTAGTCGGGGAACGCCTGGAACCGGAACTCGATCTCCGGGTCCCGCTCCAGGAAGTCCACCAGCTCGGGCGCCGTCGCCAGGAACGCCTCCCGGCGCTCCTCCTCGGCGTCCCCGAGCAGGGCCCGCAGGTAGTCGCGCGCCGCCTCCGTCGAGTCGCCGAGCCCGGCGCGCTCCTGCACCCGCGTGCCGGGCAGCCAGATCGCCGACCCGGAGTACGCGGACGTCCCGCCGAGCACCGCCGTCTTCTCCAGGACGGCCGTCCGCAGCCCCGCCCTGGCCGCGGTGTACGCCCCGGCCATCGCGCCGGCCCCGGAGCCGGCCACCACCACGTCGTACTCGTCGTCCCAGTTCCCCACGGTGACGTCCCCTCCAGCCTCGTGATCCCGGCGCGGCCACAACGTAGACGTGGCGTACGCCACGGTGGGACGGCGCGTCCCACTGACCGGTATCGGCGATCGCGGGGGAGCCCGGGAGGCTGGATATTCTTCCTTGTCAGCGGGCAGAGCCTGTCAGCACGCGCAGTCAGTGAACACAGTCAGCCGACAGGGGCGGCTTGGCGGGAGCCGGCGCACCGAAGGACCGGGGGGAGGACCGTGGCGAGGATCGCAGCGGCGAGGATGTCCGCCGAGCCCAGCTCACCCGAGCAGCACGACCGGCGGCAGCGCATCCTCCGCGCCGCGTCGCGCATCGGTGCGGAGAAGTCCCTCGAACGCGTCCAGATGCACGAGGTGGCGAAGGCGGCCGGGGTGGCGATCGGCACCCTGTACCGGTACTTCCCGTCGAAGGTGCACCTGTTCACCGCGGTGATGGCGGCGCAGGTCGACCGGCTCCGCGAGCAGGTCTCCGAGCCCGCGCCCGGCGTCGCGCCCGAGGACGCCGTCGCCGACCTGCTCGTGCAGGCCAGCCGGAACCTGATGGCGCAGCCCGTCCTGTCGGCGTCGATGCTGCACGCGTCGAACACCGCGCACGTCGCGACCGTGGCCGACACCGTCCACATCGACAGCACGTTCCGCGAGATCCTGCTGCGCGCCGTGGGCATCGACGTCCCGACCGCGCAGGACGTCACGCTCGTCCGGCTGCTGATGCAGTGCTGGTACGGGGTGCTCCAGTCGAGCCTGAACGGGCGCGCCTCCATGGCGGACGTGGAGAGCGACATCCGGCTGGCCTGCCGGCTGCTGCTCGCCCCGCGCTCGAACGCGACCGCGAGCCCGTCCGGGAGCCGGTCCGCGAACGAGCCCGAGGACGCGTCCGGCGACGCGCCCGGGAACGGCGCCTCCGGCGGCGGTGCGGCCTCCCAGTGATCGGGACGGTCCAGGCGGACCGGCCGGGGCCGCGGCTAGCGTGCCGCCATGAATCGCTATGACGGCGTGAAAGTGCTGCTCACCGGGGCGGCGTCCGGCATCGGACGGGCCACGGCGATCCGCCTCACCTCCGAGGGCGCCGCGGTCTACGCCGTGGACCTCGCCGAGAAGGGCCTCGCCGAGACGGCCGCCGCGGTCACCGGGCCCGGGACCATCACGACCCGCACCGCCGACGTGACCGACGAGCCCGCCGTGGTGGCGGCCGTCGCGGACGCGGCCGAGACCCTCGGCGGCATCGACGTCCTCATCAACGTGGCGGGCGTCCACAAGACGACGCCCATCGAGACGCTCACCGTCGCCGACCTGAACCGGCTGTTCTCCGTCAACCTCGTCGGGACCGCCCTGTTCTGCCGCGAGGCGCTCAAGCACCTCCCCGACCGCACCGGCGTGATCGTCAACACGGCCTCGCTGTCGGCGACGCAGGGCAACCCGTACATGACGGCGTACTCGGCGTCGAAGGGCGCCGTCCTGGCGTTCTCCCTCAGCCTGGCCGCCGAGCTGGCGGCGCGCCGCATCCGGGTCGTGCCGATCTCCCCGGGCGCGGTCGACACCCCGCTGACGCGTTCGCCCGACATGTTCCCGCCCGGGGTCGACCTCGACTACTTTTCCAAGATCCGGTCCTACTACGGCGCCGCGGACCCCGAGCAGATCGCCGCCGCGATCGCGTTCGCGGGGTCGTCCGACGCCGGCTACTACACCGGTGCCGACTTCCGCGTCGACGGCGGCGCCCACACCTAGGAGACAGAGACATGGCACGCACCATCGCCGTCAGCGGTTCGGCGTCCGGCATCGGCGAGTCCCTCGCCGGGATGCTCCGGGACGCCGGCGAGAACGTCATCGGCATCGACCTGCACGACGCCGACGTCCGCGCGGACCTCAGCGTCCCCGAGGGCCGGGCGAGCGCGGTCGAGCAGACGCTGGAGAAGGCCGGCGGGCGGCTCGACGCCGTCGTGGCCTGCGCGGGCGTCTCCGACTTCACGATCATGCCGGTGAAGGTCAACTTCTTCGGCGTCGTCGGGCTGCTGGAGGGCCTGCGCCCCGCGCTCGCCGCGGCCGAGGCGCCGCGCGCCGCCGTGGTCGGCTCGATCTCCGGTACCCACCCGGTGGACGACGACGTCGTCCGCCTCGCCCTGGAGGGCGACGAGCCCGGCGCGATCGCGGCGGCGACCAAGGTGGAGGAGGGCGGCTTCGGCGGCCTGCTCTACCCGTCGTCGAAGTCGGCGCTCGCGCAGTGGCTGCGCCGGGTCTGCACCACCCCCGAGTGGGCGGGCGCGGGCATCCCGCTGAACGCGATCGCGCCCGGCGTGGTGAAGACCCCGATGAGCGCCCCGCTGTTCGAGGACGAGGGCATGTTCCAGATCATGAAGGAAGCCGTGCCGATGCCGCTCAACGGCTTCGCCGGCCCCGAGGTGATCGCGTCGGCCCTGGCCTGGCTGATCTCCCCGGCCAACACCCACATGACCGGCCAGGTCATCTACGTCGACGGCGGCGCCGAGGCGACCCTGCGCGAGGCCGACCGCTTCTGAGCCCTGCCGGCCTTCTGTACCCCTGCCGGCCTTCTGTACCCCTGCCGGGTCCGGTGCGCCGGGCCCGGCCCGCCTCCGCGGGCACCGGAGTCCGCCCCGTCGCGCCTCAGGGCGGACTCCGGTGGGTCGGAGCGGCGGGATCAGTACTTGCTGGTCCCGGTGTTGTCGAGCGCGGCGACGCTGTAGGCGGCGTAGGTCCGCTGCGGGTCGCGGCCGTCGAAGTACGGCGTGACCTGCGCGCCGAACTCCTCGACGGAGAACACGCCCTCGGCGGCGGTGAACTTGTGCTCCACGGTCGGCGCGGCCATCAGCGCGACCATGTCGCCGTACACCACGAACACCTGGCCGGTGATCTTCTCGGACGCGGGGGAGGCCAGGTAGCCGACGAACGTGCCGACCCGCTCGGGCGCCATCGCGTCCAGCCCGCCGGGCGCGGTGCCCTCGGCGAACGTCGCCTCCGTCATCGCCGTCCGGGCGCGGGGGCAGATCGCGTTGGCGCGCACCCCGTACCGGCCGAGCCCGGCGGACGTCGACAGCGTCAGCGCGACGATGCCGGCCTTGGCGGCGGAGTAGTTCGGCTGGCCCGCCGACCCGAACAGGAACGCCTCCGACGCGGTGTTGATCACGCGTCCGTAGACGGGGCCGCCGGCGGCCTTGCTCGCCGCGCGCCAGTGCACGGCGGCGGCGCGGGACACCGACGCGTGCCCCTTCAGGTGGACGTGGATGACGTCGTCCCAGTCCGACTCGGACAGGTTGAACAGCATCTTGTCGCGCAGCACGCCCGCGTTGTTGACCACGACGTCCAGCGAGCCGAACGTGTCGACGGCCGCCGACACCAGCGTGTCGCCCAGCGACCAGTCGCCGACGTCGCCCTTCACCGCGAGGGCTTCGCCGCCCGCCGCCTTGATCTCGGCGACGACGTCGTCCGCCGCCGGGCCCATGTCGTTGACGACGACGTTGGCGCCCTGCGCGGCCAGCGCGAGTGCCTCGGCGCGGCCCAGCCCGGCGCCCGCGCCGGTGACGATGGCGGTGCGGCCCGCCAGGGAGAGGTCAGCGTTCATCGAAGCCTCCGGGTCGGTGTTCGGTTGGGGGCGGTGTTCGGTTGCCGGACCGGAGGCTAGTACGAATTCTACTTCTACCCGGGTTGCCGTCCCGCTGAGCGGGTAATGCAGGTGGTGTCATCGGCGCGACCTGCCGTATCCGCTGAGTGGGACTGTCGTTGCCTCCCAATGAGAACGAATTCTAGTGTGCCGCGCATGACGCTGAACCTGGCGACCCTGTTCGAGGCCGTGGCGGCCGCCGTCCCGGACCGCCTCGCCCTCGTCTGCGGCGACCGCAGGCTGACCTTCGCCGAGCTGGACGCACGCGCCGACGCCGCGGGCCGCCGGCTGCGCGCCGCGGGCATCGCGCCGGGCGAGCACGTGGGCCTGCACATGCTGAACGGCACCGAGTACGTCGAGGTGCTGCTCGGCTGCCTGAAGGCCCGCGCCGTGCCGATCAACATCAACTACCGGTACACCGACCGGGAGCTGCACTACCTCTACACCAACGCCGAGCTGACCGGCCTCGTCGTGGACGACGCCTTCGCGCCCGCGGCGGCCCGCGTCGCCGGCGACTGCCCGCTGCTGCGCGCCGTCTCCATCGTCCGGACGGGCGACACGGCAGAAAAGCCCGAGTGGCCGGCGCGGATCGGTGTCGAGGACTACTCCGCCGAGCCGGGCGAGCCCGACCCGTCCCTGCGCGAGGGCCGCAGCGCCGACGACCACTACGTCCTCTACACGGGCGGCACGACCGGGGACCCCAAGGGCGTCGTCTGGCGGCATGAGGACTTCTACTTCGCCGCGCTCAAGGGAGGGAACCCCTACGGCGAGCCGCGCCGCACCGCCGAGGAGCTCGCCGAGGCCGCGAAGGGCGGCTTCGAGCTCAGCTTCCTGCTGACGATGCCGCTCATGCACGGCGCCGCGTCCTACACGCTGCTCATGGCGCTGCTGACCGGCTGCCGGACGATCCTCATGCGGCGCTTCGACCCGATCGAGGCGCTCCGCACGATCGACCGCGAGCAGCCCATGATCGTCGCGGTGGTCGGGGACGCGATCGCGCGGCCGCTCGCCGACGCGATCCGCGCGCACGGCGCCGACTACGACCTCTCGTCGGTGAAGGTGCTCGGCTCGGGCGGCGCGATCCTGTCCCGCAGCGTCCAGGACGAGTTCGGCGAGCTGATCCCCGGCATCCACATCAACAACGGCTTCGGCGCGTCCGAGTCGGGCGTGGACGGCAACATCAGCGTCGGCGACGACGGCCTGATGCGCCTCGCCGCCGACCCCCGCGTCACCGTCGTGGACGCCGCCCTGCGCCCCGTCGCGCCCGGTTCGGACGAGGTCGGCTACGTCGCCCGCTCCGGCCACGTCCCGCTCGGCTATTACAACGACCCGGAGAAGACCGCGAAGACGTTCCCCGTGATCGACGGGAAGCGCTGGTCGATCCTGGGCGACATGGCCCGCCTGGAGGAGGACGGCACGGTCGTCGTCCTCGGCCGCGGGTCCGGCTGCATCAACACCGGCGGCGAGAAGGTCTTCCCCGAAGAGGTCGAGCAGGCGCTCAAGGCGCACCCCGCCGTGATGGACGCCCTCGTCGCCGGAGTCCCCGACGACCGCTTCGGCGAGCGCGTCGCCGCCGTGGTCGAGCTGCGCGAGGGCGCGTCCGCCACCGCCGAGGACCTGCGCGCCCACTGCCGCGGGCACCTCGCCGGCTACAAGATCCCCGCCGTGGTCACGTTCACCGACGCGGTCGTCCGCTCGCCGAGCGGGAAGGCCGACTACCGCTGGGCCAAGCGCGTCCTCACCGCGGCCCACTGACTCCCACGGCCCACTGACTCCCGGGCCCACTGACTCCCGGGCCCATTGACCCCCGGGCCCACTGGCCCCGGCCCGCCCCAGATCCGCCCGCTTCGCACCCAAGGAGATACCCCCATGCCCGAGGCCGTCATCGTCGATGCCGTCCGGACGCCGGTCGGCAAGCGCCACGGCGCCCTGTCCGGGCTGCATCCCGCGCAGCTGCTCGGGGCGGCGCAGCGCGGGCTGCTCGACCGCGCCGGCGTCGACGCCGCCACGGTCGGGCAGGTCGTCGGCGGATGCGTCACCCAGGCCGGGGAGCAGTCCAACAACGTCACCCGCAACGCCTGGCTGTACGCGGGCCTGCCCTACACGACGGCGTGCACGACCATCGACTGCGCGTGCGGCTCGTCCCAGCAGGCCGTGCACCTGGTCGCGGCGCTGATCGAGGCCGGGACGATCCACACCGGCATCGGCTGCGGCGTCGAGGCGATGAGCCGCGTGTTCCTCGGCCAGGCGCTGACCCCGGAGACCGGCAGCCCCGCCCCCGAGGGCTGGGACATCGACTACCCGGACCAGTTCACCGCCGCCGAGCGCATCGCGCGCAGGCGCGGCATCACCCGCGAGGACGCCGACGCGCTCGGCCTCGCCTCGCAGGCCAAGGCGAAGGCGGCCTGGGCGGACGACCGGTTCGCCGGGCAGATCCTCCCGGTCGAGGCGCCCGTCATGACCAAGGAGGGCCCGACCGGTGAGACCGCCGTGGTCACCCGCGACCAGGGGCTCCGCGACACGACCGCGGAGGCGCTCGCCGGGCTGAAGCCGGTGCTGCCGGACGGCATCCACACCGCGGGCAACTCGTCGCAGATCAGCGACGGCGCCGCGGCCGTGCTGCTGATGTCCGCCGACCGGGCCGCCGAGCTGGGCCTGCGCCCCCGCGCCCGGATCATCGCGTCCGGCATGGTCGGGTCCGACCCGTACTACCACTTGGACGGGCCCATCGAGTCGACCCGGCACGTGCTGGAGCGGGCGGGCATGAAGCTGTCCGACATCGACCTCGTCGAGATCAACGAGGCGTTCGCGTCGGTCGTCCTGTCCTGGGCGTCGGTGCTCGACGCGGACATGGACAGGGTCAACGTCAACGGCGGCGCCATCGCGCTCGGCCACGCGGTCGGCTCGACCGGCGCCCGCCTCATCACGCAGGCCGTGAACGAGCTGGAGCGGTCCGACGCGTCGACCGCCCTCGTCACGATGTGCGCGGGCGGCGCGCACTCCACGGCCACGATCATCGAACGGATCTGAGCAGATGACCATCGGGCTGACCGAGGAGCACCGCGACCTGCGCGACGCCGTGCGGGCCTTCACCTCCCGGCAGGTGACCCAGGTCGTGGTCCGCGCCAGTGTGGACGCCGACCGCGAGAAGGCGCCGGAGTTCTGGGCCGACCTCGCCGCGCAGGGCCTGCTCGGCCTCCACCTCCCGGAGGACGCGGGCGGCGCGGGCTACGGCATCGTCGAACTGGCGGTGGTCCTGGAGGAACTGGGGCGCGCCATGACGCCGGGCCCGTTCCTGCCGACCGTCCTGTCGAGCGCCGTCCTGCACCGCGCCGGCCACACCGACCACCTGCCGTCGCTGGCCGACGGCACGAAGACCGCCGCCCTGGGCCTGGACTCCGGAACCCTCAAGCTGACCCGCACGGCCTCCGGCGCCACCCTCACCGGCACGTCGGGCCCCATCATGGGCGCGGCCCTGGCGGACGTACTGATCGTCCCGGCGAAGGACGACGGCAGGACGACCTGGGCGGTCCTGGCCGGCACCACGGCCACCGTCGAGGAGCACCCGAGCCACGACCTGACCCGCCGCCTGGCCTCCATCGAGGTCGCCGACGCTCCGGTCACCGTCCTCGACATCGACGAGCAGGCCGTCCGCGACCTGGCGGCGGTGCTGTTCGCGGCCGAGGCGTCCGGGCTGGCGGACTGGGCGACGGCGACGGCCGCCGACTACGCCAAGGTCCGCGAGCAGTTCGGCCGCCCCATCGGCCAGTTCCAGGGCGTCAAGCACCGCTGCGCCCGGATGCTCGCGCGCGCCGAGCAGGCCCGTGCCTGCGCCTGGGACGCGGCCCGCGCCCAGGAGCCGGGCACCGACGCGGCCGAGGCGTCCCTGGCGGCCGCGGTGGCGGGAGCGACCAGCGTCGAGGCGGCGTTCCAGACCGCCAAGGACTGCATCCAGACCCTCGGTGGCATCGGGTTCACCTGGGAGCACGACGCGAGCCTCTACCTGCGCCGCACGCAGACGCTCCGCGTCCTGCTCGGTTCCACGGCCTCCTGGCGGCGCCGCGTCGCCCGGCTGACCCTCGGCGGCGTCCGCCGCGAGCTGAGCGTGGAGCTCCCGCCGGAGGCCGAGGAGATCCGCACCGGGATCCGCGCCGAGCTCGAACCCGCCAAGGTTCTCACCGGCAAGGAGCGCACCGCCTACCTGGCCGACCGCGGCTACACGTCCCCGCACCTCCCCGTCCCGTGGGGCAAGGGCGCGGACGCCGTCACCCAGCTCGTCATCGCCGAGGAGATGCGCGCCGCGGGCCTGCGCGCCCACGACATGATCATCGGCAACTGGGTGGTGCCGACGCTGATCGCGCACGGCTCGCCGGCACAGCACGAGCGGTTCCTGCCCGGCTCGCTGCGCGGCGACATCCGCTGGTGCCAGCTGTTCTCCGAGCCCGGCGCGGGCTCCGACCTCGCGGCCCTGTCGACCCGCGCGGAGAAGGTCGAGGGCGGCTGGACGATCACCGGCCAGAAGGTGTGGACGTCCATGGCCCGCGAGGCGGACTGGGGCATCCTGCTCGCCCGGACGGACCCGTCCGTCCCGAAGCACAAGGGCCTGTCGTACTTCCTGCTGGACATGAGGTCCCCGGGGATCGACATCCGCCCGCTTCGCGAGCTGACCGGCGACACCCTGTTCAACGAAGTGTTCCTCGACGGCGTCTTCATCCCCGACGACCTCCTGGTCGCCGAGCCCGGCGACGGCTGGCGGCTCGCCCGCACCACCCTCGCCAACGAGCGCGTGTCGCTGTCGAACGACTCGTCCCTCGGCAGCGGCGGCGAGGCCCTGCTCGACCTCGCCGAGGGCCTCAAGCTGGCCGACGGCGCCGACGACGAGCGGCTGACGACCCTCGGCGGGATCCTCTGCGACGCCCAGTCCAGCAGCCTGTTCGGCCTGCGCACCACGCTGCGGACCCTCGCGGGCGGACAGCCGGGCGCCGAGTCGAGCATCGGCAAGCTGATCGGCGTCGAGCACATTCAGCAGGTGTGGGAGACCGCCGTGGACTGGATCGGCCCGGAGGCGCTCACCGGCCGCGGCTCGGGAGGCATGGGCGACCCGACGTGGATGTTCCTGAACTCCCGCAACATGTCGATCGCGGGCGGCACCACCGACGTCCAGCTCAACATCATCGGCGAGCGCATCCTCGGCCTGCCCAGGGACGCCGCATGACGATCGACCTCCCGTCGGGCACCCGCCCCGCCGGAGTGGACGCGGCCGTCGAGGCGGCCCGCCGCGTCATCGACGCCCTGGTCCGCTCCGGCGACATGACGGACGCCGACATGGCGTCCGTCACCGGCCGCCTGAACGCCGTCGCCGACGACCTGGAGGCGACGGCCCCGCCCCTGCGCGACCGCCTGGTGGACATGTGGCGCGGCGACGGCATGACCCGCCACGACCCGGTCACCGGCTCGGAGAACCCGATCGCCCCGCCCGTCGCCTACGGCGCCGTCGACTCCAGCACCATCGAAGGCACGGTCACGCTGGGCCTGCCCTACCAGGGGCCGCCGTCCAGCGTCCACGGCGGAGTGTCCGCGCTCCTGCTCGACCACACCCTGGGCGTGGCGAACGGCTGGGCGGGGGAGTCGGGCGTGACGGCGGAACTGACCCTCCGCTACCACCACCTGACCCCGCTCTTCGAGCCCCTGACGGTCACCGCCCGCCAGACCTCGGTCGACGGCCGCAAGATCCGCACCACCGGCGAGATCGCGGCGGGCGGCCGGACCTGCGTCTCCGCGGAGGGACTCTTCATCGCCAAACACCCACCGCGCCCCCGATGACCGGCATCTCCGGGCATGATGGACAGATGAGCGATCACGAGCGGTCCGGGACCCCCGAAGGCCGCTGGAGCGCGCTGCCGCCGCGCGTCCAGCTGGAGGACACGGTGCCGGGCCACGAGGTCCCCCCCACCCCCCAGGCGATAGCGGAGTCGAGGCCCACGCCGATCGACGAGGCGACCCGCTACCCGATCTAGGCGACCGCCACCGATCTGGCGGTCACCCGGTCCGGTGGTCCGGCCGGTTGGCCGCGCGGAGGGCGCTCCACGCGTCCGCGACCGGGCCGACGTGCCGGAGCTTGTCCGGGTTGTTGACGGTGCGGATCGCCTGGATCCGCCCGTCGAGGACGTCGAGCGCCCACGTGGCGAGCACCTTGCCGTCCCGGTCGCGGACGATCGCGCCCGGCTGCCCGTTCACCTCCCGCTGTTCGAGCACGGCACCGGCACGCGCGAACCGCGAGACGGACCAGGCGAGCGCGTGCGCCACCTTCTCCAGGCCGATGATCCGGCTGCCGAGCTGCGGGGCCTTCCCTCCGGCGTCGCCGACCATCTGGACGTCGGCGGCCAGCAGCTCCCGGAGCCCGTCGACGTCCCCTTCCCGGAACGCGTCCAGGAACCGCGCGGCGAGTTCGGTGCGCTCGGTCCGGTCCGCGGTGAACCGGGCGCGGCCCGCGTCCATGTGGCGGCGCGCCCGGACGGCGAGCTGGCGGCAGGCGGCCTCGGAGCGTCCGACGGCCGACGCGACCTCGTCGAAGCCGAACCCGAACACGTCCCGCAGCACGAAGACCGCGCGTTCGAGCGGGCTGAGCCGTTCCAGCAGCAGCAGCGCCGCCATCGACAGCGAGTCGGCCAGTTCCGCCGAGCGCTCCGGGTCCTGGTACGGGTCGGTCAGCAGCGGCTCGGGGAACCACGGCCCCGCGTACTCCTCCCGGCGCAGCCGCGCCGAGCGGAGCACGTCGATCGAGATCCTGGTGACGACCGCCGAGAGGAACGACTTGAGGGACGCCGGCGGGGTCGGGGAGGCCGTGTAGCGCAGCCAGGTCTCCTGGACGGCGTCCTCGGCCTCGCTGACACTGCCCAGGATCCGGTAGGCGATCGAGAAGAGCAGCGGCCGCAGCTCCTCGAAGGACTCGTCCCTCACCAGGCCACCGGACCCTCTTCGGCGAAGAAGCCGGCGGTCGGGCCGTCCGCGTCCAGCGTGGCCAGGCGCACCACGGTCGCGGCGCCCTGCGCGACGCTGAGGAACCCGGTGTGGTTGTTGCTGTCGGTGTCGACGAACCCGGGCGCGACGGCGTTGACGAGGATGCCGTCCTTCCGCAGCTCGTTGGCGTAGTGCACGGTCAGCGCGTTGAGCGCCGTCTTGGACGGGGAGTACGCCGCCGACGGCAGCAGCGCCGCGAAGGGGCCGTCCGGGTCGCTGAGCAGGGTGAGCGACGCGGCATGGCTGCTGACGTTCACGACGCGCGGCGCGGGTGAGCGGCGCAGCAGCGGCAGCATCGCGTTCGTCACCGCGATCACCCCGAACACGTTCGTCTCGAACACCGCCCTGACCATGTCCAATTCGACCGTACTCGGCACCTGGTCGGTGGCGTCCTGCGGGGAGACCTGGCCGGACCCGGTGATCCCGGCGTTGTTGACCAGCACGTCGAGCCGGCCGAAACGCTGCCCGATCACGCTCGCGGCCGCCTCGATCGCGGCCGCGTCGGTGACGTCCAGCGCGACCGCGTGCACATCGCCGCCCGCCTCGCGCAGCGCGGCGGCGGCCTCCTCGCCGCGACGCGCGTCCCTGGCCCCGACGAAGACCGTCATGCCCAGCGAGGCGAGGTGTTCGGCGACCCCGCGCCCGATCCCCTTGTTGGCCCCGGTCACCAGCGCGACCCGGCCGTCCCCCTCGACCTGCTGGACCTGCTCATCCCGCTCGACCCGCTGGACCTGCTCGCCTCGCTCGACCTGCTCGTTCATGTCGTCTCGCTCCCAACGCGCTTCCGGTGAATCCGCTGTCGAGACCCGAGACGAGACAGCCGCGCCCCCTGTGACACGCCGAGCGAAAATCGAGCGAGCCGGACTCAGTACTGGAAAGGACTCAGTACTGGAAGTCGCGGGGCCGCTGCTGGAGGCTGACCCAGTGGTGGGTGGTGAACTCCTCCACGACCCAGTCGCCGCCGAACCGCCCCAGCCCGGACGCCTTCTCGCCGCCGAACGCGACATGGACGTCGTCGTTCACGGTCGTGTCGTTGATGTGGGTCATCCCCGCCTGAACCCGGAGCGCGAAGTCCAGCGCCCGGTCCCGGTCGCCGGAGTAGACGCCGCTCGACAGCCCGTACTCGGTGTCGTTCGCCAGGCGGAGGGCGTGCTCCTCGTCGTCGGCCTTGATGATGGTGGCGACCGGCCCGAAGACCTCCTCCGCCGCGGTCGCCACCGTGTTGTCGCCGAGGAGCACCTGCGGCGGGAGCACCTGCCCCGTGGGGCCGCCCGGGTCACCGCCCAGCAGGAGTTCCGCGCCGTCCTCGACGGCCCGCGACACCTTGTCGCGGATCGAGTCGAGCTGCTTGGCGTTGATGACCGGCCCGAGCTGCGTCGCGTCGTCGCGCGGGTCGCCGTAGCGCAGCGACGCCGCGGCGGAGACGAACCGGTCGACGAAGGCGTCGTGGACGGCGGCGTCCACGATGACGCGGTTGGTCGCCATGCACACCTGCCCCATGTGGAAGTAGCTCCCGTACAGGGCGCCCGCCACGGCCTGGTCGAGGTCGGCGTCGTCCAGCACCACCAGGGGGCCGTTGCCGCCCAGTTCGAGCGCGAGCCGCTTCAGCCCGGCCTTCGCGGCGATGCCCCGCCCGACCGGCGTGGACCCGGTGAAGGACACCACACGCGGGACGTCGTGCTCCACGATCGCGTCGCCGATGTCGCGGCCCCTGCCGATGAGCACGCTCAGCAGGCCCGGCGGCAGCCCCGCCTCCTCGTAGACCTTGGCGAGGAACAGTCCGCCGGTGACCGGGGTGTCGCCCGCGGGCTTCAGCACGACCGCGTTGCCCAGCGCCAGCGCGGGCGCCACGGAGCGGTTCGACAGCTGGACGGGGAAGTTCCACGGGCTGATCACCGCCACCACGCCCGCCGCCTGCCGGTAGACGCGGTTCTCCTTGCCGGGGATGTCCGAGCCGGTGCCCATGAAGGTGTTGATCCGGTCGGCCTGCTCGGCGGCCTTCTCCGTGACGGCCCGCACCAGCGCCAGTTCCATCCCGGCCCGGCCCCGCGTCGCCCCGGCCTCGCGTTGCAGCCATTCGACCAGCTCGCCCTCCCGGTCGGCGAGGATGCGCGCCGCGTTCGCCATCACCTCCGCGCGCTCGGCGGCGGGCCGCGCCGCCCAGGCCGGTTGCGCGTCGCGTGCCGCCCGGTACGCCTCGTCGAGGTCATCGGCACCGGCCAGGGGGATCTCCACCAGGACGTCCCCGGTGTAGGGGTCGGTGTCCTGGAGGGTGCCGCCCGCCCGGCCCGCCCGCCACTCGCCCGCGATGGGCATCCGGTCGAACCCCGTGTAGACGTCGAGCATCGTTCCGCCCGCCATGATGGACCTCCTCGCATGCGATCGCGCTCTGCCGGCCCGGCGCCGCCCTCACCCGGCCCGCCTGTCCGATTGCCCTTGCCCGGACGGGCCCGTCCACACCGCGCACCCGGCAAAAATCAGGCCCGCACCCAGTCGAAATCATCGCGATGTCACATATCGAGCGGCTGTGCCGTCTGCACGGGTGAACTGATCAAAAGCTCGGTTGGAGGAATCATGAGCGCACCCATCCTGGTCACCGGCGGAACGGGGACGGTCGGACGGCAGGTCGTCCCGCTGCTGCGGGCCGCCGGCGCGGATCTTCGGGTGTTCAGCCGGAAGCGGCACGAACCCGCGGACGGCATCGAGTACGTGACCGGCGACCTGTTCAAGGACGAGGGGATCGACGCCGCCCTCGACGGGATCGAGACCCTCGTGCACCTCGCGGGCGGTCAGAAGGGCGACGAGGTCGTGGCCCGGAACCTCATGCGGGCCGCGGCGATGGCGGAGGTGGAGCACGTGGTGCTGATCTCGGTCATCGGCGCCGACCGCGTCCCGCTCTCCTGGATGAAGTCGCAGGTGGAGACGGAGCAGGCCGTCGTCGACTCGGGCGTCCCGTACACGATCCTGCGCGCCGCCCAGTTCCACGACCTGGTGCTGAAGATGGTGGAGGGCATGGCCAAGCTGCCGGTCGTCCCCAACCCGGGCGGGCTGCGCTTCCAGCCGGTCGACGCGAGGGACGTCGCCGCACGGCTCGCCGAGCTGGCGCTCGGTACCCCGGCCGGCCGCGTCCCCGACCTTGCAGGCCCCAAGGTGTACGGGATGGGAGAGCTCGTCCGCGGATACCTGGAGGCGCGCGGCAAGCGGCGCCTGATGCTGCCCGTCCGCATCCCGGGGAAGGCCGGGCGAGCCTACCGCGCCGGGGACGACCTCTCCCTGGAGGGCGCCGACCGGGGCACCCGCACCTGGGAGGACTTCCTGGACGAGCGCCTGGGCAACACGGACAAGGCCCTCACCGGCACCCGAGCGGGCTGAGCGCGCCCAGCGAGACGGCACCGGTGCGCGACCGGCGGGCCCCGTCAGTGGGCCCGCCAGTGGGGCCCGTCAGTCGGGCCAGCCCGCCGCGTTCGTGCAGGACTCGCGGGAGATGCCCGACCCCGTGTCCGGGTAGTCGCCGAAGCGCTCCTTGTGCACCCCGGCGAACAGGTAGCACATCCGCTCGCACCAGGCGTCCTCGATGGCGAGGCGCGGGTCGGCGGCCACCGCGGTGTAGAACTCGCGGCCGAGCGCGACGATGAAGCCCCGCGCGTACAGGAAGCCGTCGTCGGACCCTTCCGTGACCTCGTGGACGTCGTAGCGGTCGATGTCGTGGAGCAGGCGCTCCACCACCCGGTCGAGGCCGGTCAGCTCCGCCGGGCCGAGGTCGCGGGCGAGCGAGCGGAGGTTGTCGATGAACCCGTCGAGGGCCTCGGCGACCGCCGTGAACTCGGGCATCTCGTAGCCGTCCGTGCCGGGGTCGCGGGTGGCGAGCACCGTGCGCGCCGCACCGGTGCCGAGCGGCGCCCACGCCGCCTCGACCAGATCCCAGAACCGCTGCTCGTCCACGGTCTCCTCCTCCTGCCGGTGGCACGCACCCAACCAGCCGCCCCCGACAGAACGACCGGCGCCGCCCCCGACACAGAACCGGCAGGAAGAGGAATGCTCAGGAGATCTGCTCTTCGACCTGCTTGCGGAGGACCTTCCCGGTCGCGTTGCGGGGCAGCGGCTCGGAGGTGATGTGCCAGCGGGACGGGACCTTGAAGTAGGCGAGCCGCTCCTTCGCGAACGCCGTCAGCTCGTCGGCCGTGGGCGGGGTGCCGCCGGACACGACGACCGCGGCGACCTCCTGGCCGAGGTCGGGGTGCGGGACGCCGATGACGATGCACTCCGAGACGCCCGGGTACTCGGCGAGGACGTTCTCGATCTCGATCGGGTAGACGTTCTCGCCACCGCGGATGATCAGGTCGGAGCGGCGGGTGGTGAGCCGCAGCCGCCCGTTCTCGATCGTGCCGAAGTCGCCGGTGCGCAGCCAGCGGTCCTCGTCGATGGCGGCGGCGGTGGCCTCCGGGTCCCGCCAGTAGCCGATCATGTTGAAGGCGCTGCGGGCGCAGACCTCGCCCTCGGTGCCGTCCGGGACGGGCTTGCCCTCGGCGTCGCGGATCTCCAGCTGGACGCCGACGTTGGGGGCGCCGAGCGTGCCCGGCGCCTCCGCGAGGTCCATCGGGGTGGCGACGGAGATGGCGGTGCACGACTCCGTCAGCCCGTAGCTGTCGACGAGGGCGCCGCGCGCGGGCGGGAACACGGCCTGGAGCCGCTCCTTGAACGCGGGCGACGACGGCGCCGAGGCCAGCGCGAACGCGGTCAGCGACGACAGGTCGTACTTCGACAGGTCGCCGTGCTCCATCATCCGGTGCGCCATCGTCGGGACGGCGCCCCAGTTCGTGACCTTCTCCTTCTCGACGAGGCCGAGCACCTTGTCCACGTCGAAGCCGCCCATGTGCATGACCACGGCGGTGCCGGTGGCGAGCCGCGGGACGGCCAGGTTGTGCAGGGACGCGATGTGGAACAGCGGCAGCGCGAGCAGGTAGCGGCGGTCCGAGGGGTCGATGCCGAACATGCTCATGACGGCGTCGTTGTAGCGGTGGTACTCGATCACCGAGGTCAGGTTGCGGTGCGAGTGGACGGCGCCCTTCGGCCGGCCCGAGGTGCCGCTCGTGTAGAGGATGACCGCCGGGTCGTCCTCGGCGACCTCGGGGACGTCCAGCTCGGCGCCGGGGTAGCGGCCCATCAGCGACGGGACGTCCTTCTCGATCGTCAGCACGTCCTCGGAGATCAGCGCGGCCCGCTTCTCGTCGGCGATCACGATCTTCGGGTCGGTGTGGCCGAGCGCGTACGCGATCTCGGCGGGCGCCCACCAGGCGTTGTAGCCGACGGCGACGGCGCCGGCGGCGATCGCCGCCCAGAACGACACGATCCACTCGGGGGAGTTGGCGGCGTTGATCGCGATGCGGTCGCCGGGGCGGACGCCGAGGTCGTCGCGCAGCGCCTTCGCCATGGACGCGACGGCGGCGGCGTGCTCGGCGAAGGACATCCGGCGGGACGCGGTGACAATGTAGTCGCGATCGCCGTGGGCCGCCGAGCGGGCGAGCACCTCGCCGAGGCTGCGGGCGCGGCGGGCGAACACGGGCAGCCGGGTGCCGAGCACCTCCTCCTCGCGCAGCTCGAACTCGCCGCCGGGACCGGTCAGCTTCGCGATGCCGTCCATCGAACCCCCTCCTCCTCGCCGGGATGGCCATTGTGGGCTGCGGCACACCGGCTCCACCAGGGCATTCCGCTCAGCGGGACGGTCACGGACCGTTCCAGGTCGAACTCATTCCCGCTCAGCGGGACTGGGGCTATTACGTGCGCCGCGTCACATCACCATGACCGCACCAGGACTGAGCAGACCGGACTGACCGGGCACGACCCGGGACCGGGCTGGGCGCGCAAGCAGGACTGAGCGGGAGAAACGATGGGAAGCCTCAGCGACAGGGTCGCGATCGTGACCGGAGCGGGACAGGGCGTCGGCCAGGGCATCGCCCTCGCGCTGGCGTCGGAGGGCGCGGCGGTCGCCGTGCTCGGCCGGACCGGAGCCAAGCTGGACGCGACCTGCGGGCTGATCCGGGAACGCGGCGCGAAGGCCGAGCCCTTCGTGTGCGACGTCGCGGACACCGAGGCGATCCCGGGGGTGGTGGACCAGGTCGTCGCGGCCTTCGGCGGCGTCGACATCCTGGTCAACAACGCCTACTCCGGGTCCTACGGCCCGCTGCTGGAGATGAGCGACGCGAAGTTCCAGAAGGGGTTCGTTACCGGCCCGTTCGCGGCGTTCGCGTTCATGAAGGCGTGCCACCCGCACATGAAGGCGCGCGGCGGCGGCAGCATCGTCAATCTGGTCACGTCGGCGATGGTCCGCTGGGACCCGGCGACGTACGGCGCCTATGCGGCGGCCAAGCAGGCGCTCCGCTCGCTGACCCGGACGGCCGCGGCCGAGTGGGGGCCGGACGGCATCCGCGCCAACAACATCGCCCCGCACGCCCTGTCGCCGGGGCTGAAGTGGTGGGCCGAGAACAACCCCGAGGCGGCCGAGGAGTTCCGCAGGACGATCCCGCTCGGCTACATCGGCGACTGCGAGGACGACATCGGCAAGGCGGTGGTCGCGCTCGTCCAGCCGGCGATGCGCTACCTGACCGGCGCGACCATCCCCCTGGACGGCGGCCAGGCCAACTTCGGCTGATCCAGGACCGCCCGGAACCGTCCGGAGACGTCCCACCCGCCGCGTCCCGCGCGGGTGAGCGCACGGACTCAACACCGGCAACACAGCGCCGGCAGACAGCAACACCGGCAGACAACACCACCGGCAGACAGCAACACCGGCGACTCCCTCCGGTGCCCGGCATGCCGCCGCGCGGCGGTGCCGCCGGGCCGGAGCCCCCTACCCGAGAACCACGTCCCCCGCCTGCCCGAAACACCACTAGCCGCACCGGCGGCCGGTGAAAGGAGTACGACCGTATGAAGGTCGACAAGATCGGACGCCTCGCCGCAGGCGCCCTCGCGGTTGCGCTCGTGACCGCGTCCTGTTCGAGCGAGCGTTCGGGCACCGACGGCGTGTCCGGCGGCGACTCGGGCGGCGGCGCGACCGCCGCGGCGAGCAAGACGTTCGGGACGCTGGCGTCCCCGTGCGGCCCCGGCGACGCCAAGGGCAAGACCGACCAGGGCGTCACCGACGACGCGATCACCATCGGCTTCGGCGACGACCGCGGCTTCGCGTCCGCGCCGGGCCTGTCCAAGGAGATGGGCGACGCCGTCTCCGCGATGATCGAGTGGTGCAACCAGCAGGGCGGCATCAACGGGCGCAAGATCAAGGGGAACCAGTACGACGCCGCCTACGCGCAGTCCGCGAAGGTGATGCAGGAGTCCTGCAAGCAGGACTTCATGCTCGTCGGGCAGGGCTTCGCGATGGACGAGGCCGCCGAGCAGTACCGGGTGGCGTGCAAGCTGCCGACGGTCGCCGGCTACACCGTCGGCCCGAACGCGGCGATGGGCCCGATGAAGTACGAGGCCGTCCCGTACCCGGTCGACATGATGAACATCGGCGGCCTCCGCCTGGCGGAGAAGCTGTTCCCCGACTTCAAGGACAAGACGGACCTGCTGCTGTCGACGTCCCCGGCCGTCAGCACCGGCACCAGCAAGATCGCCGGCGCGATGAAGGAGATCGGCATCAAGCCGCTGGAGTGCGGCGTCCGGCTGAACGACAAGGGCGAGAGCAGCTACATGCCGTTCGCCGAGAAGATCAAGAAGTGCGGGGCGGGCTACCTGTGGTCGTCCGACTCGCCCGACCCCGGCCAGTTCAGCCTGCTGGAGTCGATCGAGCGCGCGGGCGCCAAGCCCAAGTACGTCTTCGAGGCGACCTGGTACAGCACGATGGTGTCGAAGTGGAACACCTCCGGCGCCGGTGACAACCTGCACGTCGGCATGATCTTCCAGCCGTTCGAGAACGCGGAGAAGGTCCCGGCGGTCAAGCAGTACATGGACATCGTCAACGCCAAGCAGGGGAAGGTCGCGCTGCTCGGCATGCAGGCCACCTCCGCGTTCCTGCTGTGGGCGCAGTCCGCGCAGAAGTGCGGGTCCGACCTCACCCGGCAGTGCGTGATCAACGAGCTGGCGAAGGTGCACGAGTGGACGGGCGGCGGCCTGCACGCGCCGACGGACCCGGGCAACAACAAGCCGGCGTCGTGCTCGCTCATGGTCAAGCTCAACAAGACCAAGTACGAGCAGGTCTACCCGAAGAACGTCGGCGAGTTCGAGTGCGGCCCCGAGCTGGTCGTGAAGACCGACCCGAAGGCCTCGGGCGTGACGCTGAACGACGACCGGATCTCGACGAAGTTCCTGACCGGCGACGTCATCAAGCCCCAGTCCTCCTGATCCGAACCCGCCGGAGGCGGTGACCCACATGGCGGTGAGCAAGTGACGACGTTCCTGACCTACACGATCCTGGGGCTTGTCCTCGGGTCGGTGTACTCCATCGCGGCATCCGGGCTCGTGCTCACGTACAACACCTCGGGCATCTTCAACTTCGCCCATGGCGCGCAGGCGATGTTCGGCACGTTCCTGTACTGGCACTTCACCGAGCGGTGGGGCTGGCCGGTGTGGCTCGCGCTGATCGTCGTGATCGGGCTGGTCGGTCCCGCGATGGGCGCCGCGCTGCACGCCGCGATCATGAAGGGGCTGCGCGGCACCGCCGACGTCACGAAGATCATCGTGACGGTGGCGGTGCTGCTCGGCACCGTCTACCTGGCGCAGTGGATCTGGAATCCGGACGAGGCCCACACCGTCGGCATGTTCTTCGGCGCCGGCTCGAAGATCACCGTCGGCGGGGTGGTGATCCGCTACCACGAGATCGTCTGCCTGGTCGCCGCCGTGGCGATCGCCGCCGGGCTGCGGGTGCTGTTCACCCGCAGCCGGATCGGCGTCGTCATGCGCGGCTCCGTCGACGACCCGGACCTGCTCCGGCTGAACGGCCACGACCCCGAGCGCGCCGCGATGCTGTCGTGGGCGCTCGGCTCCACCCTCGCCGTCCTCGCCGGCGTGCTGATCGTCCCGATCAGCGGCGGCGGCCTGGACGCGAACGCGCTGACCCTGCTGGTGATCGACGCGTTCGCGGCGGCGATGTTCGGCCGGCTGCGCAGCATCCCCCGCACGTTCGCGGGGGCGATGGTGCTCGGCCTGGCCGCCAACTACGTGCTCGCCTACCTGCCGTCGGCGGGCACGTTCACCGGCAACCTGCGCGTCTCGCTGCCGATGATCATCCTGTTCGTGGTGCTGGTGGTGCTGCCCCAGGACCGGCTGCGCGGGGCCGCGATCCGGACCCGCGAGCGGTACCGGGTGCCGACCGTCCGGGGCGCGGCCGTGTGGGCCCTCGTGCTCGTCGCGGTCGTCTACCTCTACAGCCTGCTGCTGTCGGACGGCGCGGTGACCACGTTCGCGCTCGGCATGACGTTCGCGATCATCGCGCTGTCGCTGACCGTCCTCACCGGCTACGCGGGCGAGCTGAACCTCGCGCCGCTGGCGTTCGGCGCGGTCGGGACGGTGGTCGCGTTCCACGCCGGGGTGGTGGGCACCGGCCTGGACGCCCGCATGAACGTCCAGGGCGTGCTGCTCGGCGTCGCGGCGGCGGCGATCGTCGGCGGGCTCGTCGCGCTGCCGGCGCTGCGCCTGCGCGGCCTCTACCTGGCGCTCGCCACGATGGCGTTCGGCGAGTTCCTGTCGAACATGGTGCTGCGCGACACCACGCAGCACGAGCTGTTCGGCGTGAAGTTCACCCTGTTCCCCGACGGGTCGCTGATCGTCCCGCCGCTGAAGGCCGGCCCCCTCGACCTGCGGGACGGGACCACCTCGCTGATGACGGCGACCGTGCTGTTCGCGCTGATCGCGGTCGGGCTCGCCGCGCTGCGCAACAGCGGCTACGGGCGGCGGCTCGCGGCGATGAAGGACAGCCCGGCCGCGTCGGCGATGCTCGGGCAGAACCTGGTCCGGCTGAAGCTGAGCGTCTTCATGATCTCCGCGGCGATCGCGGGGCTCGGCGGCGTGCTCATGTCGTCCGCGACCGGCACCGTCGCGCAGGAGAACTTCTCCTTCGTCGGCAGCCTCGCGCTGCTGATGCTCGTCGTGGTCGCCGGCATCGGCTACCTCAGCGGCGCGCTGCTCGGCGGGCTGATGGCGGGCGTCGGCTCGGCCGTGCTGGTGTCGACGTTCGGCGACCTGGCCCTGGAGAACGAGGGCATGGCGACGATCTACACCGCGCTCGGCCACCTCGTCCTCGTCGGGACGGCGCTGGTCGGGATGGGCGTCGGCCGCAACCCGAGCGGGTTCGTCCACGACATCATCGACGGCTACCGCGCCATGCGGGACGCCAAGCCCGTCCTGTACGGGGCGGGGGCGTTCGGCGCGGTCCTCTACGTCCTCGCGCTCACCGGCGTCATCGGGACGTGGCTGTTCGCGATCATCGCGCTCTGCGCCGCCATGCTGCTGCCGGTCTTCGGCCGCATGTACCTGGACGAGGGGCGCCGCAACCGTCCGACGCCGCTGGAACTCCTCGGTGTGGACGAGCCCTACACCGACGAACTGCGCGCGCGCATCGACCGCGAACTCGGCCTGAAGGGAGGGGTCCATGCCTGACAAGAAGCCCGCGCCTGACAAGAAGCCCGCGCCTGACAAGAAGCCCGTGCCCGACAAGAAGCCCGTGCCTGCCAAGACATCACAGCCGACACCGGCGCTGCTGGAGACGCGCGACATCACCGTCCGGTTCGGCGGCAACACCGCCGTCGACGGTGTCGGCCTGACGATGGCCGGCGGCCAGATCACCGGGCTGATCGGCCCGAACGGCGCCGGCAAGACGACGATGTTCAACACCATCACGGGCCTGCAGAAGCCCGCGTCCGGCCAGGTGCTCCTGGACGGGGACGACATCACCAGGCTGTCCCCGGCCAAGCGCGCGCGGCGCGGCATGGCGCGGACGTTCCAGCGCCTGGAGCTGTTCCTGTCGCTCTCGGTGCGCGACAACGTCCGCGT
This sequence comes from Actinomadura meyerae, assembly GCF_900188445.1. GTDB lineage: Bacteria > Actinomycetota > Actinomycetes > Streptosporangiales > Streptosporangiaceae > Spirillospora > Spirillospora meyerae. The sequence continues at coordinate 41,802 of NZ_FZOR01000049.1, forward strand.
GGCGGGCGACATCCTGCGCAGCCACAGCCGCAAGCGCTTCGACCTGGACGAGCAGACCGACAGGGTCCTCGAACGGACCGGGCTCACCGACATCGCCGACCGCGACGTGTCGGACATCCCGATCGGACGGGCCCGGGTCGTGGAGGTGGCGCGCGCGCTCATGACCTCACCGCGCGTCCTGCTGCTGGACGAGCCCGCCTCCGGGCAGACCGAGCGCGAGACGGAGGCGTTCGCCGAGATGCTGACCGGGCTCGCCGCCGAGGGCCTCGCGATCTGCCTGGTCGAGCACGACCTGCCGCTCGTGATGAAGCTGTGCGCCACGATCCACGTCCTCGACTACGGCGCGCTGATCGCGTCCGGTACCCCGGCGGAGATCAAGGAGTCGCCGGAGGTCATCGCCGCCTACATCGGCACGGAGGAGGCGTCCCATGCCTGAGTCGAAGCTCGCCCGAGGAGCACCCGCCGCGCCCGCCGCGGGCGGCGCGGCGGAGGCGGCCGGCGGGCCCGAGCCGCTGCTCGAACTGTCCGGCGTCCGCGCGGGCTACGGCGCGATCGAGGTGCTGCACGGCGTCGACCTGGCGCTGAAGCCCGGGTCGCTGCTGGCGCTGCTCGGCCCGAACGGCGGCGGCAAGTCCACCACGATGCGGGTGTGCGCGGGCCTGCACCCCGTGACCGCCGGGGAGCTGCGGTACGCGGGACGCACGGTGAACGGCATCTCCGCGCAGGACGCGGCCCGCCTCGGCGTCTGCTCGATCCCCGAGGGCCGCGGGATCTTCCCGAACCTGACGGTGAGGGAGAACCTGTGGGCCGCCACCGGCACCGGCGCCCGGCTGGAGGACCTGGAGGAGAAGGCGTACGCCCGCTTCCCGATCCTCGGCGAGCGGCGCCGCCAGCTCGCCGGATCCATGTCCGGCGGCGAGCAGCAGATGCTCGCGCTGTCGCGGGCGCTCGGCACCGATCCGGCGGTGCTGCTGCTCGACGAACTGTCCATGGGCCTCGCGCCCATGATCGTCACCCGGATGTACGAGACGGTCGCCGAGCTGGTCGAGGGCGGCCTGTCGGTGCTGGTCGCCGAGCAGTTCGCCCGCGCCGTCCTGCCGATCGCCGACACCGCCGCGCTGATGCTGCACGGGCGCGTGGTGGCGGCCGGGCCGCCCGACGAGATCGAAGACCGGCTGTCCAGCGACTACCTGGGAGGTTGACCCCGAATGCTCACTGAGGAACGACGCAAGCAGTTCAAGGACGACGTGGCCGGCCAGAGGCTGAAGACCGACCAGTCCCGCTTCGACGGCGCCTTCCGGATCGTCGGCGCCCTGGCGATGGTCGCGGGCGTCGTCGGCGCCTTCATCGCCTACAACGTCTCGCTGACCAAGGACGACATGCGGGACGTGGGCTCGCTGCAGACCCTCGCCATCGGGTTCCTGGCGGTGACCGTCCTCGGCGCGGCCCTGTACCTGGCCGCCGCCGTGACCCGCGTCCTGCGGCTGTGGCTGCTGCGGCAGCTCATGGAGCAGCAGGCGCAGGCCGACCAGATCGCCGCCGCGCTGCGCGACAAGGGATAGCTGCGGCGGGTCGACGCTCCCAGTCAGCGGGATGTCCGGAGTGCCCGGACATCCCGCTGATTACCGTCTAGTTCGGATGGAGGACTCTGAATGAACGACGCCAGTCACCCGCGGTCGGACGACCCAGGGCGGCCCGGGGACGCCGCACCGCGGCCCGGGGACGCCGCACCGGTGCCCGACGTGTTCGCCCCGGCGAAGCTTGGCCCGGTCACGCTGCGGAACCGCACGATCAAGGCGGCGACCTACGAGGGCCTGACCAAGGACGGCCAGGTCACCGACGCGCTGATCGACTTCCACGTCCGGCACGCGCGCGGCGGCGTCGGGATGACCACCGTCGCGTACTGCGCGGTCGCTCCGGAGGGCCGCACCGACCGCCGCCAGATCCACTGGCGGGACGAGGCGATGCCCGGCCTCCGCAAGCTGACCGATGCCGTGCACGCCGAGGGCGCCGCCGTCCAGGCGCAGATCGGTCACGCGGGCCCGGTCGCCAACCCCAAGAGCAACAAGCTCCCCGCGCTCGCGCCGAGCCGCCACTTCCACCTGACGACGCAGACCGTCGCGAAGGCCGCCACGCACGGCGACATCGCCCGGGTCGTCGAGGCGCACGCGCGGGCCGGCCGGATGGCGATCGAGGCGGGGTTCGACTCCATCGAGATCCACATGGGGCACAACTACCTGACCAGCTCGTTCCTCAGCCCCAAGGTCAACCACCGCAAGGACGAGTACGGCGGGTCGCTGGAGAACCGGGCCCGGCTGGCGCGCGACATCGGCCGCGCCGTCCGCGACGCCGTCGGCGACCGCATCGCCGTCACCGCGAAGCTGAACATGGACGACGGCGTGCCCGGCGGCTTCTGGATCGACGAGGCCATCCAGGTCGCGCGGTGGCTGGAGGAGGACGGCTCGGTCGACGCCCTCCAGATGACCGCGGGCAGCTCCCTGCTCAACCCGATGTACCTGTTCAAGGGCGACGCGCCGCTGCGCGAGTTCGCGTCCGTCATGAAGCAGCCGACCAAGCTCGGCATCCAGCTCATCGGCAAGCACTTCCTGAAGTCCTACCCCTACGAGGACCTCTACCTGCTGCGCGACGCCCGGCAGATCCGCGCGGCGGTGAAGCTGCCGATGATCCTGCTCGGCGGGGTCACCGACAAGGCCGGCATGGACACCGCGATGGCGGAGGGCTTCGAGTTCGTGGCGATGGCCCGCGCCCTGCTGCGCGAACCCGACCTGATCAACCGGATCCAGGCCGAGCCCGCGACCGAGTCGCTGTGCATCCACTGCAACAAGTGCATGACCGCGATCTACGGCGGCACGCACTGCGTCCTGTCCACCGAGCCCGCCTGGGGTGCCGCAGGTGCGTGACGAGACGATCGCGGCGATGCTGCTGGACCGGGTCGGCGACCCCCGGCACGGCCTGCGCAGCCGCGAGCGGACATGGACCTGGGACGAGGTCGTCCAGGAGAGCGCCGCGCGCGCGTCCCTGGCCCGGGAGCTGCGCCGGGACGGCCCCTTCCACATCGGGGTGCTGCTGGAGAACGTGCCGGAGTACGTCCTGTGGCTGGGCGCCGCCGCGCTCGGCGGCGCGACGATCGTCGGCATCAACTCCACCCGGACCGGCTCCTACCTGGAGCAGGAGGTCCGGCACACCGACCTCCAGCTCCTCATCACCGACCAGGCCGGGCTGAAGCTCCTCGACGGCCTCGACATCGGCGTTCCCCGCGACCGGTTCCTCCTCATCGACGACGAGGACTACCCGGCGAAGGTCGAGGCCCACGCCTGCGAACCCTGGGTGGACGAGTCCGTCACCCCCGAGACGCAGATGCTGCTGCTGTTCACGTCCGGGACCACGGGCGCGTCGAAGGCGGCGCGCTGCTCCCAAGGACGCCTCGCCGAGCTGGGACGCAACAACAGCGCCAAGTACGACATCAAGCGCGACGACATCAGCTACTGCTCGATGCCACTGTTCCACGGCAACGCGCTGATGGCGCTGTGGGCGCCCTCGCTCGCGGTCGGCGCGACCGTCGTCCTCGCGCCGAAGTTCTCCGCGTCCGGGTTCCTGCCGGACGTCCGGTACTACGGCGCGACGTTCTTCAACTACGTCGGCAAGGCCATCGGCTACATCCTCGCCACGCCGGAGCGGCCCGACGACCGCGACAACACCCTCACCCACGGGTTCGGCACCGAGGCGTCCCCCGAGGACAAGGCCGAGTTCCTGCGCCGGTTCGGCGCGCGGCTCGTCGAGGGCTACGGCTCCAGCGAGAGCGCCGGCATGATCAAGCGGGACCCGGCCGCGCCGCCGACCGCGTTCGGCCGCCCCGCCCACGACGGCGTCCGCATCGTGAACCCCGAAACCCGCGAGACGTGCGCGCGCGCCGTCCTGGACGAGCACGGCCGCGTCACCAACGCCGAGGCCGCCGTCGGCGAGATCGTCGACGTGCACGGCGCCGCGAAGTTCGAGGGCTACTACAAGAACCCGGAGGCCGACGCCGAACGCGTCCGGCACGGCTGGTACTGGACGGGCGACCTCGGCTACATCGACGCCGACGGGTTCCTGTACTTCGGCGGCCGGTCCGGCGACTGGATCCGGGTCGACTCGGAGAACATCTCCGCGCTGCTCACCCAGAACGTCGTCCGCCGCCACCCGAAGATCGTGGACGCGGTCGCGTTCGGCGTCCCCGACCCGCGCTCCGGCGACCAGGTGATGGCCGCCATCGAGATCCCCGAGGGCGTCGCGTTCGAGGACCTCGACCTGCCCGCGTTCCTCGCCGCGCAGGACGACCTCGGCACCAAGGGCGCCCCGCGGTTCGTCCGCGTCTCGCACGCGCTGCCGACGACGGGCTCCGGCAAGCTCAAGAAGAAGGAGCTGCAACTCGACGGCTGGCGCACCACCGACCCCGTCTACTGGTGGCCCGGCCGGGGCGCCCCCGAGTACGTGCCGATGACCGAGGCCGACAAGGCCGCGCTCCGGGACGAGTTCGTCGCCGCCGGACGCGCGCGCTTCCTCCCGTAACCGAGAAAGGGCAGGTATGGATCTGCGTGAGTCCGACGCGCATCGTGCGCTGCGCGCGGAACTGAGGGCGTACTTCGCGGGCCTGCTGCCCGAGGACGTGCGCCGCCGCGCCGGCGAGCAGGGCGTCGGCGGCGACCGGTTCCGCGAGATCGTCAAGATGCTCGGCAACGACGGCTGGCTCGGCTACGGCTGGCCCGAGGAGTACGGCGGGCAGGGCAGGTCGATCGCCGAGCAGTACGTGTTCTTCGACGAGGTGCAGCGGGCCGGGCTGCCGTTCCCGTTCGTCACCGTGAACACGGTCGGCCCGACCCTGATGCGCTTCGGGACGGACGAGCAGAAGAAGAAGTACCTGCCCGGCATCCTGTCGGGCGACATCGTCTTCGCGATCGGCTACACCGAACCCGACGCCGGCACCGACCTCGCCTCGCTGCGCACCAGGGCCGTCCTGGACGGCGACCAGTTCGTCATCGACGGCAGCAAGGTGTTCACCAGCGGCGCCAACACCGCCGACCACATCTGGCTCGCCGCCCGGACGAACCCGGACGCGCCGAAGCACAAGGGCATCTCGATCCTGATCGTCCCGACCGACGCGGACGGGTTCTCCTGGAGCCCGATCCCGACCGTCGGCGGCATGGTCGTCACCTCCACCTACTACAACGGCGTGCGGGTGCCCGCGTCGTCGGTCGTCGGGGACGTCGACGGCGGCTGGTCCCTGATCACCACCCAGCTGAACCACGAGCGCATCGGCCTCGCCGCGCTCGGCGGCCGGATGATCCGGCTGTGGGAGGACGTCCGGGACTGGGCCCGCGAGAACGGCGTGATCGACCTGCCGTGGGTGCGCGCCGACCTCGCCCGCACGTACGCGCGGCTGGAGGCGATGCGGCTGATGAACTGGAAGATGACCATGGCGGTCGAGGCCGGGGAGCTCACCGGCGCGCAGGCCGGAGCCACCAAGACGTACGGGACGGAGACGCACATCTTCGTCCAGCGGACGCTGACCGGGATCCTCGGCGCGGCCGGCCGCATCCGCCCCGAGTCGCCGGGCGCCGTGCTGCACGGGCAGATCGAGCAGCTGTCCCGGCAGGGGATCGTCAACACGTTCGGCGGCGGCGTCAACGAGGTGCTCCGCGACATGGTCGCCGTCCAGGGCCTGGGCCTGCCGAGGGTGAAGCGGTCATGAGCGACGAGAGCATGAACGACGAGGCCGTGAACGACGAGGCCGTGAACGACGAGGCCCAGAAGGACTATGAGAAGAGGCTGCAAGCCTGGGTCGGCCGCGAACTGCTGACCCGGCGCTTCGGCCAGGACCCGGTGAACGTCCCCATGATCCGGCACTGGGTCGAGGCGATGGCGGACGACAACCCCGTCTACCTGGACGAGGACGCGGCCCGCGAGACCGGCCGCGACGGCGTCGTGGCGCCCGCGTCGATGGTGCAGGCGTGGACGATGCGCGGCTACGCGGCGTCCGTCCGCCCCGACTCCGAGCGGACGGGCTCCGACGAGCTGACGGCGCTGCTCGCCGAGGGCGGCTACACCTCCGTCGTCGCCACCGACTCGGAGTTCGAGTTCGTCCGGGAGCTGGTCCCGGGCGACCGCGTCAGCGTCGAGGAGGTCGTCCAGGCGATCTCCCCGGAGAAGAAGACGGCGCTCGGCACCGGCCGGTTCATCACCACCCTGCGGACCTACCGCGACGCATCCGGCGAGGTCGTCGCGACGCAGGGCTGGCGCCTGCTGCGCTTCCGCCCCCCGGAGAAGGCGGCGGCAAAGCCCGGGGAGGAGTCGAAGCCCGGGGAGGAGTCGAAGCCCGCGGAGGAGTCGAAGCCCGCGGAGGCCGCGGATGCCACGGAGAAGAAGGCGCTGCGCCCCCGCCCCGCGATCAACCCCGACAACGCGTTCTGGTTCGAGGCGGCGCGCGAGCACCGGCTCGTCATCCAGCGCTGCGCCGACTGCAAGTCGCTGCGGCACCCGCCCGGCCCGTGCTGCCCGCAGTGCGGCTCGTTCGAATGGGACACCGTCGAGGCGCAGGGCACCGGCCACGTCTACAGCTACGTGGTCAACCACCACCCGCGCCACCCGGCGTTCGAGTACCCGCTCGTCGTCGCGGTGATCGAGCTGGCCGAGGGCACCCGGCTGATCGCGAACATGACCGGGGTCGCGCCGCGGGACGTCGAGGTCGGCATGCCCGTCGTCCTCGACTGGATCGACCCGGACCCCGACCTGTCCCTGCCGGCGTTCCGCCCGGCCGACGCAGACGCGAAGGAGCGCTGATGGACTTCACCCTGGGGGAGGAACTGGAGGCCGTCCGGGACCTGGCCCGGCAGATCTTCACCGACCGGGCGACGCAGGCGCGGCTCAAGGCCGCCGAGGCGTCCGAGCGCGGGCTCGATGAGGGCCTGTGGGCGGAGCTCGGCGAGACGGGTCTGCTCGGCATCGCGCTTCCCGAGGACGCGGGCGGGGCCGGGCTCGGCGCCGTCGGCCTCGCGGTCCTGCTGGAGGAGCAGGGCCGCGCGGTCGCGCCCGTCCCGGTCTGGCCGTCCGTCGTCGCCGCGCTGACGCTGGCCGCGCACGGATCGACGGCGCAGCAGGAGCTCCTGCCGCCCGTGCTGGACGGATCCGCACGGCTCACGGTCGCGCTGGAGGAGTTCGGCCCGTCGGACCCGGCGGCGCCGCGCTGCTCCGCCGTCCAGGACGGCGACGGATGGCTGCTGACCGGCACGAAGGCGGTCGTCCCCACCCCGTTCGGGACGAGCCACGTGCTGGTGTCGGCGTCCGGGCCGGACGGCCCCGGGCTGTTCCTGGTCGAGACGTCCGCCGCCGGGGCGTCCTGGGAGGCGACCGAGACCACCACGCACGACAAGGCCGGACACCTCACCCTCGACGGCGTCCGGGCGCAGGCCCTCGGGGAGGGCGCGCTCCCGGAGGCGCTGCGGCTCGCCCGCGTCTCCCTCGCCGCCCTCCAGGTCGGCGTGGCCGACGGCGCGCTGCGCAGGGCCGCCGACTACCTGTCCGGACGGGAGCAGTTCGGCCGCCCGCTCGCCACGTTCCAGGCCGCACAGCACCAGCTCGCCGACTGCTACATCGAGATCGACGCGCTCCGCGTCTGCCTCTGGCACGCGGTCTCGCTGATCGCCGCCGGGGAGGACGCCGAGACCGCCGTCCTGGTCGCCAAGTGGTGGTCGGACGAGGGCGGGCTGAACGTCGTCCACCGCGTCCAGCACCTGCACGGCGGCATCGGCGTGGACGTCGACTACCCGGTGCACCGCCACTTCCTGTGGGGCAAGCAGCTCGCCGGAACCCTCGGCGGCGCCTCCGCCGACCTGGACCTGCTGGGAGCGGCCCTGTGAGTCGAGACAAGGCGGGGCGCGCCTACGCCGACGTCGAGGTGGGGGAGGAGCTCCCGGAGCTGCGCATCCCGCTGACCCGCACGATGATCGTCGCGACCGCGATCGCGAGCCGCGACTACCAGGACGTCCACCACGACCCGTCGCTCGCGGTCGAGCGCGGCTCCAAGGACGTCTTCATGAACATCCTCACCACGAACGGGCTCGTCGACCGGTACGTCACCGGCTGGGCCGGGCCCGCCGCCGTGGTCAAGGCCATCAAGATCCGCCTCGGCGCGCCGAACTACCCGGGCGACACGATGGTCCTGACCGGCACCGTCACCGGCAAGGAGCCCGACGGCCGGGTCGAGATCAAGGTGCGCGGCGTCAACGCGATCGGACCGCACGTCACCGGCACCGTCGTGGTGCGGCTGCCCGTCGTCCAGCTGGAAGGGAGCGGGGCATGAGCGTGCTGCCCGGAGCGGCCGCGATCGCCGGGATCGGCGCCACCGAGTTCTCCAAGGAGTCCGGCCGCAGCGAACTGCGGCTCGCCTGCGAGGCCGTGCTCGCCGCGATCGTCGACGCCGGCCTCCAGCCGTCCGACGTGGACGGCATGGTGACGTTCACCGCCGACACCAGCTCCGAGATCCACATCGCCCGCAACCTCGGCATCGGCGAGCTGAAGTTCTTCTCCCGCATCGGGCACGGCGGCGGCGCCGCCTGCGGCACCGTCCAGCAGGCCGCGATGGCCGTCGCGACCGGCGTCGCCGACGTCGTCGTCTGCTACCGCGCGTTCAACGAGCGCTCGGGCACCCGCTACGGCCTCGGCCAGGCCAACCGGCCGATGGACGTCAGCGCCGACAGCGCCGCGTACGCGTGGATGAACCCGTTCGGCCTGTCGACCCCCGCCCAGTGGGTCGCGATGTTCGCCCGCCGCTACATGTACGAGTACGGCGCGACCAGCGAGGACTTCGGCCGCGTCGCCGTCGTCGACCGCGCGCACGCCGCGAAGAACCCCGCCGCGTGGTTCCACGGCCGCCCGATCACCCTGGAGGACCACCAGGCGTCCCGCTGGATCGCCGAACCGCTCCGCCTCCTCGACTGCTGCCAGGAGAGCGACGGCGGCCAGGCCCTCGTGATCGTCTCCGCCGAGCGAGCCCGCGACCTCCCGCACCGCCCCGCCGTGATCTGGGGCGCCGCGCAGGGATCCGGCAACGACCAGCACATGATGACGAGCTACTACCGCTCCGAGATCACCGGCATCCCGGAGATGGGCCTGGTGGGACGCCAGCTGTACGCGCAGTCGCGGATCACCCCCGCCGACGTCCAGGCCGCGATCCTGTACGACCACTTCACGCCGCTGGTGCTCCCGCAGCTCGAAGAACTCGGCTTCTGCGCCAAGGGCGAGGCCAAGGACTTCATCGCGGACGGCAACCTGGAACTCGGCGGCCGGCTCCCGTTCAACACCCACGGCGGCCAGCTCGGCGAGGCGTACATCCACGGGATGAACGGCATCGCCGAGGGCGTCCGCCTGGTACGCGGGACATCGGTGAACCAGCCGGGCGACGTCCACAACGTCCTGGTCACCGCCGGAACCGGCGTCCCGACCAGCGGCCTGATCCTGGGAGCCGACGCGTGAGCGAGTGGAAGGGCAAGGACCTCGGCACCCAGACCATCGCCTACGACGAGCCCCAGGCCATCCTCTACGCGCTGGCCGTCGGCGCGGACGCCGCCGACCTCGACCTCGTCTTCGAGGAGAGGCTGCGCGTCCTCCCGACGTTCGCGCTGACCCTCGCCCAGTGGGCACCGGACGCCCTCGGCTCGGCGGGCGCCTTCGACATCCGGACCGCCGTCCACGGCACCCAGCGCCTCCGCGTCCTGAAGGACCTGCCGCGCTCGGGCGCCGTGGAGATGAGCGCCCGCGTCGCCGAAGTCTGGGACAAGGGTTCGGCCGCGGTCTTCGAAGTGGCCGTGGAGAGCGAATACTTCGAGGCGACATGGTCGCTGTTCGCCCCGGGCTGCGGAGGCTTCGGCGGCGACCGAGGCCCGTCCGCCCGCAAGCGCCCAGAAACGTCCCCAGACATTTCGCTGACCGTGCCGACGGCCACGAACCAGGCCGCCCTGTACCGCCTCCTGGGCGACCGCCACCACCTGCACATCGACCCGGAGGCGGCGAAGACGGCCGGGATGCCGCGCCCCATCATGCACGGCCTGTGCACACTGGCGGCGATCACACTCCCACTGGCATCGTCCCTGGGCGCCCACCCTGCCGACCTCCGCGAACTGGAGGGCCGCTTCGCCGCCCCTGTCTTCCCAGGCGACACCCTCCGCGTGGACACCTGGAAGGACGGCGAAGCAACCCTCTTCGAAGCATCAGTAGACGAAAAACCAGTCATCTCAGCAGCCCAAGCCCGCTTTGCCTGAGTTCACTTCCTGCCGGCGGCGCGGCAGGCACATTCCGTGTAGGGGAAGGCGGCGACGGCACTGGCGAGATTCACCGTGGGCGGAGGTAACCGCGGTTCGATGAGAGCGCCCTGGAACTCGGGGACCGCCCGGTGGGCCGCGGGGTCGATGCCGTCGAAAAGATCTGCCAGCAGGGCCAGCAGTGCGCTGACCCGGCCGGGAATCGGCGACGCCGCGTCGCCGTACGCGGCGGTGAGCGCCGCCGCGATGTTGGCGGCCTTCCAGGGGCCGTCCTTCTCCTCGGTGATGCCGAGCCAGTGCTCGATCGTTCCGGTGAGCCGGACGGCACCGGTGAAGGCGGAGCCTGCCTCGTTGGCACACGCGGCCAGCGCGGCAAGGGCCGCGTCGTCCTGGCAACGCCGCTGCCGGAGCTGGCTGGTGTCGCTACTGGGCATCGCGGCGTCCTCGTCCCACAGCACCACGTGCGGGATGCCGAACAGGGACAGTGTGGCCGACGCCCGGTGCAACTCGAACTTCCCGAACGCGTCCAGCACGCCGACGTTGGGGCCGAGCCCCGTGAGCCGGCCCTGCCTGGCGAGCCAGTCGAAGAAGAGCATGTCACTCGGCCCCTCGACCACGATGACCCGGTCGGCGAAGAAGGCCGAGGCACGGCGCGCGTCCAGGTCGTAAAGGACGCGCTGCCGTTCCTCGTCGGCGGGGGTGAGCCGAGGGCGCTTGAAACAGGACCGCGAACCCACCGCGTAGGCGGATCGGACATGGATGTCCTCCAGGGCGGTGTTCACCCTCTCGGGCGTGGGCGACACGGCGTGGATCCACTGCACCGGCCGCTGCACCCGGACGATCCCCTCCGGGGACGCCTCCGCCGCCGCGAGCATCGTCGGGTCGTGCGTCGAGATGGTCACCGCGGTGTTGCCGGACCTGACGAGTTCGTGCAGGTTGTGTGCGAGCCGGGTCACCTGCGCCGGATGCAGGAACGCCTCGGGTTCCTCGAAGAGGACCCAGCGGAAGGCGTTCTTCTCGCTCTTCGCGTCACTCGCACGGATCTTCGCCGCCGCCTGGATCAACGCGGCGATCAGGGCCCGCTGGACTCCGGACCCCTGGGTCTCCAGAGGACGCCGGGTACCGCCCTGCTGGACGTGCAGTTCGATGAGATGCCGCAGGATGAGCTCGTTCGTCAGTTCCCCGACGTTCACCTTCACGGAGAGACCCCACGGGGAGAGAGCGTCGTCGAGATCGCTCTCCAGCGTGGTGATCGGGCCTTGCGCCAGTGCCGTCTCCAGCGCGCTCAGCCCGCCGCGGGCGGCCAGCAGGGCCCCGTCGGTGAACCGGTCCGAGAACGCCAGCAGCAGGATGTCCCGCAGGGGCGACGCGGGGTCGGACGTCGAGGTGTGCTCGGCCGTCCGCGTGAGAGCGGGCACGTAGACGCACTGCCCGAGCTTGCTCGCCGTGGTCCAGCCCGTCGGCTGCGGATCGCCGCCGCCGGGCGGCATCAGGTAGAACGCGCCCGCCTTGCCGCCGACCCCGTCCGTGAGGTACCTGCGGATGCGCAGGGTCTGCGCCTCTTCGGGCGTCTGGAAGATCTCCTTGGCCTCGTCGGCGCCGACCGCGTAGTCGATCTCGACCCAAGACTCCGCCTCGGCCTCCTCGTCCCAGGGACGGTCCCGGTCGCCGTCCCATTCGAGGGCGCCGTAGAAGAGGCGCACGGCGTCCAGAAGCGTGGTCTTCCCCGCGTTGTTCGGGCCGATGAGGGCGGTGAAGGCGCGCAGGTGAATCTCCACGTCCACGGCACCACGAACGTTGTGCACGGCGACGCGTTGAGGACGCATGGGCGTGGCTCCTCCAGATCGGCGTGGTCAGCGCGGCAGGAACGGGCTGGGTGGCCCTGAGTAGGACGCGTACAGGCGGTCGCGGGCACGGGTGCAGGCGACATAAAGGACGCAGCGTTCCCGTTGCAGGCTCTCCCGATGCGACGCCTTGTCGACCTCCGGTGGCACCAGCGCCTTCGGGTGCGGGACGAGCCCCTCCTGGACGCCGACGACCGCGACGCATTGGAACTCCAGCCCCTTGAGGCTGTGCATCGCACCGATGCGCACATGTCTGCCCGGACCGGTCGGCGGCTCGGTCTGGATGCCCAGCGACCCGAGCCGGGACGCGACGTCCTTCACCTTGGTGTTGACCCGGGCGGTCACGGCGATCGCGCCCGGCTCCACGCCGTCGGCCAGCCATGACCGGACCTGCCTGACTGCGGCCTCGCGCTCCTCGTCCCAACTGGGGAATCTTCGGACGATGGGCCGCCGCCCGTGCATGGGGGATTCGTAGCCGTCCAGGCTGTCGGGCCAGTCGTCCAACTCGTCGGCGGGGGCGAGGCCGAGCACCCGGACCGCCCAATCCAGGATCTCCTGGGTGGTGCGGTAGCTGACGGTGAGCCGCTGCGTTCGCCCCACGATGTGGACGCCCGTGTCCCGCATCGACACGCGATGCTGCCAGATGCGCTGGTGCGGGTCGCCGACGAGGAACAGGTCGTCGGGGCCTACCGGGACAGCGGCGCGCAGCAGCCGCCACTGCGCGGGATGGAGATCCTGGGCCTCGTCCACGATCACGTGGCGGTAAGGCGGCTCACCGCTCTCCCGCAGGATCCCGGCGGCCTCGTCGGCGATCTGGAGGAACGACCGCAGACCGTCGGCGCGCAGCCGATCCCGCAGCGCCTCGATCGCCGCCCACACCGCCGGCCGCTTGGACGGGTGGAGTGACTCGCCCCGTCCCGTGCGCCGTGCCGCCTCGTAGGTGGGGTAGTCGGTGATGTTCTGGGCGAGCAGCACGCCCTCCCACTCGTCGACCAGGAACTTGCCGGAACGGTCGGGGTGCAGGTTCAGGCGGTCCGCGAACTGGCACAGCTCCGGGTAGCCGATGACGTCGGCGGATCGGCCGAGCCGTTCGCGCAGGCTGCGCGCCGCGAGCTGGTCGGTGGTGAGCACCTCGATACGTTCGCGTTCGCGCGGGTCCTCGATGAGCTGGTCGAGCTGGCGCCCCAGTTCGGCGGTCAGCGGCTTGCTGTAGGTGGTCATCAGGATCGGGACGCCGTCGCCGTACCGGCGTGCGAGGTGAGCCGCCCGGTGCAGGGCCGTCACGGTCTTCCCAGTTCCGGCACCGCCGGTGATCATGACCGAGCCGGGATAGGAGTCCCGGTAGGCGATTCGGCGCTGGGAGGGGTGCAGGAAGATCCGCCACAGTGCGAAAGGCGGCCGCAGGATCTTGGCGAGTTCCTCGGGACCGTCGACCAGCGCGACCTGGGCGGGCGTCCGCTCGATCGCGGCGGGCAGGTCGTCGGGCTCGACCGCTTTCGGACGTTCGGCGTCGACGAGGTTCTTCGCGATCGCGTCCCAGGTCTCCTCGGGGGTCATCCCGGACGCGAGGGCCACGAGTGCGTCGTACTGGAGTTCCGGAAGCAGGTGCTGGAGCGCGTCCAGGTGCGCCTCGCGGGTGAGCAGCCGGACGATCGGCAGTACCTGGTCGTCAATGCCGAGCCAGCGGAGTTGGGAGTCTTTCACGTGGTCGAACAGCCGGGGAGCGGGGGCGGCGCCGGCGACCGTCTCCAGCGTTTCCGACATGGTCCGAAGCTGCTTCTCGTCCCGGACCTCCAGCACGCCGAGTACCTGATTCACGGTGAACCGGCGGCTCGTCGCGTAGGCGATCGCGTCGTCGTGCGGCAGTACCCGTAACAGGCAGTAGATGTCGCCGTCCTCGGGGGCGAGGACGACCCCGCGCCAGAACCGGTCGATCCGGATCGTCCGGATGCGGGGGTCGGCGCCACCGTGCAGCTTCTCAAGGTGCAGGCTGGCGTGCGTGTGGTGAGCGAACTTGTCTATCGCGTCCTGGACCGCCCGCCGGACGGGCTTCTCCAGGCTCGCGTACTCGGCGAGGAACTCCTTCGCGATCGCCAGTTGCGGCACGGACGCTCCTCCGACGGACCAAGCGGGATTCTCATGCTAGGCCCCGCAGAGCGTCCGTGCAGGGCGGTATGTTTGTCGCTCCCGAAGCCGCACGATGAGTTGGGGGCCGTCCGTGGCGAAGCTGACCTTGCCGCAGCTGGAAGCGCACCTGTTCGGGGCGGCCGACATCCTGCGCGGCAAGATGGACGCCTCGGAGTTCAAGGAGTACATCTTCGGGATGCTGTTCCTGAAACGGTGCTCTGACCAGTTCGACACCATCCGGGAACGGATCATCGAGGAGCAGCTCGCCGCCGGCCGGACGCGGGCGCAGGCCGAGGAACTGGCCGATAATCAGGTGTTCTACAGCGGCGGCGACTTCTTCGTCCCGAAGATCGCCCGGTGGAAGTACATCGTCGACGAGTCGGGCAAGAAGGCCGTCGCGGATCTGCTGAACAAGGCTCTCGCCGCACTCGAAGAAGCCAACGGCGAGGCGTTGCAGGGCGTTGTCGGGCACATCGACTTCAATCGCAAGGTCGGCAAGACCACGCTGTCGAACCAGAACCTCCAGAAGCTGGTCAGGCATTTCTCCCGGCACCGGCTGCGCAACGACGACTTCGAGTTCCCGGACCTCCTTGGCGCGGCCTACGAGTACCTCATCGGGGAGTTCGCGGACTCGGCGGGGAAGAAGGGCGGCGAGTTCTACACGCCTCGCTCCGTTGTCCGCATGATGGCGCGGCTCGTCGATCCGCACGCGGGCATGCGCGTCTACGACCCGTGCTCGGGCTCCGGCGGCATGTTGATCATGGCGAAGGAGTACGTCGCGGAGAACGGCGAGGACGCGAGCAACCTGGCCCTGTACGGGCAGGAGGCCAACGGCGGCACCTGGGCGATCTCCAAGATGAACATGATCCTCCACGGGATCGTCAACGCCGAACTGGAGAATGACGACACCCTCGCCAACCCCATGCACTACGACGAGGCCGGCCGGCTCCTCACCTACGACCGCGTCCTCACCAACCCGCCCTTCTCACAGAATTACGAGAGGGCCGGGATGAAACACGAGGACCGGTTCGAATACGGCTGGGCGCCGGAGACCGGCAAGAAGGCGGACTGGATGTTCGCCCAGCACGTCCTGGCGGTGCTGCGCCCGGACGGCGTCGGCGCGACGGTCATGCCGCACGGCGTCCTCTTCCGGGGCGGCGAGGAAGGGAAGATCCGCAAGGCGGTCATCGAGGCCGACCGCCTCGAAGCCGTCATCGGCCTCGCCCCGAATCTGTTCTACGGGACGGGCATCCCGGCCTGCATCCTGATCCTGCGCGGCACGGCTCCCCGGCCCGCCTCGCACCGGCGCACGGTGCTGTTCATCAACGCCGACCGCGAATACACGTCCGGCCGCGCGCAGAACTACCTCCACCCCGAGCACGCGGAGAAAATCGTTTCCGCCTACCGGACGTACCT
Source organism: Actinomadura meyerae (assembly GCF_900188445.1). Classification (GTDB taxonomy): domain Bacteria; phylum Actinomycetota; class Actinomycetes; order Streptosporangiales; family Streptosporangiaceae; genus Spirillospora; species Spirillospora meyerae. The sequence continues at coordinate 57,502 of NZ_FZOR01000049.1, forward strand.
GGCCGACGAGACCATGGAGATCCCCGGCTTCGCCCGCGTGGTCTCGGTGGACGAGCTCGCCGACAACGACTTCAACCTCAACATCCGCCGCTACGTCGACAACACCCCGCCTCCCGAGCCGCAGGACGTCCGCGCCCACCTGCACGGCGGCGTCCCGAAGGAGGAGGTGGCGGCGCACGAGGCGGCGTTCCGGGCCTTCGGCGTCGACATCCACACCCTGTTCACACCGAGAGACGAGGACTACTACGACTTCCCGCCCGAAGGCTGGCAGTCGGTGGTGGACCGGATCCCGCAGCTGACCGAGCCCGCCGAGGATCGCCTTCGCGAGGCGTTCGACAAGTGGTGGGACAGCCACGGCAAACGCCTCCGCGAGCTGCCCGGCGCCCGGCGCATCATGGACACCCGCGCCGAGCTGCTCGACAGCTTCGTCGCGGAACTCGAACCCGTGGGGGTGCTCGACCGCTTCCAGCTCGCCGGCGCGGTCGCCTCATGGTGGGGCGGCGTCCAGGCAGACATCCGGACGCTGGCGTACAACCAGTTCAGCGGCGTCGTGCAGGGCTGGCTGACGAGCATTCAGAATGCATTCGACGACGAGGGCTCCGCCGCCGTGCTCAACGCCCAGCGGCGCGCCGCCGAGAAACGCAAGGCCAAGGAACACCCCCTGGTGCCGTTCGTCCTCGCGGACTACCTGACGGAACTGGAGGAGGCCGAGAACCTCCGCGCCGAGCTCGACGCCAAGGTCAAGGCCGCCACCGCCGTCCCGGACGACGACGCGGAAGACGCGGAACCGACCGACCCCGTCGTCCTCAAGCGCCTCAAGGCGCAGCACACCGCCGCGAAGGCGAAGGTGAAGAAGCTCGAAGCGGCCTTCGTCGACAAGCTCGGCGCGGGCGTCCGCGAGATCCAGAAGGCCGAGACCGAGCCGGACCTCGTCATGCGCATCCTCAAGGCCGACCTGAGCCGCCGCCTCGACGCCAGCATGGCCACCCGCCGCCGAGCCCTCGCCGACCGCTACAAAACCTGGGCGGACAAGTACGCGGTAACCCTCCCCGAACTAGAAGCCCAACGCGCCGCCGTCACAGCCCGCGTCAACGAGATGCTCCGGGAGCTCGGCTATGAGTAGCAGGGCGATGCAGATTCCGAATCTGCGTGAATGGGAGACCGTCTCACTCAGTGAGCTGTGCACACTTATATCGCGTGGTAGTGCACCTACTTACGTAGACGACAGCCCAGTATTGGCTATCGGGCAGCGATGTGTGCAAGACGACGGCTTTGATGTGACTATGGCCAGGCCGCATGATCGACGTCTCCAAAACAGAGTGCTCCGCGCTGAGCGCGGAGATGTCCTCCTCAACTCCACCGGCACTGGGACCATCGGTCGAAGCTGTGTCTTCAACGAAGAAGGCGACTTTGTGGTGGACAGCCACGTGACAGTTCTCCGGGTCAATCCATCGAGAGTTGAACCCGTCTGGCTCAATGCCCTGTTGCGTTCGCCCTGGGGCCAGCAGCACTTGGAGTCCCAATGCTTCACTGGCTCGACGAACCAAGTCGAACTTTCGCGGAGTCAACTCTCGTCAACGAAAGTTCCCGTACCTCCCATCAAGGAGCAGCGGCGGATCGCGGAGATCCTTGACGCGCTCGACGCGCAAGTAGCGGCGGAGCATGCGACTTTGGAGAGGCTAATAACTGTACGAGATGCCTTTCTCTCATCGGAGATTCGCAAATCGTGGCCTAGTCGTGTGGCACTCGGCGAGGTCGCGATTGTGTCATCCGGATCCACTCCTTCCAGAGCGAACGCGGCTTTTTGGGATTCGGGTACCATTCCATGGGTAAAGACGTCGGAGGTCTCTTTTGCGGAGATTTGGGAAACTGAAGAATCGGTCACGCAACTCGCTGTAAAAGCCACCCGGCTCAAGATATATGAGCCCGGGACTGTCCTGGTGGCGATGTACGGGGAGGGGGTAACGCGAGGGCGGAGCGCGGTCTTGCGGACGTCTGCCACGGTGAATCAGGCATGTGCAGCCATCTCACCTAGGAGGGATGTGCTCCTCCCGGATTTCTTGTACCAAGATCTCAGGTACAGGTATGACGAGATTCGCGACCTTGGACAGGGATCGAATCAGTCGAATCTAAACTCACGTCTCTTGCTTGCGTTCCCAGTTACTTTGCCGTCGATTGAGGAGCAGCGAAAAATCGTTGAGAGTGCCCATCTGTTCACTCGGCGCATTACTGATGTGAGGTCAAGCATAGAGAAATTGCGAGTCCTCAGACAGGGGCTGGCGGAGGACCTATTGACGGGGTGGGTTCGCGTCTGATGAGTCAGGCGGGCATGCGGACCCAGACTATTTTTCCTTCGCCAGTGGCGGAGGGGCGGGTGCCGGATTGCTTCGCGTAGGCGGAGATGATGGATAGGCCGCGGCCGTTTTCGGCCATAAGGTCCGGCGGTCCCAGGGTCGGGAGTTCAGGGGACGGGTCCCAGCACTCCAGGAGGGGCGCCCCCTCGTAGAGGGCGCAGCGCAGGCGGATTTGGTGGCCGGGGGCCGCTGTGACGGCGTTGGTGACGATCTCGCTCATGACGAGAGTCGCGTCGTTGATCGCTTCGCGGGTGAAGCCCCAGTTCGTGAGTGCGTAGCGGACGAGTTCCCTGGCCAGCACGACCGTTGACGGGACGGCGAGCAGGGTGAGGCGCACCTCGGGCACGCCGGGTGCCGGTGTGACGAGTTCAAGATCATTCATCGGGGCCATCCTCAGTTTCGAGATTCGGCCCTCACTCTTCGTGTCTTTGCCTTAACGTGAAGTGATTTCCGGGTGCCGCGATACACCTACGGAGGGGCAATGAGTGTTCGCGAGTCGATTGATCCAGCGTCCTCGCTGTGGGCCTGGCTGGCCTTTGACCTGTGGTTTTATCGGACGCAGCGCGGACTGTCGCTCGCTCAGACCGCGTTGATCGTCCATGTGACCCGCGCGACCGTATCCAACTGGGAAGCGGGCCGCCTGCGTCCGCGTGACGTCTACATGAAGCGTCTCGACGAGGCGTGGAACACGGGTGGTCACTTCGAACGGCTCTACATGTTCGCCTGTAGTGGTCATGACCCGGACTGGTAGTGCGACGTGAAGTCGCACGTTTCGAGTGAATGCATGATTGGAGGTCGATGGAAAGTCGAAATGCATTCCAGGCTAGTGCCTGAGCCTGTCCCCG
>NZ_FZOR01000070.1 GCF_900188445.1 Actinomadura meyerae
GAGACGGACGAGAACATCACCCACGACTCGCCGGCCACGATCCGATTGATCTGCCCAGCAGCTTAATTTAACGGCATTGCACCATGGAATTGGTGCACGCGGTATCGGCGATCGCCGCAGCACTCGCCTCCCGCACCACCCCCGACTCCCCAGCCACCTGCCTGGAACTCGCCGAAGAACTCGCCACCGCCAACGATCTACAAGAGGCCGCACTGGCCGGACTCGTCGGCGTGGTGGACGGGGCCCGAGAGGTGCAGCGGTGGGGATTTCCCTCCACCCGCTCCTGGCTGCGGTCCCGCATGGGCATGCGCGAAACCCGCGCCAAGGAACGGCTGACCCTGGCGCGGCAGCGGCACCGCCTGACGGAGGTCACCGAGCGGTGGACCGCCGGTGACCTTTCGACCGGGTACGCCGCGACGATCGCCGAGGCCACCGCCCGCCTGGACGATAACGACTGCCCGGCCGCTGAGGACATCCTGCTGGACATGGTCGACAAGGGCTTCTCCGCGGGGAAGGTCGCCTCGTTCGGTAAGCGGATCCGCGACGTCATCGCCGAACGCGACGGGCGTGAGCAAGCCCCCGAGGACGTGAAGCGGGGATACGAGCGGTCCTGGATCGACTCGACCCGGTCGCTGGACGGTGGCCGCTACATCAAGGGCTGGCTGAACGCCGAAGACGCCGCGATCTGGGACGGCGCCCTGGGGCCGCTGGCCAAGCCCGCCGGGGCTGACGACCACCGCGACCTGTCCGAACGCACCGCGGCCGCGCTCACCGGCGTGTTGTCGGGTGGGCACACGGCCACCAAGGTCACCGTCATCTGCGACCTGGACACCCTCACCGGCGGCACCACCCCCGCACGCCTCACCAACGGCACCCCCATCCCCGCAGCCCAAGCCCGACGCATCGCTCTGAGCGCCGGGGTGTCACCGCTGCTGCTCGGTCAGGGGAACACGCCGCTGTACCTGGGGCACCGGGTCAGGTTCGCCACCGTGCCGCAACGGCAAGTGCTCGAGGCCCTGTACTCGACATGCGCGGTGCAAGGGTGCGAAGTGCCCGGGACGCTGTGCGAGGTCGACCACGTCCACGGCTGGGCCCTCGGCAACAGCCCCACCGACATCGACAAACTCGCCCTGTGCTGCGGCTGGCACAACCGCTACAAACACACCCACCCCAACCGACTCCACATCACCAAGGCGCAGGACGGCCGGTACACCTACCGCCTCCACCCGCCCGGCACCCGAACACTCCAGGCAGGCGGAGATTCCGAACCCGGGCGCCCACCACCCACCTGGTCCCAAGCCGCCTGACCAACAGACCACCGCCCGAGCCCGGCCGCCCCAGCGGCGCGGGCCGGGCCCGCCTGCCCACACCCTCCCGCCCACCTACCGCCTTGCCCCCCAGAGCCAACGGCGCCCGCTCGGCAAACCACACCTGGCCAAGGCACCAACTCCAGCCGAGCAACCATCCCCTCACCCCGGCAGCACCACCCCGCCAGAGGCCCATCGCCACCGCTCCAACCAACTCGGGAGATCGAGCGGGTCCGCCCCCAACCAGGACCGACCAAGACCGGGCAAGAGCGAGCCGGGGGGCTTGCCAGCACGTTCGAGTGATGGGGATGTGGTTCCTGTATGGGGTGGGGGCGGCGCGTCGGGCAGAGGGCAGGCGGAGCCTGCCCGACGAAAGCTGCACTCAGGGGCCGCAGAGGCTCCAAAGTCAAGGGTGGGACGAAGTCCCATCGCGAAGCGACGCCGAAGGCGCCCTTGACTTTGGAGGGGCGGCCCCGTACGCAGCGCCGCCCCCACCACAATTCCCCCAACACCCAACACTCGACACCGAACACCCGACGACGAACACCGAACGACGAACGCCGAACGCCGAACGCCGAACACGCCATGGCCGGTGATCGCGGCCGCCCCCCTGACAGCCCGGCTCAGCCCGGGTCCGTCAGTGAGTGGGATCCGCTACGCCGGGCTTGGAGGACGTCTGGGGTGGTGCGGCCGTCAGGAGCAGGGTGGCGAAGGCCAGGGGAGCGACCGTCTGATAGCCGAGCCAGACCTCACCCCCGGCGTCGCTGCTCCCCCACAGTGGCGGGAGGGCGGCGAGCGTCGCCAGCACCCAGCCGGCGTCGTAGCCGACCATGAGGCGGACATAGGTACGCGCCGGGCGGGTGCGCAGGTGCTTGACCTCGATCCCGCCGCAGATCAGCAGGGCCGCGCCCGCGGCTGCCATGAGCCAGGTCGGTACGCCGAACAGGCGGCCGAGCGGGGCCGCGCCGACGAGGAAAGCGGCGGCCAGGAGCATCTTGACCGCGCTGTCGGCGATGATCCCGATCCTCTGGCGTTCGTCCGGCGGCGCCGTGGTCTGCGGCATGGATGTCCTCCCGAGGCTCGTCGTCCAGGACTGGTCTCGTAATCAAATTATCGTAATAATGAGATTATGCGAATGACGAGAGCGGAGGCCAAGGAGCGCAACCGCCGGGCCCTGCTGGACGCCGCGTACGAGGTCGTCGCCCGGGACGGCTACCGGGCCAAGCTCGACGAGATCGCCGAGCGGGCCGGGCTGACGACCGGCGCCGTCTACTCCCTGTTCGGCAGCAAGAACGGCCTGGTGCTCGCTCTCGTCACCGACTATCTGCGGCCGCACTACGAGGAGATCGAGCAGGCGGTCCCGGCCGGGGTGGACCTGCTCGGCGCCGTCGAGAGCTTCGCCCGGTACTACCGGCGCAGCTTCGATTCGCCGGACGCGCTGTCCGTCCTGTCGCTGCAAGTGACGCTGCTGGACATGGCCTTGCACGACCGAGACCTGGGGGCCCAGCTCGCCTCGTCCATCCGGCCTCAGGAGGAGCAGCTGGTCGCGGTGTTCACCGGGAGGCCGCACAACGGAGGCGCCGTGACGTCCAGCCAGGCCGAGCGCCTGGTGACGGCACTGCGGGCGTTGTTCGTCGGCCTCAACCAAGGTGTCATGCTCGGCCTCGCGCCCGGCGCGGACGAGCAGTTCTTCGTCGACTCCGCTCGGGCGCTCGCCACTGGACTGCTCCCTGCCGATCGCGGCGCCGGCCCTTCCTGACGCGGCGTGTGAGGACGTCCGTTGTGGTGGCGCCGGACGCCGCCCACCGGGTTGACGTGTGGTCGATGTCGGTGGTGCCCTATGGCGGCAGGCCTTGTGCGTTGCAGCGGGACATCACGAAAGGGCGGGATGGCGGAGCCTTCGGTCGCGGCCGACCGGACGGATGACGATCGCGGGACGGCCGGCGGAGGACGTGGTCCGCTGCGGCGGGGGGCGCTGCTCGGCATCGGTTTCGCCGTGTCCTACGGGCTCGTCCTCACGATCCTGAGCGACACCTTCTTCTGGTTCGCGATCCCCGGGATGCTCGGGCTCGTCACCGTGGTTCTGCTCGCCGTGCACCTGTTGCTTCACCGCCCGTTCGGCGGCGCCGTGCGGTTCGCCGCGGACGGCACCGACCGGCGAGGTCCGGTGAAGTACCACTACAGAGTCCTGTTCGGACGCTATCTGCTGCTCATCGTGGTGCCCGGCGTCGCGATGACCGTCCTGCCGCTCGTGGTGGGCCTCCGGTACCTCGGTCCGTTCGTCGCGGTCGGCCTCATGACGTTCTCGCTCGGCACGCGGTTCTGGCTGCCTCAGATCGGCTGGGTGCGGAGATGCGCCCGTGTGCTGAAGGTGTACGACTTCGAGTTGCGGGCTCCGGTGCAGAAGTCGACGCTGCGGGACCAGGGGCGGCGGTCCCTGACGCTGGGCACCGGCGATTCCCCGCGCATGTCGGCGCGCGAACCGCTCTACTCCGGCCGGTGGCCGAAGGAGATCGACCGCGGGGTCTGGTTCGCCGGTGACGACGTCTTCGGCGGTGTGCTCCTCGTCCCCGGCACGGGCGAGCTGATGTTCGCTCAGCCGGAGAGCTGGGCTGTCCACGACAACGCGCGGCAGCGGGCGGGAGCTGAGCGCCGAAGCAAGGCCGAACGAGCCGGACTGACGCGACGGGTGGTCTAACTGACGCGGCGGGTGGTCTAGACGCCGCGGGTCCGGCGGAGCCGCGGGTCCGGCGGAGCCGCGGCCGCCCGCCACTCGGGGCTGCCTACTGCTTGGGTTCGAGGGTCAACTGGCCGGGCTCCAGTGCATTGCCGCATGCCGTGCAGTGCACCTCGGCGACGAACTCGTGTCCGCAGGTGTGGTCGAACCGGACGGGGTCCTCGCCTCCCCTGACGTACTCGTGGCCCCATCGCTTCAGGGTCAGCAGCACCGGTGAGAGGGCGCGGCCCATGTCGGTGAGGCGGTACTCGTAGCGGGGCGGCCGCCGGCTGTACAGCTCGCGGTCGATCACGCCGTGTTCGAGCAGCTTCTTCAGTCTGGTGGTGAGGATGTCGCGGGGCGCGCCGGTGTTGCGGGCGATCTCGGTGAACCGTCCCTGGGCGTAGAAGAGCTCGCGCACCACAAGCAGGCTCCAGCGGTCTCCGACCACCTCGAGGGCGTCGGCGATCGTGCAGTCCCTGGGTGTCCTCTCCGCGGGTGCTGTCGGCATGCTCACATTCTCACCCCCGTGAGTTGTGATTCCAAACTGACTGCTGCACACTGCCATCAGTTTGATTCACCAACTGACCCTCTGGAGGGTGCCATGCCCGCCGCCGTGATCATCGATGCCGTCCGGACGCCCTTGGCCAAGGGCAAGCCGGGTGGCGCCTACGCCGACATCCATCCGGTCGACCTCCATGCCGGGGTCCTGGCCTCGCTGGTCGAGCGGACCGGCATCGATCCCGCGGTCGTGGACGACGTGATCAGCGGCGCGGTCGGCCAGATCGGCGAGCAGTCGGGGAACACCGCCCGCTGGGCGGCCCTCGGTGCCGGCTTCCCCGAGTCCGTCCCGGCGGTCACGGTGGACCGGCAGTGCGGTTCGAGCCAGCAGGCGCTGCACTTCGCCGCGCAGGGGGTCATGGCCGGGGCGTACGACGTCGCGATCGCCTCGGGCGTGGAGTCGATGAGCCGGATCCCCATCGGCTCGCAGTTCCAGGGCGAGGACTTCGCCGGGAGCAGGGTCGCCGCCCGCTACGACGGCGGCCTGATCCCCCAGGGGATCAGCGCAGAGCTGATCGCCGACAAGTGGGGGCTCTCGCGCCGGGAGCTGGACGAGTACGCCGCCGAAAGCCACGCTCGTGCCGCCCGCGCCTGGAACGACGGGCTCTTCGACGCCCAGGTCGCCCGCGTCAACGCCCTGGCCGCCGACGAGACCGTCCGGCCCGCGACCACGGTCGACGTCCTCGCGGGCCTGCGGCTCGCCTTCCGGGACGAGCACTGGGCCCGGCGGTACCCGCATCTGGACTGGCGGGTCACGGCGGGCAACAGCTCACCGGTCAACGACGGTGCCGCCGCGGTGCTCGTGGCGAGCGAAGAAGCCGCTGCCCGGCTCGGCCTGGCCCCGCGCGCTCGCGTGCACTCCGTGGCGGTGGTCGGCGACGACCCCGTGCTCATGCTCACCGGCATCATCCCCGCCACCGCGAAGGTGCTGGCGCGAGCCGGGCTGAGCATCGACGACATCGACGTCTTCGAGGTCAACGAGGCCTTCGCCTCGGTCGTCCTCGCCTGGCAGCGCGAGACCGGGGCCGACCTGGCCAAGGTCAACGTCAACGGCGGCGCGATCGCCATCGGCCATCCCCTCGGCGCCTCCGGGGCGCGCTTGACGACCACGCTGCTGAACAACCTCGAGCAGACCGGCGGACGCTACGGACTGCAGGTCATGTGCGAGGCCGGCGGGCTCGCCAACGCCACCATCATCGAAAGGCTGGACCGCCGGTGAACACCCGCACCCCCGCACCGGACAGCACGCTCTCGGAGGCCGAGGTCCCCGAGCACGCGGCCACCAGGACCATCGTCCTGCTGTGCACGGCGGCGTTCATGACGATGCTGGACCTGTTCGTCGTGAACGTCGCGCTCGAGTCGATCGGCGAGACCTACTCCGGTTCCTCGCTGGCCGGGCTGAGCTGGACCCTCAACGCCTACACCATCGTCTACGCGGCCTGCCTGATCCCGGCCGGGAGCCTCTCGGACAGGTACGGCCGCAAGCAGGGATTCCTCTTCGGCCTCGGACTGTTCACGATCGCGAGCGTCGGCTGCGCTGTCGCGCCCACGCTGGGCTTCCTGATCGCCTCCCGGGTCGCCCAGGCCGTCGGCGCGGCGGTGCTGACCCCGGCCAGCCTCGGACTGATCCTGAGCGTCCTTCCCGAGGCACGCCGTGCGGGCGCCGTGAAGATCTGGGCCACCAGTTCCTCCTTCGCCGGTGCGGCCGGCCCGGTCATCGGCGGGCTGCTGGCCCAGAGTTCCTGGCGGTGGGCGTTCCTGATCAACCTTCCGATCGGCCTGGTCGCGTTCGTGATGGCCGCGCGCATCCTCCCGAAGCGTCCACCGGCCGTGCGGACGCGGATCCCCGACCCGCTCGGCTCGCTGGCCATCGCCGCCGCGGTGGGCGCCCTGTCGCTGGGCCTGGTCAAGGCCGAGGACTGGGGCTGGGGCTCGGCGCGGACGCTCCTGGCCGGTGTCGTCACCGTGCTGGCGATGGCGGTGCTGCTCTACCGCGTCCGTACGCATCCGGTGCCGGTCATGTCCCCGCGGCTGTTCCGCGTGCCCAGCTTCACCATCGCCAACATCACGACCCTGCTCTTCACGACCCTGCTCTTCACCGGCGCTTTCAGTGCCGTCTTCCTCGGCGTCTCGCTGTGGCTGGAGACGGCGGCCGACTACAGCCCGCTGGAGGCCGGGCTGGCGATCCTGCCCGGTCCGCTGGCCGTGCCGCTCTTCGCGGCCATCACCCAGCGCTGGGGCAAGAACGTGCCGCCGACGTTCATCATCGCGGCCGGGCTCGCGGTGTTCGCCATCGGCTCGCTGCTCCTGGCCACCCAGGGCGCGACTCGCTACGCGACCGACATCCTCCCCGGCTGGATCGTCATCGGCATCGGGATCGGCATCGCGATGCCCACCCTCATCGGCACCGCCACCGCCGACCTCGCGCCGGCACAGGCCGCCACGGGCAGCGCGGTCGTCAACACCGCCCGCCAGACCGGCTACGCCCTCGGAGTCGCGGGGCTCGTGGCGATCCTCGGCAGCCAGACCACCGTGCACACTCGCGGCGCCTTCGAGAACGGCTGGGTCTACGTCACCGCGCTCGTGCTCATCAGCGCCGCGGCCGCGCTCCTCATCCGCCGGCGCACCGAACCGGCCGTGCCCGACGGCCAGCCCGCCCGATGACCGGCATGCCCGACGAGCAGCCCGCCCGATGACCAGCCCGCCCGATGACCAGCAGGAACAGTGAGGCATCGATGACGACACCGCAACTGATCTGGACCGAAGCCACCGACCCCCACGTCCTCCCGCCCGCCGAGGGCGCGAAGCTCCTCGCCGGTGCCCCGTGGCGACGCTTCGCGGCCTTCGGGGACAGCCTCTCTCTCGGCGTCGGCGATGCCACACCGGGCTACGACGACCTCGGATGGCAGCCGCGCGTCGAGCGCGTACTGCGGCTCGTCCAGCCCGATCTCGCCTGCGTCAACACCGCCAAGATCGGCGTGACCACGGCACAGGCGCTCCAGGAGCAGGCAGAGCGCATCGAGGACTTCGGCCCGGACCTGCTCCACCTCAACAGCGGCGCGAACGACATCATCCGCCGCAAGCCGGACTGGGCCCGGATCGAGGACGACCTCCGCGCGATGTACGAATGGGGCGTCGGCACCGGCGCCCAGCTGACCGTCTTCACCTTCGGGCGCGCGTTCGTCATCCCGGCGTTCCCCGACTTCAGCGACCGCGTCGCCCGGCTGAACGAGCTCACCCGCAAGCTGGCGGCGGAACACGGCGCCGTCGTCGCCGACTGCTGGGACCATCCGCTGAACGACCGCCCCAACCTGGTCAGCGAGGATCGGATCCACTTCGCCACCGTCGGGCAGGCGATCATCGCGAGCCTGATGATCGAGGCCCTCGGCAGTGTCCTGGGCAATCACCGGAGTGATGCCGAGCGCGCCGACCCGTGACTGCGGGCGCGGCGTCAGGGGGTGATGACGAGCTTGCCGCGCGTGTGTCCGCTGCGGCTGGCGTCGAACGCGGCGCCCGTCTCCTCCAGCGGGAACGTGCCCGCGACCTCGACGCCGAGCGCGCCGCGATCGGCGAGGACGGCCAGTTCGGCGAGCTTCGCGCCGTTCGGGCGGACCCAGATCCAGTGCCCGCCGTGCTCGGCCACGGTGTTGTCGGCGATCGACACGTGCCGGCCACCCGGGGCCAGCACGGCGAGGGTGGCGTCCAGTTGACCGCCCACGAAGTCGGCGACGGCGGTCACCCCGCCGGGCGCCAGCTCGCGGACGCGCTCCACCAGCCCGTCCCCGTAGGAGACCGGTTCCGCGCCGAGTCCCCGCAGGTAGTCGTGGTTCTTCTCGGACGCCGTGCCGATCACGCGGGTGCCGCGGTCGCGGGCGATCTGCACCGCGAGGCCCCCGACGCCGCCGGACGCCGCGTGGATGAGCAGGACGTCGTCCTCGCCGACCGCCAGCCGGTCCAGGGAGCGCTGCGCGGTCATCCCGGCGAGCGGCAGGCCGCCCGCCTGGTTCCAGTCCAGCGCCGCGGGCTTGCGCGCGACGTGATCCGCCGCGACCGCGACGTACTGCGCGAACGTCCCTGCTTTGATGACGTCCTTGCGGGCGTAGGCCATGACCTCGTCGCCGGGCGCGAACTCCGGCGTGTCGGGGCCGAGCCCGCGGACGACCCCGGCGACGTCCCAGCCGGGGATGACCGGGAAGACCGCGTCCATCATCCCGTCGAGTCCCCCGGCCATGACCTTCCAGTCGACGGGGTTGACCCCGGCCGCGCGAACCTCGATCAGCACCTGGCCGGGGCCGACCTTGGGATCCGGCACGTCGCCGGTCTTCAGCCGGGAGTTGTCGGACGCAAACGAGTCATAGGTGACGGCACGCATCCCTCCAGCCTGCCACCGCACCCGTCCACTAAACCCGTCTAACCCGTCGCCCCGCCCGCCCCCGGGGGTCGGCCACCAATGCTAACGCGTAGGAGATCTCCTACGCTTGACATGTAGGAAACTCCCTACCTATCGTCGCCCGCATGACCATCACACATGTGCGCCTGCTGACCGTCCCCGTCTCCGACCAGGACGCGGCCAAGGACTTCTACGCCGGCAAGCTCGGCTTCGACGTCGTCGCGGACCAGCAGAACGGCCCGGTCCGCTGGTTGCAGCTCGCGCCCAAGGGCGCGCAGACGAGCGTCGTCCTGGCCAACCACACCCCTGCCGCGCCCGGGAGCATGCAGGGGCTGATCCTGGAGACGGCCGACCTCGACGGCGACTGCGCGGCGCTGCGCGAGGCGGGCGTGGACGTCGACGGCCCGCAGGACCTCCCCTGGGGGCGGCAGGCCCTGATCACCGACCCCGACGGCAACGGCCTCGTCCTGGCCGAGCGGTGACCGCCGACGTGTTCACGGCGCTGGCCAGTCCCGTCCGGCGGGAGCTGACCGCGCTCCTGCTGGACGGCCCGCGCCCGGTCGGCGACCTCGCCGCGCACTTCACGATGAGCCGGCCGAGCGTCTCCGAGCACCTCAAGGTGCTGCGGGACGCCGGGCTCGTCACCGAGCAGCGGGACGGCCGCCGCCGCATCTACCGGCTGGAGCCGGGGCCGCTGCGCGAGCTGTCCGAATGGCTGAGCCCGTACGAGCGGTTCTGGCGCGAGAAGCTCTCCAACCTGCGCGAACTGCTGGACGAGGAGGACCTGTGACGCCGATCGTCGAGGCCGCCAGGCTGGTCAAGCGGTTCGGCGACGTGGAGGCCCTCGCCGGTCTCGACCTCGCCGTGCCCCCCGGCCGGGTGACGGCCCTGCTCGGGCCGAACGGCGCCGGGAAGACCACCTTCGTGCGCTGCGTCGCGACGCTCGTCCGTCCCGACGGCGGCACGCTGCTCGTGGACGGGACCGACGCCGCCCGCGACCCCGACCGGGTCCGCCGGGCCATCGGCCTGGCCGGGCAGCACGCCGCCGTCGAGGGCGCGCTGACGGGACGGGAGAACCTGGAGATGATCGCCCGCCTCTTCGGGCGGAGCCGCCGGGACGCCCGTGCCGGCGCGTCCGGCGTGCTCGAACGGCTCTCGCTCGGCGAGGTCGCCGACCGGCTCGTCCGCACCTACTCGGGCGGGATGCGCCGCCGCCTCGATCTCGGCGTGAGCCTCGTCGGCGCGCCCCGCCTCCTGCTGCTGGACGAGCCCACCACCGGGCTCGACCCCCGCAGCCGCATCGAGCTGTGGGACGCCATCGGGGACCTGGTGGCCGACGGCACGAACGTCCTGCTGACCACCCAGTACCTGGACGAGGCCGACCGCCTCGCCGACCGCATAGCGATCATCGACCGCGGCCGCGTCGTCGCCGAGGGAACGCCCGGCGAGCTGAAGGCCCGCACGGGCGGCGACCTGATCGAGGTCCACGTCCACGATCACGCCGCCCTGGCCCCCGCCGCCCGGGCACTGGACGCCCTCGGCACCGTCCGCACCGACCCGCGCACCCTCCTCGTCACCGCGACCGCCGGGAACGGCCCCGACGACCTCACCCGAGCCGTCCGGGCCCTGGCCGACCACCAGATCCAGATAGCGGACATGACCCTCCGCCGCCCCACCCTTGACGAGGTCTTCCTCTCCCTGACGGCCGCCCCAGAGGAAGTGCCCACATGAGCGAGGCGGGGCTCGGACAGACGAAGCGAGCCCAAGTCGACGGGACAGGCTTCAGGTCACGGGCGGCGGGACTGGCCTCGGCAAGTGCGACCAGGGTCAGAGTGAGGAGAAGTGAGGCGGCATGGCGGTAATGCAGGCCCCTGGCGGGGCCGGTGTCGGGGTGGCGAGTTGGGTCGTCGCCCGGCGCGGGATGCGGCGGACGTTCCGGACTCCGCAGATCATCGTGATGGGGCTCGTGCAGAGCGTCGCGTTCCTGCTGATCTTCCGGTACGTGTTCGGCGGGGCGATCGGCACGGGAGGCGTCGACTACGTCGACTACATGATTCCGGGGCTGCTGACCGTGAGCGGGCTGTTCGCGGGCATGAGCGCCGCGGTCGCGGTCGCCGAGGACGCCGCGTCCGGCTACCTCGACCGGCTGAAGTCGCTGCCGATGCCGCGGACCGCCGTCATCGCCGGCCAGGTCGCGGCGGACACCGTCCGCGTCGCGCTGATCCTCGCGGTGAGCGCCGCGCTGGCCTTCGCGGTCGGCTTCCGCGTCCACGCGGGCTGGGCGTCCGCGCTGGCCGGGTTCGGGTTGTGCGTCCTGTTCGGGTTCGCGTTCGTGTGGGTGTTCGTGGCGCTCGGGCTGCTCAGCGCGGACCCGCAGGCGGCGCAGGGTTGGGGGTTCCTGGCACTGCCGCTGAGTTTCGTGTCCAGCGCCTATGTCCCGGTGGAGTCCATGCCGGGATGGCTGCGGGGCTTCGCCGGGAACCAGCCGGTCACGGTCATGATCGACGCGGTCCGGGTGCTCACGCAGGGCGACGCGGCCGCCGCGCTGCTCGGCCACGGCGCCGCCTACTACGTGACGCGCTCGCTGGCCTGGACGACCGGGATCATCGTGGTCTCGGGCGTCGTCGCCGTCGCCCGCGTCCGCCGGACATGACGCCGCCGGGGCACCGGCGCACCGCCGGGTCGCGCCGTAAGGTGGACGGCGTGAGCGGTGAGCGGGCGTCGATCGAGGTGGACGAGTTCCTGCCGCATCCGCCGCGCAAGGTGTGGCGGGCGCTCACCGAGCGGGACCTGCTGGCCCGCTGGATGATGCCGAACGACTTCGAACCCGTCGTCGGGCACCGCTTCACCTTCGCCACCACCCCGATCCCCGCCATCGGATTCGACGGCACGATCGCCTGCCGGGTCCTGGAGATCGAGGACGAGCGGCTGCTGCGCATCAGCTGGAACGGCGGCGGCCTCGACACCACGGTGACGTGGCGGCTCGTCCCCGAAGGCCACGGCACCCGGCTGTTCATCGAGCACGCGGGCTTCGATCTGGACGACCCCGTCAACGCCTTCGCCTTCCGCGGCATGGGCAGCGGCTGGCGCTCCGGCATCCTCCGCGCCCTGCAGAAGGTCCTCGCCGAGATCGGCTGACGCCATCCCGCCGCCCGCCGGCCCGCCCCGGTCAGTCCTCGGGGACGGCGGGCGGGTCGGCGTAGACGCCGTGCAGCATGCCGGTGGCCTGGCCGACCTCGATCAGGTAGTCGTCCGGGTCGCGCATGTAGCAGCGGATCTCGGCCTTGCGGTCGATCGGCTCGGTCAGGAACCGGGCGCCCCGCTCCTTGGCGTAGTTGTAGAACGCGGCGATGTCGGCGACGCGCACGTTCATGAACGACGTGACCGGGTCGTCCAACTCGGGCGGTCTCAGTGTGATGTCGGGCTTGTCTGGAGTGGGTCCACCGCCGGGGTTCATGATGATCCAGGTGTTCGCGACCTTCACGATGGCGGGGTTCTCCGCCAGGACGACCTCGCCGCCGAGGACGTCCGCGTAGAACGCGCGCGAGCGCGCCACGTCGCGGACGGTGAGGAAGTGCGTCACCACCAGCCCCTCCGCGGGCGCGGGCAACCGGTCCCGATCCGCCATGTCTGCCTCCCGTTCATCCAGCTCATCCGGCTCTTCGGTGGTCTCCCAATACCCGGAGGGCCGCGTCCAGACCCCGCAAGAGGGTGATGAGGGGACGGTGACGGGGTCAGCCGACGGTCTCCAGGGGCGGGTCGTTTGCGAACTGGGTGTTGTAGAGGTCGGCGTAGCGGCCGCCCGCGGCGAGGAGGTCCTCGTGGGTGCCGCGTTCGACGATGCGGCCGGCCTCGATGACCAGGATCTGGTCGGCGGCGCGGATCGTGCTCAGCCGGTGGGCGATGACGACGGCGGTGCGGCCGTCGAGGGCCTCGGTGAGGGCCTCCTGGACGGCGGCCTCGGAGGTCGAGTCGAGGTGGGCGGTGGCCTCGTCCAGGATCACGACCCGCTGGCGGGCCAGCAGGAGCCGGGCGATGGTGAGGCGCTGGCGCTCGCCGCCGGAGAGGCGGTAGCCGCGCTCGCCGACGATGGTGTCGAGGCCGTCCGGCAGGCCCGCGATGAGCGTGTCGAGGCGGGCGCGGCGCAGCACGTCCCACAGCTCGTCCTCGGTGGCCTCGGGCCGGGCCAGGAGGAGGTTCTCGCGGATCGACTCGTGGAACAGGTGGCCGTCCTGCGTGACCATGCCGAGGGTCGCGCGGATGGCCTCGAACGACAGGTCGCGGACGTCCACGCCGCCGAGCCGGACGGCGCCGGAGTCGACGTCGTAGAGGCGCGGCAGGAGCTGCGCGATCGTCGACTTGCCCGCGCCGGACGAGCCGACCAGCGCGACCGTCTGCCCGGGTTCGGCGCGGAAGGAGATGCCGTGCAGCACCTCGACGCCGCCGCGGGTGTCGAGGGTGGCGACCTCTTCGAGGGACGCGAGCGACACCTTGTCGGCGGACGGGTAGCCGAACCGGACATCGTCGAACTCGACGGCGACCGGGCCGTCCGGGACGGTGCGGGGTTCGGGCTTCTCCGCGACGAGCGGCTTGAGGTCGAGGATCTCGAAGACCCGCTCGAAGCTGACGAGGGCGCTCATCACCTCGACGCGGGAGCTGGCGAGGGCGGTCAGCGGCGCGTACAGGCGGGTGAGCAGGAGCGCGAGCGCGACGACGGCGCCGGCGTCGAGGTGGCCGCGCAGCGACAGGAAGCCGCCGAGGCCGTAGACGAGGGCGAGCGCCAGGGCCGACACCATGGTGAGCGCGGTGATGAAGACGTGCTGCACCATCGCGGTGCGGACGCCGATGTCGCGGACGCGGCGCGCGCGGGCGGCGAACTCGGCGGACTCGCGGTCGGGGCGTCCGAACAGTTTCACCAGGGTCGCGCCGGGGGCGGAGAAGCGCTCGGTCATCTGCGTGCTCATCGCGGCGTCGTGCGCGGCGGCCTCGCGTTCGAGCCGCGCCAGGCGGGTGCCCATGCGCCGCGCCGGGAGGACGAAGACGGGCAGCAGCACCAGCGCGAGCAGGGTGATCTGCCAGGAGATCCGGACCATCACGGCGAACGTCAGCAGCACCGTGACCAGGTTGCTGACGACGCCGGAGAGGGTGTCGCTGAAGGCGCGCTGGGCGCCGATCACGTCGTTGTTGAGGCGGCTGACCAGGGCGCCGGTGCGGGTGCGGGTGAAGAACGCGACGGGCATCCGCTGGACGTGGTCGAACACGGCGGTGCGCAGGTCGAGGATCAGCCCCTCGCCGATGCGGGCCGACAGCCACCGGTTGGCGAGCCCGAGGCCGCCCTCGGCGACGGCGAGGACGGCGATGACCACGGCCAGCGCGACGACGGTGGACGTCGCCGCGCGGTCGACGATCGCGTTGACGACCCAGCCGGCGAGGACGGGCGTCGCGACCGCGATGACCGCCATCACCACGCTGAGGAAGAGGAAGGCGGCGAGCGGCCGCCGGTGCGGGCGGGCGAACCGGCCGATGCGGCGCAGGGTCGCCCTGGAGAAGGGCCTGCCGTCCTGTGCGTTCATGGCGTGGTGCAGCGACATCCACGCCGTGACCTCCATGTCCACGGGTCCCCCTCGGGTCGTTAGCCTGGAACGGCAAGCATGTGACCTCAACAAAGGTTGAGGTCAAGTCGGCGCCCGCGGCCAGCATCGCGCGGGGGTACGACATTTCACGGAGGGACCTGCACCACGTGGACATCGAGAGTCTCCGCGACGACACCCCCGGTTGCGCGAAGGTGGCTCATCTGAACAACGCGGGCGCGGCACTGCCCCCCAGCCCGGTCATCGAGGCCGTCAACGAACATTTCGCGCTGGAGGCGGAGATCGGCGGGTACGAGGCCGCCGAGCAGAACGCGGATCGCGTGCAGCACTTCTACGACGCCGTGGCAGGGCTCCTCGGCGCGCGCGCAGAAGAGATCGCCTACGTGGAGAACGCCACCCGGGCCTGGGACATGGTGTTCTACTCGATCCCCTTCGCGGAGGGCGACCGCATCCTGACGACGACCTCCGAGTACTCCAGCAACGCGATCGCCTACCAGCAGGTGGCGGCGGCCAAGGGCGCGCGGGTGGACGTCGTCCCCGACGAGGCCGACGGCACCCTGTCGCTGGACGCGCTGGAGGCCGAACTCGCCAAGGGCGACGTCCGCCTGGTGTCGCTGAACCACATCCCCACGCACAACGGGCTCGTCAACCCGGTGGCGGAGGTGGGGCGGCTGTGCCGGGAGCACGGCGTCCTCTACCTCCTGGACGCGTGCCAGTCGGTCGGCCAGCTCGCGGTCGACGTGGAGGAGATCGGCTGCGACATGCTGTCGGCGACCGGCCGCAAGTACCTGCGCGGCCCGCGCGGCACCGGCTTCCTGTACGTGCGGCGCGGGATCGTCCGGACGCTCGTCCCGCCGTTCCTCGACCTGCTCGCCGCCGAGTGGAAGGCCCCGGACGGCTACGAGTTGCGCGACGACGCCCGGCGCTTCGAGACGTGGGAGCGCTACGTCGCCGGGCAGATCGGCCTGGGCGTCGCCGCCGACTACGCGTCCCGGGTGGGGCCGGCGGAGATCGAGGCCCGCGTGACCGCACTCGCCGCCCGGCTCCGCGAGGAACTGGCCGCCCGCCCCGGCATCACCGTCCACGACAAGGGGGCGCGGCCGTCCGGGCTGGTCACGTTCAGCGTGGGCGGCCACGAGCCCGCCGCCATCAAGGACGCCGCAAGGGCGCGCGGCGTCAACATCAACGTCACCCACCCCGCGTCGCACGGATACGACCCGAACGCCCGTCCCGCGGCCGTGCGGGCCTCCGTGCACTACTACAACACCGAGGAGGAACTGGACCTGCTGCTGTCCGCCCTCCCCTGACACGTCAGGCGCGGGCGGCCTCCCAGGCCCAGAGGTGCTGGGTGGCATAGGAGCGCCAGGGACGCCACGAGCCGGGTTCCGCTCGGAGGCGATAGAGGGCGCGGCGTATGCGGACGTCCGAGATGAGGACGTCCGCGTCGCCGAGCGCCCTCATCCTGATGTGCGCAACGTCGAGCCGTCCCATGCCCGGCAGGTCGAGCAGTTGCTTGGCGACGTGCTCGGGGTCGGTACCGGCGTCGAGCACGATCTCTTCCCGCGCGAGCGCTTCGGCGAGGGCCAGCAAGGTGGGGCGCCGGTGCGGAGGCGACGCGGACCCCGCGGCGGCCAGCGTCGCCATGTCGGGGAAGGTGTGCGTGACCTGCCCGACCGGGGCGGGCAGGCGGCGGCCGTGGGCGGCGACCAGCTCGGCGAGGCGGGCGCGGGCTCGGCCGGCGGTTGAACGGCGCGACAGGACCGTCCGGACGGCCACCTCACCCGGATCGGCCAGACCGGGGACGCGTAGACCGGGACGGGCGGCGACCAGTGGCCCCAGCACCGGGTCCGCGCCCAGGAAGGCGTCTATGGCCCGCTGGTCCGCGTCCAGGTCGAGCATCCTGCGGCAGCGCCGCACGGCGGCGGTCAGGTCGCGCAAATCATCGAGCCGCAATTCGCAGGCCACATGGTCGGCCTCCGGGACGTGCCGGAGCGAGACGACGCCCGTGCCGTGCGGCAGGCACAGCGACCTGCGGTAGACGCCATCGGCGTACTCCTCCACACCCGGGATGGCGCGGGCGCCGAGGTGACGCAGGAGGGCCGCCACGTCCATCGGCGGCCGGTAGGACAGCCGCAGCGCGATCGCGCCCGCGGAGCCGTCCGGCGTGCCCGCCCGCCGCAGCCCGGTGGGCGTGGTGCCGTAGAGCTGCCGGACGGTGTCGTTGAACTGCCGGATGCTGGTGAAGCCCGCGGCGAAGGCGACGTCGCTGACCGGCAGGCCGGTCGACTCCAGCAGCGTGCGCGCGGTCTGCGCCCGCTGCGCCCTGGCGAGCGCGCGCGGCCCTGCGCCGACCTCCGCGACCAGCAGGCGGTGCAGCTGCCGCTCGCTGTACCCCAGCCGGGAGGCCAGGCCCGCGACGCCCGCCCGGTCGACGAGCCCGTCGGCGATCAGCCGCATCGCGCGGGCCGCGAGGTCGCCGCGCACGTTCCACTCGGGCGACCCGGGAGCGGCGTCCGGACGGCACCTCCTGCACGCCCGGAAGCCGTTGACCTGCGCCGCCGCCGCGCTGCGGAACAGCCGCACGCTGCGCCTGGCCGGCATGACGGCGGGGCAGCTCGGCCGGCAGTAGATCCCGGTCGTGGTCACGGCGACGTAGACCCACCCGTCGAACCGCGGGTCCCGGCTCCGCATCGCCTCGTGGACGGCGTCCTCGTCGATCATCCCCGCCAGTCTGCCCGCCGGCCGCCCCGCGGGACGGGCCGCCATCCGGCATCGGACGTCGACGTCCGATACCCGCCAGCGTCGCGGCGCGGCCCCCGGCCAGGCTGGCGCGCATGCCCGCTCACGACCTCCCCCGCGACCGGCTGGGCGCCTACCGGCGCACGCTGGCCGTCCGCGACTTCCGCCTGCTGTGGTTCGGCTCGTCCCTGTCGCTGGCCGGGGACGGGATGACCTTCGTCGCGCTCAGCTGGCTCGTGCTGTCCCAGCCGGACGGGACGCGGCGCCTGGGCCTGCTGGCCGTCTGCTACACCCTCCCGGTGTTCGCGGGCGGGCTGCTGGCGGGGCCTGTCCTGGACCGGTTCGACAAGCGCCATGTCCTGGCGGCCGACAGCGTGGTGCGCGGCGCCGCCGTGGCGTCCATTCCGATCGCGGCGACCGTGGGCGAGGTGCCCGCGGCCGCGCCGTTCCTCGTCGCCGCGGTGTACGGGCTGTTCAAGATGGTGCCGCTGGCGGGCTTCCCGGCGGCGATCCCGGACCTGGTGCCCGCGGAGCGGCGGGACGCGGCCAACGCGCTGGAATCGGTGAGCTTCAGCGTCGCCGGAATGATCGGCCCCGCCCTGGGCGGCGCCCTGATCGGCGTGATCGGAGCCGAAGGCGTCCTCGCCCTGGACGCCGCGTCCTACGTGGTCTTCGCCGCGACGGCGCTGGGCGTCCGCCGTCCGCTGCGGGGATACCCGGCCCCTTCCAAGGCCCCGTCGCCTGCGCCGCCTCCGGCCGAAGCCCGTGTGGCCGCGCTGTTCCGGGACCGTGTCCTGGTGCTCACCACGCTGGCGTTCATGGCCTTCAACGTGGCGGAGGGCATGCTGCTCGTCGTGGGGCCTTGGTTGGCCAAGCACCAGCTCCCCGGCGGGCCGCAGGCCCTGGGTCTGCTGCTGGCGGCCCTGGCGGCGGGCGAACTGCTCGGCGCGGCCGCGGCGGGCGCCAGGGGGCCGCGGACGCGGCCGGTCGCCGCCATCGCCCTGGTGCAACTGGTGGCCGCCACCGGATTCCTGGCGGTGGCGCTCGCGCCGCACACCCTTCCGGTCGCCGCCGGATTCCTGGCGATCGGCCTGTTCAGCGCGCCGATGACGGTCTGGGCCCAGTCGCTGCGCATGGACCGGATCCCCGCACCGCTGCGCGGCCGGGGCTTCGCCGTCCTCCGGACGCTGATGCAGGCGACACCGCCCCTGGGAGCCGTCTGCGCGACGCCGCTGCTGGACGACGGGCTGCTCGTCCCGGCCGCCGCGACCATGACGTTGGTCGCGGCCGTCCCCGGCGCCGTCCTGCTCGCGGCGGCCCGGCGTCTCGACCGTCCCGACCGGACCGGCGGCGCCGTGCTGCCCGAGCCGGCATGAGGTCCCTGCCCGCTTTCGCGGCATGGCTCCCGGGTTCGTCCGTCCTGCCCTGGGAACGGGGGGCAGGCACTAGTGTTCCGGAATGAGTGAAGTGATCCCTCGCCACATCCTGTGCGTGCTCGGCTCCGGGTTCGGGCCGGCGGAGATGGAACGGATCGCCGGCGAGTTCGGCGGGTTCGTCCTCGACCGCGAGTACTCCGAGGACGAGCCCGATCCCCGGATGTCCGAGGCGTTCGAGGCGGCCATGGCGGGAGAACCGTTCACGGAGGCGGACCGGCACGCGGTGGAGTCCCACGACACCGTGGGCTACCTGCTCTCCGCGCCGATGATGCGGGGGCTCGCGGCCGACACGTCGCGGCGCCTGCTGGAGGCGACGGCCGCGCTGCTGCGTGCCGGCGCCGTCGCGGTGAAGAACGAGAGTAGCGGGGGCGCGCACGGCAGGGACCGCTGGCTCGCACTGGCCGAGCAGGCCGCCGAGGCCAAGGACGAGGAACTCGCCGGTGTGCTCATCGACGCCTGGGTGAAGCGTCCGATCTACGACGGCGAGGTCCTCTACAGCTGCGGCATGCACCTGCTCGGGGCGCCCGACGTCGAGATCGAGGTCGACGGGGACCAGCTGGCGGCCGACGACGTCCCCGAACTGGTCACGCATCTGAACGCGCTGGCCATCTACCTGCTGACCGACCCCCGCGCGCAGGAGATCGAGGACGGTGCCGGCTTCCGCCTGGCCGAGGACGCCCCGCGCCGGCTGATGCACACCCGCGACTGCGACCGCTACGACGAGGACGACCCGTTCTTCAACCCCTACGGCTACATCCGGCTCACGCGTCCGCAGTAAGGCGCCCGGCAGAGGAGTGGGCGCGCCCAAGGCCGGAGGATGGGCACCGGTTGCGGCCTCCGGGCACGCCCACTGGTCGATCCGAACCGGGTCACATGGTCCCGCTCACGACCCGGTGCCGCTCACGAGTTGGCGCGGGCGGCGCTGATGTCCGCGAGGGCCGAGCGGGAGTCGTTCTCGATGGCCAGGTCGCCGATGGACACGATGCCCACGGGACGGCCGTCCTCCATGACGGGGAGGCGGCGCACCGACCGCTCCCGCATGATCTGCGCGGCCTTGTCCAGCGAGTCGTCGGGGCCGATGGTCGCCGTCACCCGGCTGGCGATGCCGCCGATCTTCGCCTGGGACGGGTCGCCGCCGGCGGCCAGGCCGCGGATGACCAGGTCGCGGTCGGTGACCACGCCCTGCAGGTCGTCGCCCTCCGCGACCAGGACCGCGCCGATGTCCTCGTCGCGCATCGCCCGTGCCACCGTGACGATGTCGAGCTCCGGGGACACCGACGTCGGCGAGCCCGTCATGATTTCGCGGACCTTCGTGGCCATCGATCACTCCTTGACCTCGTGATTCGTTCCTGGGGGCCCGGGGATGACCCGGACGTACCCGGCAGAAACGGGATCACTCATGACGTCCGGAAGGGGGCGAGCATGCGGTCGGCCCCCGCCCGGTCCCACTCCACCCGGCTCGGATCCTGCCGGGCGGGACGCACCGGAACCGTGTCGAACGTGATCGAGCCGCCCTTGAGGAAGCTCTCGGCCAGCAGCCGCAGCTCCCCCGGCTTCAGCCCCGGTGCCGCCTCGACCGCACCGGCGGCGGCCGTGAGGAACCGCGCCAGCCGCACCGGGTTCCCGGTCGCCCGCTCACGCACCTCCCGCACCAGCGCCTCCAGGAACCGGTGCTGCCGCTCGATGCGCGCCAGATCGGAGCCGTCCGCGATGCCGTGCCGCACCCGCACGTAGGCGAGGGCCTTCCGCCCGTCCAGCCGGTTCTTGCCCGCGGGCAGCCTCAGCCCGGCCTTCGCGTCGGAGATGGGCGCGGGCACCGTCATCTCGACGCCGCCGAGCGCGTCCACGATCTCGGCGAACCCGGTGAAGTCGACCAGCACCGTCCGGTCGATGCGGACGTTCGCCACCGATTCCAGCGTCCGCGCCGCGCAGTCCGTCCCGCCCGCCGTGAACGCGGAGTTGATCAGCCCTCGGTGCGCGCGGAAGACCGCCCCGCCGGCGGACCTGCACTCGGGGATCCGCACGAGCAGGTCGCGCGGGACGCTCACCGCGCGGACGCGCTTCCGGTCGGCCGGGACGTGCACCAGCATCATCGTGTCCGACCGCTGGTGCGCGGCCTGCCGCCCGTCCATGCCGAGGAGCAGCACGTTGAACGCCTGCCCCGGCGCGATCGAGTTCAGCGCCACCGGCTTCGCGTCGCGCGCGCGGAACACCACCGCCGGGACGAGGATCGCCGCCGCCGTGACGGCCGCGACGATGCCGAGCAGCGTCCACCGGCCGGGGCCGCGCCGCCGCCGCTTGGCCGCGTCCAGCAGCCGGTTCCGCTGCCGGGCCAGCGAGGCGGGCGGCTCGTGCTCCAGGTCACGGCCGAGGTCGCGGATCAGGTCCAGGTCGTCCATGCTCACGCCTCCGCACGCGTCGGGTCGGTGTCGCCCAGCGCGGCGCGCACCTTGCGCCGGGCGCGGTTGAGCCGGGAGCGGACCGTCCCGACCGGGATGCCGAGCGCCCGCGCCACCTCCTCGTAGGACAGGTCGCCCCACGCCACCAGCAGCAGGACGTCCCGGTCCCGCCGGGCCAGCCCGGACAGCGCCGCCGCCAGCGCGGGCCGCGACGCCGACGCCGTCACCCCCGCCGCGACCCGCTCCGCGGGCCCCTCGACCGGGCCGTCCACGGGGCTGCGCCGCAGCGCCCGGTAGCGCGTGGCCTCCGCCCGGTGGTGCCGCGCCACCAGCTTCGTCGCGATGCCGAACAGCCACGGGCGCGCGTCCTGCTGCGCCAGGTCGTAGCGCTGCCGCTTGCTGAACGCGACGAGGAACGTCTCGCCGACGACGTCCTCCGCGGCCTCGGGCCCCAGCCTGCGCGAGACGTACCGGTACAGCATCGCGGAATACCGGTCGAACAGCGCGGCGAACGCCTCGGGATCGGCGAGCGAACCCTCGATGAGGGACGCGTCGCTGTCCCGAGCCGTCGGGGGTACGGTCATCGCCACCACCATGGCATGCGCACCGGTCCTTCCCGTGCGGAGACGTTGTCGGAGATGTATCTCCGCGACGCCCCATCCGGGTTCACGGTCGAGCCGTCCGGGTTCACGGACGGGCCGTCCGGGATCACGGACGGGCCGTCCGGGATCACGGACGGGCCGTCCGGGATCACGGACACGGCCGCTTAGACCGAGAACCTCCGCGAACCTTCCCGGTAAACTTCGCGTCCTTCACTGTGCGCGGCGTTGTCGGGGGGACGGCTCCGCCTGCCTGCTTGGGGTTCGAGTCGAGGAGGGCCGGGACGTGCACGACGACGCCGAGCGGGAACCGGACGCGTCCGGCACCGAAGACGAGCAGGACCCGTCCCGCACCGCCACGGCCGAGTTCCCCGCCCCCGCGAAGGTCGACCCGACCCGCCCGGAGATCGCGCTCTCCCGCCCCGAGGAGAAGCCGCCCGTGTGGTACGTCCAGTTCACGTCCCCCGAGCAGGACGAGGACGGCCCTTCCGCCGACGACGAGGAAGACGAGCCGCCCGCCGCCGAAGAACCCGCGGAAGAACCTGCGGAGGACGCCTCGGAAGACGCCTCGGAAGACACGGGCGAAGCGGCTACAGACGAGGCTGAGTCGGCCGAGGAAGAGTCGTCCGAACCGCAAGAAGACCCGCAAGAAGAGGCCGACGGGGAACCGCCTGCCGGGAAGCACCGCTCCAAGCAGCAGGCCGAACCACGCACCCCTCACGCTGAGACACCTCCCGCTCCGGACGAGGAATCGCCCGGCCGAGGTGAGGCGGCAGCGCCGCAAGACGACGACCGTGCCGCCACCCAGAGCGAAGCGCGTCCGTCCCAGGAGGATGCGAGCCAGTCCGATACGCAGCCGATCCCGGCCGACCGGCGCCGTCCGGCGCGTCCCCAAGCCGAAGCGGACACCCGGCAACACCGCTCACCGGGCGAGGCACGACCGCCGCAAGGCGACCCGCGCTCACCACAGGAGCGACCGGCACGCCCCCAACGCGACACGCGCGCGTCCGGTGCGCACGCGCGCCCGACTCACGGCGAGCCGCCGTCGGCACGGCCGACGCAACCAGGAGCGAACGCACCGCAGCGCGCACCGCAGCGCCCGCAAGGAGGGCCGCGTCCGCCCCAAGGCGACCAGCGCGCACCGCAAGAGCGACCGGCACGTCCCCAAGGCGACCCGCGCGCGTCCGGCGGGTATGCGCGCCCAACCCACGGTGCGCCGCCGCCGGCAGGGCCGACCCAACCTGGAGCGAACACACCACAGCGCGCACAACACCGCCCCCAGGAAGGGACGCGCCCGCCACGGACGGAGGCGCGACCGCCGCAGGAGCGACCGGGCCGGCCGCAAGGTGAAGGGCGTCCAGGACGGAGCGAGGCGCCGCCCGCGCGGCCGACGCCCGGCGGAGCGCAGGTTGAGGCGTGGCACGGGCAAGGCGCAGGACGTCCGGCTCCCATTGAGCGACGGGACGAGGCCCCTCCGCGTGAGGGCGGAGCGTGGCCGCCTCAGAGTGACGCGAACGCGACACGAGTAGAGCGGCTGCCCTCGTGGGACGAGTCGCGGGCGTCCGGGGAGTGGGCCGCGGAGGCGCCCGGCGACGTGAGGCGGTCGCCGCACGGCGGGGCCGGGCTGCGGGAGCGGCCCGGTGCGCCGGGTCAGTCACCGCAGTGGGCGCGGGAGGCTTCGGTCACCCGGGCCGAGCGGCTGCCGGTGCAGGAGGTGCGGGAGTCCGGGGAGTATCCGTCGTCGCGGTCCTCGGGGCAGTGGAGCGTGCCGTGGGACGGCAGCCCGCCGAGGGCACCGCAGGCACCGGCGGCGCAGGAGGCCCCCGAGGAGAAGCGGCGCGGCCGGCGCTGGCTCATCGTCCTCGTGGCGGCGGTCGTACTGGTCGCCGGGGTCGTCACCGGGCAGCTCATCCGGCCGGTGCCGGAGCCGGCGATCGATCTGGCGATCGCGTCCAGCCACGCGTTCCCGGGGCAGGCGCCGACGCTGCCGTGGCCCTCGGCGGGGCAGTCCGCGATCTACGTGGACGGCCTCGGCTCGATGGGCGTGTCGGGCGGGTCCGCGCCGACGCCGACGGCGAGCGTCGCGAAGGTGATGACCGCGTACGTGTACCTGCGCGACCATCCGCTGAAGCCGGGCGAGCCGGGGCCGGTGCTGACGGTGTCGCCGGAGGCGGCGGCGCAGATCCCGATGCGCCGCAAGCGCGAGGAGTCGCTGCTCGGCGTCACCGCGTACCAGAAGCTGACGCAGCGCAAGGCGCTGGAGGCGCTGCTGATCATCTCGGCGAACGACGTCGCGCACGAGCTGGCCCGGTGGGACTCCGGAGACGAGCAGGCGTTCGTGGCGAAGATGAACGCCGCCGCGGCGCAGCTCGGCATGACCGCCACGCACTACACCGATCCGAGCGGCTACGACTCCGGCACCGTGAGCACGGCCGCCGACCAGGTCAAGCTGCTGAAGGCGGCGATGGACCTGCCGGAGTTCGCGACGATCGTGAACAACCGGGCGTACGTGCCGGACGGCGCGGGCCAGACGCGGGAGGGCGGCAACTTCCTGCTCGGGCAGTACGGCGTCGTCGGCGGCAAGACCGGCTACACCGACGCCGCGGGCGGGAACTTCGTGTTCGCCGCGCGCAAGACCGTCCAGGGCGTGGAGACGCTGATCGTCGGCGCGGTGATGGGGCAGCGGTCGCCGAGCGCGGCGGGCGCGGTGAACGCGGCGGCACGGCTCGTCGCCGCGGCCGAGAGCGCGCTGACCGCGGTGACGCTGGCGCAGCGGGGCGCGCGGGTCGCGCTGGTCGACGACGGGCTCGGCGGGACGACGCCGCTGCGCGCCGCGGCGCCGGTCACGGTGGTCGGCTGGCCCGGGCTGACCGTGCACCTCGGCGTGGAGGGCGAGCCGCCGCACCGGGCCGCCGCGGGCGAGCAGGCGGGCACCCTGACGACCGGTGCGGGCGCCGTCCCGCTGCGGCTCGGCCGGACGCTGGACGAGCCGTCCTACCTGAAGCGCCTCATCAGGCTCAAGTAGCCGAGCCTCCGGCGCGCAGCGCGCGCCGGAGGCGTCAGACATCCCTGGAGGTTGAATGTCAAGCGGCGAGGTCGTGGTGGTGGTGTGACCATGCGGTGGTCTGGTCGTAGGTGGTGTGGGTTTTG
>NZ_FZOR01000030.1 GCF_900188445.1 Actinomadura meyerae
CAAGCTCCGCTGCAGCCCCAGCAAGGCCGGCCACCTGGTCAAGGCCATCGCCGTCCTACAGAACTACGAGGTCACCCGAGGATGAAAAAGGGTCACGGTCACCCAAGCTGAGACGGGCACTGCGAAAGGCGACCAGAACGGGGCCGCACCTGTTGGTGCTGGACGGCACGCTCTCCGCCGCGACCGTTTGCGGGTCAATCGGCCGTACTGTTCGGCCGAGCGCCGCTGCCATGGAATGAACGTGCAGGTTATATCGCTGGCCCCGGCAGAGTGATCATGTGGGGATCGGGGGTGATTCCTGGTCGTGGGACTCGACCGCCGTGCGCGTGTGTCTACAGAACTACGAAGCCACCCGAGGACAAAGGGGGCGGGTGCTGTCGGCGACGGACTGCACGACGATCCGCAGCGCTGTGCGAGTCAGTAGGAGGACAGGCCCGTCCGGGTCCTTGCTGTCTCATACCGCCACCGCGCCGGCCACGTTCGTTGGCTCGACGCAGTCACCGCCGTTGGAGCCGCTGTGGGTGCTTCGGCGCCAGGTGAGTTTGTCCAGGAGCATGGCGCCAGTGTCGGACGTGAGGATGAGCTTGTCAGTGGGCGTGCTCGCCTGGCTGGGCTTGCCTCAGGGGGAGGTCGACGGGCTCGGGCCTTGCCTGGGGGTAAGGGGACGCCAGGTCGCGAATGGTGATGTTGGGCTCTCGCTTAGCGAGACGAGGTGTTCGATCTGCTCTCGCATCACCTCGGGCGAGCCCACCAGGTGGGTGAGTACCCCGTCGCTCAGGAGCGCGGTCAGCGCCGTCGGGGGCGCGTCCGTCCGGGTGAGGATGATCTGGCGTGCCATGCGGGCCTCGACGGCTTCGTCCGAGCTAAGAAACGCGTGTGCGTAGGCGGGAGTCTGCAGAAGACCAGGGACGATCGTGTGTTGCCAAGTGACCAGTTCTGCGGCTTCCGACTCCTGCTGCGGCCAGTCGAACCAGATGGAGACCGGGTGACCGTCCTCGTTCAGGTCCTCCCACAAGCTGATGAGGGAACCCCCGCTTCCAGGTAGTCGTCCACGGCAATCACGAAAGATCGCGTTGCACGCTTCTTTCCGGTCTCGATGCGGCTGACCTGGGAGCCGCTCACTTTGGTCAGATGGGCGATGGTCTCCTGGTTGACGTCCTTGGCTTCCCGCAACCGGCGCATCTGGCGGCCGAAGGCGACGAGGGCGGGCGATTCTCGGGGGCGCTGGCGTCGCGGGGGCATGGTTGTACCTCTCGGCGAGGTCATGGGATGGGCGGCGGAGAACGAGATGGTGGTGAAGCGGGCCCCGAGGTCGTCGCGGAGGTGCGGCGGTTCGTGCGGCGGTTCGTGTGGCTGGTCGCCGGTCAGTACGGCATGGACGATTTCGTGCCGTGCCTGGTGGCCAGTGAGCTGGCCACCAACGCTCTCCAGCACGCGGCGTCCGTGTCCGGCGACGACGTGGTCCTGCGGTTGAGTCGCACCGAGGACGACGCGCTGTGGCTGGAGGTCCAGGACGCCTCCTGCGGCCTGCCGCACATGCTGGCGGCCGACGCGCCCAGCGAGACCGGTCGCGGCCTCTTCATCGTCGACCGGTACGCCCGCTGCTGGGAAATCCGCGACCTGGCGGGCAACGCCGGCAAGGTCGTGTTCGCCGTCATCGACCGCGCCTGAACGGGGTCAGTGGAGGCGGTTGTGGAGGGGGGTGGCGAGTTCGGTGGTGCTCAGGATCAGGGCGACCGTGTAGTTGGTCAGGTGGTCGCGGTCGATGTCGAGGTCGCCGCGGAACCAGGTGGTGAACAGGTCCCACAGGCCGGCGGTGAGGGTCAGGCCGGTGAGTTCCAGGTCGGTGTCGGGGAGCAGGACCTGGTCGAGGGTCGCGTGGGTCTCGGCGGCGAAGATCGCGGCGAGGGTGCGGACGATCTCGATGCGGCGCTGCTGGAGCGGCGGTGAGGCCGGGAACGCGTGGGTGAGGATGTGCGCGCGGCGCGGGTCGTCGGTGAGGAAGTCGAGGACGGCGGTCACCGCGGCGCGGGTCCGGGCCTGCGGCTCGCGGGGCGCCCGGTGGGCCGCCGACAGGATCGCGTCGGTGCCCTGGGCGACCTGGTCGTCGACGACCGCGAGGACCAGGGCGTCCCGGTCCGGGAAGTTCTCGTAGAAGTAGCGGTCGTTGAGACCGGCCTCCGCGCACACCTTCCGGACGGTCGTGGCGGCCAGCCCTTCCGTGCCCAGCAGTTGCAGCCCGGCCGCGAGCAGTGCGGTGCGGCGGCGGGCGCGGCGCTGGTCGGCGGGGACGCCGCCGTACGGGCGCGCGGGGGCGGGCTCGGAGGTCACAGCCCAGATTGTGCCCCATCCCTTGACTTCACCCCCAGATCTGGGGACGCTGAACACCAGATATCTGGTGTGACGCTTCACCAGAATCTCGGACGAGACGGGAGCGTGAGGTCCGGTGGCCACAGAGACCCCCCGAAAGCTGACGCCGGCGGACATCGACCTGAGCGACCTCCGCTTCTGGACCCGCCCCCTCCACGAGCGCGCGGAGGCGTTCGCGGTCCTGCGCGCCCAGCCGAAGCCGGTCTTCCTCGTCCTGCCGAAGCTGCCCTTCCTCCCGCAGAGCCCGGGGTCCTGGGCGCTGACCCACCACGCCGAGGTGACGGAGGCCAGCCGCCACCCCGAGGTGTTCAGCAGCGAGCCCAGCGCCACCAGCCCGGCCGACATGCCGCGCTGGATGGACAAGTACTTCAACTCGATGATCGACATGGACGATCCGCGGCACGCCAAGATCCGCCGGATCGTGTCGCGGGCGTTCACCCCGAAGATGCTCGCCAAGGCCGAGGACGACATCGCCAAGCGCGCCGCCCGGATCGTGGACGAGCTGATCGAGGCGGGCGGCGGCGACTTCGTGTCGCAGTGCGCGGCGCGGCTGCCGGTCGAGGTCATCTGCGACATGCTCGGCATCCCCGTCGAGCACCACCGCCGGGTCGTGGAGTGGACGAACATCATCGTCGGCTACAGCGACCCCGAGTACGTGGGCGCCGCCTTCGAGTACGGCGAGCGCGGTCCGAAGATCGGCAAGCTCGCCACGATGCGGATGCTGGGCACGATCGCGTCGGCGGGGTGGCGGCTGCACCGGCTGGCGTTCAAGCTCGGGCGGGAGCGCCGGGCCAATCCCACCGACGACCTGACCTCGGCGCTGGTGAACGCCAACCTCGACGGCGAGCGGCTGAGCCCCCGCGAGTTCGCCGCCTTCTTCCTGCTGCTCGTCGTCGCCGGGAACGAGACCACGCGCAACGCGATCGCGCACGGCCTGAAGCTGTTCACCGAGCATCCCGACCAGCGCGAACTCCTCCTGGAGGACTTCGAGGGACGCATCGGCGGGGCCATCGAGGAGATCGTCCGGTACAGCAGCCCCGTCATCTTCATGCGCCGCAACCTGACGCGCGACTACGAGATGAACGGCCACACCTACCGCAAGGGCGAGCGGGTGACGCTGTTCTACTGGTCGGCGAACCGGGACGAGGCGGTCTTCACCGATCCCGACCGCTTCGACATCCTCCGCTCGCCGAACCCGCACGTCGGCTTCGGCGGGCCCGGTCCGCACTTCTGCCTCGGCGCCAACCTGGCCCGGCGCGAGATCGCCGTGATGTTCCGCGAGCTGTTCACGCGCCTGCCGGACATCGCCGCCGGCGAGCCCGACCGCCTGATGTCCGGCTTCATCAACGGCTACAAGCGCATGCCCTGCACCTTCACCCCGCCCGCCGCCCGTGAGGCGGCGAGCAGCGGCACGGCCTGACGGCAGCGACACGGTCTGACGCCAGCGGCACGGCCTGACGGCAGCGGCACGGCCTGACGGCGGGTCAGCGGGTGCGCCACCAAGGGGTGGTGCCGCTCAGGTTGCGCTGGACGTTCGTGACGCAGTGGATGTCCCCTCCAGCCGTGCCGACGTAGTGCGAGTAGTCCCAGTCCTCTATCCAGTGGACGCGGACGCCCGCACCGCGTAGTGCCTGCTCGGTGGCGCGCTGGAAGACGTCCTGCCCGCCCTGCCGCGGCCCGTGCTGGACGGGGGCCAAGTATCCGCCGGTGCCCGTGCTGATGCCGTTGGCGGCGTCCGGCAGGTAGGTGACGGTCAGGTCCTTGCGCGGATAGTCGCCGGGCAGGTCGAGCTTGATGAACAGCGCCGGGACGCGGATGACGTCGCGTTCGGTGATCCCGGCCTTGTCGCGGAACTGCCGCAGCGCCCGGTCGACGCCCGCCGCCGCGATGCGGGTGCCGTCCACCAGGTCCGGCTTGCGGAGGGCCTGGGCGACCGTGAGGCCGGGGAACTGCGTGTTGGACGGGACGACGCCCTGGACCAGCCGCTGCCCTCCGCCACCGGTGGCGGCGACCTTCTCCAGCAGGTCCATGCCCATCCGCGGATCCGCGACGACCATCGCCCACCCCTTACGCCCGCGCCGGGGGACGAAGTGCATGAACTCGTCGATGTGGCCCACGCCGAGCCAGCTCGTGTCGACGGCGATCGGGTCCTGGTAGCCCTGCGCCTCCAGCATCCGCGTGAACGTCCTGTCGGGGGCGAACTTGCCCTCGGCGCCGTAGACGATCCGGCCCGTGCGGTACTTGCCGTAGGGCGGGATCGTCCCGACGTTGCCGCTCGAACTGGCCGAGCCGTAGTACAGGTTGTCGTCGGGCCGGTCGACGGCCGCGGCGTCGAACTGCTGGATCCCCGCGACGCCCGGTCCGCGCATCAGGGTGAACACCGGGCGGGACGCGTCCCGCAGCGGGCGGTCGCGGGCCGGGAAGTCGGGGGTGACGGCCGGGGACCTGAGGTTCACCACGATGCGGTGCTCCCTGCCGCCCGGCCCCGGCGTGGACGCGTACCCGGCCTTGTACATGTCGCCCATCCACTGGTCGCCCCCGGCCGGGGACTCGATGAACGGCTTGCGCAGTCCCTCCGCGTCCAGTGCCCGCCGCAGGTCGCGCCGGTACGCCTCCTGACCCTTGACGGGCTTGTCGGGCGCGCTGCCCTTCTCCAGCGTGACGGGAGCCTTCGGGTTCGCCACGACCGCGCGGTCCAGGGGGAGGAGGTCGTGCTGGAAGAGGACCGGCGCGACGCGCAGCCGGACCTTGTCGGACCGGGTCCGGCCGCCGTCGTCGACCGTCAGCGTGAGGTCGCTGAACCCGGACCACGCGGCCGGGTCGCGGACGGCGTCGCGGGCCTCGACGGCGAGCCGCACGCCGCGCCGCAGCTCGTCCGCGCCGATCGCGCCGTCCGCGCCGAGTGCCGTGAGGCGCCCGCCGCGCCGCACGAAGATCCGCACCTTGGTCCACGACCGGGCGTCGGGCAGCAGCGTCGCCCGCGCGGAACCGGACACCCCCTTCATCGCCGGGATCTCCACCGGCGCCAGGTCGGCGGCGTCGGCGGCGCCGTTCACCACCGCGTCGGACGCGTCGTTGCACGCCGCCAGCGCCGCGTCGGTGAGCCGCTTGCCGTCCTTCCCGGCCGCCGGGCAGCGGGACGCGTCGTCGTCGAGGTTAGGCAGCATGATCGCGCCGCGGGCGGCCGTCCACGCTCCGCGCCCGGCGTCGTCGGCGGGCGACAGCCGCCCGTCGCGGTTCGTGTCGGCGCGCAGCAGCGCCGTGCCGGACGAGAGCGCGGCCTCGGCCGTGAGCCCGCAGCCCGCGAGGCAGGCCACCGAGGCCGCGGCCAGCCCGGCTCGTACGATTCGCTTGTGATCGTTCATGGAGAAGAGCCTGCTGATCACGGCCCCCTCCGGGCATCGACCGTTCGGCAGATCTTCCCGGCGGGCTCCTCGCCCGTTCGGCAGAGGCGCCCGCGCGCCGTCGCGGCCGGAGCGGCGCTCGCCGTGCTCGCGGTGGCCGCCGCCGCGGGCACCCCGGACGCCGGGCCGCTGATCACCCTTCCGGCGTGGCTGGCCGGTGCCGCGCTCGTCCTCATGCTCGCGTTCCCGGACGCCCGGCCGGGCGCGGTCGCGGGCGCGGCCGGAGCGGCCTCGCTGGCCGCGACCCTGGCCTACCGGGGGCCGGCCGGCAACCGGACGGCCGGCTGGTGGCTGGCCGAGACCGCCGCGGCGGTGGTCGTCCTGCACCTGGTGGTGCGACGCGCGGAGGCCCGTCCCGCCGTGCTCGCCGGGACGGTGGTCGCCGCCGCCGTGACCGCGCTCCCGCTGCGGCTGACGCTGCACGTCGTCCCGCCCGCGAGCGCGCGCGGCGCGCTGCTCGGCTGCCTGCTCTGCGGGCTCGGCGCGGCGGTCGCCGCCGGCACCGGGCTGTACCTGCGGTCGCTGGACGCGCGGCGGTCCCGCGCGGTGGCCGAGGCGCGGCGCGCGCAGCGCCTCGATCTGGCGCGCGACCTGCACGACTTCGTCGCGCACGAGGTCGGCGGGATGATCGTCCAGGCGCAGGCCGCCCAGGTCGGCGGCGACACCGCGGCGGCGCTCAAGCGGATCGAGGCGGCCGGAGCGCGGGCGATGGCCTCCCTGGACCGCACCGTCCACATGCTCCACGACGACGGTCCCCGCGACGACCCGCACGGCCTGGACGAACTGCCCGGACTCGTGGACGGGTTCAGCGCGCCGGGCGGCCCCCGCGTCCGGCTCGCGATGGACGACGTCGCCCCACCTCCCGAGGTCTCGGCGACGGCGTACCGGCTGGTCGTCGAGGCCCTGACGAACGTCCGGCGGCACGCGCGCGGCGCGGCCTCCGTCGACGTCTCGGTCAGCGCGACCGGCTCCGCCCTGCGCGTCGCCGTCACCGACGACGCCCCCAGGGCCCGCGCCGGCCTGCTCCGGGAACGGCGTCGCGGCGGACTCGGGCTCGCCGGGCTCGCCGAGCGCGTCGAGGCCCTCGGCGGCGACTTCGGCGCGGGTCCCGCGGGCGATCGAGGCTGGCGGGTGGTCGCGCTGCTCCCACTACGATCGCGGCCATGACCACTCGGATCGTCATCGCCGACGATCAGGACGACGTCCGCGGCGGCTTCCGCATCATCCTGGACGCCCAGCCGGACATGGCGGTGGTCGGGGAGGCCGCCGACGGCGCGGCGGCCGTCGAGCTGGCCCGGCGCCTGCGCCCGGACGTCGTCCTCGCGGACATCCGGATGCCCCGGATGGACGGCCTGGAGGTCACCCGGCTGCTCGCCGGCCCCGGCGTGCCCGACCCGCTCCGCGTCATCGTCGTCACCACCTTCGACCTCGACGAGTACGTGCACACCGCCCTGCGCGACGGCGCCTGCGGCTTCCTGCTGAAGCGCTCCGGTCCCGCGCTCCTGGTCGAGGGCGTCCGCGCCGCCGCGGCGGGGGACGCGCTGATCAGCCCCGCGATCACGACCCGGCTGCTGCGCCGCTTCACCCCGTCCCGCCCGCGCGCCGACGACGGGCGCCTCACCGGCCGGGAGGCCGAGGTCGCGACCCTCGTCGCGCGGGGCCGCACCAACGCGGAGATCGCCGCCGAGCTGTCCATCGCGCCCGGCACCGCCAAGACCCACGTCGCGAGCATCCAGCGGAAGCTGGGCGTCCGGAACCGCGTCGAGATCGCCGCCTGGGCCTGGCAGACCGGGCGCGTCCGCTGAGGGACCCACGGGCCCGAGTCGCTCCCCGCTGTTTTTCAAAGTTCCCTATTGTTCCCTCGTGGCGTATGTTGGGGAACGATGGATGACAAATTGTACTCGGTCGACGAGGTCGCCGACCTTCTCGGGCTCCATGCGCGGACGGTGCGGCGGTACATCCGGGAAGGGCGGCTCAAGGCCGTCCGGATCGGCAAGCAGTACCGGATCGGACGCCGCGACCTGGAGGAGCTGACCGGAGACCCGGAACCCGGCGGACGGTCCGGCGTGCAGGTCGAGGTGTCGAGCATCGTGCAGGTCGACGGCGTCGACCGGCACATGGCCGACCGCCTCGGCACCTTCGTGGTGAGCGCCGCGCAGAGCGGGCCCGCCCCAGGGAGGCCGGTGCACATCCAGGTCGTCCACGACGAGGAAGGGCAGCGCATGAAGATCGTGCTGCTCGGTGGCGCGGCCGCGACGGCCGAGGTGCTGCGGTTGATCGACGCCTTGCTCGGTGAGGGCGGCGGGCTCGGTCAGGGCGGCGGGCTCGGTGGGGGCGGCGGGCTCGGTCAGGAGGCCGGCGATGAGTGACGCGGTGCAGGAGCGGTCCGGGGTCCAGGTCCTGGTCTGCGACCCGGACGGGCCGCCGATCGCGACCATGGAGGACGGGCTCGACCTGATCGGCGCGACCTTCCTCGGCGCCGAGGTGGTGGCGGTGCCCGCGACCCGGCTGGACGCGCGCTTCTTCTCGCTGGGCTCCCGGTTCGCGGGCGACCTCATGCAGAAGTTCGTCCAGTACGGGGTGAGGCTCGCGGTCGTCGGCGACATCTCCGCGCACATGGCGGAGAGCTCGGCGCTGCGCGCCCTGGTGCGCGAGTCGAACAGGTCCGCCCACGTGTGGTTCGTCCCGGACCTGGAGGCCCTAGACGCGCGCCTGGCCGGCGCGTCGTGAGCGCGATCTACAAGTCGGAAGCGGGGCGGCGGGAACTGCTCGGCCACTACCGGCGGGCGCTGGACGCCTGGCCGGTGCCCGCCGAGGAGGTCAGGGTGCCGACCCGCGAGGGGGAGACCTTCGTGCTGGTCTCCGGACCTCCGGACGCGCCGCCGCTGGTGCTGCTGCACGGCTCGGGAGCGAACGCGGTCATGTGGCGGGACGACGTCGCGGTGTGGTCGCGGCACTTCCGCACGCATGCCGTGGACCTCGTCGGCGAGCCGGGGCTGAGCGCGCCCTCCCGTCCCGTCCTCGGCACCGGCGCGGTCGCGCTGTGGCTGGACGACGTGCTCGACGGGCTCGGCATCGCGGGCGCGGCGGTCGTCGGCACATCGCTCGGGGGGTGGACGGCGATCGACTACGCCGTCCGGCGGCCGGAACGCGTGACCCGCCTGGCGCTGGTGTGCCCCGGCGGGGTGGGGCGGCAGAAGATCGGGTGGCTGTTCACGACGCTGGCGGCCCGCGCGTTCCGCCGCGGCGGGTTGCGCGAGTCGGCGATGACCGTCACGGGCCTCGGTGCGGACAGCGAGGTGCTCGACGCCGTCGTCCTGACGTTCACGTACTTCAACCCGCGCAGGGAGAGGCTCCCGGTGTTCCCCGACGACGCGCTGCGCGGTCTCCCCATGCCGGTGCTCGTCATCGTCGGCGGACGGGACGCGATGTTCGACTCGCGGCAGACCGCGCGGCGCGTCCACGAACTCGTCCCGCGGTCGACGGTGAGGATGCTCCCGGACATCGGCCACGCCGTCTTCGGGCAGGCCGGGACGATCGACGAGTTCCTCCGAGGATGACGCCCCCGCGCGCCGTCAGGAGGCCGGGCGCCGTCAGGAGGCCGGGCGGTGTCAGGAGGCCGGGCGGTGTCAGGAGGCCGGGCGGTGTCAGGAGGCCGGGCGGTGTCAGGAGGCCGGGCGGTGTCAGGAGGCTGGGTGGTGTCAGGAGGCCGGGCGCCGTCAGGAGGACGGGGTGCGGTCGGCGGTGAGGGCGGCGGTGGTCAGGGTCTTCATGCGCAGGCAGGCGCGGTCGTAGAACTTGAGCTGGGTGCGGCGGCCGAAGAGGCGGAAGCCGAGGCGCTCGACGGGGTGCGGTTCGACGGCCCGCTGCGAGAACGCGTGGATGTGGAAGTCCACCTCGCCGGTGTCGAGCCACTTGCGCACCTCCTGGTCCATCTGGCCGCGTTCGAGGTGCCCCTTCAGCGTGCGGTAGTTCCAGCCGTAGACGCGGACCTGGCGTCCGTCCAGGTCGACGGTCTCGTCGATGACGTCGCCGACGCGGACGCCGAGGTAGAAGCGCAGGCCGTAGAAGTGGCCTTCGAGCAGCATGTTCCGGCCCGGTTCGGGCGGGCCGGAACCGCCGATCCGCCGGATGATGGACGGGTCCGCGTACTCGTAGTTCTGCACGAGCAGCCGGGCGATCTGCCAGCTACCGCCGGGCTGCGGCGGGCCGGGCGGCTCCGGCGGGAGCGGCTGCCGGTAGTCGTCGACGGTCCAGCCGCTCTCGGGCTCGTGCACGTCGTGCTGGGACGGGTCGAAGTTCAGGGGAAGGCGGTGCAGGCGCGCTTGCAGCCGCGCCCTGCGCAGCGGCCGTGCCCTGGGGATCATCGCGGCGCCTCGCGGTCCCGGCGCCTGCGCGAGACCCGCTGGACGGCGGCGTACGTCGGGCCGCGGACCTGCTGGAACACCCCCGCGGGCACCAGGCCCTCCACGGGGTTCTGGGCGGGGTTGAAGCGCCTGGGGGAGGTCGGGGCGAGCCCCAGCAGCCGGAGTTCCCCGAACCGTTCCCAGCGGCCGAGCTCGGTCGCCACCAGCAGGGTCAGCGAGAACGGCCCGTCCCGCACGGCGCGGTCGAGGGAGCGGAGGTCGGCCGGGACGGACGGCGAGTGGTACGCGGCCGCGCCGAGGAGCAGCCGCCGGTCGCCGGCCCGGTACGGGAGCAGCGAGCCGTAGAAGGCGGGGCTCCACACGGCCTTCAGGTGGAGGAGGCGGCGGCCGAGCAGGGTGTGCCCGGTCGTGGCGAGCAGCAGTTCCGCGTCGGCGCCCGACGGCTGCCGCCACCGCAGCGCCATGCCGAGGATGTCCGGCAGGACGGTCGGCAGGCCCATCGCGCGGGAGAACCGCACCTCGGCCGGCAGCTCCGTGCGCTCGTCCAGGAAGGGGACTCCCCAGTACTGGGACGTCCCGTGCAGCATCAGCGTGGCGTCGAAGAGGAGCCCCTCGGGATGCAGCGGCCGGCTCCGCACGCGCGCCGCGAGGGCGAAGGGGTACTTGAACGCGGCGGTGACCGCGCGGGTGGGCAGGGCGTCCCCGCCGCCGGAGCCGCTCGCCCGTTCCGTCTCGACCTCGACTTGGCCGACCATCCGTCCGCCGGACAGCTCGGCGACCCGCCCGCAGAAGTGCGCCCACATGTGGAGCTGCATCTCCTTCGCGAGGCCGAGCTTCTCGTAGAGGACCGCCGCCAGCCGCTCCCCGCTGCGCGCCCACGACTCGATCGTGAACACGAGGTCGTCGCCGTCCGGGGCCCGCTCCGCGCGGAACTCGATCTCCCCGGCCTCCAGATGGCCGCGCAGCGTCGCGAACCGGAACGACACCGGCGTGCGCTCCACGACCCGGACCGGGCAGTTCCACGGCCCCGGCATGTGGACGACGTACTCGTCCTCCTTCTCCAGCGGCTGGGCGGCCCCGGCCGTCTTGTCGAAGACGGCGACCTCGACCGGCGAGGCCGCGTTGAGGTCCTCGCACAGCCGGGTGATCAGCTCCTCCGGGCCGAGCGGGCTGCCGGCGATCCGGATCGTGTAGCGCCGCTGGAAGACCGAGCCGACGCCCTGCCGCGCGTCCTGCACCTCGTCGCCGGGGCGGCGCGGGATCCGCCTGACCTCGTCGACCGCCTCGGTGCGGAGCCGCCGTCGGCGCACCCGGCGGGACGTCCGGAGCCAGCGCCACGCCGCGAGCCCCATGCCCACCGGCCAGCGCGCCGCGCGCACGCGCCGCCGCCACTGCACCCGCACAGGACGCCTCCCCCCGAAAGCCGTGCCCCCCGAAAGCCGTGCCCGCCGCCCCCGTTCGCGGTGACGGGGCCTGCCCTACCCCGTCCTGACCAGGGCGAACCCACCCCGCGGCGGGGGCGCGCGGCGCGGCCGCTCAGGCTCCGCGGCGTTCAGGTGTCGCGACGCTCAGGCTTCGCGGCCGCTCAGGCTTCGCGGGCGGCGAGGCGGCGGGCGAGCTCGTCGCGCTCGCGCGTCACCTCGGCGAGCTCCGCCTGGAGCTCGAAGATGCGCCGGATGGCGGGCAGGGTCATGCCCTCGCCCATCAGCACGACGACCTGCTGGATGCGGCCGATCTCGTGGCGGCTGTAGCGGCGCTGCCCTCCGGCGGAGCGCCGCGGGGAGACGACCCGCTGGTCGTCGATGCGGCGCAGGAAGGCCTGCTGCACGTCGAGCATCTGCGCCACCTGCCCCACCGTGAACAGGGCGGCGTGCTCGTCATCGATCGGCAGGCGCATTGGGGGTTCCTCCTTCACCGGCTGTGCGCGGCCACCGAAAGGGCCCCGGCCCGCGCGGGGGGATGCGCGGGTCCGGGGCCGCGTTCGGATCCGTGCCGGTCAGCCCTTGATCGCCTTCCGGCCGTTCGCCTGCCGGACCGCGACCTTGCGGGGCCGGGCCTGCTCCAGGACGGGGATGCGGACGGCGAGGACGCCGTTGTCGTAGGCGGCCTCGACGCCCTCCGCGTCGAGGTGCTCCGACAGGTAGACCCGGCGGGTGAACTCGCCCATCGGCCGCTCGCGGACGAACGCCCGCTCGTCCTCGCCGAACTCCTCCTCGCGGCGCGCGGTGACCGTCAGGACCCCGCGGTCGACGGTGACCTCGATGGAGCCCGGGTCCACGCCGGGCAGGTCGAACCGGAGCACGACGTCGTCGGCGCGGCGGACGCCGTCCATGGGCATCCCGGCACCGCCGTCCACGCCGCCGAACTGGCGGAAGGCCCGGTCGAACTGCCGCTCGAACTCCTGCATGAAGGGGTCGATCGACGTCAGCAGCATGACATCACCTCCGAGGACCGCCGGCGCCCGGCCGGCGCCGGCACCTACTCCTTGCAGAAGAGGGAACTTGCAACTCCAGTTATAGGTTCCTTGCGGACGAATGTCAAGACATCAGCGGCCCTGCAACGCTCGCAAACCGTCCCGAAGCGGGTAGTGTTGGGCAAAAGTTCCGCCCTGTGTCCGCGGATCAGCATGTGATGCTGCCCGAGATGAGGAACATGGCGAACGGAATGGGCGTCGGAGTCGGCGCCCGACAGGCCGCCGGTCCGCTGGCAGGTGCGCTGCGCTCGATGGCAGTGATCTCCGGGACGGACGGCGCCGCCCTGATGCTGGCCGCGGCGCCGAGCGGATTGCGGGCGGTAGGGGGATCGTCCCCCGAAGGGCTGAACCTGCAGTACGCACAACAGAGCGTGCAGGCGGGCCCCGCCCTCGACGCCGTCTCCACCGACCGGCCGGTCGGCGTGGTCGATCTGGACGGTCACCACGACCGCCCCGGATACGCGCGGCTGGCGCTCACCGCGGCGCCCGTCAGGGCCGTCCTGGCGGTCCCGGTGCACGTCCGCGGGGACGTGGTCGGGGCGCTCAACTTCTACCGGTGCACGCCATGCACCTGGACGAAAAGGCAGATCGTGGTCGGTGAACACCTGGCCGACACCGCTGCCGACCTCCTGGTCCGTCTCGCCGCGCGTCCTGCGGCCGGTGACGGCGCCCATGGCCGGCCGTAGTGCCTCCACATCTCACCCGACCGCCGATCTCGCATTCAAGGATGTGGAGCATGATGCATATCGACACCGAAGCGCTGGTGTGCAGTCTGGAGGTTCTGCGCAAGGCGCCCGTCGACTCGGACGTGGCGCGCGCTCCAGCAGGTCGTCAGCTCGGTGGACCGGCTTTTCGGCTATGACGGCGCCGGCATCATGCTCATCGACGACTCCGAGTCGCTACTGTACGTGGCCGCCTCCGACGAGGTCGGCCGGTCCCTGGAGGAGGCCCAGGCCAGCGCCGGGCAGGGGCCCTGCTACGACACCTATGTCGAGGGCAGGTCCGTCTCCACCAAGGACGTCCGCTCCGACCCCCGCTGGCCGCAGCTCGTGGACGTGCTCGACGAGCGCGTGCGGGCGGTCGCCGGAGTGCCGCTGCTGCTGGGCGGGAGCCCGGTCGGCACGCTCAACGTCTACCGGTCCCAGCCCTACGGGTGGGACGACTCCGATTTCACCGCGCTGCACGCCTACGCCGAGCTGGTAGGGGAGCTCATGGCGGCGGCGCTCTCTTCCCGCGAGCACAGCACGACCGCGGGCCAGCTGCAGTACGCCCTGGACTACCGGGTCGTGATCGAACGCGCCATCGGCTTCCTGATGGCCACCCACAGGCTGGACACCGTCGCGGCGTTCCACCTGCTGCGCAAGCAGGCCCGCGACGCCCGTCGCCGTGTCGCCGATCTGGCCGCCGAGATCCTCGCCGAAGGAACGTCCTGAGGCCGGCGCCCCCCGAACCCGCATCTCTTTCCAGAACAACCCATTGCTCTTCCACCGCTCCGCAGCGGCCCGGCCTTGTCACCTGCCCGGTCCCGGAGAACTCACGCATGCCCTTGGAGGCTCTGTGACCACCGCAGACAGGCGCCGGCTCCCCGGCACCCGCACGACCGCACCCGACCCCCCCATCGAGACCGGCCTTCCCATCGAGACCGGCCTCGCCACCGCCGGCGGCACGCCGCTGCTGGCCGTCGGCACCCGCTTCGACGGGACGACCGTGGAGCTGCGCCTGAAGGGCGAGCTCGACGTCGCCGGTTCCGAACCGCTGCGCCGGCACATCACCACGGTGATGGCCGCGAACGACCCGCAGCTGCTGCTGCTGGACCTCTCCGAGCTGACCTTCGCCGACTCCAGCGGTCTCGCCGTGTTCGTGTGGGCCCACAAGGAGCTGAGCACGCGCGGGTGCCGGGTCCGCCTGCGCCGGCCGCGGCCCAAGGTGCTGCGCATCCTGCACGTCACCGGCCTGCACACCCGGCTGGACGTCACCGAGGTCGGCGGCCCCGACTCCGCCGCCGCGTCCGAGCCCTACAGGCGGTTCGGGGGGAACCGGCGCACCGTCCGATGAGGGCGCACCGTCCGATGAGCCGGCCCGTCCGACGAGCCGGGCCCGTCCGGGCTCACGGCGCCGGATCGAGGGTACGGGAGAGGCGTTTCGGGGCGGTGAGCCGCCACGCCTCGGTGACCAGCTCGGTCATCTCGCCGGGGCCGATCCCGGCGATCTCGACCTCCAGCCAGCCGAAGCGACCGCTGGTATAGGACGGGCGGAACACGTCCGGCTCCTCGGCGGTGAGGGCGGCCTGCTCCTCGCGGGTCGCCTTCACCAGGATGGTGCCCTCCGCCTCGTTGAGGTAGCAGAAACCCTTCCCGCGCACGCGGAAACCGGACATGCCGCCGAACGCGTCGTTCTCCACCACTTCGGGCAGCCCGTGCACGATCCGCAGAAACTCCTCGACGCTCACCCGCCCACCGTACGGGCGGGCAGTGTCAGAGTTTCCGGCCGAGGCCGCAGAACTGGTAGACCGGCTTCGGCGGCGCCTCGCCGCTGAGGACCGGGCGCCACTGCGAGCACGACACGACGCCCGGCTCCAGCAGTTCCAGGCCGGTGAAGAAGCGCTCCAGCTCCGCCTTGCTGCGCAGCCGCATCTGCGCGACCCCCGCCTGGTTGCTCATGTCGACCGCCTGCTGCGCGGCCTCGCCGTCGACCTCCCCGGACGGGTGGGCGATCGCGAGGTGGCTGCCGGACGGGACGGCGGCGACCAGCCGGTCCACGACCCGCTGCGCCTCGTCCTCGCCGGGGATGAAGTTCAGGATGCCCAGCATCATGATCGCGACCGGCTGCGAGAAGTCCAGCGTCGCCGACGCCCGCTCCAGGATGCTCTCCGGATCGCGGACGTCCGCCTCGATGTAGTCGGTGGCGCCCTCGGGGGTGGACGTCAGCAGGGCGTGCGCGTGCGTGAGCACCAGCGGGTCGTTGTCGACGTAGACGACGCGGGCCTCCGGCGCGATGCCCTGCGCGACCTCGTGGGTGTTGCCGGCCGTGGGCAGGCCCGTCCCGAGGTCCAGGAACTGGCGGATCCCGGCCTCTCCGGCCAGGTGGGCGACGGCGCGGCCGAGGAAGCCGCGGTCGGCGCGGGCCGAGGCCACGATGTCGGGGAGCACCGCCTGGATCTGGTCGCCGAGCTCCCGGTCGACGATGTAGTTGTCCTTGCCGCCGAGCCAGTAGTTCCAGACCCGCGCCGTGTGCGGGACGGAGGAGTCGATGGCCGGCCGGTCGCCGGACGGCTCGTTCGAGGGGAGGGTGCCGGTCATGCGCCGAGACTAGCGAGGCACCGCGATCCCGGCGGGGGAGAACTGTTTTGTTGCGGCATTCCGGATATCGGCAGTCCTTTTCTTGGGTTATGTGCGCTCCACCGTGCGTGGCGAGGTGTGACGACCGGGTGAGGGGTAGCCCTACCGGTGATCACGTAGGCGACCGCCGGGTCCGCTCGGAAGGGGCTTCCGCATGACCGCCGATGCACGGTTGGGCACGATCACCACGCGCGTTCCGGCGCGGATGGACCGGCTGCCGTGGTCGCGGTTCCATTGGATGATCGTCGTCGGGCTGGGGACGGTCTGGATCCTCGACGGCCTCGAGGTCACCATCGTCGGCTCCGTCGCGGCGCGGCTCACCGAGTCGGGCAGCGGCATCGAGCTGTCCCCGTCCGACATCGGGCTCGCGGCGGCGATCTACGTCGCGGGCGCGTGCCTCGGCGCGCTGTTCTTCGGCCAGCTCACCGACCGGTTCGGCCGAAAGAAGCTGTTCATCCTCACGCTGGTCGTCTACGTCCTCGCGACGGTGGCGACCGCGTTCGCCTTCGCGCCCTGGTACTTCTTCGCGTGCCGGTTCGTCACCGGGATGGGCATCGGCGGCGAGTACGCGGCGATCAACTCGGCCATCGACGAGCTGATCCCGGCCCGCGCCCGCGGCCGCGTCGACCTCGCGATCAACGGCAGCTACTGGGTGGGGTCCGCGCTCGGCGCGCTGGCCGCGCTGCTGCTGCTGGACACCTCGATCTTCCCGCAGGACCTCGGCTGGCGGCTGGCGTTCGGGATCGGCGGCGTGCTCGGCCTGGCGATCATGATCGTCCGGCGGCACGTGCCGGAGAGCCCGCGCTGGCTGTTCATCCACGGCCGGGAGGAGGACGCCGAGGCGATCGTCGACCGCATCGAGGCCGAGGTCCGCG
The DNA here is from genome assembly GCF_900188445.1 of Actinomadura meyerae. GTDB lineage: Bacteria > Actinomycetota > Actinomycetes > Streptosporangiales > Streptosporangiaceae > Spirillospora > Spirillospora meyerae. The sequence continues at coordinate 16,828 of NZ_FZOR01000030.1, forward strand.
AGGACACCGGCCAGGAGCTCGCCGAGCCGGGCGAGAGCATCACGGTGCGGCAGCGCCGGGCCATCCCGTTCCGGGAGATCGCGCAGGTCGCGGTCAAGGTCTACCCGAAGCGGGCGACGCTCGGGTTCGCGCTGTTCGTCGGGCAGGCGTTCCTCTACAACGCGGTGACGTTCGACCTCGGCACGATCCTCAGCAAGTACTTCGACGTCGCGTCCGGGGCGGTGCCGTACTTCATCGCGCTGTTCGCGGTCGGCAACTTCCTCGGCCCGCTACTGCTCGGGCGGATGTTCGACACCGTCGGCCGCAAGCCGATGATCTCCGGGACGTACTTCATGTCGGCCGCGCTGACCGTGGTCCTCGGGGTCTTCCTGGCGACCGGCGCGCTGTCGAGCTGGACGTTCATCGCGCTGGTCTCGGTGACGTTCTTCTTCGCCTCCGCCGGCGCCAGCTCCGCCTACCTGACGGTCAGCGAGATCTTCCCGATGGAGACCCGCGCGCTGGCGATCGCGTTCTTCTACGCGATCGGCACGGCCGCCGGCGGCATCACCGGCCCGCTCATCTTCGGCAACCTGATCGACAGCGGCGCCGTGGAGAAGGTCGCGATCGGCTTCTTCGTCGGTGCCGCGATCATGGCGGTGGGCGGGGTCGCGGAGCTGTTCTTCGGCGTCCGCGCCGAGCAGGCGTCGCTGGAGAACATCGCCCGGCCCCTCACCGCGGAGGCGGCGGACGGCGAACCCGTCGAGAAGGCCCCGGAGAAGGCGCCTGCGAAGGGGGCTGCGAAGGCGGCTCCGAAGGGGGCGGCTGCGAAGGCGGCGGCCGAGCGCCTGCCAGAGCGCCGCGAGGCGCTGGAGGCCCGGCGGCACGCCGAGGAGGGCCGGGCGCGCGCCGCCGAGCACCGCGCCGCAGTCCACCAGCTGCGGCCGCGCGCGGATGAGGGGGACGCCGCCGCCCTCGAACGGCTCCGCGTCGAGGAGGTCCTCGCGCAGATCGCCGAGTGGGACGCCGAGCGCCTCACCGAGGAGGCCACCGCCCACGACGAGCGGGCCGAAGCCGAGCGCACCCGCGACGACACCGAGCGCGCGAGCGCCCTCAGCCGCGCCGAGGCGGCCGAGGAGCGGGCGCGCGCGCTCCGCGAGCGGGTCGAGTCACTGGCCGCGGAGAACGAGGAGGACTCCGCGCTGCACGCGACGCTGGCCGCCGCCGCGGACGAGCGGGCACGGGCCGGCGAGCAGCGGGCGATGGCGGCCGAGACGCACGCGCGCGCCGCCGGGCTTGAAGGGAACGAGGCCGAGATCGCCCTGGAGCAGGCCGAGACCTACGCCGAGTGGGAGCGCATGCACAACGAGCTGGCGCTCGCCCACACGGCCCGCGCCGACGGCGACGAGGAGGGGGCCGCGGAGCATGAGCGGCGCGCCGCCGTCCACCGGCTGCGCGCCGAGTCCGCCGCCGACCGGATGGAGGCCGCGCAGCACCGGTCCGCCGCCGAGTCGCTGGCCGCGGAGGCGGGCACGGCCGAGCAGGCCGAGCGGGAGCGCGCCGAGGCGGCGGAGCGGGAGCGGGCGGCGCGCGAGCGCGACGAGCGGATCCGCGCCCGGCTGCTGCGCCGCGAGCGGGAGCGCCGCGCGGGGCTGCGCCGGTTCCTGCCCGGCCCAGGGCAGACCTTCTACTCGCCGGGCATGATGACCGGCCGGTCGGGTGAGTGGTCGTCCGGCGCGGACATCGCCCTGGACCGCGAGGTCAACGCCATCGCGCAGGCGCTCGCCGAGCACGGGCCGACCGGCCGCGCCCGGCTCGCCGAGATGGTCGGCGCCCGCTACTGGGGCCCCGGGCGGTTCCGCGCCGCGCTGCGCGAGGCCGTCCACGAGGGACGGGCCCGCCCCCTCGCGGGCAACGAGTACGGGCCGCCCGAGAACTCCGACGCGGACACGGAGGCGTGACCGATGAAGACCTGCCACATCTTCGGGCACGACTACCGCTTCGCCGCCGAAGGCACGACCATGCGCTGGACGTGCGTGCGCGGGTGCGGTGCCGGGGACGCGAAGGAGTACGCCACCACCTCGGAGGCGCAGCGCTACGCCCGTGCCTTCGACAAGAAGGACACCGACGACATGGGCCGCCGCGCACCGTTCATGGGTCTGTTCCCCCTGCGGATGGCGCACGCCATGCGCAAGCGGATAGGACGCTAGGACGCCTCGGCCCGCCGGCCGTTCAGGCGGTCTGAGGCTGCGTTCAGGTGGTCTGTTGGCTCAGGCCGTCTGCTGGCTCAGGCGGTCAGTTGGCTCAGGCGGTCTGCTGGCCGAAGGTGTGGGTCTGGCCCGGCCCGACGTAAGTCACCAGGTCACCGAAGCCACGGCGTTCCATCTCCTGGCGGAAGTCGTCCAGGGGTGAGCTCATGACGCCGTAGTCGTTGTAGTGGACGGGCACCGCCCGCGCGGGACGGATCGCCTCGAACAGGTCGGCGCCCTGGACGGCGTCCATCGTGACGATGAGCCCGCCGGGCAGCTTGGTGCCGCCCAGGTGCAGGACGGCGAGGTCGATGTCCCGGGCGCGGCGGGCGATCTGGTGGACGCCGTCGAACATCAGCGTGTCGCCGGTGATGTAGAGGCGGAACCGCACCTCGCCCGTGGCCGGGCCGAATTCCAGGAGACTGCCCATCACCGGGGGCAGCAGCATGCGGGCCGCACCGGGCGCGTGCCGTCCCGGCATCGAGGTGATCCGGAGCAGCGCGCCGTCCTTCACCATGGTGTGCGACTCCCAGGTGCGCAGCCCGATCGCGTGCCGGAAGCGGTGCCAGCCTTGGAGCCGCCGGGCCGCGTGCGGCGTCGTGACGATCGGCAGGCCGCGGTCGAGCTTCGCGCGGGCGACCCGGTCCCAGTGGTCGCCGTGCAGGTGGGACAGGACGACCCCGTCGAGCCGCGGCAGCTCCTCGATCCGCAGGGCGGGCTCGGTCAGCCGCCGGGACGTGAGCCCGAAACCGAGATAGGCGCGCTCCCCGCGGTGCAGGAAGTTCGGATCCGTCAGCAGCGTGAACGGCCCGCAGCGCAGCACGGTCGTGGCGTTCCCGATGAATTGCAAGGTCAGCTGGCGGAGCGCCAGGTCAGGTGCGGTCTTCATGGTCGTTCCCCCCTTTCGGCCCTTCGGCGGGTGATGCCCGGAGGCGTCCGCGCCGAACCACCTGTGGCCCCCTGCGCCCTTGGCTCGGCTTCGCCCCTTCTTGACCAATTGCTTCATAATTCGTGCATCACAAGATGCGGCAGTGCATCACAAGACGCGGCAATGGAGGCCAAGCGGTGAGCGACATCGAGCAGGCTCCTCCCGGGGTGGACAGCACGATCCCCAGCCCGGCCCGAATGTACGACTACATCCTCGGCGGCTCGGCCAACTTCACGGTCGACCGCGAGGCCGTGGAGAAGGTCCGCGCGCACATGCCCGACCTGGAGGACGCCGCGTGGGCGAACCGCGGGTTCCTCCAGCGCTCGGTGCGGTGGCTGGCGCAGCAGGGCGTCAGGCAGTTCATCGACATCGGCGCCGGCCTGCCGACGGGCAACAACACCCACGACGCGGTGCAGAAGGTCGCGCCCGACGCGCGGGTCCTGTACGTCGACAACGACCCGCTGGTCGAGATCCACGCGAAGTCCCTGCTGGAGGGCGTGTCGGGGACGGCGTTCATCACCGCCGACTTCCGCGACCCGGAGGGCCTCCTCGCCCACGAGGAGACCAACGCGCTGATCGACCTGGCCGAGCCGGTGGCGCTGCTGCTGGTGACGGTCACCCACTTCGTGCCGGACGAGGACGACCCGTGGGGCGTCGTCCGGCGGTACGTGGACCGGCTCGCGCCGGGCAGCTACGTGGCGCTGTCCTCGATCAGCAGCGACCGCCAGGTGAGCGAGGAGCTCGACCAGGTGACCGCGGTGTACGCCAGGTCGTCGTCCGGCGGCGCCTACCCGCGGCCGCGCGCGGAGATCGAGCGGTTCTTCGCCGGGCTGGAGATCGTCCCGCCGTACGAGGGGGCGCCCGCGGAGGTGTGCCATCTGGGCGTCTGGGGCGCCGAGGACCCTGACGAGGCCGATAGTGATGGCTCGCGGCTGGGCTACTGCGCTGTGGCGAGGAAGCCGCTATGAGGAAGCCGACGGCGGCGGAGCTGGGCGTCGACCCGGACGCCCTCGACTGGCGGCGCTCCGGAAGCGACGAGGGAGCCATCGAAGTCGCTTTTGTCGGAGAATGGACCCTTTTGCGCACGTCCGGCGACCTGATCTCGGTCTTCGACCAGCATGAATGGGCCTGCTTCCTGGACGGTGTGCGGAAGGGCGAGTTCGACCGCGCCGCGTCGTGAGGCGGGCGCCGTGACGGCGATTCGTGAAGCACTTCCTCATCCGGCCAGATCTGTGATTCACAAATTCGGAAGGCGTATGCTGATGGCGGCCGTATGTCAAGGGAGGTGGCGTCGATGAGCGAGGCGTACGGCGCCACCATTGCCAAGCGGGGGCTGGCGCGCCGCCTGCGGGAGCTGCGCGTCGCGGCCGGATACACGGCCAACCAGGTCTGCGACCGGCTGAACTGGGGAAGGGGCAAGGTCGGCCGGTTCGAGGCCAACAACTGGGTTCGTCCAGAACTCAGTGACATCCGCGACCTGGCGCGCATCTACGAGGGCAGCGACCTCGACGAGCTCGAGGAACTCGCGACGCGCGCCAGGCAGCGGGCCTGGTGGCGTGACTACCCGGACGTCTTCGACAACGAGTTCCCCGGTTACGAGGGAGACGCGTCGAGCATCCGGGTGGTCATGCCGCTGGTGCTGCCCGGCCTCCTGCAGACCCTGCCGTACATGCAGGCGCTGCTCACGTCCGGGACGCGGACCCCGGAGTGGCGGGAGCAGGCGCTGCGGGCCCGGCTGCGCCGGCAGCAGATCCTCGACCGCGCCGACGGCACCGCGCCCGAGCTGACCGCGGTCGTCACCGAGGCGTCCCTGATGTACGAGTGGGGCGACCCCGGCGACCGCCGCGCCCAGCTCCGCCACCTGCTCGCGATGTCCGCCCGGCCGAACGTCGAGATCCGGCTGCTGCGCTTCGCGGACGGGCTGCACCCGGGCATGTCGACGCTGGTCAACATCTTCCGGTTCCCCTGCGGGGAGCCGTCCATGGTCTTCCTCGAGAACGACGCCGACATCCAGGAGATCGACGACCCGAGCAGAGTGGAGGCGTATGGCGAGATCTTCGAGCAGATCCGCGCGGCGGCGCTGAGCCCCGCCGATACCGCGAAGCACCTGGAGAAACTCATCGCGACGCTGGAGTGAAATGGACCTCTCTCAGGCACGGTGGTTCAAGGCCACCGCGAGCGCGAGCAGCAACGGCGGATGCGTCGAGGTCGCCGACCTCGGCACCGCCACCGGGCTGCGCGACAGCCGGACGCCCGAGGCGGGGGCGCACGTCGTCCCCCGCTCGGTCTTCGCCTCGTTCCTCGACGACGTGCGCGCCGGCCGGTACGACCGCTAGCACCGGGAACGGGCCCTGACCGGGCCGCACACACGATCCCCCAGGGCTGCACCCCTGGGGGATCGTCATGTGTGCGGCCCTCTCTCAGGCGCCGTCCACGCTACAGCGGTGGGCCCCGTCCGTCCCGGGTCCGCCGGTACGTGCACGTGTCTCCGAACATGCACACGTTTTGTGCTCTTTGTGGGGCCTTGGTGAACGTCTCAACTGTCGCCGTATGTTCCTTGCGATATGTCCCGCCGGGGGGCCGGAAATGTGCGAAGCTTGTATCTGTGATTCACACATAGCGACTCACGAACCTCTGAGGTTCAGGTCGCGAATGTCTGATTTGCGAATGTCTCCCAGACCAGCCGAGGTGGGCGTCATGACCAAGGCCGCAGCGACGTGCGGAATCCCCTGGAGACTGGAGAACGGCGGCTGCGCGGCGCTGCCCCTGCCCGGGGACGAGACGATCGCGCGAGTCGCCCGCGCACACGTCACCGGCCTGCTGCCCGCCCTCGGCCTCGCCGTCCGGGACGTCGACGACATCACGCTCATGGTCAGCGAGCTGGCCACGAACGTGTTACAGCACGCGACCCCCGGCGACGGCCCGTCCGGCGCCGAACTCTGGGTCTACCAGCGCGCCGACGGGCGCGGCACCGACGAGCTGGTCGTCAAGGCGTTCGACACGCTCCGCGCCTGGCGCCCGCCCGCGCCGGGCGGGCCGATGCCCGAGCACGGCCGCGGGCTGGAGATCATCGAGCTGCTGACCGGCGGCCGCTGGGGGCACCACCCGTCCCGCTCCCGGCTCCGGTCCCCGGCCGTCCGGGGGAAGGCGACCTGGTTCGCGCTGCCCCTGCCCCGCACGGCGCGCCGCCACCGGCACAACTGGCGCATGGACGGCGCGCACGCCACGCGCGACCTGCACGCGCTGCTCGTCCAGCGCGGCGTGCACGACCTCGTCCCGGGCGACGAACTCGGCACCTCCGTCCTGTCCGGCCGGGGCGACATCACCGTGTGGTGCGAGTCGGCGACCTTCCGCTGGTGCGCCCGCACCGGCGAGACCGGCAAGCTCCCGATCACCGACATCACCGAGGTCTGCGAGCAGCTCGTCCGCATCTGGGAGACCCTGCACCCCTCCGACGGCTTCGATGCGAGCCCCGCCGGGGACCCCGTCGGCGAGCCGCAGGGTCAGCCGGCCTCCGAGGCTCTGCCGCGCAGGTAGGCCAGCACCGCGAGGACCCTGCGGTGCGTGTCGTCCGTCTGCGGCAGGCCGAGCTTGGCGAAGATGCCGCGGACGTGCTTGCCGACCGTGGCCTCCGTGACGACGAGCCGCCGGGCGATGGCGGCGTTGGAGCAGCCCTCGGCGATGAGCGCGAGCACCTCGTGCTCGCGCGGGGACAGCTCGGCGAGGGGGTCCCGGCGGCGGCGGATGAGCTGCCGGACGACCTGCGGGTCCACCACCGTGCCGCCGTCCACGACCCGGCGCAGCGACTCGGCGAAGTCGGCGACGTCCACGACCCGGTCCTTGAGCAGGTAGCCGACGCGGTCGCCCGTCCCGGAGTCGAGCAGGTCGGCGGAATAGCTCAGCTCGACGTACTGGCTGAGCGCGACGACCGCGAGGCCGGGGTCGGCGCGGCGCAGCTCGACGGCGGCGCGCAGGCCCTCGTCGGAGAAGCCCGGCGGCATCCGGATGTCGGTGACGACCAGGTCCGGGCGGTGCTCGGCGACGGCCGCGAGCAGCGCCTCGGCGTCGCCCACGGCGGCGGCCACCTCGAACCCGAACCTGGCGAGCAGGCCGGCGAGGCCCTCCCGCAGGAGGGCGCCGTCCTCGGCGAGGACTACGCGGACGGGGGTTCGCTCAGGCTGCACGGAAGCTCCACACGGACGACCGTCGGCCCCCCGGCGGGGCTCGACACCAGCAGTCTGCCGTCGATCACCGCGATCCGGTCGGCGAGGCCGGTCAGCCCGGTGCCGAGGCGCGGATCGGCACCGCCCGCGCCGTCGTCGGCGACCTCCACGACGAGGACGCCGTCGTCCCACCGCGCGGTGACCCGGGCGCGCCCGGCGCCGCTGTGCTTGGCGGCGTTGGTGAGCGCCTCGGCGGCGGCGAAGTAGGCGGCGCCCTCCACGTGGCGCGGGGGCCGGCCGGGCAGGTCGGCCTCGACCTCGACCGGGAGCGTCGACCGGTCGGCCAGCTCGCCCAGCGCCGCCGCCAGCCCCCGGTCGGTGAGCACGCGCGGGTGGATGCCGTGGATCAGCTCGCGCAGCTCGGTCATGAGCTGCTTGGCCTCCCGGTGGGCGTCGGCGACGCCCTCGGCCGCCGGGGAGTCGCGCGGCAGGTCCATGCGGGCGAGCCCGAGCTTCATGGTGAGCGTGACGAGCCGCTGCTGGGCGCCGTCGTGCAGGTCGCGCTCGATGCGGCGTCGCTCGGCGTCGAACGCGTCGACCAGCCGGGCCCGGGAGCGCTCGACCTCGACCAGCTCGGCCTGGAGCCGTGCCCCGGAGCCGCCCTGGAGCAGCGTCCGGGCGAGCGCGGCCTGCGCGCCCGCGACGAGCGCGAGCAGGTACGGGACGGCGGGCAGTAGCGCGAGCGCGGCGATCGCGAAGGGGAGCGCCTCCGCCGGGGTGGCGACCGTGACCGGCCCGAGCGCCATCGGACCGTCGCCGTCCAGCAGGATCAGCGGCGCGGCGATGGTGCCGAGCTGGAACGCCAGCACCGCGAACAGCGCGGCGTACAGCACCGGGGCGATCGCCGCGACCAGCAGGAAGTAGCCGAGCTCGCGCCAGGTCGCCGGTTCGGCGCAGCGGGTGCGCAGCCAGGGGCCGAGACCGGGGGCGGGCGGGCGCCGGTGGCCCGACCGCGCCGGACGGGCGTCGACCAGCCGCAGGCGGCGGCGTTCCAGCCGGGCCAGCGGCAGCGTGACCGGCGGCCCCAGCACGGCGGCGAGCAGGGCGCCGAGGACGGCGAAGAGCGCCCGCTCGCCGAGGCCGGTGTCCGGGGAGGCCGCCGACAGCCACAGCAGCGCGGGCACGGCCAGCGGCAGCCATGCGGCGAGAGCGACCGGCGCGGTGGACAGCGCGAACGCGGCCGCGCACCAGGGCCAGGCCGTCAGCAGGAACCGGCGCCGCCCCATGGCGGCCAGCGCGGTCGGCGGTACGTCGTTCGGCACAGGCGTACCGTAGCCGGGCCCTTCCGGTGCCGAGTCCGGGTAGTGCTGGGCATACCTCGAAGTCGGGGGGCTGCCGTGATGCGGCGCGGGGTGCCTCGGCGGTGGGATCGGGGCATGAGACGAAAGCCTTCCGCACGGATGATCCTCCCCCTGGCCGGCGTGGCCGGCGCGGTGCTGATCGCCGGGTTCGCGCCCGCCCTGCCGGGCGGTTCCGAAGCGTCCGCGCGACCGGCCGCCGCGACGTCGGCGCGCTGGTCACAGAGCTGGGGGACGGCGATGCAGCGGCCGCTCGCGGCGGGCGAGGACGACGGGCCGAACTGGTCGGTGGAGGGCTTCCGCGACCATTCGCTGCGCCAGGTCGTCCGGCTGAGCACCGGCGGCACGAAGATCCGGATCCGGCTGTCGAACCGCTACGGCACGGCCCCGCTGCGGGTCGCCGCCGGCGCGGTCGGACGGTCGGGGGGCGGCGGCAAAGTATGGCCGGGCACCACGGCGGCGCTGACGTTCGGCGGCGGCCGCTCCGCGACCATCCCGGCGGGCCGGGAACTGGTCAGCGATCCGGTGCCGCTGGCCACCGTGCCGCTGGAGAGGCTGGCCGTCACGCTGCGGTTCACCGGCGCGACCGGACCGGCCACGTTCCACCGCTTCACGAGCGGGACCGCCTACCGGGCGCCCGGTGACCACCTGTCCGACATCGGCTCGGACGCCTACACCGAGACCACCGACGCGCTGTACTACCTGGCCGGTGTCGACGTCTCCGGCGGCAGCGGCGGCGGCTCGGTGGTGGCCTTCGGCGACTCGCTCATCGACGGGGTCGGCGCGACCCCGGGCGCCGACGCGCGGCTGCCGGACGCGCTCGCGGAACGGCTCGCCGCCGCCCGCCGCCCGCTCGGCGTCGTCAACGCGGGGATCGGCGGGAACCGGCTCCGGTACGACTCGGCGTGCGCCGGAGAGAAGGCCACCGCGCGGTTCGCCCGGGACGTCCTGGCCCGGCCGGGCGTCCGGTCGGTCATCGTGCACCTGGGCGCCAACGACATCCGCGTCACTCCCGGCGACCCCTGCCTGGTGCCCGGCGGGCCGTCGACCGCCCGCCAGGTCATCGATGCGCAGCGCCTGCTGATCCGGGCGGCCCATGCCCGCGGCCTGAAGGTCATCGGCACGACCATCGTGCCGCTGAAGGGCGCCCTGTTCCCGGCGTGGACGCCGCAGGTCGAGAAGGAGCGCGACGCCATCAACCACTGGATCCGCACCAGCGGCGAGTACGACGCGGTCCTGGACGCCGACCGCATCATGGCCGACCCCGCCGACCGCGACCGTCCGCGCCTGGCGTACGTGTACGAGGACGGCCTGCACCCCAACGACGCGGGCTACCAGGCCCTGGCGCGCGGCATCGACCTCGGCGCGCTGCAATGAACCACAGGCCACCCCTACCGGAGAGCCACCTGCCGCCCCCACCGGCGGACCATCTGCCGCCCCCGCCGGCGGACCATCTGCCCCCCGCCGGTGCAACTGCATCAGGTGAGCCGGCATTACGGGACGGGCGAGACGCGCGTCCACGCGCTCGCAGATGTCAGCATCGCGTTCCCGGCCGCCACCTGGACCGCCGTGATGGGCCCGTCCGGTTCCGGCAAGTCGACCCTGCTCCCACTGGACGCGCTGCACGGGCGCACCGTCGCGATCGGGCCCCGGCTGGCCGCGCAGGGCGTCCGGGGCCGCACCGTGACGGCGCGGATCGGCGACCGCCGGGTCACGTTGCGCACCGTCGCGCGGATGCCGGAAGTCCTGGAGAACGGGAGCGGCAACTTCCTCGTGCCGCGCGACCTCGTCCCGGCCGCGATGCTCGCGGACGCGCCGACCGAGACCATGGTGCGGGTGGCGCCCGGCGCCTCACCGGAGGCGGTCGCCGCCCGGATCCGCGCCGCCGGAATCGGCGAGGTGCGCACCGTGGGCCGGTGGGCCGACGCCAGGGTGGCCGAGCAGCAGCGCGGAACGATGGGGATCATGGCCGTGCTGATGGGGATGTCCGGCCTGTACGCGGCGATCGCGGTCGTCAACGCCGTCGTGATCGCGGCCGCCGTGGACGCTCCTCGGCCTGCTCGCCGGGGCGTCCCTGGCCGTCACCACCGCCGCGGCGGCGCTGACCGCGACGGCCGCGACGAGACCGGCTCCGACGTCCCTCCTCGCCGCCCGCGAGTGAGTGTGGGCAGTGCGTCGGAAGACGCAGAACGGGACGAACACTCTCGGTACTGTGGGCGTCAAAAAGACGATCATGTGCCGCAGGTGCGGGGGGTGGGATGTCCGGGGCTGGACTCAAGGCGCTCAGGGCGGGAGATCCGGAGCAGGTCGGGCCCTACCGGCTGCTGGCCCGGCTCGGGGCCGGCGGGATGGGCCGGGTGTATCTCGGACGCTCCCAGGGGCGGCGGCTGGTCGCGGTCAAGGTCGTCCATCCGCACTTCGCGGACAACGACTCCTTCAGGCGGCGGTTCGCGAAGGAGGTCGCCGCCGCGCGCCGCATCGGGGGCTTCTACACGGCGCACGTGGTCGACGCCGACCCGGACGACGACCCGCCCTGGCTCGTGACCGAGTACATCGCCGGGCCGACGCTGCAGGAGGCCGTGGACGAGAACGGCCCGCTGCCCGAGGTGTCGGTGGCCGCGCTCGGCGCCGGCCTGGCCGAGGGGCTCCGGGCCGTCCACGAGCAGAACGTGATCCACCGGGACCTCAAGCCGGGGAACGTGCTGCTCGCCCGGGACGGCGCCCGGATCATCGACTTCGGCATCGCCCGCGCGATGGACGCCACGTCCCAGAGCCTGACCGTGGCGGGGACGCCCGGCTACATGTCGCCCGAGCAGTACCTCGGCCGCGGCATCGGCCCGGCCAGCGACGTGTTCTGCCTGGCCGCCGTGCTGACCTTCGCCGCCACCGGGCGCCACCCGTTCGGGGAGGGGCCCGCGGACGCCCTCGGCTACCGCGTCCGGCACGAGGAGCCCGAGCTCGCGGGCGTCCCGGCGTCGCTGCTGGAGCTGGTCGCGGCGGGGCTGGAGAAGGACCCGGACGACCGTCCGCCGACCGAGGAGTTCCTGGAGCGCTGCGCCGCGCTGGCCCGGGACGAGGGCATGTCCCTCCCCGAGAAGGTCACCACGATGATCGCCACGCGCGTCGCCGAGACGGAGGTCTTCGCGGGAGGCGCCGCCGGGAGGACTCCCGAGCCCGAGAAGAAGCCCAAGCCGAAGGCACCGCCCGAGCCGAAGCCCAAGTCCGGGTCCAAGTCCAAGTCCGGGTCCGGGTCCAAGTCCGGCTCCAAGCCCAAGTCGAAGGCGAAGTCCGAGCCGAAGTCCAGACCGAAGTCGCAGCCCCAACCGCAGGCACAGCCCAAGCCGCAGGCACAGCCGCAGGTCCCGCCGCGGCAGCCGCCGCGGCCGAAGGCCAAGCAGCAGGCGTCGTCCGGCGGGATCGCGTCCGGGATCATCGGGGTGCTGCTGATCGCCGTGGTCATCGCCCTCGCCATCCAGGACAAGTCCGACTCGTCCGGCAACACCGGCGGGACGTCGCCGATCACGTCGTCGCCCACGCCGACCCGCACCTGGACGTCCGGCCTCTCGGGCGGCTCGCGGACATCGTCGAGCCCCACCCCGACGCCCGACCCGACCTACGAGGCGTTCGACGAGATCAGGGTGGGCGACTGCCTGAACGCGCACGAGGATCCCTACGACTCCTCCGAGTGGACCGAGGACGAGCCGGAGGCCGTCTCCTGCGGCCGGAGCGACGCGTACGTGAAGGTCTACGCCATCGAGGACTCCGGCAGCTCGTGCCAGGCCGAGGCGCTCGACGGGGAGAGCTGGTGGAGTTCGCCCACCTTCGACGGAGAGCGCATCTACCTCTGCGTGCGGCGGCAGTTCAGGGAGGGCGAGTGCTTCCTGGGCAAGAAGAGCACGAAGAAAGGCAGCACGGCGGCCATCACCGGGCACGGACTCATGACCTCGTGGGGCTGCGGCAAGAGCACCGTGCCCCGGGGGTTCAACTACATCCTCCAGTTCACCGGCTACTACGAGAGCGAGTGCCCGAGCGGCTCGCTGAGGTGGACGGGCTTCCGCAAGGGAGTACTCTGCGCCCGCATCGTCTGAGCGAGAGCGAAAGGGGTGTGCGGTGAGTCGGTCGTACGTCGTGACCGGCGGTGGACGCGGAGTGGGGCGCGCGATCGCCGAGCGCCTGCTTCGCGACGGGGGCAGGGTCGTGGTGATCGAGCTGGACGCGGCGGCGGTCGCGTGGGCGGACGGCGTCCCGGGCGCCACCGCCGTCATCGGGAGCGCCGCCGACGAGAGCGTCGCCGAGCGGGCCGCCGACCTGGCACAGGAGGTGGGCACGCTCGCCGGGTGGGTCAACAACGCGGCCGTCTTCCGCGACGTCGCGAACCCGTCGGCGCGGGAACTGCTGGACCTGGTCGCCATGAACTTCGACCCCGCGGTGGTCGGCTGCGTGACCGCCGTCCGCCGCTTCCTGGAGGCCGGGACGGGCGGAGCCATCGTCAACGTGTCATCCCATCAGGCGCGGCGTCCGGTGCGGGGGTCGCTGCCCTACGCGACGGCGAAGGCGGCGACCGAGGCGCTCACCCGCGCCCTCGCCGTCGACCACGGCCCGCACGGCATCCGCGTGAACGCCGTCGCGCTGGGCTCCATCACCACCGAGCGGTACGAGCGCTTCCTAGCGGACCGGGCGCCTGAGGAGGTCGCGAGGATCGAGGGCGAGATGCGGCGGCTCCACCCGGTCGGTCGCGTGGGGCGTCCGGACGAGGTCGCCGCCGCCGTCGCGTACCTGCTCTCGGAGGAGGCGAGCTTCGTCAACGGCGCCGTCCTCCCGGTCGACGGCGGGCGCCACGCGGTGGGCCGCGACCCCGAGGAGGCCCCGGCCGCCCCGGACGATCGCGCCGCCCCCTAACCGCGCGACTTCGCGGCGGTGACGGCGTTGCGCAAGGCGGTCAGGAAGGCTTTGCCGTCGGCGTCGTCGCCCAGGGCGAGGTGGAACGAGGCCGCTTTCGGCGCGCCCGACCACGGCCCGGTGGCGGTGACCCCCGTGTCCGGGACGACGGGCGGCGGCACGTCGATGCTGACGTCCCCCAGCCAGATCGACCGGACGTGGACGCCCCGGCGCTCCCCGGCCACGGCCACCACGAGGTAGGTGGGCAGGAGCAGTGCGACCGTCGTGTGCTCGGCGTCGGGGTCGCCCGACCCCGTCAGCCTCGCCAGCGGCCCCGGCCGCTTCAGCCGGACGCTGCGCGTGACGCAGCACCACTCCGCGCCGCCGAGCGCGTCGCCGAGCAGGTGCTCCCGGGCGTGGGCGGCGATCGCCGCCCGCAGTTCCGGGTCGAGGGCCCCCGGCTCGGACCGTCTGCTGGAACGTTCGTACAGACGCTTCATTTCCCCCAACTCCCAAGCCCGTTTCAGGGTACGGCGGGTTGTGCCGCGCTGAACTGCCCACGTCCGACAGGAGCCATACCATCCCAAAAACGGCGATGTGGCGCCATCGCCACTAGCTGGACGAATATGCGTGAATTGTCGGATCCGGTGAGGTGGCCGCCGTGATGGCGGGGCCGCCTCGCCTCGGGTTTGTCGGTGGCGTCCGGCACACTGGGCCGGTCGGTGCTACGGACGGCACGGGAGGTCAAGCATGATCATCATCTCGGGGCGGCTTTTTGTGGACGCCGAGGCCAGGGACGCCTATCTGGACGGGTGCAGGGAGGTCGTCGAGCAGGCGAGAAAGGCGCCGGGGTGCCTCGATTTCGCCATTTCGGCCGACCTCCTGGAACCCGGCCGGATCAACGTCTACGAGCGCTGGGAGAGCGGCGAGGACGTCGAGCGCTTCCGTGGGTCGGGGCCGTCACCGGAGCAGGCGGCGCAGCTGCGCGGCGCCGAGGTGAACCGGTACCTGATCTCCGGTGTGGAGGCCCCGTAGCGGCCGCGTCAGGACAGGTCAGGACAGGTCAGGCCGGGTCAGGACAGGTCGAACTTGACCTTGTCGCCCTCGATCGAGGTCACCGTGATCGTCACCGGGCCCACCCGGGCGCGCTGGCCGCTGGCGATGGTGGCGGGCGCGGAGCCGTCCGCCGAGACCGTCATGCCCTGGCCGGAGATCCGCGAGACGGTGACGTCGACGTCGTTGACCTCCACGGTCTGCCCGGCGCCGGTCACGGTCACGTGGCACTTGCCGTTGACGCAGCTGTGCGAGTTCGACTGGCATCCGCCGAGCACCAGGACGCCGCCGGCCGCGGCAGCGGCGAGGACCGGGACTGCGCGCTTCACATATACCCCCATGTCTTGTGATGTCGGAGGTATAGATGCACCGATCGGCCGTCCGGTTCCCGCCCGAACGGGCTGAAAGCGGCCAGACGGGACGTCAGGCCAGCCAGCGGCCGTCCCGCATGAGGTCGCGACCGGGGAGCTCGTTCACCTCGCGCCACGCCTGGACGCGCCGCGGGGTGATCCGGAACCAGCGGTAGGCGCCGCCCGCCGCGCGCGGGTCGAAGCCCGCGCGCGCGGCGAACCGGTCGGCGCGCTCCGCCGGCAGCGCGCCGAGGTCGAGCACTTCCACGGTGCCGTCGATCACGGTCACGTCGCGGGTGGGGCCGAGCGCCAGCCGGACGGTCCCGGTGGCGGCGAGGTTGCGGCCGGTGGGGCCGTCCGCCGGGGTGGCCGCGAGCAGCGCCTCGCCGTCCCAGTCGAACGACAGCGGCACCAGGTGGGGCGCGCCGTCCGGCGAGGCGGTCGCCACCCAGGCGTCCACGTCGTGGGCGAGCCGGTGCTCGGTGTCGCGGCGGCGCTCGGCGCGCGAGCGCGGGGCGGGAAGGGGCACGGTCGCTCCTCTGGTCAAGGATGGCGGGTACGGCCACAGGTTCGCCCGTCCGGCGGGCGGGACGCTTCCGTGCCGGGCACGGAACCCGCCACGGATAATGGGGCCCGTGACGCCGATCTCCGCCCGCGAGGCCGAGGTGCTCGCCCTGGTCGGGGAGCACCTGAGCAATGCCGAGATCGCCGCGCGCCTCGTGCTGTCGGTCCGGACCGTCGAGTCGCACGTCTCCTCGCTGCTGCGCAAGCTCGCCCTGCCGGACCGGCGGGCCCTCGCCCGGCACGCGGACGAGGTCGCCCGCGCCGGCCGGACGCGGTCGGCGCCCGCCCCGCCGGCGCCGCTGACGGCGTTCATCGGCCGGGTCCGCGAGCGCCGGGAACTGGCCGCGGCGGTGCGGGGAAGCCGCCTGGTGACCGTGGCGGGGCCCGGCGGGGTCGGCAAGACGCGGCTCGCGCTCGCGGTGGCCGGCGACCTGGCGGGCGACTTCCCCGACGGGGTGTGGTTCGCGGACCTGGTCCCGGTCACCGAGCCGGGACGGGTCGGCGCGGCGGTCGCGGCGGCGGCGGGCGTCGGGGAGCAGCCCGGACGCGGCATCGACGACGCGGTCGCGGCGGCGCTGTCCGACCGCCGCGCGCTGCTGGTGCTGGACAACTGCGAGCACGTGCGGGACGGGGTGGCGCCGTTCGTCGAGCGGCTGCTCGCGGCCTGCCCGCCGCTGCGCGTGCTGGTGACGAGCCGGGCCCGGCTGATGGTCCCGTTCGAGCACGTCGTGACCGTCCCGCCGCTGTCGCGGGACGGCGGCGACGAGTCCGAGGCGGTGGCGCTGTTCCTGGACCGGGCCGCCGTGGCGGGCCTGCCGCCCGACCCGGTGACGCGGGAGCAGGCGGTGGCCGTCTGCGAGGGGCTCGGCGGGATGGCGCTGGCGATCGAGCTGGCGGCGGCGCGGTGGTCCACGCTCGGGCTGGACGGCCTGCTGGCGGGCCTCTCCGACCAGCTGCGGATCCTCACCGGCGGGCCGCGCGCCGACGACCGGCACCGGTCGGTGCGGGCGGTGCTCGACTGGAGCCACGACCTGCTGGAGCCACCGGAGCGGGCGCTGCTGCGCCGCGTCTCGGTGTTCGTCGCGCCGTTCACCGCCGGGGACGCCGCCGAGGTCGCCGGGTTCGGCCCGCTCGACCCGGCCGCGGTCGTCGGCGGGCTGGGCGCGCTCGCCGAGCAGAGCCTGCTCTCGGTGGCGCCGTCCGCGTCCGGCACCCGCTACCACGCGCTGGAGACGATCCGCCAGTACGGGGTGGAGCGGCTCGCCGAGGCTGCCGAGCTCGCGGACGTCCGGGCCCGCCACCTGCGCTGGTGCCTGGCCAACGCGTCCGCCCTGCGGGAGACCGGCGGCGCGGACTGGCGCGCCAGGTTCGACGACGCCGCCGAGGACATGCGGGCCGCGCTGACCTGGGCCGCCGCGCGGCCGGAGCGGCGCCCGGACGCCTACCGGCTCGCGCTGCCCATGGCCGAGCTGGCGTTCGCCCGCAACCTGCTCGGCGAGGCGCAGCAGCGCTTCGAGCAGGCGGCCGGGCTCGCCGCCGACGGCGCAGACGCGGCGGCCGCGCTGCGGCATGCCGCCGCCGTCGCCGGGTGCCGCAGCCTCGACGGCGAGATGTACCGGCTGCACCGCGCCGCCGCCGAGGCCGCCCGCCGCGCCGGCGACACCACGGGCGCCGGACGCGACCTGGCCGCCGCCGCGACCGTCGCGTACCGCTTCTCCAGCTCGTTCGAGCGCCTACCGCCCGCGGCGGAGGTGGCGGCGATCCTCGCGGAGGCGCGAGACCTGTCCGGTGACTCCCCGGCCGCCGAGGCGGCGGTCGCGCTGGCGGAGGCGGCGGTGGAGGCGGACGCGTTCGGCGCCGTCCAGGGCGACCCGGACAACCCGGCCGCGGAGACGGTCCGGCAGGCGGAGCGGGCGGTCGAGCTGGCGCGGCGCGCGGGCGACCCGGTCGCCGAGTCCGCCGCGCTGGACGCGCTGTCCGGCGCGCAGAGCTGGGCGGGCGACCCGTTCGCGGCGGCGGCCGCCGCACGCCGCCGGATCGCCCTGCTGTCGGCCGAGCCGGACGGCCCCGCCGGCACGCACGAGCTGATGGACGCCCTCGCCATGGCCGCCGGGACGGCCGTCGGCGTCGGGCGGCTGCCGGAGGCGCGCCGCTGGGGCCGGCGGCTCGCCGACCATCCCCTCCTGGTGGAGGCCGGGCATCACGCCACGTCCTGGCTCCTCGTCGCGGACGCGTTCAGCGGGCTGGCGGACGAGCTGCTCCCGGTCAGCGACCGGTTCCTCGACTCGTGGACGCAGAGCGGCCTGCGGTCGCGGTCCCTCGCGCCCGCCGCCGCGTCGGTCGCGATGATCCACGGGCTGCGCGGTGACGACGACGCCCGGTCGTCCTGGCTCGCGATCGCCGCGAAGGCGGGTCCCGAAGGGGACAACCGCCTCGGCTACGGCGCGGTCTTCGACGCCATGGTCCTGCTCCACCACGGCGACGCGGACGCCGCGCTGGAACGGGTCGCCCCCGAGCCCGACCAGGTGTGGAAGTGGGTCTGCTGGGTCTGGCTGCACTGGTACACGGCGCTGCGGGCGGAGGCGGCGGTGCTCGCCGGGCATCCCGGTGCCCGGGAGCGGATCGCCGCCGCCCGGACCGCCGTCACCGGCAACCCGGTCGCGTCCGCGCAGGTGGACCGGGCGGAGGCGCTGCTCGACGGCGACGTCCGGCGCCTGCCCGCGGTCGCCGCGGAGTTCGAGGCGGCCGGGTGCCCGTACCAGGCGGCGCGCACGCTGGTCCTCGCGGGCGGCGACCACGCCGCCGCCGGGCAGGCCGCTCTCGACAAGTTGGGGCTCGCCCAGGTGGCCGTCCGGTAAGGGGCGCGTTCAGCTCACCGCCTTCTTCACGAGGGCGGCGATGCGCTCCTCCACCTCGGGGGTCACCTCGGTCAGCGCGAACGCGGTCGGCCACATCGGGCCGTCGTCGAGCTTCGCGGGGTCGTTGAACCCGAGCGTGGCGTAGCGCGCCTTGAACTTCGCCGCGCTCTGGAAGAAGCAGAGCACCTTCCCGTCCAGCGCGTAGGCGGGCATCCCGTACCAGAGCCGCGGCGCGAGGTCCGGCGCGGCGGACGTGACGACGGCGTGGACGCGCTCGGCCATGGCCCGGTCCGAACCCTCCATCTCGGCGATCTTCGCGAGGACGTCCCGCACCGCCTCCGCGGCCTTCTCCGCCCGCGAGCCGCGCCGCGCCGCCTTCTTCTGCTCCTGCGCGTGCTCCTTCATCGCGGCCCGCTCCTCGGCGGTGAACCCCTCGTACGTCTTCTTCGCGGCCATGATCACTCCTGTTCTCCGTGGCCGGCGACCGCTTCCCGGCCGGTCGCCGTGGTACGAGCATCGCCGGGCGGCGGTACGGGCGGCATCCGTGCCGAGCACGGAATCCACCACGGAAGGGGCGCGCCCGCGGCAGGACGCCGCACCGGACACCGGGGCCGGGTAAAGCTTTCCCCTGCCGTTCACGCAGGCGTGGAATGCTTGTTATCTGGGTGTGCGTGCCGTTTGTCGAGCGTCGTTGAGGAGCAGCCCGTGGCCGACAGGCATCTCGAGATCGAGCAGAAGTACGACGCCGCCGCGGACTTCGTCCTGCCGGACCTGGCCGGGCTGCCGGGCGTGGCGGCGCTCGGGGAGCCGGAGGTCCGGGAGCTGCACGCCACCTACTTCGACACCGCCGACCTGCGGCTCGCCGCCAACAAGATCACGCTGCGCCGGCGGCGCGGCGGCCCGGACGCGGGCTGGCACCTGAAGATGCCCGCCGGGCCCGACAGCAAGCAGGAGCTGCGCGTGCCGCTCGGCCGCCCGCTGGTCGTCCCGGCGCGGCTCGCCGGGCTGGTCGCGGCGCACACGCGCGGCGCGGAGCTGCGCCCGGTCGCGACGCTGGAGACGCGGCGGACGGTCGTCCGGCTGTTCGGCGCGGACGGGACCGAGCTGGCGGAGGTCGCCGACGACCTGGTGACCGGCCGGGGCGGCGCCGACGCCGAGCCGGAGCGGTGGCGGGAGATCGAGGTCGAGCTCGGCGCCGGCGGACCCGACCTGCTGAAGGCCGCCGGGAAGCGGCTCCGCAAGGCCGGCGCGAAGCGGGCCAAGTCGTCCTCCAAGCTCGGCCGGCTGCTCGGCTCCGCCGTCGTCCCGTCCGCGCCCGCGGCGGCCCGGTCCGCGGCCCGGTCGGCGCTCGCGGCGGCCACCTGCAACGGCAAGGCGCCCGCGATCACGACGGGCGAGGTCGTGCTGGCCTACCTCGCCGAGCAGGTCGACACGATCGTGGCCACCGACCCGAAGGCGCGGCTCGGCGAGGACGACGCCGTCCACCGGATGCGGGTCGCCGTCCGCCGGACGCGCAGCGCGCTGCGCAGCTACCGGTCCGTCCTGGACCCGGAGCGGACGGTCCCGCTCGGCCCGGAGCTTCGCTGGCTCGCCCAGGTCCTCGGCGAGGTCCGCGACCTGGAGGTGCTGCGGATGCGCTTCCAGGGCGCGCCCGCCTTCCTGCTGGACGACCTGGAGCGGCGGGAGCGGTCCGCGTACCGGCGGATGAACGCGGTCCTGCGGGAGCCGAGGTACTTCGCGCTGCTCGACGAGCTGGACCGCCTGGTCACCGACCCGCCGCTCGGCGCGGCGGCGGGCCGCAAGGCCCGCAAGGACCTGCCCGGCCTCGTGACGCGGGCCTGGGACCGGATGGCCGGGGACTACGCGTCGATCCGGACGGCCGACGACCCCGACACCGCGCGCCACGAGACCCGGAAGGAGGCCAAGCGGGTCCGGTACGCGGCGGAGCTGGCCGTCCCAGTGCTCGGGATCGCGGCGAAGCGGGTGGTCAAGGACGCCAAGCGGCTGCAGGAGGTCCTCGGCGGCTACCAGGACGGCGTCATCGCCATGGAGCACCTCGCCGCCGCCGCGAAGCGCACGAAGGACCCGGCGGAGGCGTTCACGCTCGGCGTCCTGTACGGCAAGGAGCAGGTCGAGGCGGAGGCCGCCCGCGACCGCCTGGCCACGACCTGGTCGCAGACGCTGGGCCCGTCCTTCTAAGGGATGTGGCGCTCCAGGGCCGCCAGCGAACCGTCCGCCACGTGAGCCGCCCAGAACTCGCCCTTGCGGAGGCTCGTGTCGTCCGGGACCTTCGCGCCCATCTCCTTGCACAGGCCGGTGACGAGGTCGGAGACGATCTCGCCGTGCGTGCAGACGACCGTGGCGGCGCCGGCCAGGGAGAGCAGCCGCCGCACGGCCTGCTCCGGGCCGGTGTCGCCGATGGTGAACGCCGCGTCCGTGGTGATGGAGGCCCGCGTGGCCCGCGCATAGGGCAGGACGGTCTCCAGGCAGCGCGCCGTCGCCGAGCCGACCACTCGCATGGGCCCGTAGGCGTGCAGCAGCCCGGCAAGGGCGGTGGCCTCGCGGCGCCCGGCGGCGTCCAGCGGGCGCAGTTCGTCGGCCTCCCGCCACTCCCGCTTGTCCCCGGCGGACGCGTGGCGCAGGATCACCAGCGGCGCCGTCCGCGCGGGGCCGCCCAGGAACTCGTGCAGCAGGCCGATGTCGTGCTGGTAGCTGAGCCTGCCCTCCGCCTCGGCGGCGGGCAGCCAGACCAGCTCGTCCACCTCGTGGTTGGGCGTGAACGCGCACTCGGCGACGGGCCGCGCGGCCCAGTAGTCGACCTGCTTCGTCCGGTCCCCGACCGGATAGGCGATGGTCGGGAGCCGGCGGCCGAGGCGGGCGGTGATACCGGTCTCCTCCTCGATCTCGCGGACGGCGGCGCGCAGCACGTGCTCGCCCCGGTCGACCTTGCCCTTCGGGAACGACCAGTCGTCGTAGCGGGGCCGGTGGATCAGCGCGAACTCCGGCTCGCCGCCCGGCCCGTCCCGCCACAGCACCGCCCCGGCGGCGTGGATGACCTCAGCCATCGACCGTCCTCCACCGGCGGCTCTTGACCAGGTGCGTCTGGATGTCCAGGAGCGTCTCGCCGGGACGGGCCCGGCCGCGCGTCCAGGTGCCGTCGCCGTCCAGCGCCCAGGCGTGGGTGCCGGGCTCCATGGCCCGGTCGAGCAGGGCGAGCAGGTCGTCGCGCTGGGCCCGGTCGGTGACGGTGACGAGCGCCTCGACGCGGCGGTCCAGGTTGCGGTGCATGAGGTCGGCGCTGCCGATCCACACCTCCGGCTCGCCGCCGTTCTCGAACGCGAACACGCGGGAGTGCTCCAGGAACCGGCCGAGGACGCTGCGCACCCGGATCATGTCCGACAGGCCGGGCACGCCGGGACGCAGCGCGCAGATGCCGCGCACCCAGACGTCCACCGGCACCCCGGCCCGCGACGCCCGGTACAGCGCGTCGATGATCACCTCGTCCACCAGCGAGTTGCACTTGATCCGGACCCGGGCGGGATGCCCGGCCCGGCGGTTGTCGATCTCGTGCTCGATCCGCTGCACCAGCCCGGACCGCAGGCTGTTCGGCGCGACGAGCAGCCGGTGGTAGGAGCTCTGCCGCGAGTAGCCGGTCAGGTGGTTGAACAGGGCGCTGACGTCCTCGCCGACCTCCGGGTCGGCGGTGAGCAGCCCGAAGTCCTCGTAGAGGCGGGCGGTCTTCGGGTGGTAGTTGCCGGTGCCGATGTGGCAGTAGCGGCGGAGCTGGCCCTCGTCGTCCTGCCGGACGATCAGGGCGAGCTTGCAGTGCGTCTTCAGCCCGACGAACCCGTACACGACGTGGCAGCCCGCGGTCTCCAGCTTGCGCGCCCACGCGATGTTCGCGCGCTCGTCGAACCGGGCCTTCAGCTCGACCACGACCACGACCTGCTTGCCCGCCTCCGCGGCGCTCATCAGCGCGTCCACGATGGGGGAGTCGCCGCTCGTCCGGTACAGGGTCTGCTTGATCGCGAGGACGCGCGGGTCGGCCGCCGCGTCCTCGATCAGCCGCTGGACGGTCGTGGTGAACGAGTCGTAGGGGTGGTGGACGAGCACGTCCCGCTCACGGATGGCGGCGAAGATGCTCGCGTCCTCCGGCAGCGCCTCCTTCGACGGCACGAAAGGGGGGTACTTCAGCTCCGGGCGGTCGAGGTCGGCGATCGCGGCGAGGCCGCCGAGGTCCAGCGGTCCGACGACGCGGTAGATCTGGCCGTCGTGCACGCCCAGCTCGGAGGTGAGCAGCTCCAGCACGCCCGCGGAGATCGACTCCTCCACCTCCAGTCGCACGACCGGGCCGAACCGGCGGCGCAGCAGCTCGCGCTCCAGCGCCTGGAGCAGGCCCTCGCTGATGTCGTCGTCGATCTCCAGGTCCTGGTTGCGGGTGACGCGGAACGCGTGGTGCTCGACGACCTCCATCCCGACGAACAGCTGCCCGAGGTGCGCGGCGATCACGTCCTCCAGCGGCGTGAACCGGTCCGGGGACGCCTCGATGAAGCGCGGCAGCAGCGGCGGCACCTTGACCCGGGCGAACATCGTCGCGTCGGTCTCCGGATCCCGGACGATCACCGCGAGGTTCAGCGACAGGCCCGAGATGTAGGGGAAGGGGTGCGCGGAGTCGACCACCAGCGGCGTGAGCACCGGGTAGATCCGGTCGCGGAACAGCCGGCGCAGCCGCTCCTGCTCGGTCTCGGCCAGCTCGTCCCAGCGCAGGATGTCGATGCCCTCGTCGCCGAGCGCGGGGCGGATCGCGTCCCGGAAGCAGGACGCGTGCCGCCGCATCAGCTCGTGCGCGACCTCGCCGGTCCGCTCCAGCACCTCGCGGGGCTGCCGGCCGCTCGCGGACTGGACGGCGAGCCCGGTCGCCATCCGGCGGGCGAGGCCGGCGACCCGCACCATGAAGAACTCGTCCAGGTTGCTGGCGAAGATCGACAGGAACCGGACCCGCTCCAGCAGCGGCAGGCCGGGATCCTCGGCGAGCTCCAGGACGCGCTGGTTGAATCTCAGCCAGCTCTCCTCCCGGTCGAGGAAGCGGTCCTCGGGCAGCGCTTCATCCAGCGGGGGGAACTGTCCTGGATTGACGGTCATACCGTGATCTTTCTTGACCAAGATGAACGACAGCCGAACTCGGGGATGTCACCGAAGTATCAGACACTCCGATCATGCCCGCGGTTCCCGCTGATCACACGGTATTTCCGCATGTCTTCCCAGGCTTTCGGCACCGCCGGACGGGTGCCGCCCCTGGTCAGCGGCCGGTCAGCGGCCGGTCAGGTGCGCGCTGTGGGCCGTGCCCGCGCCGCCGCCGTGGTGCAGGACGGACGCCCCGCCCGCCACCAGCGCCGCGATCACGGCGATCCAGGCGACGACGCGGCCCGCGCGCAGCCCGTAGCCGCACGTGATCCAGAGCAGGTGCAGCCCCCAGCGGCGCAGCCGGTCGCGTTCGCCGCGCCGCCGCACCTCCTGCGCCCCGTACCGGAAGTCGCGGGCCAGCCGGCCCCGGTCGGCGTCGGCGCTGGCGCGGGCCAGCTCCAGGTAGAGCGTCCGCAGCCGGTCGCCGTCGGCGGCCGTGCCGGCGGAGGCGAGCGCGGGGTCGTCGGCGAGCACCGCCCGACCGGCGTGCGCGCCGTGCCTGTGCGGGTGCCAGGGCAGGTGCGGGTGCCAGGGGAGGTGCGGGTGCCAGGGAAGGTGCGCGCGGTGATGCGGGACGGTCGCGAACGCGCAGTCGCCGGTGAGCTGGAGCGTGTCCGGGTGCCGCAGCCCGAGGAACCCGCACCCGCTCAGGTCGACGCCGGAGAGGTGCAGCCGGGCGGCGTCCACCCCGCGCAGCGAGACGACCCGGACCGCCGCGGGGCCCGCCGCCGGCGGCTCCGCGAGCCCCTGGATCGGGTGGGCCAGCGCCTCGACGCCGACCGGGCCCTCGAACACCGCGTCCTCCAGGTCCAGTTCGGCGTGCCGCAGCCGGAACCCCGCCTCCCCGTGGACGGTGAGGCCGCGCGCCGTGACCTGCCGGGCCGCCGCGTCGACCCGCAGCCGGCCGCGGACGGCCGCGTCCGACAGCCCGATCCGGCCGGCGGTGAGCGGGCCGAGCCAGACGCCCTGCCGGAACCGGGTCCGCTCGAACCGGGCGTGCCGCGACACCTGCACGCGCTTGAACGAGACGGGGCCGCCGAAGCACGCTCCCTGCATCGCCGCGTCCCGCCCGAACCGGGCCCGGTCGAAGCAGACGGCCCCCATGAACACCGCCCGCCGGAACGAGGCGTCGGCGTGCCAGCGCGCCTCCCCGAACACCGCGTCGCAGGTGAACACGGCCTCCTCGAACGAGGCGAACCGGGCGAAGCGCACCGCGTGGAAGGACGCGTTGCGCCCGAACCGCGCACCCCGGAACGAGACGTTGCCGAGGAACCGCGCGTCGAAGAACGAGACGCCGCCGAGGAAGCAGGCGCCGTCGAACGAGCTGTCGCCCTCCACGCAGGCGCCGCGCAGCACCGCGTCGGACGGGAGCACGGCGCCGTCGAAGCGCGTCCGGCCGAGGTGGGGGCGGCCGTCCGGGCCGGTGACCGCGTCGAGCACGGCCTCCAGCAGCCACGCGGGGACCGTCACGCCGCGCAGGTCCAGGTCGGCGCCGGGCCGCAGCGCGCCCATGAACGCCTCGAACTCGCGCGGACGCAGGTGGGCGGCGCACCCGCCGCGCGCACCGGCGGCGCGTCCGCTGCACCCGTGGACGGCCGAGCAGCGAGGCCAGAACACCGTCGTCGGGGAAGGCTCGTGTGGGGTCACGGTCTCGTTGTACCCATGGCACCCCGCGGAGTGAAGGTCTCCCGATGGCCAGGTAGGTGCAACCCCGCCGCCACTCACCGTAACCCCCCGACGCGTCCGGGATTAAAAGGGGGTTGTTTTGTCAGACCCACGCGTAATGATTTCTGTTATGAGCAGAGACACCCATCCGGGGGTGCAGTGCCCGCACTGCCAATCGCATCTCGCGCTCGTCCCCGTGCCTGGAAACCCCGTGCCCGGAAACTCCGCCACCGTCCCCGCCACCATCTCCGCCACCATGCCCACCGCCTTGCCCGCCACCATCCCCGTGCTGCCGGTCGCCGCGAAGGAGGAATGGCAGCCGCCGCCCGTCGCCGAGGTGCTCGCCGTTTACGCCGGACGCGCCAAGGACACCAAAACCGCGGTGCGCGGCGCCGCCAAGGTCAGGGAAAGCCTGAACCGCGCGAAGGCCGCCGCCGCGCAGCGCCGGACCGCGCAGAGAACGGCCCGGCACACCCCCAAAAGCGCCTGATCACAACCCGGCCGCAAACGCCGGGAAGGGACGGCACCGAGATCGGCACCGCCCCTTCCGGGAACGGGTCAGCGCGGGTGGGCGTCGGTCCATTCCGTGGTGACCGCGACGGTGGAGTCCACCGTCCGCCCCGCGGGGATCTGCGTTCCCGCCGCGGGCTTCAGCATGATGTTCTGGGTGGCCAGTGCGGTCCCGGTCGCCAGATCAATGATCATTTGCCGGCGGATCACGCCGCGGCCGGTCCGCTCGTCCACCGCGATCGCGTTTCCCGTCCGTCCCTCCGGATCGGTGACCTTCCCGACCGACTTCACCGCCGGGAGCGCGGCCAGCATCCGGAATCCGGCCGCCCGCACCTCCGGCTTCACCGGCATGTCCATCACGAGGCCGCGCGCGACCTCGTAGAGCCATTCGTCCGCCGGCATCCGCTCGTTCGACTCGGTGCCGTGGCCCTTGTACCAGCGCATCAGCTCGGCCTTGAGCCGCGCCGGGTCGGACGGCAGTGACCGCAGGTCCTTCATCGTCACGTTCCGCCCGAGCCAGAACACCTTGTCGCCGTCGACGAGCGGCGCGCTCTGCACTTCGGCGCGGCCGGGGGCGCTCTTCACCGTGAACGCCTTCAGGCGGCCCTGCCCCGGCTTGGCGTTCGGGGCGTGCGGCAGTTCGATCCGGAACGCCGAAGGCGAGCCGATCCGCTGCCACACCGCCACGTCCGCCGGAGTCGCGGGCTTTGCGCCGAGGTTCTGCTGGAGCGTCCACGACCGGACGCCCGGCTTGCTCGGCGTCCACGTCTCCGCCTTGTCCCGGACGACGACGCCGTAGCGGTCCGCGCCGGTACCGACCAGGTAGAGGTGCGACGAGACCGTCACCTGGTGCCAGTACGCGCGCATCGTCTCGCTCTGCCCGTCCGCCTTCTCCGCGGCCGCGAGCAGCACGGTCTTCGCGTCGAGCGCCGGGCCCGCCGCGGTCCCGTTCCCGCCGGCGCCCGGGGAGGTCCCCCCGGCCGGGTCGCCGCCGCCCGTGAGGACGGTGGCCGCGACGATCGCCCCCGCGGCGACCGCCCCGGCCAGGCTCAGCCCCCACATCGGGCGGACCCGCCGCCGCTGCGCCGCGAGCCGCGCGTCGGCCGCGCCCGCGCCCGCGTCCGCCGCCATCGCGCGGGCCAGTTCCGCCCGCCGGACGTCGTCGCCGACCGGCAGGTCCGGGTCCAGCTCGGCGGGCCTGGCCTGCCGCAGGGTGTGAAGTACGTCCCTCATGTCATCTCCTCGCTGATGATCCCCACCTGCGGCCGTGCGCCGCCCAGCGCCGTGCCGTCGAGCGCCGTGCCGTCGAGCGCCCTGCCGTCCAGTGCTCTGCCGTCCAGGGCCGTGCCGTCCCCGGCCGTACCCCGCCCCGCGGCGTCCTGCCCGGCCGCGCGCAGCAGCCGCCGCCGCGCCCGGTGCAGCCGGACCCGCAGCGCGGCGGGCGAGCAGCGCATGACCTTGGCCGCCTCGCGCGGCGTCAGCCCCTGCCACGCGATGAGGATCAGGACCTCCCGGTCCGCCTCCGGCAGCGCCGCCATCGCGCGCAGCACGGCGAGCCGCTCCGCGACGTCCTCGGCGATGTCGCCCTCCGCGCGGGCCACCGACCGGCCGAGCTCCGCGGTGAACGACTCCCGCCGCACCCGCGCCCGGTGGCCGTCGCGGAGCACGTTCCGCGCGACGCCGAGCAGCCACGGCAGGGCCGGGTCGGGGACGTCGGCGAGCCGCCGCCACGCGACCGCGAACGTCTCGCTCACCACCTCGTCCGCGGCCTCGCGCCCGTCGCGCGCGGCGGCGTACGCCCACACGTTCTGCCGGCACGCGTCGTAGATGGCGGTGAAGCGCCGCTCATCTGGGGTCATGCCGGTCACCGCCCGTCCCTCCGCCGCTGTCCTCTGGCACCGCTGCTCCGTCCGTCCAGGTGTTCATGTCACGAGGTAGTGGCCGGACGGACCACCTTGTTACAGCGAGTCCCGGGAAGTGTTGCAGCGACTCCGGGAAGCGGCGGGGGTGGAAATCGTGCGCACGGCGCCCGCCGCCTCACGTGACACAAGTAGGTTGTGGCTGGTGCATACCGGTCAGCCGGGTGCCTCTAATATTTGCTGGACGACAACCAAACCGGCCCGACCCACCCGGCCGCGCCCCCGAAGGAGCTGAGACATGGCCGCGATGCACAGTCGCGGTGCGGAACGCCTCCTGGGCGTGGCGGGCTCCCCCCACCTGCTCCTGGTGGAGGACGACCCCGGTGACGCCTTCCTTTTCGAGGAGCTGCTCACCGAGGCGCAGCCCGGTGTCCGGATCACCGTCGCGACCACGCTGCGGGAGGCGCTCGACGCGCTCCGGCCCGAGATCCAGTGCGTCATCGTCGACCTGTCGCTGCCGGACGCGCGCGGGCTCGACGCCCTCCGCCAGGTGCGCAGCCACGCCCCCACCACCGCCGTGCTCGTGCTGACCGGCCTCGCCGACGTCCACGTCGGCGTCGAGGCCGTCGCCGCCGGCGCCCAGGACTACCTCGTCAAGCAGGACGTGGACGGCGCGCTGCTCACCCGCGCCATCAGCTACGCGATCGAGCGCAAGCGCGCCGACGAATCCGAGCGGCAGCTCGTCGAGGCGCGCGCGCTGAGCCGGGAGAACGCGCGGCTGGAGCGCGGCCTGCTGCCCGTCCCGATCCTGACCGACGAGTCGCTGAGCCATCACACCCGCTACCGGCCGGGACGCGACCGCGCGCTGCTCGGCGGCGACTTCTACGACACCGTGCAGACCGACGACGGCGCCGTTCACGTGGTGATCGGCGACGTCAGCGGGCACGGCGCGGACGAGGCGTCCCTCGGGGTGCGGCTCCGCATGGCGTGGCGGACGCTCGTCCTGGCCGGGCACACCGGCGAGCGGCTGCTCGACACGCTCGACGCCGTCCTCCAGCACGAGCGGTGGGGCGATGAGATCTTCACCACGGTCTGCATGCTGACGGTGGCGCCGGACCGGCGCAGCGCCCGGGTGCACCGGGCGGGCCACCCGCCGCCGCTGCTGCTCGGGCCGGGCGGCGTCGACGTCGTCCCGGACGAGCCCCGCGGCCCCGCCCTCGGGCTGATCCCCGGCGTCGAGTGGCCCGCCCTCGACCTGGAACTGGGAGAGTCCTGGGGGATGCTCCTCTACACCGACGGCCTGATCGAGGGGCGCATCGGCGACGGCGAGTACCTCGACCTCTCCGGGCTGATGGAGCTGGCGAAGGCCGCGCACGCCGCGGGCCGGCGCGGCGAGCCGCTCCTCGACGACCTCATCGCGGAGGCG
Organism: Actinomadura meyerae; assembly: GCF_900188445.1. Taxonomy (GTDB): domain Bacteria; phylum Actinomycetota; class Actinomycetes; order Streptosporangiales; family Streptosporangiaceae; genus Spirillospora; species Spirillospora meyerae. The sequence continues at coordinate 45,849 of NZ_FZOR01000030.1, forward strand.
GAGCGGCTGAACGGCGGCGTCCTGTCCGATGACCTGGCCGTGCTGCTGCTGAGCCGAGGAGACGTGTGATGGCCGACGAGCAGCCTCCTGCCGGAGAGCCGGCGGACGGGCGGCCTCCAGGGGAGCCCGCGGCGGAGCAGCCCGCCGGCTTCCCCAAGGAGCTGGAGGTGAGCGGGCCGGCCATCGTCATGCCCGCGGGAGCCCTGCCCGAAGGCCAGGGCATGGGCCGGCTGCGGCTCGTCCGCATCTACCAGATCGGCGCGTTCGTCCTCGCGTTGCTCCTGCTGGCCGCGTTCACCCAGGCCGGGCTCGCGGTGTACGGGAGCCGCCAGGCGCGGGACGTCCTCATCAACCAGGTCGACCCGGCCACGCTGGAGCAGTTCCGGCTCAGCACCGCCGTGACCGCCCAGGACATGGCCATCCGCGACTACGCGCAGGACGGCGGCGCCGAGGAGGTCGCCCGGTACCGCGACGCCGTGCGGCTGGAGGCGCAGGCCGCGGCCCGCATGCGCCGGCTGCTGAACGGGGTGCCGGACAGCCGGGACGTCGAACGCCTCCTGGACCGGGCCCTCGCCGATTCCTCGGCGTGGCGCGCCGCCTTCGCCGACGGGATCGCGGCCGGGCCCGGCGGGCAGGGCATCGACCCCGACGCGAGCCGCGAGGCGCGCCGGCTGCTCAACCAGGCGCGCGGCGACATGACCCCGCTGCAGGTCGGCCTCACCGAGCTGCACGACCGCGCCGCCGAGCGGCTGCGGTCCCGGGCGAGCACGGCCCAGTATTCGACGCTCGCCGCGCTCGTCGTGGTCGTCGTCGCCGCGCTGGCGCTCGCCCTGCTGCTGCGCCGCACCGTGCTGCTCCCGGTGTCGACCCTGACCGGACGCGTCCGCGCCGTGGCCCAGGGCGACCTGGAGCACCCCCTGGACGTGCCGGGGCCCGCCGAGATCAACGAGCTGGCGGCGATCATCGACGCGATGCGCGACCGGATCATCCGGCAGTGGCGGATCAGCGAGGACAAGACCCGGCAGCTCGACGAGCAGACCGCGGAGCTGCGCCGGTCCAACTCCGAGCTGGAGCAGTTCGCCTACGTCGCGAGCCACGACCTCCAGGAGCCGCTGCGCAAGGTCGCGAGCTTCTGCCAGATGCTGGAGCGCCGGTACGGGGACCAGCTCGACGACCGCGGCCGGCAGTACATCGAGTTCGCGGTGGACGGCGCCAAGCGCATGCAGGCGCTCATCAACGACCTGCTCAGCTTCTCCCGGGTCGGGCGGATGGCGCGGCCGGAGGAGTCGGTCGACCTCGGCGCGGTCGCCCGGCAGGCCCTGGACAACCTCGCGGCGCTGCGCGAGGAGGCCGGCGCCGAGGTGGAGATCGCGGAGCTGCCGCAGGTGCCCGGCGACCGCACGCAGCTCACCCAGCTCTTCCAGAACCTCATCGGCAACGCCATCAAGTTCCGGCGCGAGGGCGTGCCGCCCCGGGTGGTCATCGACGCCCGCCGCACCGGCGACGAGTGGGAGTTCCGCTGCGCCGACAACGGCATCGGCGTGGAGCCCAAGTACGCCGACCGGATCTTCCTGATCTTCCAGCGACTGCATCCGCGGGACGAGTACACCGGCACCGGCATCGGCCTGGCGCTGTGCAAGAAGATCGTCGAGTACCACGGCGGCCGCATCTGGCTCGACGGCGAGGACCGCGGCGACGAGCCCGGCACCACCTTCCGCTGGACCCTGCCGGTCCACGCGCACATCAGCAACGGAGACGACGCATGAACGAAGGCCCCCGTCCGATCGAGGTCCTGCTCGTGGAGGACGACCCGGGCGACGTCCTGCTGACCGTCGAGGCGTTCGAGCACAACAAGGTGAACAACGCCCTCAGCGTCGTCAACGACGGCGAGCAGGCGATGGCGTTCCTGCGCCGGGAGGGCGAGTACGCGGACGCGCCCCGCCCCGACCTCGTCCTGCTGGACCTGAACCTGCCGCGCAAGGACGGCCGCGAGGTGCTCAGCGAGATCAAGGCCGACGAGAACCTGCGGAGCATCCCCGTCGTCGTGCTCACCACGTCCGAGGCCGACGAGGACATACTGCGCAGCTACCGCCTGCACGCCAACGCCTACGTCACCAAGCCGGTCGACTTCGACCAGTTCATCTCCGTCGTCCGCCGGATCGACGACTTCTTCGTCACGGTGGTGAAGCTGCCGCGCTGACCCCCGGCGGGCCCCGTCCCCCCGCCCGCGCCCCCTCGCCCCCCGGCCCCGGGTGCGGTCCCGGGCGCCGTTATGTAACAGTGGGAGGCATGGTCGGAACGCCGGGTGAGGAAGCCGCGGATACCGCCGCCGCGGCGGCCCTCGACGACGTGGCCGCCACCCTGATGACCGTCTGGTCCCGCCCCCACAATGACCCGGAGCTGCCCGTCCCGTCCATGCAGTTGCGCGCGCTGCTCGTGCTGGAGCGCGGCCCGGTCAACGTCAGCCGCCTGGCCGGCGAACTGGGCGCGCTCGTGTCCTCGGCGAGCCGGCTGTGCGACCGGCTGGAGGCGTCCGGCCTGCTGGCCCGCGACTCCGGCCGCGACCGCCGCGAGGTCACCGTGCGGCTGAGCGCGGACGGGAGGGAGCTGGTCGGCCGGCTCCGGGAGCGGCGGCTGGCGGAGCTCAAGCGGGTGCTGTCCCAGATGCCGGCCTCCGCGCGCGCGGCGCTGCTGTGGGGGCTCACGGAATTCCAGGAGGCGGCGGCCCGGCGGGACGGCGACGGCGACTCGCTCTCCATGCTCGCCTGATCGCCTGCTCCCCTGATTGCACTGCCCGCCTGACCCGTCCGCTTTATTCGAGTACGTCGCAACCCTCCGCAACACACCCACAAAATCGGCGCTTATTGTCAATTGCAATAGCGCCTCGCCGTTCTTTTTCGCCATTGTCGCTACGGCCGCCTCCGGCCCCACTAATATCCCGGCCCATGGCGACCACTCACGCTCCGCGGTACTCCCGTCACGCCGCCGGGCTGCTCTGCGCGGCAGCCGCCGCGCTGGTGCTCGGCGGCTGCGGCGGCGCGGCCCAGCACCGCACGGCGTCCGCCGGCGAGCGGGGCGCCGGGCCGAGCGGCCCGAGTTCCGGCCCGAGCGCCGGCACGGGCGCGGGCGAGGTCCCCGAGGCGACGACGTTCACCACCGTCCACGGGGCGCCGCGGGACGCGGAGCCCCAGGGCGCGACCGACGGCACCGTCGCGCACCCGACCCGGCCCGTCCCGGTGTTCGACCGGCCCGGCGGGCGCCGCGTCGCCGTCCTGCCCGCCACCGAGCTGGGCGGCCCCACCTGGGTGCCCGTGGTGGAGACCTCCGGCGACTGGCGGCGCGTGCTGCTGCCGAGCCGGCCCAACCGGGCGACCGGATGGGTCGCGGGCACCGGGCTGCGCACCGCGCGCACGCCCTACACCGTTCGGGTCGAGGTCGCCGAGCGGCGGCTCACGCTGCTGAAGTCCGGACGCCGGGCGGGCCGGTGGTCGGTCGCGGTCGGCGGCCCGAGGACGCCGACGCCGGTCGGCCGGACGTTCATCATGGCCTCGGTCCTGCCGGCGAAGAAGTCGCCGAGCCCGCTCGTCCTGCCGCTCGGCACCCACTCGGCGACCCTGGACACCTTCGGCGGCGGGCCCGGCACCGTCGCGCTGCACGGCTGGCCCGACGCCTCCGTGTTCGGCAAGGCCGTCACCCACGGCTGCGTCCGGGTGCCGGCGGACGCGCTGAAGGCGCTGTCCCGCGTGCCGCTCGGCACGCCGGTGCTCATCACCGCCTGACCAAAGCCGTAAGGCCGCCCTGACCAGGGCCGTCCTGACCAGGGCCGTCCTGACCGGAGCCGCCCCGACCGGGCCGCACCCGACCAACCTCAACCAGAACCTTCCAGAACTTCCAGAATCGGAGCACACCCATGCGTCACCGCCATGTCGTCAGCTGCCTCGCCGTCGGCCTGCTCGCCGGCGGGCTCGCGGCCGTCCCGGCGCAGGCCGCCACCGCCGCCGCCCCCGCGGGCGAGGGGTCCGCGTACGGGCTTGAACTCACCGGTCCGGTCAAGGTCCCGCCGGTGCCGGCCGTCGCGTCCACCACCGAGGAGGTCAGCAAACGGCTGCTGCACGAGAACCACACCGACCTGGCCGACGCCGCCGCGCTGGACGTCAGCGCGGCGCCCGCGCGCGCCCGCTCGACCGTCGCGCGGCTCGCCGTCCCGTCCGCGGACCTGCTCGCGAAGGCCGTGTCGGCCAAGTGCGTCGACGGGCGCGGCTCCGCGCACCTCGCGCGCGCCGTCCTCGCGGGCAAGCGGCTGGACGTCTCGCCGCCGCCGAACACCACCGTCCCGGTCGACGTGGACGGCGTCGGCCGCACGGCGCTGATCCTCAACAAGCAGCAGCGGACCGCGGACGGCCGGCTCGCCGTCACCGCGATCGAGCTGGCGCTGCCCGGCGACAAGGGCACGCTGCGCGTCGCGTCCGCCACCTGCGGCCGCGCTCCGGAGCGCCCGGCCGAGGCGCCCGCGCCGAAGCCCGTCGAGCACGACATCCCCGTCACCGGCTGACGGCGGCACGCCTGCGCGAGGTGACCGGCCCGGCGGGGCGCCCTGCCGGGCCGGTCACCCGTCCCACCGGCCGGTCAGCCGATGACCAGCGACTTCTCGAAATGCACGACCGCGCCGCCGCGCGGCATGCGGCCGGCGATGCGGAACTCCTCCGTGCACGCCCGGATCAATTGCAGCCCCCGGCCGTGCTCGGCCAGCGGCGCCGCCTCGGCGGGCTCCCCCCATTCCGTTTCTATGACGCTCCCGTCGCCTTCCCCCGCACCCGTGCCCCCGTCGATGACTTCCACGACGCAGCGTGAACCGTCCATCCGCGCCCGGACCTCGTACTCCATTCCGGACGCGGCGTGTTGTATGACGTTCGCGCACGCCTCCCCGAGGGCCAGCGCGATGTCGGCACGGACCTCGGAGGCCACTCCGAGGCCGCGGAGGGAGGCGTCGAGCGTGTGCCGCACCAGCGGAGCGCTCTCGGCGTTCCTCGGCAGGGTCATTTCGAGAACGACCTCCATGCCAATCGCCTCCGTTCCCTCTAGAAGGCAGATTTCCCAGCAGTCACCCCGGGAAACTCCGCCCACCGGAAAAACGCGGCGCCCGCATATTCCAAGAAACTGCCATGAGCGTCCGATTCCCCCGCCCGCCGGGGCCCGTGAAGGGGCCCGCGAACGGGCCTCCGAACGGGCCTCCGGAGGAGCGTCCGGAGGGGCGTCCGGCGGGGCGTCCGGCGGGCGGGGGCGCCGCGGTGCGGCCGGGCCTCACGCGTGGTTGAGCACCAGGCCGGGGAACGGCCAGTTCTCGATCTTCAGGAGCCGGCCGGTGCTGGAGGCGGTCACGTAGGCGGTGCGCATGTCGTCGCCGCCCCAGGTGATGTTGGTGATGCCGGGGTCGCCGTCCACGTCGATGTCGACGAAGCGGACGAGGTCGCCGTCCGGGCTGATGATCGAGATGCCCGCGTGCACCATGGACGCGACGCAGACGTTGCCGTGGCCGTCCACGCCGAGCGAGTCGAAGTTGGTGTAGTCGGGCGCGGTGTAGAGGAAGTTGCCGCCGCCGGACCCGCCGAGCGACCGCCCGCCCTTGATCTCGCCGGGGCCGGTGACCTCCCACCACCAGACGCGCGCCGTGTAGGTCTCGCTGACGTACAGGCGGGTGCCGTCCGGGGAGAGGCCGATGCCGTTCGGGCCCTCCATCCCGGCGGCGATCATCTCGATGGACGAGCCGTCCGCCTTGGCGTAGAAGAGGCGGCCCTTGTCGCCGGTGACGCCGTCGCTCTTGCCGTAGTCGGTGAAGTAGATGCCGCCGTGGGCGTCCACCACGAGGTCGTTGGGGCCGCGGAGCCCGTCGCTGTAGAGGGTCTCGACGGAGCCGTCGGACAGGTCGACGGCCTGGATGCTGCCGCTCTCGTAGTCGTCGGGGATGCCGCCCGCGAACACGTAGCCGCCGACCTCGAAGCGGTTGAGGCCGCCGCAGTTGGCGACGTAGACGCGCCCGTCCGGGCCGAGCGCCGAACCGTTCGGGCCGCCGCCGGTCTCCGCGGCGACGGACGTGGTGCCGTCCGGCTTCACGCGGGTCAGCGTGCCCCGGTGCAGCTCGACGACGAGGACGTCCCCGTCCGGCAGGACGGTCGGGCCCTCCGGGAACAGCAGCCCTTCGGCCAGCTTAGTGATCTTCATTTTCCTCCCCTTTCGCGGACGCGGCCGTCCGGCGGCGGCCGCGGTGCCGGACGCGCCGAGGACGCCGCCGGACGCGCCGAGCACCGCCGCCGCGCCGAGCCGGCCGAGCAGCGACCGGCGGCTGAGCGGCGTCCGGCTGAGCGGCGTCCGGCGGCTGAGCGGCGTCCGGCGGCTGAGCGGCGTCCGGCGGCCGAGGCTCATCCGAACTGCCGCAGGATGCGGCGGGCGGTGCTCTGGACGTGGACCTCGTCCGGGCCGTCGTAGATCCGGGCCTCCCGGGCGTGCCGGTACATCCGGGACAGCGGCGTGTCGTCGGTGAGCCCGGCGGCGCCGTGCACCTGGACGGCGCGGTCGATGACGTTGTGCAGCATCCGGGCCCCGACCACCTTGATCGCGCCGATCTCGACGCGCGCCTGGCTGCCCGCGTCGATCTGCTCGGCCGCCTGGAGGGTGAGCAGGCGCGCGGACTGGATCTCGGTGTAGGAGTCGAAGACGTGCTGCTGCATCAGCTGCTTCGCCGCCAGCGGCTCGCCGAACGCGACGCGGCTGCCGAGGCGGGCGCACATCAGCTCGAACGCGCGCTGGGCCTGGCCGAGCCACCGCATGCAGTGGAAGATGCGGCCGGGGCCGAGGCGGTCCTGGGCGATGACGAACCCGTGCCCGCGCGGGCCGAGGAGGTTGTCGGCGGGGACGCGCACGTCCTCGTAGGCGACCTCGTAGTGCCCGCCGTTGATGCCGAGCACGGGCGTCTCCCGGACGATCCGGTACCCCGGCGTGTCCGTCGGTACGACGATCATGCTGAAGGAGCGGTGCGGGGCCGTCCCCTCGGGCTCGGTGCGGCACATGACCGTCGTGTAGGCGGCCTGGGCCGCGCCCGTCGTGAACCACTTCCGGCCGCTGATGACCCAGTGGTCGCCGTCCAGCACGGCCGTCGTCCGCAGCTGCGTCGGGTCGGAGCTGGCGATGTCCGGCTCGGTCATCGCGAAGCTCGGCGAGACCTCGCCGGCGACGAGCGGGGCGAGGTACCGCTCGCGCCAGCGGGGGCTCGCGTACTTGTGCAGCATCAGCGAGTCCTGGAGGGTGAACGTGCCGAGGGCGAGTTGCCCCCACTCGCTGCGTCCCTGCACCTCGTTGACGTAGACGTAGTCGAGGAAGGGCAGGCCGCCGCCGCCCAGCTCGGCGGGGTGGCCGAGCGCCCACAGGCCCTCGGCCTTGGCCTCCTGCTGCAGCTTGCGGAGCGCGTCGCGGTCGCCGCCGTTGAGGGCGGGCTCGGCCGGTTCGACGCGCTCGGTCATGAAGGCGTGCACGGCGTCGCGGACGCCGCGGACCCGCTCCGGCACGGGGAACAGCATCAGCCCGCCCCGGTCAGGTCGGCGGAGATGTCGCGGTCGCCGTAGCCCTCGGGCGCCGCGACCTCCACGATCGGCTCGGGGCGGTCGTCGAACTCCAGGCGCAGCGCGCGGGACATCGTCGCGTGCATCTCGTACATGCACGTGATGTAGGTGAGCTGGAGGATCTCCTTGTCGGAGAGGTGCTCCTTCAGGATGTCGAAGACCGCGTCGGGCGTCCGGCCGCCGTCCAGGACGAGGCAGTCGGTGTAGGCGAGGACGGCCCGCTCCAGCGGCGAGTAGCAGTCGGCCGTCTGCCAGTGCGGGATGGACTCGATCTTCTCCTCGGGCATGCCGAGCGCCCGCATCTGCTTGCAGTGCTGGGAGAACACGAACTGGCTGCCGCGCGCCCAGCCCGCCCGGCACTGGCCCAGCTCCCGCAGCACGGGGTCGAGGTCGGCGTTGCGGTACAGCGCGAAGCCCCGGACGGCGTGCCGGAACACGTCGGGGGACTGGGCGAACACCGTCCACCAGTCGCCGGGGGAGCCGGTGGCGGTGCCGTGGTCGACGGCCGGGTCGCGGTCGGGCGCGAACAGGTGGTCGTAGAAGAAGAGGATGCGCTCGTCGGTGACTTCGGCGCGGGGGACTTCACGCAGTCGCGGCATGCTTGTCCTTCGAAACGGTGCGGTCGGCCGAAACGGTGCGGTCGGCGGCGGTCTTGGGCTCGTGGGAGACGTCGGACTCGTCGAACTCGCGCGTCCAGCAGGCGAATTCGAGCAGGATCCCGTCGGGGTCCTGGAAGTAGAAGGAGCGGACGAACACTCCCTCGTTCACGTCGCGGGAGATGCCCATCGGGCTGTCGTCGTGGTTGAGGATCGGGCTGACCGTGACGCCCTTCTCCTTGAGGCGCTTGCGGTACTCCTCGAACTTCTCCGGCGGGACGTGGAACGCGACGTGGTTCATCGACCCGACGGCGCTGAGCAGCTCGCCCTGCTCGGGGCGCCCGGCGGGCGCGGAGATCCCGGGGACGCCGTCCGGCGAGTTCGGGAACCAGAAGAACGCGACGCAGTCGCCGCCGCCGCAGTCGAAGAAGAAGTGCTGGCCCATTCCGGCGGGCAGGTCGAGCGTCTTGATGAGCGGCATCCCGAGGACGCCGGAGTAGAAGTCGATGGTGCGCTTCATGTCGGAGCACACCAGCGCCAGGTGGTTGATGCCGCCGAGCTCGAACTCGGTGTTCACGGGGCCTTTCCGGCTCACGAGACCTCCTCGGTTCGCTGAACTTCCTTGAATCGGGTGCGCAGTTCGCGCTTCAGGACCTTGCCCGCGACGTTCCGGGGGAGCTCGCCGACGAACTCGACGCGGCGCGGGACCTTGTAGCCGCCGAGGTGCTCGCGGGCGAACGCGATCACCTCGTCCGCGCCGATCTCCTCGCGCGCCACGACGGCGGCGCAGACCGACTCGCCCCAGCGCGGGTCGGGGACGCCGAACACGGCCGCGTCCGCGATCGCCGGGTGCCGGTAGAGGACCTGCTCGACCTCGCGGGACGCCACGTTCTCCCCGCCCGTGATGATCATGTCCTTGATCCGGTCGACGATGTAGACCATGCCCTCGGCGTCCCGCCGGACGACGTCGCCGGTGCGGAACCACCCGTCCCTGAACGCCTCGGCGGTCAGTTCCGGCTCGCGCCAGTAGCCGAGCATCACCTGGTCGCCGCGCACGACCATCTCGCCGGGCTCGCCCTCGGGGACGTCGCGGAAGTCCTCGTCCACGATCCGGACGTCGGCGAGGTCCATGACGCGGCCGGCGGCGGCGAGCAGGTGCGTCTCCCCGGCGGCGGCGCGGCGGTGCTCGGCGATCCCGAAGTGCAGGATGTTGCCGCCGAGTTCGCTCATCCCCATGCCCTGGTAGAAGTCGCAGCCGAGGACGTCCATCCCGCGGCGCAGCACCTCGGCGGGGATGGCGGACGCGCCGTACCCGATGGCCTCCAGCGTGCCGAGGTCGCGGTCCTCGATGCCGGGATGCCCCAGCAGGAACGCGATCATCGTCGGCGCCAGCCCGGTCTGCGTGATCCGCCATTCGGCGACCAGCCGCAGGAACGTGTCGTTGTCGTAGGACCGGACGAGCCCGACCGTCGCGCCGCGCATGTGGTAGACGACGGCCGTGTAGCCGCCGACGTGGCAGAGCGGGAAGCAGAACAGGAAGCGCGTGGCGTCCGGGATGTCCCAGTGCGCGACCGAGCTGATCACCCCGGTGACCAGGTTGCGGTGGCTGAGCATGACGCCCTTGGGCCGGCCGGTCGTGCCGCTGGTGTAGACGAGCCAGGCGACGGAGTCCTCGTCCGGGCGCGGCGGTTCGGTCGCGGGCGCCTTCCCGACCAGGTCGCCGTAGCCGTCGTCAAGGTTCAGGACGGTCTTCACGGTCGGCATCGCGTCGCGGAGCCGCTCCATCGCCTCGGCGTACTCGCCGCTCACGATGAGCACGGACGCCTGCGCGTGGTCGACGAGCCCCGCGATCTCGGACGGGTGCAGCCGGTGGTTGAGGAAGGTCAGCGCCATCCCGGCGCCGGGGACGCCGTAGTACAGGTCGAAGTACTCCGGCCGGTTCCCCGACAGCACCGCCACCCGGTCGCCCGGCTCCGCGACCGCGAGCAGGGCGTTGGCGGTGCGCCGCACCCGGTCGCGCAGCTCGGCGAAGGTGACCGTCTCGTCCTCGAACAGGACCGCCGCGCGCCCGGGGTGCTTGCGCGCCGCGTACTCGACGATGTCGTTGATCAGCATGCCCGGCCCGCCATCGCGCCTCCCCAGTGACTCGGTGAAAGTTGACTTGACAGTCATATCAAGTTGCTCGATGCTCGGATACTGTTCCTGCGAGCATCGGGTTGTCAAGGCCCGGAGAAAGGAACGACGGCCATGCGGAGCGGGGACGAACCCGGCGGCCAGCCGCTCACCGAGCGCGGCGCCCGGACCAGGGAGCGCCTGCTCGCGGCCGCCCGCGAGGTGTTCGAGGAGCGCGGCTTCCTGGAGACCCGCGTCGCGCACATCACCCGGCACGCCCGGGTCGCCTACGGGTCCTTCTACACCTACTTCCCGTCGAAGGAAGCGGTGTTCCTGGAGGTCGCCGACCGGCTGTTCGCCGACATGACCGACCACGCGCTCGTCCCGCTGAGCGGCCCGACGCCGACCGCCCGCATCCGCCGCGCCAACCGCGCCTACTACGAGGCGTACCTGCGCAACGCGAAGATGATGGCGATCATCGAGCAGGTCTCGACGTTCAACGCCGAGTTCCAGGAGCTGCGGCGCAAGCACCGGGCCGCGTCCGCCGAGCGCTCGGCGCGGGCGATCGCGCGGTGGCAGCGCGAGGGGCTCGTCCCGTCCGACCTCGACCCCGAGACCGCGGCCCGCGCCCTCGCCGCGATGGTGGACCACTCGCTGTACCTGTCGCTCGTCCAGGGCAACGACCCCCCGGGCACCGAGCGGCTCCTGGACACCCTGGACACGCTCACCGTACGAGCCCTCGGCCTGCCGTCCTGACGAAGGAGACCCGTGGAACTCGCCGACCGCTTCATGACCGCCATCACCTCGGGAGACGTCGACACGCTCCGCGCCCTCTACGCGCCGGACGCGCGGATCTGGCACAACGGGCCCGGCCCCGGCGGCGGCTCCGAGCAGAGCGTCGACGACAACCTCCGCACGCTGCGCTGGCTCTCGCGCAACCTGTCCGGCTTCCGCTACGAGGAGATCCGCCGCGACCCCCTCCCGGACGGCTACGTCCAGCGGCACGTCCTGCGCGGGACCCTCCCGAACGGGACGCCCGTCGAGATGGCCGCGTGCCTGTTCGCGACCGTCTCGCAGGGGCGGATCACCCGCATCGAGGAGTACGCCGACACCCGGGGCAGCGACCCGCTGCGCGACCTCGCCGCCGCCCAGCGCGCGGCCCGCGCATGACCGCCGTGGAGGCCGCGCTGGCGGCCCGGCTCGGCGCGCAGATCACCGGCCTGCGCCGGCTCTCCGGCGGCGCGAGCCGCGAGACCTGGGCGTTCGACGCCGGCGGCAGGGAGCTGATCCTGCGCCGCGACCCGCCCGGCTCCCCCGACCCGACCGCGATGGCCCGAGAGGCGGCCCTGCTGGCCTCCGCCGCCGAGGCGGGCGTCCCCGTCCCGGCCCTCGCCGACCACGGCGACGACCTGGCCGGCGCCCCCTTCCTGATCATGGAGCGGCTGCCCGGCGAGACGATCCCGCGCCGCCTGCTGCGCGACGAGCGCTTCGCGGCCGTCCGTCCCGCCCTGGCCCGCGAACTGGGCGCGATCCTGGCCCGCCTGCACACGATGGCCCCGGTCCCGGACCTCCCCGACCTCGACCCCCTCGACGCCCTCACCGAGTACTACGCGAACTTCGAGGCGCGCCCTGCCGTCGAGCTGGCGCTGCGCTGGCTGGACGACCACCGCCCGCCCGCCTCGGGCCGCCGCGCGGTCGTCCACGGCGACTTCCGCAACGGCAACCTGATGATCGACGAGACCGGGGTGCGCGGCGTCCTGGACTGGGAGCTGACCCACCTCGGCGACCCGGTCGAAGACCTCGGCTGGCTCTGCACGAAGGCGTGGCGCTTCGCCTCCCCGCACCCCGTGGGCGGCTTCGGCTCCCGCGAGGACCTCCTCGCCGGCTACGCCGAGGCAGGCGGTACCCCGCCCACCCCTGAGGAGCTCCACTGGTGGGAGGTCTACGGCACGCTCCGCTGGCTGATCCTGTGCCGCCACCAGGCCGAGCGCTACCTGTCGGGCTCCGACTCGTCCATCGAGTACGCCGTCCTTGGGCGCAAGGTCTGTGAGCAGGAACACGACCTGTTCCTGGCCTTGGGCCTGACCGAACCCACGACCGTCCAAGACCCCCTGGAGACGGCGCAGAGCACCGGTACGCCCCCGCACGACCGTCCCGACGCGCAAGCCCTGATCGACGCGGTGGGCGCGTTCCTCCTCCAGGCGGAGCAGCCTGACGACCGCCTACGCTTCCATGCCCGCGTAGCCGTCGCGGCCCTGACGATAGCCCGCAGGGAACTGCTCCTGGGCGAGGCCCACAAAGAGGCTCATGAGAAGCGCCTCAGCAACCTCGACTGCGAATCGGACGCGGACCTGGCCAAGGCCATCCGGGAAGGCACCCTCGACGCCCGCATGGACAAGGTGACCCAGGCGGTGCGCGACTCGATAGTGGACAAACTCACAGTCGCCAACCCCCGCCACCTCTCCCTCCCCGGCGCCTGACGACCACCGCTCGCATGGATGGACGGTCACGGTTCAGACGGGCTCGGCGCCATGTCCGGCCGCGATCGCGTCGATGTGGCGGGCCAGTTCGACATCCCGTTCGGTGATCCGGTGGCCGGCGTCGTGCGTGGTGATGCGGAACCGGATGCGCTGCCAGGTGATGTGGATGTCCGGGTGGTGCCCGACCTCGCGGGCCTTCGCCGCGACGTACATCGCCAGGTGCACGGTCTCGTGGTACGAGTGCTTGAACGTCCGCGTTATCGCGTCACCATCGCGTTCCCAACCGGGCAAATCCGCCAGACGCTCGGCGATCTGCTCGTCCGTCAGAGGTTCGGGGATGGACACGGCTACCTCCGTGGTCAGGCGACGGACGCGATGATCTCAGCCAGTTCGCGGCCATGCGGGCTATGCGTCCACGCTGATGCCCGCGCGGGCAGCGCCGCCAGTTCACCGCGGAGCCGTTCCGATCCCGTTTCGGTGCACGCCGCCGCGGCCCCGGCCGCGATTCGCACGACCCTCTCGGGCTCCGCTGAACGGCCCGCGGCAAGCGCGGCAGCCTGCCGTGCCCGGAATACGCCATGGTCACGGCGGTAATTCCCGGGCTGGTCACCGAGGATCTCATCCCAGAGGTGAGCGGCGTCCTCGTGGTCGCCCGAGCGCCCGTACGCGGTGGCGCGCTGAATGGCCATGTAGTGCGGAGTGCGTCGGCACGCATTGCCCCATGGTTGTTCTTCATCGACCAGGTCGATGAGGGCCTCGGCGCGGTCGAGCGCGTGGTCGAGGGCCGCGCGGTCGCGTGTGAAGCCGTATCCATGAGCGAGGTGGACGAGGGCGAGGAGACGAACCTTGGGCGAAAGGCGCCGCTCGTCGGCGAGCGCGGCCTGTGCGTAGTCGACGATCGCCGTGCCATCGCCCAGATCGACTGCATGCATGGCCTTGTTGGCCAAGGCGTAGCCGATGAGGTCGGGATCGCCGTGCCGGTGCGCCATGTCGAGAGCGACCGCGCGCCAATGTGCTGAATGGGGCAGATCTGCGGCGTCCTGATACAGCCACCCGAGTAGCGCGGCATAGGCGACGCCCATTTCGAGGAGGCCGCGTCGGACGGGGGCGGCGGCCGTCTGGACCAGTTCCTGAATCAGGCGGGTCTGCGCGCCCACGGTGGGGATGAGCATATGCGGGCCGAGCCACATGTCCGCGCCGTAATGGCCGGGTAGCTGCTGGCGGAAGTAGCCGACGAGTTCAGGCGCCACAGGCCCATGGTGACCGATACCAGACCTGACGGTGACGGCTTCGGCCGCGATTCCCGTCTCCGGCGCGTCGCGACTGTCGATGGCCGTTGACGTTGCCGGTTCGTCCGCGAAGAGCTCGGTCTCGTCGACGCCCGTCAGCCGGGCGTACAGCGGGCGGTACACCGGGCCGGGGAGATGCCTGCCGGTCTCCCATTGCTTGACCATGTCGGCGAGGCTGGAGACACCGGGTAGAGCGCTCGGGTCGTCGGCGGCGGCACGCAGCCTCATGGCCCACTTCTCACGAGACCAGCGTGGACGCCCGTCGGCCCGGCGGGGCTCCTCGCGAAGCGCGCGCAGCCGTGCCCCGATGGCCTTTTTCGCGGTGGACATGTTGCGGAGCACCTCACACCGATTTCGTCGGGGGGAGAAGCATCGCCTCCCCCTCCCTCCCCAGTCTCCCCCTAGATGCGTGACTGTTGCCACACGTTCACTGATGGTGACCGGAACGTCTTCAGCATCGCAACAGGAAGTGCCAACAGTGAATACGACCACGGACGACGTCGAGCGGGTCAAAGCCGAACTGCGCAACGAGTTCCCCGGCTGGTCGATCATCGTGACCGATCGAGGCCGGTGGTGGGCGACTCGCGGGCCGCTCGTACGTGAGGAGTTGAACGAGCAGGCGTCCGCTGACGCCGACACCCCGGAGGGCCTCGCCGAGCGCATACGGGCGGTGACCCGACAGCGCTGACGGCAGGGCGCGACCCGACATCAGGCGGCGCTCTCCGCCGAGCGCGGCGGGCGGCCATGGCGGTGCACGGTCGCAAAGAACTACCTGACACACGAGGCGGCCTCGGGCCGGTGCGCCAACACCGGGTCGTCCGGGGCATGACCAGGAACGGAGCACTGGCCATGGCGAATCGATCGATCCCCGGCGACCCGCTGGCATCCGACCTCTTCACCTGCCGCGCGAGGGCCGAGGACTTCGGCAACGTGCCGTTCTGGACGTCCAGCGGCGAGCCGATCGCGCCTACCGGCCGGGTCGCGGACGCGGTCGTGGCCATCCTCGGGCACCTGGGGGAGCGATCGTGACGGGCCCGTGGGCGGCGGCCGAACTCGATCCCGAGCGTGTCGCGGCCGAGTTGGCGCGCCGGTTTCCCGGAGTGCCGGTCTGGCGGGGCGAGTTCACCGGGCGATGGTGGGCCGTCGTGCGTGATCGGGCGGGCCATGACCGGCTGCTTGAAGCGGCCGATCCAGCCGTCCTGGCCCGTTCGCTGGAGGAATCGGCGGCCGCTGTCCTGCCCGCGCGGCGAAATGTGCGGCCTTCGAGTCCGCCGATATCGAGCATGACCGTCCCGCAGCCGCGTGCGCCCGTCCACTCGCGCCGTGCGGGGGGCGAGCGGCGGGCGGCGCGGCATGTTCGGCGCGGCCGTGGCGGATGGTTCCGCAGCGTGGTCGGCGCGCTCGTCGCTTCTTAGCGCGGTGGGCGGCTAGGTGAGGTGGTACTTCATGCCCATGTGGGACGGGCGGAAGCCGATCTTCTGGTAGAAGCGGATCGCGTCCGGGCGCTGGCGGTCGGTGGTGAGCTGGACGACGCGGCAGCCGCGGGCGCGGGCGCGCTCGATGGCGTGGTCGATCATGAGCTGGCCGACGCCGCGGCCGCGCTGCTCGGCGGCCACCCGGACGCCCTCGATCTGGGCGCGCTCGCCGCCGGTGTAGGTGAGGCCGGGGATGAAGGTGAGCTGGAGGGTGCCGGCGAGCTCGCCCGCGACCTCCGCCACGATCACCGTGTTGTTCGGGTCCTTCTCGATCGCGGCGAAGGCGGAGAAGTAGGCCTCCGGGATCTCCTCGCCCAGTGTTTCACGGGTCGATCCCAGGGGATCGTCGGCGAGAAGCCGGACGATCTGGGGGAGATCGGCCGCGGTCGCCTCGCGGAAGGTCACTTCTTGATCACGCTGCACACCCCACAGGTTATCCGGGCGCTAAGTTGCAACGTTCACGCATGTCTTGTAGTACTACGTGTCGTAGTACTACGTTGAGTGGAGACCACCCCGGCCGAGGAGAACCCCGCACGGTGGTCTCGTCGCGGCGCAGGGAGAAGCCAATGCACATCAACGAGAACAACGAGAACGAGGAGCACTGGACCGACCACGCCATCTGCCGCGGTGCCGATCCGGACCTCTTCTTCCCGATCGGCTACTCGGCGCCGGTGCTCCAGGCGCAGGAGGACGCCGCCAAGGCGATCTGCGCGAACTGCCCCGTGAAGGCCGAGTGCCTCGCGTGGGCGCTGAAGGTCGGTGAACCCGACGGCATCTGGGGCGGGACGACCCCGGAGGAGCGGCGCTACCTCCGCCGGACGGCCGACGCCCCGGCGCGCCGCCCGCTGCCCGTCATCGTGGTGCGCGGCGACGCCTCCGAGTCGGAGCACGCCTCCGCCGCCTGACCCGCCCGCAAGGGGATCAGGGCCCGTTAGGGGAGCAGGGCCCGCTAGGGGATCAGGGCCGTTAGGGGAGCAGGGCCACCTTGCCCACGACGCGGCGGTTCAGCAGGTCGTCCAGGACGTCCGCCGCGGACGCGAGCGGTGCCGTGCGGGGAGGCACCGGGGTGAGATCGCCCTTCGCGACCATGGCGAGGAGTTCGTCGAGGAGGGCGCGCTGCGGCCCGGGGTTCGCCATCGACCAGGCACCCCAGTCGACGCCGACGATCGCGCGGTTGCGCAGCAGCACCTGGTTCAGCGGGAGGGACGGGATGTCCCCGGACGCGAACCCGATCACGGCGTAGCGGCCCCGCTCGCGCAGGGAGCGCAGGGCGGGGTCGGCGAGAGGGCCGCCGACCGGGTCGTAGACCACGTCCACACCGCCGTCCGACCACGCGCGGGCGGCCGTCTTGATGTCATCGGTGCCGATGGTCTCGTCCGCGCCGGCCTCGCGGGCCGCCTCCCGCTTGGCCTCCGTCGACGCCGCCGCGAGGACGCGGGCGCCCATGGCCTTCGCGATCTGCACCGCGGCCAGGCCCACGCCGCCGCCGGCGCCCAGCACGAGCACCGACTCGCCCGGTCGCAGGGCGGCGCGGTCGCGGAGGGCGAACAGGGCCGTGCAGTAGCTCTGGGTGAACGTCGCGGCGCGGGGGAAGTCCAGCTCGTCCGGGATCGGGACGGCCGACGCCGCCGGGACCGCCACCTCGGTCGCGAAGCCGCCGAGCCCGCACATCGCGAGGACGCGCTCCCCGGACGGCAGCGTCCCCGCCACCTCGCTGCCCGGCGTGAACGGCAGCGGCGGCTTGATCTGGTACCGGCCCTGCACGAAGAGGGCGTCCACGTAGTTGACCCCCGCCGCCTCCACGGTGACGAGGACCTGACCGGGCCCGGGGGCGGGGGAGGCGGTCTCCGTGACGACGACCGAGCCGAGTTCCTCGCAGATCGCAGCGCGCATCCGACCACTATGCCGGAAAGGCCCGATGGCACCTTCGCCGCGTCCCGGTCGTTGACGGTTCAGGGACGTCCAGGCACACGGTGCCTCAGACAGGTGCCTCAGACATACGGTGGCAGACATGAGCTATACCCCCGACCGGCAGCGTTCCGAGGAGCTGGCGAAGCACGGGTTCCGCGCGCTGTCGTCGCTCGTCCTGATCATCTCGGTGACCGCCGTGATGTGGGTGCTGGAAGCGTTCGACTACACGACCGACGGGTGGCTCGACCGGTTCGGGATCCAGCCGCGCGACGTCAACGACCTCCCGGACATCTTCACCGCCCCGTTCATGCACGCGGGCTTCGGCCACCTGATGGCCAACACGCTGCCGTTCGTCGTCCTCGGGTTCATCGCGGCGGCGCGCGGCATCGCCAAGTTCCTCGCCGCCAGCCTGATCATCATCGTGGTCGGCGGGCTCGGGGTGTGGTTCCTCAGCTCGGCCAACACGCTCGGGTCCAGCATCCTGATCTTCGGGTTCTTCGGGTACCTGGTCGGGCGCGGGATCTTCGAGCGGCGGCTGGTCGACATCGGCATCGCGGTCGCCGTCGTCGCCGTCTACGGGACGATGATCTTCGGTGTCGTCCCCGGCGACCCCGGCATCTCCTGGCAGGGCCACCTGTTCGGCCTGCTCGGCGGCGTGCTGGCGTCCTGGTTCCTGCGCCGGAGCTGAGCCCCGCGGTCGTGCCCTGCGCCGGGCGCGTGACCTGCGGTGACGCGGGTACCCCGGGGCCATGGCCGAGATGATCGCAGGTATCACCGTCCCCGACACGCCGCTCGTCCGGGACGTGACCGAGTACATCCGCGACACCGAGGACGACCTGCTCTACCACCACTCGCGGCGCGTGTTCCTCTTCGGCGCGCTCCAGGGCCGGGTCAGGGGGCTGGAGCCCGACATGGAGCTGCTCTACACGGCGGCCATGTTCCACGACCTCGGCCTGACCCCCGGCTACCGGGACTCCCACCTGCGGTTCGAGGTCGACGGCGCCCAGGCCGCGCGCGACTTCCTCCTGGAGCGCGGCTACGGCGAGGCCGAGGCCCGCACCGTGTGGCTCGGCATCGCCCTGCACACCACGCCCGGCGTTCCCGAGTTCCTCGACCCCGTGATCGCCCTGGTCAACGCGGGCGTGGAGACCGACGTGCTGGGGCGCGGCTACGACGACCTGACCGACGAGCAGCGGGGCGCCGTGACGAGCGCGCACCCGCGCCCGGACTTCAAGAACCGCATCCTGCGGGCGTTCACCGACGGCAACGTCCACCGCCCCGAGACGACCTTCGGCAACATGAACGCCGACGTCCTCGAGCACTACATGGACGGCTTCGAGCGCGCCGACTTCGTCCGGATGATCCTCGACAGCCCCTGGCCGGAATGAGCGCCCCGAGCGCGGTCAGTTCGGCCGGACGGTGACGTCGGAGACGACCGCGTCGCGCGGCGTCTCCAGGGCCGCCACGAGGACGCGGGCGACGGTGCCCGGCGCCGCGAAGTCGTCCTCGGCGTAGGCCTGGCCCTCCTGGGCGCGCACCCGCCGCTGCATCTCCGTGGCCGTCCGCCCCGGGTAGACGGTCGTGACGCGCAGCTTCGGCTCCTCGGCGCGCAGCGAGTCGGCGAGGGCGCGCAGCCCGAACTTGCTCGCCGCGTACGCCGACCACTCGGGGTTCGCGCGCAGCCCGGCGGTCGAGTTCACGAACACGACGTGCCCCTCGGCGGCGCGCAGCGCGGGCAGCAGCAGCCGGGTCAGCTCCGCCGCCGACACCAGGTTCACCGACAGGTGCTCCATCCATTCGTCGGCCTCCAGCTCGGCGACCGGCGACAGGTGCACCATGCCCGCCGCGTGGACGACGCCGTCCAGCCGCGGCGGCAGCCCGGTCACCGCGAGGGACGCCTCGATGCGGCGCGGCTCCGTCAGGTCCAGCGGGACGGTCGTGACGGTCCCGGCGCGCGGCGGCGCGGCGACCGCGCCGGGGTTGATGACCTGGGTCGCGGCGTGCGCCCCGGTCCCCAGCGTCCTGGCGAGCGCGCCGAGGCGCTCGGGGGAGCGGCCGGTGAGGATCAGGTCGTGCCCGCGCTCGCGGAGCAGCTCGGCGACCGCCGTCCCGATGCCGCCCGTCGCCCCCGTGATCAGATACGTGCCCATGGAGTCCCATTCTCGTCGGTCCCTGTCCGGGTGGACGCCCGGGGCGGGGAGTTGGTTCGGCGGCCCGCCCCGGCATGGCCGAACGGTCCGCGGCCGGTGGCGGTGCGGCTAGTTGGGGCGCAGCACCCGGGTCACCCCGGCGATCAGCGCGGTGGCCAGCACCCAACCCGTCGTGACCAGCCCGTAGGCGACCCACCGGGACCAGGCCACCGCGTCGTACGACAGCTGCTGCCCGAACGTGTCGAGCGGGATCAGCAGGTCCAGCGTGTAGATCAGCGAGTGGAAGTCGGGCAGCTCGTCGCGCGGCTTCACCGGCCGGGGGTGCTCGATCGAGAACACGGTCGTCCCGAGGGCGAGCAGTGCGGCGAACCAGGCGAACGCGAGCCACGGCCGGTAGCCGAACCCGACCGTCCAGTCCAGGAAGTAGTTCCACGCCCTGGCCACCGGGTGGAGCCCGCGGCGGCGCGCGCGCAGCTTGGCGAGCTGGACCTTGCGCGCGAGGTCGTCGTGCCCGATGCCGTGGTAGTACCCGGCGAGCTGCTCGTATGGCTGGAGGTGGAACTCCTCGTCCCGCGACACCCAGCTCAGCCGGTCCTTGAACGCGGCGTTGCGCAGCGTCTGGTACGTCATGCCGTCCAGATACAGCTCGTCCGGCCAGATGGACGGATGGTCCGTGAGCAGGTCGATCCGTGAGTACGACAGCGACACCCGCCCCTTGATCTGATCCTGCGGCCACAGGAGCATCTCGTCAGCCTGGATGTGGCTGGCGTGCAGCGCCATCCGCTTCGGGTCGGCGGAGTCGAGGCGCGCCCGGCTGAACGACAGGATGCCGTTGAAGCGGCCGCTGCGGAGCCGGACGGTGCCGTAGGCGGTGAAGCCGTTGCTCAGCTCGGCCGCGTCCTCGACGACGATGTTCTGCGCGTCCAGGGCGATCCGGCCGGGGTTGTTCAGGACGGTCCGCTCCATGAACAGCCCGCCGTTCATCCGCGCCCCGACGAACCGGATCCCGCCGGTGATCTCGGCGTCCCGGATGAAGGCGCCGGCCTCGACCACCAGGCCGCCGCTGAAGATCGCCCAGGTGCCGGGGTCGTCCACCGTGATCCGCGTGCCGTTCATCCGCAGCCCGCCGGCGAGCTGCGCCCGCGGCAGCCGCACCGAGCCGTCGATCCGCGACCCGGACAGGCTCATGTAGCCGTCCGCGCGGAGCCCGCCGGCGTCGAAGCCGGGCATCCGGCAGTCGGCGAACCGGAGCTGGCGGGTCTCGGCGTTGGAGAAGTCCGGTTCCTCGACGAGCCGGCAGTGCTCCAGCAGCAGCTCGTGCTCGGTGGAGCCGCCCGACAGGTCGAGCCGCCCGGTGATGTAGGCGCCGCGAAGCCGGACGGCGGCGACCGCCCCCGGCACGGTCTCCCCGGCGCCGAGCAGCAGCCGGGTGATGATCTCGGCGCGGACGATGCGGTCGGGATCGGGCCCGGCGGGCCGGTCGTCGCCGAGGACGACGGTGGCGCCGGTCGGGAACGCGGCCCAGAGGCGCCGTTCCGCGTTGTTCAGTCCGGGGGGCTGGGGCACGGGACCTCTTTCTAGGTGGAGATCCCCTCCGCGATCAACCTCGCGGAGGGGATCCCCGGCCGTTCCGGGCGGGCGCCTGGACGCCCCGCCGGCTGGACGCCCCGCCGGCTGGACGCCCCGCCGGTTAGAAGAAGCCCCGGCGGCGTCCGGCCTCCTGCAGGAAGCCGTCGAGCTGCTGCTCCCAGTTGGTGTGCTCGACGGTCGCGTAGTCGACGGTGAAGCGGCTGAACGCGTCGTGCCCCTCGGTGAACACGCCGCCGCGCTTGTCGAGCTCCAGCACGACCTCCATCGACTGCGGGTACGACACGAACGTCACTTCGAGCTGCTTGATGCCGCGCGCGTACTGGCCCGGCGGGTAGAACTCGATCTCCTGGTAGAAGGGCAGCTCCTGGTGGACGCCCCAGATGCGCCCCTTCTCGCAGTCGGCGTTGCGGAACTGGAAGCCGAGGTTGGAGAAGGCGGCGAGGATGCGCTCCTGCGCGGGCAGCGGGTGGACGGCGATGGGGTCGAGGTCGCCCGGGTCGAGCGCGCCCGCCACCTCCAGCTCGGTCGCGATGCCGACCGTGGTGCCGTGCAGCGGATGCCCGTACATGTGCGTGAGCGGAGCCTCCCACGGGATGGGCATCTGGAACGGGACGCTGTGCCGGGCGCCCTCCTGGAGGCTGAAGCTGCCCGCGACGGGCATCTTCGCGTACTCCAGGTTGGAGGTGTACTCGTTGTCGCCCGACTCGACCTCGACCCTCGTGCGCAGCGCGAGGTTCACCGACTTGATGTCGGAGTTGTACTGGCCGCCGATGATGGTGATCTCGCCCGTGACGACGCCGCCCGGCATCGTGTTCGGGTCGTGCAGGATCGTTTCGATCGACGGGCCGCCGATGCCCATCGCCTGCCGCAGCTTCTTGAAGACCAAGGCCGGTCCCTCCCGTGTCAGAGCACTCCCCGCGCTCTCGTCGTCCCATAGACGCTGTTACGGGAGATTACGTTCCGCGGAAACGGTTGTGACCTGCGAACGGCCGCGCCCGCTGGCCGCCTGCGGCCAGCGGGCGCGGTCGGCCGTCAGTGGCCGCCGCCCGCGAGGTTCAGCCCGATCACGCCGAGGATGATGAGCGCCAGCGCGCCGATCTTGACGGCGGACGCCTGGTCGCCCATGACGAGCATGCCGAGCGTCGCCGTCCCGACCGCGCCGATGCCGACCCAGACGGCGTAGGCGGTGCCGACGTCGAGGTGCTTCAGGGCCAGGCTGAGCAGCCCGAAGCTGGTCACGGCGAAGACGAGGAAGCCGGCGGACGGCAGCGGTTCGGTGAAGCCCTTGCTGCCCTTCAGGCAGAGGGCCATGGCGACCTCGAAGAGGCCGGCGACGATGACGAGGACCCAGGCCACGGATGCGCTCCCGGTGCGAGACGACGGTGGTCACGCGTCGTCTTGGCTTTCCGGGTACGGCGCACCTCGTCCGGGAGGGCCGGTGCCCGCATCGAGCGGACCGGTGCCCTCGTCGCCGTCAACGGCCCGATATGGCGGGTTGTTCCCGGTAGGAGCGTCCGAGCGCCCGGTACTCCCAGCCCGCGGCCCGCCACTGCGCGGCGTCGAGGGCGTGCCGCCCGTCCACGATCCGCCGGTGCCGGACGACCGCGGCCAGCGCCTCCGGGTCGACCTCCCGGAAGTCCGACCACTCGGTCAGCAGGACGACCACGTCGGCGTCCTGCGCGACGTCGAGCGCGCTCTCGCCGTAGCGCAGCTCGGGGAACGCGGCGCGCGCGTTGTCCAGCGCGGCCGGATCGTAGACGCGGACGTCGCCGCCCAGGCCGTGCATGGTGCGCGCCACGTCCAGCGCGGGCGCGTCCCGGATGTCGTCGGAGTTCGGTTTGAACGCCGCGCCCCACGCGGCGATGCGCTTGCCGGCGAAGTCGCCGCCGAGCAGTTCCCGGACGAGGTCGACGGTGCGGGCGCGGCGCCGCCGGTTGATGTCGTCGACCTGGCGGAGGAACGACACGGCCTGCCCGACGCCGATCTCCTCGGCGCGGTGCGCGAACGCGCGGATGTCCTTCGGCAGGCAGCCGCCGCCGAACCCGAGCCCGGGGCGCAGGAACTTGCCGCCGATGCGGTCGTCCAGCGCGAGCGAGTCGGCGAGGTCCTTCACGTCGGCGCCGACCGCCTCGCACACCTCCGCCATCGCGTTGATGTAGGAGATCTTGGTGGCGAGGAACGAGTTGGCGGCGACCTTGACCAGCTCGGCGGTCGCGAGGTCGGTGCGGATGACGGGGGTACCGAGGTCGAGGACGGGCTTGAACGCCGCGCGCAGCCGCTCGTCCGCCCAGTCGGACGCGACGCCGAACACCATCCGGTCGGGGCGCAGGGTGTCGTCGACGGCGAAGCCCTCGCGCAGGAACTCGGGGTTCCAGGCCAGCTCGACCTCTTTCCCGGCGGGCGCCAGCTCCTGGACGAGGCCGGTGAGCCGCGCGGCCGTCCCGACCGGCACCGTGGACTTGCCGACGACGAGGGCGCGGCGGCGCAGGTGCGGGGCGAGGGCCCGGACGGCGGCGTCGAGGTAGCTCAGGTCGGCGGCGTCCGAACCGGCCTGCTGCGGCGTCCCCACGCACAGGAAGTGGACGTCGCCGAACGCGCCCGCCTCCTCGAACGAGGTGGTGAACCGGAGCCGGCCGGAGTCGAGCGCCTTGGTGAGCAGCTCCGGCAGTCCGGGCTCGAAGATGGGGACCTCGCCGGACGCCAGCCGGTCGATCTTGTTCCGGTCGACGTCCACGCCGAGGACCTCGTAGCCCAGCACGGCCATGCAGATGGCGTGCGTGGCGCCGAGGTAGCCGGTTCCGATGACGGTCAGCCTCGGGGCCCCGGACTCCGCCTCATTCATGCGCACCTCCTCGTGCCTCACGATGTTCAAGCCCCCGCCCGATCTTCCCACCACGTCCGAGCGGCCCGGCGGAGGGTCCGGTGCGGGTCGCCGCGGCGGGCCCGGCGCAGGTCGGCGGGCCGGGCCGGGGCCGCCGGAGGCGGCGGCCCGGTACCGGACGCGCAGGACGGCGACGAGTTCGTGATTTGTGTCACATGGTCCGACCTGCGCGTGCTTCGATGTGGCCTGTGTGGGCCGGATCGCCCTGGAATCAAGTGGTTGCCACTGGTTACCAGCGGGTAGCATGATGTTGAGTTACCCACCAGTACGCAGCGGGGCCGCCGGCCGCCGCCGGATCTAACGGAGTCTCGAATGGGGCACTACAAGAGCAACCTCCGGGACCTGGAGTTCAACCTCTTCGAGGTGTTCAGGCGCCAGGACCTCCTCGGCAGCGGCCCGTACGCGGAACTGGACGAGGACACCGCGCGCAGCATCCTCGACGAGGTGAACCGGCTCGCCGAGGGCCCGCTCGCCGCCTCCTTCGAGGACGCCGACCGCAACCCGCCGGTGTTCGACCCCGCCGCGGGCACCGTGACGATGCCGGAGGGCTTCAAGAAGTCCTACAAGGCGTGGATGGACGCCGAGTGGTACCGCCTCGACCTCGCCCCCGGGTTCGGCGGCAGCGGCGCCCCGCGCTCCCTCACCTGGGCCGTCGCCGAGCAGGTGCTCGGCGCCAACCCGGCCGTCTACATGTTCGCCTCCGGCCCCGGCTTCGCCCAGATCCTCTGGCACATCGGCACGCCCGAGCAGAAGAAGTTCGCCGAGCTGGCCCTGGAGCGCCAGTGGGGCGCCACGATGGTCCTGACCGAGCCGGACGCGGGCTCCGACGTCGGCGCCGGGCGCGCCAAGGCCGTCCAGCAGCCGGACGGCACCTGGCACATCGAGGGCGTCAAGCGCTTCATCACCTCGGCCGAGCACGACATGGCCGAGAACATCTTCCACCTGGTGCTGGCCCGCCCCGAGGGCGCCGGCCCCGGCACCAAGGGCCTGTCGATGTTCCTCGTCCCCAAGTACCTGGTGGACGTCGAGACCGGTGAGCTGGGCGAGCGCAACGGCGCCTACGTCACCAACGTCGAGAAGAAGATGGGCCTCAAGGTCTCCACGACCTGCGAGCTGACCTTCGGCGAGAAGCACCCCGCGATCGGCTACCTGGTCGGCGACGTGCACGAGGGCATCAAGCAGATGTTCCTCGTCATCGAGTACGCCCGGATGATGGTCGGCACCAAGGCCATCGCGACCCTGTCGACCGGCTACCTGAACGCGCTGGAGTACGCCAAGGAGCGCGTCCAGGGTGCCGACATGACGCAGATGACGGACAAGACCGCCCCGCGCGTCACGATCACCCACCACCCGGACGTCCGGCGCAGCCTGCTGACCCAGAAGGCGTACGCCGAGGGCATGCGCGCGCTGGTGCTGCTCACCGCGTCCTACCAGGACGCCGTGCAGGTCGCCGAGCACGAGGGCCGCAAGGACGAGCAGGCCGAGAAGATCAACGACCTGCTGCTGCCGATCGTGAAGGGCTTCGGCTCCGAGCGCGCCTACGCGCTGCTCGGCGCGGAGTCGCTGCAGACCCTCGGCGGGTCCGGCTTCCTGCAGGACTACCCGATCGAGCAGTACATCCGCGACTCCAAGATCGACACCCTGTACGAGGGCACCACCGCGATCCAGGGCCAGGACCTGTTCTTCCGCAAGATCCTGCGGGACAACGGCGAGGCGCTGAAGGTGCTCGCGGGCGAGATCAAGGCGTTCGCCGAGTCCGAGGCGGGCAACGGCCGGCTGAAGAACGAGCGGGCGCTGCTCGGCCGCGCGCTGGAGGACGTCCAGGGCATCCTCAACCCGATGGTCGGGTGGGCGCTCGGCTCGATGGAGAACCCCAAGGAGCTGTACAAGGTCGGGCTCAACACCACCCGCCTGCTGCTCGGCCTCGGCGACCTCATCGTCGGCTGGCTGCTGCTGCGCCAGGCCGACGTCGCGCTGACCGCGCTCGGCGGCGGGGGCGTCTCCGACTCCGACAAGGCGTTCTACAACGGCAAGGTCGCGGCGGCGCAGTTCTTCTGCCAGACCGTCCTGCCGCGCCTGGCCGCCGACCGCGCCGTCACCGAGGCGACGACCCTCGACGTGATGGAGCTCCCCGAAGAGGCGTTCTGATTCGGTCTGATTCAGTCTGATTCGGTCTGACCCGGTTTGTACGGGCCCCTGCCATCTGATGGCGGGGGCTCGCTCCGTTTGACTACTGTTGGCCGCGTCCCTCGCCCGCCTCCACCCCGGACCGGTTCATCGATGCGCGCGCTGCCCCTGGCCGTTTCCCTCACCGGTTTGCTGCTCGTCGCAGGCTGCTCCGACGCCGACAAGGCCGAGAAGGTCGCCCCGCCGACCGCCGGGCCCGGCGGCGCCGCGCCGAGCCCCGCCGCGCAGAGCAGCGGGACGTTCTCGCGCGAGGGCTGGTTCGGCGGCGCGGACGGGCTGCACGCGCGGCTCGACATCAGGGGCGTCCAGCGGGAGGCGGGCAAGGCGGTGCTGCGGTTCAGCGTCACGTCGCTGGACACGGCCGTGAAGTCCGTCCCGTTCGAGATCGCGCTGGTCGACCCGGTCGGGCGGCGCCTCTACAAGCCGACCGGCGTCACCAGCGGCTCCGACATCACGCCCGGTTCCAGCCGCGAGATGGCCGCCGAGTACCCGCCGATCCCGGCGGACGTCGCGAAGGTTTCCGCGATCACGCCGGGGACGGCCGGGGAGTTCACGGGCATCCCCGTGACGACCGGCTCCGCGACCCCGACCCCCTCGGCGCCGCCGTCTTCGATGCCGCCGTCTTCGATGCCGCCGTCCACGCCGCCGATGCCCGGGGTGCCGTCGTCCGCGCCGTCGTCGCAGCCGTCGGTGGGCGTGGAGACGTCCGTGGGGGCGGAGCCCTTCGGCCGCTCCACGCCGCTGTCGCCGCCGCCGTCAACGACCCCACCGGCGACCACGCCTCCGCCCTCCTCGCCGCCGCCCTCCTCACCGCCGCCTTCGTCCGGCCCGGGGCCGAACCCGGTCGACCTGTACGACATCGTCGAGGGCGAGACGAAGGACGTGACGTCCAGCGGGTCGGAGGTCACCGTCGGTCTGCGGGCCGACGCGCTGTTCGACAAGGGCTCGGCGAAGCTGTCCAGCGGCGCGAAGGCCGTCCTGGACGAGACGGCACAGCAGATCAAGACGAGGGCGACGGGCGCGCTGTCGATCGAAGGCCACACCGACGGCGATGACGCGAAGCTCTCGAAGGAGCAGGCCGACGCCGTCATGAAGGAGATGAAGACGCGGCTGGGCGACGGCTTCACCTACACGGCGACCGGCAAGGGGAACGCGGAGCGCGCGGCCAGGGACGCCGCGCGCAACAACCGCGTCGAGATCTCCTACCGGGTCAAGCCAAGCGCGCGCGGCACGACCTCACCGGCCGACTTCCAGACGGAGGACGGCAAGACGGTCGCGACCCGCACGGCCGCCTTCGGTGCCGACAAGCGGCGCCTGGAGGTCAAACCCTTCTACCGGGACGGCGCCTACATCGTCGCCGTGTTCAACATCGTGAACGAGGGGCCGGGGACCATACCTCCCGACGCCTCCTACCCGGACCCCGACCAGCCGGGGGCCGTGTTCGGTTCGTTCAGCATCCAGATGCCGGGCGGTAAGGACGTCTACCGTGCCGTACGCGTCGGCCCGGCGCGCCAGGGCGGGACGAACATCTACGTCGACGCCGGACGCGCCACCTTCCTGACCGCCGTGGGCAAGCCCGCCCGCGGCTTCGTCTACCTGCCCGCCCCGCCCGGCGACGTCAGGTCGGTGACCTTCAACGCCGGCCCGTTCGGCAAGGTCGACAAGGTCCCCGTCTCTTAATGTGCGGGGCCTCCTGAACTTTGCGGGGCCTCCTGAACTTTGCGGGGTCTCCCGAGATCTGCGGGGCCTCCTGACGGCCGAAGGGCCGGCGCCGCGAACGCGGCACCGGCCCTTCGGACCATGTCAGCCCCAGGCGAGCATGCGGATGGGATCCTCCAGCATGTCCCCGACGTCGCGCAGGACGCGGGAGCCCAGTTCGCCGTCCACGATGCGGTGGTCGAACGAGAGGGCCAGCGTGGTCACCTTGCGGATGGCCAGCTCGCCCTCGTGAACCCAGGGCATGTCCCTGATCTGGCCGAACGCCAGGATCGCCGCCTCACCGGGCGTGAGGATGGGCGTCCCGGTGTCGACGCCGAACACGCCGACGTTGGTGATGGAGATCGTCCCGTCCGAGAGGTCGGCCGGGGACGCCTTGCCCGCGCGCGCCTTCTCCGTCAGCTCCTGCAGAGCGCGCGCGAGGCCGGGCAGGTCGAGGTCCTGCGCGTCCTTCACCTTAGGCACGATCAGGCCGCGGTCGGTGGCCGCCGCGATGCCCAGGTTCACGTAGTGCTTGACCACGATCTCCGCGCCGTTCGGGCCGTCCACCCAGGTGGAGTTCACCATCGGGTGCCGTCGCACGGCGGTGAGCAGCGCGCGCGCCACCAGCAGCAGCGGCGACACCTTCACGTCCGCGAACTCGGGAAGCTCGCGGAGCCGCTTGACGGTCTCCATGGTGCGGGTGACGTCCACCTGGAGGAACTCGGTGACGTGCGGAGCCGTGAACGCCGAACCGGACATCGCCGCCGCCGTCGCCTTGCGCACCCCCTTGACCGGCATGCGCTCCTCGCGCACGCCCGCCTGAGGAGCGGCCTGCGGGACGGCCTGCGCCTGCGGGACGGCCTGCGCGGCGAGGATGTCCTCCCGCGTGATCGAGCCCTGCGGCCCCGTCCCCGTCACCGTGGCGAGATCGATCCCGAGATCCTTCGCCATCTTCCGGACGGGTGGCTTCGCCAGCGGCAACCCGTTGTCCACAGGCTGTGGACGAGGCGCCGGAGGCCGCACGGCCGGAACGGCAGCCGCGACCCCGTTGGACGCCTTGCGCGCCCGCCGCTTCGTCGCCCCCTCCTTGACCCCGTACCCGACCAGCACGGGCTGGCGCTTCGGCGGCTCCTCGGGCGTCACCATGCCCGGCTCGTTCGCCGTCGGCAAGCCCTCCTCGCGCAGCGCCGCCGCCTGCGCCGGAGGCTCGGACACCGGCGTCGCCACCGCGCCGTCCCCGCCGGCGTCCACCGCGATGATCGGCACGCCGACGTCCACGGTCTCACCCTCGGCGGCCAGCAGTTCGGTCACCACGCCATCGAACGGGCAGGGCAGCTCCACGATCGCCTTGGCCGTCTCGATCTCGACGATGGTCTGGCCGTCCTCGACCGTGTCGCCCGGCTGGACGTGCCACTTCACGATCTCCGCCTCGGTGAGGCCCTCGCCCACGTCCGGCAGCTTGAACAGTTTCGGCTCGGTCACCGGCGTCACCACGCGAAGGTCCGGTCGACCGCGTCCAGGATGCGGTCGAGGTCGGGCAGGTACTGGTCCTCGAGGCGGGACGGCGGGTACGGGGTGGAGAACCCGCCGACGCGCAGCACCGGCGACTCCAGCCGGTAGAAGCACCGCTCGGTGATCCGCGCGGCCAGCTCGGCGCCGAACCCGCTGTAGACCGGCGCCTCGTGCACGACCACGCAGCGGCCCGTCCGGTTCACCGACTCCGTCACCGTGCCGATGTCGAGGGGGTTGAGCGAGCGCAGGTCGATGACCTCCAGCGACCGCCCCTCCTCGGCGGCGGCCGCGGCCGCCTCCAGGCACGTCTTCACCGCCGGCCCGTAGGCCAGCACCGTCACGTGCTCCCCGGGCCGGACGACCCGCGCCTGATGCAGCGGCGTCCACTCGTCCGAGTCGACATCGACCTCGGCCTTGTCCCAGTACCGGCGCTTCGGCTCGAAGAAGATCACCGGGTCGGGGGACGCGATCGACTGCTGGATCATCGCGAACGCGTCCACCGGGTTCGAGCACGACACCACCCGCAGGCCCGCCGTGTGCGTGAAGTACGCCTCGGGCGACTCCGAGTGGTGCTCGACCGCGCCGATGCCGCCGCCGCACGGGATCCGCACCACGACCGGCAGCGCAAGCGCCCCGAGCGACCGCATCCGCATCTTCGCGAGCTGCGTGATGATCTGGTCGGCCGCCGGGAACACGAAGCCGTCGAACTGGATCTCCACCACCGGCCGGTACCCGCGCAGCGCGAGCCCGATCGCCGTCCCGACGATGCCCGACTCGGCCAGCGGCGTGTCGATGACGCGCTCCTCGCCGAAGTCCTTCTGCAGCCCGTCCGTGATCCGGAAGACCCCGCCGAGCTTCCCGACGTCCTCGCCCATCACGAGGACCTTCGGGTCGTTCTCCATGGCCTTGCGCAGGCCCTCGTTCAGCGCCTTGCCGAGGGTCAGGGTGGTGCTCACTTCGCCTCCTCCTCGAACGACGCCAGGTAGGCGGCGAACTGCTCCTGCTCCTCGGTCATCAGCGGATGCCGCTCGGCGTACACCTCGTCGAACATCGACAGCGGCTCCGGGTCCGGCATGGACCGGCAGCCCTCGCGCAGCTCCTTGGCGAGCTGCTTCGCCTCGTCCTCGACCTTCTCGAAGAACCCCGCGTCCGCCAGGTCGTTCCGCACCAGGTACGCCTTGACGCGCTCGATCGGGTCCTTGAGCTTCCACGCCTCCTCTTCGGCCTTCAGCCGGTAGCGCGTGGGGTCGTCCGTCGTCGTGTGGGCGCCCATCCGGTACGTGTACGCCTCGATGAGCGTGGGGCCCTGGCCCGTCCGGGCGTTCTCCAGCGCCTTCCTGGTCACCGCGAGGCAGGCGAACACGTCGTTGCCGTCGACCCGGATGCCGGGGAACCCGAAGCCCTGCGCCCGCTTGTACAGCGGGATCCGCGTCTGCTTCTCCAGCGGCTCCGAGATCGCCCACTGGTTGTTCTGGCAGAAGAACACGATCGGCGCGTTGAACACGGACGCGAACACGAACGACTCGTTGACGTCGCCCTGCGAGGTCGCCCCGTCCCCGAAGTAGGCGATCGTGGCGCCCGCCTTCGGCGTCCCGAGGACCCCGTCCCGCTGGACGCCCATCGCGTAGCCGGTCGCGTGCAGCGTCTGGCTGCCGATCACGACGGTGTACAGATGGAACCCATGCTCGGCGGGATCCCACCCGCCGTGGTTCACGCCCCGGAACATTCCGAGCAGCTTCAGCGGATCCACGTCCCGGCACCACGCGACACCATGCTCCCGGTACGTCGGGAACACCATGTCATGCTCGGACAGCGCACGTCCTGACCCGATCTGCGCCGCTTCCTGGCCCAGCAGCGAGGCCCACAGGCCGAGCTCCCCCTGCCGTGTCAGAGCCACGGCCTCCATGTCGATCCGCCGCACGACCACCAGGTCGCGGTACAGATCGCGAACGTCCTCGGCACTGAGGTCCAGGGGGTAGTCGGGATGCTCGACGCGCTCCCCCTCGGGGGTGAGCAGCCGGACGAGCTCGGGCTCGGCGAGCTCGGTGGTACCGGGTGCGCCGCGCACGGAGTCGATCGTCATCGATGACACTCCTCGTTCGGGGCCGGAACACGGGATCGCCGCGTCGCCGGCCGATGTCAACGGCCACTGACCCCGGTAAGGGACAAAAGCCGCAATGCCATCGTGGCAGACATCACACCCTGCGATGCAAGTCCCGCCACGTGATCCCTACCCCCGCCCCGGCCCAACGACCCTCCGAACGTGACGCACCCCACGCCCTCCGGGCCCCGCCCCTGGCATCATCGACACGTGCGTTACACCAGGGTCATCCCGCCAGTAGCCCTCTTAGCGACCCTGACCGCCTGCACCCACACGTCCGCCCCCACCTTCAACCCGACCCCTCAACCGACACGCCCAGGCCAGGCTGTGATCGCTGCCGGGGATCGGGAAACGAGCCGCACTCCACGGGACGGGGAGTACGCCGTCCGGGTCAACATCCGCTCGAACGGTGGCCTCACAGCCGATCGGCGGACCGGGGAGATCTATGTCCCGCTCGCCGGAGACGGCGGCCGGCAGATCGCCAAGATCGAGCGGGACGGACGGATCACCATGCTGGCGATCGGCATGGCAGGTGCTCAGCTGGCCGTTTCCGGTGATCGCCTGTGGCAGTTGGCCTCCTATGCGGGGCTTCAGCTGTCCCGCACGTCTCTTTCCAGCCTCGAGAGGACTGAGGTGCTGGGGTCGGAGCAGGACCGCCACCCCCGCTTCAAACTTCTCGACCGATCCGGGAAGGCGTTGCCTGCTTCGGAGACAGAGCGGCTGCATGAGGAGTGGAAAGGTGCCCAGTTCACGGTGCGGGACGATGGGGTGCCCATACTGCTCTCGCGATCCGGGCGGCTTTTCGAAGTCGCCGGACGGGATGTGCTCAAGCGTTCGGAGCCACCCGGCTATGAGGCGGCTCTGCGTGAGTTGGGGCGGACCGGGGACTTCCAAGCGACCGATCTCACCATCGACGGTGCACGGAGATTGTTGGTTCTCGGTGAGACCGGCCTTTTGCGAGTTGGGAGCGGTGGCGGTGTGCAGGTCACTCGGTTCCCCGCCTCGGCGAGGCAGGCGCCGCCCTGGACGGCGGCGGTCCCGCTGAGCGGCGGCGACGTTCTCCTTCTGGGCGGCGTCTCTCCTCTGCAGGAGAAGCCGCGTCCCGCGCTGGTGACACGTCATGGCGAGTTGCAGATGTTGTCGCTCGGGCCGCTGAAGGACTGCGAAGGGTTCGACGGTTCGATGGCCGATGTCGCATCCGCCGACCCGGGCGGTGTGGCCGAGGTGCCGGGCGGTCGCTTCGTCATGCTGAACAGGTTCTGCGGACTCGTCTACTCGTTCCGGCCGCCGCTCAATCCCTCCGGCGTGCCGTACCGGAGGTAGCCGCGGCCTGCCTCATTCCTTCGGAGCGTTGTGCTCCACCGCCCGCTCGGCATCGGCGATCAGGTCCTCTCCGCTCAGTTGCGGCCTGACGCCGGCAGGTGTCAGCCAGGTCTCCCTGATCGCTTTGATCACCTGTTTCGACTCTCTTCCGGCGAACGGCCAGAGCAAGAGCGCGGCATCGAGGTTCTCATCTCCGGTGCGCGTACCCTTCCACAGCTGAACTGCATGCGCCAGATCGAGGTAGAGTTGATCGGTGTAGGTCGAGTACTTGCCTTTTATCTCCTCGACCCTCTTCTCATAGTCCTTGTATTTTATTTTGTCGAGGGCTAATTCGGTGCCGATCGCATACCCATCGGTGATGCCCGGTGTCGCTCCCGCCGCCGTCGCCCCCAGCATGCTGCCGCCGAGATCGCGTAGGACGGCGATGTGCTTCTTCGCCTCCTCGAATTCCATCTGGGTGATCTGCTCTCGTTTGAGCCTCTCCAGTCCGTAGGCGGCGATGAGGTTCCCCTCGAGTTGCCCGACCCGCTTCGCGGCGAGCGGCCACTTGCCGGTGCGCAGTCCCCACGCGAAGACGTGCTGGCGGTAGAGCTGCGTGTCGACGGCGATCTGTGTCCAGGCTCGATCATCGGCGGCGAAGGTGCGGAGGAAATGCTGTAGGTCTGACCCGCCGATGTCCACGTAGACGGTGCCCGTGACGGGGTCCCGGTTCGGCAGTTCGGTGCCGCCGCTGGTCCGGTTGGAGTCGGCGAGGGCGGGGATGTACATGCGCGTCATGGCCAGCAGGCCGGACGTGAGCCCCGGGCCGAGTTCGAGGATGTAGTGCTTGCTGTGGCCGGTGCCGTCCGGTGCCTGGTCCGTCCTCGGCAGGAAGTCGCCCCAGGGCCACCAGTCGGGGACGGTGCCCTTCTTCAGAAGTTTGTCGACCTTTTCGCGCCCCTTGTCGTTCCACCAGGAGACGGTCTTCATGATTTCGGCCGCATTGGTCGCGGCTTCCTCTTCATGCCCCTTCTCCGGTGTGGTGGCGAGCTTGATCACCGAACCCGCGATGGTGCCGCCGTCCGGCCAGTCGGGGCTCACCAGGAGGGACGCGTAGGTTTCCCCGTTCCCCCGGGTCATCCAGGTCAGCGGCGCGGCCTTCTCAGCGTTCTCGATCTTGAGTGCGCTCTCGAGTTCGGACGCGGCCAGGTTGCGTGCGGCGGTAAGGTCCCGCTGCCCGGAGATGCGGCCCAGTACGTTCAGGGCGGGGTCGTACTGCCGAAGTGTCTTCGCCTCCTGCTCGAGGCCCCAGTCCCGCCACCACTCGTGGTCGGGCTGGTTGACCGGTTTGATGACGGTGGCGACGTCGATTTGCTCCTGTTCTTCGATGACGTAGGACGGGTACTTCTGGCGCCAGCGGAGGGCGGCTCTGCCCAGGTCGGTCAGGATGGCGCTGCTCCATTTGACGTCGGGGGCGCTCAGCTTGACCAGGAGGGCTTGGCCGGGCATGTCGGTGCCGGCGGGGCCCAGGGCCTTGGCGGCTACGGGTTCGCCGTCCTTCTTGCGGGAGAGGGCCGCTAAGGCGGTGCCCATGTCGCCGATGGTCTTCTTGTCCTCGGGGGTCAGGCCGCTTGTTCCGCTGAGGCGGTGGAGGCGGTAGGCGAGCTTGGCCACGGAGCCCGGCGGGATGTTGGAGAAGAACGTCGACAGGTAGGCGGTGTTCTTGCTGTTCTCGCGCAGGGTGCGCGCTATCTCGGACATCAGTGCCGGGGTGCCGGAGCCCGGGTGGGTGGTGTGCTTCAGGTAGGCGCGGGCTTGAAGGCGGGCCAGGTCGGTCATCTCTTTGGAGCCGAAGCGTTCCAAATCGGGGATCTGGATGACCGGGCCCTGGATCAGAGGGGTCGGGCCGACCTCTGTTTCGGCCAAGGCGTACATGATGCGGGTGCGCATGCGGCCGGCCTGGGTGCGGCACCAGGCGGCGGCGTTGTCGCAGGGCGCGGTGCTGGGGACGTCCGGGTGCGCGGGGGCCAGGCGGGCTCGGAGCATCCTGGCGCGGTGGGGGAGGTCGGCCGCAGCTCGCGTCAGGGCCGTCTCCAAGCGTTCCAGGGCGGACGGGGAGACCGACGCGACGCCGGGTTTCCCGGCCGGTGGGGTGACGCGGGGTATCTCCGGCGGGTCGATGGTGAGGGGGACCTGGTTGTGGCGGATGACGGCGCGTTCGGCGTCGAACATCAGGCGGTTCAGGGCCCGGTTGTGGCCCTGCAGGTCGGTGGTGAACGCGGCGGCGGAGCCGCCCTGCCAGGTCTGCGGGCCCATCTGGCGGGTCACCTCGGACATCGCCGTTGAAATCGCCTGAAGTTCGGCGTGTACGGCGTTGACGTCGATCTCCAGGGTCATGACCCGCCCCCTTTCATCCTGTGGACGTTAGTGAAAGGGGCGGTGTCCGGGGCGGGATCGGTGTTTCGGGTGGTGTGGAACGCGGGTTGCGGCTCGGGCGGTCGAGGCGGGGCGGAAAAAGTTCTCGCGAGGATGTCGAGATGCCGCCGGCGGCTTCGTCCCCGGTGGTGAGCGCGGCCAGAATGGGCCGTACGGCACCGAGGAGAAGACGATGGCGAAGTACCTGCTGCTGAAGCACTACCGGGGCGCTCCGGCCGCGGTGAGCGACGTGCCGATGGACAAGTGGACGCCGGAGGAGATCTCGGCGCACATCCAGTTCATGCGCGACTTCGCGGCGCGGCTGGAGGAGACCGGGGAGCTGGTCGACGTCCAGGCGCTGTCGCCCGACGGGATGTGGGTCCGCTACGACGGGGAGGGGCGGCCGCCGGTCACCGACGGGCCGTTCGCCGAGACCAAGGACCTCATCGCCGGCTGGTACGTGATCGACGTCGACTCGCACGAGCGGGCCGTCGAGCTGGCCGGGGAGCTGTCGGCGGCGCCGGGGGCGGGCGGGCGGCCGATCCACGAGTGGCTGGAGGTGCGCCCGTTCATGACCGAGCCGCCCACGATCACGGAATGACGTCCGATCACGGAATGACGTCCATGGACGAGGCTCTGCTGCGGAGCCTCACGCCGAGCGTGCTCGGGATCCTCGTCCGCCGCGGAGCCGACTTCGCGGCGGCCGAGGACGCCGTGCAGGACGCGCTGGTCGAGGCGGTCCGGACGTGGCCGGACGACCCGCCGCGCGACCCGAAGGGCTGGCTGGTCAGCCGGGCCTGGCGCCGGTTCCTCGACGCGGCGCGGGCGGACGCGGCGCGCCGCCGCCGGGAGGACCGGGTCGAGGACGAGCCGCCGCCGGGGCCCGTGGCCGCGGTGGACGACACGCTCTGGCTGTACTTCCTGTGCGCGCACCCGTCGCTGACGCCGTCGTCGGCGGTCGCGCTCACGCTGCGCGCGGTGGGCGGGCTGACCACCCGCCAGATCGCGCGGGCCTACCTGGTGCCCGAGGCGACCATGGCGCAGCGCATCAGCCGGGCCAAGAGGACGGTTTCGGACGTGCGGTTCGACCGGCCGGGTGACGTCGGCACCGTGCTGCGCGTCCTGTACCTGGTGTTCAACGAGGGCTACTCCGGTGACGTGGACCTGGCGGCCGAGGCCATCAGGCTCACCCGGCAGCTCGCGGCGATGGTCGACCATCCGGAGGCGGCGGGGCTGCTCGCGCTGATGCTGCTCCACCATGCCCGGCGCGCCGCGCGCACCGCGCCGGACGGCGCGCTGGTGCCGCTGGCGGAGCAGGACCGCGGGCTGTGGGACACCGCGCTGATCGCCGAGGGCGTCGCCGTCCTCCAGGCGGCGCTCGCGCGGGACCGGCTGGGCGAGTACCAGGCGCAGGCCGCGATCGCGGCGCTGCACTGCGACGCGCAGGCCGCGGAGGAGACCGATTGGGTGCAGATCGTCGAGTGGTACGACGAGCTGGTGCGGCTGACCGGCAGCCCGGTCGTCCGGCTGAACCGCGCGGTGGCGGTCGGGGAGGCGGACGGTCCGCGCGCCGGGCTGGCGGCGCTCGCGGAGCTGGACGGCTCGCTGCCCCGGTACACGGCGGCGGCCGCGTACCTGCACGAGCGCGACGGCGACCTGGAGACGGCGGCGCGGCTGTACGCGGAGGCGGCGCGCGAGGCGTCCGACCTGGCCGAGCGCGACCATCTGACGCGGCGGGCGGCGCGGCTCAACGCCCGCCGGTGAGGGTCACTCGCGGGACAGGGCGCGGGTGGCGCCGGCGGCGACGGTCAGGCCGAGGATCAGGCCGGCCGCGACGATGAGGTTCGCGATCCACTGGTAGACGCCCTTCGGGGCGAACTCGATCTCCTGGCCGAGGCTGCCGATCGGCAGCAGCAGGTCGAGCGTGTAGAAGAACGCGTTGAAGTGCGGCTTGTGGCCGTCGTCCAGGACGTCGGGCTTGTGCAGGGAGAAGACGATCGTGCCGAAGGCGAGCAGGCCGACGAGCCAGCTCGCGGCGCGGAACGGGCGGTAGCCGTAGCCGACCAGGACGTCCTGCAGCCAGCCGATGACCTTGCGGGCGGGGCCCTGGGTCTTGCGCCGGTCGCGGGCCTTGGCGAGCAGCACGGAGCGGCCGTCGGCGTCCAGGCCGAGGGACCGGTAGGTCTGGGCGAGGCGCTCGTAGGGCTGCGGGGCGTAGCCGTCGGAGTCGCGGCGCAGCCAGGCGAGGCGCTCGCGGGCGGTGAGCGGCGGTTCGAGGGTCTCGTACTGGAGCCCGTCGAGCTGGAGGCGCTCCGGCCAGGACGCGGCGTCGTCGCGCAGCAGGTTGATGCGGGCGTAGGAGAGGTCGGTGATGCCCTGGACGGGCCCGGCCGTGCGCAGGAGCAGCTCCTCGGCCTGGACGCGCTGCAGGCTCAGCGCCGTCCCCTCGTGGCTGAGCCGGGCGCCGCGGAGGCTGAGCTGGCCGGTGACGCGGGCGCCGGAGAAGCTGGCGGCGCCGACGCAGGTGAAGCCGTCGGAGCAGTAGACGTCGGTCTCCACGGCGAGGTCGTCGGCGTTGAGCGCGGTGCGCTGCGGGGCGGACAGCTTCGCGCCGACGAAGGACAGGTAGCCGCCGACGCGGGCGCCGCGCAGCCGCACCTCGCCCTCGGCGGCGAACCCGCCGTCGCAGAACACGTTCGCGGCGACGTCCAGCCGGCTGGCGTACAGGGCGACGCCCGCCGGGTTGTAGAGCCGCGCGCCCCGGAAGATCAGCTGCCCGCCGATGCGGGCGCCGGGCAGCCGGACCTCGCCGTTGGCGATGAAGCCCTGGTCGCAGTACACGTTCGCCTCGACGGCGAGGCGGTCGGCGAGCAGCGCGTCCCCGCCCGGATTGGTCAGCTGGACGCCCGACATGTTCAGGATGCCGGTGATGTTCGCGCCGTCCAGCCACAGCCCGCCGCTGATCCGGCTGCCCTCCAGCCACAGGTGGCCGTCCACCCGGGTGCCGGACGCGACCAGGCCGGGCAGCCGGCAGCGCATCAGGTGGACGCTGTTCATGCTCGCCCAGTACAGGTGCGGCGCCTCGTCGAACGAGCAGGAGGTCAGGGCCAGCGGGACGGTGACCTCGGCGTGCCCGAGGTTCAGCGACCCGGTGATCCGGGCGCCGGTCAGCCGGACGGCGGCGACCTGCCCCGGTTCGGGCTCCACCGCGCCGACGAGGAGGGCGACCAGGACCTCGGCCCGCACCATCCGGTCGTGTCCCCACCGGTCGGACTGGCCGACGTCGTCGAACGCCGGGTCTCCCGCCGACAGGTCGACCGCCTCCCCCTTGGGGAAGGCCTTCCACAGGCGGCGCTCGGAGGGGGTCAGGTCCTCGATGTTCATCGGACGGCTCCGGGGGTGTGGACGGGTCGTGGACTGCCATGGTGCCGTACGCTTCAGATCGTCAGGAAAAGCGCAGATCAGTGAGGGGGCGGTCGTGGCGCGTGTCGTCGTGGACGTCATGCTCAAGCCGGAGATCCTCGATCCGCAGGGCCAGGCCATCGCCCGGAAGCTGCCGCAGATGGGATTCGAGGGCGTCGTCGCGGTCCGGCAGGGCAAGCGGTTCGAGGTGGAGCTGGAGGGGGACGCCGACGAGGCGGCCCTGGAGCGGGTCGGCAAGATCGCCGAGACGCTGCTGGCCAACCCGGTGATCGAGAACTACGAGGTGCACGTTCTGTAACCGGCGCGGCGCGGCGCCGGGGCGACGCGCCGGCCGGGACTGACCCGTCGGTACGGCGATTACGGGAGATGGCGCCGGGGAAGTGTTAGCTGCGTCGAGTCGTCGAGCACGCTCCGGGGTCGGGGGAACGATCGGGAAGCCCGGGGCATGACACGAGGTGACCGGGTGGACATGACGTTCTCGCTCGCGCTGCCGCGCGACGCGCAGAGCATCCCGGTGATCAGGCGGGTCCTGGGGGACGCCCTGCGCGGGCTCGGCGTCGCCGACGACTGCGTCGCCGACGTGCTGGTCGCCGCGTCCGAGGCGTGCACGAACGTCGTCCAGCACGCCCGCGCGACCGGCGGGTACGAGGTGACCGGGCACGTCGACGACGGCGAGTGCCTGCTCAAGGTCATGGACTCGGGCCGCGGCCCGCGGCCCGCCCCCGCCGACCGGGGCGCGTTGAGCGAGTCCGGCCGCGGGCTTAAAATCATGCGGGCGCTGGTGGACGAACTGGACATCGACTCCTCGCCCGACCGCGGCACCGTCGTTCACCTGCGAAAGCGGCTGACCTGGAGGGACGGGGCCCTCGTCCGGCGCCTCGACGCCGGACTCATGCACAACGCCGGGTAGATTAGGGGCGCGCGCGGGGGGTATGCGACGCGCGCAGCGGGGTGATCGGCGGAGGAGATTCCGACCGTCCCGGCCGCACCTCATTTCGGAGGAACAGAACAGATGGACGCTGCCCGGGTAGGCATCATCACCTTCCCCGGTTCTCTGGACGACAAGGACGCCGCACGCGCCGTCCGGCTGTCCGGCGCCGAGCCGGTCGCGCTGTGGCACGGCGACCACGACCTGCGAGGCGTCGACGCCGTCGTCCTGCCCGGCGGGTTCTCGTACGGGGACTACCTGCGGGCGGGCGCGATCGCCCGGTTCGCACCGCTCATGACGGAGCTGGTGGCCGCCGCGAACGCGGGCCTGCCCGTCCTCGGCATCTGCAACGGCTTCCAGGTGTTGTGCGAATCACATCTGCTGCCGGGGGCGCTGCTGCCGAACGCGGGGCTGCACTTCGTCTGCCGCGACCAGCGGCTGCGGGTCGAGAACGCCGGCACCGCCTGGACGAGCGAGTACAGCGAGGGCCAGGAGCTGGTGATCCCGATCAAGAACCGGGACGGCCGGTACACCGCCGACCGGGAGACGCTGATCGAACTGGCCGACACCGGCCGCATCGTCGCCCGGTACGTCGACCTGAACCCCAACGGCTCCCTCGACGACATCGCCGGCATCTGCAACGAGGCCGGCAACGTGGTCGGCCTCATGCCGCACCCCGAGCATGCCGTGGAGTCCCTGACCGGCCCGTCCACCGACGGGCTCGGCTTCTTCACCTCGATCGTCAAGAGACTGGTCAACGCATGAGTGAGCAACGGCCCCACGCGTCCGGGCGAGCGACCCGCAACGCGTCCGACGAGCCCTCGATGGAGTGGCTCGGCGAGCTCAAGTCCGACGCGGACGACCCCGAGCTCCAGCCCGTCAACCCCGCGGTGACCCAGGGCTTCAAGGCCATCATCGAGGAGGACCGGCACGCGGCCCCCACCGGCCGCCCGCTCCAGCAGGACCCGGCCGTCCAGGCGTCCCCGCCGCCTCCCGGCCTGCCGCAGGACGGTGAGCAGCCGCAGCCGCAGCCGCTGAGCGCGCCTCCGGCCGGCCCCGCCCAGGGGCCCGAGCAGGAGTTCGCCCGCGCGCTGGAGGAGGAGCGCACCGCCGGCGACCCGGTGGCCACCGTGGTCGACCCCTCGCTGACCACGCCCGACATGAACGGCTTCGCCGCACCGCGCCCGCCGGCGGCGCCCGGCGGCTCGGGCACCGGCCCGCAGCCCGCCGTGGGGCCCGGTACGGTGCCGCCGCCCGCGCCCGCGCCCGCGTCCGGGACCGGCCCGCAGCCTGCCGTGGGCCCTGGGACGGGTCCGCAGCCGGTGATCCCGAGCAGCGGCCCGCAGCCGATCGTCGACCTGAACTCCGGCCCGCTCGCGCGCCCTGAGCGCCCCGGCACGGGCCCGCAGCCCGCCGTGGGCACCGGCACCGGCCCGCAGCCGACTGCGGGTACCGGTACGGGCCCGCAGCCCGCGGTCGGGACGGGCACGGGCCCCCAGCCGGCCATCGGTCCTGGGACTGGGACGAGCCCGCAGCCGGTGATCCCGAGCAGCGGCCCGCAGCCGATCGTCGACCTGAACTCCGGCCCGCTCGCGCGCCCTGAGCGCCCCGGCACGGGCCCGCAGCCCGCCATCGGCACGGGCACCGGCCCGCAGCCGGCCGTGGGCACCGGCACGGGCCCGCAGCCGTCGGTGGGTACGGGGACCGGCCCGCAGCCCGCGGTCGGGACGGGCACCGGCCCGCAGCAGGCGGTGGGCACCGGCACCGGTCCGCAGCCCGCCGTGAACCTGCACACCGGGCCGCTGGTGCCCGTCCGCGCCGAGGGCCCCGGAACGGGCCCGCAGCCGCGGATCGGCCAGGGCACCGGCCCGCAGCCCGCCATCGGCTCGGGCACCGGCCCGCAGCCGGCCGTGGGCCGGGGGACGGGGCCGCAACCGGCCATCGGCTCCGGGACGGGCCCGCAGCCCGCGCTCGGCCCCGGCACCGGCCCGCAGCCGGCGATCGAGGGCTCCGGCCACGTCGAGTACGGCACCGACACCGTCGCCATGGCCGCCGCGACCCCCGAGCGTCCGCAGCCGTTCGTCGAGCTGGGGATGAACGAGGAGGAGTACCGGCGCGTCCGGCACATCCTCGGGCGCCGTCCCACCTCGGCGGAGCTGGCGATCTACTCGGTCATGTGGAGCGAGCACTGCTCCTACAAGAGTTCCAAGGTGCACCTGCGCCAGTTCGGCGACAAGGCCCCGAAGACCGACAAGCTCCTGGTCGGCATGGGGGAGAACGCCGGTGTCGTCGACATCGGCCAGGGCTGGGCGGTCACCTTCAAGGTGGAGTCGCACAACCACCCCTCCTACGTGGAGCCGTACCAGGGCGCCGCCACGGGCGTCGGCGGGATCGTCCGCGACATCATGTCGATGGGTGCGCGCCCCATCGCCGTCATGGACTCGCTGCGTTTCGGCCCGGCGGAGGCACCTGACACCCAGCGCGTCCTGCCCGGTGTCGTGGCCGGTGTGGGCGGCTACGGGAACTCCCTGGGCCTGCCCAACATCGGCGGTGAGACGGTCTTCGACGCCTGCTACGAGCAGAACCCGCTCGTGAACGCCCTGTGCGTCGGTGTGATGAAGCACGAGGACATCAAGCGCGCCGTGGCCCCCGGCCCCGGCAACAAGGTGATCCTGTTCGGCGCCCTGACCGGCCCGGACGGCATCGGCGGCGCGTCCGTCCTCGCCTCGGCCACGTTCGACGAGGAGTCGCACCAGAAGCGGCCGTCGGTCCAGGTGGGCGACCCCTTCATGGAGAAGCTGCTCATCGAGTGCTGCCTGGAGCTGTTCCGCGAGGACCTCGTGGTCGGCATCCAGGACCTCGGCGCCGCGGGCGTGTCGTGCGCGACGACGGAGCTGGCCGCGGCCGGCACCGGCGGCATGCACGTCGACCTCGACGCCGTCCCGCTCCGCGACCAGACGCTCCGGCCTGAGGAGATCCTCATGAGCGAGTCGCAGGAGCGCATGATGGCCGTCGTGTCGCCCGACAAGGTCGACCGCTTCATGGAGATCTGCGCCCGCTGGGAGATTCCGGCGACGGTGATCGGCCAGGTCACCGACACCCGCCGGCTGGTCATGACGTGGCGGGGCGAGACGATCGTCGACATCCCGCCGGTCACGGCCGCCGACGAGGGCCCGGTCTACAACCGGCCGCTGGAGCCCCCGCAGGACCTCGGCGCCCTGCAGGCCGACACCCCGGGCCGCCTCACGCGCCCCTCCACGGGCGACGAGCTGCGCCGGACGGTGCTGTGGCTGGCCGGGTCGCCGAACCTCGCCAGTAAGACGTGGGTGACGTCGCAGTACGACCGTTACGTCCTCGGCAACACCGTCTCGGCGATGCCGGAGAACGCGGGCGTGGTCCGCGTGGACGACGAGTCCGGGCTGGGCATCGCGCTGTCCCTGGACGGCAACGGCCGCTACACGCGCCTCGACCCGTACTCGGGCGCGCAGCTCGCCCTCAGCGAGGCGTACCGCAACGTCGCCGCGACCGGCGCGCGCCCCCTGGCCGTGACGAACTGCCTCAACTTCGGCTCCCCGGAGGACCCGGGCGTCATGTGGCAGTTCGCGCGCGCCGTCGAGGGCCTCGCGGACGGCTGCCAGTACCTGGGCATCCCGGTCACCGGCGGCAATGTCAGCTTCTACAACCAGACGGGCGACGTCCCGATCAACCCGACCCCGGTGATCGGCGTGCTGGGCGTCCACGACGACGTCCGCCGCCGGGTGAACATGTCGCTGACCACCGACGGCGCCACGATCGCGCTGCTCGGCGAGACCCGCGAGGAGTTCGGCGGCTCGGAATGGGCGCACGTCGTCTACGGGCACCTGGGCGGCCTGCCGCCGCTGGTCGACCTGAAGGCGGAGGCGGCGCTGGCGTCGGTCATGGTCGCCGCCATCCGGGACGGCCTGGTCACGGCGGCGCACGACCTGTCGGACGGCGGCCTGTCGCAGACCCTCGTCGAGTCGTGCCTGCGCGGCGGCCTCGGCGCCCGCATCACGCTGCCGGGCGACCCGTTCGTGTCGCTGTTCAGCGAGTCGGTGGCCCGCGCGATGCTGGTGGTCCGGCCGGGCGCCGAGGCGCGCCTGGCGGCCCTGTGCGAGTCGGCGGGCGTCCCGGTCACGCAGATCGGCGTGGCGGGCGGCGACTCCCTCCACGTGACCGGACGCGGCCCGGAGGGCGATCAGCAGGAGCTGTTCAGCATCGCCCTGTCGGAGCTGCGCGAGGCGCACGAGCGCATGCTGCCGAGCTACGCCGACTGACGGCGGAGAGACCGGTGAAGGGGCGTCCCGCTACGGGGCGCCCCTTCGCGCTCCGCGGCGGGCGGCGGAGGCGAGGGCACCGCTAGAAGACCGAAATGTGGACGTGGTCGTAGTGGTTCGCGGTCACGCCGCCGCGGTTCTCCATCGCGCGCCAGCCGGGGCTGCGCATGTCGTAGATGCGCTGCCGCCAGATGACGTACTTGATGCCCAGGGCGCTGGCGTGGGAGATGGCGTACTGGGCCGTCTGGTCGCCGAGGGACTGGGCGCTGCCGGACGCCATCACGCCGCCGGTCGTGACCATGAAGTCGCAGGCGTGGCCGGTGCCGTGGTCCTGCGGGTCACCGGTCAGGCGGACGCAGCCGATGGTCGGGAAGGGCCCGAACTCCACGTCGATGGTGTTCTTCACCCGGAGCATGCGGGGCGTGACGCCGCCCATGCCGACGCTCGGCGACTCGGGCTTGTACTTCTTCACCAGGTTCTTGATCTGGGCCTTGCGGGCCTGGAGGTCCCGCAGTTCCTTCTTCAGGTCCGCCATCTTCTGCTGCGCCTGCTTGCGGGCGGCGAGCTGGTCGTCGACGAGCTTCTGGATCTGCGCGACCTTCGCGGCCTTGTTCTGCGCGAGGTGGCTGACCAGGGTGGCGTTGCTGAGCAGGTCGGTCGGGTTCGCGTCGGAGACGAAGGTGACGGTCGGGTCCTGGCCGCCGGTCATGTACTGGGAGGCCGCGAGCTGGGCGACGAGGTTGCGCGCCTCGACGAGGTCCTTCTGCAGGGCGTTGGACTTGCTCAGCGCCTTCTCGGCGGCGTACTTGGCGTCCCGCAGCTTGGCGAGGTCGCCGCCGTACTCCTTGTCGAGCTTCGCGATCTGCCGGCTCAGCTTCGCGAACTTGGCGCTGTCGCCCGGATCCATGGGCACGGCC
The DNA here is from genome assembly GCF_900188445.1 of Actinomadura meyerae. GTDB lineage: Bacteria > Actinomycetota > Actinomycetes > Streptosporangiales > Streptosporangiaceae > Spirillospora > Spirillospora meyerae. The sequence goes on from NZ_FZOR01000030.1 coordinate 90,724, forward strand.
GCGGGGGGTGCCGCCACCGCCGACGGGGTCGCGGTGCCGAGCAGCGGCAGCGCCGCGGCGAGGGCCACGAGAGCCGCGGCGGCGCGTCGTCCACCTCGCCGGCGTGCGGTGGGCCGACATGTGGAGGCGGGGGTCTCCACGTGTTCTCCTCTCGTCATGGCCGTAGGTACGGAGGTCCGGTGGCCCGAAGGTCAATGAATGCTAAAGAACGTCCAGCCTCGCCAAGGGTAGACCCAAGGGCCCGGTGAGGCGGAGGGTACGCGCGAAGCCCGGCTCCCAGGCTGGGAGCCGGGCCATCCTACGTGACCGGACTCACAGCTTCCCCTTGTACAGCAGCCGGTTGGGCTGCGACCGCAGCTTCTTGAGACTGTGCGTGGAGTTGTCGTTCAGCCACTTCTGCACCTGCGGGAAGGTCGCCTTCTTGTGGGTGGACAGGTAGAGGGCCGCGACGCCGCTGACGTAGGGGGCCGCCATGGACGTCCCGCTGACCTTCTTCAGGCCGCCGCCGGGCCAGGTGGACCAGATGCCGTAACCGGGTGCGTTGATGTCGACGCACTTGCCCCAGTTGGAGAACGCCGCGCGGTTGTCGTAGACGGTGGTCGCGCCGACCGTCATGACCCATCCGGCACCGGACGGGGAGAACTTGCAGGCGTCCTTGTTGTCGTTGCCCGCCGCCACGGACACGAACACCCCGGACTTGGACAGGTTCGCCACGGCGGTGTTCAGCGCCGTCGACTTCGGCCCGCCGAGCGACAGGTTCGCCACGGCCGGCTTGGCGGCGTGGGTGCGCAGCCACTGGACGGCGGCGACGACGTCCGACATGGAGCCGGAGCCCTCGCAGTCGAGGACGCGGAGCGCCCGCAGCTTGACCGACTTGGCGGCGCCGGTGGTCTTGGCCCCGATGATGCCCGCGACGTGGGTGCCGTGGCCGTTGCAGTCACGCCCGTCCCCGCCGAACCTGCCCGCCGTCCAGGCGACGGAGGCGCGGCCACCGAACTCCTTGTGCCGCACGTCGATGCCGGTGTCGATGACGTAGGCGTTCACGCCGCCGCCGGACGACTTGTAGGTGTAGGTCTTCGAGAGCTTCCTGGACCGCTGGTCGATCCGGTCGAGGCCCCAGGGCAGGGGCGAGCGCTGCGTCGTGGTCGCCCGGACGACCTGGTCCTGCTCGATCGCGGCGACGCGGCGGTCGCGGCGCAGCCTGTCGAGCTGGTCGCCGCTCAGCTTGGCGGCGAAGCCGTTCAGCACGCCGTCGAACCGCTTGACGCCCGCCGCCCGGACGTTCTTCGCGGCGCTGTCGGTGGACGCTCCGGGCTTCAGCGTGACGATGTACTGGCCGGGCACCGGGGTGCCCTCGGCCGCCGTCACCCGCACCAGGGACGGGTCGGAGTCGCCGGCGAGCGCGGGGAGTGCTGCTGCGGCGGCGAGGCTCGTCGCGACCGCGCCGGCGAGCAGCAGCCTTCGGTGGACAGCCCGCAAGGCGTCTCCTTCTGCCGGGGGACCCTCAGCCGGGGGCCGCGAGCGGCGGCCCGCCGGCACGGCCGATGATCTCGACCGAGGGGAACCCTAGCGGAACTGTCCAGATAAGAGGTGACAAATTGGATTTCTTGCCGGATATGGGAACCCGCCGGGGCTGGGGTTCGGGCCGGGGCCGCGGGGTCAGCCGCGGCTGAGGCGGCCGCCGTAGGCGAGCTGCGTGCCCGGCTTGCTCCACGTGTACTGGAGCGTCCCGTCCGGCTGGCGGGTGATCTCGACGACCCCGCTCGTGCACGGCTTGCCGATGGACAGGTTCATCTTCAGCGCGCTCTCGGTGCCCCTGGCCAGCGTGAGGGTGCCAGTGCACTTCTCCCGCGGATACACCGCCTGGGCCGTGGTGCCCCCCGACTGGAACGTGACCTGCACTGGGAAGGACACATTGCGGTTGGTGTTGACCAGAGTCCCCTTCCAGGTGCCCGCGAAGGACGAGGGGACCGTCGTCACGGGACGGTTGCTGGACGCGTTGGCGCTCCCGGAGGGCGACCCATCGTCGCCCTTGAGCTGCGGCCACAGCACCAGCGCGATGATGGCGATGCCGACGCTGACGCCGATGAACAGGGAGAGGACGAGCCCGAGCACATGGTTGCTGGGGCGGCGCATGCGCGCGATGGAGGACAGCGGCGAGGAGCGGTGCCCGCCGCCGTCCCGCCCATGGCCGAGCCCCGGGATGAGGTTGCTGGCCGTGTCACCGCCAGGGGCGGGGTGGTCGTACATGCCGACCGCGTCCATGCCGACCGCGTCGAAGGTCGCGGTCGGGTCGGACCCCACCGCGTCGAACGTGGCCGTGGGGTCGGCGGCGACCGGGTCGAGCCTCGTGGTCTCGTCCGACCGGGCGGCCCCGTGCCGCCGGGCGGAGTCCGCCGGGTGGTCCACTCCGACGGCGCCGAACGTCGCGGTCGCCTCGAAGGCCGCCGGGTCAAGGTCGACCTGGGGGACCGGCTCCGCCGCGGGCTCCGGTTCGCGGCGGGCCTTGCGGGTGCGCGAGAGCTTGCCGAGCAGGGGGATGGACGGCGATGCCGCCTCCTGCGACGGCCCCGACGGACCGGGCGTCCCGACCTGCCCGGGCGTCCCGACCGGCCCAGGCATTCCAACTGACCCGGGCATTCCAACTGACCCGGGCATGCCGACCGGCCCGGGTGTGCCGACCGGCCCGGGGGCTGCGATCGGCCCAGGCTGAGCGGCGGGAGACACCGGCGGCCCCTGAGGTGCCATGGGCGGCGGAGCCATCGGAGGTGCAGGCCGCTGAGGCCCGCCCGGGGCCCCCATGGGAGGTGCTGGGGCGCCCATAGGGGAACGCGGCGGCGCCGCCGGAGGGACGTCCTTCCGGACGACGCGGCCATCAGGGCCCGATGCGGGGCCGGCGGCCAGGGCGCGTCCCTCTTCCACCATCGACGGCGGCATGCGGGCCGGAAGCGAACTGTCCGAGCCGAGAAGCCGCTCAAGGATGCGCGGGGCCGAGGGACGGGCGGCCGGGTCCTTCACCAGGGCGTCCGCCATCACCTCCCGCACCGCATCGGGTACGTCCGACAGGTCGGGCTCGTCGTAGACGATGCGCTGCATCACCTCGGACGGCGAGCCTGCACCGAACGGCGCCTTGCCCGTGGCGGCGAACAGCAGGGTCGACGCCCAGGCGAACACGTCGGCGGCGGGGCCGATGCCCATGCCGCTCAACTGCTCCGGCGCCTTGTAGGACGGGTCCTCGGTGTTGTGGCCGCTGAACGCGACGTTCACCGCTTCCAGAGCGTGCGCTATGCCGAAGTCGCTCATCCGGGGCCCGTTCCGCCCCAGCAGGACGTTCGCGGGCTTCAGGTTGTGATGAAGGGCACCCGCGCGGTGGACGGCCGCGAGCGCGATCGCCATACCGACCGCCAGGCGCTCGACCACCGCGCCGCCGCGCGGACCCTCGGCGTCCACGAGCTGCTGGAGGGACGGCCCGTCCACCCACTCGCTCACCACGTACGGACGGTCGCCCTCCACGTCGGCGGCCAGGATCGCCGCCGTGCAGAACCCCGAGACCTTGCGGGCGGAGGTGAACGCGCCGGCGAACCGGGAGCGGGCGACGGGCTCGCCGCTGAGCCGCACGTGCAGGACCTTCACGGCGACGGGGCCGCCGGACGGGTCGCGGCCGAGGAAGACGGCGCCCTGCTCACCGACGCCGAGCCGGCCCGTGACCTCGAACGAACCGAGCCTGCGCGGGTCACCCGGCTGCAGGGGCAGCGCCTCGGGCATCTGACGAACCTCCGTGTCCTGCGGGGACGCGCCTTCCCGGCTCCCCGTCCAACTCACTCCCCATGCCTGGCACCGGGGTCCATTTGTACCGCCTGTCCGGGCCGGCCGCGCCGGGGACGGCCCCGCGGCCGCGCCGGACGGCCCCGCGGCCGCGCCCTGCGGCCGGTTCCGCGTTCACCCTGACGGACGGGTAGCGTCGGTCTCGATGCCGCGAACTCCGCTGACCTCCGCCGTCCTGAACGAGCAGCGCGCCGCGCTCGGCCTGCCGCCCCACACCGGCGCGGACGAGCCCGCCGCGCTCCGCCGCGCCGCCCTGGACACCGTCCTCGCCGCCGCGGCGGAGGGAAAAGCGCCGTCCCGGCCGGTGGTCAAGGGTGCCGTGCGGTTCCTGCTCGACCGGCTCGTCGAATCGGCGCCCGGCCGCTCGGTGGAGGTCCGGGTCCCTCCGCACGCCGCCGTTCAGTGCATCGACGGCCCGCACCATACCCGTGGTACGCCACCGAATGTGGTGGAGATGGACGCCGCGACCTGGATCGCGCTGGCCACGGGACGCCTGGCCTGGGCGGACGCGCTCGCGGACGGAAAGGTACGGGCCAGTGGCGCGCGCGCGGATCTGTCGGGTTATCTTCCTCTACCCATCGACTGAACCCTTCCTGTGCGGGAGTATCCGCCTTGCTGGAGGTGATCCCCGTGCTGATCGCGCATTGGACGTTCGACGTCGCCACCGTGGACGGCCGCACGGTCGCGGACGCGACCGGGGCCGCGCCCGCCGCCGAACTGGACGAGAGCGCCGGGATCGTCCCCGGCCGCGACGGGGAGGCGCTGTCGCTCAGCGGGCGCGACCGGGCCGTCATCCCCGCCGCGCCGCAGCTCGTCCTCAGCCAGGTGTTCGGGTTCAGCCTTGCGTTCTTCGTCCAGGTGACCGAGGCGCCCACCGGAGAGTGGCGCAGCCTCGTCTACAAGCCGGTCGCGGAGAACGACGCCCGCGGCCTCGGCGTGTGGCTCTACCCGGACGCCATGAGGCTCCGGGTGCAGCTGTTCACCGTCAAGGGCCCGGACTACGTCGACAGCCACGCCAGGCTGCCGCTGGGGGAGTGGACCCATGTCGCCTTCGTCGTGAACCCCCAGGGGATGTTCCTGTACGTCAACGGCGTGCTGGACGGCGCCGTCCCCCTGGAGCACCCCGTCGTCACACCGTCCGGCCCCATCTACCTGGGCAGCGAACTCGCCAAGCCCGGCTTCGGCGGCCTACTGGACGACTTCCGGGTCTACGCCTCCGCGCTCAACGAGGACGCCGTCCGCGCCTTGGCCGAATGAGGCACGACACCCGCAGACACGGCACCTGCGGACACGGCACCCGCAGACTGGACGTCCGCGTGTGCGTAGGGGAACTCGCGTTCAACGCAGCCCCGGCGTGACGTCTCGTCCGGGTACTTCGTCTCGTCGGCGCACTGCACGGCCTTGTTCAGCAGCCAGAAGGCCACGCCCGCGCCTATGAGCAGGGCAAGGGCGGAGCAGACGACCCCTACGACGGCGGGCCGCCGGTCGGGCTCCTTCCGGACGAGGGAGATCACCCCCAGGACGAGCCCTATGAGAGCGGGTATCAACCCGGCCAGGCAGAAGACGAGCCCTACCAGGCCGGCGATTCCGAGCACCTGCGAGGCCCTCGCCAGCCCGCTGCGCCGCGGGGGCGCGGGCGGCGCGTAGGTCTGGTACCCCGGCAGCGTCATGTGTCCCTCCACGTGTCGTCCCCAGATTCCCCCGGAACGCGTGATGCCCGTGGTTCCAAGGGGTAAAGGTCCGTTAAGACATGCCACCGATCGGAGCAGGTGAATCGGGCATCTAGACTGGCGGGCGTGCCTCTCCGTGACGGACGTCTGAGCCACGACATCGACCCATCCGACCGCGCTCCGCAGGACGCCTGCGGGGTCTTCGGCGTCTGGGTCCCCTCCGACCAGGCGTCGCGGGCCGAGGTGAGCAAGCTCACCTACTACGGCCTGTACGCGCTCCAGCACCGCGGCCAGGAATCGGCCGGTATCGCCGTCAGCGACGGTTCCCGCATCGTCGTGTTCAAGGACATGGGCCTCGTCGCCCAGGTCTTCGACGAGTCGGTGCTGAACACGCTGCGCGGCCACATCGCCGTCGGCCACTGCCGCTACTCCACCACCGGATCCCCCACGTGGGAGAACGCGCAGCCCACCTTCCGCTCCACGGACGCGGGCGGCCTCGCGCTCACCCACAACGGCAACCTCATCAACACCCCGGAACTGGCCGCGCGGCTCGAGCCGGGCGTGCTGACCGCCACCAGCGACACCGAGGTCCTCACCGCGCTGTTCGCCCACCACGGCGAGGGCGGCCCGATGGCCGCGGCGCGCGAGATCCTCCCCGACACCCGCGGCGCCTACTCCCTGGTCTTCATGGACGAGGGCACCCTGTACGCGGCCCGCGACCCCGAGGGCGTGCGGCCGCTCGTCCTCGGCTCCCTGGAGGCCGGCGGCTGGGTGGTGGCGTCCGAGACGGCCGGGCTCGACATCGTCGGCGCGCGCTTCGTCCGGGAGATCGAGCCCGGCGAGCTCATCGCCATCGACGGCGACGGCGTCCGGTCCGAGCGGTTCGCCGAGCCGCGCCCCAAGGGCTGCCTGTTCGAGTACGTCTACCTCGCCCGGCCCGACACCACGATCGCCGGGCGCAGCGTCCAGGCCACCCGCGTCGAGGTGGGCCGCCGGCTGGCCCGCGAGCACCCCGTCGAGGCCGACATGGTCATCCCGACGCCCGAGTCGGGCACCCCGGCCGCGATCGGGTACGCGGAGGCGTCCGGCATCCCCTACGGACAGGGGCTGGTCAAGAACTCCTACGTCGGGCGGACGTTCATCCAGCCGACCCAGACGATCCGGCAGCTCGGCATCCGGCTCAAGCTGAACCCGCTGCGCGAGGCGATCGAGGGCAAGCGGCTGGTCGTGGTGGACGACTCCATCGTGCGCGGCAACACCCAGCGCGCCATCGTCGCGATGCTGCGGGACGCGGGCGCCGCCGAGGTGCACGTGCGCATCTCCAGCCCGCCCGTCGCCTGGCCCTGCTTCTACGGCATCGACTTCGCGACCCGCGCGGAGCTCATCGCCGGGAACCTGTCCGTGGAGGAGATCCGCGACTCGATCGGCGCCGACACGCTCGGCTACATCTCCCTGGACGAGCTCATCTCCGCCTCGCAGATCCCCAAGAACAACCTGTGCCGGGCGTGCTTCGACGGCGAATACCCCATCCCGGTGGAGCAGGACGCCCGCGGCAAGCACCTCCTGGAGGTCGGCCGTTGACCTCCTATGAGGCCGCCGGTGTCGACATCGCCGCGGGGGAACGCGCCGTAGAGCTGATGAAGTCCCGGGTGGCCCGTTCGCGGCGCCCGGAGGTCGTCGACGACGTCAGCGGGTTCGCGGGCCTCTTCGACGCCTCGGCCTTCCTGAAGTACCGGCGGCCCCTGCTCGCGACGTCCACGGACGGCGTCGGCACCAAGGTCGACTTGGCGCGGCGCCTGGGCATCTACGACACGGTCGGGCACGACCTGGTCGGCATGGTCATCGACGACCTCGCCGTGTGCGGGGCCGAGCCGCTGTTCATGACCGACTACATCGCCTGCGGCAAGGTCGTCCCGGAACGGATCGCCGACATCGTCGGCGGGATCGCGGACGCCTGCGCCCTGGCCGGGTGCGCCCTCGTCGGCGGCGAGACCGCCGAGCACCCCGGTCTCCTGGAGCCGGACGAGTTCGACCTCGCGGGCGCCGGGACGGGCGTCGTCGAGGCCGACGAGATCCTCGGCCCGGACCGCGTCCAGGTGGGTGACGTCGTCCTCGCCATGGCCTCGTCCGGCATCCACTCCAACGGGTACTCGCTCGTCCGGCACATCCTGGCCACGACCGACCTGACGCTGGAGTCCGAGCCCGCCGAACTGGGCCGCCCGCTCGGTGAGGAGCTTCTCACTCCGACGCGGATCTACGCCAAGGACTGCCTCGCGCTGGTCCGGGCCGGAGGCGTGCGCGCGTTCGCGCACATCACGGGCGGCGGGCTCGCGGCGAACCTGGCCCGCTCCCTGCCGCCCACCGCGGACGCCGTGCTCGACCGCTCCTCGTGGGAGGTCCCGGCGCTGTTCCGCGTCCTGCAGGGCCACGGCGGCGTGCCGCAGCCCGAGATGGACAAGACGTTCAACCTGGGCATCGGGATGGCCGCGATCGTGAGCCCGGACGCCGCCGACGCGGCGCTCCGGCTGCTGGCTTCCCGCGGCGTGCCCGCCTGGGCGCTCGGGGAGATCACCGGCGGAACCGGCACCGCCGTCCTCGATTAGCCGGACTGGCGCCCGTGCCCGAACTGGTGCTGGGAACTGCCCGAACTGGTGCTGGGAGCCGAACCGGCGCTCGCCGCGTCAGGCCGGCCCCGCCGGGGGCGGGGCGCGACCCGGGAAGGCGGGAACGCCGGGTGCGGCGGGCTGAGAGGTTCGCTGAGCGCCTCTCAGCCCTCTGCCGTCACCTGTTGAAGCGTGCGCCGCCGAAGATGCCTCAGGGGCTCTCTCGGCGGCCGACGGAGACCATGACTCGCACACCCCCCACGAGGGATAACCGCGCCGAACTGGAGAAGTCACGACAAATGCCGAAGTCACGACAAACGCCACTGCCCGCGGCGGGCAGTGGCGCGCTGTCGGCCGGTCAACCGGAGGTGCCGTCCTTGCGGTGCTCCGTGCCGTAGTCATCGGCGTAGTCGGCGTACTTCTCGGCGAGCTCGTCGTACGAGTCGTCGCCGGAGTCCGTGACTCCCAGTTCGTCCTTCAGGCGGTCGAGGTCCGTGTTGCCGGTGTTGTACTTGAGCTGCCGGGCAACCTTCACCTGCTTGGCCTTGGCTCGGCCGCGACCCATTGGCTCGACCCCCTCGATGGTCAGGGCTTTCGTGGGCCCATCAACGCGCGCGTGTACCACACGAACCGGTGCCTGATGAGCCATGCGTCAGTCACGGGTACAACCGTACCCGTTTTGCGCCTGGCTCGGTACATCGACGGTACGTGGCGGCGCCCCTGTTGCTGATAACAACAGTGTATCCGGTGGTCACGAGTACATGCCCAGGCCGCCGTGGGACGGTCGTACAGCGCTCCACGGCGGCCCTTACAACGGTCTTGCAACGGTCTAAACGAGTCAGGAAGCCCCACTGTCCGGACCGGGCGGGCCTGATGAGCCCTCTATGCCGCTCTAGAGGAGGATCCCCCGCAGCCTGCCGATCTCGGACATCCGGCGCTCCGCGAGCCGGTCGGCGGCCACCGCCGGCGGGACGCCGTCGTCGGCGGCCAGCGCGAAGATCTTCTTGGTCGTGTCGTAGATGCCGGACGCGCGGGCCTTGGCGCGGTCGAAGTTGAAGCCCTCGATCTCGTCCGCGACCTGGATCACACCGCCGGAGTTCACCACGTAGTCGGGCGCGTACAGGACGCCCCGGTCGGCGAGGCTCTTCTCCACCCCCGTGTGGGCGAGCTGGTTGTTGGCCGCGCCGCACACCACCTTGGCCCGCAGCACGGGCACGGTGTCGTCGTTCAGGGAGCCGCCCAGCGCGCAGGGTGCGTACACATCGAGATCCGCGCGAACCATGGCGTCGGCGTCGGCGACGACCTCCACCTCGGGGTGCAGTGACCGGACCCGGTCGACCGCGCCCTCGTTCACGTCGCAGATCACGACGTCCGCGCCGTCCTCGCGCAGGTGCTCCACCAGCCGGTGGCCCACCTTGCCGACGCCTTCCACACCGACCCGCTTGCCGCGCAGGCTGGGCGTGCCCCACATCGTCTCGGCGGCGGCCCGCATCCCCTGGAACACGCCGAACGCCGTCAGGATGGAGGAGTCGCCCGCGCCGCCGTGCGCGACCGTGCGTCCGGTGACGTAGCGGGACTCCCGCGCCACGACGTCCATGTCCTCGCTGAACGTGCCGACGTCGCACGCCGTGTAGTAGCGGCCGTTCAGCGACTGGACGAAGCGTCCGTACGCCCTCAGCAGCGCCTCGGACTTGTCGATGGCGGGGTCTCCGATGATGACGGCCTTGCCTCCGCCGAGGTCGAGCCCGGCGAGGGCGTTCTTGTAGGCCATGCCCCGGGACAGGTTCAGCACGTCGGAGAGTGCCTCTTCCTCGGTGCCGTAGGGGAAGAAGCGGGTTCCTCCCAGGGACGGGCCCAGCGCGGTGGAGTAGATGGCGATGATGGCTCGCAGGCCACTGGCTTCGTCCTGGCAGAAGACGACCTGCTCGTGTCGGGGTTCGGTGCCCTTGTGGGGCGCCCCGAAGACATTAGGCACGGTAGTGCCCTCCTCTCTGTCTCCAGATCAGACTAGGGCGCGGTATGGCCCCACGTCCGCACTGATCTCATGTCACGATGCGGTTGTGCTTCCGTACGCCGCGTACCTACGGGTTTATGAACCGGTGACCGCCTTCCCGGAGCCCGCGCGGACACTGTGGACGGTCTACGCCGAGTCCCGGCGCCGCCCGCGGAGGATCCACGCGCTCGGTGTGGAACACCGCGAGGCCGCGCTGCGCCTGGTCGGCACGCCGCCCGAGGTCGTCCCCGAGCGGGAGAGCCGGGACGCCTACGTGCGCCGCCTCGACGACATGATCTACGTGTGCCCGTGGGGGACGCGGCTGCGGTCCTGGCTGGCCTTCGAGCGGTTCCGCGACGAGCACGCCGCCGGCGTCGCCGCCGCGTTCGTCCCGCCGCCGGTCGCGGAGCGGGCGATGAGCGAGTTCGAGCAGTGGAAGCGCGCGGGGCGGCCGCTGCGGCCGCACATCCTGACGAGCACCTGGCACATCCCGCTGGACTGGTTCGTGCCGTTCGCGCGCGGGGAGCGGTGCCTGATGCTCGGCACGCCGGGGACCGGGTACCGCAAGTCGGCGGACGCGGCCGAGGAACTGCCCGGCCATGGCCCGGCCGGGCCGTCCGCGAGCCATACGGCCGCGCCCGCGCGCACGCTCAGTTACGTCACCTCGATGGGCGAGGCCCGCCGCCGGGTCGCGGCGGCGCTCCCGGTGGTGCGCGAGAACCTCGGCGACGGCACGGAGGAGGTCTACCTCCTGTCGGCCGGCCGGCTGGAGACGCTCGCCCGCTGGCTCGGCGAGTTCCACGCCCGCTCCCTGGTCGAGCTCGACTACGGCGGCCTCGTCCACCTGCTGGACGACCGCACCCTCAGCGCCGACGAGTCGGTGGCCGAGATGACCGTCGCGCTCACCGGGATGGAGCGCGGTGAGGCCGAGCTGACCGTCGCGATGTACAAGCGTCTCCTGGCCCGCTGGCGGCCCGTCAGGGCGCTGGAGGCCGCGAACTAAAACAAATTTCCCGAATCCGCGCGCGATACGACTATACGTGTCGCTAGAATCACGCAGCGTGACCCACTGTACGTCGCTCGGGTGCGACACCCTGCCGTCGCGGGGATGTTTGCACGCAACTACCGCCAGGAACTTGCTTGTTGCGCTGAGTGGTGGCAAGGTTACACGTTGTGATGTCATAGTGGCTCTTTCGGGCCATAGGGGACATCAGTGACCACGCGAGGATCAATCGCAGGATCGCTGTCATCGGTCCACGGAGGAGAGGCCGCAAACATGTCAGCACGTACGCCAGAGGCCGAGCCCCTGCTGACGCCGGCGGAGGTGGCGACGATGTTCCGCGTCGACCCCAAGACCGTCACGCGGTGGGCGAAGGCGGGAAAGCTCACGTCCATCCGGACGCTCGGGGGGCACCGTCGCTACCGCGAGGCGGAGGTGCGGGCGCTGCTCGCCGGCATCCCGCAGCAGCGCTCGGAGTAACGCGCACGGCACAAGGGGGGACGGCCGGGAGACCGCTGGGCGACCTCGCGCCGCGAAGGCCGCTCCAGGGGTCTCCTGGACGACCGGCCGGGACCACGGTCATCCGAGAACCGTGGGCCCGGAGCCGAGCACACCGTTCGGCCGGCATCCCGCCCGCATACCCGCGGGCGGGATCTGGCCTGCGCGGAATTTCGGACACCCAAGGTTCAATCGACCACAACCGGACACCAGCCCCGGTGGCCACGTCGGGTCTCTGCGGTCACGCCGTGTCTCTGCGGTACGCCGTGTCTCGGCGGTCACGCCGGGCCACACCGGTCACAGGGGTTGCTCGCCCAGTTCCTCTTGGGAGAGGCGGGCGAAGAGCTCGCCGGTGCCCGGGTCGTGGCGGCCGGCGGTCTGCATGATGGCCACGAGCTGGTCGACGAGCAGCCGCTCCAAAACGGGGCGCGGCACGTCGCGGTTCTCCAGCCAGTCCAGGCCGGCGGTCTCCACCGTCGCCATCCAGCAGCGCAGCGTGATGCGCAGCACCGGCGGCGGGACCTCCACGTCCAGCGAGTGCAGGATCCGGTCCAGCAGCAGCCGGCGGATGCCGTCGACGATCTCGCCGGCCTCGCCGGACCGGTCGGCGGGACCGCCGCGCAGCAGCGCGGTGTAGCCGGCCGCGTGGCTCTCCACGAAGTCGAAGTACCGCTTCAGCGAGATCCGCAGCCGGTCGAGCGGCCTGCCCTCGGTGGGCGGTTCGAGCAGCACCGACAGCTTCTTCGCGGCGCTGGCGAGCGCCGCGATGTACAGCTCGTACTTGCCGCCGAAGTAGTGGTAGACGAGCGCCCGGGAGGCGCCGGCCGCGGCCGCGACGTCGTCGATCGAGATGTCCTCGGGCGAGCGGGTGCTGAACAGCTGCAGCGCCGCGTCGATCAGCTCGTCCCGACGTTCGTCCACGCTGAGCCTGCGGCGTCCCCGTCCGCCTCCGCTCTGCCGGCCGCGCGCCTTGCCGCCGGTCACCGCACGATCTCCCACCTGGGCAGCGTATCCGAGCCGGGCCCGCGGCAGTGCCCCGCCGACCGGGGGCGGGACGTCCTTTTCACCGGGTCGTGATCCGGGCGGACACCGCTGTGATCCGGAACACCACAGGCCCGAACCACCATTGGCGTATGCCCGTTACTCCCAGTTGCGACGATTCGGGCGGAAGGCGCGGCATCATGGCATCTCCTCCCGAGCGGAGGCCGGCGCGCCGGTTCCCCCGGCGGCGCGTCGTCGCGGCAGGTCCTGCAGGTCCCCCCGGACGGAGTGCCATGTCAGCTGATGAACCGAATCCCCCGTACGGCAGGCAGGGAGAGGGCGCGGTACCCCGGCCGCGCAGCGGATCCTCTCCCGCCGCGCGCGAACCGGGGAGACCGGTGCCGGCGCCGAAACCGACGATCCGCAACGTCGCCGAGCGCGCCGGAGTGTCCAAGTCGCTCGTCTCACTGGTGATGCGGGGGTCGCCGCACGTGAGCGAGCGCCGCAGGCAGGCCGTCCTGCAGGCCGCCCGCGAGCTCGGCTACCGCCCGAACGCCGTCGCGCGGAGCCTCGTCGAGGGCCGCACCCGGCTGATCGGCGCCATCGTCGCCGACCTGCACAACCCGTTCTTCGCCGAGTTCCTCGACGGGCTCCAGGAGAGCCTGCACGGCGCGGGCCTGCGCATGCTCGTCGGCAGCGGCCGCTGGGACCCGCTGTTCGAGGCGGAGGCCGTCGAGGCGTTCCTGGAGATGCGCGTGGACGGGCTGGTGCTGCTCAGCGTCGTCCCCGAATCGCTCAAGGAGGCCGCGGCGAGCGTTCCGGTGGTCGTCGTCGGCGAGCGCGACGTCCACGGCGTCGACATCGTGGTGGACGACGACGAGCTCGGCGCCAGCCTGGCCGTCGACCACCTCGTCGAGCTGGGCCACCGCCGGATCGCCCACATCGAGGGGGCCCGCTCCACCACCGCCCACTACCGCCGCGCCGGCTACGAGAAGGCGATGCGCCGGCACGGGCTGGCCGAGGAGATCGTCGTCGAGACCGGAGACTTCACCGAGGACGGCGGCTACCGCGCGGCCCGCTCCCTGCTGCGTCGCGACACCCGCCCCACCGCGATCTTCGCTCCCAACGACCTGGTCGCGACCGGCGCGCTCTCCGCGGCCGACGAGCTCGGCATGGGGGTGCCCGCCGACCTGTCGATCGTCGGCTACGACAACACCCATCTCGCCGCGATCCGCCACATCTCCCTGACCAGCGTGGACCAGCCGCGCCGCGACATGGGACGGGTGGCCGCCGAGCTCCTCACCGCCCGCATCGGCGACCCGTCCCGGCACGCCCGGCAGAACCTGGTCGTCCCGCACCTGGTGGTGCGCGCCACGACGGGGCCCGTTCCCGCCTCCTGACCCGCCTCCCTCGGTAGCCCGAGTCGTCCCCCCGCCACATCACGCTCCCACACGCAAGACGGCGCGAGCGGCGCCCATGGCCGCGTACCGCCGCGCATGGCCGCGCCTTGCGGCGCACGGCCGCGCATGGCCGCGCCGATCGTTCAGCAACCGGTTTTCGACGGGTAAGGGGCTGGCCAAGCCTGCCGCATTCGCCGGTCCCCGGCCCGCCGCCGGGGGGTTAATTGGGACTCACCGTCCGACGGGCGCATCCGGGCGGCCTCGGGGGAGGCCGCCCGGCCGGGGCCGCGCCGGACATCGGGACAGTCCACTGGGGGGTTCAGCTCGTGCGTGATCCGGAACTGGTGTCGTGCGCGCAGCGCGCGGCGAGCGAATTGGAACGCGCGTGGTCGGAGTGGCGCCACGCGCGCGGCCTGGCCGAGCAGGTGTCGGAGTCCGTCGCCAGCTATGTGGCGCATTCCATCGACCACCCGTGGGGGCGGCCCAGGGTCGTCCTGGGCCTGGACGCCGACGAGGCGCGCGCGCTCGCCGCGCTGCTCGGCAAGGAGGACCCGCTCCGCTGATTTCGCGGTCTCCGTTTGACGAACCTCCGCGGCCGTGCAGACTGTCAGGGTCCCCGGTAACGAAGTCATCACGGAGGAATCGGCCTGTGCGAATCCATCGAGGCGGCCCGGTGGTCGCCGGTCTCGCGCTGTGCCTGGGCGCGCTCACCGCGTGCACCGGCTCCTCCGGCGCGTCCGCCGACGACCCCGCGCCCCCGCCGACGGCACCGACCGCCGGGGACGAGCGGACCCCGGCGGCCGCGAAGGGCGACGCGCGCCCGCTGCGCGGCCGGACCGTCGTGATCGACCCGGGCCACAACGGCGGGAACGCCTCGCACCCGGCCGAGATCAACAAGAAGGTCAAGATCGGCAACGGCAGCAAGGAGTGCGACACCGCCGGCACCGAGACCAGGTCCGGTTACGCGGAGCACGCCTTCACCTGGGACGTCTCCAACCGCCTCGCGAAGCTCCTGCGCGCCCGCGGCGCCAAGGTCGCGCTCACGCGCAAGGACGACAAGGGCGTCGGCCCGTGCATCACCGAGCGCGCCGACCTCGGCAACCGGCTGAAGGCCGACGCGGCCGTGTCCATCCACGCCGACGGGGCGTCCTCGTCCGGCCACGGCTTCCACATCATCGAGCCGCTGTCCATCGGCCGCAACGCCGCGATGGTCTCCGGCTCCGCCAAGCTCGGCAAGGCCCTCCGCGACGCCTACCACGAGGGCACCGGCATCCCGTACTCCAACTACCTCGGCGAGAAGGCCATCGACCGCCGCGACGACCTGGGCGGCCTCAACATGTCGAAGGTCCCGAAGGTCTTCATCGAGTGCGGCAACATGCAGAACAAGGCCGACGCGGCCAAACTGTCCGACTCCGCCTTCCGGCAGCGCATAGCCGAGTCCCTGGCCAAGGGCTTCGAAAAGTACCTGGCCTAGCCACCCGACACCCCCTGAGCCACACCTCCCGCCTGGGAGAATCACCCAAGTGAGTCATCTTCTCAGGGTGCGGGAGCTTCTCCTTGGTGCTGGTTACACCGTCGCGGGTGTTCGGGAGTTGCTGGGGAGTGTCGCGGGTGGTGCGCTGGCGCGGGACGAGATCGTGCCGGCGTTGCGGGCGACGCGGGGCGGGTCTCCCGTCGAGGTGCTGACGCGGCTGTTCTGGCTGCAGGTGCCCGTGCCGGCGGGCGCTGTCGCGGCGGACGATCTGGTGGCGGCGGGGCTCGCCGAGGTGTCCGGCGGGGAGTTGCGGGCGCTGCTGCGCGTGGAGCCGCTGGAGGCGGTCGGCGGTGCGGGGCACGCCGGGTATGTCGTCTCGGATCTGAAGGTGCGACCGGGGTCGGGACGGGTCCCGGCGGACGATCATGTCGTGGGGACGGGCGGCGCGTCCGGGAGTCTGGCCCGGCTGGTTGTCCACACCCCTGTGGATAACTTTCTGGATCTTGGAACGGGGTGCGGGGTCCAGGCCGTGCACGTGGCGGGGCGTCATCCGGGCGCGCGCGTGACGGCGACGGACGTCAATCCGCGGGCGCTGGAGCTCGCGGCGATGAGCTTCGCGCTGTCCGGGGTGGACGGTGCCGAGCTTCGCGAGGGGTCGCTGCTGGAGCCGGTGCGGGGTCGGCGGTTCGACCTGATCGTGTCGAATCCGCCGTTCGTGGTGGCGCCGGAGGAGGGGCCGCGGTTCACCTACCGGGAGTCGGGGTTGGCGGGGGACGACTTCTGCCGGCGGCTCGTCACGGAGGCGCCGCGGTACCTGAACGACGGCGGATACTGCCAGCTCCTGGCCAATTGGCTGCATGTGGACGGGGTGCCGTGGGAGGAGCGCGTCGGCGCGTGGGTGGACGGCTGCGACGCGTGGATCGTCCAGCGGGACGTCCAGGATCCGGCGGAGTACGCCGAGTTGTGGCTCCGCGACTCGTGCGAGGCGGGCACGCCCGAGTACCGGGCGCGGTACGACGCGTGGCTCGATCACTTCGAGCGGCGGAACGTCGTCGGGGTCGGGTTCGGGTGGATCACGTTGCGGCGGAGCGAGCGTCCCGTGGTGCGGGTGGAGGAGCTGCGGCACGCGGTCGAGGAACCCGTCGGCGCCTATGCGGGGGACATCCTGGACGGCCTCCGGAAGGGCGCGGAGTTTTCCACAACCTGTGGACAGGTGCTCGCGGCGGCGGACGGGCTCGTCCAGGAACAGGTCGGCCCGCCCGGCGCCGAGGACCCGGAGCGGATCGTCCTGCGGCAGACGCGGCGGCTGCGCCGGGCGGCCGGGGTCGGGACGGTCGAGGCGGGCCTCGCCGGGGTCTGCGACGGCACCCTGCCCCTCGATCCGCTGCTCGCCGCCATCGCGGAGCTGACGGGCGCGGACGAGGATCAGGTCCGCGCGCACGCCGACGCGGTGCTGCCGGAGCTGATCGCGGACGGCTTCTTCATCTAGTACTACATAGCTAGATCTTGATCATCTGGAGGCTCAGGTGTCGCCTGAAGTGATGCCTGCGCGCTTCGGCTTGATGGCCGCGACGGAGAAC
>NZ_FZOR01000052.1 GCF_900188445.1 Actinomadura meyerae
AGTACGGCACCCAGCGCCTGGACACCGCCAAGACCTTCCGCGAGGGCATCGACGGCAACGACCGCTTCGCCACCTACCACTACACCGACTCCGGCGCCATCACCTCCATCACCGACGACTCCCGCGACGGCGTCGACAACCAGTGCTTCACCTACGACCACCTCCAGCGCCTCACCCACGCCTGGACCCAAAGCACCACCGACCCCTGCGCCACCCAGCCCACCGCCTCACTGATCGGCGGCCCCGCCCCGTACTGGCAGTCCTTCACCTACGACAAGGCCGGCAACCGCACCAGCGAAATCCAGCACGGCATCGGCGGCACCGCCGACACCACCCGCACCTACACCTACGCACCCGCCGGCCAAGGCAACCGCCTCACCCAGGTCACCCAGACCGGCCCCGCAGGCAACCGCACCGACACCTACGGCTACGACGCCACCGGCAACACCACCACCGTCCAGACCGCCGATGGCAGTCCCTCCACCGCGACCCAAACCTTCGACTGGGGCACCGAAGGCGAGCTGGCCAAGGTCACAGAGAACGGCAACGACGAAACCTACATCTACGACGCCGACGGCAACCGCCTCATCCGCAAGGACCCCGCCGGCACCACCCTCTACCTGCCCGGCGGCACCGAACTGCGCGCCCTCAGCGGCGCCTCCACCGCCACCGGCACCCGCTATTACGATTTCGCCGGACAGACCGTCGCCATGCGCAGCTCCGACGGAGCCCTCACCTACCTGTCCGCCGACCACCAGGGCACCAGTCAGGTAGCCGTCGACGCCACGGCACAGACAAGTACAATCCGCCGCTTCACTCCCTTCGGCTCCATCCGCGGTCTCGACGAGGACGCCACCTGGCCCAACGACAAGGGCTTCGTCGGCGGCACCCAAGACCCCACCGGCCTCACCCACCTCGGCGCCCGCCAATACGACCCCGACACCGGCCGCTTCATCTCCGTCGACCCGCTCATGGACCAGGCCGACCCCCAGCAGATGAACGGCTACACCTACGCCAACAACTCTCCCGTCACCAACGCCGACGCCGACGGCAACATGTGCTACCGCACACCCGACGGCACCGAATGCTTCAACGGAGACGGAGTCGACCGCCGACCCACCAAGAACGGTTACGAGGTTCATTCGAGAAATGGGAATGTATACTCATCGAATGGTGGGCACCGGATCAACCGGCGGCGGTCGAGCGGTGGTGGCGGCGGCATCTGCCAGGCACTTCCGACGCTCTGCCGGATCCTGAATCCGCCGCGGCCCAAGCTGCCGGACATGCCGCCGGGGCTCCAGGCTCTCGCATGCGGGGTGTTCGGTGGCGCCTGCCCACCGGCTCCGAAACCGAAGGTGAAGATCCCTCCCGTGTTCTGCAAGCTCTTGCCGGTATGCGATGACGGCAAGACGGAAGAGCAGAAGAAGCTCGAGACCATCATTCGTTACCTGACGCCGAGTACACCGGGTCCAGAGGTCGTTCCTCAGCCTGATCGCCGGAACTTCTTCCAGAAGGCATGGCGCCCAGTGGCCATCGGCGCGGTGGCGGTCGTTGTGACGGTCGGGGTCACAGCCTGTACCGCGGCGACCGCGGGAGTTTGCGCCGGCGCGGGAGGCGTCATTCTGAGCAGCGCGATGGGCGCCGGAGGAGGACTTGCCACGACCTGGCTGGGCGACTCCGATGGAAACGCCACCTGGCAGGAGTACGCGACGAATGCGGCGATCGGCGGGGTGCCCTTCGGTGCAGGGGCAGGCCAAGCTAAGTTGCAGGTGGCCGGCAATGTATCCCGGTACCGTGACTTCGTCGACGCGCTCCGTTTCCTTGAACGGGGTACGGCCGGCGGTGGCAAGCGGCCGCCGAAACCTGAAGTGGTGAACCATATGGGGTTCGGCACCAAGTACGCGCCGTAGGCGAGGCTCAGGGGAGAGAACGGATGCGAGCGTTCCTGTTGATCGTCGGCATGGTCCTCGTCATCGCCCTCATCGCGGTCGGTGCCGTGCTGTATCCGTCTCCCGGGTTCTTCGGCTGGGCGCTTGCCGTGGTCGTGCTGGGTACGGCGCTGGAGTTCGAGCTTCGCCGTCGCGATATGCACCGTCCCGGGGCATCCGCGCGGCGGGAGACGCTGGGACAGGTGCTGAAGAGCGGGTCGTTCCTTCGGTTCTATCCACCACTGCCGGTGGCGATCGCGCTCGTGGCGATGGCGGTCGCGGCCAACACGGGTCCGCCGGGCCTCATCCTGGTCCCGCCCGCCATCGTCATGATGGTGTCGACGGCCCGGCAGCGGAGGGCTGCCGCGAAGGACACCGCCGACCGGCGGCGAGGGCGGGGCGGCTGATGCGCGGTGCCACCGTCGCGCCGGGACCAGACGCGGATCCACTCCGGGAGCTTCAGCGGGATGGCGAAGATGCCGCTCTCCGCCTGTTTGGCAGGAGAATCCGTGGATGATGCCGAGGCGTCGACCGAGCCGCTGTCGTGGTGGGTCGCGGTGATCTGTTTCGGCATGTGCTTCATCGGATTCCTCGGCCGCTTCGCGTATCGTAAGAAAGGCCGTCTCGCGGAGACCTGGCTGCGCTACCACTACTTCAATGAGAATCTGTCACCGGTGATCAGGTATGCGCCGCTGAACTTCGTGCCCACGGCCAGTATCTTCGCCTTGTGGGGGGCGGTGGCGGTGTTGAGCCACCTTCCCGACAACGACATCACCGATTACGCGATCGGCATCCTTGCGATCCTCTCGGCGATCGCCGCCGCCGTCGCCGTCAAGCGCCATCTGAGTGGATATCCGGACGAGGTCAAACCGCAATGGCTGCTTGAGGAGGAGCGTAGGCGTGGTATTGGCGCCGGGTGATCCGAACGGGCCGTGGGGGCCGGGCGGGATCCGCTAGGTTTGCCGGAAAAGCGACGATCCGGAGGTGCCCGCCGTGGGTGAGAAGCCGCAGATCGACACGAGCGTTCCGCATTCGGCGCGGGTGTGGAACTACCTGCTCGGCGGAAAGGACAACTACGAGGTCGACCAGCAGGCGGCCGAGCAGTTCCGCGCCATGTTCCCGCAGATCACCGATGTGGCCCGCGCCGACCGGGCGTTCCTCGGGCGGTCCGTCCGGTACCTGGCGGGCGAGGCCGGGGTGCGGCAGTTCCTCGACATCGGCACCGGGCTGCCGACCATGGACAACACCCACGAGGTCGCCCAGCGCGTGGCCCCGGACGCGCGGATCGTCTATGTGGACAACGACCCCTTGGTGCTGACACACGCGAGGGCGCTGCTCAGCAGCAGCCCGCAGGGCGCCTGCGACTACATCCACGCCGACCTGCGCGAGCCGGGCGACATCCTGGAGAAGGCCGCCGCGACGCTCGACTTCGGCAAGCCGGTCGCGATCATGCTGCTGGGGATCATGCACTTCATCCACGACGACGATGAGGCCCGGCGGCTGCTCGGGGTGCTGCTGGACGCCGTCCCGTCCGGGAGCCATGTGGCCATGACGCACTCCACCCTCGACTTCGACGAGGGGGAGACGGCCCAGGCGGAGGCCCAGGACGACTGGAACGAGAAGTCGGCCAACCCGATGGTGCCGCGCACGCGCGCGGCCATCACCCGGTTCTTCGACGGCCTGGAGCTTCTGGAGCCGGGCGTGGTGTCCATGTCGCGCTGGAGGCCCGAGCACACGCCGTGGGGCGAGCCCGAGGAGGTGCCGGGGTACGCGGCCGTGGCCCGCAAGCCCTGATTCACCCGCGCGGGGGAGGCGGATCGCGCCGGAGGGGGATCGGTGCGGGCGGTCGCGGCTGTGACCGTGGTGTTCCGGAATTGGGAGCGCCATGAGAGGAGACCGCGATGACGGTCATGACGACATCGCCCGCCGTGCGGGTGCGGGACGGGTGGCGGAGCGCGCACGACGCGGTCGACGGGGTGCCGCGGTGGGCGCGGATCGCCGCGCTGGCCGTCCCGTTCACCGTGCTGCCCGCCGGGCTGTGGCGGATCGCGGTGTTCGCGCTGCACCTGCCGATCATCGACGGGGACGGCATGGGCCCCGGCGACGCGCAGGGCGACCTCCCGGGCTGGATGCCCATGGAGGCGTACGTGGTGGTGCTGTCGCTGGTGTCCGAGCTGGTCGCCTTCACCGCCGTGGGGCTGATCGCGCGGTGGGGCGAGGTCTTCCCCGGGTGGGTGCCGTTCCTGCGCGGACGGCGGGTGCCGGTGATGGCCGCGGTGATCCCCGCGTCGCTCGGCGCGGCGGTGCTGACGGTGATGTGGACGCTGTCGGTGGTCAACTGCCTCGTCTTCCAGAAGACCATCCAGGGGCGTCCGCTGCCGGACGGCTTCCCCATCCACTTCCACAGCTGGGAGGGGGCGCTCGGTGCGCTCGCCTACGCGCCGCTGGTCGCGTGGGGGCCGCTGCTCGCCGCCGTCACCGTCGCGTACTACCGGCGACGCGCCGTCGCCTGAAAGGCGGACGCGCCCTCGCCCAGGGGGAACGCGCCCGAGTACGGTGTGCGGCATCCCCCAGGGTTGGAGGTTCGTGTGGCGTCGTTGGTGGAGCTGGTGCCGCCGTCGGTGACCGGGCTGATGCTGCGAGGCGTCTTCGCGTTGCCGGATCCCGTGAAGCGGCTGATCGTCGGGGCGCCGGTGCGCCGGGACGGGCAGGAGCTGTCGCTCGACGCGCAGCTGCTGCTGACGATGATGCGGCTGGAGGGTGAGCGGCGCCTGGCCGGCGGGTCCGTCGCGGACAACCGGGCGGGCCTCGCCCGGTTGAAGGTGCTGCTGCCCGGGATGCCCGCCCGTCCGGTGGTCACGCGCGCGGTCGACGCGGGCGGTGTGGAGTCCCGGCTGTACACGCCGAAGGCGCTCCCGGACGGGTCGCCGCTGCTCGTCTTCTACCACGGCGGCGGCTGGGTCCTCGGCGACCTCGAGACCCACGACACCGTCTGCCGGTACCTGGCGGTCCACGCCGAGGTGCGGGTGCTGTCCGTGGACTACCGGCTCGCCCCCGAGCACCCCTACCCGGCGGCGGCGGACGACGCGCTGACCGCCTACGCGTACGCCGTCGAGCACGCCGTCGAGCACGCCGCCGAGCTCGGCGCCGACCCCGCGGCGATCGCGGTCGGCGGCGACAGCGCGGGCGGCAACCTCGCAGCGGTCGTCGGGCTGCTCGCCGAGCGCACCCCGGACTTCGCGCTGCTGTTCTACCCGGCGACCGACCTGTCCGCCCGGCGGCGGTCGCGGGACCTGTTCGCGGAGGGGTTCTACCTCACCGACGCCGACATGACGTGGTTCGGCGACCACTACTGCCCGGAGGAGGAGCGCCGCGCCGAGGTGAAGGCGTCGCCGCTGCTCGCCGAGGACCTCGGCGGGTTCCCGCCCGCCTACATCGCGACCGCCGGGTTCGACCCGCTGCGGGACGAGGGCGAGGAGTTCGCGAAGCGGCTGGAGAAGGACGGGGTCCGGGTGGCGCTGCGCCGCCAGGACGACCTCATCCACGGGTTCGCCAACACCTGGTCGCTGGGCGGGCGGGCCCGGGAGGCGCTGTCGGAGGCCGCCGGGGCCCTGCGCACCGGCCTGTACGCGGGGCCCCGGGGCGGAAGCTAGAGGGGCAGGCCCGTCAGGATCATGACCTTCTCCTCGGTGTAGTCGGCCATCGCCGACCGCAGGCCCTCCCGGCCGACGCCGGAGTCCTTCACGCCGCCGTACGGCATCTGGTCGGCGCGGTAGGACGGCACGTCGCCGATCACGACGCCGCCGACGTCGAGCTCGCGGTGCGCGCGGAACGCGATGTCGAGGCTGCGCGTGAACACGCCCGCCTGGAGGCCGAACTTGGAGTCGTTGACGAGCGCGAACGCCTCGTCGGCGCCGTCCACCGGCTGGACGAACATGACCGGGCCGAAGACCTCCTCGCGGGACACCTTGGCGTCGGCGGGGACGTCGGCGAGGACGGTCGGGGCGTAGGCGGCGCCCTCCCGGGTGCCGCCGGTCAGCACCTTCGCGCCCGCCGCGACGGCCTCGTCCACCCAGGACTCGACGCGCTGGGCGGCCTCCTCGCTGACGAGCGGGCCGACCTGCGTCTTGTCGTCCCACGGGTCGCCGGTGACGAGGGAGGCGACGGTGTCGACGAGCTTCGGCACGAACGCGTCGTAGACCGAGCGGTCGACGTAGACGCGCTGGACGGCGATGCAGCTCTGCCCGGCCTGGTAGTTGGCGAACAGGCCGATGCGCTGGGCGGCCCAGTCGAGGTCGGCGTCCGGCAGCACGACGGCCGCGCCGTTGCCGCCGAGTTCGAGGGTGACGTGCTTGCGCGGCGCCCGGTCGTTGATCGCCCAGCCGACGGGGACCGAGCCGGTGAACGACACGATCGGCAGCCGCGGGTCGTCGACCAGGTCGGACGCGCGGTCGTTCGGCACCGGGAGGATCGAGAACATCCCGGCGGGCAGGTCCGTCTCGGCGAGCAGCTCGCCGAGCAGCAGCGCCGACAGCGGCGTGGCGGGCGCCGGCTTCAGCACGATCGGCGCGCCCGCCGCGATCGCCGGGGCGATCTTGTGCGCGGCGAGGTTCAGCGGGAAGTTGAACGGCGAGATGCCGAGCACCGGACCGCGCGGCACGCGGGTGATGTAGGCCATCCGGCCCTCGGCGGCCGGGTCGGTGTCGAGCCGCTGGGTGGTGGCGCTGAAGCGGCGAGCCTCCTCGGCGGCGAACCGGAACGTGGAGATCGCGCGGGTCACCTCGCCGCGCGCCCACAGCAGCGGCTTGCCGTTCTCGCCGGTGATCAGCCGGGCGATCTCCTCGGCCCGCTCGGCGAGCCGCGCGGACACGTGCGCGAGCGCCTCGGCCCGCACGTGCAGCGGCAGCGCGGCCGCCTCCCGGCGGACGGCGTCCGCGGCGGCGATCGCCTCCTCCACCTGCGCGGGCGTCGGGACGGCCGCCGTCCCGACCACGCGGCCGTCGTAGGGATGTGTGACGGTCAGCTCGCCGTCACCGGTCTCGGGCCGGCCGGCCAGCCAGAATGGGGTCGCGTTCATGCGTTCACGCTATCTCCGCGGGCCCCGAATGGGAGTCTCCGCGATGTCCAATCCGGTCGCCTCGGCTGGACATCACGGCGAGCGCGATCCACAGTTCGGCGCGGACGCCCGGGTCGTCCGGGTCGCGGCCCAGAACATCGGCCGCCTTGCGCATGCGCGCCCGGAGGGTGTGCCGGTGGACGCCCAGCGCGCGCGCCGCCGCCTCACCCTGCCCGTTGGCCTCGACATAGGCCCGTACGGTCTCCACCAGATCCTCCTTGCGCAGCGGCGCGAGGAGCGTGTCGGCGAAGGTGCGGGCGAGGGCCGGGTCCAGGAGGCCGATGACGCCCTGCCCGGGAAGGTCGGCGTAGTGGAGCACGTCCTTCCCGGTCTGCCGCGCCGCCGCCAGCGCCTCCTCGGCCTCCCGGAGGGCCGCCGCCGGATCCTCGGACGCCGGGGAGCTGACGCCGATCGGGCCGGTGCCGGCGAGGAGCGCCTCGACCGTGCCGGACAGCTCGTCCGGGACGACGACGGCGATGTGCCCGTCCAGCGGCACCGCCGGGCAGCGGGCCCCGGCCGGGTCGGACTCCAGCGCGTCCAGCACGGCGGTCCCGCCCGCGCAGGCCAGCACCCGCACCGGCCCGCGCGGCACCGCGGGCCCGTCGCCCGGCCGCCCGAGCAGCAGGGCGGCGACGGAGGCGCGCAGGTCGCGCCCGGTGCGCGGCCCCTCCGACTGGAGTGTGAGCAGGGCGACGGCCGCGCCGACGATCGTGTGCGCGGCGGGCTGCAAGGGCGTGCCGGTGCCCACCGCGAGGAACCCGCGCGGGCGCCCGCCGAGCCCGATCCGCTGCACGGCGATGTGGTCGCCGTGGTCCGACAGTGCGAGGCTCGCCGCCTGGCCGCCCTCCGCAGGGGCCCCGGCCCTGCCGCCCTTCGCGGGACGGCGCCGCAGCCGCGCCAGCTCGGGCGCGAGCGCGCCGGCCCGGTCGCGGGCGCCCGCCGGTTCGGCGTGCTCGACGGCCCCGGACGCGTCCAGCAGCAGCGCCCAGCCGCCGAGCAGCCGCGCCAGCCGGGTGACGACCGCGCCGGGGCCGGTGAGCGCCGCCCGGGTCAGCTCCCGCTGGCCCTGGTAGGCGCGGGTGACGTCCTCGTACCACTCGGCGGCGAGCATCCGCGACACCGCCTTGCCGACGGCGATGAACGGCGTCGGCCGCGGTACCTCCAGCAGGGCGAGCCCCTGGCCGCGGGCCTCCGCGATCAGCTCCGCCGGGACGGTCTCGTGGATCACCCCGACCGCGAACCCGAGCCCGGCGACGCCCCGCCCGACCAGCCGGGACACGTACCCGGCGGCGTTCGCCGGGGTCAGCCGCATGCCGGTGGTGAGGACGAGCTCGCCGCCCTCCAGGAACGGGGTCGGGTCCTCCAGCTCGCTGACCGCGACCCACACGACCGGCGCGTCCGGCAGCGGGCCGGTGCGCGACCGCAGGCCGAGCTGCGGGAGGGCGGCCACGGCGGCCAGCGTGGGCGGCATGTCGATCCCTGTGCAGAGTGTCTACCTCGCCGGACGGATCTTGCCGTCCCGTACGCTTCATCGTAGGCGGCGCCGGCCGTCAGGCCGCGAAGCTCTCCTTGTAGAGGTCGGCGACGATGTCGTACGACCGCAGCCGGTCGGCGTGGTCGAACACCTGCGTCACGACCATGACCTCGTCGACGCCGGTCCGCCCGATCAGCGCGTCGAGCTGCGCCCGGACGGTCTCCGGCGAGCCCATGACCTGGTCGGCGAGCCGCGCGTCGATCATCTGCCGCTCCAGCGGCGTGTACGGGTGCGCGGCCGTCTCCTCCGGCGTCGGCAGCGGCCCCGGGGCGCCCTGCCGCAGCCGCAGGAACGAGAGCGCCTGCGGCGCGGCCAGCTCCCGCGCCCGCTCGTCGGTGTCGGCGGCGGTGACCGACACGCCGATCATCGAGTACGGCTCCTCCAGCGCCCCCGGGCGGAACGAGTCGCGGTACAGCGCGAGCGCCGGGACGGTGTTCTCGGCGCTGAAGTGGTGCGCGAACGCGAACGGCAGCCCGAGCAGCCCGGCGAGGCGGGCGCTGTAGCCGCTGGAGCCGAGCAGCCAGATCGGCGGCTCGTTCCCGGCCGCCGGCGTCACCTTGCTCTCGGCGGCGAAGTAATCGCGCAGCTCGATGACCTGCTCGGGGAAGTCGTCCACCGACAGCGCCTCGGGGGAGCGGCGCAGTGCCAGCGCGGTGGCCTGGTCGGTGCCGGGGGCGCGGCCGAGGCCGAGGTCGATGCGCCCCGGGTAGAGCGCCTCCAGCGTCCCGAACTGCTCGGCGACCACCATCGGCGCGTGGTTCGGCAGCATGACGCCGCCCGACCCGACCCGCATCGTGGACGTGGCCGCCGCGACCTGCCCGATCAGCACGGCCGTCGCCGAGCTGGCGATGCCGGGCATCGCGTGGTGCTCGGCGAGCCAGTACCGGTGGTAGCCGAGCCGCTCGGCGTGCCGGGCCAGGTCGAGGGTGTTGCGCAGCGCCTGGCCGGACGTGGAGCCGCTGACGACGGGGGCGAGATCGAGGACGGAGAAGCGCACGGTCATACCGTGTGCCAACCCGCCGGGCGGCGGTCCTCTTCCCGGGGCCGCCACATGACCATGAGGGCGGCTACATGACCATGAGGGCGGCGACGAGGACGGCGGCCACCGACCCGAGCACGACGGGGGCGGCGATGCAGAGCCACGACCAGTTCACCAGCGCGCGGGCCCGCGCCGGGTCGTCGGCGAAGCGGGTCTCGGCGCGGGTGTAGAGGACCGCGGCGGCGACGGCGAGTGGGAAGAACACGAGCGTCGTCAAGGTGCCGAGGACGAAGGCGGCGACCTGCCCGAGCCGGGTGTACGTCCCGTCCGGGCCGATGCCGAAGGCGAGGACGGGGGCGGGAGAGGGGACGGCGAAGGGGGCGGTTGCGGTCATCTCAGCGCACCGATCACTAGAACTGTGATGCGGATCATACGCGTCGCGACCGCCGTAATCGAGAGGCCGGCCGCCCTTTTCCGGCGGCCGGCCTCCCGGTGCGCGTCAGCGCAGGTTCAGCCCCAGCAGGACGGGGTCGTGGTCGGACGCGCGGAACGCGTCCGGCCGGTAGAACCTCGCCGGGTTGTACTCGGTGTTGTAGTCGAGGAACACCGGCTCGTCGCTGTTGATGTGCCAGATCGTCGCGCCCGTCACGTGCCGCTCCAGGGACCGTCCGGCCAGCGCGTGGTCCAGCTCGCCCGACTGCCCGTCGAACACGTAGCTGTAGCGGTCGGACGGGCGGACGAAGCGCCGCGTCTGCGAGGCGAGCCCCGCGCCGGCGAGCACCTTCACCGGGTCCTCGGCCCCGTAGGCGTTGAGGTCGCCGACGACGAGCGGGTTCCGCACGCCCTCCGCCAGCTTCGCGATGGCCTTCGCCTGGGCGACGCGCCGGGCGTTGTAGCAGCCCTGGCCGTCGCCCTGGTCCTCGTCGGGGCCGGTGGCGCCGCCGCAGCCCTTCGACTTGAAGTGGTTCACGATCATCGTGAACGCCGTCCCGCCGGACGCCGGGCGGAACGTCTGGACGAGCGGCGGCCGGTCGAACACCGGGTCCTGCGACGACCGGGCCGCGCCGTCCGGCACGACCTTCGCCGGCTTGTAGATGAGCGCTACGTGGATCTCGTCCGTCCCGGGATAGGGGTGCCGGACCCACGCGTACGTCCCGGCCCCGGCCCGCTCGTTCAGCCGGTCGACGAGCGCCTTCACGGCGGTGTCGCCGTTGTTCTCGACCTCCATGAGGCCGACGACGTCGGCGTCCAGGCCGGTGAGCGCGGCGGTCAGCTTGGCGAGCTGCCGCTCCTGCTCCTCGGCGGTGTTCGCGCCGCGCCGGTTGAGCGTCGTGAACCAGTTGAGCGTGTTGAAACTGGCCACGCGCACGTCTCCGCCGACGTGCCCGGGCTTCTTGGGGGCCGGGTTGGTGTTGGCGAAGTGCGCCGTCTTCGTCGGTTCCAAGCGGTACTCGCCGAACCCGTAGTTGAGCACGCCGGTGAGCCCGTTCACCGAGTCGCCGATGCGCAGGACGCGCGGGTCGGTGTAGGGGATGGCGTCCGGGTTCTGGACGTTCGACCCGTCGTCGACGAGCAGCTTGCGCGCGTCGTTCTCGGCCTGGGTGGCGCCCTGGCCCTCGGTCGGCTGGAAGAGCCGGCCGCCCGCCGACACGGTGACCTCGCCGTACCGTCCGAGCTGGTAGACCTCGGTGGCGGTGAGCCGCTGCCCGAAGCGCAGCAGCATGCCCTCGTACCGCTCCAGCGTGGCGCCGCCCCGCAGGGGGAGGTCGACACGAGTGGGAGCGACCCGGCCGGTGCCGCACACGTCCACGACCGTGACCGGTGACAGTTCGGTCAGCCCGTTGTACTCGACGGCCTTGCCGGTGACGAGGACGCGGTCGCCGGGAGACACCTCCTGCGTGGAGTACACGAAGATCCCGTCGGAGGTGCGCGGGTCCCGGTCGGGCGCCGGGTCCTGCACGAAGAAGCCTTTGAGCTGGTCGGACCGCTGGAAGTCGGCGGTGACGACGCCCTCGACCCGGACGGTCTGTCCGGCGAGAGGGCTCGCGTCGCCGGGGCCCTGGACCTCGGCGATCCGGTGGTCGGCGGGAGTGCCGCAGGTGGACGGCTCCGCCGCGGCGGCCGCCGGCACGCCGGCGGTGAGGCCGGCGGCCACGGCGGTCGCGACTGCTGCTGCTGTTCGGCGCATGGCGGGAGAGTAGGGCGCGGCTCCCGCGCACCGGCGAACCGTTAATGAAGACTCCACCAATTTGCAATGGATTGTCGGAATCTTGGGCATCGCGCGACCCGCCCTTTGCGAAACGCCCCGGGCCTCCGGAGGGATAACCGGCTGAGCAGCCCCGCCGAACCCCCGAGGAGGGCCGTGACCGAAGCGTCCGCAGCGTCGGAGTCGCCGGGCGAGGGAGCCGCCCGGACCCGCGACATCGTCCTCGTCTTCGCCCTGCTGCTGATCATCACGGCGGTGCTGGTGGTCGTGCTCGTCCAGGCATGGCCCGCGGGCCCGCAGACCGGACCGGACGGGCGCACGGAGGTCACCCCGTCCGCCAAGACCGTCCATTTCCCGGGCTGGACGACGACCATGTCGCGGGAGACCAGCCTGTTCGTGATCGTGATGGCCGCCGGGGCCCTCGGCGGCATCGCGCACGTCCTCCGGTCGTTCTACTGGTACGCCGGGAACCGGGCGCTGCGCCGGAGCTGGCTGCTCATGTACCTGCTGCTCCCGATCGTCGGCGCGCTCTTCGGGCTCATCGTCTACCTCGTCGTGCGCGGCGGCCTGACCTCGCCGTTCGGCGGCGCGGGCGACATCAACCCGTACGGGATCGCGGCCATCGCCGCGCTCGTCGGCCAGTTCTCGCGCGAGACCGCCGAGAAGTTCCGGGACGTCTTCTCCACCCTGCTGGCGCCCGCGCCGCAGGGTCGCGACCACGCCTTCACCCCGGCCGTCACCGCGATCGAGCCGCTCAGCGGCCCGCCCGGAACGCGGGTCACGATCGCCGGATCGGGGCTGGGATCCGCGACGTTCGTCCGGTTCGGCACGGGCCGGGCCCCGGCGACGGACGTGACGGACACGCGCGTGGAGACGATCGTCCCGGACGGGGCCGCCTCGGGGCCGCTCATCGTGGTCACCCCGACCGGCGCGGCGGCGAGCTCGGAGACGTTCACGGTCGAGCCCGCGCCCGGCTGACCGGGCGGGTGAGCGGGGCCCGGTGGGCGGGGGCTACTTCGCCTCGCGCCAGTGGTCGTGCCAGGCGTCGTAGGCGGCGCCGGGGAACACGCGGGGCAGCTCCGAGGTGGGCAGCCGGCCCAGTTCGGCGCCCGTCCGCGCGACGCCGAACTGCCGGTCGCCGGCGTAGGCGCTGCGGTCCAGGCTCTCGGGGCCGGCGACCAGGCAGGTGTAGCGGGGGCCGGGCAGGTCGGCGTCGGGGATCGCGGCGCCGACCGCGAGGCTGTTGGACACCGTCACCCAGGCGCCGAGCTCGGTGATCTGCCGCGCGGCGCCCTGGTCCTCCCAGCGGTGCTCCAGGATCGGCTTGGAGAAGATCGGGACGAGCAGGTGCGACACCCCGCACGCCAGCAGCTCCCGCTCCCAGCGGATCGAGCGGCCGAGGTCCTCGCAGATCAGCACGGCGAGTCGGCCGAGCGAGCAGTCGAGCACGCTGACCCTGCGGCCGGGCCGGATGTGCTCGGCGGCGGTGCCGTCGCCGGGCGCGTCCGGCAGCCGCCACAGCCTCCGCTGCGCCGCGTCGAGCGTGAAACCGGACAGCTTGTCCTGGACGAGCAGCTCCCGCCCGGTCCAGCGGTCGAGCAGGACGGCGCGGTTCGGCGGCGGGTCGCCGCCGCCGAGCGGCCCGGTGCCGAGCATGAGGAAGCGCAGCGGGCGCCGGTCCCGGTCGCGGCCGGCGGTGTCGAACGCGACCTCCTTCCAGTGCTCCAGCAGCGCGTCCGACAGCGACGCCTCCGGCATCACGGCGAGCTGCGCGCCGGACTCGTCCAGCCGCCGGATGATCGCCTTGATGCGGCTGCGCAGGCCGGAGGAGTCCATCGGGCGGAGCCGGTAGACGGTGCCGCCGTCCCGCTCGGCGAACTCGATCTCGACGTCGTCGTAGGTCTCCAGCACCGGCGCGCAGCCGACCGCGACCGGCTCGTCCCGGCTGAAGTGCGGGTCGTGCACCGCGGGCAGGACGCTGTGGTCGATCAGCTCCCACTCGGCCTGCGGGACGCGGTGGACGCCGAAGAACTCCGCCTTCGTCCGCAGCCCGCGCGGGCGGCCGGGGAAGGCGCAGCGGGGCAGCAGCGCGCCGGTCGTGCCGGGCCCGTTGAACCTGCCCTCGGTCAGGTAGTTGACGAGCACCCCGGCCAGCGCCGGGGCCTCGTGGTAGGGGGCGTACGGGCTGGCGTGGGCGAGCGCGATGTCGAGGCCGAGCAGGAGGGTGAAGCGCCCGAGGTCGCCGCGCTCGGCGACGATCCGCGCGGTGGCCGCGGGGTCGAGGGCGCCGTGCTCCAGCACGGTCTCGGCGATCTCGTTCGCGCGGCGCCGCACCCGCTCGTCCTCGTACCAGCGCGTCGCCGTCCAGCCTGCGAAGACGTCGTCGGGCATCGAGTCGTAGAGCTCGACGAAGAGATCAGCTGGGTCGGCCGGATACACGGCTGCGGCCCACTGATCCGTCATAAGCGCCCCCGGGGGGATTGACAGGCACGGTTACGGCTGGTGGCTCGATGGTAACTCTCCCGGAGCCCCGAGACCGTGTCGTCTGCAACAGAGACCCGCGTCACTTGACATTGACTTGGCATGGACGCACGCTGGAGGTGTCCGGCGATGCTCGTCGACCAAGGAGTGAGCCGTGCACACCACGACCGGCAACGACCCCGTCCCCGCGGCCCCCGGCGCCCCCGGGATCCGCGACCGCCGCACCGAGATCCGCCGCCTCATCGACGCGATGGAGCACGCGAAGATCATTAGTGACGGCCACTTCTCCGCGCTCGGCATGCTCATCACCGACGCCTCGCTGAGCGCCGACGAGCCGGCCCTGACCGAATGCCAGGACGGCCTGCAATGGCTGCACCGCCACTACCTCGACGTCGACCGCCTCGACGGCGCGCAGCGCGAGCAGCGCGGCCGCATCCTCGGGCTGATCGACGTCGTGCACTGGGCGCTGAAGCGGCTCCCGTCCGGCCTCCAGCTCGCGCTGCAGCCCGACGGGCACGCGGCGCGCTTCCTGGTCGCGGTGTCCCGGCGGCAGGGCCTGTCGAACCAGCAGCTCGCCGCCGAGCTGGGCACGGACGAGACCGAGATCAGCCGGGTCGGCCGCAAGCTGCTGTCGGCGGGCGTCGTGTGGCGGCGCAAGGAGTGGCGTCACAACGCCTGGGACCTCACCCCCAGGGGGCGCCACTATCTGGAGACCTCGGGCCTGCTGCGCGCCGGTTCGGCGTCGGAGCGGGCCGCCGAGCGGCCGAGACTGTCCCCGGACGCCGTCCCGCAGCGCAGCGAGGAGCCGCGCCAGGCGCCGCCTCCGGACCGTCCCCGCCCGGCCCGCGGGTGAGGCGGGGCACCCACCGCCGGGGCGGGGCTGCCGGACGGTCAGGTGCGGCGGGCCAGCGGCAGCGCGAGCAGCATCACGGCGGCCGTCAGCGCGAAGGCGACCGGGTAGCCGGTCTGCGCGACGGCGGCGCCGAAGGCGGCGCCGCCCACGCCCATCCCGCCGTCGTAGCCGGTGTTCCACAGCGCGCTGACCGTCCCGTAGGCGGACGCCGGCGCCCGCTCGTACATCATCGACAGGCTCGCGTTCTGCGTGACGCCGAAGCCCGCGCCGAACACGGCCATCGAGGCGAACACGGCGGCCGGGTGCGGGACGAGCACCAGCAGCGCCATGCCCGCCGCCGCCACGGCCAGCGCGGGCAGCAGCAGCCGGGACGCGCCGTGCCGGTCGCCGGCGCGGCCCGCCCACCAGCGCGCGGCGGTGGTCGCGGCCGGCTGGACGAACAGCGCCGCCGCCGCGACGCCCCCGTTCGGCACCGCCTCCGGCAGGAACGTGATCAGGATGCCCGCCGCCATCGCGGTCGCGGCGAACGCGGCGGCCGGGCGCAGCAGCGCCGGCGACCGCAGCCCCGCGACGATCCCCAGCGGCCGCCGCGGTGACCGCGACGCGTCGCCGCCGGGGGACGCCGAGGGCGCGCCGCCGCCGGGGGACGCCGGGGGCGCGGCGAGCCCGCGCGGGATGCCGGGGAGCACCGCGAGCGTGACGAGCGAGGCGGCCGCGCTCGCCAGGAACACCGGCTCATAGCCGATCCGGTCGGCGAGCCACACGCCGAGCGGCAGCGCGAGCACCGCCGGCGCCCCGGCGGTGATGCCGAACAGGCCGAGCGCCTCGCCGCGCCGCTCCGCCGGGGCGAGCGCCGCCACCAGCGCGTTCGGGACGACCACCGCCACGCCGAAGCCGAGCCCCCGCACCAGGCTCGCCGCGAGGACCATCGGCAGCCCGGACGACAGCGGCAGCGCGAGCGTCGGCAGCGCGAGCAGCAGCGTGCCCGCCCCGAACACCGCCCGGTACCCGAACCGGCCGAGCAGCCGGGGGAGGGCGAGTTCGGCGAGGACCGTCGTCAGCATC
Source organism: Actinomadura meyerae (assembly GCF_900188445.1). Classification (GTDB taxonomy): domain Bacteria; phylum Actinomycetota; class Actinomycetes; order Streptosporangiales; family Streptosporangiaceae; genus Spirillospora; species Spirillospora meyerae. The sequence continues at coordinate 16,163 of NZ_FZOR01000052.1, forward strand.
AGCGCCCCGGTGGCGAGGCCCGCGCCGGCCTGCCCGGCCCCGCCGTCCACCGCGTACATCGGCACGACCGACAGCAGCAGGAAGACGCCCGTCAGGCTGGTGACGGTCGCCGTGAACAGCAGCGCCAGCGGCCGGGTGACCAGGCGCGGGCGCGGCCCGCCGGTGCGCTCGGCACGCCGCAGTGACTCGCTCATGGACGCGACATTAGGTGACCGACCGGACAGTCCTGTTCTTGGGTTCGTTGCTAAGAACGGGCGCCGACCCTGTGACCGGAGTGCATTCCGCGCGCCGGACGTGATCGGCACAGTCGTCTGCATTCGGTTTCCAGCCCCGTCTCCTGGAGCGAGAATGCGCCTGCGCACCCTCTTCGGCACCGCCGTGCTCGGCGCGGCGCTGGCGGTGCCCGCCGCCGCGCCGCCCGCGGCCGCCGCCCCCGCGGGGGCCGCGCCGCCGGCGTGCGACGCCACCGACGCCGACATCTACGCCGCGCCGCCGGCCGCGGTCACCGGGAACCCGGGCGACCTGCTCGCCTGCCGCCCGGCGAAGCTGACGAACATTCCCGGCGACGTCCCGATGAAGGCGTGGAAGGTCCGGTACGTCTCGACCGACGCCAAGGGCGCGAAGAACGTGGTGACGGGGACGGTCGCGATCCCCGACGCCGCGTGGACGAAGGGCGGCTCCCGCCCGACCGTCGCGTTCAACCCCGGCACGCTCGGCTCCGGGCCGCAGTGCGCGTTCTCCAGGCAGCTCGCCGGAGAGTTCGTCGACATGTACGAGGGCGCGAACCTGACGCTGTTCCTCAAGGCCGGGTTCGCGGTGGCCGCCACCGACGGGGTCGGGTACCTCGACGGGCAGGTCCACACGTACATGATCGGGGCGAACGCCGGGCACGCGCTGCTCGACGTCGTCCGGACGTCCCGCAGGATCCCCGGCGGGACGCTCGCCGCGGACGGCAAGGTCGGCATCTCCGGCTACTCCGAGGGCGGCGCCGCCGCGCTGTGGGGCGCGCAGCTCGCCGCGTCCTACGCCCCCGAGCTGGACGTGGCCGGCGCGGCGGCGGGCGGCGTGCCCGGCGACCTGAAGCTGACGGCGAAGCAGCTCAACGGCGGCTTCTTCGCGGGCTTCCTCGCCGACGCGCTCGTGGGCCTGAACGCCGCCTACCCGGAGATGCCGTTCACCGAGCTGATGAACGACAAGGGCGCGCAGGCCATCAAGGACGTGAAGTCCCACTGCCTGTACGGGACGCTCGCGGTGTTCCTCGGCGCCCGGGTCGAGAACTTCTCCAAGGACAAGCTGAGCCTGGAGCAGCTGTACGCGGTCAAGGGCCCGGACGGCACGACCTGGGGCGAGATCGTCGACCGGCAGAAGCTCGGCGTGGACATCGGCACCCCCGCCTCCGCCGCCAAGTACAAGATCGGCTTCCCGGTGTTCCAGTACCGCGGCTGGCTGGAGGAGATCATCCCGCACGAGACCGAGGACGCCACCCGCCAGGCGTACTGCGCGGCCGGGATCAACACGACCTGGAAGAACACCTACCCGACCGAGCACCTGTCGACCGACTGGGGCGCCGCCGGGGACGTGGCGAACTTCCTCGGCGACCGCTTCGAGGGCAAGCCGGTCACCGGCAACTGCTGAGCCCGCACCACCACCACTAAGGAGTCCGACTATGACAGCGGGTGTCGCCGACGCCGGCAGCCGAACCCCGCAGCCCGACATCTCGGGCACGGTCCCGTTGCCCGAGCGCGTCGCGGTCGTGGTGTTCGTGGTCGCGCCGATCCTCGGGCTGCTGGGCGCCGTCCCCTTCCTGTGGGGCTGGGGCCTCGGCTGGACGGACGTCGCCATCTTCGCCTTCCTCTATCCGCTCAACGCCCTCGGCATCACGGTGGGCTACCACCGGCACTTCACGCACGGCGGCTTCAAGGCCAAGCGGTGGCTGCGGATCGCGCTGGCGATCCTCGGCGGGCAGGCCATGCAGGGGTCGGTCGTCCGGTGGGTCGCCGACCACCGCCGCCACCACAAGTACTCCGACCAGGAGGGCGACCCGCACTCGCCGTGGGCGTACGGGCCTGGCGTGTGGGGCCTCACCAAGGGCCTGTACCACGCGCACATGGGCTGGCTGTTCAGCAAGGACCGCACGTCCCGCAGCAAGTACGCGCCCGACCTGCTCAAGGACAGGGACATCCGGTTCCTGTCGCTGGACCCCGTCTACGCCGTCATCGTCCTGTCGACGTTCCTCGTCCCGATGGGCCTCGGCGCACTGCTCACCCAGTCCTGGCACGGCGCCCTCACCGCGCTGTTCTGGGCGGGCCTGATGCGGGTGTTCGTCGGCGAGCACGTGACGTTCTCGATCAACTCGATCTGCCACGTGTTCGGCAAGGAGGACTTCAGGACCCGCGACAAGGCCCGCAACGTGTGGTGGCTGGCGATCCCGTCGTTCGGCGAGTCCTGGCACAACCTGCACCACGCCGACCCGACCTGCGCGCGGCACGGCGTCCTGAAGGGCCAGATCGACATCAGCGCCCGCGTCATCTGGCTGTTCGAGAGGCTCGGCTGGGTCTGGGACGTCCGCTGGCCCGACCACGACCGCCTCGCCGCCCGCCGCGTCACCGCCGACCGCGCCGACCCCGCGAGCACTCCCGCGAGTGCGAACGCCAATGGAGAAGCAGCATGACCGACCTGCCCGACCTCGACCGGACCCCGCTGATCGAACGGCTCGCCCGGTTCGCCAAGGACTTCCCCGGCGACCGCGCGTACACGTTCATGGACTACCTGACCGACCCGGACGGCATCGCCACCGACGTCACCTGGGGCGAGCTGGACCAGCGCGCGCGCTCCATCGCCGCCGCGATCCGCCGCGCCGCCGACCCCGGCGCCCGCGCGGCCCTGCTCGCCCCGCAGGACCTGCACTACGTGACCGGCTTCCTCGGCGCGATGTACGCCCGCGTCATCGGCGTCCCGCTGTTCTCGCCCGAGCTGCCCGGCCACGGCGACCGGCTCCTCGCCGTCTACCAGGACGCCGCGCCCGACGTCGTGCTCACCACGCGCGCGTCGATGCCGCACGTCGAGACGTTCCTGGCGGGGGACGGGGTGCGCGCGCCGAAGGAGGTGATCGTCCTCGACGAGGTCGACCCGGCGCTGGACTGGGCGCCGGAGCCGATCGACCCCGACGACGTCGCCTACCTGCAGTACACGTCCGGCTCGACCCGGACCCCGGCCGGCGTCATCATCACGCACGGGAACTTCGCGACGAACGCCGAGCAGCTCTGGCGGACGTTCGAGGGCATCCCGCGCGAGTCGTCCGGCGTGAACTGGCTGCCGGTGTTCCACGACATGGGCCTGGTCACGACCGTGGCGCTGCCGCTCGTCTACGGGAACCCGGGCGTGATCATGGACCCGGTGGCGTTCATCATGCGGCCCGTCCGCTGGCTGGAACTGCTCAGCGGGCAGCGGCACGCGTTCACCGGCGGCCCCAACTTCGCCTACGAGTACGTCACCGCGCAGGTCACCGAGGAGGAGAAGCAGAAGCTCGACCTCAGCGGCGTGCAGGTGTTCATGAACGGCGCGGAGCCGATCCGGGAGAGCACCCTCACCGGCTTCTACGAGGCGTTCAAGGACTGCGGGCTGCGGCCCGAGGCGCAGGTGTGCGCCTACGGCCTGGCCGAGGCGACCGTGTACGTGTCGGCGTCGTCGCGGTTCCGGACCCCGACCCGGGTGGCGTTCGACCACGAGGCGCTCCGCCGCGGCACGGCCGAGCCGTGCGACGCCGCCGCGCCCGGCGCGATCCAGCTGATCGCGTGCGGGACGTCCTACGGCCAGCACGTCGCCATCGTCGACCCGGAGACGGGCGTCCGGCTCGCGGACGGCGCCGTCGGCGAGATCTGGGTGCACGGCCCGAACGTCGCCGCCGGCTACTGGGGGCGGCCCGAGGCGACGAAGGAGACGTTCCAGGCGGAGCTGTCCGGCACGCTCGGGGACCTGCCGCGCGGGCCCTGGCTGCGCACCGGCGACCTCGGCGTCCTGCACGGCGGAGAGCTGTTCGTCACCGGCCGCATCAAGGACCTGGTCATCGTCGACGGCCGCAACCACTACCCGCAGGACATCGAGTTCACCGTGTCCGGCGCGCACAAGGCGATCCGCCGCGAGTACGCGTGCGCGGTGGCGGTCGACACCGGCGACACCGAGGGCCTCGTCGTGATCGCCGAGCGGAACCGGCGGGTGCCGGTCGCGCTGCTCGACACGGAGGACGCGGCGCGCGCCGTGCGGGCGGCGGTCAAGCAGCAGCACGACCTGCGGGTCCACGACTTCGTGCTGATCGAGCCGGGCGGCCTGCTCCGCACCAGCAGCGGGAAGATCGCCCGCTCGGCCTGCCGGCGCGGCTACCTCGACGGGACGCTGCCGGTCACCCGGGTACCGGGTGGCGGGGTACCGGCCGGGGGCGGCTGACGCTCACGCCTGCTCCCCGTCCGGGTGGTCCCGCAGCCAGACGGGGAGCAGCAGCATCAGCTCCAGCCGGACCGCCGGGTCCTCGAAGTCGTAGTCGAACAGCTCGTGCAGTTGCGCGAGCCGGTACCGGACGGTCTGCGGGTGCACGCAGAGCGCCTCGGCGGCGTCCGTCGCGTTGAAGCCGTGCTTGAGGCACTCCAGCAGCGTCGCCGCGAGCCGGGCGCCGCGGTGCGGGCCGACCGCGGCGAGCGGGGCCAGCCGGCGCCGCGCCGCCGCCTCGGCGAGCGTCCGGCCCTCCTGGAGCAGCAGGCCGGGCACGTGCCGGTCGGCGTGCACCAGCTTCCCGGGGCCGGGCGGGGAGGGCTTGCCGTCCGCCACGAGGTCCCGGCCGTCCGCCATGAGATCCAGGGTGCGGTGCGCCCAGTGCAGCGACACGCCGGCCTGCGCGGTCGGCACCGGCGGGCCGACGGCGCCGGTCCAGCCGCCGAGCGACGCGGTGAGCCGGCCGGTGCCGCCGGGGCGGTCCGGGTCCGGCATGACCAGGCACGGGCGGCCCCGGTCCAGGCCGCTCAGCAGGAACGGCGGCAGCCCGGCCGGGCCCTCGCCGCCGCTGCCGGGGCGCGGCAGCAGCACGATCACCGCGAGCCGCTCGGGCAGCGCCCACCCGGCGAGGTTCGCCTGCTCGGCGAGGACGTCCGCCGGGGCGGGCGGGTCCGACAGCAGCAGGCCGAGCAGCCGGGCGCGGCGCTGCTCCCGCTCGCCCGCCGTCCGCTCCCTGGCCCGCGCGTAGCCCTGCGCGGCGGCGGACGCCAGCAGGTCCAGGTAGGCGAAGTTCACCTCGGTCAGCGAGATCGCCAGCTCGCGCGGCTTCTGCAGCCGGTCGGCCTCCCGCGACAGGTACCGCCACGCCGTCCGGGACGCGATCCGCAGCGCGTTCTGCAGGTGCTCCAGGGAGCGGCCCTCCATCGCCTCCCCGTACCCGATGTCGAAGAAGACCTGGTGGACCTCCTTGAAGGACGCGTCCGGGTCGGCGATCAGCTGGATGAAGTGCCCCATGCCGCGGGTCGCCGCGACGCGCATCACCTCGGTGTAGACCGGGTCGTCGGGCCGGGCGTACTCCGGGACGTGCCGCCGTACCCCCTCCACCATGGATTCCACCAGGGCGGGAAGGTGGGGGCGCATCCACTGCGCCTCTTCTCTGGGCACGTCGCGCCACGGTTCCCTCGACAGGTCGTCGGTCGAGGGGGACCTCTCGCACAGCTCCGTCAAAGTGTCACCTCCATGAGCGGACACCGGGCCGTCAGGCTAAGGAGCGCGCGTCACACAGGACACTCATATCAATGACAAGACCGCCAGATTCCTTGTCATACCTCGCGAACGGTGCAGGCGGGAACGGTCCGTCCGGCACGCGCGGCGCGTGCTTCGGGGACCGCTCGTTTGCGTGCGATGCTGGCGGGTAGCGCTGCGCTCGGAGGTCGCCTGATGGATCGTGAAGCCGTGCCCGTCGCGGAGGAGGACGGGCGGCGGCGGATCGCCCGCACGGACGTGGTGCTCGCCGACCCGCGGCTCGCCGGGGCGGCCGGGCGGCTCGGGCGGGGCGTGGTCAAGGCGGCGGTCGTCGCGGCCCAGCGCCGGGCGCGGAGCGGCGAGATCCCCCCGGACGCCGTGGCCGACGCCGCCGTCGCGTCGCTGCCGCCGACCGCCTCCGGGCTCCGGCCCGTGATCAACGCGACCGGCGTCCTCCTGCACACCAACCTCGGCCGAGCGCCGCTGTCGGACGCCGCGCGGGGGGCCGTGGCGGTGGCCTCCGGCGCCACCGACGTGGAACTCGACCTGGCGACGGGGCGCCGCGCGAAGCGGGGCCGGTCCGTGCTGGACGCCCTGCTGGAGCGGGTGCCGCAGGCGGAGGCCGCGCACGTCGTCAACAACGGCGCGGCGGCGCTCGTGCTGGCCGCGACCGCGCTCGCCGCGGGCCGGGAGATCGTCATCAGCCGCGGCGAGATGGTGGAGATCGGCGACGGGTTCCGCATCCCCGAGCTGCTCGCCGCGACCGGCGCCGTCCTGCGCGAGGTCGGCACCACCAACCGCACCTCGCCGGACGACTACGCGGCGGCGGTCGGCGAGCGGACCGGCTTCATCCTCAAGGTGCACCCGTCGAACTTCCGTGTCGCCGGCTTCACACGGGCCGCGGACGTCTCCGAGCTGACCGGGCTCGGCGTGCCGGTCGTCGCCGACATCGGCTCCGGCCTGCTCGCCCCCGAACCGCTGCTGCCGGACGAGCCCGACGCCGCGTCCGTGCTCAAGGCGGGCGCGGACCTGGTCACCGCCAGCGGCGACAAGCTCCTCGGCGGGCCGCAGTGCGGGCTCCTCCTCGGCCGCGAGGACGTGGTGCGGCGGCTGGCGCGGCATCCGATCGCCCGCGCGCTGCGGGTCGGCAAGATGACGCTCGCCGCGCTGGAGGCCACCGTCCGCGGGCCGCGCACGCCGACCGAGGAGGCCCTGCGGGCCGGGGCCGCGGCGCTGCGGGAGCGGGCCGAACGGCTCGCCGCCCGCCTGCGGGAGGAGGGCATCGACGCGGCGGCCGTGGACAGCGGGGCGGCCGTCGGGGGCGGCGGCGCGCCCGGCGTCGTCCTGCCGAGCGCGGCGGTGGCGCTGCCGGAGCCGTTCGCGGCCCGGCTGCGGCGCGGCGTCCCGGCCGTGATGGGCCGGGTCGAGGACGGGCGGTGCCTGCTCGACCTGCGCGCGGTGCCGCCCGGCGAGGACGCCGCCGTGGCCGCGGCGGTCCGGGAGGCGGCGGCGCCGTGATGCATGTCGTCGCGACCGCCGGGCACGTCGACCACGGCAAGTCCACGCTCGTCCGCGCCCTCACCGGGATGGAGCCCGACCGGCTGGAGGAGGAGCGCCGCCGCGGCCTGACGATCGAGCTGGGCTTCGCCTGGACGACCCTGCCCGGCGGCGGCCGCCTGGCGTTCGTGGACGTCCCCGGGCACGAGCGGCTCGTCACCACGATGCTCGCCGGGGTCGGGCCCGCCCCGGCGGTGATGTTCGTGGTGGCCGCAGACCAGGGCTGGCAGCGGCAGTCGGAGGAGCACCTCGCGGTGCTCGACGCGCTCGGCGTCCGGCACGGCCTCCTCGCCGTCACCCGCCGCGACCTCGCCGGGCCCGGCGCTGCGGAGCGGGCACGGGACGAGGCCCTCGCGCACCTCGCCGCCACCTCGCTCGGCGAGGTCGAGCCGGTCCTGGTCAGCGGCGCCACCGGCGAGGGCCTGGACGAGCTGCGCGCCGCGCTGGAGCGGCTCACCGCGTCCCTCCCGGCACCCGACCGCGGCGCCGACGTGCGGCTGTGGATCGACCGGGTCTTCACCGTCCGCGGGCGCGGCACCGTCGTGACCGGGACGCTCGGCGCCGGGACGGTGCGCGTCGGCGACCGCCTGGAGATCGGCGGCGAGCTGGTGCGCGTGCGCGGCCTGCAGAGCCTCAAGGAGGACCGCGACGCCGTCGGCGCCGTCGCCCGCGTCGCGGTCAACCTGCACGGGGACGTGCGGCGGGCCGGTCGCGGCGACGCCCTGCTCACCCCCGGGCGCTGGCTCACCGCCGCCGTCGTCGACGTGCGGCTGCGCGGCGATCCGGCCGATGGCCTGCCGCGCGAGCTGACCCTGCACGCCGGGTCGGCGGCGGTGCCGGTGCACGTGCGCCCGCTCGGCGCCGACACCGCGCGGCTCGCGCTGCGCCGGCCGCTGCCGCTGCGGGTCGGCGACACCGCGCTGCTCCGCGACCCGGGCGCCCACCGCGTCCCCGCCGGGGTCACCGTGCTGGACGTCCGGCCCGAGCCGTTCCGGCGGCGCGGCGCGGCGGCGGCGCGGGCCCGCGAGCTCGACTCGATCAATGGGCGGCCGGACGGGCCCGGCGAGCTGCGCCGCCGGGGGCTGATCAAGCGGGCCGAGCTGGTCGCGATGGGCGTGCCCGTCCCGTCCGAACCCGTCGCCGGGGACTGGCTCGCCGACCCCGGCCATTGGGAAGACCTCCGCAAGCGCCTCATCGCCGCCGTCGAGGAGCATGCCGCCGCGCACCCCGCCGACCCGGGCCTGCCCGCCGACGCCGCCCGCCGCGCCCTCGGCCTGCCCGACCGCGCCCTCGTCGAGGCCCTCGCCGAAGGGCTGCACCGCCGCGACGGCCGGATCTACGGCCGGGCGACCGCGCCGGAACTGCCGCCGCCGGTCCGGGCGGCCGTCGACGCCGTCCGCCGCGACCTCGCCGCGGCGCCGTTCCGGGCGCCCGACGCGGGCCGGCTCGCCGAGCTCGGCCTCACCCCGAAGATGCTCGCCGCCGCCGCGGCGGCCGGCGCGCTGCTGCGGGTCGGCGGCGGCATCGTGCTGCTGCCCGGCGACGACGCCCGCGCCGCCGCGCTCCTCGCCGGGCTCGGCGGCCCGTTCACGCTGAGCGAGGCGCGCCGCGCGCTCGGCACCACCCGCCGCGTCGCCGTCCCGCTCCTGGAGCACCTCGACGCCGCGGGCTACACCGTCCGGGTGGACGACCTCCGGCGGCGCTGTACCGAGAGGACGCCATGACCGACACGGCCAAGCGGCTGACGCAGTACGCGCACGGCGGCGGCTGCGCCTGCAAGATCCCGCCCGGCGAGCTGGAGGACGTCGTCGCCGGCCTCACCACCGCCCCCGCCGCCCCCCACGGCGAGCTGATCGTCGGGCTGGAGACCGGCGACGACGCCGCGGTCGTCCGGCTGCCCGGCTCGCGCGGCGGGCTCGCCGCCGTCGCCACCGCCGACTTCTTCACCCCCGTCGTCGACGACCCCTACGACTGGGGGCGGATCGCCGCCGCCAACGCCCTGTCCGACGTGTACGCCGTCGGCGGGCGCCCGCTCGTCGCGGTGAACCTGCTCGCCTGGCCCCGCGAGGTGCTGCCGTTCGAGCTGGCCCGGGAGGTGCTGCGCGGCGGCCTGGACGTCGCCGCCGAGGCGGGCTGCCACGTCGGCGGCGGCCACAGCGTCGACGACCCCGAGCCCAAGTACGGCATGGCCGTCACCGGCGTCGCCGACCCCGCCGCCCTGCTCCGCAACGACACCGGCAAGCCGGGCCTGCCGCTCACCCTGACCAAGCCGCTCGGCGTCGGGGTGCTGAACAACCGGCACAAGGCGACCGGGGAGGTCTTCCCGCACGCCGTCGCGGCGATGGCCGCGCTGAACCGGGACGCCTCCGCGGCCGCGCTCGACGCGGGCGCGACCTGCGCCACCGACGTGACCGGCTTCGGGCTGCTCGGGCACCTGTACAAGCTGGCCCGCGCGTCCGGCGTCACCGCCGTGGTCGACGCCGCCGCCGTCCCGTACCTGGACGGCGCCCGCGAGTCGCTGCGCGCCGGGTACGTCAGCGGCGGCACCCGCCGCAACCTCGACTGGGTCGCCCCGCACACCGACTTCGGCGGCGCCCCCGAGGAGGACCGCCTCCTCCTCGCCGACGCGCAGACCTCCGGCGGCCTCCTCGTCGCGGGTGAGATCCCCGGCGAACCGGTCATCGGGGAGCTGGTCCCTGCGGGGCCGCACCCGCTGGTCGTCCGCTGAACCCCTGGACCCCCGGTCCCGTCAGACCTCGGTGCCCGTCTCGTCGGTGACGCCGGCCCGCCTGCGGTAGGCGCGGACCAGCTCGTCGGCGGCGGCGCCGCGCGGGCGGCGGCCCGGCCGGATGTCGACCGACAGCGCCTTCGCCTCCTGGATGTGGGTGTTCGGGTCCAGGGACATGTGCAGCAGCTCGTTGGCGGCGTCGCCGGTGCTGTAGCCGTTCGGCCCCCAGTGGTACGGCAGGCCGATCTGGTGCATCGTGCGGCCGTCCACGACGAGCGGCTGCATCCGCTCGGTGACCAGGACGCGGGCCTCCACGACGGCGCGCGGGCTGACGATCGTCGCCCAGCCGCCGTGCTCCAGCCCGCGCTCGGCCGCGAGCTCCGGTGACACCTCGCAGAAGAACTCCGGCTGGAGCTCCGCCAGGTACGGCTGCCACCGCGACATGCCGCCCGCCGTGTGGTGCTCGGTGAGCCGGTACGTCGTCGCGACGTACGGGTAGACGGCCGCGCCCGGCGAGCCGTCGCTCGGCGCGTACCGGTTGTCGGGATGCGGCGGCAGCAGCTGCCGGACGGGGTTGCGCTGCTGCCCGTACAGCGGGTTCGTGAACGGCGACTCCTGCGGCTCGTAGTGCGCCGGCAGCGGGCCGTCCGTCAGCCCCGCCGGGACGAACAGCCACGCCTTGCCGTCCGCCTGCATGATGAACGGGTCGTCGCCCGCGAGCGCGTCCGGGCCGGTCGCGTCGCCGGGCGGCTTGTAGTCGGGCGGGCGGTCGGCGATGAAGTCCGGCACGTCGTGGCCCGTCCACTTCCCCTGCTCGGCGTCCCACCAGACGTACGCCTTGCGGTCGCTCCACGGGTTGCCGTCCTTGTCGGCGGACGCCCGGTTGTAGAGGATGCGGCGGTTGGCGGGCCACGCCCAGCCCCACTCGGGCGCGACCCAGTGCTGGTCCTTGCCGGGCTTGCGGCGCGCGGTCTGGTTGACGCCGTCGGCGTAGCAGCCGCAGTAGATCCAGCAGCCGCACCGGGTGGACCCGTCGTCCTTCAGCTGGGTGTAGGACGACAGCGGGTTCCCGTCGGCGTCGAAGCCGTTGATCTCGGCGAGCACCGCCTCCGCGTCCGGCTCGTCGAGCGCGCCCTTGGTCGGGTAGTCCCAGGTGAGGTCGAGGATCGGCCGGTCCATCTCGTCGTCCGACGCGGCGAGCTTCTCCCGGATGATGCGACCGAGGTGGTAGGTGAACCACAGGTCGCTGCGCGCGTCGCCGGGCGGCTCCACCGCCTGGTGGTGCCACTGGAGCATCCGCTGCGTGTTGGTGAAGCTGCCGTCCTTCTCGGTGTGCGCGGCCGCGGGCAGGAAGAACACCTCGGTGCCGATGTCCTCGGTGCGCAGCTCGCCCGACTCGATCTCCGGGCCGTCCTTCCACCAGGTCGCCGACTCGATCAGCGAGAAGTCGCGGACGACGAGCCAGTCCAGGTTCGCCATCCCGAGCCGCTGGATCTTGGCGTTGGCCGACCCGACCGCCGGGTTCTCGCCCATCAGGAAGAAGCCCTTGCACACGCCGTCGATCTGCGCCATCGCCGTCTCGTACGTGCTGTGCGAGCCGGTCAGCCGCGGCAGGTAGTCGAAGCAGTAGTCGTTGTCCTCGGTCGCCGCGTCGCCCCAGTACGACTTCAGCAGGCTGACGGCGTAGGCGCGCATGTTGCCCCAGTAGCCCTTGCGCGCCGACTCGGCCTGGACGAAGGCGTCCAGGTCCTCGTTGCTGTGCGCGTGCGGCATCGGGATGTAGCCGGGCAGCAGGTTGAACAGCGTCGGGATGTCGGTCGAGCCTTGGATGGACGCGTGGCCGCGCAGCGCCAGGATGCCGCCGCCGGGCCGCCCGATGTTGCCGAGCAGGCTCTGCAGGATGGCCGCCGTCCGGATGTACTGGACGCCGACCGTGTGCTGCGTCCAGCCCACCGCGTAGACGAACGCGGACGTCCGGTCGCGGCCCGAGTTCTCGGTGAGCATCTCGCACACCTTGCGGAACTGGTCCTGCGGGACGCCGCAGATCCGCTCGACCATCTCCGGCGTGTAGCGCGCGTAGTGCCGCTTGAGCACCTGGAAGACGCACCGCGGATGCTCCAGGCCGGGGTCGCGCGGCGGGTGGCCCTCGCCGATCGCCGCGCCGCCGGAGCCGTGCGCCTCGCCCCGTGCCGCCTCCTCGACGGACTCGGCGGACGCCTCGGCCTCCTCGGCGGAATCGGCGCGGCCGACGCGCTCGTTGTAGGACATGTCGCGCTCGCCGGCCGCCGACTGGACCTCCATGCCCTCGTACTGCCACGTCCTGTGGTCGTAGCTCCGCGTCTCCGGGTTCAGCCCGGAGAACACGCCGTCGAGGTCCTCGGTGTCGCGGAAGTCCTCCGTCAGGATGACGGACGCGTTGGTGTACGCGACGATGTAGTCACGGAAGTACTTGTCGTTCTCCAGGACGTAGTTGATGATCCCGCCCAGGAACGCGATGTCGCTGCCCGCCCGCAGCGGGACGTGCAGGTCCGACAGGGCGCTGGTCCGCGTGAACCGCGGGTCGACATGGATGACCGTCGCGCCGCGCGCCTTCGCCTCCATCACCCACTGGAACCCCACCGGATGGCACTCGGCCATGTTGGAGCCCTGGATGACGATGCAGTCGGAGTTCTGCAGGTCCTGCTGGAACGTGGTCGCTCCGCCGCGCCCGAACGAGGTTCCCAGACTGGGAACGGTGGAGGAGTGTCAAACGCGGGCCTGATTCTCGATCTGCACCGCGCCGAGCGCGGTGAACAGCTTCTTGATCAGGTAGTTCTCCTCGTTGTCGAGCGTGGCCCCGCCGAGGCTCGCGACCCCGAGCGTGCGCCGCACCCGCAGCCCGTCCTGCTCCCACTGCCAGCCGTGCCGGCGCGCCTCGATCACCCGGTCGGCGATCATGTCCATGGCGGTGCCGAGGTCGAGCGGCTCCCAGTCGGTGCCGCCCGGCCGCCGGTACAGCACCTGCTGCCCGCGCGCGGACCCGGTGGTGAGCTGGAGCGTCGCCGAGCCCTTCGGGCACAGCCGTCCCCTGCTGACCGGCGAGTCGGGGTCGCCCTCGACCTGGGTCACCTTGCCGTCGGTGACGTAGACGTCCTGGCCGCAGCCGACCGCGCAGTACGGGCAGACGGACTTCACGACCCGGTCGGCGGTGCTGACCCGCGCCTTGATCCGCTCGGACCCGGCGCTCTTCGCCGCCGCCCCGCGCCCGAGCGGGTCGCCGCCGGTGAACTGGCGGTAGACGGGCCATGACTCGATCCAGGTACGAACGCCCACGTCACACCACCCCTCACTTCGGCGCGCCGTCCACCTACCCGCCGCCCGTCCCGCAAAACACCCTTCTTCGCGGGCCGGGCGGCGGGCGCGGGCGTCATCCGGCCGCGAAGGCGGCGAGGGCCGTGGAGATCGGCTCCGGCCTCCCGTCGTTCTGCACGGCGGACGCGGTGAGCACGTCGATGTGCTGGTAGCCGGGCGCGATGACGTCGCCGGGCTGCGGGTCGGCGGCGCCGAGCCCGTCGCCCGCCTCCAGGTTGAGGACGGGGTTCGCCGCGATGCCGCCGCCGTGCACGGCGCCGTCCGCGATGCCGGGCGCGCCCGCCAGCGCGATGTCGGTGATCAGTTTGGTCGGGAAGTAGTGCTCGGTGAAGTCCAGCGGGTGCTCCGACAGGCTGCGGGCCAGCTCGGCGATGTCGGTGACCTCCTTGCCCGCGGACGTGAACGGCTTGCCGTCCTTCGCGGTGTGACCGGGATCGTCCGGGGCGCCGATCCGGTCGTAGTTGCGCCAGGAGTAGAGCGGGCCGCCGGGCTCGTCCGGGATCGCCTTCTTGTCCGTGCCGAGCAGCCGGGCGAGGCCGCTGAGCCCGATCTCGTCGAGGTTGTTGGGGGCCGGGAACTCCTTGTCGACGATCTTCCCGCCGTCCCAGAAGCCGACGCTGGCCTGCATGAACGCGAGCGGCTCGGAGTTGTCGTCCAGCAGCCCGCCGAGCGCGGCGGCGTTGGTGAACCGGAAGTCCTTCACGGACGGGGAGCCCGTGAGGAAGGTCGGGTAGTCCTTGGAGAACAGCAGCCGGTACGTCATGTCCTGGTTGAACCCGGACGGGACGTACGTCGCGAGGTCGGAGAGGCCGCCCGGGTCGAGGTTGGCGGCGAGGCCGGCGATGGACAGCAGGTTCATCGTCTCGGTGTTGACCACGGCCGGGGCCGACAGCGCGCGCGGCACCAGTCCGGTCTCCAGCCCGGCCTGGACGGCGCCCGCGCCGAACTCCACGAGCGGGACCCATTCCGCCGGGGTTTCGCCGCCCAGGCCCGGGAGCCCCTTCGCGATGCGGGTGTCGAGCGCGAAGTAGCCGGAGCACTGGTTGTACCCGGCGTCGCCGGTGGTGGCGGGATTCCCGTCGAAGTCCCACTCGGCGAAGTACGCCGTCAGGACGCCGCCGAGCGAGTGGCCGCCGCACATCATCCGGCGCTTGCGCTCCGCCTGGTCGGGCAGCTCACGTGCCATCAGGTCGTACTGGTCGCGGACGGTCTGCGCCAGCCCGACCGTCTGGAGCCACTTCACCTGGTCGTTGGTCTGGTAGCCGGCGAACGTGCGGCCGTCGACCTCCTTCTGCCGGTAGTAGTAGTCGACGGCGAGGTGCACGTCCTTCGCCTTCAGGCCGGCCAGGACGCCGGTGCGGTCCTCCAGGCAGTTGGAGCGCCGGTCGAGCGCCCAGAACTCGATGTGCCGCCCGCTCTTCGCCGCCGCCGACACGGTGTTGCGGGCGACGCTGTCGAACGCGCCCGCGCCCTCGAAGATGCCGGGCTGCGCGACCAGGATCTTGTCGGCGCGGGCCGACTCGGCGGGCCCGTCCTTGTGCCGGAACCGCAGGTAGGACAGCCAGTCGCAGGCTTCGGGGCGCGGGCCGGCGGCGGCGGGCAGCGGCACCCTGACCCGCACCACCGACTCGGCGACGTCGGTGACCGGCGAACCGGACGCCACCGGCGTCTCGGACCTGTCGGCCTCGCGCGCGCCGACCGGCCCGGCCGCAGCGCCGAGCACGAGGAGGGACGCGGCGAGGGCCGTCAGGGGGAGTGGGGGTCGCCCCATCACGGGCTCCTTCCGGAGGTGATCGGTAACAGGGCAACAATGAACCCGTCGATCTCCCGACGACAGTCGCTCCTTCGCACAATTTCCGCGGTGGCCTTGTCCGGCCGCGACAAACCGATCAGGCGAGCCCGGCCAGGGCCGGTCAGGGGAGGACGCCGGTCAGGGGAGGACGGCCGCGCCCGCCTTCGCGACCAGGCCGGCGAACTCGGCGCGCTCGGACGGCGACAGCGCCCGCTCGTACACCGCGGCGGACAGCCGGTCGGTGATCTCCTCGGCCTCGGCCAGCCGGGGCTTGAGCGCGGTGCAGTCGGGGAACCCGCCCTGCCACCCGCAGAACTTCGCCTTGCCCTCGCCCTCGTTGGTGAGGACGGCCTCCAGCGGGGTCAGCCCGACCGCCGTCGTCGCGACCAGGTGCATCCCGCCGCGCAGCTCGCGCAGCACCTGGAGCGCCTGCACCAGGCGGCCGGGGCCGGGATCGGGCCGCGGCTCGGCGCGCCAGCCGCAGAAGAGCGGCAGGCCCGCGCCGTCGGCCGCGTCCGCGACCCGCTCGGCCAGCTCGCATAGGCGCTGGTCATGGGGGACGCGCTCCTCGGCCCAGGCCGTGAACGCGCGCGCGTACCGCCGCGCGGCCTCCCGCGCCCCCGCGACCGCGACACCCTCGTCCCACATGGCCCGGACGACGCCCGGCTCGAAGAAGCCCAGCGCGGACCACGCCACGCTCCCGTCGACGTCCCCGAGCACCCCGGCGCGCCCGGCGAAGTAGAACGCGAACGGGTTGGCGTACCCGAGCCGGGTGCCGTGCTCGGAGACGGCCGGGTCCAGCATCCACTTCGAGCCGATGTCGTGGATGGTCGTGTCGGCGGCGCGCACGGTCTCGGCGGCGCTCAGCTCCGTCTGGTCCGTCAGGTCCGGCTGGTCCGTCATGGGGGCTCCTCGCGTTCGGGGGCGACCGGTAAGCGGGAGGTTACCCGGCGGCCGGTGGGCCGGGGCGGGCAGGGGAGGGCCGCTCGCCCGTGCGCAGCCGGGCCACGAGCGCCGCCTGCTCGTCCTCGGTGCCGGGGTCGTCCCACGTCCAGAACGGCACGGTCCGCAGGTGCCGGCCGCGCGGGTCGAGGAGCTGGCCCGCCAGCTTCAGCTGCCACAGCGCCACCGCCCGGTCGGCCACGGTGAGCCGCGGGAAGCGCCGCCGCAGCCCGGCCTCGAACGACTGCACGTGCTCCACCGAGCGCAGCCACACGGCGAACAGCAGGTTGTGCGGGCCGGACAGCGACGCGCACATGCGGGTCTCCCGCATGCCCGCGAGTTTCCCGGCGACCTGCGCCACCTCGTCCGGCGGCGTGGTCGCCCACAGGTAGACCGTGACCGGCCAGCCCGACGCCGACCGGGCGACCTCGCACCGGTACACCAGCGCCCCGCCCCGGTGCAGGCGGGCGAGCCGCCGCCGGACGGTCGTCGGGCTGAGCCCGCTGCCCTCGGCGAGCCGCGCGACCGGCAGGCGGCAGTCGCGCACCAGCAGCCGCACCAGGTCCTCGTCTCCCGGCCGCAGTGCCCAGTCGCCCGTGCCGCGCTCGGGGGCGCCGACCAGGAGGTCCCGCTGGGACTGGTCGAGCCGGTCCAGCCGCCACCGGCTGCCCTCGGCGTGCAGGGTCGTGGCGAGCTGGGTCCGGGTCGCGATGACGCCCGCCAGCCGACCGACCCGGAAGCCCACGTACCGGGCCAGCTCGGCGTTGTCGCGCAGCACCACCGTCATGATCAGGTCCCGGCCGCCGGTGACGTGCTCCAGGTTGAACACGTGCGGGTCCTCGGCGAGCTCGGCGGCCACCGCGTGCAGCCGGCCGGGCGCGCAGTCCACCTCGATGAACGCGACGACGGGCGTCATCCAGTCGACCGACGCCGGGAAGCAGGTCAGCCAGGCCAGGCCGGACGCGGTCAGCCGCGCCCAGCGGCGGGCGGCGGTCGAGGCGTCCACCCCGAGGGCGGCGCCGATGCGCCGCCAGTCGGCGCGCGGCGCGGTCTGGAGCGCGGTGACGAGCAGGTGGTCCAGCTCGTCCAGCTCGGCTGATGCGTGCATTCGATCGGGCTCTTCTGGCGGATACCGGCATGTCAGCGGTGATGAAAGGTGCGATCCGCACCATACCTGCCATGTCTCTCCGTGATGACGCCGCCGACCTGCGGCATGAGCTGACCGAGTTGCGCCGGGCCCTGCACCGCGAGCCGGAGACCGGCCTGGAACTGCCGCGCACGCAGGAGAAGGTCCTCGCCGCGCTGGACGGCCTGCCCCTGGAGATCGGCACCGGCAGGGGACTGTCCTCGGTGACCGCCGTCCTGCGCGGCGGCAAGGCGAGCGGGGAGCGCCGCCCGGCGGTGCTGCTGCGCGCCGACATGGACGCCCTGCCCGTCCAGGAGGACACCGGGCTCGACTACGCCTCGCGGATCCCCGGCCGCATGCACGCCTGCGGCCACGACCTGCACGTCGCCGGCCTGGTCGGCGCGGCCCGGCTGCTCGCCGCCCGCCGGGCCGAGCTGCCCGGCGACGTCGTGCTGATGTTCCAGCCCGGCGAGGAGGGCATGGGCGGCGCCAAGATCATGGTGGACGAGGGGGTACTGGACGCCGCCGGGGAGCGGGTCTCCGCCGCCTACGCCCTGCACGTCTTCTCCACCGCCCTGCCGCGCGGCATGGTCGTCACCCGCCCCGGGCCGATGATGGCCGCCTCCGACGAGGCGCACGTGGTGATCCGCGGGAAGGGCGGGCACGGCTCCTCGCCGCACGGCGCCAAGGACCCCGTCCCCGCCCTCGGCGCGATGATCAACGCGCTGCAGACGATGGTCACCCGCGACCTGGACGTCTTCGATCCCGCCGTCGTCACCGTCGGGTCCGCGCACGCCGGGACGGCCGCGAACGTCATCCCCGAGACGGCCGAGCTGACCGCCACGATCCGGTCGTTCTCCGAGGACGCCCACGGCCGGGTCCGCGCCGGGTTCGAGCGGGTGGTGCACGGCGTCGCCGCCGCCCACGGCGTGACCGCCGACGTCGACTACCGGGAGCAGTACCCGGTCACCGTGAACACCCCGGACGAGGCCGCGTTCGCGCTCGCCACCGCCCGCGACGTCTTCGGCGGCGACCGCGTCCTGGAGGCGCCGCGCCCGGTCGCCGGGTCGGAGGACTTCTCGTTCGTCCTCCAGCGGGTGCCCGGCGCGTTCGTCTGCCTCGGCGCGTGCCCGCCCGACCGCGACCTCGCGACCGCGCCGATGAACCACTCGCCGCAGGCCGTCTACGACGACTCCGTGCTGCCCGACGCCGCGGCCCTGCTGGCCGAGCTGGCCGTCCGCCGCCTGGAGGCCGAGTGACGACCGCGGCGCACCGGAAGGAGCCGGCCCCGCCCGGCGTGTCGGTCACCGCCGTCGTCGGGCTGCTCGTCCTGTTCGAGCTGGTGAGCGGGTTCCTCCAGGCCGGGATCGCGCCCGTGCTGCCCAGCATCGGGGACGAGTGGGGCGTCTCGGACTCCGCGCTGACCTGGGTGATCGCCGTCCAGTTGCTGTCGGCGGCCGTGTCGCTGCCCGCGTTCGGGCGGCTCGGCGACCTGTACGGGCACCGCCGCATGCTCCGCATCGCGCTGGTGTCGGTCGCGGTGGGCTCCGTCCTGGTCGCCTTCGCGCCGTCCTTCGCCGTCCTGCTCGCCGGGCGGTTCCTGCAGGGCCCGCTCGCGGCACTGCTGCCGCTGGAGATCTCCCTCGTCCGCGACCGGCTGCCGGTGGACCTCGCCCGCTCCGCGATCGCCCGGCTCGTCGGCGCGCTCACCCTCGGCGGGCTGCTCGGCGGGCTCGGCATGGGCATCGCGGACAAGGCGTTCGGGGACGTCCGGCTCGCGCTGGGCGTGCCCGCCGTGCTGACGCTGGTGTGCGTGGCGGTGTCTTTCGTCGCCATCCCCGAGTCGGCGCGCCGCGCGACCGGGCGGGTGGACTGGCCCGGCGTCGCGCTGCTCGGCCTGGCCGTCGTCGCCGTCCTGGCCGGGGTGTCCGGCGCGGGGGACAACGGGTGGCTGTCCGGGACGACCCTCGTCCCCGTCCTCGCGGGCCTGGCGCTGCTGGCGGCGTGGGCGGTGGTCGAGCTGCGGACCGCCGAGCCGCTGGTCGACCTGCGCGCCATGGCCGGACGGCACGTCGCGCCCTACTACTTCGCCTCGTTCGCGTTCGGCGTCATCTACTTCGGGAGCCAGTCGCCGAACTCGACCTTCTTCGCGACCGACCCGGACGAGGCCGGCTACGGGTTCGGCCTGTCGTCGCTGTCGATCGCGCTGGCGATGCTGCCCGCGATGCTCGTCAGCGTCGTCGCGTCGGCGTCCACCGCCGTCGTCGCCCGCAGGGTCGGTTACCGCAACGCCCTGATCGGGTCGTTCCTGCTGGTGGCGGCCGGCTTCGCCGCGTTCGCCGCGGCGCACGACGTGCTGTGGCTGGTCGTCGCCGAGCTGACCGTCCTGGCCGCCGGGATGGGCGTGGCGCTCGGCGCGATGCCGACCGTGATCGCGGAGGCGTCCGACCCGTCCCGCACCGGCGTGGCGACCGCCGTCTACAACAACGTCAAGACCGTCGGCGGGGCGGTGGCGGGCGGGATGTTCGGGACGCTCCTCGCCGCCCCGGCGGGCTCGGACGACCCGGCCGAGCGCGGCTACCTGGCCGTCTGGCTGGTCGGCGCCGGGTTCGCGCTGCTGGCCGCCGTGCTCGCGCTCGCCGCGCGGGGGCGCTCGGCGGACTGACGCCGGGCCATGCGGCGGGCCGGGCCGGCGGGCCGCCGGGACGGCCGCGGGCGCCCCGCCGGCGCGGGGCGCCCGCTGTTGACATTCGCGGGAGTTAGCGCAAACATTCGGGGCGTAGCGATGGCTCGGCTCGGGGAGGCGATGTGGCCGCCGAATCACCGGAGGCGCCCGACGGCCGGCGGCTGGCGGTGATGGAGGACGTGGCCGCGATGGCGGGCGTCTCGGCGATGACCGTGTCGCGGGTGCTGAACACCCCCGAGAAGGTGCGCCCGCAGACGCGCGCCCGGGTGATGGCGGCGGTGCAGGCGCTGGACTACCGGCCGAACTCGGCGGCCCGGGTGCTCGCGACCGGCCGGTCCGGGGTGCTCGGCGTGGTCAGCTTCGACACCACCCTGTACGGCCCGGCGTCCACGGTGTTCAGCATCGAGCAGGCCGCCCGCGAGCACGGCTACAACGTCAGCATCGTCAGCCTCAGCTCGCTGAACCGCCGCTCGATCGGCGAGGGCGTGGAGCGGCTGCGCGCCCAGTCCGCCGACGGGATCATGGTCGTCGCGCCGCACGAGTCGGCCGCCGACGGGCTGAAGGAGCTGCCCTCCGACACGCCGCTGGTCGCGGTCGGCGCGGGCGGCGACGTGCCGTTCCCCGTGGTCGCGGTCGACCACCGGGCCGGCGCGGAGCGGGCCGTCCGGCACCTGCTCAGCCTCGGCCACGAGACCGTCGCGCACCTGGCCGGCCCCGCCGACTGGGTCGACGCGAGCGGCCGCACCGACGGCTGGCGCGCCGCGCTGGAGGCCGCCGGGCGCGAGGTCCCGGCCGCGTCCGCGGGCGACTGGAGCGCCCGGTCCGGCTACGAGCTCGGCCGCCGCATCGCCGCCGACCCGCAGGTCACCGCCGTGTTCGCGGCCAACGACGCGATGGCGCTCGGGCTGCTGCGGGCGCTGCGCGAGGCCGGCCGCGACGTGCCCGGCGAGGTGAGCGTCGTCGGTTTCGACGACGTGCCCGAGGCCGCCTACTTCCCGCCGCCGCTCACCACCGTCCGGCAGAACTTCGCCGAGGTGGGGCGGCGCGCGTTCGGCCTGCTGCTCGACCGGATCGAGAGCGGCGCGCGGCCGGTTCCCGCCCCGGACGGGACGCACCGCGTCGTCGAACCCGAACTCGTCGTCCGGGAGAGCACCGGGGTGCGCCGCCCCACCTGACCCCCGCCCCGTCCCTGCCCGCCCCCGCCCGTCCTCAGCCCGCCCCAGCCCGTCCCCGCCCAGTCCTCGCGAGTCCCCGTCGGCAGCCCGATGATGTTAGCGCTAACAAAGGAGCGGACATGACAGAGCCGGAGACCGCCGCGCTCCGCACCGAACTCGCCGCCCTCCACCGGATGCTCGTCGAGGGCGGGCTGGTCGTCTGGACGGCCGGGAACGTGTCCGCCCGGGTGAGCGACGACGCCTTCCTCATCAAGCCGAGCGGCGTCCCCTACGCGGACCTGACCCCCGACTCGATGGTGCTCTGCGACCTGGAGGGCAAGCCGGCCGACGGATCGCCGCTCAAGCCGTCCAGCGACGTGTTCGCCCACGCGTACGTGTACCGGCACCGCCCGGACGTCGGCGGCGTGGTACACACCCACTCGACCTACGCGACCGCGTGGGCGGCGCGCAACGAGCCGATCCCGTGCGTGCTGACGGCGATGGCGGACGAGTTCGGCGGCGAGATCCCGGTGGGCCCGTTCGCGCTGATCGGCGGCGACGACATCGGCCGCGGCATCGTGGAGACGCTCGCCGGGCACCGCAGCCCCGCCGTCCTCATGCGCAACCACGGCGTGTTCACGATCGGCGCCGACGCCCGCGCCGCGGTGAAGGCGGCCGTGATGTGCGAGGACGCCGCCCGCACCGTCCACCTGTCCCGCCAGCTCGGCGAGCCGCTGCCGATGGACGCGGGCGACATCGACCGGTTGTACGACCGCTACCAGAACGTCTACGGGCAGAGGGGCTGACCATGAGCTTTCCGAACCGCGAGATCTGGTTCCTCACCGGCAGCCAGGGCCTGTACGGCGAGGACACCCTCCGCCAGGTCGCCGAGCAGTCCGCGGCGATCGCCGCGCGGCTCGGCGAGGCGCTGCCGGTCGCGCTGCGGTGGAGGCCCGTCCTGACCGGCGCGGACGCGATCCGCCGGACCTGCCTGGACGCGAGCGCCGACGACGCCTGCGTCGGCGTCATCGCGTGGATGCACACCTTCTCCCCGGCCAAGATGTGGATCGCCGGCCTGGACGCGCTGTCCAAGCCGCTCCTGCACCTGCACACGCAGGCGAACGTCGAGCTGCCCTGGCACTCGATCGACATGGACTTCATGAACCTGAACCAGGCCGCGCACGGCGACCGGGAGTTCGGCTACATCCAGTCGCGGCTCGGCGTCGCCCGCAAGACCGTCGCCGGGCACGTCAGCGACCCGTCCGTCGGCGCGCGCATCTCGGCATGGGCGCGCGCGGCGGCCGGGCACCACGAGCTGCGCACGCTGAAGCTGGCCCGGTTCGGCGACAACATGCGGGACGTCGCCGTCACCGAGGGCGACAAGGTCGAGGCGCAGCTCAGGTTCGGCGTCTCCGTGAACACCTACGGCGTGAACGACTTGGTCGAGGTGGTGGACGCCGTCCCGGACGTCGAGGTCACCGAGCTGGTCAAGGAGTACGAGGACGCCTACGACGTCGTCCCGGCGCTGCGCGCGGGCGGCGAGCGGCACGAGTCGCTCCGCTACGGCGCCCGCATCGAGCTGGGGCTGCGGACGTTCCTCGACGACGGCGGCTTCAAGGCGTTCACCACGAACTTCGAGGATCTCGGCGGGCTGCGGCAGCTCCCCGGCCTCGCGGTCCAGCGGCTGATGGCGGACGGCTACGGCTTCGGCGGCGAGGGCGACTGGAAGACGGCGACGCTGCTGCGCACCCTGAAGGCGGCGTCCGCCGGGCTGCCCGGCGGCACCTCGTTCATGGAGGACTACACCTACCACCTGGAGCCCGGCAACGAGCTGATCCTCGGTGCGCACATGCTTGAGGTCTGCCCGTCCATCGCGGCGGGGCGGCCCTCACTGGAGATCCATCCGCTCGGCATCGGCGGGCGCGAGGACCCGGTGCGGCTGGTGTTCGACGCCGCGCCCGGCCCCGCCGTCGTCGCCGGGCTGGCCGACATGGGGGACCGGTTCCGCCTCGTCGCGAACGAGATCGAGGTCGTCGCGCCGCCGGAGCCGCTGCCGATGCTGCCGGTCGCCCGCGCGGTGTGGCGCCCGCTGCCGGACCTGCGCACGTCCACCGAGGCGTGGCTGACCGCCGGGGCGCCGCACCACACCGTCCTGTCGGCCGCGCTCGGCACCGAGGTGCTGGACGACCTCGCCGAGATGGCCGGGGTCGAGCTCCTCACCATCGACGGCGGCACCACGCTGCGGCAGTTCACCAAGGAGATCCGCTGGAACCAGGCCTACCACCGCCTGGCCCAGGGGCTGTGAGGGCAGGTCTGTGAGAGCGGGGTCTGCGAGGCAGGGCCCGGAGGAGGGCGCATGAGCGAGGACGAGCGGTACGTCGTCGGGGTCGACTTCGGCACGCTGTCGGGGCGGGCGGTGGTCGTCCGCGTCCGGGACGGCGCCACCCTGGGCGACGGCGTGCACGAGTACGGCCACGGGGTGATCGACGAGGCGCTGCCGTCCGGCACTGGCCTCGCCCCCGACTGGGCCCTCCAGGCGCCCGGCGACTGGGTGGACGTGCTGCGCTTCGCCGTCCCGAAGGCCCTGGCCGTCGCGGGCGTCCCGGCGTCGCGGGTCATCGGGATCGGCACCGACTTCACCGCGTGCACGATCCTCCCCGCGGCGGCCGACGGCACCCCGCTCTGCGAGCGGTACCCGGACCGGCCGCACGCGTGGCCGAAGCTGTGGAAGCACCATGCCGCGCAGCCGCAGGCCGACCGGATCAACGCCCTGGCCGCCGAGCGCGGCGAGCCGTGGCTGCGCCGCTACGGCGGCAAGATCTCCTCGGAGTGGGAGTTCGCCAAGGGCCTGCAACTCCTCGAAGAGGACCCGGAGCTGTACGCGGAGGCGGACCGCTGGATCGAGGCCGCCGACTGGATCGTCTGGCGGCTCACCGGCACCGAGTCCCGCAATATCTGCACGGCCGGCTACAAGGGCATCTACCAGGACGGCCGGTACCCGTCCCGGGAGTTCCTCGCCGCGCTGCACCCCGGCTTCGCCGGCTTCGCGGACAAGCTCGGCCACGACCTCGCCCCCCTCGGCGGCCTCGCCGGGACCCTCACCGCGGAGGCGGCCGCCTGGACGGGCCTCCCCGAGGGCATCGCGGTCGCGGTCGGCAACGTCGACGCGCACGTCACCGCCGCCGCGGCCGACGCCGTCCGGCCCGGCCAGATGGTCGCGATCATGGGGACGTCCACCTGCCACGTCATGTCCTCGGACGCGCTCGCCGAGGTCCCCGGCATGTGCGGCGTCGTCGCCGACGGCATCGTGCCGGGCCTGTGGGGCTACGAGGCCGGGCAGTCCGGCGTCGGCGACATCTTCGCCTGGTTCGTCGACAACTGCGTGCCCGCCTACTACAACCAGGTCGCCGCCGCCGAGGGGCGGACCGTCCACGAGCACCTCACGGCGCTCGCCGAGGCGCAGCCGGTCGGGCGGCACGGGCTCGTCGCGCTCGACTGGCACAGCGGGAACCGCTCGGTCCTCGTCGACCACGACCTGTCCGGCCTGATCGTCGGCCAGACGCTCGCCACGAAGCCCGAGGACGTGTACCGCGCGCTGATCGAGGCGACCGCGTTCGGCACCCGGATGATCGTGGAGACGTTCGAGGCGTCCGGCGTCCCCGTCGGGGAGTTCGTCGTCGCGGGCGGCCTGCTGAAGAACGCCTTCCTGATGCAGGTGTACGCCGACGTCCTGCGCCGCCCGCTCTCGGTGATCGGCTCGTCCCAGGGCCCGGCCCTCGGCTCGGCGATCCACGCCGCCGTCGCCGCCGGCGCCCACCCCGACATCACCTCGGCCGCCGCCGCGATGGGGCGCCGGGTACCGTCCGCCTACGTCCCCGATCAGGCCCGCGCCGACGCCTACGACGACCTGTACGCGATCTACCGGAGCCTGCACGACCACTTCGCCGGCGGCGAGATCATGCACCGCCTCCGCGCCCTGCGCTAAGGGCGGGCGGGGGCGGTGCTGCGGCGGACGACCAGCTCGCTGGGGACGACTTTCGGCACGTTCGCCTCGGTCCCGGTGAGCTGTGCGACGAGCAGCTCCACGCAGTGGCGGCCGAGGGCGGTGAAGTCCTGCCGGACGGTGGTGAGGGGCGGCGTCAGGAACGCCGCCTCCGGGATGTCGTCGAACCCGATCACGCTGACGTCGCCCGGGACGCGGCGGCCGCTCTCGTGGATCGCCCACAGCAGCCCGAGCGCGATCTGGTCGTTGCCCGCGAACACCGCGGTGACGCGGGGGTCGGCGGCGAGGAGCCGGCCCCGCTCGTAGCCGGACCGGGCGCTCCAGTCGCCGGGCGCGCAGTCGGGCACCTCGGCGCCCGCCTCGGTGAGCGCGTCCCGCCAGCCGCGGGTCCGCTCGGTCGCCTCCGACCAGTCGTCCGGCCCCGGCAGGTGGTGGACGGTCCGGTGCCCGAGGCCGAGCAGGTACCGGGTCGCCTCCTTGGGCGCCAGGTAGTGGTCGGCGGACACCGTCGGGACGGCGGCCTCCGGCCCGAGCAGCACCGTCGGCAGGTCGCCGGGCAGGTGCCGCAGCGCCTCGTCCGGCGGGACGTGCCCGGGGATCATGATGATGCCGTCCACGCCCTGGTCGCGGAAGCGGTCGACCGCCCCCGCGACCGCGCCGTGCCCCGGCGACTCCAGGCTCGCGACGCTGGTGAAGAAGTCGGCGGCGCGCGCGTTCCGCTCGATCGCCGCGATGATCGACGCCGGGCCGAACAGCGCGGTGTCGAAGCTGACGACCCCGAGCGTCCGGGACCGGCCGGTGGCGAGCGCCCGCGCCGCCGCGTTGGGCCGGAAGTCCAGTTGCGCGGCGGCCGCGAGCACCCGGTCGCGGGTCTTCGGGCTGACCATCGGATGGTTCTTGAACACCCGCGACACGGTCTGGTGGGACACCCCGGCGAGCCGGGCGACGTCGCGGAGCCCGGGGCGGGCCGGTGGTGGCGTGGCGGTCATGTCACCTCGGAACCTACCGCGTCCGCCGTCCCCGGGCGGCCCGCTCAGCGCGACGTCCCGGCGCGCCGCTTGGCCCAGATGTCGAACGCCACCGCCGCCAGCAGCACCAGCCCCTTGATCAGCATGACCCGCTCGCTCGGCGCGCCGAGCAGCGACATCCCGTTGTTGATCACGCCCATGATCAGGCCGCCGGTGATCGCGCCGACCACCTTGCCGACCCCGCCCTGCACGGCCGCGCCGCCGATGAACGCCGCCGCGATCGCGTCCAGCTCGAACATGTTCCCGGCGGTCGGGCCCGCCTGGTTCAGCCGTCCCGCGAACACGATCCCGGCGACGGCCGACAGCACGCCCATGTTGACGAACAGCCAGAACGACACCGACTTCACCTTGATGCCGGACAGCCGCGCCGCGAGCGGGTTGCCGCCGAGCGCGTACACGTGCCGGCCGAACACGGCCCGGTTCATCACCAGCGTGGAGCCGAGCACCAGCGCGCCCAGCAGGACGAGCACCCACGGCATGTTCTTGAACCGGGCGAGCTGCACGGCCATGAACATGACGACCACGACCGCGAGGGCGTTGCGCAGCGCGAACACGGGGAGCGGCTCGACCTGCTGCCCGTACCGGATGCGCCCCTGCCGGTTCCGCCAGCCGAGCGCCACGTACCCGCCGACCAGCGCCAGCGCGACCAGCAGCGTGAACAGGTCGGCGCCGCCGAGCGGACCGAGCCCGATGTTGCCGAGGTAGCCGGACAGGAAGCCGTTCGCGATCGTGCGCACCTCGTCCGGGAACGGGCCGATGCCCTGGTTGCCGAGGATGGTGAGGGTCAGCGCCCGGAACACCAGCATCCCGGCCAGCGTCACGATGAACGCCGGGATCTCGAAGTAGGCGATCCAGTACCCCTGCCACGCGCCGATCGCCGCGCCGGCGAGCAGCGTCAGCAGGATCGCGAGCGGCCACGGCACGTCGTGCTCGACCATCAGCACCGCAGCGATCGCGCCGGTCACCGCGACCACCGACCCCACCGACAGGTCGATGTGCCCGCCGATGATGATCAGGATCATCCCGATGGCGAGGATCAGGATGTAGGAGTTCTGGACGATGATGTTGGAGATGTTCTGCGGGGACAGCAGCTGCCCGTCGGTGAGCACCGCGAACAGCGCCACGATCAGCGCGAACGCGATGTAGATCCCGCTCTGCCGCAGGTTGACCGGCAGGCCGCGGCCCTGCTTCGGCCGCTCCGCAGGCGGCGGTGCCAGGGCCTTCCCGGCCGGTGCGACGCTGCTCATGCTCTGGTCTCCTCGGTCCGCTGGGCCGGCCCGTCCTCCCGGGCGGGCTCGATCCGCTCCGTCTGCTCCGTCTGCCGGGCCGGCGCCGTCTGCTGGGTCTGCCGGGTCATGAACTGCATGAGCCGCTCGGGGGTCGCCTCGGCGCGGGTGACCTCGCCGGTGATCCGGCCCTCGGCCATCGCGTACAGGCGGTCGCAGATCCCGATCAGCTCCGGCAGCTCGGACGAGATCACCAGCACGGCGCGGCCCTGGTCGGCCAGCCGGTTGATGATCGAGTAGATCTCGTACTTGGCGCCGACGTCGATGCCCCGGGTGGGCTCGTCCAGGATCAGCACGTCCGCGTCCGTGAAGATCCACTTGGACAGGACGACCTTCTGCTGGTTGCCGCCGCTGAGCTGCCCGGCCGGGGTGAGGACGCTCGGCGTCCTGATGTTCAGCTCGGTGCGGAACCGCTCGGCGGTCGCGTACTCGCGGCCCGCGTCCACCCAGCCGGCCCGCGCGAGGCCGCGCAGCCCGGCGGCGGAGACGTTCCGCCTGACGTCCTCGATGAGGTTGAGGCCGTAGGTCTTGCGGTCCTCGGTCGCGTAGGCGATCCCGTGCCGGATCGCGTCGGTGACCGTGCGGACCGAGATCTCCTCGCCGTCCTTGTAGACGCGGCCGCTGATCCCGGTGCCGTAGCTGCGGCCGAACACGCTCATCGCGAGCTCGGTGCGGCCCGCGCCCATCAGGCCCGCGAGCCCGACGATCTCGCCGCGGCGCAGCGTGAGGGAGGCCCGGTCCACCACGACCCGGCCGTGCTGGGTGGGGGAGTGGACGGTCCAGTCCTCGATCCGCAGCACCTCGTCGCCGATCGCGGGGACGCGTTCGGGGAACCGGTGCTCCAGGTCGCGGCCGACCATCCCGGCGATGATGCGGTCCTCCGAGACGCCGGAGCGCATGTCGAGCGTCTCGATCGTCCGGCCGTCCCGCAGGATCGTCGTGGAGTCGGCGATCGCGCGGATCTCGTTCAGCTTGTGCGAGATGATCACGCAGGTGATGCCCTCGTCCCGCAGCCCGCGCAGCAGGTCGAGCAGGTGCGCGGAGTCGGCGTCGTTCAGCGCGGCGGTCGGCTCGTCCAGGATGAGCAGCTTCACCCGCTTCGACAGCGCCTTGGCGATCTCGACGAGCTGCTGCTTGCCGACGCCGAGCTCCATCGCCGGCGTCACCGGGTTCTCGCGCAGCCCGACCCGCTCCAGCAGCCGGGCCGCGTCGGCGTTGGTCCGGTTCCAGTCGATCAGCCCGAACCGCCCGCGGCGCTCGTTGCCGAGGTAGATGTTCTCGGCGACCGACAGGTACGGGCTGAGCGCCAGCTCCTGGTGGATGATGACGATCCCGCGCTGCTCGCTGTCGCGGATGCCGGAGAACCGGCAGGGCTCGCCCTCGAACTCGATCTCGCCGGTGTAGTCGCCGTGCGGGTGGACGCCGGACAGCACCTTCATCAGCGTCGACTTCCCGGCGCCGTTCTCGCCGCAGATCGCGTGGATCTCGCCGCGCCGCACCTCCAGGTTCACGTCCTGGAGGGCGGTGACCGCGGGGAAGGTCTTGGTGATGCCGCGCATCCGCAGTATCGCGTCGGTCATGGTTCTCCTCGCGGACGGGCGGGCGCCGCCCCGGGAGAGGTTCCGGGGGGCGCCCGCCCCGCTGTCACCCCAGTTGGGCCTCGGTGTAGTAGCCGGTGTCGATGAGCTCCTTCTTGTAGTTGCCCTTGTTCACGACGACCGGGTTGAGCAGGTAGGACGGCACGACCTTCACGCCGTTGTCGTAGTCCTTGACGTTGTTCACCTCGGGCTTGCCGCCCTTCAGCACGGCGTCCGCCATCTTCACGGTGACCGCGGCGAGCTGCCGGGTGTCCTTGTAGACGGTGGAGTACTGCTCGCCCGCGATGATCGACTTGACCGAGGCGACCTCGGCGTCCTGGCCGGTCACGACCGGGTAGGGCTGGCCGGGCGTCCCGTAGCCGTTGGACTTCAGCGCCGACAGGATGCCGATCGACAGCCCGTCATAGGGGGACAGGACGCCGTTCACCTTCGTCCCGCCGCCGTAGTGCCGGGTGAGGAGGTCCTCCATGCGCTTCTGCGCCCGCTCGGCCTCCCAGCGGAGCGTCGCGATCGTCTTGAAGTCGGTCTGGCCGCTCTTGACGACGAGGGCCTTCCGGTCGAGGTATGGCTTCAGGGTGTCCATGGCGCCGTTGTAGAAGTACGTGGAGTTGTTGTCGTCGGGCGAGCCGGCGAAGACCTCGATGTTGAACGGGCCCTTCGCGGTGCCCTCGGAGCCGTCCGGCTTCTTCAGCCCGAGGCCGGCGAGCAGGGACGTCGCCTGCAGGACGCCGACCTTGTAGTTGTCGAAGGTGGCGTAGTAGTCGACGTTCGGGGAGTTGCGGATCAGCCGGTCGTAGGAGATGACCGGGACGCCCTTGTCGGCCGCCTTCTGGAGCTGCGTGGTGAGCGCGGTGCCGTCGATGGACGCGATCACCAGCAGCCGGGCGCCCTTGGTGATCTGGTTGTCGATCTGGTTGGCCTGGGTGGGGATGTCGTTCTCGGCGTACTGGAGGTCGACCTTGTAGCCGAGCTGCTCCAGCTGCTTCTTGAGGTTGTCGCCGTCGTGGATCCAGCGTTCGGACGAGCGGGTGGGCATCGTGACGCCGACGAGCGCGCCCGCCGCCGGCTTCTTGTCGGCCTTCTCCTTGTCGACGGTCTTCTGGGTCGAGCCGCACGCGGTCATGCCGAGCGCGAGGCCGAGGCCCAGCGCCAGGCTGACGAGCTTCCTGTGCTTCAACGTCTCACCTCGGGGGTGGTGCCGGTGTCCCGGTCACAGTGTTACCGGTCACACTGGCATGTCAAGGGCCCCCGTGGCCCGCGTCACAACCGTGACCCGGTTGTTGTTATCGCAAACATCCGGCGCCGGGCGCGGGCCCGGGCACAGGCCGCCCGGATGGGGGTGGCGCGCCGGGCCGTCAGCGGGTGGGGCGGGAGCCCCGGCGGTGCCCCATCCGCAGGCCGCTCAGCACCAGGTTGATCAGGAAAAGCACGATCCCGATGATCAGCAGGTAGAAAAGGCCCTTCACGACGACGCCGATGATGCCCAGCGCCACCGCGATGAGCAGGATGAACAGGAACAGTGCCACGGTGCGCTCCCTCCCGGAACGGGGCCGGCGCTCAGCGGCGCGCGAGCCGGCGCTCGTCCGGCGCGGCCTGGTAGGCCAGCTCGTAGTGGGCGAAGACCGCGCCCTCGTCGGCGGCGAGCAGCTCGCCGTCGGTGTCGATCGCGGGCGCGGTCTTGATCTGCTTCTTCGGGTGGGCGACCCGGACGTGGTCCGGCCCGACCGTCGCCCCGTCGAGCGGCGCGAACACCAGCCGCTGCCGCATCGGCATGCCCGTCTTGATGGTGGCGAAGGCCGGCTGGTCGGTGAGGGTGTCGACGTAGACGGCCTCCAGCTCGCCGACCTTGCTCCCGGACTCGTCGAGCACGGGCCGGCCGCGCCACTCCCGGATGTCCTCGATCTGGAACATGTCCCTCGCCCAGCCTTCTGGATCGGATGCCTGTTCCAGGATCTACCCAGCTCACAGCGGTTATGTCCGGTTGGGGGCCGGGTTCGGCGGGGTCATGTCCGGCGGGGTCATGTCCGGCGGGGTCATGTCCGGTGGGGCCGGGGCATCGGGAGGCCGTGGGCGGCGAGGTCGTCCGGGTAGGGGAACGAGCCGGGCTCGTAGGAGCACCAGGGCTCGGCCGCGTAGGGGTCGCCCGACACCGCGAGGGCGCGCGAGCGGGAGCCGCCGCAGATCGTCCGGAACTCGCAGGCGCCGCACTTCCCGGTGAGGTTGGCGGTGTCGCGCAGGCCCGTGAACAGCGGCGCGTGCCGATAGATGTCCGGCAGCGGCTCCCGCCGGACGTCGCCGGCCGCGGCGGGCAGGAACCCGCTCGGGTGGACGGTGCCCCGGTGCGAGACGAACACGAACCCGCGTGCCGAGCCGACGTCCATGGGCGGGCGCCGGGCGCGCCGCACCGGCAGGTCGAGCTCGTCCAGCCGCCGCCGCAGCGTCGCGTAGAGCGGCCCGAGCCCCAGCACCTCGGCGTGGTCGGCGCCGTGCCGCGCGAGGATCTCCCGCTGGACGGCGATCCGGCGGAAGTGGTGGGCCTCGGTCGTCCGGGCGGGAATGTGGGCGCCCGCGTCGTAGACGAAGTTCAGGACGTCCTCCACCTGGAGCGGGTCGAGCCCCGGCAGCAGCCTGCCGCGCCCGGTCGGGACGAGCAGGAACGCGCTCCACGTCAGCGCGCCCATCTCCCGCACGAGCCGCACGATCTCCGGCAGGTCGGTGAGGTTGTGCCCGGCGACCGTCGTGTTGATCTGGACCTTCAGGCCGAGGTCGCGGGCGGCGCGCCAGGCGTCCAGCGTCCAGCCGTAGACGCCGGGCGTCGCTCGGAACGCGTCGTGGATCCGCTCCGTCGACCCGTCGAGGCTCAGCGAGATCGCCCGCGCGCCCGCGTCCCGGAGCCGGGCCAGGCCCGCCGCGGTGAGCGTCGGCGTGCCGGACGGGGAGACCGCGACCGGCAGCCCGAGCCGGGTCCCGTGCCGGACGAGTTCGTAGAGGTCGGGCCGCTGGAAGGGGTCGCCGCCGGTGATGACGAACACCGGCGCCGGCCGGCCGAACGAGGCGACCTGCGCCATCAGGCCGCGCGCCTCGGTCGTGGTGAGCTCGCCGGGGTCGCGGTCGGGCCGGGCCTCGGCGCGGCAGTGCCGGCAGGCCAGGGGGCACGCCCGCGTGGCCTCCCAGATCACGATGAACGGCCGGTCGCCGGAGTCGTGGCGGGGCGTGCGGATCTCCTTCATCGGCCGAGGAGGTAGTCGACGGCGTCGGCGGCGGAGTAGTCGGCTCCGGCCGCCCGGACGAGTTCCGGCAGGAAGCCGAGGTCCTGTCCGAGGGTCAGCAGCGGCGGCTCGGTGTAGCCGTCCGGCCGGTGCTGGCCGCGGCCGGTGTTCGCGACGAGCCCGTTGCACAGGCAGCGGCGCCCGGTGGTGTCCTCGGCGGCGCCGCCCTTGCGGACGTAGGCGTCGACGGGTTCGGCGGGGCAGCGGTAGCCGACCGTCCCGTCCGGCTTGAGGTAGGGGGTCCGCAGGTAGCTGAGGTCGCACAGCCGGGGGCGCGCCGCGTGGACGTCCGGATCGGAGAGCGTGCCGGGCAGTTCGGCGACCTTGAACGGGAACCCGGTCGAGGAGGCGCGGGGGTCGTTGCGGACCCGGAGCGTCCCGTCCAGCGCCCGCGCGATGAGCCGCCGCCGCAGCTCCGGGTCGAGGCCGGACTCCCGGGACAGCGCGAACACGCTGCCGGCCTGGACGCCCGCCGCGCCGGCGGATTGCGCCTCGTCCGGCGCGCCGGGGCGGGCGTGCCCGCCCGCGAGCCAGAACGGCAGGCCGAGCGCGGCGACCTTCGCGGGGTCGATGCGGTCCCGCTTGCCGTAGACGGGTTCGCCGTTCTCGTCGAGGCGCAGCCGCCCGCGCGGCGGCGCGCTGTGCCCGCCCGCGACGGCCGACTCCAGCACGAACCCGTCCGGGCGGGTGGCGGGCGACCGGTGCAGGTACATCGCCAGGACGGGCGACGACACGATCGCCAGGAACCGCGGCCGGGGCGCCTCCGTCCCCGGCGGGGCCAGCGAGGCGGGGTCGAAGGCGAACGGGCGGCCCTCGGCGGCGCCCGCGACGTCGACCGTGACCTTCCCCGGCGACCCGGCGGCGAGCGCGTCCAGCAGCGCGGGGATCTCGCTCGGGATGCCCGCGCCCATCAGGACGTAGTCGGCGCCCGCCAGCATCGCCCCGTACGCGGCGGCCGGTGTCGCGAGCTGGATCTTCTCCAGGTAGTTGACGCCGACCGGGCCGCCGTGCCCCTGCTTGGCGAGCCACACCTCGGCGAAGTTCCCCGCGACGGTCAGCTCGTCGCGGGTCCGGTTCGGCCGCAGCCCGAGCTTCGGCACCGGCCGGAACCGCCGACCCGGCTCGATCCCGCCGGGCACGAAGTAGCGCTCCAGGATCCGCTCGGCCACCCCCGGGAGCGGCAGGTGCGCGAGCGCGCGGCGCAGGTGGCCGCCCTCGTCGCCGGTCTGGAGGCCGCGCGCGAGGAGGGCGTCCAGCGCCACCCCGGACACCACGCCGAGCTGCCCGGTCCGCGCGACGGCGCGCGCCAGCCGCCATCCCGAGACGCCCGCGCCCATGCCGCCCTGGATGATGCGGGGCAGGGCCGCGTCGGGCATCCGGGCCCGCTCGGTGTCGCGCGGCCGGGGCACCGTGGTGGACTCCTGGACGGGTGTGGGCATCGTTCGCCTCTCTCGGTTCGGATCGGGCGCGTCCGGTAGCGTCCGGTCGCGGATCAGACGCGTTCCAGGACTTCCGGGAACGGCCGGCGCGGCGTGCCGGGCACGGGCTGCCCGTAGCCGAACCGGATGACGGCCTGGATGTGCCCGTTCGGGCAGGGCCCGGACGTCGCGGGGCCGCGCCCGTCCAGGAGCTGGGTGAGCAGCGACGCCGACACGCCGCGCCGCTCGGCGGTGAGCAGGACCCGCTGCAGGGCCTGCCCGGCCAGCAGCCAGTCCCGGGGGCCGTCGCCGCGGGTGAGCAGCACCCCGAGCTGCGGCCGCGCGGCGAAGTCGTCGCGGCTCCGCCCTGCGGACGGCCCGGACAGCCCGAAGTCGCGCAGCGGCAGCCCCCGCCCGCTCGGCCGCGGCCCGAAGGCGTACCAGGGGATGCCGTCGCCGCGGGTCCGGCCCGGTGTCCAGGCGGCCAGCTCGTCGCGGTAGGCGGGGTCGGCGGCGAGCTTCGCGTCCGCCGCGGCGATCAGGCTGAGCAGGTAAGCGGTGGTCTGGGGGCCGGGCAGGGCGAGCACCGCCCCCTCCTCCTGGGCGGCGGCCAGCAGCTCGTCCCGGACGGCCTGCGGCACCCGCCGCTTGCCGAACGGGCCGCGGTTGGTGCGCCGGTGCGGGATGGCCGCGTACAGCTCGGCCTGCCCCGGCGACGGCATCGTCGCCTCCACCGCCCGGACGGACGCCAGCAGCGCCGGGTGCCGCTCGGGGTCGGGGAACCGCTCGACCATCGGGCGGTGCCCGGTCGACCGGACCGCGAGCCGCAGGTTGAGCAGGGCGGCGCCGCAGCTGATGTGCAGGGCGCGGCCCGCGGGGTCGATGACCGGCAGGGTGCGGTCCAGGTCCGCGTGCAGTTCCAGGACCGACGCGTCGCGGTCGAGCCGGAACAGCCAGGGCTGGGTGTTGTGCACCGACGGCGCCGCGATGGCCGCGGTGACCAGGCGGCGCACCCCGACGTGCGTCGCGAACGGATGGAGCATTCCGCACACCTCCACGAGCCGGCGCTGTGCGTTACCAGGCTTCCGCCGCGGGGGCGGGGGCCACAGGGCCGAAGGTCCCGCGCGGAAGGGGACCAAGGACGGCAGGTCCGGGGCCCCGCGCGGCGCGCGCAGGTCAGCGGCGGCGCTGGGCGAGCTTCAGGGCCTCCACCAGCAGGTACGACACCACCGCGATGACCGCGATGCGCGCCCAGGCGGCGGCGCCGAGCGGTGCGGAGCCGAACACGTCGTTCATGCCGGGCGTGTAGGTGTAGAGGACCTGGAGCGCGGCGAGGGCGGCGACGCTGACGGCGATCCACGGGTTGCGGCGGACGCCCCGCCACAGCAGCGGCCGGTCCAGGGACAGGCAGTTGAACATGTAGGTGAGCAGGGTCAGCGCGAACACGTTGACGACGATCGTCTGCGCGACCTCGGGGGAGGCGCCGTGGCCGCGCTCCCAGTGCTGGAGCCCGAAGGAGCCGGCCAGCAGGATCCCCGACACCAGCAGGATGCGGGCGGTCATCGCGCGGGTGAGCAGCGGCAGCGCCGGGTCGCGCGGCGGGCGGCGCATGATGTGCTCGTCCTTCGGCTCGACGGCGAACGGCAGGCCGAGGACGAGCACCGCGGTCATGTTCAGCCACAGCACCTGCAGCGGCAGGATCGGCAGCGCGGTCCCGGCGACGATCGCCGCGACGAGGACGAGGCCGAGCCCGATGTTGGACGGCAGCGCCCACACGATGAACTTCACCAGGTTGTCGAAGACGCCGCGCCCCTCCTCGACGGCCTGCTCGATGGACGCGAAGTCGTCGCCGGTCAGCACCATGTCCGCCGACTCCTTGGCGGCGTCGGTGCCGCTGCGGCCCATCGCCACGCCGATGTCGGCCTGCTTGAGCGCGGGCGCGTCGTTGACGCCGTCGCCGGTCATCGCGATGACGTGCCCGGTGCTCTGCAGCGCCTGGACGAGGCGGAGCTTCTGCTCGGGGGAGACGCGGGCGAAGACCGTGGTCGCCCGCACCCGCTCGGGCGAGACGTCCCCGGCCAGCTCGGCGCCGGTCATGACCTCGCCCGCCAGCCCGACGCGCTCGCCGATGGCGGCGGCGGTGGCCGCGTGGTCACCGGTGATCATCTTGACCTGGATGCCGGCGTCGTGGCAGGTCCGGACGGCGGCGGCGGCCTCCTCGCGGGGCGGGTCGAGCATCGCCTGAAGGCCGAGGAAGGTCAGCCGGGGCAGCTCGTCCAGCGAGTCGCCCTGACCCCGGGCGAACGCCAGGACGCGCAGGGCCTCGGCGCCGTACGCCTCCGCGCGGGCGATCACGGCGTCCGCGTCCAGCGGCACGGGCTCGCCGCCGGGCCCGGCGGCGTCGCCGCAGAGCTGGAGGACCCGTTCGAGCTGGCCTTTGACGTAGACGGTGCCGTCCTCGTGCAGCGTCGCCATGTAGCGGCGCTCGGAGCTGAACGGGAGCGTCGCCGTCCGCTCCGGGACGCGGTCGAGCCCGGCCTTGGCGGCGCTGGTGAGGAGGGCGCCCTCGGTGGGGTCGCCGGTGATACGCCAGCCGCCGCCGGTCTCGGCGAGCCGGGCGTCGTTGCAGCCGAGCCCCGCCGCGAGCGTCTCCCGGAGCGCGGGGTGCTCGGCGAGGTCGACCGCGCGGCCGTCGTGCTCGACCGTGCCGTGCGGGGCGTAGCCGGTGCCGGTGAGGGTGTAGTCGCGCCCGCCCGCGCTGATCGCGGTGACGGTCATCTGGTTCTGGGTGAGCGTGCCGGTCTTGTCGGTGCAGATGACGGTCGTGCCGCCGAGCGTCTCGACGGCGGGCAGGTGCCGGACGATCGCGCCGCGCCGCACCATCCGCGCGACGCCGAGCGCCAGCGTGATCGTCACGACGGCGGGCAGGCCCTCGGGGATCGCGCCGACGGCGAGCGCGACCGCCGCGGTGAGCATCTCGGTCACGCCCCGGCCGCGCAGCACCCCGATCGCGAAGGTGGCGGCGGCCAGTACCAGGATCGCGACCGTCACCACCCGGCTGAAGTGGGCGATCTTGCGGGTCAGCGGGGTCCGCACCGCCGCCGTGCCCTGCACCAGCCGGTTGATGCCGCCGAGCTCGGTGTCCGCGCCGGTCGCCACGACCAGCCCGGCGCCCCGGCCCGCCGCCACCAGCGTCCCGGAGAACGCCATCGCGGCCCGGTCGCCGAGGGCGACCTCGGGCAGCGGCGCCGGGTCCTTCGCGACCGGCGCCGACTCGCCGGTCAGCGCCGACTCGTCCACCGCCAGCTCGTCGGTGCGCAGCAGCCGCAGGTCGGCCGGGACCTTGTCGCCGGCCTCCAGCACGACCAGGTCGCCGCGCACCAGGTCCGCCGCCGGGACCCGGACCGGCGCGCCGTCCCGGACGGCGACCGCCGTCGTGCGCGCCATCGCGGCGAGCGCGGTCAGCGCCCTCTCCGCCCGCGACTCCTGGACGAACCCGACCACGGCGTTCACGATCACCACGCCCAGGATCACCAGCGCGTCCACGTGCTCGCCGACCAGCGCGGTCACGGCCGCCGCCGCGAGCAGGACGTAGATCAGCGGGCTGTTGAACTGGAGCAGGAACCGCAGCAGCGGCCCGCGCCCGCGCGCGGCGGGCAGCGTGTTCGGCCCATCCCGCTCCAGCCGGGCGGCCGCCTCGGCGGCGGTCAGCCCGCGGGACGCGTCGCCGCCGAGGTCGCGCACGACGTCCTCGGCCGGCCTGCGGTAGGGCGCGAGAGCCGTCGTCATCCCATCCTCCTGTCACCCTCGGCCCGCGCCCCCTCCGGCGAGGCGCGCGGGGGCGGACTCCCCGGCGACCGCGGTCCCGCGAATCGTCCGCTTCATGCCCCCGGACGCGGCGGCGACGCCCGCGCGGCGGGGGCGGGACGGCCCGGCGGCGGAAGTTCAGCTATTCGTGCGAGTCCCTGCGGTCGGCCTTGAGCTGGGCGGCGAGTGCGGCGGCCTGGGTGCGGCGGCTCATGCCGAGCTTGGCGAAGATGCTGGAGATGTAGTTCTTGACGGTCTTTTCGGCGAGGTAGAGGCGTTCGCCGATCTGGCGGTTGGTGAGGCCTTCGCCGATGAGGTCGAAGATGTGGCGTTCTTGTTC
>NZ_FZOR01000053.1 GCF_900188445.1 Actinomadura meyerae
GTGGGTGTAAGGCCCCCGGTAGACGACCGGGTTGATAGGCCGGAGATGGAAGCGCGGTAACGTGTGGAGTCGACCGGTACTAATAGGCCGAGTGGCTTGAACACACTGAACGTTCAAAGCGAGTCGCTGTTGTGGGTTTGTTCGCGTCCCTGTGTGGTTCTCAGGAAACAATCCGGGAACCGCAGTGCATGAAAATTACATACCGAGCTGAGTCGCTCGGACGTTGATTTGCCCGCCCGGTATCGGGTGGTGCGTTGAGCGTTCGGTGGTTTTGGCGAAGGGGAAACACCCGGTCCCATTCCGAACCCGGAAGTTAAGCCCTTCAGCGCCGATGGTACTGCATGGGAGACTGTGTGGGAGAGTAGGACGCCGCCGGACTTATATTGCAGGAAGGGCCCCGCCGTCACGGCGGGGCCTTTCTCGTTTTCCGGGCCGATCACTGGGTCACCTTCTCCAGGAACTTGTCCAGGTTGGTCCGGACCCGGGTGATCTTCTCCTCCAGGGTGAGCGACTCGTCCAGCCCGCTGCCCGCGACGGTCTTCTTGCCGCGCACATACAGCGAGCAGTCGAGGTCGGAGCACATGTACTGCCCGACGGAGTTGCCCTGGCGGCCGGCATCGCCGCTCCGGCGTGCCGTCATCAGGACGACACCGCCCCCGGTGCGCGTCGTGAGGCACAGCGAGCACATGCTGCGCGCGGTGAAGCCGCGGGCGGCACTGGGAGCCATCCGGAACGAGATGCCGACCGGACCGTCCTCGCGTTCGGTGACGAGGTAGGCGCGTCCGGGGGCACCGGGGTCCTGCCAGCCCAGGAAGTCCAGGTCGTCCCACGGCTGGTCGGCGAAGTTCTTCGGCAGGTCCAGGCGCTTCGCCTCACCCTTCGAGGCGTTGACGAAGGATCTGCGGATGTCATGTTCGGTCAGCGGTCTCATGGACGGCGAGGGTAGCCTTCCTAAGGCTATTAGGCAAATGCCTTGATGGGGTAGGCTGGTGGAGTACGCACGAAGGAGGGGTCATGGCACGCGCGGGAGTGACCGTCGAGCGGGTGACGCTGGCGGCGGCGGAGCTGGCGGACGAGGTCGGCTTCGACAAGGTGACCGTCGCCGCGGTCGCGCGACGCTTCGGCGTCCGGGAGGCCAGCCTGTACTCGCACATCAAGAACGCCCACGACCTGAAGACCAGGGTCGCGCTGCTCGCGCTCGCCGAGCTCGCCGACGACGTCGCCGCCGCGGTGGCCGGACGTGCCGGCAAGGACGCCCTGGTGGCGTTCGCGGGCGCCTACCGGAGCTACGCCAAGCGGCACCCGGGCAGGTACGCCGCGGCCAGGATGGAGCTTGACCCTGAGACAGCGCGCAAGAGCGCGGGAGTGCGGCACTCGGAGATGACGCGGGCGATCCTGCGCGCCTACGGCCTGCCGGAGCCCGACGAGACGGACGCCGTGCGGATGCTGGGCGCCGTGTTCCACGGCTACGTCAGCCTGGAGACCTCCGGGTCCTTCCAGCACACTCCACGCGACGTGGAGGCCTCCTGGGCCAGGACCTTGGACGCCCTCGACAGCGCCCTCCGGAACTGGCCCGCGGAAGCCTCCGAGCCGCCCTCAGCCCCCTAGAAGTCGTCCCCCGCGAGGACGGTGTCGGCGTCGACGATGCGGTACGCGTAGCCCTGCTCCGCCAGGAAGCGCTGCCGGTGGGCGGCGTAGTCCTGGTCGAGGGTGTCGCGGGCGACGACGGCGTAGAAGCGGGCTCCGGCCCCGGACGCCTTGGGACGCAGGAGCCGTCCCAGCCGCTGCGCCTCCTCCTGGCGCGACCCGTAGGCCCCCGACACCTGGACGGCGACGGACGCCTCCGGCAGGTCGATCGAGAAGTTCGCGACCTTCGAGACGACCAGCACGTCGATCTCGCCGGAGCGGAACGCGTCGAAGAGCCGCTCCCGCTCGCGGACCCTGGTCTCGCCCTTGATGACGGGGGCGTCCAGCAGTGCGCCGAGCTCGTCCAGCTGGTCGATGTACTGGCCGATGACGAGCGTCTGCTCGCCCCGGTGCCGGTCGACGAGCGCCTGGATGAGCTTGGTCTTGGTGTCCGTCGTGGCGCAGAAGCGGTACCGCTCCTCGGGTTCGGCGGTCGCGTACGCGAGGCGCTCGGAGTCGGTGAGGGTGACGCGGACCTCGACGCAGTCGGCGGGCGCGATCCACCCCTGCGACTCCATGTCCTTCCAGGGCGCGTCGTAGCGCTTCGGCCCGATGAGGGAGAAGACGTCCCCCTCGCGGCCGTCCTCGCGGACGAGGGTGGCGGTGAGGCCGAGCCGGCGGCGGGCCTGCAGGTCGGCGGTCATGCGGAAGATCGGAGCGGGCAGCAGGTGCACCTCGTCGTAGACGACCAGGCCCCAGTCGCGGGCGTCGAACAGCTCCAGATGCGTGTAGGCGCCCTTCCGGCGCGTCGTCATGATCTGGTAGGTCGCGATGGTGACCGGCCGGATCTCCTTCTTCGTGCCGGTGTACTCGCCGATCTCGTCCTCGGTGAGGGACGTGCGCCGCAGCAGCTCCTGCTTCCACTGGTGCGCCGACACGGTGTTGGTGACGAGGATCAGCGTGGTGGCCTGCGCGCGCGCCATGGCGGCGGCGCCGACGATGGTCTTGCCCGCGCCGCACGGCAGGACGACGACTCCGGAGCCGCCGTGCCAGAACGCCGACGCGGCCTCCTCCTGGTAGGAGCGGAGCTGCCAGCCGTCCTCGGTGAGGGAGATCGCGTGGGCCTCGCCGTCCACGTAGCCGGCGAGGTCCTCGGCGGGCCAGCCGAGCTTGAGCAGGGCCTGCTTGAGGGCGCCGCGCTCGCTCGGGTGGACGGCGACGGCGTCGTCCCCGACCCGGTCGCCGATCATCCCCTTGATCTTCTTGGCCCGCAGGACCTCCTCCAGCACCGACCGGTCGGAGGACGCGAGGACGAGCCCGTGCACGGGGTCCTTCTCCAGCCGGAGCCGCCCGTACCGCGCCATCGTGTCGGCGACGTCCACCAGGAGGGCGTGCGGGACGGGGTAGCGGGAGAACCGCAGCAGCGTGTCGACGACCTGCTCGGCGTCGTGCCCGGCGGCGCGGGCGTTCCACAGCGCGAGCGGCGTCACCCGGTAGGTGTGGACGTGCTCGGGCGCCCGTTCCAGCTCGGCGAACGGGGCGATCTCCTTGCGGCAGGCGTCGGCCAGCTCGTGGTCGACCTCCAGCAGCAGCGTCTTGTCGGACTGGACGATGAGCGGACCGTCGGTCAAAGCAGAAGCCCCCGTCGCGATGGCGATGATCGGTGCGGTGTCGTGATCGGTGAAGTGCGGTGTCGATGATGGCGCCGCGTCCGGGCACCGTCGCCGCACGCTACCCGAGGCGGCGCGGCGCGGCGTGCGATCCGGACGGGAACGCATGGTTCAACGGCGCCGCCCGCCCTCCTCTTCCCGGCGGGACCGGCCGGGGACCACGGGACGACGGGCCTGGGGCTAGACGCCGCCGGAGTCGTAGCTGGAGTCGCCGTTGAGCACCAGGACGGCGTAGAGGATCGCGAGGACGATCCCGCAGACGATCGACAGGGCGAACAGGACCCAGCCCGCGATCGTCAGTTTCCGGGCCGACTCGGGGTCGGTCTGGACGCGGCTCATCGCGATGGCCGCGACGATCGCGCCGGGGATGGCCAGCAGGCCGCAGCACAGGACGACGCTGACGATGTTGCAGATGAGGCAGGCGGTCGTGTTGGCGTTGCTCTGCCGCTGGACGGGCACGCCGGGGGGACCGTAGGCGTAGCCGGGCGGCGGCTGCGCGCCGGGATACGGTGAGCCGCCCCAGCCCTGGGACCCGGACCCGTAGGGGTCCTGCCAGCCGGGCGGGGTGCCGCCGTATCCGCTCACAGACGGCCTCCTCAACTCGCCGATGGGCTCCAGACTAGGACGTCCGGACACCGGTACGGGTTCCTTTTCGTAGGAGTACGACCCCGTCCATCCGTCCCGTCATGGAAAGGGTGCTATGTGCCGGTGTCGTCGTCCAGTTCCGAGACGCCGGTGATCCGGTGGAGCGCGAAGCGGTGCACGGCGGCGCGGGTGGCGTCGTAGCCGGTGAGGAAGCCGCCCTCGACCCGGACGGGCGCCACGATGCGGCTGGACGCCTGACCCTGCTGGTCGAGGTAGCCGATCCAGACGCGGCCGCCGCGCTCGACGGCGGCGCGGAGCCGCTCGATGGTGGCCATCGCGGGGGAGCGGGGCGGCTCCCCGCCCGGGACGGGGGCCTGCCGGGCGGCCTGCTCGGCGCCGTGCCGGGACGCCTCGTCGCCCGCGCGCAGCGCCCGCACCGCGGCGGTGATCATCGAGGCGTCGGTGCGGTCGTCCGGGCGCAGCCGGACGATCTCCGCGGTGGGCGGCGGGTCGGCGCGCTGCGCGTCCGGCCGGGTCACGATCACGCCGCCGCCGGGCGCCTCGGCGACCGGGGCGAGGCCCATCGCGCGCAGCGCGTCGAGCAGGTCCCCGCGCTGCAGCCCGGACGCGAGGACGGTCGGCGCGAGCCGGTGCAGCCGCATCGGCTCGGCGCGCCGGTCGGCGAGGATCTCGTCGAGGGTGGCGGCGGAGTCGGTGCGGACGTAGGAGGACAGCGAGCCGACGCGCAGGTGCCCGTGCCGCCGCGCCACGTCGTCGATGAGGTAGGTGAGCGGCTGCGGCAGCGGCGTCGCCGAGTGCCGGGCCAGCAGGTCGGTGACGTCGGCGGCGGACCGGCCGGCGTCCAGCGCGCGGCGGATCGACTCGGGCGTGAACCGGTAGACGGTGGCGCCGCCGGTGGACTCGACGTCGGCGGCGAGCGCCAGCTCCCGGGCGAGGTCGGTGACGAGCGGGCCGGGCGCGACCGCGGTCAGGTCGGCCTGGATGAGGATCTCGTCGACGGGCTCGGGCAGGTACTTCTCCAGGGCGGGTTCGGGGTCGTCGCCGGCGAGCAGGTCGCGGGCGAACGGGACCAGCTCCCCGAACCCGGTGAGGCCGAGCGCGGCGGCCTCGCGCAGCGTCCAGCCGAGGAGCCGCTCGCGGGTGGGGCCGCCGCGGCGGGGCCGCAGCCAGGCGAGCCGGGTGCGCAGGGCGTCCTCGTCGACGGCGGTGCCGCGCTCGGCGCCGGCGAGGACGTCGAGGATCTCCCGGCGGACGGCGGGGGCGCTGCTGCGCACCATCGCCTCGCTCAGCGCGTTGATCAGGCGGTCGCGGTCGTCGCGCTCCCCGGCCAGCCCGGCGACGCGGTCGGACTTCAGCCAGCCGCGCGCCAGCTCCGTCCAGCGGCCGGCGGTGTCGCGCATCAGCCACAGGTCGTAGGCGGGGGTGGGCAGCCACTCGCCGTCGAGGTCGCCGCTGCGGGTGAGCAGCCCGGCGGCGTAGGCGGTCTCGACGAGCAGCGCCGCCTTCCACTCGGGGACGTCCAGCAGCCCGGCGGCGGCGCGCAGGTCGCGGACGGCGAGGCCGCCGCTGCGCAGCACCGGCGGCGGCTCCAGGCCCCAGCGCTCCAGCAGCTCCTCGATCAGCCGGACGGCGCCCGCCGCCTCGCCCGCGGCGGCGCGGACCACGACCTCCTCGCCGCGCGGCTCCCGCGACGCGGCGGGCAGCGGCGGCGGCTCGGCGGGGACGTCCCGGAACAGGCGGCCGCCGCGCAGGAACAGCGCGACCTCGCGGGGGAGCGTGACGGTGCGGTCGTCCTCGGCGGCGAGGAGGCCGCGGGCGAGCAGCCGCTCGATCGGCGTCGCCGCGGTGCCGACGCGCAGGGGGCGGCGGGCGTCGGCGACCCGCCCGAACGGCGGCCCCCAGGTGAGCTGGTCGAGGGCGGCGCGGGCGTCCGGCCCGGCGTCCTCGATGAGCGCGGCCGGGTCGGCGAGCAGCTCGGCGAGCCGGCGCAGCAGCCGCGCCGCGTCGGGGAAGCCGCGCGGAGCCTCGCCCTCCAGGTCGGTGACCAGGTCGGTGAGCCGCTCGGCCGGGTAGCCGGCGAAGACCTCCTGGACGGGCGGGCCGAGCCCCGCCGGGTGCGGCAGCCCCTGCCGGACGCCGGGCGCCGCGGCCGGTGCCCGCTCGCCCCAGACCAGCCCGTAGCGGTACAGCGTGCCGAGGGCGCGGTCGACCTGCGCCGGGTTCGCGTCGAGGGC
Source organism: Actinomadura meyerae (assembly GCF_900188445.1). Lineage (GTDB taxonomy): Bacteria > Actinomycetota > Actinomycetes > Streptosporangiales > Streptosporangiaceae > Spirillospora > Spirillospora meyerae. The sequence continues at coordinate 6,137 of NZ_FZOR01000053.1, forward strand.
GGCGGCGAGCGCGTCCGCGCCCGGCTCGGGCAGGACGAGGAGGGCCTCGAGGACGGCGAGGGTGAACCGGTCGAGCCGGTCGAGGGCGCGGGTGACCGCGGCGGGCGTCGCGGCGCGGGCGGCGAGCGCGGTCAGGTCGGCGGGGACGGGGGCGAGCAGTTCCGGACGCGCGGACAGCAGCGCGCGTAGCTCGTCATCGCCTCGCGCGCGCAGCCAGTCCGCGTACGTCTCCATGCCGTTCCCCAACCTTATGTCGCGCGCACACCGCCGGTACGCGGGTCCCCAGGGTAGGAGCCCGCGGGGCGTGCCCGAAGCGGTGGGGAACCAGGATGGCGCAGGTCAGGTGGCGGGTGTGCGCTCCAGGTGGACGAGCCCGAGGCCGAGCCGCGCCCAGCTCTCCACGAACCGCTTCTCGTCGATGCGGGTCGGCGGCTCGTACATGGACTCGTTCGCCAGCCAGTAGTTCACCACGGCGCCGCCGAGGATGGAGGCGATCGCGGGCCAGTCCTCGTCGGAGCCCTCGAACTCGGGCTGCGCGGCGAGCCAGGTCGCGATCCCGTCGTAGAGCGGGTTGACGATGCCCTCGCGCATCTCCGCGACCAGGTTCGGGAACTGGTCGAGGTCGCGGAACAGCACCCGGATGAGGTCCTGCTCCTCGCGCATCTTCGCGAGGCCGGCCTGGCACGTCATCCGCAGCCGCACCTCCAGCGGCCGCTCCTCGAAGGCGGAGGCCTGGACGAGGACGTCGCTGATCTGGCGGCGGGTCCGCTCGATGTGCTCGCGGATGGCGGAGGCGAGCACCTCCTCCTTGGACCGGAAGTGCCGGTACAGCCCGCCGGCGCCCGGGGATAGCCCGGCCGCGGCCTCGATCTCCGCGACCGACGTCGCCGTGTAGCCCCGGTCGGCGAACAGCCGGAGCGACTCGGACACGATGCGATCACGCGTGGATGGCGTCATGGTGATGAATTCCTCCGCGAGAACACTAAGGCATGTTCGGGTCGCGGGCCGCCGCCTCCCCGTTCGGAGGTCCGGACGGGGGCGGCGTCCGCCGGGCACGCCCCGGTCGGCCGCCCGGCATGCCCGATATCTCGCGGCGCGCCCGAACCGCCGTGCGCGGCGCGCCCGAATCCGCGATGTCCCTCCTCCGCGGGCCCGGGCGACTAGAGTTTTCGGCGCACGCCCCGTCGCCGGAAGGGGCGTCGCCCAGGAAAGGTCGACGATGTTCAAGTCTCCGCTGAAGGCGGTGGGCGGGGCCTTCCTGCCCGAGGACTTCGTGGTGCCCACGCTGGTGGCGGGGCCCGACTTCCAGATCCGCCCGATCACCGTGCACGACGTGGTGAAGGACTACGGCGCCGTGATCGGCAGCCTGGACCGGCTGGCCGGCCGGTTCGGCCCCGAGTGGGGGTGGCCGGACAGCGAGTTCACCTTCGAGCAGGCCCTGATCGACGTCGCGTGGCTGCAGAAGGAGGGGCAGCTGCGGCGCTCGTTCAGCTACGTGGTGATCACGCCGGACGGGGAGCGGCAGCTCGGCCGCATCCACGTGGCGCCGTCCGACGACCCCGCCGCGGACGCCGTCGTGGTGTTCTGGGTCCGCGCGGACGAGGAGAACTCCGTCCTGGAGAAGGAGCTGGAGACGTTCGTCCGCCGGTGGGTGACGACGGCCTGGCCGTTCGACGAGGTCCGCTTCCCCGGCCGGGGCTAGCCGTCCCGTCCAAGCCCGGCCCGTCCCGCCCGTCCAGGACCGGCCGGGCGCGGGTCAGGCCAGGCGGCGGACGACGCCGACCAGGGCGCGGCCGATCACCAGGTACACCAGGGCGGCGAGGCCGTAGTTGACCGCCACCTCCGCCTTGGGGTTCGCGGGCTGGAAGACGTCCTTGAACTGCCAGGACAGGTCGACGGCCCGCTCCCCGAACCAGTGGACGATGCCGTTGGCCGTGTTCGCCTCGAATGCGACGAACACGATGTGCACGGCCAGGACCGCGACGACGACCGTGGTCACGACGGAGACGAGGGTGGCGAGGGCGCCCGCGGCGCGGCGCCGAACCCCCGCGGCGCGGGCCGTGAACTGGCGCCGCGGCCCCGGCGCGCGGTGCTCGCCGCCCGGCTCGGTGCGGGCGCTCGTGCCGGTGCTCGTGCCCGTGCTCGTGCTCGTGCTGGTGGGGTCTGCCATCTGCGGCCTCCTTCACCGGGGGCTGTGCCGGGGCGGACGGCGAAGTGATCGTCCTTGGCGCCGCGGTGGGGTGTTCGGGTGCTGCGTTTTCCCTGGTCAACCGGTTTGTGCCCGGGGGGTCGGGTATATCGCCAGCACGGTCCCGCGCTCTCCTACTCGGATCCCGTCGCATCGCCACTACCAGGAGAGCGCGGGTCCTCCCTTGTGTCCAGCCCCTTACCCTGTGGGCGTGCTCGATCGTGAAACTCCCGCTTCGTCAGGCGCTTCCCTCACCGTCGGTTTCGACCTGGATCTGACCCTGGCGGACACGCGGGCCGCCATCGGCGCCGTGTACGCCGCCCTCGCCGCGGAGACGGGCGTCCCCATCGACACCGACCAGGTGGTCCGGCGGATCGGGCCGCCGCTGGAGGAGGAGCTGGCCTACTGGTTCCCGGCGGACGAGGTGCCCGCGATGGCGGCCCGCTACCGGGAGATCTACCCCGACGTCGCGATCCCGGCGACCGGTCTCATGCCGGGCGCCGTCGCCGCGCTGGAGGCGGTGCGCGCGCGGGGCGGGCGGGTGGTCGTGGTGTCGGGCAAGAACCAGGCCGACACCGAGCGCACCGTCCGGTTCCTCGGGCTGCGGGCGGACGCCGTGGTCGGCGGCCTGTTCGGCGCCGACAAGGGCGCGGCGCTGCGCGCCCATGAGGCCGGCGCCTACATCGGCGACCACACCGGCGACGTGGACGCGGCGCGGGCGGCGTCGGCGGTGGCGGTGGCCGTGGCGACCGGCGCGTTCGACTCGGCGGCCCTGACCGCCTACGGCGCCGACGTCGTCCTGCCGGACCTGCTGGCGTTCCCAGAGTGGCTCGGCGGGTTCCGGACGGGGACGGCCTGACACGCCCCTGACCGGCCCTGACCGGCGGCGATAATCGGATGCCCTCGGCGGGCCCGCCGGATAGCGTCGGAAGCGTTGCCCCGTAGGCGTCTCCGGCGGTACCCGGCGTGTACACCGGCCCGCGGCGAGGCACTAATCTTGGGGGCGATTCAGGACGATTACCGAACGAGGTCTCCGGTGCCGACTGGCAAGGTCAAGTGGTACGACTCCGACAAGGGGTTCGGCTTCCTCACCCGCGACGACGGCGGGGAGGTCTTCGTGCACTCATCGGCGCTGCCGGGCGGCGTCACGACGCTCAGGCCGGGGCAGCGCATCGAGTTCGGCGTGGTCGAGGGGCGCCGCGGCCAGCAGGCCCTCCAGGTGCGGGTGCTGGAGTCCCTGCCGTCGGTGGAGAAGACCATCGCCAAGCAGCGGCGCAAGAAGCCGGACGAGATGGTCGTGATCACCGAGGACCTGATCAAGCTGCTGGACGGGATCTCCAACACCTACCGGCGCGGCAAGCACCCGGCCCCGGCGGAGGCGAAGAAGATCGCCACCGTGCTGCGGGCGGTCGCCGACGACCTGTCGCCCTGACGTCCTCCGGCGGCGGGCCCGCGTCCGCCTGACGCCGCGCGGTCAGCGCGTCCAGGTCAGCGCATCCGGGTCAGCGCGTCCAGGTCAGCGCGTCCAGGTCAGCGCATCTCCGGATGCGCGTCCTTGATCGGCGTGGTGGGCGGGGCCGGGCGGCGGCCGCGGCGGTGCGTCCCGGCCTGCCGGGACAGCAGCAGGCCGAAGGCCAGCGCGAGCGCCGCCGCGACGCTCGCGAGTGCGACCCGGCCGTCGGCGATGATCGACATGCCGAGGCCGAGCAGCCCGCCGAGCACCCAGCTGAGCTGGTGCAGCGTCTCCGACACCGCGAAGGTGGACGAGCGCAGGTCCTCACCGATCTCGCGCTGCACGACGGCGTCCATGGACAGCTTGCCGAGGACCTGGCCGAGACCGGCCGCGGTCGCCACCGCGAGCGCCGCCCACAGCCCGAAGAACGCGGCGCCCGCCGCGGTGACGGCGGTGACGGCGGCGAGCGTCGCCGACACGATCAGCCGGGGTGCCCGCGCCTTCATCCAGGCGCCGAGCGCGGTGCCGAGCAGCCCGCCGGCGCCCGCGCACGCCGCGAGCAGGCCGAGCGCGACATGGTGGGACACCGGGTCGAACCGCTCCTGCCGCAGCAGGAACGCCAGGTAGATGATCAGGAAGCCGGAGAAGGCGCGCAGCACCGCGTTGGCCTCCATGGCCTCCACGACGAGGGGCCCGAGGCGGGGCAGCGCCCGCCACCGCCGGGCGCCCTTCGGGGCCGCCTCCAGGGGCGGGGCCTCCTCGGGGACGTCCACGTGCCCCGGCAGCCGCATGGTGAACAGGACGCCGAGCAGGAACACGGCCGTGCCGATGCGCAGTACCCACGCCGGCCCGACGAGCAGGGCGAGGCCCGCCGTGGCCGGCGCGGCGACCGACGCCGCGATCAGCCCGGCGAACGAGGCGCGCGCGTTCGCCGTCACCAGCGTGATCTCGTCCGGCAGGACGCGCGGGGTGACCGACGCGCGCAGCACCCCGAACGCCTTCGACAGCACCAGCACGCCGAACGCGGCGGGCAGGAAGGTGACCTGGTCGCCGTGCGGGAGCGCGCTCGCCATCGCCCAGCACAGCAGCGCCCGGATCACGAACGTGCTCGCGATCGCGTAGCGGCGGACGTGCCTGGCCCGGTCGAGCGCCGGGCCGATCAGCGGGGCGACGAGCGCGAACGGCGCCATCGTGACGACGAGGTAGAGGGCGATCTGGCTCCGCGCCTGGTTGACGTCCAGGCCGAAGAACAGCGTCCCGGCCAGCGCGACCGTGACCATGGCGTCGCCCGCGGCGTTGATCGCGGACGCCTCGATCAGGCTGCCGAGGCCGCTGCGCCCGGCGCCCTGCGCGTGGGTGACGCGGCGGGTGAGCCGGCCCGTGCCGAGGACGGCCGAGCGCATGCCGCGGGCCGCGCGCGCCGCACCCCCGGTGACGGCGCGCAGGGTCCGTCCGGCCCTCGTCCCGTCCGCCATGCGCTCTGTTCTCTCCCAGCGGCCGCGCCGGCTCGGCACCGGGGACGGCCATCGGAGTCGTTCGATTCGAGAGTACGTTCCCCGCTCGAATGCGGGCTCACCCCACCGGATCGGGAGGCGCGGGCGGCCGCCCGCCGCCGGACGGTGCACGGACACGCCCTCCCATGGGCGAGAATTGACGTGTGAGCCCACAGCGTCAGTCCAGCCCCGCGCGTTCCGCCGCCGCGCGCACCACGTCCGGGTCCTCCCGCCGGACCCGCACCCCCGCCGTCGACACCGCCTGCGCCGAAGCCGTCGACCTCGCCCGCGAGGCCGCCGAGGACACCGCCGGCGCCGCGCAGGTCGGCGACCACCTCGGCCTCCGCGCCGAGGCCGACCGGGTGGTCACGCACTATTTCGCGTGCCTCGATCCCGCCTACCGGGGCTGGCGGTGGGCGGTCACGGTGGCCCGCGCGTCCCGCGCGAAGAACGTCACGGTCAGCGAGGTCGTCCTGCTGCCCGGCGACGACGCGCTGCTGGCGCCGGAGTGGGTGCCGTGGCTGGAGCGGCTGCGCCCCGGCGACCTCGGCCCCGGCGACCTGCTGCCGACCGCGCCCGACGACGTCCGGCTCGCGCCCGGGTTCACCGAGGTCGACGACTCCACCGACCGCGCCGCCCAGTGGGAGCTCGGGCTCGGCCGCGTCCGGGTGCTGTCGCGGGAGGGCCGGGACGAGGCCGCGACCCGCTGGTACGAGGGCGTCGCCGGGCCGCGCGCGCCTATCGCCGCGTCCGCGCCCGCCCAGTGCTCCACCTGCGGCTTCTTCGTGCCGCTGGCGGGCGAGCTGCGGCAGGTGTTCGGGGTCTGCGCGAACGAGTACGCGCCCGACGACGGCCGGGTGGTCTCCGCCGACCACGGCTGCGGCGCCCACTCCGAGGCGGTCTCGATCCCGGCGGCGTCCGAGCACAACCCGCCGGTGATCGACGAGCTCGGGTACGAGGTCATCCCCTCCGCCGACGAGGACACCGCCCCGCTGGACGACGAGGCCCTCGGCCACAGCTGACCATGCCCGGCACCCCGGACGACCTCCAGGCCCGGTCCCTTCGCGAACGCGTGCTGAGGGCCTGGGCGGAGTCCCCGGCGCGCTTCCGCGAGGACGCGAACGCCGAAGAGGACCACGCCCTGGGCGGCTACCGCGACCGAGCGGTCATCGAACTCGCCCAGAACGCCGCCGACGCCGCGCTGCGCGCCGGGGTGCCCGGCCGTCTCCGGCTGTCCCTGCGGACGTCCCCGTCCGGCTGCGTGCTGACCGCCGCCAACACGGGCGCCCCGCTGGACGCGGAGGGCGTCGAGGCGCTGTCCACGCTCCGCGCCTCGTCCAAGCGCGGCGAGACGGCCGCGGCGGGCCGCTTCGGCGTGGGCTTCGCCGCCGTGGTCGCCGTGTCGGACGCGCCGTCCATCGCCTCGGCGCGTCCCGTCCCGGCGGGCGTCGGATGGTCGCGGGAGCGGGCGCGCGCGCTGGTGGAGGAGGTGCCCGCGCTTGCCGAGGAGGTCGCGCGGCGGGGCGGGCATGTGCCGCTGCTGCGGCTGCCTTTCGCGCTGGACGAGTCACCGGACGTCCCGGAAGGGTTCGACACCCTGGTGCGCCTCCCGCTGCTGGAGGACGCGGTCGAGTCCGTCCGGCGCCAGCTTGGGCAGGTGGGGGCCGCGCTGATGCTGGCCTTGCCGGCGCTGGCGCGCGTTGAGATCGATGTTGACGGTGACGTACGTGAAGTCACCGCCGAGTGGCGGCCGGGTGGCGAGGTCGTCATCAACGGCGGTGTGTGGCGGACGGCCGAGGCGCATGGGGAGATCCCAGGTGAGCTCCTGGCGGACCGTCCCGTGGAGGAGCGGGCGCGCCCGTTCTGGCAGGTGCGCTGGGCGCTGCCAGAGGACGGCCTTCCCGAGGGCATGCCGCCGGTGGTGCACGCCCCCACTCCCAGTGACGAGCGCCTGGACCTCCCCGCTCTGCTCATCGCGTCCTTCCCCCTCGCCCCCGACCGGCGGCACGTCGCGCCCGGAGCGCTGACCGAGTACCTCGCGGAGCGGGCCGCCGAGACGTACGTGCGGCTCCTGACCGGGCTGCCGGTGTCGCCGGGCGTGCTCGACCTCGTACCGGGGCCGGTGGGCGCCGGGGAGCTGGACGCCCGCATCCGCCGCGCGGTCCGGGAGCGGCTGCCCGAGGCTCCCGTGCTGCCGCACGGGACGCGCGGCCGCGACGCGGTCGCGATCGACGCGCCCGCGCCGTTCGTCGGGCTGCTGGAGGCGGACGCCGTGGTCGGCGGGCTGCTGCCGGCGGAGTGGCCGGCGCGGAGCCCGGCGCTGGCGGCGCTCGGGGTCCGCCGCGTCGAGCTGGCCGACGTGGTCGACGAGCTGGCCGCTGTGGACCGGGAACCGGCGTGGTGGCACCGGGTGTACGAGGCGCTCGGCGGGGCCCCCAGGGACGCGCTGGGCGCCCTGCCGGTGCCGCTGGCGGGCGCGGAGGCCCGGCTGGTGCGCGGGCCGCGCGGGCTGCTGATCGCGGACGGCGTCGACCCGGCGGGCCTGGACGCGCTCGGGCTGCGGTTCGTCCATCCAGAGGCGGTGCATCCGCTGCTGGTGCGGCTCGGGGCGGTGGAGGCGGGCCCGCGCGCGGTGCTGGGCGACCCGGCCGTCCGGGCGGCCGTCGAGGAGTCCTTCGAGGCCGACGACCCGGACGCGGTCGCCGAGGCCGTGCTCGGGCTGGTGGGGGCCGCGCACGTCGACCCCGGCGACGAGCCGTGGCTGGCGGAACTGGCCCTCCCCGGCGACGACGGCGACCTCTACCCGGCCGGTGAGCTCCTCCTGCCGGACAGCCCGCTGCGCACCCTCATGGCCGACGACGCTCCGTTCGGCGTCGTGGACGGCGAACTCCTGGAGAAGTGGGGCGCCGAGACGCTCACCGCCGTCGGGGTCCTGGACGGGTTCGCCCTCGCCAGGAGCGAGGACGTGAACCTCGCGGGGCTCGCCGACGAGGCCGAGACCCTCCATCTGGACGACGAGGACCTGTGGGCGGACGACGCCCTGCGGCGGATCGGCCCGCAGGAACTCCCGCCGCTCGTCCCGGAGTTCACGGCCGTCCGCGACCTGGAACTGGTGGACGACTGGGCGGCTGCGCTGAAGGTGCTCGCCGGGCCTCCGTGGCGTGCCGCGATCGTCGATCCCGCTCATGTGACCTTGCACAACGGCAGGCGGGTGGCCGTTCCGTCGTACACGGCGTGGTGGCTCGGGCGGCACCCCGTCCTCGACGGCCGCAGGCCCGGCGAGTTCCGCCTACGCGGCGACGACTCGCTGGCAGGGCTCTACGACGTCGCGCCGGACGGGCTCGACGAGCGGCTCCTGCTCGCCCTGGGCGTCCGTACGTCGCTGGAAGAGCTGCTCGATGAGCCCGGTGGCGCCCAAGAGCTGCTCGACCGGCTCGGAGACCCCGGCCGGTCCGTGACCCGCGATCGTCTGGCCGGCCTGTGGACGGCCCTGGCCGACACCCCCGAAGTGGACATCGAGCCACCTGACCATCTGCGCGCCGTCGTGGACGGCGAGGTCGAGCTCGTCGACGCGGGTGACGCCCTCGTCCTGGACGGCCCCGACCTCCTGCCCCTCTTGCAGGGGCAGCCGCTCATCATCGCCGCCCAGGGACGCGACGCCCGGCTCGCCGAACTCCTCGACCTCCCGCTGGCGGGCGACGAGATCCCGGGGGAGGTCGAGTCGCACGGGGAGAAGCGTCCCGTCCCGGACGCCGTCAGGGCCGTCCTGCCGGACGCTCCCGCCGGTTGTCTCGCGCACGAACGCCTCACCGTGGACGGCCAGGACGTCCCCTGGTGGACGAGAGACGGCGAAATCCATGCGAGCGACGTCTACGGGCTGGCGCGCGCGCTCGCCTGGTCCACCGGCAACTGGGCCGACCGGCTGCTGATCGAGGCCGTCCTGCGCGACCCCGCCTCGGTGCCGACCCTCCTGGCCGAGGCCGACCTGGAGCCCTAGCGAGCCCTAGCGGGCCCTAGCCGGCGTCCTCGGGCCGCTCGTCCGGCGCCGCGGCCTGCCGCCGCTCGGCGCGCTCGGCCTCCTGCCGGGCGCGGCCCGCCTGGAGGCGGGGCGTGTACCACATGGCGAACAGGCCGATCCCGATGCCGGTGCAGCACACCCACAGCCACCACCGGTCCTCGGACGGCAGCCCCACGATGAGCAGCACCACGAGCGCGACCGCCCAGGCGACGGTGCCCGCGGCCGCGATCCGGACGTCGTTGGTCTGCATCGGCGGAGGATCCGGGAGGCGGGTGCGGCTCATGGGTTCAGGCTACGCGGCCCCGGCCGCCGCGTCCGCGCCGACCGCGGTGATGTGGGCCGACCGGCGGCGTGGCAGCATGGGCAGCAGACCCGGGAGAGCACACACGATGACAACCCCACCGATCCGGGGCCGCACGGCGTCCGCGCCGGGGCTGGCCGAGGAGCTGCGGATCTCGATCGCGCGGCTGACCCGCCGGCTGCGCACGCTGCGTCCGCGGGCGGCGGGCGACGGCGGGCGCCCGCTGTCGCTCACGCAGTTCGCCGCGCTCGCCGCCATCGAGCGGCACGGGTCGATGACGCCCCGCGAGCTGGCCGACCACGAGAAGGTCCAGCCGCCCTCGATGACCCGCGTGATCTCCTACCTGGAGGAGCGCGGGCTCGTCGCGCGCAGCCCGCACCCGACCGACGGCCGCCAGGTCGTGCTGAACGCCACCGACGCGGGCGCGGCCCTCCTCGCCGACGAGCGCCGCCGCAAGGAGGCATGGCTCGCCCGCCGCCTCGAGGAGCTGACCGACGAGGAGCGCGAGACCCTGCGCCGCGCCGCCCCGATCATCGACCGCCTCAGCCGTTCCTGAACGCCGCGTCCGGTGGCGTTACGCCCGGCCTTGCCGGAATAACACCGGCGGGATTAACGTTAGCTTCGGTAATGACTTCTGCTAACGAAAGCCCTGATGAACCGGAGGGCGCGGCGGCGCGCGGCCCGCACCACCGCCGCCGCGCCCGCCCGGCCCGCCCGGTGACCCCCGCATCCCCCAAGACCGCGGCGCCGGCCCGCCCCCGGCGCCGCCACCCGGCCCGTCCCGCCCATCTCGCCGAGCCCGCGCCGCTCACTGAGGGCGCGCGGCCCGGAGGTCCACCACGGGCCGCCGAGCCCGCGCAGGTGGGCGAACAGGTGGGCGAGGCCGTCCGGGTCGGCGCGCAGCTTGGCGAGTCCGTGCGGGACGCAGAGTCCGTGCGGGCTGGGGAGGTTGCGCGCCCTGCGGGCGCTGCGGACGGAACGCTTCAGGGCGCGGACGGAACGGTCCAGGAGGACGCCCCCGGAGAGCCAGGCACCGAGCCGGCCGAAGACGAGCCGGCCGAAGACGAGCCGGTCGAAGCCGAGCCGGTCGAAGCCGAGCCGGTCGAAGCCGAGCCGGTCGAAGCCGAACTGGGCGAAGACGGGCCGCGCCGCGGCGGGATGTTCCGGTCGCTGCGCGTCCGGAACTACCGGCTCTACGCGGCCGGGCAGGTCGTCTCCAACACCGGGACGTGGATGCAGCGCGTCGCGCAGGACTGGCTCGTCCTCGAACTCGCGCACGGCAGCGGCACCGCGCTCGGCATCACCACCGGCCTGCAGTTCCTGCCGATGCTGCTGTTCGGGCTGTGGGGCGGCGTCATCGCCGACCGGTACCCCAAGCGGCGCGTCCTCGCGCTCACGCAGATCTCGATGGGCCTGCTCGCGCTCGTCCTCGGCCTGCTCGCCGTGTCGGGCGCCGCGCAGGTCTGGCACGTGTACGTGCTGGCGTTCGGGCTCGGCGTCGCGACGGTCGTGGACAACCCGACCCGCCAGTCGTTCGTGGTCGAGATGGTCGGCAAGCGCGACCTGCCGAACGCGATCGCGCTGAACAGCGCGACGTTCAACGGCGCCAGGCTGCTCGGCCCGGCGGTCGCCGGGGTGCTCATCGCGCTGATCGGCACCGGGCCGGTGTTCCTGGTGAACGCGGCGTCGTTCGCCGCGGTGCTGTTCAGCCTGTCGGCGATGCGGGCGGACGAGCTGCACGACGCGCCGGCGGTCAAGCGGGCCAAGGGCCAGCTCCGCGAGGGGCTCCGGTACGTGCGCGGGCGCCGCGACCTCATGCTCGTGCTGATCCTCGTCGGGTTCCTCGCGATGTTCGGCATGAACTTCAACACGACGGTCGCGCTGGTCGCCAAGGAGGTCTTCCACACCGACGCGTCCGCGTTCGGGCTCGCGTCCAGCATGCTGGCGCTCGGAGCGCTCAGCGGCGCGCTGCTGGCCGCCCGCAGGGTCGCCAAGCCGCGGCTGCGGGTGCTGGTCGGGATGGGCCTGCTGTTCGGGACGCTGGAGGCCCTTACCGGGCTGATGCCGACGTACTGGCTGTTCCTGGCGCTGCTCGTCCCGACCGGCATCGCGATGATGACGATCACCACGGCGGCGAACGCGACGATGCAGCTCGGCGTCGCGCCGGAGATGCGCGGCCGGGTGATGGCGCTCTACATGCTGGTGTTCCTCGGCACGAACCCGGTGGGCGCGCCCGCGATCGGCTGGCTGGCCGAGCACTTCGGCGCCCGCACGAGCCTCGTCATCGGCGGGCTGGTCTCCGCCCTGGCGGCGGTCGTCGTCGGGGCGGTCGCCGCGCGGGGCACGGCCGTCCGGCCCGTGCCGCGGAGGGCTCGGCCCGCGCAAGGATGACGGGCCCATCCGCGTGACAACCGTGCCGCGGGCTGGAAGGCTGGTCAGGTGGCCGTTCGGACGCTCCCATGAGGCTTTTCGTGGCGCTCGTACCGCCACCGGACGCCCTGGACGAGCTCGAAGAGGCCGTCCGCCCGCATCTGGACCTGGTGCCGGAGCTGCGCTGGGTGCGGCGCGAACTGCTGCACGTCACGCTGACGTTCCTCGGCGATGTCGACGGACGGACCCTCGACCGGCTGCTGCCCCGGCTGGAGCGCGCCGTCGGCCGGCATGAGCGGATGGAGCTGTCGCTCGCGGGCGCGGGCGCGTTCCCCGGCAGCGGCGCGCACGCCCGCGTCCTGTGGACGGGCCTGTACGGCGACCGGCGCCGGCTCGCGCGGCTCGCCGCGTCCACCACCGCCGCCGGGCGCCGCGTCGGCACGCTGCCCGACAAGCACCGCGGGTTCCGCCCCCATCTGACACTGGCGCGGTCGCGGCGCCCGGTCGACGTCCGGTCGCTGATCGAGGAGCTGTCGGCGTTCGCGGGCACGCCGTGGACGGCCGGGTCCGTCCAGCTCGTGCGCAGCCACCTGCCCGGCAAGGACCAGGACCAGGTCGCCTACGAGCCGCTGAAGACGTGGTCGCTGCGCTCGGGCGGTCACAGCTCCGGCGGCGGCGGCGCGGGACGGTCGGCGTCAGGCGGCCCCCATGGGACGCCGTAGCGCTCGCAGGCGCGGCGCAGCTCGTCCAGGTCCGGCGGGAAGCCGATCTGGCGCAGCACCCGCCCGGACGGAGCCCACACCACCAGCCGCGGCATCCGGTCGGTCGACTCGTCGATGCCGACGCCGCCGACGCGGTCGCGGGTCAGCTCCCACTCGACCTTGCCGCGCCGGGTGACGACCGCGAGCCCGGCGGTCGACACGCGGAGCTGGGAGCGGTTCCGGTCGTAGAGCCAGTAGCCGAGCAGGCCGATCACCAGCCCGGCCGGCATCGACCAGCTCGCGGTCGCGTTGAAGCCGCCGAGGTCGGGGCCGAGCCAGACCGCGCCCAGCAGCGCCACCGCCTCGCACAGCAGCACGCTCATCGCGTACGTCCCGACGCGGGAGCGGCGCGTCGCGTCCAGCACCGTCCCGGGCGCCGTGACCGGGCCGAGCGGCGGGGAGACGGCGAACACGAGCTCCTGCTCGCCGGAGCCGCCGGCCGGGGCCGCGGGGGCGTCCTGGACGCCGCCGTCGGGGCCCGCGGCGGGCGCGGGGAGCGCGGCCGGCGCCCGGTCGGGCTCGGGCGCGGCGAGCGTGGACACGGCCGAGTGGAACGCGGCGCTCATGTAGGCGTCGTACTCGGCGTCGTTGACCGGCAGGCCCGCGCGGCGGGCCGACTCGCGCAGGTCGGTGCGGGAGATCCGCAGCGCCGACAGCGGCGCGGCGAAGAACTCGTCGCCGTCGGAGTCGTACAGCCGGACCCACGCGTGCCCGCCGATGGTCAGCAGCTCGATGCCGCCGATGCGGTCCTCGGGCATCTTCAGCACGACGTCCCCGGCGGCGTCGGCCCAGCCGAGCCCGCCGTCGGCGACGACGAGCCGCCCGCCGGGCACCTGCGCGAAGATCTCCGGCAGCCCCTCCAGGCCGTAGTCGGGGCGGCGCGGTGCCCGCGCCCCCGGCGTGATCACCCGGTAGCCGTGGTCGTCGAGGGCGTGCGCGAGCTGGAACCCGTCCAGGCCGTGCGCGGGCAGCCGGGCGACCAGCTCCAGCCGGTGCCCGAACGCGAGCGCGACGAGGTCGGCGCGGCGCGGTTCCCCGCTGACCGGGTCGAGGCGCAGCCCGGGACCGACCACGACGGCGGCGACGTCCCCGGCGCGCAGGTCCTGGACCTCGCGGCGGCGGCCGGGGCGGGCCCGCACCAGCAGCCGCTCGGCGGTGATCGTCCAGCGGACCTGGGCGGCGCGCAGCAGCCGGCGCCGGGCGGTGAGGACCCCGGCGATCGCGGCCAGCGCCCAGCAGCCCGCGGCGAGCCGGGCGCCGAACTCGCTCGTCCCGTCCAGCGCGATCCGGACGATCATCACGGCGCCGAGCAGCGCGGTCAGCGCGCCGAGCAGCATGATCCGGCGGCGGCTCGGCAGCGGCTCGGGCGTGGCCAGCCGCTGCTCCCCGGTGCGCCGGTCCCGGCCGCGCCTGCCCCCGGCGGCCGACTCGGTCGACGCGTCGGTGGACGGCTCCGCGGGCGGTTCGTGCGCCGCCGCGAGCAGCGCGGCCTCCTGGTCGAGCAGCCGCTTCTCGGCCGCGTGGTCGCGCGGCAGCGGCCCGCTGCCGGGGATGTCGTCCTCCAGGCCGGACGCGCGCAGGGCCTCGTCCAGCGCCGGATCGAGGAGGTCGGTGGCCTCGCCGTCCAGGACGTACATGGGGATGCCGAGGCGGCGGGCCGTGACGAACACGGCCAGCGGCTCCAGGCCCATCGCGGTCATGCCGCCCACGGCCGTCCGGCCGAAGCGGTGGAAGACGGTCAGCACGCCGTCGCCGGTGGTGATGGCCAGGCCGTCGATCCGGGACCGCTCGTAGGACACCATGACGAGCCCGCCCCGGCCGATCCGCTCCAGCCCCGCCGCCGACAGCCGCCAGTACGGGCGGGGCCGCCGCCGGCGCGCGTCGGGGACGGCCCCGAGCAGCCACGGGATCGCGGCGACGGCGCCGATCAGCGCGGCCCACAGCCACACCGGCCGGATCGGCAGCAGCGCCAGCGCCACGGCGAGGACGGTGAACGGGCCGGCGGCGACGGGGCGCCACCGGCCCCCGGACCCCGCGAGGCCCACCAGCTCATGCTCCACAGTCCGCATCCTCACACGGGTCCCCGCGGGACCGTCGCCCCCTTCCGGGATCCGGTCGTCCTCCGAAAGCCTTTTCCATCGTGCCGGTCAGGTCGGGCGGCCACCCGCCGCCCCCCACGCCCCGCGAGCCTCACGCGTCACCGCCGCCGCCGCATCAGGCCGTAGCCGACCGCGCCCGCGATCGCCAGCGCGAGGAACAGCCCGACCCTGGCGCCGCCCGCGTCCTTCGCGCCGTTCTCGGGCGATCCCGCCGCCCCCGCGTTCTTCGCCGCCGGGGACGGCGGCAGCGCCTCCTCCGGCAGCGGCACCTGGTAGACCGGCTGGTTCTTGCCCTCGGACCCCGCCAGCAGCGACCTGCCATCGGCCGTGTAGGTCACCGACTCGCCCTGCGCCTGCATGGGCAGGCCGATCGACTTCAGCGTCCTGCCGGGCCTGCCGTCCGGCCCGACCGTGTACAGCCGGGCGCCGAAGTAGGTCCGGATGACGCAGGTGCGGCCATCGGGGGAGAAGGCGCCGTCGGTCGCCATGGCCGGGGCGTCGCCGATCTTGCGCATGACGTTGTACCCGCGGGCGCGGAGCTTCGCCGGGCCCTCGTAGATCTTGCCGCCGAACAGCTTGCTGGCGATGTAGAGCCGGTTGGTACGCGGGTTGATCATGAACGTCTCGGCGTTGCGCGGCCCGTCCGCGTACTTGATCTTGAACGCGGTGGCCCGCAGGGTCTGGCTGACCAGCCGGGACGGCTCCGGGATCCGGTACACGGTCACGTACGGCCAGGCGCCGCCGAGGTTGTCGCCGATGTCCGCCACGAAGATCGCCGGACGGCCGCGGCCGTCCCTGCCGAGCGCCATGCCCTCCCAGTCGCGGGCGTTCGCGCCGCCGAGCGTCAGCACGGCCCGCACCCGCCCGTCCGGGCCGAGCGCGTAGATCTTCGGGACGCCGCCGGAGTCGTTGTGGGTGTAGACGACGCCGGGGTGCCGGGCGCTCGCGGCGAGCCCGCTGGACTCGGTGATCCGCGGGTCCTTGATCGTGAACGCGACGCGGTCGTCCTTCGCGGCGGCGCCGGGTGCGAACGCCACCGTGGACGCGCCCGCCAGGACCAGCGCGGCACCGGCGCGGGCGGCGGCACGGCTAGCTGACATGGCCTGATCATCCCCGTTCCGCGCCCCGTCGATCATATGACCCGCGGCCGGTCAGCTCAGCAGCGCACCGACGACCACGGCGAGCACGAGCGCGGTCAGCACGGTGGGAAGCAGCCATCGGGGCGCGCGGTTCACGGTCCGAGCTTATTCGGCCCGCCGCACGGGTCGAACCGTCCACCCATGATCTGCATCTCATCAGACATGTGCGGATTGTTCGGGATGGTGCGGTCGCCGTTCGACGAGGACCCGGGGCGGGCCTCCGACGTGTTCGTCACGCTGGGCATGCTCGCGGAGGAGCGCGGCACGGACTCGGCGGGCTTCGCCCTGCTCGGCGCGTGGCCCGGCCTCGGCGGCTGGCCGAGCCTCGGCGGCCCGTCCGGCGGCTGCCGCGTGGTGAAGGGCCGCGGCCGGTTCGCCGAGATCTGGCGCGCCGCCTACGTCCCCGAGCTGGACCGCTCGCCGGTCGCGCTCGGCCACACCCGCTGGGCGACGCAGGGTTCGCCGCTGGAGCCGCGCAACGCCAGCCCGATGGCCGTCCGCGACCTCGTCGCCACGCACAACGGCGACATCGACACCGCCGACCTGCGCGCCCGCTTCGCGCTGCCGCCCGCGTGCGGCACGACCGACAGCGAGCCGATCTTCCAGCTCCTGGCGGCCTGCCGGGGCCCGGCGGAGGTCACCGCCGTCCTCGAGGCCGTGGTCGGACGGGTCGCGCTCGCCTGGGTGCACCGCGACCGCCCGACCGAGGTGCACCTGGCCCGGGGCGCGCTCAGCCCGCTGACCGTCGCCGTCGACACCGAGCAGAACATCTACTGGGCGTCCAACCCGCGCTGGTTCCGGGACGCCGAGCGGCACACGCGGGTCCGGTTCGCGTCCGTCGTCATGGTGCGCGAGGGCACCTACGTAAAGATCGGCATGGAGCGCCGTCCGGGCCGCCGCGACCTGCCCGAGGTCCTCGCCACGGCCCGCTTCCTGCCGACGGCCCGCGACTCCGACATGGACCCCCGGGTCTGGCGCGGCTTCACCCACGCCGACCGCGAGACCGACCGCGCGGGCCTGCGCCACCGGGCCATCGAACGTGCGGGCGGCACCGCAGGCAGCGTCAGCCCGGACGACACCGGCGGCCTGGTCACCGTCCCCTGAACGTCCCTCGGGGACGCAGCGTCGCGTCCCCGAGGGCCTGAACTTTTAGAGCCTTTCGACTATGTAGTCGACGCAGGCCGTCAGTGCTTCGACGTCGTCGGGGTCGATGGCCGGGAACATGCCGATGCGCAACTGGTTGCGGCCGAGCTTGCGGTACGGCTCGGTGTCGACGATGCCGTTGGCCCGCAGTGCCTTGGCGACGGCGGCCGCGTCGACCTCGTCGACGAAGTCGATCGTGCCGACGACCTGCGAGCGCTGCGCGGGGTCGACCACGAACGGCGTCGTGTAGGACGTCTTCTCCGCCCAGGTGTAGAGGCGCTGGGACGAGTCGGCCGTCCGGGACGTGGTCCAGGCCAGCCCGCCCTGGCCGTTCATCCACTCGATCTGCTCGGCGAGGAGCAGGAGCGTGGCGACGGCGGGGGTGTTGTAGGTCTGGTCCTTGGCGGAGTTGTCCACGACCGTCTTCAGGTTGAAGAACTCCGGGATGTACCGGTCGGACATGGCGATCTCGTCGATGCGCTCCAGCGCGGGCGGGGACGCGAGCGCCACCCAGAGGCCGCCGTCGGCGGCGAAGCACTTCTGCGGCGCGAAGTAGTAGACGTCGGTCTCCGTGACGTCGACGGGCAGGCCGCCCGCGCCGGACGTGGCGTCCACCAGGACGAGCCCCTCGCGCGCGGTCGTGCCGGCCGGGCGCCTGATCGGCATGGCGACGCCGGTGGAGGTCTCGTTGTGGGTGAGCGCGTAGACGTCGACGTCCTCCTCGGCGGACGCCTCCGGGTGGGTTCCGGGCGGGCCGGAGATGACGGTCGGGTCCCCCAGCCAGGGCGCGCCCGTGGTGACCTTGGCGAACTTGCTGGAGAACTCACCGAACGTCAGGTGCTGCGAGCGCTGCCGGACGAGCCCGAACGCGGCCGCGTCCCAGAACGCGGTGGTGCCGCCGTTGCTGAGCAGGACCTCGTAGCCCTCGGGGAGGGAGAACAGCTGGGACAGCCCCTCCCGCACGCGCCCGACGAGGGACTTCACCGGCTTCTGGCGGTGCGAGGTCCCGAGATAGGTCGAACCGGATTCGGCGAGGGCGGCCAGCTGCTCGGGGCGGACCTTGGACGGACCGCACCCGAAACGGCCGTCCGCCGGCTTGAGATCGGCTGGAATGTCAATGGTTGGATTCGCGCTGTCGGTCACTCGTAGCAGGCTATCTGACCTGCGGCGAAGATCGCGGTTCGGGTTCACATGCCGAGACGGTGGCGCCGCCACGCCCAGGTCAGCAGGCCCGCCAGCGCGAGCGCGCAGAGCGCGGCGATCACGGCCGGCGGGTAGATCCAGTCGTCGCCCCGGGAGCGCGCCTCGATTGCGGTCCGGGCG
Organism: Actinomadura meyerae; assembly: GCF_900188445.1. Taxonomy (GTDB): domain Bacteria; phylum Actinomycetota; class Actinomycetes; order Streptosporangiales; family Streptosporangiaceae; genus Spirillospora; species Spirillospora meyerae. The sequence continues at coordinate 24,425 of NZ_FZOR01000053.1, forward strand.
GAGTCGTAGGTCAGGAAGCCGAGGAGCAGCGCGGCGACGATCGCGGCGATCCGGCCGGACACGGCGTTGGTGCGCCGGCGGCGCTCCTCGCGCTCCGCCTCGTACCGCCGCAGCTCCTCGGCGGTGTCGGCCCGCGCCGCCTCGGCGGCGGCGGGCGTCTCCGGCACGGACGCGGGGCCGATGTCGCCGTCGAGCGGCTCGTCGGGGTCTCGGCTCATGCGTCCAATGATGGCAAAGGGCGGGGCGCGCGCGGGAAGGGCCACGGGAAGGGCTGACGGTGCGAACGGCGAAGGCCCCCGGGATCGTCCGGGGGCCTCGGCGGCGTCGTTGTGGGGGGCGGGGGGAGAGGTGTCTCAGCTCGTGCGGGGGCTCAGCCCTTGAGGACCTCGGCCGCTCCCGGGACGTCGTTGATCGAGCGGGTGCCGGGGCCGGTGTAGCGGGCGCTCGGCCGGACGAGGCGCCCGGTGCGCTTCTGCTCCAGGATGTGCGCGGCCCAGCCGGCGGTGCGGCCGCAGGTGAACATGGCGGGCATCATCGCGGTCGGGACCTCGGCGAAGTCGAGGATGACCGCGGCCCAGAACTCGACGTTGGTCTCGATCGGGCGGTCCGGGCGGCGCTCGCGCAGCTCGGCGAGGGCGGCGTCCTCCAGGGCCTTCGCGGCCTCGAAGCGGGGGGCGTCCAGCTCCTTGGCGGTGCGGCGGAGCACGCGGGCGCGCGGGTCCTCGGCGCGGTACACGCGGTGGCCGAAGCCCATCAGCCGGTCGCCGGAGTCGAGGATGCCGGTGACGACCTTGCGGGCGTCGCCGAGCTGCTCGACCTTCTCGATCATCGGGAGCACGCGGGCCGGGGCGCCGCCGTGCAGCGGGCCCGACATGGCGCCGATGGCGCCGGACATGCTGGCCGCCACGTCCGCCCCGGTGGAGGCGATCACCCGCGCGGTGAAGGTGGAGGCGTTCATGCCGTGCTCGGCGGCGGAGACCCAGTAGGCGTCGATGGCCCGGACGTGCTTCGGGTCGGGCTCACCGCGCCAGCGGACCATGAACCGCTCGGTGATGGTCGCGGCCTCGTCGATCCGGCCCTGCGGCACCATCGGCACGCCGACGCCGCGCGCGGACTGCGCGACGAACGACAGCGCCGTCACCGACACGCGGGCGAGGTCGGCGCGGGCCTCCTCGTCGGAGATGTCGAGCAGCGGGCGCATGCCGTAGGCGGTGGCGAGGGTCGGGAGGGCGCTCTGCACGTCCACCCGGACGTCGCCGGAGGTGACCGGGAGCAGGTGGGGGTCGGCGGGGGCGAGCCCGGGGGTGAAGCTGTCGTCCACCAGCAGGCCCCAGGCGTCGCCGAAGGAGACGCGGCCGACGAGTTCCTCGATGTCGACGCCCCGGTAGCGGAGGGCGCCGCCCTCCTTGTCCGGTTCGGCGATCTCGGTCTCGAAGGCCACGACCCCCTCGAGACCAGGTTTGAAGTCGGACATGTCGTCCTGCCTTTCGTCCCCAGAGTGATAAGGCGGTGCCGTGCCATTGAACCCTGTCCGCCTTACTGACCAGTACCCAGGGGCCATGTGAGTTGCACAAGGCCCAGGTGAGAGGCTCTGACGCTGTGGATTCCGCAACGCCCGATCCCGCACGGCTCCGCAGATCCTACGAGGCGGGCGAATTGTCCGAGTCGGCGCTCCCCGCCGATCCGCTCGCGCTGTTCGCCGCGTGGTTCGCCGACGTGCACGCCGCCGGGCTCGCCGAGCCGAACGCGATGGTGCTCGCGACGGCCTCCGCCGACGGCGTCCCGAGCGCCCGCCTCGTGCTGCTCAAGGGGTACGGGCCGCAGGGGTTCCGGTTCTTCACGAACCTGGCCTCCGACAAGGCGCGCGACCTCGCCGAGAACCCGCGCGCGGCGCTGGTGTTCCCCTGGCACCCGCTGTACCGGCAGGTGCGGGTCGCGGGTCCGGTGACCGAACTGTCGCGGGACGAGTCGGCCGCCTACTTCCGGACGCGCCCGTACGGGTCGCGGCTGGGCGCGTGGGCGAGCGAGCGCCAGTCGGGCGTCATCCCCGGCCGTGACGTGCTGGAGCGCGCCTACGCCGAGGCGGCCGAGCGCTGGCCGGATCCGGCCGCCGGGCAGCCGCCGGGGGCACCGGACGGGCAGGACACCGACGTCGTCCCGCTGCCGGACTTCTGGGGCGGCTACCGGCTGGTCCCCGCGTCGATCGAGTTCTGGCAGGGCCGCCGCGACCGGCTGCACGACCGCATTCGTTACCGCCGCGAAGTATCTCCGGGGGGTGCGGCGGAACCGGGCGGATGGACGGTGGAGAGACTGTCTCCGTGACATCGGAACAGCAGCGACCCCCCACCGACACTCCTGACATCGCCGCTCGCGAAGCCTCCGGCCCGGCGGCCGGAGAAGAGCCTGAGGAGCCCGAGGAACCTGTAAGACCCGACGAATCCGGGCAGCCCGCGGCGGCCGCGGAGGGCGCGAGCCCCGGGGAGCCCGCCGGGCCGGGGCGGGGTGCCCGCGGCAGGCTGCGGCGGCTGGCGATCGACGTCCGGCCGCTGCGGCGGCCGGAGTACCGGCGGCTGTGGCTCGGGCAGGGCGTGTCGTTCGTCGGGTTCCAGGTCACCGCCGTCGCCGTGCCCGTCCAGGTGTACGACATGACGCGGTCGTCGCTGTGGGTCGGCGTGCTCGGCTTCGTCAACCTCGTCCCGCTGATCGTGTTCGGGCTGTGGGGCGGCGCGATCGCCGACCACATGGACCGGCGGCGGCTGCTGTTCGCGTCGTCCTGCGTGATGTGGGCGGCGACGCTGCTGCTGCTCGTCCAGGCGCTGCTCGGCATCGAGAGCCTCACCCTGATCATGGCGGTGGTGGCGGTCCAGGCGGTCGGGTTCGCGGTGGCCTCGCCGACCCGCAGTGCGATCGTCCCCCGGCTGGTGGACCGGGAGCTCGTCCCGGCGGCCAACACCCTCAACTTCACCGCCAGCCAGTTCGGGATGCTCGCCGGGCCGCTGTTCGCCGGCGTGCTGCTGGCGCACTGGCACTACGCGGCGGCCTACGCGCTGGACGCCGTGCTGTTCACCGTCGTCCTCTACGCGGCGCTGCGGCTCCCGCCGATCCCGCCGCTCGGCGACGTCAGCGGCACGCCGGGCCTGCGCTCGGTGATCGACGGGCTGAGCTACCTCGCGACGCAGCCGGTCCTGCTGATGTCGTTCGTCGTGGACATCATCGCGATGGCGATCGCGATGCCGCGCGCCCTGTTCCCCGAGGTGGCCGAGACCCGGTTCGGCGGGGAGGGCGCGGTCGGCTGGCTGTTCGCCGCGATCGCGATCGGCGCGTTCGTCGGCGGGCTGTCGTCCGGCTGGATCGGCCGGGTGCACCGGCAGGGGCTCGCCCTCGTGGCCTCCATCGTGGTGTGGGGGCTGGCCGTGGCGGCCGCCGGGCTCGCGGGCTCGCTGTGGCTCGCGGTCGTGCTGCTCGCCGTGGGCGGCGCCGCCGACCTGGTGTCGGCGGTGTTCCGCCAGTCGATGCTCCAGACGTACGCGCCGGACAAGCTGCGCGGCCGGCTCCAGGGCGTGTTCACCGTGGTCGTCGCGGGCGGCCCCCGGCTCGGGGACGTGCGGGCGGGCGCGACCGCGAGCGTCGCCGGCGCCACCGCGTCCTGGGTGGGCGGCGGCCTGGCCTGCGCCGCGCTGGTGATCGTCGCGGCGGTCGCCGTGCCGGCGCTCGTCCGCTACGACACCCGCACCGCCGAGGCGGTCACCGTCGAGCCCTGACTCGCGCGCGGTTCAGCGAGCCCTGGCCCGCGCGGTTCCAACGAGCCCTGCCTCGTGTGCGGTTCCGGCGTGCCGCGCGGGGCTCAGCCGAGGGCGGACGCGACGATCTTCAGGTCGTCCACGAGGCCCGCGTAGACGGCGTCGCGGTCGTCGGCGCGCAGCACGGCGGACGGGTGGATCGTCGCGAGCAGCCGCGCGTCGGCCCGCTCCGGCGGCGCCTCCTCCAGTTCGCGCCCGGCGGCCGGGGTGCCGATCGACTCCAGGTCGGGCAGCGCCATGAGACGCCCGCGCTCTTTCGTCACCCGGAATGGGGAGCCGAGCAGCGCCTTGCCCGCCGTGGCGCCGAGCACGACGACGACGTCCGGTTCCAGGGCCCGCAATTCAGCGAGCAGCCAGGGGCGGCACGCGCGCATCTCCCCGGCGTTCGGCGTCTCGTGAATGCGCCGCTTGCCGCCCGCCTGCCGCTTGAACTTGAAGTGCTTGACGGCGTTGGTGACGTACACGTCGCCGCGCTCGATGCCGGCCTCCTCCAGCGCCCGGTCGAGGACGCGTCCGGCGGGGCCGACGAAGGGGTGGCCTTTGCGGTCCTCCTGGTCGCCGGGCTGTTCGCCCACGAGCACGACCCGCCCGCTCGGCGAGCCCTCCCCGAAGACGGTCTGCGTGGCGTCCGCGTAGAGGCCGCAGCCCCGGCAGCCCTCGGCGGCGCGGCGCAGGGCGTCGAGATCGGCGCGCTCCTCGGGTGTCCGGGGCAGGAACGGTTCCGCGTCAGGGGAAGGTTTCGCGTTCATCTTGCGTTCCCCTTACCCGGCTTCAGGGGGATATTCGCGGGGCCCGGCGGGGCCGTGCCCGAGCAAGTAGACTTCTGCTCATAAGACTGGAGGGAGCTGTGACCTCACACGGCCTTATCGATACCACGGAGATGTACCTCCGGACGGTTTTCGAGCTCGAAGAGGAGGGGATCATTCCCCTTCGCGCGCGCATCGCGGAGCGGCTCTCCCAGAGCGGTCCGACGGTGAGCCAGACGGTCGCGCGGATGGAGCGCGACGGCCTGCTCAGGGTCGAGGGCGATCGGCATCTCGCACTGACCGAAAGCGGTCGGGGTCTCGCCACGCGCGTCATGCGCAAGCACCGGCTGGCCGAGTGCCTGCTGGTCAACGTCATCGGCCTGCCCTGGGAGGACGTCCACATCGAGGCGTGCCGCTGGGAGCACGTGATGTCGGAGGACGTCGAGCGCCGGCTGGTCGCGCTGCTCGACAACCCGACCTCCTGCCCGCACGGCAACCCGATCCCGGGCCTGGACGAGCTCGGCGGCCACGGCGAGGACGGCGACCCCGCGCCGCTGTCGGTGATGACCGCCGTGGCGAGCCCCGGCGGGTCGGGTGCGGTGATCCGGCGGATCAGCGAGCAGGTGCAGAGCGACAGCGACCTGATGCTTAGACTCAAGCAGATAGGGATACAACCGGGACGAGAGGTGATTCTCCGGGCGACCGATGACGGGGTACGGGTGATCAGTGACGACGAGGACGAGGGGCCCGCGACAGAGCTGCCGCGCGACATCGCCGAACACGTCTTCGTCAGCAGGCGCTGACACGGTCGGCGTGCGAGCACCGGTTCCGTCGGTCTATACCGAAGATCTCCATACCATCGCGCCTTTCGGGCGTATCCCGGCACCGGGTTCGTCGTTCAATACGACGAGACGGAAACACGCGCCGGCCGTACCGCCGCGCCCGGTGAACAGCAGGCCGGGGACGGCGGCCGCCGGCAGGATCGGGATGGGGAGATGAACCACTGGGGGGAAGCGCCTGACGAGGTGCGTCTGCCACCCGAGACCGTCCTCGGCCAGATGGAGATGGCGGTCATCGTCTGCGACCGCTTCAGCAACGTCATCTACGGCAACGCGTTCGCCAGGCAGCTCTTCGGGTTCGGCGGCGACGAGATCATCGGGCACTCCATCCTGTCCCTGGGCATCGCCGAGGAGGACCACGAGCAGGCGACCGAGCTGGCCCGGCACGTCCTCAAGGGCGGCGTCTGGGAGGGCACGTTCTGCAACCTGCGCGCGGACGGCACCACCGTCTACACGCGGGCGCACGCCGTCCCGCTGCGGCACCCGTCCGGCGCGGTCGACGGCGTGGTCATCTTCGCGCGCGAGGCGCTGCGCTCCAACCAGCGCGAGCAGGAGCGCTACGGGCTGCTGGAGCGGATCGGCGAGCGGCTCGCCGGTTCGCTGGAGCTGGAGAGCACGCTGCGCCGCGTCGCCGACACCCTCGTCCCGCAGTTCGCCGACCACTGCTTCATCGACCTCTACAGCGGCGACCGGCTGTACCGGCGGGTGTCCCGGCACGCCGCCGACTGGGAGCCGCCGCCCGGCACCTGGGCGGAGGTCGGCGAGCCCGTCTCCTACCCGCCCGGCCACTTCAGCGCCAAGGCGATGGACCGGCGCGACGCCGTCCTCGTCGAGGACATGATCCAGCACCGGTTCGCGGCGCCGACCGAGTCGTCCCGGCGGCTCGGCGTCGAGATGGGCATCACCTCGGTGATCTCCGCGCCGCTGCTGGTGCGCGGCGAGCTGCTCGGCGTGATGAGCCTCGCGCTGTCGAACCTGTCCAAGCGGCCCGACCCGCACTACGACGGCTTCGACCGCGACCTGCTCGGCGCGATCGCCAGCCGGGTCGCGCTGGCGGTCGACAACGCGCTGCTGTTCGAGGAGGAGCGCGACACCGCGCTGGCGTTCCAGAAGCACCTGCTGCCCGGCGACCGGCCGCCCCCGCTGGACGGCCTGCAGATCGCCTGGCGGTACGAGCCGGCCCGGCCGCTGGAGTCGCACGGGCACGGCATCCAGACGCAGGTCGGCGGCGACTGGTACGACGTGATCCCGCTCTCGGCGGGACGGGTCGGCCTCGTCATCGGCGACGTCGAGGGGCGCGGCGCGCGCGCCGCCGCCGTCATGGGCCAGCTCCGCGCGGCGCTGCGCGCCTTCGCGCAGGACGACAAGCCGCCCGCCGACATCCTCCGCAAGCTGGACGAGTGGGTCCGCACGATGACCCGCCCCGAGCGGATGCGCTCGGGGTGGAACAGCGACGACCTCGTCCGCCCGCCGCTGGTGTCCTGCACCTACTTCGTGTACGACGCGTGGTCGCGGGTCCTGGAGTTCGCCAACGCCGGGCACGACCCGCCCCTGCTCATCGTCGACGGCGAGGTCCGGGAGCTGGAGTTCGAGAGCGAGGGCGGCATGCTCGGCCTGCGCGCCCCCGGCATGGGCGGCGAGATCCTCTTCAACGAGGAGACCACCGAGCTGAAGCCGGGTTCGACGCTCGTCCTCTACACCGACGGCCTCATCGACCGGCGCCCCCGGGACGACGGCGAGTACTACACCCGCGAGGAGTCGCGGGAGATGGTCCGCACCGCCGTCGCGAAGGCCGCGGGAGGCGGTGTCGAGGCGGTCGCCAACGCCGCCTACGACGCGGTGCCCGGCGACATCGACGACGACGTCGCGATCGTGGTGATCCGTACCGCCGCCGACGAGCTGGGCGTCGCGGAGCGCACCTTCACCGCCGAGCCGATCATGGTGTCGGAGGCGCGCCGGATGGCCGCCGACACGTTCGCGGACTGGGGCATGCTCGACGAGCAGGCGGAGCTCGCCTGCCTGCTGGTCTCCGAGGTCGTCACGAACGTCGTCCTGCACGCCGCCACGACGCCGACGCCGCGCCGCGAGATGGTCGTCCCGGTCGCGGCCGGGCCGCCCGGCCGCGGCGGCGAGCCGCTCGGCGCGCCGCCGCCGGTCCAGTTCAACACCGAGTTCGGCGCCGACCTGGAGGGCGACCCGTTCGAGGGCGGCGCCTTCGACGAGGACGACTGGAACCTCGGCGCCGACCTCGGCCGCCGCGAACCCCCGACCAAGGAGTTCCGGCTCCGGCTGCGGCGCGGCCGCGACATGGTGTGGGTCGAGGTGTTCGACGCCGACATGCGGCTGCCGCGCATCCGCAGCGCGGGCGAGACCGACGAGGGCGGCCGCGGGCTCTACCTGGTCGATCAGCTCGCCACCCGGTGGGGCGCCCGGCCCACGGCCGATGGCAAGGCCGTCTGGTTCGAGTTGCCGCTGACGCCGTAGCCGTGCGCGCCTGGGTGGTGGAGGAGCCGGCCCCGATCGCGTCGGGGCCGCTGCGCCGCGCCGACCGGGAGGTACCGGCACCGGGTCCCGGCGAGCTGCTGGTCCGGGTGCTGGCGTGCGGCGTCTGCCGGACGGACCTGCATGTCGCCGAGGGGGACCTGCCCGTCCACCTGCCGGGGGTGACGCCCGGCCACGAGATCGTCGGGGAGGTCGCCGAGGCGGGCCCCGGCTGCCTGCACCGGCCGGGCGACCGGGTCGGGGTCGCGTGGCTGCGCGGCACGTGCGGCGCCTGCCGGTTCTGCCGCCGCGGCGCCGAGAACCTGTGCCCCGCGTCGGTCTACACGGGCTGGGACGCGCACGGCGGCTACGCCGAGTACGCGACGGCCGTCGACGCCTACGCCTACGCGCTCCCGGCCGAGCTGGACGACGTCCGGGCCGCGCCGCTGCTGTGCGCGGGCATCATCGGCTACCGGGCGCTGCGCCGTGCCGAGCTGCCGCCGGGAGGGCGGCTCGGCATCTGGGGGTTCGGCGGCTCCGCGCACCTGGCCGCGCAGATCGCCCTCGCCGAGGGCGCCGAGGTGCACGTCTTCACCCGCAGCCCGGCCGCGCGGGAGCTGGCCCGCGAGCTCGGGGCGTCGTGGGCGGGCGACTCGTTCGAGGCCGCTCCCGCACCGCTCGACGCGGCGATCCTGTTCGCGCCGGCGGGGGAGCTGGTGCCCGCCGTGCTGGAGCGCCTCGACCGTGGCGGGACGTGCGCGGTCGCGGGCATCCACCTCAGCGACATCCCGGTGCTGGACTACCAGCGCCACCTGTTCCAGGAGCGGCAGCTCCGGTCGGTGACGGCGAACACGCGCGCGGACGGGGAGGAGTTCCTGACGCTGGCCGCGCGGCTGGATGTCGCCGTCACGACGCACGCCTACGGGCTGGACGAGGCCGACCGCGCGCTGGCCGACCTCGCCGGCGACCGGTTCGCGGGCGCCGCCGTCCTCGTCCCCTGAGGTGCCCGGGTCCCGTACGGGTCAGGGGATGGGTTCGGCGGCGACGTGCGCCCAGGTCTGGGTGAACCACAGCTCGCCGCCGATGACGCGCGGTTTCGCGCCGGTCCTGGGGCCGCCGTCCACCTCGTCCAGCAGGGCCTCGCGGATGCGGTCGGCCGCCGCCTCGTCGGGGGCGCCGGCGAGCCACGGCTCGATGGGGCGCTCCACGGTGAACACGTCGAGCCGGCGGATGCTGCCGCCCGCCGAGGTGATCATCTCGGTGAGCCGGGCGATGGACGGGGTGCCGGGGTGGCCGGGGTCGCGGAGCCTCTCGATCCGGTCGCGCTCAGGGCCGGCGAGGTTGCCGCGGACGAGGTCGGCGACGATCACCCGGCCGTCCGGGCGGCAGACCCGCAGCAGCTCGCGCAGCACGCCGTCGGGGTCGCCCACCGTGTAGAGCGAGAACCGGGCGGTGACGAGGGAGAACGCGTTGTCGCGGTAGGGCAGCGCGGTGGCGTCCGCCTTGATCGTCGGACGGTCGGGGCCGATCGGGCGGTGGGGCCGGTGGTCCTCGCGGGTCGCGGCGGCCGGGAGCGGGTCGCCGTCCCCCTGGTCGTCCCCCCGGTCGTCGGGGCCGCCGTCGCCGGTGATGCGGACGGGGCCGGTGCCGAACTCGACCGTGGACATCCGCCCGGAGGAGCCGCCGGGCCGCGCCGGCGGCTCGGGCATCGCGTCCACCGCGGTGACGTGCCGGACCCGCGGGGCGAGCGCCGCGGGCATCGGGCCGCGGCCCCGCGCGACGTCCAGGCAGACGTCGTCGCGGCCGGGTTCGACGAACTCCAGCAGGCGCCGCAGATGCGGGGCGATGGTGCCGCCGCTGCGCTGGACGGCGGGTGCCGGTTGCGGCACTGGTGCACTCCCTCGGCTCGGGCCGGCTCCCCTGGACGGGCGCGCCGGGCGGGGCGTGAAGCCGGGTTTCGTCAGTTATGACTCACCGCCGGGGACGGAAGTTCGCACTGCCGGAGGAGAAAATCCGCTCCCCGGCTCATCCGCGCAGGTGCTGCCCGTAGAGCGCGAGCACGACCAGCACGAAGACGATGATCACGGAGACGCGGGTGGGCATGGGCATGCGGATCTTCACCGCGACCCAGCGCACGCAGAACGCGGCGAGGAGCGACACGACGACGAGGGCGATGATGCCTTCCATGGGGTCACCTTCCGAGCGCGGGGGAGTGCCGCCTGACAGCACGATAGACGTGTAAGGAATCGGTTACCCGCGGGTTCGCCGGGGTGCCGCTACCGATAACCTCACCTTCGTGGCAGATGAGAAGGAAGTAGACGGCCGGGACAAGCTCGACGCCATGGCGACCAACCTCGCGCGGGGGCGGGTCGCCCTCGGGGTCGCGGCGTTCGCCGCGCCGGGGCTCACCGTGAAGCTGATGGGGATGGGCGGCGGCAGCGACCCGGGCCGCGACTACATGGTCCGGATGTTCGCCGCCAGGGAGATCGCGCTCGGCGCCGGGTACCTGCTCAGCGACGGTCCGGCGCGCAAGCTGTGGGGGCGGCTCGGGCTTCTGGCCGACTCCCTGGACGTCGTCAACGGGCTGAAGACGCGCAAGGCGCTGCCGCTGTGGGTCACCGCGGGCGCCGTGGGCGTCGCGGGCGCCGCCGCCGGGATCGGCGCCGCGAAGGCCGGCACCGACATCGTGCGCTGACGCCGCGCCCGGGGCCGGGTGATCCTGTCCGGCCCCTGGGTAGATGTCCCCCGCACGGCTGCGGCATCCGGCGGGGGGCGGGGCATGACGACGGCGAAGGACGAGGCGCGGGACGAGCGGGCCATGCCGAAGGGCCGCGAGCTCTACGTGATCCTCGGCGCGCTCATGCTCGCGCTGCTGCTGGCGGCGCTCGACCAGACGATCGTGTCCACGGCGCTGCCGACGATCGTCAGCGACCTCGGCGGGCTCAACCACCTGTCGTGGGTCGTGACGGCCTACCTGCTCGCCTCGACGGCCTCGACGCCCCTGTGGGGCAAGCTCGGCGACCAGTACGGGCGCAAGCGGCTCTTCCGCGCGTCCATCGTCCTCTTCCTGATCGGCTCGGCGCTGTGCGGCCTGTCCCGGGACATGTTCGAGCTGATCGTCTTCCGCGCCGTGCAGGGGCTCGGCGGCGGCGGGCTGCTGGTGCTCGTCGTCGCGATCGTCGGGGACGTGGTGCCGCCCCGCGAGCGCGGCCGCTACCAGGGGCTGTTCGGCGCGGTCTTCGGCGTGTCGAGCGTCTGCGGCCCGCTGCTCGGCGGCTGGTTCGTCGACAACCTGTCGTGGCGCTGGGTGTTCTACATCAACCTGCCGCTCGGCATCGTCGCGCTGATCGTGATCGCCGCCGTCCTGCCCGCCACCGGGCAGCGCGAGCGGCACCGCATCGACTACCTCGGCACGCTGCTGATCGTCGGCTGGGCGGTCGGGCTGGTGCTGATGACCACCTGGGGCGGGACGCAGTACGCCTGGTCGTCGGCGCCGATCATCGCGCTCGGCGCCGGGTCCGTGGCGCTGATCGCGGTGTGGCTGCTGGTCGAGCGGCGCGCCGCCGAGCCGATCATGCCGCCGGCGCTGCTGGCGAACCCGGTGTTCGCGCTGGGCGCGGCGATCAGCTTCGCGGTGGGCTTCGCGATGTTCGGCGCGCTGACGTTCCTGCCCATCTTCCTGCAGGTGGTGCACGGCGTGTCGCCGACCCTGTCGGGGGTCTACCTGCTGCCGATGATGCTGGGCCTGCTGGTCAGCTCGATCGGCTCAGGGCAGCTGATCACCCGCTTCGGCCGCTACAAGGTCTTCCCGGTGGTCGGCACGCCGCTCGTCGCGCTGGCGCTGTGGCTGTGCTCGAACCTGAGCGAGACCTCCTCCACGGTCTCGATGAGCCTGCGGTTCGCGCTGCTGGGCTTCGGGCTGGGGATGGTGCTCCAGGTGCTCGTCATCGCCGTCCAGAACGCGGTGTCGTACCAGGACCTGGGGTCGGCCACGTCCGGGGTGACGTTCTTCCGCCAGATCGGCGGATCGTTCGGTGTGGCGGTGTTCGGGTCCATCTTCAGCAACCAGCTCGCCGGTCATGTCGACGATTTGGCGGGGATCCTGCCGCGGGGGTTCGACCCTGCGTCCGTCCAGGGGAACCCCATGCTGCTCGACCGGTTCCCAGCGGAGGTCAAGCAGGCCGTCCTGCACGCCTACGCGGAATCGATCGACTCGGTCTTCCTGGGGGCCGTGCCGGTGGCGGCGGTCGCGTTCGTGCTGACGTGGTTCTTGCGGGAGGTCCCGCTGCGGGCGACGTCCCAGACGCAGGACTACGGCGAAGGGCTCGGTGCGGCGCCGACCGTCCGCTCGTCCAGGCATGAGATAGAGCGCTGCTTGAGCGCACTGATGCGCAAGGACCCGAAGGCGGCCGAGCTCTACAGCAGGCTGGCCCGGCTCTGCGGGGTGGATCTGCCCGCAGGGAGCGTGTGGGCGCTGTGCCGCATCGCCAAGGACGGCGCCGTCGGCAGGCAGGAACTCGCCGACCGCGCCGGGGTCACGATCGAGGACGGCCGCCCGTACGTCGACCGCCTCGTCGCCGCCGGGTACGTCCAGCGGGGCGAGACGACCCTCACGATCACCACATCCGGCCAGACCGTCGCCGAGCGCCTCTTCGACGCCCGCCGCGAGGGCCTCGCCCGGCACGTGCAGGGCTGGGCGCCGGAGGAGCATCCGGAGCTGGCCCAGCTGCTGACCGAGCTGGCGCACGAGTCCGTCGGGGACGACGAGGACGGCGGGATCCTGCGCCGCCCGCCGGAGTCCGCCGCCAGCGGCGCATGACCCCGGGGCCGGAGACTTAGCCGGCCCGGAGACTTAGCCCACATGGCGTTGCGCCATCATGGATGTAATCTCATACTGACTAACCGAATCTCACTCGGTTTCGGGACGGAACCCCACAACTTGGAGGCGCAGTGGCCGAGGCGTACATCGTCGGCGCGGTCCGTACCCCCGTCGGTACCAAGAAGGGCGCACTGAAGGACGTCCACCCCGCCGACCTCGGGGCCCACGTGCTCAAGGAGCTCGTGAACCGCACCGGCGTCGACCCTTCCGCGGTCGAGGACAACATCATGGGCTGCGTCATGCAGGTCGGCCCGCAGGCCCTCGACGTCGCGCGCACCGCGTGGCTGTCGGCCGGGCTGCCGGAGACCGTGCCCGGCGTGACCATCGACCGGCAGTGCGGGTCGTCCCAGCAGGCGATCCACTTCGCCGCGCAGGGCGTGCTGTCCGGCACCCAGGACCTGGTCGTCGCCTCCGGCGTCGAGCAGATGGCCAAGGTGCCGATGGGCTCCAGCATCGTCCAGGGCCTGGACTTCCCGTACGGCGAGGGCTGGGCCGAGCGGTACGGCATGCAGGAGATCTCCCAGTTCCGCGGCGCCGAGCTGATGGCCGAGAAGTGGGGCTACACCCGCGAGGACCTGGAGAAGTTCGCGCTGGAGAGCCACCAGCGCGCCGCCAAGGCCATCGAGGCCGGGCACTTCGAGCGGGAGATCGCGCCGATCGCGGGCCTGTCCAAGGACGAGGGCGCGCGCCCCGACACCACGCTGGAGAAGATGGCGGGCCTGAAGACGCTCCGCGAGGACGGCGTCATCACCGCCGCCGTCGCCTCGCAGATCTCCATCGGCGCGTCCGCGCTGCTCATCGCCTCCGAGGAGGCCGTCAAGCGGCACAACCTGACCCCGCGGGCCCGCATCCACACCCTCGCGGTGTGCGGCTCCGACCCGGTCTACATGCTGACCGGCCCGATCCCGGCGACCGAGAAGGCGCTGGCCAAGTCCGGCCTGAAGATCGACGACATCGACGTCTTCGAGGTCAACGAGGCGTTCGCCCCGGTCCCGCTGGCGTGGGCGCACGACACCGGCGCGTCGCTGGAGAAGACCAACCCCAACGGCGGCGCCATCGCGCTCGGCCACCCGCTCGGCGCCACCGGCGGCATCCTGATGACCAAGCTCCTGCACGAGCTGGAGCGCACCGGCGCCCGTTACGGCCTGCAGACCATGTGCGAGGGCGGCGGCCAGGCCAACGCCACCATCATCGAGCGTCTCTGACGATCTCGCCGCGTAGTCTGCCCCTGGAGCCCCGCTCCGGGGGCAGACGCCGCTCTGGGGGCGGACGCGGCTCCAGGGCTGGACGCCGTTTCCGACCGGGACGAGGGCATGTACGAGACGATCATCTACGCGGTGGACGAGCGGATCGCGCGGATCACGCTGAACCGGCCGGAGGCGCGCAACTCGCTCAGCGACCAGATGATCGGGGAGCTGCTCGACGCGTTCGGGAAGGCGAAGGCCGACCCCGCCGTCCGGGTGATCGTGCTGACGGGCGCGGGCGACCGGGCCTTCTGCGCGGGCGCCGACCTCGGCGGGCTCGGGCGGGCCCAGGCGGACGGCCGCCCGGTCGCCGACGCCGCCGCCATCCGCGACAGCGCCCCGTTCCGCCTGTTCACCGCGTTCCCGAAGCTCGGCAAGCCGATCATCGCGCGGCTCGCCGGGCACGCCGTCGCGGGCGGGCTCGGCCTCGCCGCCGCCTGCGACCTGGTGATCGCCGCGGACGACGTCAAGCTCGCCACCCCCGAGGTCAACGTCGGCCTCTGGCCCATGATGATCATGGCGATCATCAACCGGAACGTCGCGCCCAAGCACGCGTTCAAGCTCTACTACACGGGCGCCCGCATCACCGCCGCCGAGGGCCGCGACATCGGCCTGGTGACCGAGGCCGTCCCGCGTGCCGACCTCGACGCGCGGGTGGACGAACTCGCCCGCACCATCGCGTCCAAGAGCCCGCTCGGCCTCCGCCGGGGCCGCGACGCCTTCTTCGCGATCGAGGGCCGCCCGCTGGAGGACCAGGTGGCCCACCTGCTGGGCGAGCTGGTCGAGCTGGCCGCCACGGAGGACGCCAAGGAGGGCATCACGGCCTTCCTGGAGAACCGCACCCCGGACTTCCAGGGCCGCTGACCGGCGCGATCGACCGGCGCGATCGACCGGCGCGATCGACCGGCGCGGCCGACCGGCGCGGCTGACCGGCGCGGCCGACCGGCGCGATGCCGCCGCCGAGTGTCGGAGGACCCGCCCAGGGGCGCCCCATGGACCGTCCCGTAGGGCGCGGCCGGATGTCCGGGTGTGGCATTGATCTTGCCGCGGTCCGGACCGGTCCCCGAGACTGGGGGACCGCCCCCCGAAGGAGAGCGACCGAGCGTGCGTCTCAAGCTTCCCGGCCTCCGCACCGTCGCGGGCCGAGTCCTGGCCCTGTCCGCCCTGGCGCTGGCGGCGCTCGGCGTCCTGGCCGCCACGCTGACCGCCGGGGCGGGGCACGCCCGCGACGGGCTCGGGGCGCTCGGGCACCGGGAAGGCCCCATGGTCGTCGCCACCAGCGACATGTACCTCGCGCTCAGCGACATGGACGCGCAGGTCACGAACGCCCTGCTGACCGGAGGCGAGAACGGCTGGCTGTGCGACCCGGAGAACGCGGGCGCCAGCTGCGAGCGCAGCGATGAGCGGCAGGTGTACGACATCCGCCGCGAGGACGCCCAGCGGGCCGCGCTGCAGGCGGCCCTGCTCGCCCGTGACGAGCAGGGGCGGCAGCAGACCGTCCAGTCGGTGCTGGACGGCCTGCACACCTACGACCAGTACGTCCAGGCGGCGATGGAGGCCGGGCGGCGGCGGGCGGGCCCGACCGCCGCGCTGCCGCCGGACGGCGTCCGGCAGTACCGGGCCGCGACCGGGCTGATGACGCGGGATCTGCTGCCGAAGGCGTACAACCTCACGCTGGACGGCGCGGCCGACGTCGACACCGCCTACCGGGACGAGCACGCCGCCGTCAGCGCGGGCCGGTGGCTGGTCCTCGGCGCCGGGACCGCGCTGATCGCCGCGCTGGGCGCCCTCCAGGTGTACCTGGCGCGGCGGTTCCGGCGGCTGGTCAGCCTGCCGCTGGCGGCCGCGCTCGCCGGGGCGCTGGTGCTGACGGTCGCGGGCGCGTCCCTGCTGGCCACCGAGGCCGACCACCTGAAGGCGGCCAAGGCGTCGGGCTTCGATCCCGTCCTCACGCTCACCCGCGCCCGCGCGATCGGCAAGGGCCTCGACACCGACCGGGCCCGCCAGCTCCTCGACCCGGCGCAGGGCGACCGCTACGACCAGATGTACCTGGAGAAGTCCCAGACGATCCTCTACATCGGCGGCGCGACCAGCCTGGCCGACTACTACCGCGAACTCGACGAGCGGCTCGCCGGGCCCAAGCGCACCGTCGACTTCGGCGGGTTCTACGGCACCCGCGCACGCAACGCCGAGGACGTCCGCGCTCTCCTGGACGGCTACCGCAAGTACCAGGACCACGACCGCACCGTCCGGTCCCTCGCCGAGAGCGGCCGGCGGGACGCCGCCGTCCGCGCCCACCTGGACCCGCGTTGGGCGCCCCTCGCCCACCCGGTGTTCCGGGCGCATGACCAGGAGCTGGACGCCCGGATCAGCCACTACGACTTCCTCCGCACCCGCCGTGTGGCCGACGGCGACCGCGCCGTGGAGCCGTGGGGCTGGCTGCCGGCCGCCGCCGCGCTGGCCCTCGCCGCCCTCATCGCGGCGGGCGTCTGGCCGCGCCTGTCGGAATACCGCTGACACCGAGAGACGGGAGCCCGCCCGTGCACGCCGCCCGCAGCACGCTCACCTTCGCCGCGTCGACCGCCCTGGCAGGGCTGGCGGTGCTGCTCCTGGCGGTGACCGTGGTGGCGGCGCCGCTGGTGAGCGGCGCCGACGAGCCGCCGTCCATCACCGACCGGGACACCTTGGTCATCGGCGTCAACGACGACCGGCCGGGCCTCGCCATGCGGGCCGGGGACGGCACGTTGAAAGGCTTCGACATCGATGTCGCGACCTACGTGGCCGGACAGCTGGACGTCGCGCCGAAGGACGTGACCTTCAAGCCGCTGTCCTCGGACCAGCGGGAGAAGGCGCTGAGCGACGGCAAGGTCGACATGGTGATCGCGACGTACTCCATCACGCCGGAACGCAAGGCCAAGGTCACCTTCGCCGGGCCGTACTACGTCGCGCACCAGGACATCCTCGTCCGGCAGGGGGACGGCTCCATCAGGGGCGTGCGCGACCTGCGCGGCAGGCGG
The DNA here is from genome assembly GCF_900188445.1 of Actinomadura meyerae. Taxonomy (GTDB): domain Bacteria; phylum Actinomycetota; class Actinomycetes; order Streptosporangiales; family Streptosporangiaceae; genus Spirillospora; species Spirillospora meyerae. The sequence continues at coordinate 41,431 of NZ_FZOR01000053.1, forward strand.
CTCTGCCAGGTCTCCGGGTCGAACTCCTGGCGCCGGGTGACCGAGGAGCGCAGGGTTCCCGCCGCGCTCGTCTCGGCGGCCTCCTACGCCGACTGCGTCAAGGCCCTGGCCGGCGGGCGGCTGGACGCCGTCTCCACCGACGACCTGATCCTCGCCGGATACGCGGCCGCGCCCGGCTCCCGCGTCACCGTGGTGAACGCGCCGTTCTCCGACGAGCGCTACGGCATCGGCCTGCGCAAGGGCGACGTGAGCGGCTGCCGGGCCGTCAACCGCATCCTGACGGGCATGTACCAGAACGGCGCCGCGGAGACCCTCCTCGACCAGTGGTTCGCCACCTCCGGGCTCAACATCGCCATCACCGTCCCCCAGTTCGAGGGCTGCGCCTGAGGGCACCCGCCGCGATGACCGATCCCGACCCCGATCCGCGGTTCGGCGAGCTGAGCGAGGCCGAACGCGGGCTCCTCGAAGCCGCCGCCACCGGCGCCTGGGCCGAGGTCCGCGCCGGCGGTGCGGACGCTGACCGCCAGGTGCGCGCCGGGCTGCTGGCCGGGCTGCTGACGGGCGAGCGGACGCCGGAGGGCGGGCGGCCGAGGGCGGTGAAGCTGCGGGGTGCGCGCATCACCGGTGCGCTCGACTTGGAGGCGGCCGAGCTGGCATGCCCGCTGCTGCTGGACGGTTGCCGCTTCGAGGAGCCGCTCGTCCTCAGGGAGGCGACCGCGCCATCCGTGCGCCTGCCCGGCTGCGACGTCCCCGAGCTCATCGCCGACCAGCTCCGGACCACCGGAAACCTGGAGCTGAACCGAGGATTCACGGCCGCGCGGGTCCACCTCACGGGCGCCGACATAGGCGGGACGGTCGATCTCAGTGATGCGGCACTGCACGCCTCAGCCGCACCCGCACTGCTCGCAGACGGACTGACGGTCGCCCAGGACATGCTCTGCCGAAACCTCAGCGTGCAGGGCGAGGCGCGCCTGCGCGGGGCGTCCATCAACGGCACCATGGCCCTGGACAAGGCCCGCCTGGACGCCCCAGGCGCCGCCGCACTGGCCGCCGCCCGCCTCACGGTCGGCCACGACGCCTTCTGCCGAGATTTGTCCGCCAACGGCGAAGTGAGGCTCCCCGGTGCCCGCATCGGCGGCCGTCTCGATCTGACCCGCGCCCGCCTGACCGGTGCGGGGGCCGCCGCGCTCACCGCCGACCACCTCGCCGTCGATGACGGTGTGCTCGCCGAGGGCATGTCGTCCGACGGCGAGGTCAGGCTCACCGGCGCCCGCATCGGCGGGACGCTGATCCTGGCGGGCGCCCGCCTGTCCAACTCCGGTGCGCGAGCGCTGAGCGGCGAAGGGCTCGCCGTCGACCAGGACCTGTACGCGACCGGTGGCTTCCATGCCGAAGGCGAGGTCCAGCTCGTCCGCGCCCGGATCGGCGGTGCGCTGAACCTCGACGACGCCGTGCTCGCCAACCCCGGCGGCCAGGCGTGGACCGCCGACGCGCTCACGATCGAGCAGTCCGCGTACTGCCGCCGCCTGTCGGTCGAAGGGGAGGTCCGCCTCGTCGGAGCCAGGATCGGCGGCGTCGCCGATTTCAGTGGCGCACGGCTCGCCGACCCGGGTCGCCGTGCGCTGTACGCGGTACGGCTCAGCGTCGACGGCGACCTGCTGTGCCGCCGGGGGTTCACCGCCGAAGGCGGGCTCCAGCTCTCCGGCGTCCGCGTGGGCGGCCACATCGAACTGGCCGACGCCGTCCTCACCCGGCCACGCCGCCAGGCACTCGACCTGGCCTTCGCGACGGCGCAGGCACTCATCCTCCGCCCCCGGCACGCCCCGGAAGGGCTCATCAACCTCACCGGTACGCAGGTCGGAACCTACGAGGACGACCACCGGACCTGGCCCGCCACGCTCCTGCTCCAGGGCTTCACCTACGACACCCTGACCGGCGACGCGGACGTCCGGTCGCGGCTGCGCTGGGCGTCCCGCCACCGCGGCGGCTACAACCCGCAGATCTACGACCAGCTCGCCGCCGCCTACCGGCGCACCGGCCACGAGGAGGCCGCCCGGCAGGTCGCCATCGCGAAGCAGTGGCGCCGCCGCAAAGTGCTCAGGCCGCCCGGCAAGCTGGCCAACTGGCTGCTGTACCTGACCGTCGGCTACGGCTACCGGACGTGGCTCGCGGCCCTCTGGCTGGCCGCTCTCCTCGCGCTCGGCACCCAGGTCTTCGACCCCGGCCAGATGACGAGGGCCGCGACGCCCGCACCGTCCTTCAGCGCCCTCGGCTACACCCTCGACGTGCTGCTGCCCATCGGCGACCTCGGCCAGCAGAAGGCATGGCAACCCGACGGCGCCGCCCAGTACTGGTCGTGGGCCTTCATCGCGGCCGGCTGGATCCTGAGCACCGCCGTGGTCGCCGGCCTGACCGGCGTCCTCAAGCGCAACTGACGCGTGACCCGCCCGGAACCCGGGGAGTGGCCGCGGCGGCAGAGCCGGGCGAGGAATCGCGGGGTTCTTCGTGGTCGTCCCGGCCGCGGCTCTCCGGGCAACCCGGGCTTGACGCAGGGGCGGTGCAGAGCTGGGCGGTCAATGCGTCGTAGGCCCACTCCTCCCACTTGTCCGGCGACCAGCCGCGATCTTGGACGAAGAGCAGGTACAGCTGCGGGCTGAGCAGCCCGAACAGCAGGTCGGCGGCCGTCTCGACGGAGACGCCGGGCCGGAGGCCGGGTTTGCCGGCCAGCGCCTGGGCCGCGGCGTGCTGCACGGTGTAGCGCGGGTCGGGGCCGTCGGGCCATTGCGCGGCGATCTGCGGATCGGTGGCCGCGGCGGCCGCGATCAGCGGCAGGATGGGGGCGACCCGGCCCAGGATCTCGCGGGTGCCGTGGACGTGCGCGCGCAGTTGCCCGGCCGCGGTGGGCTCGGCGCACGCGGCGCGGAACCACTCACGATCCATGGTGGCGACCGGCTCGGTGTCGCCGGCGATGGACGTGTCGACGACGTCCTTGAACAGCGTGCGCTTGTTGCCGAAGACGAAGTAGACCGTCTGAACGGCCACGCCCGCCCGGTCCGCGACCTCCTGCAGGCTCGTCGCCCCGTACCCCTGCGCGACGAACAGCTCGCGAGCCGCCTCGACGACCTTTTCGCGGGTGCGGCGTGAGCGCTCGGCTCGCTTGTCCGGCCGCTTGACTCCATCCATGTTCAGAGTATAACTCTAAAGTGCATCACTAAAGTTCAACTCTAAAATCTTCGGAGGAGACGATGGACCGGCCCGATGCCCCCCAGAAACCGGAACCGGACCTGACCTCGACGCGGCGAGATCCTGAGGAGGAGTCCGTCCACCGCGCACTGGAGCGCTACTACCGCAGCGGCAAGCCACCGTGGGACACCGGCGTCACACCGCCCGAGCTGGTCGCCCTGGTGGAGGGGCACGGCGCGCTGCCGCCCGGCCGCGCCCTGGAACTCGGCTGCGGGACCGGGACCAACGCCACCTACCTCGCACGGCACGGCTGGGAGGTGACGGCCGTCGACCTGATCGACCGAGCCGTCGACCAGGCCAGGCAGAAGGCCGCGGCGGCGGGAGTGGCGGTACGGCTGCTGCACGGGGACGCCACCCGCCTCGACGAGCTGGACGTGCCGGGCCCCTTCGACCTGTTCTTCGACCTGAGCTGCTACTGCGGGATCCCGCTGCACCGCCGCGACGCCTACGCCGCCGGACTCACCCACCGCGCCGCACCCGGAGCACGGCTGCTGATGTTCGGGTACGGCCCCGAGCCGCCAGGCAACCCGCTCCCCGAGGTCGCCTCGTGGGCGGAGGGCGTCACAGCCGACGAGCTCCGCGCCAGATTCCCCGGCTGGGCACTACTCGACGTCACACCGGGCACCAACTCGGTGCCGACCTTCTGGTTCACACTGCGCCGCAGCGCCTAGGAAGCATGGCTCGCGATCGTCAAGCCGCGCTCCGCACAGGGGCCGGCGACCGACTCCAACTCCTCCGGAGGAGGTACATGAGCGCCGTCGGTAGGGTCGCTACATGATCTTCGGTCCGGTGGTCGACGTCCGTCCCCTGTTCCCGCGCGAGCGGCAGGCCATGCTGGACCTGCTCCGGGCCCTGGCCCCCGCCGACTGGGCCGCGCCGACGGTGTGCCCCGGCTGGGACGTCCACGATGTCGTCGGGCACGTGCTCAACGACTACATGCGGCGCCTGTCGGGCAGCCGCGACGGGTACGGCGGGGCGGTGTTCGCCGATGACGAGACGCTTCCCGACTACCTGGCGCGCGTCAATGACGAGTTCGTCCGGGCGTCCCGGCAACTGAGCCCGCAGCTGATGATCGAGCTGCTGGACCACCTGGGGCCGCAGTTGGACGCTCTGTGGGCGTCCCGGGACCTTCAGGGCGCCGCAGACCTGAACGTCTCCTGGGCCGCCACCGACATCGACAGCCCCGCCTGGCTGGACATCGGCCGCGAATACACCGAGTTCTGGGTCCACCAGCAGCAGGTGCGCGACGCGGTGTCCGTGCCGGGCGCGCTGGAACCCGACCTCATGGCTCCGGTGCTGGACATCTTCGCGCGGGGCCTGCCACATGCCCTGCGCATGCACGACCGCCCCGAAGGGACCACGGCCCACCTGGAAGTGTCCGGCCCGGCGGGCGGACGGTGGACCGTCGCCCGGCGAGACGGCCGATGGCGAATCGCCGAGCCCGATGGCGAGCCGTCCGCACACGTCTCCATGGACCAGGACACCTTCTGGCGGCTGGCGACCCGAGGGATCACCGTGGAGCAGGCCCGAGAGCGCTCGACGGCCTCCGGCGACACCGACCTCACCGCGGCCGTCACGGCCCTGCTCGCGGTCATCGCCTAACCGCCCTGGGAAGTAAACATGCGCATCGGTGTGATCGGGCTGAGCAGAGGGCTCCACCTGGCGAGCTGGGCCCGACGGCTCGGCATGGAGGTGGCCGCCGCCTGCGACCGGGACGCCGCGCGGCTGGAGACGGCCCGTCCGGAACTGCCCGGCGCCGTCCTGACCGAGCACTGGGAGGAGTTGCTGGAGCACCGGCTGGACGGGATCGTCCTGGCCAACGACTTCGACGAGCACGCCCCTCCGGCCGTCGCGTTCCTGGAGCGGGACGTGCACGTGTTGTCCGAGTGCGCGGCCTGTGTGAGCGAGGACGAGGGGCGGCGCCTCGTCGCGGCGGCCGAGCGGTCGGCGGCCACGTACTCCTTCGCGGAGAACTTCGTCCAGCACCCGCATGTCCGCCTGATCCGGGAGGCGGTCGAGGCCGGGGAGCTGGGCCGGGTCAGCCTGATCGAGGCGGACTACCTGCACGGCATGGCACCGGAGGCCGTCACCGCCCTCATCGGCGATCCGGAGTCCTGGCGAGGGCGTATCGCCGCGACGGCGTACTGCACGCACACCGTCTCTCCCGTGCTGGCCGTCACCGGGGCCTGGCCCGTGGAGGTGGCGGCCTTCTCCGCGGACGAGGCCGACCCGCGCAACGCCGTCGTCATGACCGTCCGGCTGTCGACCGGTGCGCTGGCCGTCACCCGCCACGGGTTCTTGCAGGGCGAGCCCGACAGCCACTGGAGTTGGTTGTCCGTCCGAGGTACGAGGGCGTTGGCCGAATCCGTGCGGGCGGCAGGCGAACGCTCGTGGTCCGTCCGCGTCCGCGCGGAGGGCTGGACCAGAGGCGCCGCGACGGCACATGAGGAGGAGCGGGTACCGCCGCCCTTCACCCTGGACGGCCGGGAGGTGGATCGGCGCGACGAGGGGACGGTGCGCATCCTCCAGGGATTCAAGGGCACTGTGGAGCGCGGTGAGCCGCCGCTGATCCCCGTGCGGCCCGCGGTGGCCGCCTCGCTGGTCGGCGTCGCCGGCGCGGAGTCCCTGAAGAACGGCTCGCGACCGGTGCCGGTCCCGGACTTCTCCCCAATGTGATGACCGCGATGAACGAAAGCGTCACACCTCGTCCTGCGCCGGGCAACAGCAACCGCCGCTCTTGATGGAGAGAATCAGCCGCCTCACAGCGTCCCGTCCGAACCGGAGGACGGGCCCGTCAGGGTCGGTACTGTCGCGGACTCCGACCATGGGGCTCAGGTCGGCCAGTTCGACGCAGGTGCCGCCCTCCTGGCCGGTGTAGCTGCTCTTGCGCCAGCCGGGGTGTGGTCCGTCGTTCATCGGTCCTCCGGTAGTGGTGAGGTCGGTCCGCACTTAGATGTTGTGCTTTCGGGGGACGGATGGCGAGGTTCGCTGTGCCCGCTGAGCGGCCGAAAAAGCGGAAAGGCCCCCTCCGCAGAGGGGGCCTTGCTTGCCAGGGGGACGCCTAGCGGTCGAGTTCGCCGGTCTTGATGCGGCTGAGGAGCCCGGCCATGGCGTCCCGTCCGAACTGGAGGACGGGGCCGTGAGGGTCGGTGCTGTCGCGGATGCCGAGAGCGACTTCTAGATCGGCCATCTCGACGCACTGACCGCCCTCCTGGGTGCTGTGGCTGCTCTTGCGCCAGGTTGCGCGCCTCGTTTCGTTCACAAGCCCTCCATCACCTCGCGGATCAGAGCCTCCGAGGCCGTGTCGGTCAAGGCGACATTGCTGATCATGTCCCACAGCCGCCGGATCTGCTCCACTTTTGAGCTTAGTTCGATCACGTGCCCATTGCCTCCCGCCCCCTCCACGTAGGTGAGATCGGCACGATCTTTGCTGCTCAAGAGGGTGAAGCCGCTCGCAGGGTAGACGGGCGAGTTGAGAGGTGCGATCAGAATGCTGATGTTGGGCTCCTGGCGTAGTTCCAAGAGTCGGTTGAGCTGGCCCTTCGTTATGTCTTTGGTGCCGACCACGTTCCTGATCGCAGTTTCCATGAGCAGTACGACGACCCACGGCGGGTCCTTCCTCGCCAGTACTTCTTGCCGGGCCATGCGACTTGCTACAGCCCGATCCAAATCATGAGCCAGTTGGCCCGGACGTAGAACTTCGCGCGCATAGTCCTCTGTTTGCAGAAGACCGGACACCACGAGGTGGTCATAGACGCGGACGGCGTCGGCGGTTCTTTCCAGGTCGGCGTAGGGGCGGAAGAAGACCGGGATGCCCTCCTTGGCGGCGAGGGGCTGGAGCTCCTGGAACTGCTCGTCGGTGCCGAAGTGGGCGTCGAGGAGTTCAGCGAGCTGCGGGGACGGGGCCTGGGCGGCGGTCTCGACCTTGGAGATCGTGTCGTGGGAGTAGCCGACCGCCTCGGCGAGCTGAGCTTGGGAAAGTCCGGCTTTGTCCCGAAGCTTCCGGAGCTTTGCCCCGAAAAGTGCGGCCGTCGACTCGGTCGGGTCGAGTTGCTTCCGATTCACCATGAGTTGCCCTCTGGAAGTATCGAGTCGGGTAAAGCTCGTTCCACTTCCGACCATAACCAGAAACTCACACGATGTGTAGCGGAATGCACACGGCGAGCGGCGGGAGCGGTGAAAGTGATGATCTTCGGGCGGGATCGGTGGAGGGGTGAGTTCGACAAAACGGACTATTCAGTTCGAATGGAAGGGACGGCGGTCGGGCCGCGTGTGATGCGCCGGGGGTTTCTCGCCGAGCCGGAGGTCGTCCAGGAGGGGCGGCTGATCGTTGAGTCGCAGGCGCTCCAGTGACCCTTTTTCATCCTCGGGCGGGTCGATTGATCACAGCATGATCGCGAGTTGATGGAGTCTCCTCGGACGCAGAGAAGCCCCTGGTAGACGGG
>NZ_FZOR01000054.1 GCF_900188445.1 Actinomadura meyerae
CCAAGCAAGATCGCCAAAGACACCATCATCTGGCTAGCTCACCGATAGCGCAGCCAACCACCACGCCCAACGACTTCTGAAACACGGCCTAGCCGCCTTCTCCATGTCCGGCGCCTACGCCTGGAACATCTCCCACCACGATTTCCTGATGCACCCCAAACCTACATTTTCTTACTTGGACTCCGAGTAAGATATCCTCAAGGGCCCCAGTCGATTCAATGACTGGGGCCTTATTTATTCCTACAATAGGGCACCATGAGGCCTGATCCCACACAAGTCCATAACCGTTCAGTTCTACTTCTCTTCGGTCAACTTCTTCCATGCGTCAACGGCCTTGATAAGTCGTTGGATGGGATCCCATTCGCTGACTATCATTCCAGTGCCCAAGTATGGAACAAATTGAACCTTTTCTTGGACGGTGTCAAAATCAATCGAGAAGCCGACAAATGCGATTCCTTGCATTTGGGAATCATGGATTATTCCGCCATCCACGCTGAAACCTGAAGAGTTCAAGCGAATTGTCTGGCCATGGCGGAAAAAGCGTCCATGTAGCCGGACCGGCTCGCCTTTGGCGTCAATCATTAGGGATACTTTATACTTCTTGGCACGGATGGTGAGGCGCTGATGGTCTGACTCCATATCCCAAATGGCCGGGTCGCCCGAGATCCATTCATTTCTATCGATGACCGCCAGGGTATTTCCTTGTTCGTCATATAGATTGGCGGATATTTCCATGTAGCCGTCCGCGCCTACCGACATTTTGAGCAAGGGCTCTTGGTCCACGTTGATGACTGACGAGCTTCCGATGAACATTGTCTCGCCACATGCAATTGCGCAGTAGCTTTGATTAATCTTGATGGCGCCGGACGCATACCCTCTGGCTAGATTGTGTGGGTTGGCCTGGATGCGTCGCTGCTCCTCTTCCGGAATGGCCCCTTTGGTGGCAGCGTCGTGGCAGTACGGGCAGAGGATCATCATATCTTCAACTCGAAAATGCGGATCCACGCTATATTCAATTATATGATGGTATTGATAGACGGGAATTCCGCATCTACAGCATCCGAAGCCAGCATTCTGGCGTAGTTGTCGCTTGACTGGCTCCGGAGTTGGTGGCCGATTCTGACTGGAAGATCCCTTGCCCATAAGGCAATGATAGCCAATTCGTGAGGTTTGTGGTGACTATCCAAGGATGTCATCTTCTGTTGCGGAACTTTGAAGCGCAACCGAGGGTACTGATGTGGTCTGATCGACTCTACGGGGTGGTGGTTCGCCTCATCGTGGGACCTTGCTTCGAGTCCTTGTCAGTCACGGGTTGAGAGTGCCCCACGGAACAGGCACGGGACGGAGGCAGGCTTGCACTGGGGGCCACCAGGGGGCATAACTGCAGGTCGCAAGTACACTGACCACCGTCTAAGAGGTCTCTCTGTAAATCTGTCGGCTATGTCCAACTCCGGAACCACGTGACCCTCAGACGTCCACAGCCGCCTCTCTGCGCGTGCCGTGAACGGGATCCGGCTTGGCGCAGGGCACGGCTTCATCAGAGCGCGACTCAGCCGCGTGGCGTGTTCCATCTGCGACCCTGATGGTGAGCATCTACGGGTATTTGCCCAGGTTATAACCGTGTTCGGTGGTGGTCTCCGGAGCCGTGTGCGCAGGTTCGAATCCTGCAGGGGGCACCTCAGAAGAATCCGTGAAGAACCCCGGTTGACCAGGCACTAAGCCAGGCACCGGGGTTTGTTGCACATGAAGCGATGCGCCACCGGAAGCCGCCGCTCGTCACGCTCCCCGGAACATACGCGGAACGCGGTTGGGGCCACTGCCCAGGCCCCTCATCGGGCACCCAGGCCCGCTGTCCGAGCGCCCGGCCTTGTGACCGTCGTCGCCGCTCATCTGGGCCACGGCCATCCCTGTGCCCGGACGATCGCCGCCCGCAGCTCCTGCGGACTCAGCGCCTCCACCAAGCGCACACCACCGTGAACCCGGACCATCGCCCACCAAGCACCCGTGGCTTGCCCGTACCAGGCCACCACCCCGGCGAACTCCCGCTCGATCGCCGCTGCGACTGGCCGACTCCGCTCCTCGGCCGCGGACACCCACGACACCCGCATCACCCACACCGACCCGACGAGCCAGGGGCCGGGGCCGCAGGCGGCGACGCGGCCGAGGACTCGGCGAAGGGCACTGAGACGACGCGCACGATTCGGGTCACCGCCGTGACGACATCGGAGACCGGGCAGAGCGGCTCCAACTCGGGCGGAGAATGGCGCGTCGGCCCCGTCCACACCCACCACCACCAGAGCACTCCGTCCCGGCGACGGCACACCACCTCCTGACCCAGCCCAGGCGCGAACACCTGCCCCTGCGGATCCTCGACGTCGGGGGCCCCGGCCGGGTTGCGCACCCGCACCACGCCCGGTCCACGCACTTCGGCCACCAGGCCCCGCTGCTCCAGCTCCGCCACCAGGGCCAGCGCCGCCGGACGCCACGCGCCACCCGGGGACAAAGCCCGCACCGACACACCCACAGGGCACCACTCCCAAGAAGAAGGAAGCGGGACCGGCAGGACCAGCGGCCTGCGGGCGCTCCACCACCCGCCGGCACAGCCGCGCACGCCTACCACCCCGGCACGACCAGGCCACAGCCGCCACGAAACCCCACCGGCCCCGCAGCTTTCGGACTACGCCGCCCGCACCTCAGGCGGCGGCGCACACCAGCGACACGGCACCCGCTCAACCTCCGGCCCCGAACCGGCCGGAACCCCGACCAGCACCGCCCGCCCAGGGTGGGCGAACTTCCACCCACGACCCGCGCAGTTCCGGTCGGCCGTCTTGGCCGTCTATCGCTGCTGCGTCATGCCGTCCAAGATCCGCCAAAGCCCGTTCAGCGCCCATTCCCAGGCGATATCCCGCCATCGGATATACGCTCGGCAACGACGAAGTCACGCAGAGGAGGATCCGATGTCGGGACGGGCGTCAGACCCGATCGTCATCCCGGACTCGCTGTGGCAACGCCCGCAGATGATCCAGGCCCTGACCTCCCGAGACATCAGAACCGTCTTCCACCTCCTGCGCCAGTACACCGGCGCCAGCCAGACCCAGATCGCCATCGCCTGCGGCATGTCGCAGGGCAAGGTCAGCGAGACCATGAAGAAGGGCGGACGCCAGGTCACCACCCTGGAGGTCTTCGAGCGCATCGCCGACGGGCTCCAGATGCCCGACACCGCCCGTATGACGCTCGGCCTGGCACCCCGTAACCTCACGGCCCCGGCGGCCACCGCGCACGCGAGGGTCATCACACCTCGGGATGAGCCCGCGGGCTTGGTTCCGGCCGCATTCCTGGGTTCCCTGGACGTAGATCCCGACGTCGAGGAAGGGGAATCCGTGCGCCGCAGGACGTTCACAAAGCTCGCCGGAGCAAGCCTGTTCAGCGCCATCCTCGCCGACCTGCCCGGGGACGGTGCGCCCTTGGAAGGCGTCGAGGCATTCGCCGCCGCTCTCGCCGGCTACCCCGACATCAGCAGCGCCCCAGACGCGACCACGCTCAGCCCGTCCCGCCTAGACAAGGCCGTGGCCGCCGCAAAACGGAACTACCAAGACTGCCGATACTCCTCCGTCATCAACTCCCTCCCGACCCTGCTGGCCGACCTGCGCACCGCATGCGGCACCTACGAGGGAGACACCCGCCGCAAGGCCGAAGCGCTCTCGGCCGAGGCCCACCACGTCGCCGCAAGCATCCTGCTCAAGATGGACCAAGAAGGCTTGGCCTGGGTCGCCGCCGACCGCAGCATGCAGGCCGCCCGCAACAGCCATGACCTAACGATCATCGGATCCAGCGCCCGCATCATCACGCACGCTCTGATGAACGACGGCCACCACGGCGCGGCCACCCAGACCGCCAGCACCTACGCCGAACGCATCGACCACGACATCGACGAGCGCACCCCCGACTTCCTCTCCGTCTACGGCGCACTCCTCCTACGCGGAGCCGTAGCCGCCGGACACCGCAGCGACCGCCACACCGCCTCCACCCTCCTGGACGAGGCTCAGAACGCAGGCCGTGAACTCGGCGGAGACTTCAACCACCGCTGGACAGCGTTCGGCCCCACCAACGTCCAGCTCCACCGCGTCAACATTGCCCTCCAGCTCGGCGACGCAGGAGCCGCCATCCAGGAAGCCCGCCGCATCAACCTGGATCGCATCCCCCTTACCGAGCGCAGGGCAACCCTCCTCATCGACACTTCACGCGCCCTCAGCCAATGGGGCAAGCACGACAAGGCATACGACGTCCTACGCTTCGCGCACCAGCTCGCCCCCGAAGAGATCTCGGCCCGCCCTGCCATCCATCACATGCTGCGCGACCTCATGGCCACCGCGCCGCCCAGCACCCAACGGCAACTACGGGACTTCACCACCGAGATCGGAGTGCGCGTGTGACCGACGAGGCAGACCGCCGCAAAGTCCTCTATGTCATCGTGTGTGCGGCAGGCCCGGCCCGCGACGTGGGAAAACTCGTCACGCTCGCCCACCAACGAGGCTGGGACGTCCAGATCATCGCCACCCCCGCGGCACTGGACTTCATCGACGCCCAAGCCCTAGACGCCCAAACCGGCCGTCCCGTCCGCAGCGAATACCGGAAACCAGGCGAACCTCGCTCCCCAAAAGCGGACGCCATCATCGTCGCCCCCGCCACCTACAACACCATCAACAAATGGGCCAACGGCATAAGCGATACCTACGCACTGGGTATTCTCGCCGAGGCCCCCGCCCTGGGCATCCCTGTAATAGTGCTGCCGTTCGTTAACACGGCCCTAGCAAGCCGGACCGCATTCCAGAGCAGCATCAACACACTCCGGCGGGAAAGTGTCCGCATCCTCATAGGAGGCCCAGGCGAATTCAAACCGCATGCCCCTGGTTCTGGCGACAACCGATTGAATAATTTTCCCTGGTCGCTGGCTCTCGATAAGGCAGAATCTTCCCCAGTGCAAGACCGCAGCGAATAGCCGATAGCGCACGCCTTAGCGCGCTCCGGCGTTGAACTCTACGCCGAGCTCGCCCCGACGACTTCGTCATGAGCCACGAGGAGTACTGGAAAGGCGTTCGCGCCTGACGGCCACCGACTTCTCTGGCCAGGTGCCTCGGGCTTGCGCGCTATGCGGGCGCGCGCTGAGGGCTTGTTGTGTCGGTGGTGGGTGGAAGGCTGTGGGGCGTGTCGTTGGGGACTGTTGTATTGACGGGTGCGGCCGGACTGGTCGGGAGTGTGCTCCGGGAACCGTTGAGTGCTGCGGCTGAGCGGCTTGTGTCGGTCGATCGATCGCCGCTGTCCGCCGACTATGCGAGGGAGGAGGTTCGTACGCTCGACCTGGACGGCGTTGAAACGGCCATGCGTGCCGTTGAAGGCGCTGATGCCGTGGTGCACCTTGCTGGCGTCGCCGATGAGGCGCCGCTGGACACGTTGCTGCGCGGCAGTGTGCTGGTGGCTCATCATGTGCTGGAGGCGTCGGGTCGCGCCGGTGTGCGCCGGGTCGTGTTGGCCAGCAGCAATCGGCTGACCGGCTGTTATCCCATTTCGGAGACAGTGTCCCCGGATGCGCCACCTCGCCCGGACGGGCTGTACGGCGTCAGCAAGGTCGCCGTCGAAGCGCTGGGCAGGCTGTATGCCGACAAGTTCGGCCTTGAAGTCGTGTGCGTGCGGATCGGCAGCCTGGAGCACGAGCCGTTCGAGTCGCGGCACCTGGCCACGTGGCTGAGCCCCCGCGACTGCCAGGGGTTCTTCCTGGATGCTTTGACGTCTCCCCAGGCCGGTTTCAGCGTCATGTACGCGGTCTCCGCCAACCCGCGGCGCTTCTGGAGTCTCGCCGGCGGTTACGAGCCGGTCGATGCTGCGGATGGGTTGGCTGAGGACTTCTTCCGCGAGGACGGTCCGCAGGGCGGCGACTACGCCTCTCCCGAATACACACTGCGGCACCTCATGTGAATAAGGGCGCTTCGTGCACATTCTCTGCGCGTCTCGGTGCGGGTCATGGTGCGGGGTGGAAGTAGACGGTCAGACTTACCCACGGGCCGTCGGCGGTGGTTTCTTCGTGCAGGATCAGGTCCTGGATCTCTACTGGGCCCAGTTTTTCGATGGAGTCGGCCGCCCTGCGCAGGAGAGCGGGTACGTCTCCTTGCCCCTCGCCTTTCGGGTTCGCCTGTGAGAAATGGCGGATCGGCCAGGAGCGGGCGCCATCGCCTGGTGCGGAATCCATGATCCGGAACATACACGGAACGGCGATGGGGCCACCGGCGCCCAGGCTGGGGCGGGCTGGGCGCCGGTGCGCTCGTGTCGGCCGGTCAGGCGGTGAACGTGACGTGGGCGGAGAGTCGGCTGCCCGAGAGCAGCAGCACTCCGGCGCCTCCGGTGGTGGTCACCGACCACGACTGCTTGCCGGACGGGTTCTTCACCCAGCCCTCGACCGCGCAGCTCTTGGTGTCCCTGCAGAGCTTCTTCGAGACCCCCGGCTTCCCCGGGTTGATGCCCGAGTAGACGTCGATGGTCGCGACCTTCTTGTTGCACTCGATCTTCCCGTAGTGCCAGATGCGGCCGCCGGAGGTGCCGGCGCTGGCGTAGGTCCGGCACTTCAGCTTCGTGTTGGCGAAGTGGCTGTTCCAGGGGCCGTAGTCGGACTTCTTGACGACCTTCGCGGCGGACTGCTGCGAGAGCGACTGCTCCGAGAGGGACCCGCCGGAGAGCGACCCGCCCGAGAGGGTCTGCGTGCCGGTGCCGGCGACGGGGGACGCGGGCTTCGCCGGCTCGGACGAGAGGCCGGCGACCACCGCGCCGCCGGCCAGGGTGAGTCCCAGTGCGCTCGTCGCGACCAGTACGTTCGTCTTCTTCATCGCTGAACCTTTCTGAAGGAGCGGGGCCTTCGTTGTCGGCCGCCGTTGACTTCAGAGAAGGTAGCCATTCAGAATGGCTCGGAGTCAGGGCCCTAGGGCCTATTCCTTGCGATCTGGGGACCCTACTTGCAGGTGTTTGGACTCGGATGCGGGTCCGGCTATTCGGGTGATACGGTCGGGATGAAGCTGTAGCCCCAGACCCCGGCCTTCGTGCATGCCGTGTGGACGGCCTGGACGGTCCCCGTATTGGAGGAATCGATCCCCACGCACATTCCCTTGTCGCGGGTCTCGGCCGCCCGCAGTGCGAAGAGGGGCGACGGCTGGGACGTCTTGTCGCCGGCCTTTCCGGAACTCGGCGGTTCCGTCGCCTGCAGGGTGAACCGCTGCCACTTGCTCGCCTCGTCGCACGCCTTCAGATGGAGGCGTGCACCGTCGTTGGGGGCGTCCAGTGTGAGGCACCAGAGCTGCTCTTTGACCGTGTACGCCTTGATCGCGTAGACGCCGCCCGCGTCCGGCTCAAGCCAGAAGCGCTGCAGCGGGTCCTCCTCGTCGCACTGCTCCTGGGAGAGGGTCGGCGCGAACTCGTTGTCGGGGAAGATCGACAGGCAGTCGCCGACGGACGTGGACGTCTCCGTCTGCATGCCGTACCAGCCGTTGCCCGGCGGGGTCGCCGTCGGGCGCTTCCCGTCCTGCTGGCCCTCGGGCTTGCCGGAGTCGTCGCCCGTCCCGGTCAGCATGGCCACCGCGATCACCAGGACGGTGACGAACGCGGGAGCGGCCGCGAGCGGGGACAGTGAGCGGCGCGTCCGCTGGTGGCGGCGCTTTCCCGCGGACTTGCGGTGGCGGGGGCGGGATCGCTTTTCCGGCACTTCCGGTTCTTCCTGCGGCGCCTCCCGCGATGGACGCGGGGTGAAGGCGGCGGCCTCCGCGGAAGGCGCCGCGGAAGGCGCGGGGGAAGGCGCGGGGGACGTGCCGCTGACCCTCGCATAGGCGCGCATCCAATCGGCCTGCACTTCGGGCACGCATCCGCAAGCGCTGATGAATGCCGACACAACTTCCCGTCGCGGAAGTGTGCTTCCGCCGAGCATTCCGGCCAGGCCTTCTGGAAGGAGCACATGCGCGGAGCCCATCCTGGCTTCGAGTTCCGCGAGGCTGAGTCCCGACCAGCGCTGGAGCCTGCGCATCAGAGCGATGAACCCGGCGGCGTCGCTGACGCCGTCCGGCTGCGGGACCGCCCTGCGGCCTGGCACTTTCGTCCCTTCTTGCGTAGAAATACTGTTGGTCGTGGGCATCGTAGCGACCTCCAATGGAGATGTGGCTAGTGTTCCCTTTGCAGACGCCTGCGCTTACGGTTCCGGACTGACGGAACGAACTCGCGGAGGACCGCCGATGTCCGATCTCGCCAAGCACGCTCCCGGATCGCTGCGCGGGTCCGTCGAATCCCGCATCGGCACGGCGTTCGTGCTGCTCATCCAGGTGCGGGTGCTGGTCGTCGGGGTGACGGTGCTCATCGACCGGCAGGTCCGGGGCGACTTCTGGGCCCTGGGTGTGCTGGCGGGGGTGGCGCTGCTCTCCGGGCTGATGCTGCTCGGCTGGGAGCAGGTCGTCTCCCGGCTGTACGCGCAGCCGGCCCTGCTGGCCTGCGACGTCCTCGTCGGCTACGCGGTGCTCAAGGCCGGCGGGATCCTCGGCCCGTACTTCCTGGTCACGGTGATCGCGGCCGGTCTGGCGGGGCTGCTGTACCGGTGGCCGACGACGGTGGCGCTCTGCCTCCAGCAGGCCGTCCTGTACTACGTCGCGCTCTTTCAGGGCGACGGGACGGACGGCATCCGGCACAGCACGACGCTCCCGCTGCTGCTCGCGATGCCCGCCTTCTACGGGATCGGCGCCCTGGTGGGAACCGTGATCCGGCGGCTGTTCGACGAGCAGGCCGCGGCGGAGGAGGCGCTCTGGCGCTCGGAGGCGCTGGCCGTGGCCGCCGAGGAGCGCTCGCGGCTCGCCCGAGAGATGCACGACTCGCTGAGCGGCACCCTGTCCGGGATCGCGCTGGCGGCGACGAGCCTCCCCGCCTTCGTCCGCAAGTCCCCGGACCGGGCGGAGAAGGAGGCCCAGCGCATCGCCACCGCCGCGCAGATCGCGACGAGGCAGGCGCGCTCGCTCATCTCCGAGCTGCGGTCCGGCACCGTGCAGCGGCCGCTGCACGTCGTGGCCGCCGAGCTCGCGGCGGAGTGGGGCCGGGCGACGGGGCTGCGGGTGGTCACGCGCATCGAGGAGGGCGTCGACCTGCCGCTGCACCCCCGGCACGAGACCGTGGCGATCATCTCGGAGGCGCTGGAGAACGTCCGGCGGCACGCCGACGCCTCGACGGTGGAGGTGAGCGTGTCCGGCGGCCCGGACGGCGTGCGGGTGGAGGTGCGGGACGACGGACTCGGCCTGCCGGGACGCCCCGGCGGGGACGGCTGGCTGCACGAGCTCGCCGACGGGGGTCACTACGGCCTCCTCGGCATGCACGAACGGGCCCGGCGCGGCGGAGGGGAACTCACCGTCGAGTCGGTTCCGGGCGGCGGGACGAGCATCACCGTCCGGTTCCCCGGCGGGGCGGCCGGCGGCGGAGTGGCACGAAACGGGACGGCCGGGAGAACCCCGGCCGGGAGCGGGATGGTGCCGATGGAGGGAAGTGGCGAATGAACGCGGGTGTGAAGTGCCGGGTGATGGTGGTGGACGACAACCCGTTCATCCGCTCCGGGCTCACCCTGGCGCTGGACGCGAGCGGCGAGATCGAGGTCGTGGGCGAGGCCGGCGACGGCCGCGAGGCCGTGGAGATGGCGCGGCGGCTGGCACCGGACGTGATCCTGCTGGACGTCCGGATGCCGCACGTCGACGGGGTCTCCGCCGCGGCCGCACTGAGCGCGATCAGCCGGGTCATCATGCTCACCCAGGTCGAGGATCCGGAGGTGGTGCTGGCGGCCGTCCGGAACGGGGCGGTGGGCTACCTGGTGCACAACAGCTTCACCCCGGAGGAACTGTCGGCAGCGGTGCTGGACACCGCGAGGCATCGGGCCCACCCCCTTTCCCAGGCGGCGTCGGCCGCGCTGATCGACGCCGCGCGGACGGACCCCGCCGCCGCGCCCGCGGCGGCCGACCCGGCCGAGCAGCGCCGGCGGTTCGGGCTCTCCGAGCGCGAGGCCGAGGTCATGGATCTGATCACGCAGGGACATCCGAACTCGGCGATCGCCGCCAAGCTATTTCTCACCGAGAAGACCGTCAAGAATTACATCAACCGCCTTTATGCCAAGCTCGGCGCGCCGAACCGTTCCACGGCCATCGTGACCTGGCTCGGAATGCCCCCGCGGGACTGACCTGCCGGGACGCGATTGAGGTCCCCCGGGCCCGCCGGTAGGGCCCTAGGGCCCTAGGGCCGCGCGGCGCGGTCGAAGTAGGTTTCGGACGAATTAACGGAGTGCGGATCGGCTGAATCGGCTGTCGGCACAATTCGTCCGGTGCGGAGGTTGAACCGTGTCCTTCTCATTCCGAAGACGCGCCGTCGTCGTGACGGTCACGGCGGTGACGGTCGGGGTCTCGGCGTTCGCCGCCCTGCACGAGAGCTCCGCCGATGTGGGCCGCACGGGCACGGCGGCCGAGTTCCACCCGGTTCCGGCCGGGAAACCGGCGGCCCCCTCGAAGGCTCCTCGTGCCGCCGAGGACGCCGCCCGCGGCTCCGTGCAGGCCGAGCGCACCACCAAGAAGACCGGCGGGACGTCCAAGAAGAAGGCCGCCCCCGCGTCCGGCGCGGCGACGGCGGCGCAGCGGTACGGCTGGGGGCGTCCGGTGGCGCACGACGAGTTCAACGGGCGTCTCGACCGGAAGGCGTGGGAGCTGTACGACGGCGAGGGGCACGCCGGCAACGGGCGGCGCAGCCCGGACGCGGTCACCGTCCAGAACGGGGCGCTGCGGATCACCGGCAGGCCGGACGGGACGACGGGCGGGCTCGGCTGGCGCGACGGCGACCAGAAGTACGGCCGCTGGGAGGCGCGGGTCCGGATGAACCGCGCCTGCGCCTGCTACAACGCCAACATGCTGCTGTGGCCTGTCAACGGCGGGGGCGGCACCGCGCCGGAGGGCGGCGGCGGCGAGATCGACTACATGGAGACCTACGGCGACAACGGGCTCCGGAAGGGCGCCAACTTCTTCCTGCACTTCGACCAGAAGAAGGGGTCGGAGCAGAAGGGGCGCGAAGGCAACTCGGGCCGCATCGACGGCCGCGCGAACGTCGACCTCACCAAGTGGCACACGTTCGCGATCGAGTGGACCCCGAAGGAGATCAACGGGTACGTGGACGGGCGCCGGCACTTCCACACCACCAGGCAGGACGTGCAGCCCCCGCGGGCGATGGGCCAGGCGATCCAGCTCGACTGGATGCCCGAGCTGAAGAAGCTGACCGCGCGCGGCATCGACAAGAACCGCAACGCGACCCTCGAGATCGACTGGATCCGCATGTACGACGCCTGATCCCGGCGCCCCGGCGGGCGGCGCACCCCGGCGGGCGGCGCGCCCCGGCGGGCGGCGGGGCGGCGGGACGCGGCGGAGCCCGGCGGCCGGGCACGGTCTTCCGGCCACGGGGTCTCCGGGAGGCCGGCCCGCCGCGGCGTCAGCGGACGATCTGCCACATCCCGTCGCCGTTGCGGCGGAGGACGAACTCGGGCTGGAGCGCCGACTCCGTCAGGTGTCCGTCCGTGTAGCGCAGCCCCGAGAAGGGCAGCACCGCCTCGTCGTCCTTGTTGATTTCGCCGCCGGTGGCCAGGACCTGGCCCAGCGCGAGCCGTTCCCGGGGCCGCAGCAGATGGGGGGTGTCCTTCACGCCTTTGCGGCAGTCGCCCCTCAGCGCGGGGCCGTTGACGAATTCGCTGTCCTTGGCCACGTACCGGCACACGGACGTGTCGCCCGCCGCCTGCCCCCGCAGGAACGCCTGCAGCGCGGCGCGGGCGCCGCGGATGCCGGGGGCGGCACCCGGGTCTGTTTCGGGCGGTTCGGTCGTCTCCGCCGGGCTCGGCGGCGCGGACCGCGTCGCGGCCGGAGCCGCTCCGGCGTCGTCGTCCGATCCGCCGCCGCACGCCGCGGCGCCCAGCATCGCGAGGAGGACAAGGCCGTGAACGGCCGCTTTCCGATGCGCCATCGAATGCTCCCTGAGCCCGGATCCGCCCGGTGATCATACTCTGATGCATCGCAATTCGGCCATGGCGCACAGAATGGCCTAATGATCATCCTCGAAGGCCGCACCGCCCATCCCGAGCGGACGCGGAACGCAAAGCGAGCGTGAAGTGCGGATTCACTTGGCGGCACTTTCCCGCCGACCCCGTAGCGTCCCGCCAGGTTCCATCCCGCAGGGTCTCGCCCCCGCCCCCGCCCCGTTCCATCTCCCCGGCGCCCACTCGCCCCCCGGCGTCACGTGGTGGAGGACGAGCCGGCGGGCGGCACCCGTCTCGCAGGGCCCACCGGGCGGGCCCCGGCGGGCCCGCAGCCCCCACCAGCAGGCGCGGCAGGGGGTCTGAGCTGGGGTGTTGATTTTGTCGCAGTTTGCACTCTCTTGATGGTTTGAGTAGCTTGGCCCCCGCCAAGGCGCTCACCAGGCGTTCTTGTCCCACCTGGCACCGAGCCGGTGGGGGCGGCGCGCCCCACGCGTCGCCCGGCGGCGCCTCCCATGCACGCCGCCCGCGCCCTCGAACGGGCCCTACAACAGCAGCGCCGCTCTCTTCATTCTCGCAGCGGCACCCGCCGAATCCGCCACAGCGCGGAGCCGGGGACCCACCCTCGCACTGGGGTGAATCGGCCTGTCAGGCCGTAGGGCGACTTCCACGTCCGAACCCGTCAGCTAACCCGGTAGGCGGCTTATGGAAGCAAGGAGTCCCCCTTGACAGGCAAGCACAGCACGGGCAAGCACAGCACGGGCAAGCACGGCACTGGCAATACCGGCAAGAAGCCGGGGCTCTTCGGGCTCAGCCCGCGGGCCAACGGCGCCATCCTGGGCCTCGCCGCCATCGGCGTGGCCGCGACGGCCCTCCAGGCGACGGCGAGCCCGTCGTCGGAGGAGGGCAAGTCCGTCGCCTCCGTCCAGAGCATCCCCAAGCAGCGCGCCGCCGCGCCCGACGCGGCCAAGGCAGCCCCGGAGAAGGGCTCCACCGCGTCCACCGAGCTCGACGAGCGGTCGAAGGTGATCGCGCGGGCCAAGACCTGGCACCCCCACACCAGCAAGCGCGTGCCCTACAGCCAGAGCGACTACCACAACGGCTACCGCACCGACTGCTCCGGCTTCGTGGCGATGACGCTCGGGCTGCCGAAGCCCGGGACGAACACCGTCGGGCTCACGTCCTCGCGCCTCACCGAGCGCATCAAGATGTCCGAGCTGAAGAAGGGCGACCTCGTGATGGACGCCCAGGGCACCAACACGACGCGCCACGTCGTCATCTTCGAGAAGTGGGCCAACAAGGCGCACACGTCGTACTGGGCGTACGAGCAGCGCGGCCACTACGGCACCGACTACCGGACGCGGGACTACGGCCTCGACTCCGGCAGCGAGTACAAGGCGTACCGGCCGAAGAAGCTCAGCGACGCTTGATGGCGATCCCGGCCATCCCGAGCTGCTCTCCCGGGGTGAGGTTGTCCGGGTCCACCGGGCCGTCGGGACGCCACAGGGCGGTGTAGGTCACGCCGGGTTCGACCAGTTCGAAGTCACCGAACTGGGCCTCGATCTCGGCGGGCGTGCGCGCCCAGCCCTCTTCGAGGTTCTCTCGTGTGATGCGGGCCAGCTCCTGTTGCTGGGGCAGGCCCGTGTCCACGAGGGACGTCATGAAAAGGTGGCTGCCCGGCGCCAGGACGTCGCGGTAGGCGGAGACCACGCCGTCCACCACGTCCGGTGACAGGTAGTGCAGCATCCCGACCATCATGATGACGGCCGGGCGGGAGAAGTCGATGAAGCCCTTGACCGCCGGGTCCGAGAGGATGGCGGCCGGGTCGCGGACGTCGCCGACCATCACCCGCGTGGCGTCGTTGTTCGCCAGGATCGCCCGCCCGTGCACGGAGACCAGCGGGTCGATGTCGACGTAGACGACGCGGGCGTCCGGGTTGGCGCGCTGGGCGACCTCGTGGGTGTTCTCGACCGTGGGCAGCCCGCTGCCGAGGTCGAGGAACTGGTCCATGCCGGCCTCCGCGGCCAGGTAGCGGACGCCCCGGACGAGGACCTTGCGGTTCTCGACCGCGGACTCGCGCAGCCCGGGGATCAGCGCGGCCGTCTGGTCGGCCAGCGCCCGGTCGGCGGCGAAGTTGTCCTTCCCGCCGAGGAGCGCGTCATAGGCGCGCGCGATGGTGGGCTTGTCGAAGTCCAGCTCGGCCGGGGGCCATTCGTCAGCCATGGCCGCCATCGTAGATCGTTACGCCCGGAGCGTGGGGGTTTATCCCCACTCTCCGGGCGTTTCGTCTTCAATACCGCGGTCAGGTGTCGCGCATCGCCCTGATCGACTCCTTCAGCGAGCCGACCGTGGCCATGACCGCGGTGGGCTCGTAGCCGCAGTGGGCCATGCAGTTCGCGCAGCGCGGGTCGCGTCCCCGGCCGTAGGAGTCCCAGTCGGTCTCGTCCAGCAGCTCCTGGTAGGTCTGCGCGTAGCCGTCCGACATCAGGTAGCAGGGCTTCTGCCACCCGAACAGCGAGTAGGACGGGATCGCCCAGGCCGTGCACGGGAAGTCGACCTTGCCCTCCAGGAAGTCCAGGAACAGCGGCGAGTGGTTGAGCCGCCAGCGCTTGCGGTTGCCGTCCGCGAACGCCTTGCGGAACAGCTCGCGGGTCTCCTGGACGCCCAGGAAGTGCTCCTGGTCGGGCGCCTTGTCGTAGGCGTACCCCGGCGAGATCATCATCTCGTCGACCTTGAGGTCGTCGTTGAGGTAGTTCATCACCTCGATGACGGTCTGCGGGGTGTCGGTGTTGAAGAACGTCGTGTTCGTCGTGACGCGGAACCCGCGCCGCTGGCACTCCTTGATGGCGGCGACCGCGTCCTCGAAGACGCCGTCCTTGCACACCGACGCGTCGTGGCGCTCCTGCAACCCGTCGATGTGGACGGCCCACGCGAAGTACGGCGACGGCTCGAACTTGTCGATCTTGCGCGGGATGAGCAGCGCGTTGGTGCACAGGAAGACGAACTTCTTGCGCTTCAGCAGCTCGCGGACCAGCTCGTCGATCTGCGGGTGCATGAGCGGCTCGCCGCCCGCGATGGACACCATCGGCGCGCCGCACTCCTCGATGGCGGCGACGGCCTGCTCGACCGGCATCCGCCGCTTCAGGGTGTCGGCGGGATGCTGGATCTTCCCGCAGCCGGCGCAGGCGAGGTTGCACGCGAACAGCGGTTCCAGCTCCACGATCAGCGGGAACTTCTTCTTGCCGCGCAGCTTGTTGCGGAGGATGTAGCCCCCGATGCGAAGACTCTGGCGAAGCGGCATGCTCATTGTGTCCGGACCTCCTTTGGCAGGGTGAACTCGGTGGTCTCCACCGTGACCGTGCGCTCCTCGGCGTCGACCGGCCCGAACCCGCGCAGCGCGTCGACGACGGCGTCCAGGACGGACGGCGGCGCCGACGCCCCGGCGGTCAGGCCGATGGCACGGGCGTCCGCGAGCCGCTCCAGCGGGATGTCGGCGGGCCCGTCGACCAGCACCGCCGGCGTCCCGTGCGCCTCGGCCACCTCCACGAGGCGGAGCGAGTTGGACGAGTTGGCCGACCCGACGACCAGGACGAGGTCGCTGTCGCGGGCGACGGCGGCGACGGCCCGCTGCCGGTTGGTGGTGGCGTAGCAGATGTCGTCGGTGTGCGGGCCGACGGCGTCCGGGAACCGGCCGGTGATGGCGGCCGCCACCTCGCCCGCCTCGTCGGCGGCGAGGGTGGTCTGGGTGAGGTAGGCGACGGGCCGGTCCGCGGGCAGGGCGCGGGCGTCCGCCGGCGTCTGGACGAGCACCGTCGAGGACGGCGCCTCGCCGAGGGTGCCCTCGACCTCCTCGTGCCCGGCGTGCCCGATCAGCGCGACCAGGTGGCCGGACGCCGCGAACCGGCGGGCCTCCGCGTGGACCTTCGCCACCAGCGGGCAGGTCGCGTCGACGACCCGCAGCCCGAGCCGTCCGGCCTCGTCGCGGACGGCTGGCGCGACGCCGTGCGCGGAGAACACGGTCACCGCACCGGGCGGGACCTCGTCCAGCTCATCGACGAACACGGCGCCGCGCGCGCTCAGCTCGTCCACGACATGGGTGTTGTGGACGATCTGCTTGCGCACGTAGACGGGCGGGCCGTGCAGGTCGAGGGCCCGCTCCACGATCTCGATGGCCCGTTCCACACCGGCGCAGAACGAGCGCGGACCGGCGAGCAGCAGCCGTCGCGGACCGGCCGCGGCGGCCCACGCGCGCAGGGCGGGGCCGACGGCCTGCATCGCGGCGGGGTCGACCGGTTGGCGGCGCGGCGGCCCGGCGATAACGGAGACCGCCGCGAAGGGACGGCCGTCCGCCGCCTCGGCCGGCGCCGCCGACTCCATGTCGGCGACGAGCGCGCCGTCCGCGGCGAGCCGGGAGCGCTCGGCGCCGGTCGCGGCGCGGTCGAGGGTGACGAGCGGCCCGCGATGCACCGCCGCCCCGCCGGCCGTCCGCTCCAGCAGCCCGGCGAGCGGCTCCGCCGTCGGGCACGGCACCGTCCCGGACGGACCCCTGACCTCGGTGGCCACGAACAGGTCGCCGGGGCGGAGCCGGTCGTCGAGGGCGTCGCCGTAGCCGACGACGGCGAGCGCGTCGTGGTCCGGCAGCTCGCGGGCGGCGGCCCGCGCCTCGGCGGGCCCTGCCCCCGTCCGGACCACGCGCGGCCCCTCGGCGCCGTGGCCCGCGAGGGCGCGGGCCTCGACGCCGGGAACGGCGCAGACGACGAGCCGTGTCATGAGGAGCCGTCCAGATACCGGCCCAGGGCGCTGATCGGGAACACCAGCCGGTACAGGTGGTAGTTGATGTAGAAGTCGCCGGGGAACCCGGTGCCGGTGAAGTTGTCCTCGTCCCAGTTGCCGTCCGGCCGCTGGTTGTCGACGAGCCACCGGACGCCCGCGTCCACCGCCGGGGAGCGCTCCCCTGCGGCGAGCAGCGCCAGCAGCGCCCACGCCGTCTGCGACGGGGTCGACGCGCCGCGCCCGATCCAGGACGGGTCGTCGTAGGAGCGCAGGTCCTCGCCCCAGCCGCCGTCCTCGTTCTGGTGCCGCTCCAGCCACGCGACGGCGCGGCGGATCGCGGGCTTGTCGGGGCGGACGCCGGCGGCCACCAGCGCGGGCACCACGCCGCCCGTCCCGTACACGTGGTTGGCGCCCCAGCGCCCGAACCAGGAGCCGTCCTCCTCCTGCGCCTTCAGCAGCCACACCACCGCGCGCTTCACCACGGTCGTCTCGGCGAGGCCCTCCTTGGCGAGCGCCTCGACGACATGGGCGGTGACGTCGGCGGACGGTGGATCGATGACCGCGCCGAAGTCGCAGAACGGCAGCTTCGTGCACAGCTCGCGGGTGTTGTCGGCGTCGAAGGCGCCGAAGCCGCCGTCCTTCGACGCCATGCCGTTCAGCCACCGGACGGCCCGCTCGATCGGCGCGTCCGCCTCCGGCAGCGACGTCCGGCGCAGCGCGAGGATCGCCTCGGCGGTGTCGTCGGTGTCGGGGTAGACGTCGTTGTCGAACTCGAACGCCCAGCCGCCCGGCGGGAGGCCGGGGCGGCGCACCGCCCAGTCCCCCGGCCCGCGGACCTCCTCGCCGATCACCCATCGCGCGGCGCGCACCAGCGCCGGGTCGTCGGGTGCGGCACCGGCGTCGCCGAGCGCGTTCATCGCGAGGACGGTGTCCCAGACCGGCGACTGGCACGCCTCCAGCCTGCGGCCCTTCTCGTCCCGGATCGTGAACCGCTCCAGGCCGTCCAGCCCCCGCTTGATGACCGGGTGGTCGAGGTCGTAGCCGAGGACGTTCAGCGCCATCAGCGAGTACACCCACGGCGGCTGGATCCCGCCCCAGCAGCCGTCGGCCTCCTGCCGGGCGATGATCCAGTCGGCGGCGCGGCGCATCGCGGCGGTGCGCAGCGGCCGCACCGGCCGCTTCTCGTACACGTGCAGGACGCGGTCGAGCGCGTTGAACGCCCTCCCCCAGCCCTTCGCCTCCTTCGCGGGCACGGTGCCGGAGCGCAGCTCCGCGAGGTCGACCGGCAGGTCCCGGACGGGGCGCAGCGACCCGAGGATCGTCAGCGGGACGATCGTCTGCCGCGCCCAGCACGCCCAGTCGTAGACGTTCAGCGGGACCCGGCTCGGCAGGAACATCAGCTCCGGCGGCATGACCGGCAGGTCGTCCCACGACCACTGGCCGAACAGCGCCAGCCAGATCCGGGTGAACACGCGGCTGCCCTCGATGCCGCCCGCGTCCCGCGCGAACTTGGCCGCGCGCCGCATGTGGTCGGCGTCGGGCGGGTCCCCGGCGAGCCGCAGCGCGATGTACGCCTCGATCGTGGTGGACAGGTCGGCGGGGCCGCCGTGGAAGTTCGCCCACGTGCCGTCCTCGCGCTGCTGCCCGCGGATCCAGCGCGCCGCGTCCTTCGTCTCCGCCTCGGAGCGGATGCCGAGGAACTGGCGGAGCAGCAGGTCCTCGGCGTCCATCGTCACGTTCGTCTCCAGCTCGGCCTTCCACCAGCCCTCGGGCGACTGGAGGCCGAGCAGGTGGGCGCGGGCCGCGTCGACGGCCGCGGCCGCCGCGCCGGTGAGCCCCGGAGCTTCCGTCGTCGTCATTCGGCGATCTCCTTCTTGCGCGGGTGGCCGTCCGCGCCGGGACGGCCGGGCTCTGTCGTGAGGCGGGTTCAGTGGTCCCGGGAGGTGACGAACAGGGCGATGTCGCGGAACTCGGCGGCGGCGAGGTCGTCCACGCCGGACTCCTCCAGGTGCCGCTCCGCGGCGGCGATGCGCCGGTCCGCCTCCGCGGACGCCCAGTCCCGGCCGCCGGCGGCCTCGACCAGCCGCGCCATCTCGCGCAGGACGTCCTCGGTCGGCTGCTCCGGCCTGCCGTACAGCTCGGCGAGCCGGGCCGACTCCGGTGTCCCGGCGGTGAGCGCGTACACCACCGGCAGCGACTTCTTGCGCGCCCGCAGGTCCGACAGGACGGGCTTGCCGGTCGTCTCCGGGCTGCCCCAGATGCCGAGCAGGTCGTCCACGAGCTGGAACGCCAGGCCCATCTCGGCGCCGAACCCGGTCAGCCCGGTGACGAGCGGCGTCGGCCCCTCGGCCAGCATCGCGCCGATCGAACATGCGCAGGCCAGCAGCGCGCCCGTCTTGTCGGCCGCCATCGCGACCACCTCGTCGACCGTGACGTCGGTGCGCTGCTCGAAGCCGAGGTCGAACGCCTGCCCGGAGATGAGCCGCTGCGTGGCGGCGGTGAGGGCGCGCGCCGCCCAGTGCGCGCCCCGCGTCTGCTGGTCGAGCAGCAGCTCCTCCGACAGCGCGAGCAGCGCGTCGCCGCCGAGGATGGCGGCGGACGGGCCGAACACCGTCCACGCTGCGGGCCGGTGCCGGCGGGTCCGGTCGCCGTCCATGATGTCGTCGTGCAGCAGCGAGAACGCGTGCACGAACTCCACGGCGACCGCGCCCGGCAGCGCCGTCTCGGGGGGCGCCCCGGCGGCCCGCGCGGACAGCAGCGCCAGCGCGGGCCGCAGCGCCTTGCCGCCGGCCTCGGCCGGGCGGCCGTCCTCGTCGGTCCAGCCGAGGTGGTAGGCGACGACCCGGCGGGTCCACGGGTCGAGCCGCTCGGCGGCGGCCTTCATCGCGTCGTCGACGAGCGCGCGCCCGTCGGTGATCGAGGTCGGAACGGTGGTCATCGGCCGCTCACCCCGTCGCTGCGCACCCGGTTCAGGTGCCGCCGGACGAGGCGGGCGGCGGTGAGGCCGCTTCGCACGGCTCCCTCCATCGTGTCGGGCCAGCCCGTGTCCGTCCACGCGCCGGCGAGGAACAACCACGGCAGGCGGGTCGCGGACGCGGGTCGCAGCGCGCCGCTGCCGGGACTCTGGCGGAAAGTGGCGTGCCGCTCCCGCGTCACGAAGAAGTCGGTGACGCGGGCGCGGCGGGCGGCCGGGAACAGCCGCTCCAGCTCGGCGAGGTACACCGAGCGCAGCTCGGCGGTGGGAGTGTCGATCCAGCGGTCGG
This sequence comes from Actinomadura meyerae, assembly GCF_900188445.1. Lineage (GTDB taxonomy): Bacteria > Actinomycetota > Actinomycetes > Streptosporangiales > Streptosporangiaceae > Spirillospora > Spirillospora meyerae. The sequence goes on from NZ_FZOR01000054.1 coordinate 20,095, forward strand.
CCGCCGAGACCGACACCGCGAGGTACTGGCCGCCGCCGGCCAGGCCGCTGATCGCGGTGCGGTCGAACACCCACTGGACGGGCGAGCCGACGGCGGCGGCGAACGGCTCGTCCCGCCCGTCGACGCGCAGGACGGGCCGGTCGTAGACGACGTGGACGTTGACGATGGGGCTGGAGCCGAGGCCGTCCCACCGCCCCCGCTCCGGCGACGCCTCCGCCGGGACCAGCGACGACGCGACCCGGTGCGGCACCGCCACCACGACGGCGTCCGCGCTCACCGGGGAGCCGTTCACCACCAGCTTCTGACCTGCGTCGACGGCCGTGACCTTCGCGCCCAGCTCGATCCGGCCGCCGCCCCGCTCGATCTTCGCCGCCGCGAGCGTGCCGTGCAGGTCGCCGAGCGGGATCGCGGGGACGCCGATGTCGGCGGCGTCGGACCGGCCGAGCAGCCCTGTCTGGCACACCATCGCGGCGGGGCCGAGCGCGGCCTCGTCCAGCCGGATGTTGAGCGCGGCGGTGACGAACAGGTCCCACAGCGCGTCGCGGGCCGCGGGCCGCTGGCCGTGCCGGGCGAGCCACGTGCCGATCGTGGTCCCGTCGTGCGCCGGGTCGTCCGGGTCGAGCCGGTCGAGCGCGAGCGACGCCCGGACGGCGCGGACCCGGTCGGCGGGCGGCAGCAGCCGGTACCGGGCGAGCGCGGGCACCAGGTGCAGCGGGCCCGGCGCCTTGGCGCGGCGCAGCCGCCCGGTGGCGCCGCCGGGCGTGAGGACGGGGATGTCGAGGCGGTCCTGGACGCGGACGCGGTCGGCCGCGCCGAGCCTGCCGAGCAGCCCCTGGTACGCCGAGCAGCACTTCAGGAAGATGTGCTGCCCGTTGTCGACCGTCAGCCCGCCGCGGGTGAAGGAGTGCGTGGCGCCGCCCAGCCTCGGACGCGCCTCGTAGATGGTCGTGCGTATGCCCGTCTCCTGGAGGGCCAGCGCGGTGGTGACCCCGGCGAGGCCGCCGCCGACGATGGCGACCTCCCCCTGCCCGTCCGCGCGCGCGTCCCCCGTGCGCGTGGTCATCGGTGCACTCCCGACATCGCCATGGCCGACACCGCGGCCTTCTCCCAGGTCGGCAGCGAGGTGCGGGTATCGAGCGCGGTGAGCGGGTCGGCCTTGATGCGCCGCAGCAGGTGCCGGTAGATGCCCGCCATCGCGCCCGCGCACGCCGAGCTGCGCCGGTCGAGCATCGGCAGCAGTTGCAGGCCCGTCGCGTACCACTCCTCCGCCCGGTTCGCCTCGAACCGGATGAGGCCCGCCAGCCGCTCCGGGTCGTCGGTCAACCGGCCCGAGGCGTCCCGCTCCAGCGTGCAGCCGAACCGGGCGAGGTCCTTGGCGGGCAGGTACACGCGGCCGCTCAGCCCGTCCTCGCGGACGTCCCGCAGGATGTTCGTCAGCTGCAGCGCCACGCCGAGCGCGTCGGCGCGCGGCACCGCCGTCTCCCGGTCGGACGTGCCGAACACGCCGAGCGACAGCCGCCCGACGGCGCCCGCGACGCACCGGCAGTACCAGAGCAGGTCGTCGAAGGTGTCGTAGGTCTCGCCGCGGACGTCGGCCTCGCAGCCGTCGATCAGCTCCCCGAACGCCTCCAGCGGGATCGGGTACCGGCGCGCGGCGTCCGACAGCGCCACCAGCACCGGATCGGACGGGTGCGCGGCGGCGTCGGCGAGGCGCTCCCGCTCCTCGGCGAGCCGGGCCAGCCGGGTCGCGGGCGGCGCGTCGTGGTCGTCGCCGATGTCGTCGATGCGGCGGGCGAACGCGTACACGGCGCTCAGCGCGCGGCGCTTCGGCGGGGGAAGCAGCCGGATCCCGTACGAGAAGTTGCGCGCCTGGGTGCGCACGACGTTCTCGCAGTGCCGGTAGGCGCTCGGTGCGTCCATCTGCGCGTCCATCTGCCTATCTCCTTCCCAGAGTCCGCGACCACTCGGCCAGCAGTCGCGCCTTCCTCGGCCGGGAGGCGCTTCCCAGCACGTCGTAGGCGCCGCGCTCCAGGGCCGCGAGGGCGGCGAGACCGCCCGCGACGTAACCGGCGACGGCGACGCGGGCGAACCCGCGGAGCCGGCCAGTGAGTGCGGCGCCCTCGTCCAGCAGGCCCGCCGCGCGCTTGGCCTGGAGGGCGACCACGCCGCGCAGCCGGGTGGGCGTGACCGCGGCGGTCAGGTCGTCCTCGGTGCAGCCGAACCGCCGGAGGTCGTCCTGCGGCAGGTAGATCCGGCCGTTGCGGTGGTCCTCGCCGACGTCCTGGCAGTGCTCGATGATCTGCAGCGCGGTGCAGACCTTGTCCGACAGCCGGACCCGGTCCGGGGTGGCGGCGCCGAACACGTGCAGGACGATGCGTCCGACCGGGTCGGCGGAGTAGGCGCAGTAGCCGAGCAGGTCGTCGAACGTCGCGTACCGGGTGACCTCCTGGTCGCGCCGGTTGGCCTCCAGGAGGCGGCGGAACGGCTCCGCCGGGATGCGGCACGCGCTGATGGTCCCGGCGAGGTCGCGCAGGACGGGCAGCTCCGCCCGGGTGCCCGCGTAGACGCGGTCGAGGTCGCGCTCGACGAGGTCGAGCAGCCCGGCGCGCTCGTCCGGCGGCGCCTCGTCCCCGATGTCGTCGACCAGCCGGGCGTAGCCGTACACGTTCAGCAGATGCTCGCGGTGGCGCGCGGGCAGCAGGCGGGTGGCGACCGGGAAGTTCTCCCGGGATTGGAGTTCGAGGCGGGTGCGGCGTTCCTCGGTCTCGTTCCACAAACGCTCGCTGACGGACATGGCGTTCCTTCGGGGCGGCGGCGGCGCGGGGCGTTCATCGATGCCCGATATCCGGGCGGTGGCCCGGGTAAACATGGACCATCGTGAGGCCCCTGTGACGTACGTCCCCGAACCGCCCCGGGCGACCCGCGAATATGCGGGATTCGTGAAGAGGGGCCGGAAGTGGTCACTCGGGAATATATGCGCACCCGGCCCGGAGATCACTGCTGGTCAGCGCTTTTTCCCATTCCGTTATGTTGGACTGGAGTTGAGTCATGCGTCTATCCCGGAGACTCAACTCGGGATGTTCATGTTCGCGTAACTTCATGACAGCGGGAGCCCATGTCGGCCCGCTTAGGTGCGCTGTCGGTGCCCCACCGGGTGGTCGGCCCGGTTGATCGCGGCCGGTGGTTCGCGGCTGAGCGGTTCGCGGCTGAGCGGGGTCGCGCGTCAGAAGGTGGCGAGCAGCTCGGTGAGCCTTCGCGGGGTCCGCTCGGGCGGCGCCGCCTCGGTGACCAGCGTGTTGAAGTCGTGCCAGTGCCGCTCGATCTCCGCGCGCCGCGTCGGGTACAGGGCGCGGTCGGCGCGTTCGAGGTAGACCATGTCCTGGAGGCCCTGCTGCGGGAACCGGACGAGGGTGAGCGGCCCGTCGCCCCTGATCCGGCCGCTGATGCCGGGCGGGGCGAGCTGCACGGTGACGTTCGGCCGCCCGCACAGCTCGATGATGTGCCGGATCTGGCCGCGCATCGTCTCCGGGCCGCCGATCGGCCGCCACAGCGCCTGCTCGTCGAGGACGACCCACAGGTTCAGCGGGCGCGGGCGGCGCCGCAGGACGCGCTGCCGCCGCATCCGGAACTCCACCCGCCGCTCGACGTCGTCCTCGTCCGGGGCCCCCGAGGCGGAGGCGGCGCCGCCGATCAGCGCGCGGGCGTACTCCTCGGTCTGGAGCAGGCCGGGGACGTACTGGGCCTCGAAGGTGCGGACCAGCTTCGCGGCCTGCTCGGCGCTCAGGTACGGCCGCACCCACTGCGGGAGGATGTCGGCGTCGTCGTGCCACCAGGCGTGCGCCGTCGTCTGCTCGGCGAGGGCGAGCAGGGTCGTGCGCTCGTCCTCGGCGGCGTCGTACCCGGCCAGCAGCCGGGCGATCTCGCGCGGGCGGCAGCCGGTCTTGCCCACCTCCAGGCGGGCGATCTTCGATTCGGACCCGTGCAGGAGCCGGGCCGCCTCCCGCCGGGAGAGCCCGCACCGGTCGCGCAGCTCGCGCAGCCGCCTGCCGAGCAGCATCCGGGGGACGAGCGGGTCCCCGCAGGGGCGCGCCGCCCGCGCCGGCCGTTTCCCTGCCGCGCCCGCCGCGCCGGTAATGCCGCTGCCGGTGATACCGCTGCTGGTGACGCCGTTGCTCGTGACGGAGGCCAACGGGACTCCCATCGGGGGGATGGCTTGACCGCCCTCACTATAGCTTCACGCAGTGCTGCGGGAAGGAAACGGTGAGCGACCTCCCTCCGGCGTCAGGGTTTCCGCGCCACCGCGCACAGGGTCGGAAGTTCTTCGACCTCCATCCCCGGGAGTTCGGGCCGCCACGCGCCGCTGGTCACGAGCCCCGGCTCCTCCATCTCCAGCCCTTCGAAATAGGCGCGGATGAACTCCGGGCTGCGGAGCCGGAACGGAATGGCGCCGGTCGCGTCGTAGGCGCGCTGCGCGGCGTTGAACGCCTCGTTCTGGTCGGTGGAGTCGTGCAGGATCAGGTAGCTGCCGGACGCCAGCGGCTCCACCAGCCCGCGGACCACGCCGTACGCCTCCTCGGGGTCGACGATGTGGCCCATCACCCCGATCAGCAGCAGCCCGACCGGCCGCGACAGGTCGAGGATCTCCGCCGCCCGAGCCATGATCGTCTTGGGGTCGTGCAGGTCGCAGTCGATGTAGGAGGTGCGGCCCTCGGGCGTGCCGGTCAGCAGGGCGCGGGCGTGCGCGAGGACGAGCGGGTCGTTGTCGACGTAAACGACGCGCGAGTCCGGGGCGGCGCGCTGCGCCATCTCGTGGGTGTTGTCGACGGTCGGGAGCCCGGTGCCGCAGTCCATGAACTGGCGGACGCCGCGTTCGAGGGCGAGGAACCTGATCGCGCGGTCCATGAAGTAGCGCCCGGCGCGGGCGATCGGCACGATCCCCGGGTACAGCGCGACGTACTGGTCGCCGGCGACCCGGTCGATCTCGTAGTTGTCGGTGCCGCCGAGCCAGTAGTTCCAGATCCGGGCGGACTGCGGAACGGCGGTGTTGATCTTCGCCTGCGATCCCTGGACCGGGCCGCTGGTCGCATTCGTCATCGTCAGACGCTCCTTCGGGGGCGACGGCTCCGTGCGCTGCCAACGTAGACCGGTCCGTCCCGGGGCGGCCGGGAACGCCGAATACGGTCCTGTCCGCGGTCATATTCGGGACATTGTCAGCGGCCCTTCGCCGGACGGGATCATGGGACCGGCGCGCCGGAGAACGGCGGACGGGACTGAAGTGACCAGCGGGAATTTCGCCGCCGCGATCCCCGCACCGCTCCGACCGGGGTGATCGCCGACATGAAGGCCACCCTCCCCTGTCCGCACCGAACGCCGTCCGCACCCGCCGGGCATCCAATTCCGTGCGATCTGAACCGTTCAGCGGCTTTTGTACTGCTCGTGAGGATCACCGCCGCCGCGCCCCCTCCACAAGACCCCCGCAGGGCTCCCTGCGGACGTTCGACAAGAAAGCGGAGAAAGAACCCTCGGCCACCGCACCCCACCATCAGGAAATGGCAACACACACGAAACAAAGGCGCCCAGGAAAATACGTCCCTAACCGGCTCAGCGGGTGGCCCAGACCGCTATCGCCAGGGCGACGCGGTCCTCGAACCGGAGAGGGTCGCAGCCGGTGAGGGACTCGATGCGGGCGAGGCGGTGGCGGAGCGTGTTCGGGTGGAGGAAGAGGGCTCGGGACGCGGCGCCGACCGCGCCGCCCATGTCGATGAAGGTGCGGAGCGTCTCGATCAGCCGGGTGCCGTGCGCGGTGTCGTACTCCTTCAGCGGGCGGGCGATCTGCTCGACGAACGGGGTCAGCTGGTCGTGTTCGAGCCGGCCGAGCAGCGCCTGGAACGTGGCGAGGTCGGCGGCGTGCACCACGCCGCCGCTGCGGCGCGCGGCGTCCAGCCCGGCGAGGCTCTCGGCGAGCGACACCGGCAGGTGATCGAGCGGGCCGGGGCTGCCGATGCCGGCCGGCTCGGACCAGGCGTGCGCGTCGTTGGTGATGAGCAGCGTGGTCCCGTCGTCCAGGCCGAGGACGCCGGGCAGCTCCTCGTCGACGCCCTCCATCGCGATCACCAGCAGCGCGCCCGGGTCGAGGCCGGCGTCGTCGATCCGCTCGCGCAGCACCTCGGCCGACGCGTGGCCCTGCCGGATCATGCGCAGCAGCCGCCCGGTCTCCTCCCGCTCGTAGCGCTCGTCGCGGGTGGAGGCGTCCCGCTCGGCGAACCACTCGGTGAAGCTGACGAACGGCACCTCGGCGGGCACCTCGACCAGCGGCAGGCCGAGCCGGGCGCAGGCGTCCCGCAGCGCCTCCGGGACGTCGTCGGTCACGTCGCCGACGCCGTAGCCGATCACGCTCGCCCGTCCCGCCTTGACCGACTCGGCGAAGGCGGCGCAGGCGCCCGGGTCGCGCAGCGACGCGCCCGCGGTCAGGACGATCTCGCCGCCGCGCAGGTAGGGCCCGGGGTCGAGGAGCTCGGTGGAGTGCGCCCAGCGGACCGGCCGGTCGAGACCGCCCTCGCCGGCGACCAGGCGCAGCCGGAACCTCGGCACTTCCAGGAGCTGCCGGACGGTGCCGTACGGCACTGCGGAATCGCTGGTCACACTTTCACCTTCTCACCCGGGCGCGGGGTGGCCGAGGCACGTGACCGTGATTTGGGGAAGACCGTGCGTTGGAGAAGGGCACGACGTTCCGGGCGTGCCGTCGTGCGTTCGTCCAACAAAACCCCCACGGCCTTGCCACCTGCGCCGATGTCGGGATTGCCTGGAATCTTCGGAGCGATTCGAGGTGATCTGATGCGCGAGCGCGTCGCACTCGTCACCGGCGCGGCCGGGGGGATCGGCTCCGCGATGGTGCGGGAGTTCGCCGGCCGCGGCTGGCGGACGGCGGGCCTGGACCTCGCCCCGGCGGCGGACGCCGACCACAGCGTGGGCGTGGACGTCGCCGCCCCCGAGCAGGTGCACGCCGCCGTCCGGCGGGTCGAGCGGGAGCTGGGCCCGATCGAGGCCGCGGTGTTCGCGGCCGGGCACTACGCGATCGTCCCGGTGTCCGACATCGCCTGGGCGGACTGGCGGCGGATGCTGCGGGTCCACCTCGGCGGCATGGCGAACATGTGCCGGGCCGTGACCCCGGGCATGGTGCGGCGGGGACGGGGGGCCGTGGTCGGGGTGTCGTCCGCGCTGGCGATCGGCGGCGGGGACGGCGAGGCGCACTACATCGCGGCCAAGGGCGCGATGATCGGGCTCGTCCGGTCGCTGGCGGCGGAGCTGGCGCCGTCCGGGGTGCGGGTGAACGCGCTGGCCCCCGGCCCGACCGACTCCGCGATGCTGCGGCCCAACTCGCCCTGGCGGCGGCCCGCGTACCTGCAGACGGTGCCGACCGGGCGGCTCACGACGCCGGAGGAGGTCGCGATCGCCGGCGCGTACCTGATCGAGGAGGGGACGTTCTGCGCCGGGGAGGTCCTCTCCCCCAACTCCGGGACGGTGATCTGATGGCGGTCGCGCTGGTGACGGGGGCGGCCGGCGGGCTCGGCACGGCGGTCGCGCGGCGGCTCGCCGCGGGCGGCCACCGCGTCGCGCTCAACGACCGCCCGGACCGGGACGTGGCGGAGCTCGCCGCCGAACTGGACGGCATCGCCGCGCCCGCCGACGTCGCCGACCCGGAGGCGGTCGCCGCCATGGTCGAGGAGGTGGAGCGGCAGACCGGCACCGACATCGGGATCCTGGTCGCCGGGGCCGCGCACCTCGCCACCGGCCCGCTCACCGACCACGACCCGGACGACTGGTGGCGGGTGATCGACGTCGACCTCGGCGGGACGTTCGCGTGCGCGCAGGCCGTCATGCCGGGGATGGTGGACCGCGGCGGGGGCCGGATGGTGCTGGTCGCGGCCGAGAGCGGCCTGGTCGGCAAGCCGGAGGCGACCGCCTGGTCCGCCGCGAAGGCCGGGATCATCGCGCTCACCAAGGCGCTCGGCCGGGAACTGGCTCCGCTCGGCATCGCGGTGAACGCGATCGCGCCGAGCGTGATCGACACGCCGTGGCTGCTGGACGCCGCGGAGCGCACCGCCGTGGCCGACGAGGAGTTCCGCAGGCGGGAGGAGGAGCGGGTGCCGCTGGGCCGCATCGCGACCCCCGACGAGATCGCGGCGGCGGTCGCGTTCCTCGCCGACGAGCGGCTGCCCATGCTCGTCGGGCAGATCCTGCTCACCAACGGCGGAACGGTCAGGACCCGCGCCTGATCAGGCGGGCCATTCGCCTGATCAGGCGGGCCGCCGGTCAGGAGGACGGCTGCTCCGGAAGGGCCGCGACCGAGCGTTCGACGTCCCGTTCGAGGACGGCGAAGAGGTGGAGCGGCAGGTCCATCAGGGAGCGCTCCAGCAGGTCCGGGCGGCTCGCGGACGCCTCGATGGCGGCGCGGGCCTCGCCCTTGGTGAGCGTCCCGCCGGCGGCCTTCCGCAGCGCGATGAGCCCTTCCCGCCAGCCGTTGCCGAGCTTCCCGTGCGCCCGCGCGTACATGAAGCCGAGGACGCGCGCGGCGCCGGACCGCTCGTCCGGCCGGGCCCGTTCCGCGAGGACGAGGGCCTGCCCGGGGCCGGGCGTGCCGCGCAGCCACCGGACGATCCGGTACTTGGGCCCGATGAGGCGGGCGAACTCCCGCTGCCCCGCCTCGTCCCGCAGGAAGGGAAGGTCGTCACGGCACACGAGCCCCGCTCTTGGCGCGTTGGCCGCCAGCAGCGCCCGCACCGCCGACGCACCGAACCCCGGGTAGAGGTTGACCAGCACGGTCCCGTGGTCTTGCAGGCTCCTGGGCAGCGGCGCGCCGAGGAACGCGGGCAGCGCGATACGGCGGCCCGGGACGTCCTTGGGCCAGTCGGCACCGGCCAGGAGCGTCTTGTCGGCGGGGTCCGCGCCGAGTTCGAGGACGTGGGCGGCCGACTCGGCGCTCAGGCCGCCGCCGGCCTCGACGGACTGGGCGCCGTGGGTGTACATGGCGGTGCGGGGATCGTCCGCGGCGGACCTGGCGGCGGCGTCCGTCCGGCGGGTGGGGCGCAGCACGTACAGCGCGGCGGCGCTGCCGACCGCCTGCGCGCCGGTGTACCGGTTGAAATTCGGCAGCATCGCCTCGTAGGCGAGATGCAGCGGGTTCAGCGCCTTCTGGACGGCGAGCCCCAGCGCCGGCTGCCGCTCCCCGTACCCGTAGGCCAGCAGCACCCGGCCGTTGCGGTGGTCCCGGAGCCCCTGGAGGCCCCGGGCCACGAACAACTGGACGCCGTCCGGGGTGTACGGCGGGTCGGTGAACACCAGGTCGGCGGACTCGCGCAGCACGGCGGGCAGCCCGAGCCGCAGATCGGCGAAGTGGCACCGGACGTCCCAGCCGCGCCGCGCCGCCTCCGTGTCGATGAACTCCAGCAGCCGCTCGTCGACGTCCACGACGCTCGCCCGCAGGCCCGGCGCCCCGCCCGCGAGGAAGAGGCCGAGCGAGGTCAGGTCGTGGTCACCGACGAACAGGGCGTGCGCGCCGGTCAGGTCGAAGCCGTCCAGCATGAAGCGGGCCCGCTTGACCACGGTCTCGGCGGTGGCGGGCACATGGTCGAGCGCCTGCACGGGCGGCGGCGCCGCATTGATCAGCGCCTCCGCCGCGGCGACGGCCGCCGGGTCGCGGCGCGCGGACTCCGCCCACGGGTCGCGGGCCCCGAACGGCTCGCGCTCACCGAACACGTCGCGGTACGCGGCGGCGTTCCGCCGTGCGATGCGCTTGCCGCCGCCGGACGTTTCGAGGTCCGGCTCCAGGGCCCGGAAGACCGCTTCGACCGTCCGCCGCGATGTCCCGGTGGCGGCGACGACGTCCTCGACGGTGCGGAAGTCACCGGCGGCCAGCAGCCGCCCGACCTGGTCGATGCGCCGGGCGTCGATGCCGAACTCGGCCCGCAGCACGCGCACCGCCTCCAGCGGATCTTCCTGCTGCTCGGCATTCGTCATCGGTGGGGCCTGCTCCGGTCGGCGGGACGGTCGGCGGGGACGCTCGGGCCCCGATCCTATGGGTCGCCCGGACGCCCCGCCGCCGGTCGTCATGCCCCGCCGCCGGTCGTCATGCCCCGCCGCCGGTCGTCATGCCGTGGGGCCGAGGCGGCCCAGGTGGGCGCGGATCGTGTCGGCGTCGCCCGTGCAGGCGATGTAGCCGTCCGGACGGACGAGGCTCAGGGCCGCACCGCCGGGGGCGTAGGCGGCGCGGACCTCGCCGTCCGGGTCCTGGTAGTCGCCCGTGTCCCCGATCATGAAGACGCGGACACCGGAATGCGCAAACCGCGTGCCGGACGAGCCCGCGTCGAAGCCGAGCACGGTCAGGTGGGGGCCGCGGAGCAGGTCGTGGACGCGGTGCCGGGCGCCGTCCTTCCCGTGCAGGACGCCGTCCTGGGCGCGGGTGCCGCCGAGCGGGCCGTCCGAGAGCGAGCTGTCGGGGTAGCCGAGGAGGAGCTGCTGGGTCTCCTCACCGCGCCGGTGCGCGTCCGCCTGACCCTCGACCGCCTTCCGGTACAGGGCCGTGCTGATGCCGAGGACCCCGGCGGCGACGGGCAGCCGCTCCTCCTCGTAGGTGTCCAGGAGGGACGCGGGCGCGCCGTCCATGACCGCGGCCAGTTTCCAGCCGAGGTTGTAGGCGTCCTGGACGCCGGTGTTGAGACCCTGCCCGCCCGCCGGGGAGTGGACGTGGGCGGCGTCGCCGGCCAGGAAGACGCGGCCGGCGCGGAAGCGTTCGGCCATCCGGATGTTGACCCGGTAGATGGAGCTCCAGGTCAGGTCCGTCAGCCGGACGTCGGTGCGGCCCGTCGCCGCCTCCAGCGTCTTCTGGTAGGTGGCGAGGGTGAGCTCGGGGTCCTCGTCCGGTGCGATCGGGGCGGTGAACTGGAAGTCGTCCGTCCCGGGGAGCGGGCACAGGCCGAGGCGCAGGGACTGCGTCGCCATGTCGGCCCAGGTGTGCCAGTGCTCCCGGTCGAGGTCGGCGGTCCGGACGTCGCCGATCAGCATGCGCTCCTCGTCGCGGGTCTCGCCGCCGAACCCGATGCCGAGGGTCTTGCGGACGGTGCTGCGGCCCCCGTCGGCCCCGACGAGGTAGGCGGCGCGGACGGTGCCGCCGTCCGCGAGGGTGGCGGTGACCCCGTCGGCGTCCTGGGTGAAGGCGGCGAGTTCGCCCCGCTCCACCCGTCCGCCCAGGTCCGCGAGGCGGTCGCGGAGGATCTCCTCGGTGCGCCACTGCGGCACCATCAGGACGATCGGGTACGGGACGGCGGCCGTCGCGGCCTTGGGCTCGCTCATCCGCCCCTCCCACACGACCTCGCTTCCCGCGTAGGCGCGGATCGGCGGGTACACGGCGCCCGCCGCGCGGATCGCGCCGATCACCCCGAGGTCGTCGAAGACCTCCAGCGTGCGCGGCTGGAGGCCCTTGCCGCGCGAGCCGGTGCGGGCGCCGGGGTCGATGATCCGGTGGCTGACGCCGCGCCGGGCGAGGTCCACCGCGAGGGTCAGGCCGGTCGGGCCAGCTCCGATGATGAGGACGTCGATCATGGTGTTTCTCCCTTCCGGGACGAGCCTCCGGCGGCGGCCTGGCAGAACGCTGTCAGCCCGCTGAGAGCGTCCGCTCAGCCCCGCCGCGCCGTGCCGCCGGGGACCTGGCGGCGGGCGGACGCGCTGCGCCCCTTCGACCACTTCCGGCTGGTCAGGGCCGCCGTCCCGGAATGACCGGCGATTTCGCCGATGCCGGGAGCCGGGACGCGCGCCGAGAATGTGCGCTACCCGGAGCCGGTCCCCCGGCTCCGCCCCCGTTTCCGGGGAGCCGGCTCCCGGCTCCTCCCCCCGAAGGAGCGATCCGACGTGCGATCCATCCCCAGGCGCGCCCCCGGCCGGACGGCGAAGACCCTGCTCGCCGCCGCCCTCACCGCCGGCGCGCTCGCCGTCCCGCAGGCCGCCGCGCAGACCGCCGCGCACGCGGCCGACAACCCCTACGAGCGCGGGCCCGCCCCGACCGTGAGCAGCATCGAGGCGCTGCGCGGCCCGTTCGCGACGTCCCAGACCAGCGTGTCGTCGCTGAGCGTCACCGGCTTCGGCGGCGGGACGATCTACTACCCGACCAGCACCGCCGAGGGGACGTTCGGCGCGGTCGCGGTCGCGCCCGGCTTCACCGCCGACCAGAGCAGCATGGCCTGGCTCGGCCCGCGGCTGGCCTCCCAGGGCTTCGTGATCTTCACGATCGACACCAACACCCGGCTCGACCAGCCGGACAGCCGCTCCCGGCAGCTGCTGGCCGCGCTCGACTACCTCACCCAGCGCAGCAGCGTCCGGACCCGGATCGACGCGACCCGGCTCGGCGTGATGGGCCACTCCATGGGCGGCGGCGGGACGCTGGAGGCCGCCGAGGACCGCCCGTCACTCCAGGCCGCGATCCCGCTCACCCCGTGGGACCTGCAGAAGAACTTCTCGAACGTGCGCGTCCCCACGATGATCATCGGCGCGGAGGCGGACACGATCGCGCCGGTCGCCACGCACTCCGAGCCGTTCTACAACAGCATCCCGGCCGCGTCGGAGAAGGCGTACCTGGAGCTGAACGGCGCCAGCCACTTCGCGCCGAACATCTCGAACACGACGATCGCGAAGTACAGCATCTCCTGGCTCAAGCGGTACATCGACAACGACACCCGCTACGACCAGTTCCTGTGCCCGCCGCCCGGCCGCGACCTGAACATCTCCGAGTACCGGGACACCTGCCCGAACTCCTGACCCGGGACTCCGAGCCCCGGCCCCGCAGCACCCCGGGGCTCCCCCTACCGGCTGGGCCGCCCGTTGCCTCCCCGCACGGGCGGCCCGGCCATGTCGTCGTCGGCGCCGCCCTCCGCGCCGTGCAGCCGCAGCGCGCTGAGCGCGAGGGACAGCTCGACGAGGTCGCCGGGACGGGTGAGCGTCCGCCCGGTGAGCTGCTCGATCTTGCGGAGCCGGTTGAGGACGGTGTTGCGGTGGCAGAACAGCCGGTCGGCCGCGCGGGCCGCGGAGCCGTCGCACTCCAGCCAGGTCTCCAGCGTGGTCAGCAGGACGTCGCGGAACCCGGGATCGACCTCGCCGAGGCCGCCGAGCGCGACATGCCCGAGCCGGCCGGCGAGGCGCGGCTGGGACAGCACGAGCGCGTCCGGGAGGCGGCGGTCCAGCCGGGCGATCTGGTTGCCGGGGCCGCGGCAGGTGCGCAGCGCCAGCTCGGCGAACCAGCGGGCGCCGCCCAGCTCGGCGAGCGACCCGACGACCGGGCTCACCCCGGCGTGCGAGCGCGCGTAGGGGCGGACGGCGGCGACCAGGTCGTCCAGGCAGGCGGTGCCGAGCGCGACCAGCGCCACCTGCGCGTCCGTGCGCAGCCGCCAGATGAACCGCATGCCGCCGGTGTCGGCGGGGCGCCGGTCCACGCCGTCGCCGAAGCCGCACTCGGCGCCCAGCATCACGACCGCGTACCGGCCCGTGACGGGCAGCCCCAGCACGGACGTCGCCGTCGCGAGCAGCCCGCCGTCGGCGCCCTGCCCGTCGAGCAGCGCGTCCACGATCGCCTGGACCCGCTCCTCGCTGCGCCGCGCGAGCGCCAGCTCGGTGCGGTGGTAGGCGGCCGCGGCGGCGCCGGACTGCTGGTCGATGGTGTCCCAGGTGCGGGTCGCCTGCCGGATCAGCGCCGGGACGTTCTCCGGGTCGTGCTGCCCGACGACCTCGACGACCGCCTCCCAGAACACCCGCCCGGCGAGCCGGTAGGAGCGCAGCAGCTGGTCGAGGGGCTGCCCCTGGTGCGCGCGGCGCTGCCCGAGCCGGCGCGCCCAGTCCAGGTCGGCGCGGCCCCGTCCCGGTTCGAGGATCGTCCGGAACCCGTGCCCGAGCCCGGTGTGGCACATCTCCCACACGTCGTGGCGGAACGCGTCGTCGCGGTCGCCCCGGTCGCCGGACAGGATCTCGGCGGTGAGCCGGTCGGCGAGGTCCGGGAGCCGGTCCGACAGCCGCAGCACGGCCTTGCGCATGATGGTCCGGTCGCCGTCGGCCGGGCCGGCCAGATCGGGCCGCCGCTCCGCCGTCCCCTCCGCCGCCGCGGACCTTCCTGCCGTCATCGCGGGCCACCTCCAGCACAACGCGGGGGCCTCATCGTGCCATCGCGGGCGCCTGCGGGCCATCGCGGGGCGCCCAGACTGTGCGGGCTCACAACGGGGGCGCGTCCGGATTGCGCCGGGGCCACGAAACGGAGGCGGGCTCTGGACCGCCGGCGGGTGACCGTGCTCACCTATGGTCCCCTTCCCTTTTGAGACCCCGTCCAATAGAGGAGCCTCCTACGGCGCCCAGCCGAGGGCAGTTCCCCGATGAGGAGGGACCGGCATGACCCACCCCCATCCCGAGCCCCACTCCCACTCCCGCTCCCACCCCCTTCCCCGCCCCCTGTCCCCGTCTCCGGCTCTGCCCCTGCCCTTGCCCCTGTCCCGGACCGAGCTGCACGGACGCGAGCGCGAACTCCAGGCGATCGAGGCGATGCTCGACCGGGCCCGCGGCGGGCGGGGCGGCGCGCTGACCATCGCCGGGGACGCCGGCATCGGCCGGACCGCGCTGCTGGAGGCCGCCGTCCGCAGGGCCGGAGAGGACTTCCGGACGTTCGGGACCACCGGCGTCCCCGGGGAGACCGGCGTCCGCTACGCGGGCCTGCACCGGCTGCTGCGGCCGCTCGCCGCCGAGATCGCCGAGCTCCCGCCCGCGCACCGCGGCGCGCTCGGCACGATCATGGACGGGGCGCCGAGCGCCGCGCCGTTCGTCCTCTACACGGCGGTGTGCGAGCTGCTGAGCCTGGCCGCGCGGAAGGGCCCGGTGCTGTGCTGGGCGGACGACGCGCACCGGCTCGACCGCGGCTCGCTGGAGGTGCTGGCGTTCGCGGCGCGCCGCGTGCAGGACGAGCCGGTCGCGGTGCTGTTCGCCGTTCGCGACGACCGCACCGGCGCCCCCGGAACCGCCGACGGCGACACAGCCCGAGACGGGGACGGGGACGAGGCGGGGGACGCGGGCGCGGGCGCTCTGGCGGGGATCCCGCGGATGCGGCTCGCGCCGCTCGCCGAGGAGGCGAGCCGCCGCGTGCTCCAGGACGCGCTGAGCGGGGACACGGGCGCAGGCGGCCGCGGCGCGGGCGGGGCCGGTACGGCGGGCGCCGGGGAGGGCGACCTCGCCGAGGAGGTCGTCGACCTGGCGTGCGGACGGCCCCTGGCGATCCGGGAGCTGGCCGCCGCGCTGACACCCGGGCAGCTGTCCGGCGCGGCGCCGCCGCCGCGCGCGCTCCCCGCCTCCAGCTCGCTGCGCGCCCGCTTCCGGCGCCGCCACCTGCGGCTCCCCGCCGGGGCGCGGCGGCTCGTGCTGATGGCGGTGGCCGAGGAGTGGCTCGGCGCCGCGACCCTGGCGCGGGCGACCCGGCTGGACGGCATCGAACCCGCCGACCTCGACGCGGCCCGCGACTCGGGGCTGCTGCGGTTCGAGGGCGAGGGCGTCGCGGTCCGCAACCGGCTCGTCCGGTCGTCGCTGTGGGCGGACGCGTCCCGCGCGGAACGGCAGGACGCGCACGCGCTGCTCGCCGAGGTCCTCGTCCAGGACTGGCAGCGGCCCCGGCGGCTCTGGCACCGCGCGGCCGTCGCCGGCGAACCCGACGACGCGCTCGCCGCCGAGCTCGCCGACGCCGCGGCGGCCTGCCGGCGCGCGGGCCGCTACGCCGACTCGTGGCGGCTCTGGCAGCGGGCCGCGACGCTCACCGTCGAGCACGGCGACCGCACCGGCCGGTTCCTCGCCGCCGCCGGCGACGCCTGGGCGAGCGGCCGGTCCCGGCGGGCCCGCGCGATGCTCCGGCAGGTCCGGCCGCCCGCGTGCGACGGGACGAGCGCCGCCCGCGCCGCCCTGCTGCGCGGCGAGATCGAGGTCGCGGCGGGCACCCCCGCGGCGGCGGTGCCCGTGCTGCGGGACGCGGCCGAACGGCTCGCGGGCGACGACGCCCAGGCGGCCCTGGACGCGCTGATGTGGGCCGCCGAGGCCGCCGACGCCGCCGGGGACACCCACGCCTATCTGGAGATCGCCGACCGGGCGGCGTCGCTGCCCGCCCCCGCGTCGCCGCCCTCCTCTCCGACGCGTCCCGGCGGCGCCCGGGGCGAGCTGATGCTGGCGCACCTCGGCGGCATGGCGGCGATGGTCCGCGGCCGGTACCGGGAGGCGGCGGACCTGCTCGGCACCGCCGTCCGGCTCGGCGCGGGCATCGCCGACCCGCCGGCGCTGGTGTGGGCGGCGCTCGCCGCGTTCGCGCTCGGGGACGCGCCGCGCACCCGCAACCTCACCGCCGAGGCCGCCACGTCCGCCCGGCGGCTCGGCGACGCGCCCGCCGAGTCGTACGCGCTGCTCGTCGCCGGGCGGTGCGAGGCGCTCCTCGGGCACCCGCCGGGGCCGATCACCGCCTGCCACGACGGGCTGCGCCTCGCCCGCGCGACCCGGCTGCACGGCCACGCCACCGAGCAGCTCGCCACGCTCGCGCTCACCGCCGCGTTCAACGGCGACGCCGCCGCCGCGACCGCGCGGCTGGCGCCGCTCACCGGCACCGCGGACCTGCGCGGCCGCACCCGCGCCGCCGCGTTCGGGTCGTGGGCGCCCGCCTGCCTGGACCTCGCCGCCGACCGCCCCGCCGACGCCGCCGCCCGGCTGCGGCTGCCGGGCGGCGCCGGGCTCGCGCACCTCCCGGCGCGGCTGTTCGCCGTCCCGCACCTGGTCGAGGCGCTCGTTCGCACCGGCGAGCACGAGGAGGCCGCCCGCGCCTACGAGCGGTTCCGCGCCTGGACGGAGGGCATGGGCACCGCCGACGGGCCCCGCCGGGCCGCCGGGCTGAACGGCGCTCCCGGGCGGGAGGCGCTGAACCGCCGGTGCCGCGCGCTGCTCGCCGAGCGGGACGCCGACGCCGAGGAGCACTTCACCGAGGCGCTGCGCCTGCACGAGGCCGCCGGTGCGGTGTTCGACCTCGCCCGCACGGAGCTGCTGTTCGGCCACCGGCTGCGGCGCGGCCGGCGGCCCCGCGCGGCCCGCGCCCACCTGCGCGCCGCACTACGGATCTTCGAGCGGTACGGCGCCGTCCCGTGGACCGCGCAGGCGCGGGCGGAGCTGCGCGCCGCCGGGGAGACGGTCGCGCCCCCGGCGGCCGTGCCGCCCGTCCCCGAACGGGGGACGGCGGGGACGGGCGGCACGCGGTCCCCCGGCTCCGCGGCCCCGCGCGCGGCGAGCGGATTCGGCACGCTCACCGCGCAGCAGGCGCACATCGCCCGGATGGCGGCCGAGGGCGCCACCAACCGGGAGATCGCGGCGCGGCTGCTGCTCAGCCCGCGGACGATCGACCACCATCTCCGCAACGTCTTCACCCGGCTCGGGATCCGGTCGCGCGTCGAGCTGGCCCGGCTCATCCGCTGAGCTCAGCGGATGAGCCGGGGGCCGCCGGGCGCCGCCGGGAGGCGTGTCCCGGCGGTCAGACCTCCTCGTACTCCTTCTCGGTGTCCTTGGACTTGGTGCTGGAGCCGTTCCGGCCCTTGGCGGGCTTCTTCTCGGACTTCTCCGCGCTCTCCGCCTGGTCGGCCTTCTCCGTCTTCTCCGTCTTGTCGGTCTTCTCGGACTTGCCGGAGCTGGCGGAGTCCTCGTCGGCGATCGCGTCCTCGTGCGTCCGGACGACCTCGCCGTCGCGGATCTCGCCGCGCCAGCCCTCGATCTCGTCGGCGCGGGTGAGCGACTGCGTCATCACGTAGCGGCGGAAGTGCTTGAGCTCCAGCCGCGCCCGGCGGCCCTGCGCGCGCCAGATGTTGCCGGTCCGCTCCATGAAGCCCTGCGGGTGGTACTCCAGGACGACCAGGACGCGGGTCAGGTTCGGAGAGAGCTCATGGAAGCTGACCGTCCCGTCCACGTGCCCCTTCGGGCCCTTCGACCGCCAGACGATGTGCTCGTCCGGGACCTGCTCGACGATCGTGGACTCCCACGTCCGCGCCGACCAGAAGATCTTCGCCTTCCAGTTCAGCTTCGTCTCGTCGGCCTGCTCGACATTGATGACCTTCTTCATGAAGGACGGGTAGTCCTGGAACTGCGTCCACTGGTCGTAGACCAGCCGGCGCGGCGCACCGATGTCGATGTGCTCGACGATGTTGGTGACCTTCACCTTCTTGCCGCCACCGCCGCCGCCCTTGCCGCTCTTCTTCCCGTCGCCCTCGGCGTCGTCCCCGCCGCCGCCGGGGAGGGCGCCGCCGACGGTGTCCTTGAGCCGGCCGAGAACGCCCTGCCCGTTGCTGCCGCTGTCGCCGGCCTCGGCCTTCGGGGCGCTCTTCTCGCTGCCCTTGCCGCCGCTCTTGCCGCCGTCCTTCGCCATGTTCTTCTCGTCGTCCTCCGCCGTGTCCTTCGCCGTGCCCTTCGGGGCGGTGTCCTTCTCCTCGGCCTCGGAGGGGTTACCGCTCTGCTCGCCGCGGCGCCCGGCGAGCGCGCGGCTCGCCGCGACGGCCGCGCCGGCGCCGAGCAGGACGCCGCCCGCCGCGCCGGTGGTCCGCCCGCCCGGCAGGCTCTTCGGAAGGGCCTTCGGGATGCTCTTGGTGACACGGCCCAGGACGGGAACGCGGCTGCGCCGCCCGCCCGGAAGCCGTTTGGCGATCTGTCCGACGGGCGATCCGCCGGTCAGGATTCCGCGTGCCATGGTGCTACCTCACTCGAGTTGATCAGTTGGATCTCGGTCGTCGTCTGGGTCAGTTCGTACAGGTCGTGCAGGTCGTGCAGGTCGTGCAGGTCGTGCAGGTCGTGTAGGTCAGTCGTCTGGGTCGGTCGTCTGGGTCGGGGCGTGGGGGAGCCGGTCAGCCCGGGGAGGAGACGATCTCGCCGTCGCGGATCTCGCCGCGCCAGCCCTCCACCTCGTCGGGTCTGGTCAGCGAATGCGTCATCACGTGCCGGCGGAAGTGCTTGAGCTCCAGCCGCGCCCGGCGGCCCTGCGCGCGCCAGAGGTTGCCGGTCCGCTCGAACAGGCCGGCCGGGTGGTATTCGAGGACGACCAGGACGCGGGTCAGGTCCGGGGACAGCTCGTGGAAGCTGACCGCCCCGTTCACATGGCCCTTCGGCCCCTTGGACCGCCAGACGATGTGCTCGTCCGGGACCTGCTCGACGATGGTGGACTCCCACGTCCGCGCCGACCAGAAGATCTTCGCCTTCCAGTTCAGCTTCGTCTCGTCGGCCTGCTCGACGCTGATGACCTTCTTCATGAAGGACGGGTAGTCCTGGAACCGCGTCCACTGGTCGTAGACCAGCCGGCGCGGCGCACCGATGTCGGTCTGCTCGACGATGTTGGTGGGCTTGCGTCCCCGCCCGCGCCCGAAGATGCGGGCGAGGGTCTCCTTCAGGGCCGTCCAGCCGAAGGTCAGCAGCGCGCGGAACGGGGACTTGCCGTTCCGCAGGGCCGCGATCCCCGCCACCGCCGCCTTGCCGAGCGGGCCCGCCTGCTCCGCCCGCTCGATGAGGCCCCGGGTCCCGCGCTCGAGCCGCCGCTCGACCCTGCGCACCACCCCGCGCAGCGCGCGGCGGCCGAGACGCCGGGCCGACAGCGCGGCCGCCACCGCGCCGGCCCCCGCCGCGACGCCGACGGCGGTGCCGGCCGCGGCGCCGGTGCCCGGGCCGGACCGGGTCTTCATGTCGTGTCCACCTCGCCTCCACCTGGCCGTCCAGTCGGATAGGCCCCGGGGTTACCCGGTCAATACCGGGCAAAACAGGCCGCAGGCCAAGACCAAGGCGTCCCTGACCGCCAGAGGGCACGGAGCCCGCCGGGACGGGGGCGCCGATGGCCGCATCAGGACGGAGCGGCGATCACCCAGCGTGAGCATTCGCGAGGCTTCGGGCGGGGCCGTATAGACCACCCCAGCGTGAACACCAGACCAGAACGGCGTCCACTCCGCGCGGCTCCGGGGCCGCGTAACGGTTGAGACTCGTGAGTAATGCGCCTCTTGAACTGGTACGGACCGGTGTTTATCTTCGACCCCACCACGCGCGATTGTGCTCGCTGGGCCATCCCATCGAGCACTATTTTGCACGCGCGAAAGCCGGAGAGGCGAGGACAGATGAAACGGCACCTCATGGGCGTCGTCGCGGCGGGCCTGACCGTCGCGCTCGGCGTCAGCGGATGCGGCAAGGGCAGCTCGTCGGGCGGAGACTCCGACGGCAAGACCATCAAGTTCGTCGCCGCGATCTACGACGACAACACCAAGCCCTACTGGGACGCACTGATCAAGGACTTCGAGGCCAAGAACTCGGGGTACAAGGTCAACCTGGAGATGGTCGACTGGACCCAGATGGACGCCAAGGTCAAGACCTACGTCCAGACCAAGCAGGTCCCCGACATCCTGAACTACAACGCGTTCTCCGACTTCGCCCGCGACGGCCTCATCTACAAGGCGTCCGAGGTGCTGTCGCCCGCGACGCTCGGCGACTTCACGCCCACCTTCGTCGAGCAGGCCCAGTACAACGGCACCCAGTACGGCCTGCCGTTCATCTCCAGCGCCCGCCTGCTCTTCTACAACAAGGACCTGTTCAAGAAGGCCGGCATCACCGACCCGCCCGCCACCTGGGACGAGGTGAAGGCCGGCGCGGAGAAGGTGAAGAAGGCCGGCGCGATCGGCTACGGGCTGCCGCTCGGCCCCGAGGAGTCGCAGGCCGAGTTCTACTCGTGGGCGATGAACAACGGCGGCGGCTGGGTCGACTCGTCCGGGAAATGGGCGATCGACCAGCAGGCCAACATCGACACCCTCGCCTTCCTCAAGGACCTCAACAAGTCCGGGCTGACCCAGCCGAACCCCGAGACCACCGACCGCAAGACGGTGTTCAACCAGTTCGCGCAGGGCAAGGTCGGCATGGCCATCGGCGGGCCGTTCACCAAGGCCGGATTCATCGACCCGGTGAACAAGGACCTGAACTTCGGCGTCGCGCCGCTGCCGAGCAAGAGCGGCTCCGAGCACAACACGCTCGGCGTGATGGACGTCCTCGCCGCGTTCAAGAAGGACGACGGCAAGAACAAGGAGGCCATCAAGAAGTTCCTCGACTTCTTCTACCAGAAGGAGAACACCTCGAAGTTCCTCACCACCGAGGGCTTCCTCCCGGTGACGAAGTCGGCCGGTGACGCGCTCAGCGCCGACCCGTACATGAAGCAGTTCGTGGACGCGCTGCCCAGCTCCAAGTTCGCCCCCACGTCCAACCCGGCGTGGTCGGCGGTCGCCGGCGCGGTGAAGCAGGACCTCGGCACCGCCGTCGCGAACGAGGACCCGAAGAAGGTCCTGGAGAAGATCCAGGAAACCGCCGAGAAGGCCGGCTGAGTGCAGGACGCCACGGCCAAGGAGCGGGGGGCCGTCACCTCCCCGGCCCCCCGCCCCTCCCTCCTCCGGCGGACCGGACGCGCGCTGACCCCGCTGCTGTGGCTCGGCCCGGCGCTCGTCCTCATCGCGGTCGTCGTGCTGTGGCCGGTGATCGAGATGGTCCGGACGTCGCTGCAGAAGATCAGCTCGTCCGGCGTCACGCTCGGCTACCGGGGCGGCGGCAACTACACCGACCTGTTCGGCGAGGACGACCTGATCCCCGTCGTGCTGCGGACGCTGCTGTGGGTCGCCGGCGTCGTGGTCGTCACGATGGTGCTGTCCCTCGCGCTCGGCCAGCTGCTGAACGCCCGCTTCCCGGGCCGCCGCGTCGTCCGCTGGGCCGTCATCGTCCCGTGGGCGGCGTCGGTGCTGATGACGGCGCTGATTTGGAAGTGGATGCTGGACAACTACTCCGGCATCGTGAACCGCGTCCTGCTCGACCTGCACGTGATCGACGAGCCGGTGAACTGGCTGGCCCACCCGACCCAGGCGATGCTGTGGATGATGTGGGTCGCGGTGTTCGTGTCGCTGCCGTTCACGTCGTTCGTCATCCTCGCCGGGCTGCAGACCATCCCGTCGGACGTGTACGAGGCCGCCCGCGTCGACGGCGCCGGCCACCTCCGCACCTACTTCGGGATCACCCTCCCGCTGCTGCGCCCGGCCGTCCTCATCGCCTCGATCATCAACGTGATCAACGTCTTCAACAGCTTCCCGATCATCTGGGCGATGACCGGCGGCGGGCCCGGCCACAAGACCGACACCACCACCACGTTCATGTACAAACTCGCCTTCTACGACCAGAACGTCGGCGAGTCCGGCGCGATGGCGGTCGTCAACTTCGTCCTGATCCTGGTGATGGTGCTGCTGTACCTGCGGGCCGCCCGCTGGCGTGAGGAGATCCGATGACCGGCCGTGCCGCGGAGGAAGAGGGCGCTCTGCCCGAGGACCCCGCGCCCATGCGCAAGAGCAGTGCGCGCGAGGAGGGGGCCGAGGGGGCGTCGGGTGACGCGTCGGAGGGCGCGGCCGTCCGCGCCTCCCGCCGAACGCGAAAGGTCATCCTCGCGGGCGTCGGCTGGCTGGTGGCACTGGCCTTCCTGGTGCCGTACCTGCAGATGTTCTTCACCGCGCTCAAGCCCGAGCGCGAGCTGACGGAGTCCCCGGGCACCTACCTGCCCTCCCAGTGGACGTGGTCGAACTTCGTCGACGTCTGGTCGGCCGCCCCCGTCTGGACGTACCTGCGGGTCTCCCTCACCGTCGCGGCCGCCGCCACCCTGGTGACCCTCGCCTGCGCGCTGCCGGCCGCGTACTACACGGCCCGCAACCGCTTCCGGGGGCGCGGGGCGTTCCTGCTGCTCGTCCTGGTCACGCAGATGTTCGCGCCGACCGCGCTCGTCATCGGCATCTACCGGGAAATGGTCGCGCTGAACCTGACCGACACCCTGATGTCGCTCATCCTGGTGAACGCGGCGTTCAACCTGCCGTTCTGCGTCTGGATCCTGCACGGCTACTTCTCCAGCATCCCGAAGGAGCTGGAAGAGGCAGCCTTCCTGGACGGCGCGGGCCGCATGGGCGCCCTCACCCGCGTCACCCTCCCCATTTCCATGCCGGGAGTGGTCACCGCCGTCGTCTACACGTTCATCGCGGCGTGGAACGAGTACATCGTCGCCCTGACCGTCACCGCGTCCCCGGACCGCCGCCCGCTGACGGTCGGAATCCCGTCCTTCGTCACCCAGTACCAGGCGCACTGGCAGTACCTTTTCGCCGCGTCCCTGATCGCGATCATCCCGGTCGTCATCCTGTTCATCTTCGTCGAGCGGTATCTGATCGGCGGCCTGACCGCGGGCTCCATCAAGTGAGCCTGATCGGCCTGGACGTGGGCGGCACCTCCATGAAGGCCGCCCTCACCCAGGACTCCGAAATCCTGCTCACCGAGTCATGGCCCACCGACCGCGAGGACCCGGTGGGCGGCATTCTCGACTTCGCCGCCCACCTCGCGTCCCGCGCGACCGCACTGGGTTCCCCGGCGCAGGCCGCCGGAATAGCACTGCCCGGCATCGTGGACGAATCGACGGGCACGGCCGTCCGTTCCGCGAACCTCGGCTGGCGCGACGTCCCCATGCTCGAACTGGCGCGTGAACGGCTCGCCATTCCCGTCGCCATCGGCCACGACGTCCGGACGGGCGGCCTCGCCGAATCGGTGCTGGGCGCGGGACGCGACGCGGGCGACTTCGTCTTCATGGCCATCGGCACCGGAATAGCCGCCGCCCTGATCCTGAACGGCACGCCCTACCCCGGCACCGTCGGCTGGAGCGGCGAGATAGGCCACGTGGTCGTCCGCCCGGACGGCGCAGCCTGCGGGTGCGGCAACAGAGGATGCCTGGAGAGATACGCCTCGGCCGCCGCCATCTCCCGCCGCTACGGCGCCTCCGTCCCGGCGGAGGAAGTGATAGCCCGCGCCAGGCGGAACGACGAAAAGGCCGCCGAGGTCTGGTCGGAAGCACTCGACTGCCTCGCGGACGGCCTGGCGGCGACAACGCTCCTCTTGGACCCGTCCCTCATCGTCATCGGCGGCGGCCTGGCCAAAGCCGGGGAGTCGCTCCTGAACCCCTTGACCACCCGCTTGGCGGACCGCCTGACCTTCCGCGACGCGCCCCGCCTGACCCTTTCGGAGCTGGACGACCAGGCCGCGGTAAGGGGCGCGACGATCCTCGCCGCCCGTCTCCTGAAGCCGTCCCCGCCGAAGAAGTAACGCACCCCCGCACAGAGCCACCGGCCGCCGGGCCGCCAGGCCGCCAGGCCGCCAGGCCGCCAGGCATCGAGCTATGCCGCGCCATCACTCACGTCCGTCGTAGGGCGGCGGCGTGGCTGCAAATCATGCTTGACACATATTTAGGTTCAACCTATGTTTCTCCTCGGCGGAGAGGAGACATGCGTGGACATCCAGTGCGGCGCCGCGGAGATCGAGGAGATCAGGCGGCGCCTGCGCCTTCTGGCGGACGGGCTACCGGAGCCGCCCGGAGACATCGACCTGGCGCCCGCACTCCCCCGGACCGGCGGGGTTCCGGGCCAGTGGGTGAACGCCTCGTCCCGGACGGCGGCTGAGGCGGGAGTAGCGCTCTACCTGCACGGCGGCGGCTTCGCGCACACCGATCCGAAAGCGGAACGAGCACTCGCGTACCGGTTGTCCAGGGCGATGGACCGTCCGGTGTTCGGCGTGGACTACCGGCTCGTCCCAGAACACCCGTACCCAGCGGCCTTGGACGACGTGACCGCCGTCTACGGGAGCCTGATCGACCAGGGTGTCCCCGCGTCCCGGATCACGTTGTTCGGCGAGTCGGCCGGCGGCACCCTCGTCCTGTCGGCCCTGCTCGCACTCAAGGAGATCGGCGTCCCGCTGCCCGCGACGGCGGTCGTGGTCTCGCCGCTCACCGACCTCACCCTGTCCAGCCCGTCGCTGACCGCGAACAACGGCCGAGACCTGATCAGCAAGGACGTGCTGGAGCACGTCCGCGCCGGATATCTGGCAGGAGCACAGCCCGACCAGCCGCCACAGTCGCCCCTGCACGGAGACCTGGCGGACCTCCCCGATCTGCTGGTGGTGGCGGGTTCGGCCGAAGTCCTCGTCGACGACGCCCGGCGGCTCGCCGCCGCGGCCGACGCGGCGGGCACGACCGTCGAACTCGACGTCTACGAGGGCCTGCCCCACGTCTTCCACCTGGCGCTGCTCACCGACGCACCGCCGCCCATCACGACCACGTTCCTCCGCCGCCTGGCGGACTGGACGGAAAGGAGGCGCGCGTGAACATTCGCGTCATCCGAGCACAGCCATTGCGCCTGATGAGCGTCCACGCCCATCCCGACGACGAGTCGAACAAGGGCGCCGCGACGCTGGCCAAGTACGCCGCCGAGGGGGTGGACGTGCTGGTGGTGACCTGCACGGGCGGCGAACGCGGCGACGTGCTCAACCCCGCCATGGACAGGGCCGACGTGCGCGAGAACCTCCCCCGGATCCGCCGCGCCGAGATGGCCGCAGCCCGAGAGATCCTCGGCGTCCGGCAGCGGTTCCTGGGCTTCGTCGACTCCGGACTACCCGCCGCCGGCGAGCCGCTGCCGGACGGCTGTTTCGCCGCCGTACCGCTGGAGGAGCCGACCGAAGCCCTCGTGGCGGTGATCCGCGAGTTCCGGCCGCACGTGGTGATCACCTATGACGAGACCGGCGGCTACCCGCACCCCGACCACATCAGAACGCACGAGGTGACCGTCGCGGCCTTCGAGGCGGCGGGCATCCCCGACAGGTTCCCCGGGACGGGACGGCCTTGGCAGCCGCTCAAGCTCTACTACCAGGGCGCCCTGTCGAAGGCATGGTTCCAGGCGTTGCACGACGGCATGACGGCACGCGGCATCCCGTCCGGTATGGAGGAGGTGTTGTCCGAGTTCGGCGAGGACACACCCGCGCCGGAGTTCACCACCAGGGTGCCCTGCGCGGAGTACTTCCCGGTGCGGGACCGGGCGCTGCTGGCACACGCCACGCAGGTCGCCCCCAACGCCGGATTCATGCTCCACGACCGCGATACAGAACGCGATGTGTGGCCTACTGAGGACTACCACCTGGCACGATCCCACGTGGAGGTGTCGCTGCCCGAGGACGACCTGTTCGCCGGAGTGGGACCGGCTTGAGAAGGCGATGCCGTCCGGATGCCCGCGCCGCGGTCCTTATCAGGGTGTCTTCACGGCGCGTATCAGGGCGTCTTCACGGCGCGTATCAGGGGTTTCTTTACAGCGCGCATCAGGGGTTTCTTCACAGCGCGCATCAGGGTTTCTTCACGGCACGAAAGACGGGCCGGAGCTTCTCGCCGAGGGCACGGCCGTCCATCGGCTTCAAGATGATGGTGTCCTTCGCGTCCACGACGAAACTCGGGCAGTTGCCGTTGCGACTCTTGGTCCCAGGAACACTGACCGTGGTCACCTTCTTGCCGGTCCGCGCCTCCCGCACGATCACCTCGTAACGTGACTCATAGAACGGGAACGTCTTCGACTTCTTCACGTTGTTGAAATAGCACTTCACCGTGCCGGCCCGGCGAGTCGGGTGGCCGCTGTAGATGCACGCGATGAGCTGCCAGGCGTCCGGAATCCGTTCCTGAGGCAGCTGCATGTCATCAGGCATCGTGGACAGATCCTTGCTGTCCATGGCGTGCTCCGGTGCGGCGGGGTCCATCTGAACCCTGATCGGGTGGACGTAGTGCGGCCCCGCCCCGGCATAAGGGTCACTCGACTTCCGCCACGGAGCAGGCTTCTTTCTCCGGCAGGCCGCTTCGTCGACATGCGCGTCGGGAGTCCACGCCCGCTTCGTGGGCCAACTCGGCGGCCCCGACGGCGGCCTCGACGGCGACGCCGCCCGCGTAGGTCGGCCTTCTGCTTCGTCACTGGAGCAAGCCGTCACCGTCCCCATGACCGCGCAGGTCACGGCCGTCGCGACACCCATCCCCTGAAGGCCGACCGAGCGAGGCGTCACTGCCACTCTGAGATCACCATCTTCCTTTGCAAACTGCACCACCAGCGCCATCGTTCGCCGCATGGTCCATCGGATCGTACGCCATAGCATGATCGATGTTCGTGGAATTGTGGTGGGGGCGGCGCTGCGTACGGGGCCGCCCCTCCAAAGTCAAGGGCGCCTTCGGCGTCGCTTCGCGATGGGACTCCGTCCCACCCTTGACTTTGGAGCCTCTGCGGCCCCTGAGTGCAGCTTTCGTCGGGCAGGCTCCGCCTGCCCTCTGCCCGACGCGCCGCCCCCACCCCAAAAAGGAACCACACGGCAATCCGAATGCCCGAGATGAGGCATTTGCGAAACGCTCGACGATGATCACGAATTCCTTCAAAGAATCATGGTCGAATTCCAGTTCGAGAGCACGAAGCGGCATCCGGACGGATATCATGGATGCATGAGTCTGATTGCGGTCGACCCCGATGCCGCGTCCACCATGGAACAATGCCGTTAAATTAGCCTGACCGTCAGGGTGTTATCCACATATCCACAGGCGTCGCAGGTCCATGTGGAGTTCGTGAAAGCGATTGAAGCCTC
>NZ_FZOR01000055.1 GCF_900188445.1 Actinomadura meyerae
TACCGAGTTAAACGTGAGACGGACGAGAACATCACCCACGACTCGCCGGCCACGATCCGATTGATCTGCCCAGCAGCTTAATTTAACGGCATTGCTCCATGATGAGCCATGGCCGCCTTGAGGGGCCCGACCTGGCGGGAAAGCCGTTCGCTACCAAGGGGCCGCACCCCACGGTCAAGCCACTTGAATCGCTCAGCAGCGCCGAGCTGCTGCAATTGTTACGCTGGACGAAAGCCGAGCTGCATCTAGGCGACATCGATGAAGCGGTAAAAAATTCAATGCGCAATGGGCGAGAAAAGACGGCGGGGCATTATACGGGCTCGGATGGCACGAACGTTTCTGTAAGTCCCCGGCGGTGATGGGATGCGTCGGATGCCGGGACTTCTGTTCGTGATCGCTTCGATGCTCGTCGTCGGGTGCGATGACGGCGGTGCGGCCAAGACGAGAGCGCTGCCCGATGTGCGGCCGGTGGTGGATGGTGCTCCCTATCTCTGCGACCTGGTTCCAGAGGCTTCTCTCCGGCGGGTAACGGGGGTGACCGCTCCGCTGAAAAGTGATTGGGCCGGGCCGCAAACGGACAATGGGCTCTGTGTCGTGCTGCAGCCGAAGGGGCCGGGCGTGCTGGGCGTCCAGTGGTCGTACAATCAGGGTGAAAAGATTCTGCGAACGCAGTGGGCTAATTGGGCGCACAAGTCACATTACAAGATCCCGACAGAATTGGGGCGCGGGCTGGCTGGATATGATCCTAGTGGTGGTCTCGACGGGCTGCCCAACTATGTGTTCGCGTTGTTCAGATGTCGGCACAAGAAACTGTGGATCAGTATCGATTTCGCGCGGGTGGTGCGGGGGCGGGATGCGGTGCAGGACATGTTCGACTTCATGCGGATCGCGGAGAAGCGGTTCGGGGAAATTCATAAGTGCACGCCGAGGCCGTCATGAGCAGGGGGCCCGCGTTAGGTGCCGCTGAATTCGAGCGGCGGATCCGGTGTGCAGTGTGGGGGATGGCCGTCACGATGGCGCTGACGGGATGGACGATGGCGCCGTGGATCGAAGTGAGCGGCACACCTCACGTGTTGTGGGAGTTGGCCGCGGTCGAGGTGATCGACGGGCCGGCTTTGTTGCTGCCCGCCTTGATGATGGTCACGCTCTTGCTCGGAGTGGCGGCGAGCGCGGCGGCCACTCGGGCGATGGCCTGTGCAGCGTGGCTGGTGGGGTTGGTCACCTCGGTCTCGACCTTCGCGTTCTCCTTCGATCCCGGGGATAAGTACGACATCGGGTACGGGGCCGGCTATGCGGTGACGCTTTCCGCCGCCTATGTGGTGGTGTTCTTCTGCGTGTGGCGGTCGGCCAAGCGGAAGCCATCGCCCGAGAAGGTCGCGAAGTGGATGGATCCCTCGTTCGGGACGGTCGACAGCCGCTACCGCCGCAGGTGACCTACCGCTGCGCCATGCGGCGGCGTGCGGGCCCGGTTATCGTCGCTCTGGAACGACTTTCCGTCCTCCCCGCGTCGGACGGAGGAAACCGCCGTCGCCCCGGAGGACGTCGATGCCCCTTGAACCGCGCTTCCGGCGGGTCGCCGCTCTTCACCGGCCGTTCGTGGACAGGGAAGCGGTGATGGCCGCCTTCGCCGAGGTGTTAAGCGCTCCGCACGGCTCCCCGTGCGTGTTCAACCTCGTCGGTGTCGGGGGCATCGGCAAGTCCCGGCTGCTGCAGGAGATCGGGCAGCGCAGCGCCGAGACCCACCGGATCGCGACGATCGACCTGCAGGTCCCCGCGATGCGGCAGCAGGAGGACGCACTCGCGGTCCTCCGCGTCGAACTCGGCCGCCAGGGCATCCGCTTCGATCGCTTCGACATCGCCTACGCCGTTCTCTGGCAACGCCTCCACCCGCATCTGCGCCTCTCTCCCAAAGAGCTCCCGTTCGTGGACGAGAGCGAAGCGCTCTCCCAGATCATCGACGGCGCGGCGGGCGTGCCGGTGTTCGGCACCGGCGTGGGGCTGCTGCGCCTGCTGGGCAAAGCGACGAGCGGGATGCGGCAGCGGCACCGGATCAAGTCCGACGACACGCTCGGCCAGCTGGACGACCTGACCAACGCCGAACTCGCCGACGCCGTCACGTACCTGTTCGCCGAGGACCTGCGCGACGGCTCCGACCGCCCCTACGTCATCTTCGTGGACGCCTACGAGGCCCTCGTTCCCGCGTCGGCGCGGTCCGGGCGGGCGGCGGCACAGGACGTCTGGCTGCGCGACCTGATCGCGCAGCTCGACCGGGGAGCGGTCGTCGTGGCCAGCCGCGAACCGCTGGCGTGGGCACGGCAGGACCCCGCCTGGGCCGACGTCATCCGCCACCAGCGGGTGGACGGCCTTCCGATGGCAGCGCGCTTGGAACTCCTCGCGGAGGGCGGCATCACCGACGACGCCGCGCGCCATGCGATCGCGACGGCCAGCCAGGGGCTGCCCTTCTACCTGCACCTCGCCGTGGACACCCGTACGACTGCCCGGCAGGCCGCGGCCGTCTCCTCCGAAGAGATCCTGCAGCGCTTCCTGGCCCATGTGGCCCCCGACGAGATCCGCACCCTCGAACTGCTGAGCGTCGCCAGGATCTTCGATTACGAGATCTTCCAGAGCCTGGCGGACGCGTTCGACCTGCCCCGGCACCGGATGGCCTGGGAGTCGCTCACCGCCTACTCCTTCGTCTACCCCGCCGGGGCCAACGGCCGCCGCCTCCACCAGCTCATGCGCGCGGCACTGCACCGGCGCCTGACCCGGGACACGGCCCGGGACGTGCAGGCCGTCCTGCGGAAGGTGTGGGACGCCCGCGCCGCCGAGGCCCACACGGCGGAGAACGGTGTCGCGACGCGGGCCCGTGCCGTCCGGGAGGCGGCGTACTGCGGCCTCCACGCCGGTGTGCTGTGCGGCGAAGACGTCCTCGCCTACGCCGACCGCGCCATGGTGTACGGCGGGAAGCAGGGCATGGACGGCATCGCCCAGGACCTGCGCGAGCACCTCGACGCCGGTGGCGACGCGGGCCTCGCGCAGACGGCCCGCTGCCTGGAGGCCGAAGCGGCCGTCCTCCTCGGGGACGCCGACACCGCCACCCGCCTCACGCCGTCCATCGACTGGCCTTTGGACGACGTCCCCGGCGCGCGCCTCGCCCTGGCGGGCGCGCATGGCCGCCGCATCGCCGGGGCGACCGGCGAAGCGCAGCGCCTCTTCCGCCAGGTCTGGAACCACCACTCCGGCCCGGTCAGGTTGCGGGCCGGCTTCTGCATGGCGGACCTCGACATGTGCCAGGGCCGGTTCGGCGAAGCGTTGTCGATCACGCAGCAGATCCTTGCCGAGGCTCCTGACAATGACCTCGTGCTGCGCGGCGACGTCGTCCGTCTCCAGCATCTCGGCTACCGCTTCGGCTTCGACCTCGACACGTCCGCGCAGTCCTTGGAGACCGCCGCCGCGCTCTACGCGAGAGCGGGCGCCATCATCGGCCAGGCCGATATCAAGACCAACAGGGCGGAGCTTCTCGCCTGGACCGACCCCGCCGGCGCCATCGACGCCGCGGCGGACGCGCTCGACGCGCAGACCGAGCTCGGCGCCCACCATGAGATCGGGAAGGCCTTCACGGCGCTGGCCATCGCACAGGTCCGCCTCGGGCAGTACGCCCCGGCGGCGGCTTCCTTCCAGGCGGCCACCGAGGCCCTGGAACGGGCGCGCTACCGGTCCGGCCGTGCCCGCGCGGAACTCTTCCGCGCCTTCCTCCACGCCCGGACAGGCGATCGGTCCGCCGCCGTGGCGTCCGCCCGCTGGGCCATCGCGGAACTGGTCGCCGCCGAGGTCTACCCCACGCTCCTCATGGTGGCCGGGCACCTCTTGGACGGTCTCGACGCCGCCGACGACCACACGAAGGGGATCATCGCCCAGGCTCGCGACCAGATCAGCCCACCGAACCTGCTGCCATTCTTGGACGATCAGGCGCGCGCGCTCGTGACGGCCATGCTGGAGGACGGATGAACTGGCGGGACCTGTACGAGCGCGCACGCGCGCACGGCGATTCCGCGGCCGGCTACTACAACGACAACATCCGCGTCGATACCCCCGATGGTCCGGTCATCGTCCGGATTCCGATCCATGGCGCCGACATGATGGACCTGCGGCCCTGGCGGGAGGACCGCGTCCTTTCCGCCATCGCCCCGCACGTCCGCGACGCCCCGCGCCTGATCCACTCCTGCGACGACCCGCCGTTCCAGATCCACGAGTTCATCGCCGGAGACGTCCTCAACGACGTGGCACCGCGCGGCGTCCCCGTCCCGCCCCATGTCCTGGACGATGTCGTACGCCTCTTCACCCAGCTCACGAACGTCCCCGGGCTCCCCGGCACCCCCGCCGACTGGCCGGCCGACGGCGACACGACCGGCTTCGCGCGGCTTCTCTCCGGCCTGACCCAGCGCGTCCACGACACCTTCAGCGCCGAGTACGCCGAGCTCTTCGCCGCCCTCGCGATCCCCGCCGACCCCCTCGCCCCGGTGGACGACCTGTGGCGCGGCCTTGCCCGGCGCCCCTTCACCTGCGTCCACGCCGACGTCCACCGCCGCAATGTCATCGTCGGCGACGGCAGGACGACCTTCCTCGACTGGGAACTCACGCTCTGGGGCGATCCTGTCTACGACCTGGCCGTCCACATTCACAAGATGGGCTACCTGCCTGAAGAACGGGACGCCCTCATCACCCGCTGGCAGGCCGCCATGCCGCCCGAGCACACCACCGGCTGGCAGCCGGACCTGGACGCCTACCTCACGCACGAACGCATCAAGTCGGCCGTTGTCGACTCCGTCCGCTATTCGCAGCTCTTCGCCGCCGATGGCCCTTACCCGTATCCGGAGCGGCAGCTCGTCGCCTCGCTGGCTGCCAAGCTCGACGCCGCGCGTCCCTACTGGGGCATCGCCGAGCCGGTTGAGCCTCGGAGCGTCGAGAAAGCTCTTCGCGGGCGTTGAGCGGCCCGCTGAGACGGGGTCAGTCGGTGGGGGGTAGGGCTACCTGGATTTGGGTTTGTTGGCCGGTGGCTACGAAGAGGCCGCGGCCGGTGGGGCCGCCCAGGGGGGCGTTGCGGGGGAGGCGGAGGCCGAACAGGTCGCCGTCGTCGGGGGAGTCGATGGACAGCAGGACGCCGGAGCGGGAGCGGCGGGTGTCGGAGAGGAAGCCGCGGTAGCCGCGGCCCAGGTCGGCGGTGGTGCCGCCGATGACGACGGCGTGCTCGCCGTCGCGGGCGGTGCGGAGGACGTCGCGGAGGGCGTCGTCCAGGTCGGTCTCGTCGAGGAGTTCGGCGTCGTCGACGATGACGGCGTAGCGGTGCTCGTCGCCGATCGCGTCGGCGAGGTCGTCGGGGTCGGAGTCGGCGGTGAGGACGCCGAGGACGCCGGGGCGGTCCGCGAGGGCGCGGAGCGGGGAGCGGCGGGGGGTGAGCAGGACGACGGGGACGAGGCCGCCGCCCACGGCCGGGTCGAGGAGCGAGTGGACGATCGTGCGGAGGGTGGTGGAGCGGCCGGAGCGGGGCGGGCCGGCGACGGCGAAGCCGGGGCCCTCGTTGAGGAGGTCGACGCCGATGGGGCCGAGGGTGTCGCCGCCGACGCCGACCAGGGCCCACAGCGGTGAGGGGGCGGTGAACTCGGGGTCGAGGGACATGGCCTCGCGGTAGGTGACGCGGACGGGCAGTTCGTCCACGTGGAGGGGGCCGCGGCGGCGGGGGAGGCGGCCGTAGCGGGAGACGCAGGTGCGGGCGATCTCCTGGAGGACGGCCACCTGGGCGGTGCCGGACGGGTCGTCGCCGAGGAGGCAGATCTGGGATTCGCGCGGGGGCGCGTTCGGGGCGGTGGGTTCGAGGGCGCGGCCGGGCGGCATCGCGGCGGGGATCTGCCGGTCCTGGAGGCCGCCGTAGCCGTAGTCGTTCGGGTCGGCCATGCGCAGCAGGAGGCGGCGGTCGAAGACGGTGGAGATCTGGCCGCCGAGGCCGGAGCGGTCGCCGGTGAAGACGGCGCGCAGGCCGACGGCGGCGCCCTCGCGCAGGAGGCGGATGGTCTGGTCGACGAGGCGGCCGTAGTCGTAGTGCTCGAACGCGCCGAGGAAGCCCTCCCAGCGGTCGAGGAGCAGGACCATCCAGGGGAGGCGGTCGGTGGCGGCGACGGCGGCGCGCTGCTCGGCGAGGGAGGCGAAGCCGGCCTCGGCGAGGGTCTGCTGGCGGCGGGCGACCTCGGCGGTGAGGGCGGTGAGGAGGCGCTCGCAGCGGTCGAGCTGGTCGCGGGTGACGACGGCGCCGCAGTGCGGCAGGGAGACCAGCGGGAGCAGCGCGTTGGCGCCGCAGTCGATCGCGTACAGGTGGGCGTCGTAGGGGGAGCAGGACGAGGCGAGGGACCCGGCGATGGTGCGCAGCGCGGTGGAGCGGCCCGACTGGGCGGACCCGGCGAGGTACAGGTGGCCGCCGGCGGCGAGGTCGAGGGCGAGTTCCTCGCGGGACTGGACGGCGGGCAGGTCGGTGATGCCGAACCGGATCGGCGGGACGTCCACGACGGAGCCGCCCGCGGCGGTGCGGGGCGTCAGCCTGATCATCTCGGGCAGCGGGGTCAGCCACGGGGACGGCTGGCGGGCGATGCCGGCGCGGCGGGCGGCCTCGTCGACGGCCTGGACGAGGACGCCGAGGTCGGTGGCGAGGGTGGTGTCGTCGGCGGCCTCGCGGGGGGACGGCAGCGGGTGGCCGAGACCCTGCCAGGGCAGCGGGAGGACGGTGGTGCCGGGGCCGGCGGCGCCGGGGCGGCGGCCGCCGATCCGCGCGGACTGGACGGCCTGCGGCGCCGACACGCCGGAGCGGACGTAGCAGCGGCCCGGAGTCGACTTGGAGATCTGCGCGGCCTCGGGCGAGTCGAGGACGTCGGTCGACTCGTCCGGGTCGGTGACGCGCAGCGCGATGCGCAGG
This sequence comes from Actinomadura meyerae, assembly GCF_900188445.1. Lineage (GTDB taxonomy): Bacteria > Actinomycetota > Actinomycetes > Streptosporangiales > Streptosporangiaceae > Spirillospora > Spirillospora meyerae. The sequence continues at coordinate 6,962 of NZ_FZOR01000055.1, forward strand.
TTGGTGTTGGCGCGGATGTCGGCGGTGACGACGCCGGCGGGCCGCTGGGTGGCGAGGACGAGGTGGACGCCGAGGGACCGGCCGCGGCGGCCGATGTCGACGAGGCCGGTGACGAAGTCGGGCAGCTCGGTGACCATGGCGGCGAACTCGTCGATGACGAGGACGAGGCGCGGCACGGCCGGCAGGCCGGGGTCGGCGGTGCGCATGTCGTTGTAGTCGTCGACGTCCTTCGCGCCCGCGTCGAGGAGGATCTCCTCGCGGCGGCGGAGTTCGGCGGCGAGGGATTCGAGGGCGCGTTCGGTGGCGTGGCCGTCGAGGTCGGTGACCATGCCGACGGTGTGGGGGAGGCGGGCGCAGTCCTTGAACGCGGCGCCGCCCTTGTAGTCGATGAGGACGAACGTCATCTCGTCCGGGCGGTTCGCCACGGCGAGGGACGCGATGAGGGTCTGCAGCAGTTCCGACTTGCCCGCGCCGGTGGTCCCGGCGATGAGGCCGTGGGGGCCGTCGGTCCGCAGGTCGATCTCGAAGGGCTGCCCCGAGCCGATGCCGATGGGGACGCGGGTGGTGCGCCCCATCCGGCCCCATGACTGAAGGATGTGCTCCGCCGTGGGCTCGGGCATGCCGAGGATGTCGAGGAGGCGGACGTCGGTGGGAATGGAGTCGGCGGCGTCTTCGCGGGACACGTCCCGGACGGGGGCCAGCGCGCGCGCCACCCGGTCGGTCCAGGCAGGTGAGACCTGGTCGGCGAGCACGGGCCCGACCACTTCGAGCCCCTGCCCTTGGAGGTGGAGCTGGGACGGACGCTGCGGGTCCCATGCGGCGACCACCTGGCACTCTTCGGGGAGCAGGCGTTCCTCGTCGTCCACGCAGATGGCGTAGAGCCCGTACTCGGAACCCCGCGACAGGAGCATCGGCATGCCGGGCAGGCGGCGCAGTGCGCGCGCGCCGTCGAGCACGATCAGGATGTTGTACGGGACGGACGGCGCAGCGTCCTGCCCGAAGAACGACGATTCGGCCTGTGCGGCACGGCGCCGTTCGGTGACGCGGATCGCGAGTTCGGTGATGCGGTGCGCGGCCGACTCGGGGTCGGCGCCGACGAGGGCGACGCAGTCCTCGCCTTCGCGCGGTGCGCAGTGCGGCAGCCACCGCACCCAGTTCCACTCGTCGCCGGCCTGCTGGTCGGCGGACAGGACGACGATGGCGAGGTCGCGGGGGCTGTGCAGGACGGCGGCCTGCGCGACCATCCACCGGGCCAGCGCGCGCGAGGCGTACCGGGGGCCGGTCAGCCCGATGACGCCCAGCTCGCCGAGGGGCAGCGCCACCGGGACCCGCCGGGCCGCCGGGATCGGCACCGCGCCCGGGTCGCCGGTCAGCTCGATGCGGGCGGGCAGGTCGGCGAGGCCGACCCGCAGGTGCAGGACGTCGGCGTCGTCGCGGCGCCGCTCCCACAGGCGGCGGCGCGGGCCGGTGGCGGTGAGCAGCACCTCGGCGGGGTCGGGGTGCAGGGCGCGCCGCTCGGCCTCGTCCGCGCGCCGCAGCCGCTCCAGCTCGCCGTCGAACTCGCCGGACCGCCGGTGGTACTCCTTCAGCGCCTTCTTGTACGACTTGCGGCCGTGCAGCCGGTCGCCGATCCACTCGCCGACCGTCATCACCGGCCAGGCCAGCGCGAACAGCGCCCACCACCACTGGCCGAGCGCGAACGCCATGACCAGGCCGAACGCCGAGAACAGCAGCGCGCCGAAGAGCCGGAGCCGCTCCCGCGGATTGCGCTCGGGGCGCTTCGGGACGTCCAGCGTCCGCATCCGGTCGGCCGGATGCAGCCGCGGCGGCCGGTTGAACGCGAGCCCGCCCTCGGGGAGCGGCTCCAGGTGGGCGTCGGGCGCGGCGCTCGGGGCGAGCGCGAGCACGCTGTCGCCCACCGTCAGCAGCGCGTCCGCGGGCCAGGCCGTCTTCGCGCCGAGCGGCGTGCCGTCCAGCGCGGCGGCGCCCTGCATCGTCATCGCGGACGCCTCGACCTCGACGGCGTCGCGCCCGACCGTGAGCCGCAGGGACCGCGCCGGGACGGACGGGTCGTCCAGCACCACGTCGACGTCGCGCCCGGACCCGATGGTGCTGGTGCCGAGCCCGAGCCGGTGCACCGACCCGGCGGCCGGGCCGCCGACGACGCGGACCTCGACCAGGCCGGTCGGCTCGGCGAGGACGGTGGCGGCGGCGCCGCGCTGCTCGACCGCGACGACGGCGCCGTCCCGCAGTTCCTTGACGGCGAGGGCCTGCGGGTCGAGCATCCGGCCGTCCATCCACAGCGCCCGCCGCGGGCCGCGCCCGTCCTTGGCGAGCAGGGCCGCCTTGGAGAAGCGCGGCGCGGGGGCGGGCGGGGCGCCGTCGAGGACGGCGGCGAGCGACTGCGCGATCCCGCCGACGGTGGCCTCGGCGTCGGCGTCGATGACGACGTCGCGCGGGCCGCCGCCGGTCAGCGCCGTGAACGAGATCCGCATCCGAGCCTCCGACGTCCGCTGGTCGACCGGAGTCAGCTTAGGCACCAACCCCCGCCGACTTCCGGTAGGCGGCGATGATCGTTTCGAGGGCGTCGTCCAGCGGGGTGGGAGCCATCCCGAACGTCGCCTGAAACGCGGAGGAGTCGAGAATGTACGGCTTGTCGAACTGGTAGCGGGTTGACCGCAGCTCCTTGAGCATCGGGGAGAACAGCCCGAGCGCGTGGAACACGGCGCGGGGCACCTCGGTGACCCGCGGCGCGGGCGCCCCCGCGAGCGCGCACAGCCGCTCGGCGACCTCCAGCGTGGACACCGCCGGCGCCGTCGGGACGTGCCAGACCCGGCCGAGGGCCCGCTCGTCCGTGCCGGCGATGGCGAGCGCCTCGGCGACGTCCGGCAGGTACGTCCAGGGGTGTGGGACGGACGGGTCGCTGAAGTACGGCACCCGCTTGCCTGCGAGCAGCGGCTTCACGAACCGGGTCTCGCCGATGTACGCCTGGTCGGTGCTGCCGGGCCCGTAGAAGTCGGACGGCCGCAGCTCGGTGGTCCTGATGCGGCCCGCCTCGTGCGCGGCGAACGCGTCCCGCGACATCGTCGCCCGCACCCGGCCCTTGGTGTCGGCCGCGGCGAGCGGCAGGTCCTCGGTCATCGGCCCGTCCACCGGCCCGTACAGGTACAGGTTGCTCAGCGTGACCAGCACGGCCCCGGTGTCCTCGGCGGCGCCGAGGAAGGACGCCGCCATCGGCGGCCAGTCCTGCGCCCAGCGGTGGTACTTCGGGTTGACGCAGTTGTAGAGCGCGTCCGCGCCCTTGGTGACCTCCGTCAGCCGTGCCCGGTCGGCGACGTCGGCGGCGACCCGCTCGACGCCCTCCGGCCCCGATCCCGACCGCGTCACGACGACGACGTCGTGCCCCCTCGCGGTGAGCCGGTCGGCGAGGTGCGCCCCGACCTGCCCCGCTCCGACGATCACGTGCCTGCCCATGGCCTGCTCCCTCGGTTCAGTGCTCTGTAACGAGAGCAATGCTCTCTCCAGAGAGCGGTGTTGTCAAGAGCAGTGCTCTCGCTTCAGTGCGTCGCTCTGCTAACCTCGGGCCATGAGCAGACGGAACGGGGCGCGGGCCCGGCGCGGCGGGCGCGCATGAGCGCGGGACGGACGGCGCGCGAGCGGGTGCGCGCCGAGCTGACCAGGGAGATCACCGAGACCGCGCGGCGGCACCTGGCCACCGAGGGCGCGGCGGGACTGTCGCTGCGCGCGGTCGCCCGCGAGATGGGCATGGTGTCGTCGGCGATCTACCGGTACTTCCCGAGCCGCGACGACCTGCTGACCGCGCTGATCATCGACGGCTACAACGCGGTCGGGGAGGCCGTCGAGCGCGCCGACGCGGCCGCCGACCCCGGCGACTTCGGCGGCCGGTGGCTCGCGGTGTGCAGGGCCGTCCGGGAATGGGCGCTGGAGCATCCCCACGAGTACGCCCTGCTGTACGGGTCGCCCGTCCCCGGTTACACGGCGCCGCAGGACACCGTCCCCGCCGCCGTCCGCGACACGGTCGTCTTCGCGCGCATCATCTCCGACGCGTACGCCGCGGGTGCGCTCGACCCGGCAGGGCCGCTTCCGCCCCCGCCGTCCTCGCTCGCCGACGACCTGGCTCACGCGCGCTCCGTGCTGCCCATGGATCTGCCCGACGATGTGCTGACTCGCGCCTTCACCGCATGGGCCGGCCTGTACGGAACTGTCAGCTTTGAATTGTTCGGGCAATTCACCAACGTGATCGACGAGGAACGGGCCGCGTACTTCGACCACTCCATGGCCCTGCTCGGCCGCCTCGTCGGCCTGGAACCGTGACGCGGCGGGGCCTCGCGGGGTGTCCGGACGTGTCCAGCATGTGGTCAGTGACGCATGTGACTGGTGGTAAGTAGCCGTGTGATCGGAGAATTCGCAGCTCATCACCGTCTGCTCGGATACGGAACGGCTTCACCTCACCGAATCCATTGACGGGACCTTGCCGCCCCCGCAAGCATGGATCGCTCGGTATGCGCGGACACCCGCGGGACGGGTGCCGCGGGAGGGCGGGAAGGAGCGCGTGGGCAGCGCGATGAAGGCCAACCAGTCGATCGTCTCCGGCGGTGGCGCGGCGGGCTCGTCCGGCGGGGCGGCGGGGCTCGGCCGGTCGGGGCTCGGCACCTCCGGGGGGCAGCGGCTCCCCGCCTCGCCGCGCGAGCGCAAGCCCGCGCTGGCGGCCCTCGCGGTGCTGCTGATCCTCGGCGGCGCCCTCGCCAGCGCCTACCTGGTGATGGCGAGCGGGGAGCGGGTCTCGGCGATCCGCGTCGCGCAGCCGGTCGCCGCCGGGCAGCCGATCCCGGCGAGCGCGCTGGAGGAGGTCCAGATCGGCGACACCGGGATCCAGTACCTCGCCTGGACGGAGCGGGCCAAGGTGACCCGGTACATCGCGGCCGTCCCGCTGGTGAAGGGCGCCCTGCTGACCAACGGCATGATCAGCCCGGCGACCGCCCCGGAGAGCGGGCGGGTGATCGTCGGGCTCGCGCTCAAGGCCGGGCAGATGCCGTCCGGGGACGTCGTCCAGGGCAGCCACGTCACCCTCTACGCGGTCGGCGGCGGCCAGAACGGCGGCCCGCGCGCCGGCACGGTCCTCGCCCAGGACGCCGTCGTGATCGGGATCGGCGCCCGCGACGAAGGCGGCCCGACCCGGCTCCGCTCCGACCAGACCAGCGTGGACGTCGCCGTCCTCCCGGCCGACGCGCCGCAGGTGACGCAGGCGGCCTCCGCAGGCGCGGTGGCGCTCGCGCTGCTGCCGCCCGGGACGAAGCCCGCCGCGGCCGGCAAGCCCTCCCGCGAGGACTCCGGCGGCACCGAGGGCGTGCAGCCCGTCCCCGGCGGCACGCCGAACAGCGGTAGCACGCCGAACGGCGGCGCCACGCCCAACAGCGGCGGAACGCCCAACAGCGGCGGCACGGGCGGCGGACGCCAGGGCACCGGTACGGGCACGGGCACGGGCGGTAACTGACGGTGGCTCTCATCGCGCTCGCGGCCGACAAGGGGGCGCCGGGCGTCACGACCGCGGCGGTCGCGCTCGGCGCCGTGTGGCCGCGCCCCGTGCTGGTCGCGGAGTGCGACCAGGCGGGCGGCGACCTCGTGTACCGGCTGCCCGCCGCCGCGCCGGACGGCGGGGACGGCGACGGCGGCATGCTGAACCCGTCCCGCGGCCTGCTCAGCCTTGCCGCGACGGCCCGCCGCGGCCTGCGCCCCGACCAGATCGCCGAGCACTGCCAGCGGCTCGTCGGCGGCCTCGACGTGCTCGTCGGGCTCACCAACGCCGAGCAGGCGCAGGCGATGACCTGGCTGTGGGGGCCGCTCGGCCGGGCGTTCGCCGGGCTCGCCCCGGTGGACGTGATCGCCGACTGCGGCCGGCTCGGCGCGGGCGGCCCGCTGCTCGACCTGCTGCGCGAGGCCGACCTGGTCGTCCTGCTCACCCGCGCCACCCTGGAGCAGGTCGCGCACCTGCGCGAGCGCGTCACCGCGCTCACCGCCGAGCTGCGCGGCGGCCCGCCGATCGGGGTGCTGGTGCTCGCCGACCCGCGCGACTTCCGCGGCTCGGTCGCCGAGGTCGACCGGATCATCGTGCGCAACCGCGTCCCGGCCGCCGACCCGGGGCAGGGCCCGCCGCCGCCGGGCGTGACCGTCCTCGGCGGCCTCGCCCTCGACCCGAAGGGCGCCGAGCTGCTGTCCGGGCGGTGGGGCGGGCGGCTGGACCGCTCGCTGCTCATCCGGTCGGCGCGCGAGGTGGCGGCCGACCTCACCGGACGGCTCGCCGCCGCCGGCCCGGCGCCCGCCGCACCGGCCGCACCGATGGGGCCGGCTCCCGAAGCGGCCGACATGCCCGCGGGCGTACCTCAGGAAGGGAGGCGCTAGATGGACCACGGGCTCGTCAAACGCCTCCGCCAGGAGGTCGGCGACCGGCTGGCGCAGCAGCGCCGGCTGGACGCGGCGAACGGCCTGCAGCCGATGACCCCCGAGGACGAGCGGCAGTTCGCCCGCGCGCTCATCGGCCAGGTGCTGGAGGAGTACGCGCGCGGCGAGATCACCTCCGGGCGGCGCCCGCCGAACGCCGAAGAGGAGGAGGCGCTCGCCGCCGGTGTGCACGCGGCGCTGTTCGGCGTCGGCCGGCTCCAGCCCCTGCTGGAGGACCCCGAGATCGAGAACATCGACATCAACGGGTGCGACCGCGTGTTCATCGGCTACGCCGACGGCCGCGAGGTGATGGGCGAGCCGGTCGCCGAGAGCGACGAGGAGCTCGTCGAGCTGATCCAGATCCTCGCCGCCTACAGCGGGCTGTCGTCGCGGCCGTTCGACACCGCGAACCCGCAGCTCGACCTGCGGCTGCCGGACGGCTCGCGGCTGTCGGCCGTGATGGACGTGACCGTCCGCCCCGCGCTGTCGATCCGCCGCGCCCGGCTCGGCAAGGTGTTCCTCGCCGACCTGGTGGGCAACGGCACGCTCACCCCCGAGGTCGGGCAGTTCTTCCGCGCCGCCGTGCTGGCCCGCAAGAACATCATGATCGCCGGGGCGACCAACGCGGGGAAGACGACGCTGCTGCGCGCGGTCGCCAACGAGATCCCGCCGCACGAGCGGCTCATCACCGTCGAGCGCGCCCTCGAACTCGGCCTGGACGCCTTCCCCGAGCTGCACCCGAACTGCGTCGCGTTCGAGCAGCGGCTGCCGAACTCCGAGGGGCAGGGCGCGATCTCGATGGCCGAGCTGGTCCGCCGGTCGCTGCGGATGAACCCGTCCCGGGTGATCGTCGGCGAGGTGCTCGGCGACGAGATCGTCACGATGCTGAACGCGATGACGCAGGGCAACGACGGGTCGCTGTCCACCATCCACGCGAACTCCTCGGTCGAGGTGTTCAACCGCGTCGCGACGTACGCGATCCAGTCGGAGGAGCGGCTGCCGGTCGAGGCGACGCACATGCTGATCGCGGGCGCGATCGACTTCGTCGTGTTCATCGAGAAGCGCAACGACTACGCCTCCGGCGGGCGGCTGCGCCGCTACGTGGCCAGCGTCCGGGAGGTCACCGGCGTGGACGGGCGGGTCCTGTCGTCGGAGGTGTTCGCGATGGGCCCCGGCGGGTACGCGGTGCCGTCCGCGCCGATCGCGTGCGCCGCCGAACTGGCCGAGCACGGCTACGACCCGTCCGCCGGGGGCGCGTGGTGACCGGGCGCGCGGGGCCGGCCGGGGGTGAGCGCTGATGTACGCGCCGGACGTCCTGCTCGCCGTCATCGCCGGCGCCCTGGTGGGCGGCGGTGTCCTGCTGTTCGTCGTCGCCCTGCGCGGGCTGCCGCCCCGGCGCGGGCCCGCGCGCGGCCGCAGCCGCGAGGACCTCGTCCGCACCCTCACCACCCGCACCGCCGTCGCCGTCATCGTCGGCTTCCTCGTGCTGATCGTGACGCGGTGGCCGATCGCCGCCGCCGGCACCGGCGCGCTCGTCCTCGCCTGGGAGGGCCTGGCGGGCGGCGCCGCCGAGGAGCGCCGGGGCATGGCGCGGCTGGAGGGCCTCGCCGCCTGGACGGAGTCGCTGCGCGACACGATCGCGGGCGCGGTCGGCCTGGAGCAGGCCATCCCCGCCTCGCAGCGCGCCGCCGCACCCGCCCTCCAGCAGCCGCTGCGCGACCTCGTCGACCGGCTGCACACCCGCGTCCCGATGCCGGAGGCGCTGCGCCGGTTCGCCGACGACATCGACGACCCGTCCGCGGACCTGGTCGTCGCCGCGCTGATCCTCAACGCCAAGCTCCGCGGCCCCGGCCTGCGCGACATGCTGAGCGCCCTCGCGGCGTCCGCCCGCGCCGAGCTCGACATGCGGCGCCGCGTCGAGGCCGACCGGCGCGCCACCCGGCGCAGCGTCCGCATCGTCGTCGCCGTCTCGGTGGGGACGGCCCTCGCCCTCGCCGTGTTCAACCACTCCTACGTCGAGCCGTACGACGACTTCCTCGGGCAGCTCGTCCTGTGCGTCGTCGTCGCGCTGTACGGGGCCGCGTTCCTGTGGCTGCGCCGCCTCGCGCGCTACGAGCTGCCGGGCCGGTTCCTCAGCGAGCCGCGCCGGACCGCCGAGCCGGGCGTGCCCGGCGAGATGCCGAGCACGGTCGCCGGATGGCAGGGCGACGGCGGGCGGCAGGCCGGGCAGGAACCGCCGCTGCGCGGCCGGCACACGATGGACGCCGGAGGGGGTGGCGCGACGTGAACGGGGCGATGCTCGCCGGCGCCGCCGTCGGCCTCGGCCTGTACCTGCTGGTCCGGGCGCTGTTCCCGGCCCGTCCCGGCCTCGCCGCGCGGATGGCCGCGCTCGACGCCGCCCGCCGCCGCGACCTGGAGGAGCAGCGGCTCGGACACCCCGGCGGCGGCGCGGCCCGGCCGCGGGGCACCGCGCCGATGCTGGAGCGCGCTGGCGGGATGCGCGCCCGGCTCGGCCACGAGCTGGCGAAGCTCTGCGAGGCGCGCGGCTGGCGGCTGCGCTCCGTCCGCGCCGACCTGGCGATCACCGACCGGTCGCTGGAGGCGTTCCTCGCCACCAAGTTCCTGCTCCCGGCGGGCGCGCTGCTGTTCATCCCGCTGATCGTCGCCTACTTCACGCTGCTCGGGCTCGGCTCGTCCGTCGCCGTCCCCGCGTGGATCTGCGTGCTGTTCGCCGTGCTGTTCTTCTTCTACCCCGACATGCAGCTCCGGCAGGAGGCGCAGGCCCGCCGGCAGGACTTCCGGCACGTCGTCGGCGCGTTCCTCGACCTCGTCTCGATGAACCTCGCGGGCGGGCGCGGCGTCCCGGAGGCGCTGCTCACCGCGTCGAACGTCGGCGAGGGCTGGGCCATGCACCGCATCCAGGACGCCCTGGCCAACGCCCGCATCACCGGGCGGACGCCCTGGCAGGCGCTCGGCCGGCTCGGCGAGGAGCTCGACGTCGCCGAGCTGCGCGACCTCGCCGGGGCCCTCGCGCTCGTCTCCGACGACGGCGCGCAGATCCGCAAGTCGCTCGCCGCCCGCGCCGCGTCCATGCGCAGCCGGGAGCTGTCGGAGCTGGAGGGCAAGGCGGGCGAGCGCTCGCAGTCGATGCTCGTCGCGCAGCTGTTCCTGTGCGCCGGATTCCTGATCTTCCTCGCCTACCCGGCCCTGATGCGGGTGCTCGCCTCATGACCCGCCGCGCCCGGACGCAGGGGCCGTCCGCCGAACCCGTGGAGGTGCCCGAATGGAACCGCTGAACCCCCTGGACCATCCGTCCGTCGTGTACCTGCGCGCCGTCCTCGGCGCGCGGGTGGCGCGGCTGCGCGCGGAGGAGGACCGCAGCCGCGGCGCGTCCGCGATCGAGTGGGCGATCATCACCGCGATCCTCGCGCTGATCGCGATCACCATCGGCGCGGTGATCCAGAAGAAGATCCAGGACAAGGCCAACAGCATCAACACGGGCTGACCCCCGATGCGGCTCCGGGAGCGCGCGGCCCCCCTCCTGCGGTCCGACGCGGGCGTGTCGTCGATGGAGTGGGCGCTGCTCACGCCGATCCTCATCCTGGTGATGCTCGTCGTCGTGCAGTTCGCCATGGTCTTCCACGCCCGGCACGTCGCGCTCGCCGCGGCGCAGTCGGGCGCCCGCGTCGCGCGGACCTCCCCGGTCGGCGGCGGCTGGGAGGGCGCCGCGACCGCGAAGGCGGCCGGGTCGGTCCGCGAGATCGGCCCGGACCTGCTGAGCGGCCTCCAGGTGCGGGCCGGCGAGGAGAACGACGAGCGGTGGGTGGAGGTCAGCGGCGAGGCCGTCCGGGTCGTGCCGTTCCTGACGTTCCACGTGTCGCAGCGCTCGCAGGGGCCGATCGAGTGCTTCCGGCCGGACGTCGGCTCCGGCACCGCCTGCCAGCGGGGGGCCGGGCCGTGACGGACGAACTGCGCGAGCGGGGCTCGATGTCGCTGGAGATGGTGCTCGTCACGCCCATCTTCATCGCGTTCCTGCTCTTCCTCGCCGGCGCGGGCCGGATGGTGGACGCCAAGAGCCAGGTGGACGGCGCCGCCCGGGACTCCGCCCGCGCCGCGTCCATCGCCCGCAGCGCCGGGTCCGCGCAGGCCCTCGCCGCCGACACCGCCGCCGCCGGGATGCGCGGCACCGACTGGTGCTCGGGCGGTCCCACCGTCCAGACGGACGTGTCCGACTGGGGGCCGGGCGGGAGCGTCGGCGTGACCGTCACGTGCGACGTCGACCTCGGCGACCTGGCGTTCATCGGGCTGCCCGGCAGCAAGCGCCTCCAGGGCCACGCCATCGCGCCCGTCGACACCTTCACCAACCGAGGCACGGACGCCGGTGACCCGGGGGCCGCGCCATGAGGCCCGCCGCGCCCGTCGCACGCGCCGCTCACGACCGCCGCGGGGACGACCGCGGCACGATCGCGATGTACACGGTGCTGTTCACGCCGGTCGTCCTGCTGCTGGCCGGGCTGCTGGTGGACGGCGGCCTCGCCATCCACGCCCGGCAGCGCGCCGCCGACATGGCGGAGCAGGCGGCGCGGGCGGGCGCCAACCAGATCGACACCGCCAGGCTGCGCGAGACCGGCGACCCCGTCCTCGACCCGGGCCGTGCCCGCGCGGCGGCGTGCGACCTGCTCGCCGCCCATCCGGACGAGGTGACCGCGTCGCGGTGCGACGCCAACGAGCAGGAGGTCGCGGTCTCCGTCCAGATCAGCGTGCGGCCGCAGCTCCTCGGGATCATCCCGGGCTTCGGCGCGTTCGAGATGACCGCGGGCGCCACCGCCCGGCCGGTCACCGGAGGCGAAGGCCCGTGATCGAGCGCGAGAACACATTTACGATGAGGGCGACCTCCGGCGAAACGGCAGGGACGCGATGGTGACGCGGCAGGGACGGCGGGCGCCCGTCCGGGTGAACGGGCGCCGCAGCGCGGGCGACATTCTGGCCGGGATCGGCGCGGTCATCGCGCTGGCCGCACTGCTGGCCGGCGTCCCGCTCGCGCTGGTCGCGGCGTTCGGATCACCGCTGCCCGACCACCTGCCGTCCATGTCCGACCTCACCCAGAAGGTCGGGCCCGGATCGCTGATCGCGATCCTGGTCGCGCTGGTGTGGCTCGCCTGGCTGCAACTCGCGGCGTGCGTCGTCGTCGAGGTGTACGCGGGCGTGCGGGGCGTCGGCGTGCCCGCGCGGGTGCCGCTCGCGGGCGGGACGCAGTCGCTCGTGCACCGGCTCGTCGTGGCCGCGCTGCTGCTGTTCACCGCGACCACCACGATCATGCCGGCGTTCACCGCGGGCGGGCTCGCGCAGCGCCCGGCCGCGGCGGCGGAGGCACCGGCGCCGCAGACGCGGCCCCAGGCGCAGACGTTCCAGCAGGTGGCGGACGCCCCGGAGCATCCGGCCGCCGAGGCCGCCGGCCGCGTCGCGGCCGATCTGACCGCGGACCCGGTGGAGAAGTCCGCCACCACGAAGATCTACCGGGTGCAGCCGCCGGAGGGCCGGCACCACGAGAGCCTGTGGGAGATCGCGGAGAAGTGCCTCGGCGAGGGCCGCCGCTACAAGGAGATCTACGCCCTCAACAAGAACCACATCCAGCCGGACGGGACGCGGCTGACGATCGCGAGCCTGATCCGTCCGGGCTGGATCCTGGAGATGCCGGCGGACGCCAAGGGCGCGAAGGTCGTCCCGGTCAAGGACCTGAACGACTACTTCCGGTACGGGCACGCCGTCCCGGACGAGCCGGAGCGGCCCGCCCCCGCGCCCGCCCCGGCTCCGCCGAAGCAGCAGCAGCCCGCGCAGCCTCCTGCGAGCCAACCTCCGGCGAGCCAGCCTCCGGCGACGCAGCCGCCCGCCTCCCAGCCTCCGGCTTCGCAGGCGCCGCCCGCGTCGCCGGCCCCGGCGCCGGAGCACACCCCCGCGCCCGAGCAGAGCCCCGCACCTGAGCAGAGCCCCGCACCTGAGCAGAGCAAGGCGCCCGAGCAGGAGGCGCCGCGCGGGTCGGAGCCCGCGCATCCGCCCGCGCACGCCGAAGGCCCGTCCGGTGAGATGGGTGGGAAGGCCGGCAGCGGCGGCGCCGACGTCCCCGGCAAGGACGGGCAGCACCAGGAGGAGACCGGCTCGGCGTTCGACCTCGGCTGGCCGCAGGGCCTCGCCGCCGCGTCGCTGATCGCCGCCGGGCTGCTCGGCGTGCTCGGCCGGCGCCGCCGCCTCCAGCTGTGGAACCGCGCGTTCGGGCACATGGTCGTCCGGCCGGAAGGGGCGGCGGCGGAGACGGAGCGGGCGCTGCGGATCGGCGCCGACGACGACGCCGCCAAGCTCCTCGACCTCGGCCTGCGGCACATGTCGAAGTCGATGGCGGCGGGCGGCCGCGCGCTCCCCACCGTCTACGGCGTGCATCTCGGGCGCGGCAGCCTCGACCTGTGGATCGCGCCCGCCGACCGCAACCCGCCCGCCCCCTGGCAGGCGTTCGACGACGGCCAGGTGTGGCGGCTGCGCGACGACGCGCTGCCCATGCTGGAGGCGTCCGACCTCGGCGACGTCCTCGCCCCCTACCCGGGCCTCGTGTCGATCGGCACGAACGCCAGCGGCCGCATCCTCGTCGACCTGGAGGCCGCGCACGGGCTGATCGCGGTGCGCGGCGACGAGGACGCCCGGCGGGCCGCGCTGTCGGCGATCGCGCTGGAGCTGGCCACCAACCGCTGGTCCGACCACATGCGGATCACGCTCGTCGGGTTCGACGCCGAGCTGGGCGAGGGCCTCACCGAGATCGCTCCGGACCGGGTCCGCGCCGTCCCGACCCTGCACGACGCGCTGCCGGAGCTGGAGGGGCGCAGCGAGGAGGTGCGGCAGGCGCTCGCCGCGTCCGGCGTCGACTCGGTGCTCACCGGACGCTGCCGCGGCGTGTTCGGCGAGGCGTGGATGCCGCACTACCTGATCATGGCGGACCGCCCGGACGAGCAGGCCGCCGACCGGCTCGTCGCGCTCGCCCGCACCGGCACCCGGATGGCCGCCGGGTACATCGTCCCCGGCGACGTGCAGGGCGCCACCTGGACCTGGGACGTCGACGCCGCCGGGCGCCTCCAGGCGGGCGTGCTCGGCTTCGATGTGGAGGCGCAGCTCGTCCGCGACGACGAGTACCGCGGCGTGTTCGAGCTGTTCCGCACGGCGGAGCGGCTCGACTCGGTGCAGCTTCCCGGCCTGGCCGGGGGCGCCGAGCCGCCGGCGGCGCAGCAGTCCTCGGTCGACATCCGGCTGCTCGGCCCCATCGAGGTCGACGCGCCGGGGCCGATGGACGAGAGCCGCCGCGCGCTCTGCACCGAGGTGCTGGTGTTCCTCGCCGCGCACCCGGAGGGCGTCCACCCGACGGTGCTGTCCGGCGCGGTGTGGCCGCGCGGCGTGAGCGCGGGCGTCCGCGACGCGACCGTGGCCCGCGTGTCGGACTGGCTCGGCCGGGACGCGCGCGGCCGCCCCAACCTGTACCACGACGAGCGCGGGCGGATCCGGCTCGGCTCGGAGGTGCGGGTCGACATCGCCGTGTTCCGCTGGCTGGTGTGGCGGTCGGCGGCCGAGCCCGCGTCCGAGACCGCCTACATGGCGTACGCGCTGGACCTCGTCCGCGGCCCGCTGCTCGCCGACCGCCCCCGCGGCCGGTACGCGTGGCTGGCGAACCACGACCTGGAGTACGAGACGCCCGCGCGGATCATCGACGTCGCGCACCGGCTCGTCGTGCTGCGGCTGGAGGAGGGCGACCCGCGCGGCGCGGTGAGCGCGGCCCGCGCCGGGCTGCGGCTCGCGCCCGACGACGAGGGCCTGTGGCGCGACCTGCTCCGCGCGACCCACGCGACCGGCGACGTCGCGCAGGTGCGGGTGGTCGTGGACGAGCTGCGCTCCCGCATCGCCCGCGACCCCTACCTCGACCAGCTCCAGCCGGAAACGGAGGCTCTGGTGGAGGAGCTCGTCCCGGACTGGCACCGCGTCGGGTCGCGCTAGCCGGCCGGATACGGCTAGCGGTACAGGCCGGTGCCGCCGAGCGAGTACCGGCCCGGCTGCGGGTGGACGCACAGGCCCGCCGGGCGGCCCCCGACCCGCACCTTCCGCAGGACGCGGCCGGTGCCGGTGGACACCGCGTAGACGACTCCGGCGGGGTCGGCGAGCCACAGCTCCGTCCCGTCCGACGACACGCCGCCCGGCACGGGGGAACCGCCGCCGGGCAGCGGCCAGCGGGACACCGCCCGCCGGGTGCGGAAGTCGACGGCGGTCAGCGTGCCGTCGCCCACCACGAACAGGCGCCGCGCGTCCCGGCTGACCGCGAGGCCGCGGGCGCCCGGCGCGGTCCGGACGAACCCGGCCAGGGCGAAGCGCCGCGCGTCCACCAGCCAAACCCCGCCCTCGGCCGCGTCCGCGACGAGGAACACCGCGCCGTCGGGGGAGAGCCGCAGATCGCCGGGCCGGGCCCCCGCGGGCAGCCGCAGCGTCCCCGCGACGCGCCGCCCGGCGAGATCGACGAGCGCCAGCTCACCGGCGGCCGTGCACGTCGCGACCAGGAACCGGCCCCGGATGGTGAAGTCGGCGTGGGCCGCCGAGCACGGCATCGGCACCGACGCGCGCAGCGCCATCGTCCGCGGGTCGCGCACGTCGACGCGGCGCGGGCCGCGCGCCGGGACCAGCGCGTCCCGCCCGTCCGGCGTGAAGTACAGCCCGGCCGGGCCGGGGACCCGCACCGGCCGCCCGCGCCGCCCCCCGTGCGGCCCGATCGGGACCAGCAGGCCGCGCCCGCGGTCGGCCGCCCACAGCCGCCGCAGATCCCACGACGGCACGACCCGGGACGCCGCCGCCCCGGTGCGGTACCGCCCGACGACCCGGGCCGCGCCGGGATCGACGACGTCGAGGTACCGGCCGTTCGCGACGTAGATCCGCGGCGGCAGCCCCCGCGCGTTCGGCGCGATCATGCCGGGGCCGGTGGCCGCGTACACCCGCCCGCCCGCCGGCGCGACCGGCACCCCGCCGGGATCGGCGGCGCGGCGCTCGCCGTCCGGCCGCACCCGCAGGTACGGCGCCGGACCGCCCAGCCCCACCACGGGATCGTCGGCGGACGGCTCCGCGGGACGGTGGAACGGCACGGCCGGACCGCACCCGGCCAGCACCCCGGACGCCATCGTGAGGGCCGCGGCGAACGGCAGCGCGGCGGCCCGTGCTCGTGCCCGCATCACGGCCGGACCCTACCGGCGCGCGACGCTCAGTGTCCGCCCAACAGCGAAACGTGTTCGACGTGGCCTCGGCAGCTCAGTCGGTGTCATTTGTGGGGGACGACCCCCACGCCCCCGGGAAGGCTCCGACTGCCCGTCGCCTTCCGCTCCGCTGGCGCTCCGCTCCAGGCGCCGGTCAGTCGGAGGTCCCGATCCCTATCCCGAACTCGCGGTAGACGCGCTCCCAGAAGCCGTCGCGGAGCCAGGTGCGGGCCTCCTGGTAGGGGCGCAGGGATGAGCCCAGCTCCTTCTCGGCCTCGATCAGCAGTTCCTTGTCGATGACGGGCGGCAGGATCGGGCCGGGGAGCAGGTCGCGGATGTTGTCCCGGCCCCGCTCGAAGATCCACTTCTGGGCGACGTGCTCGCCGATCTCCAGCATGTGGTCGCGGTCGGGGCCGAGCTTGCCGTCGGTCTGGGCGGCGGTGGAGTTCAGCGAGGCGGCGACCGTGGCGGGGGTCGCGGAGCCCGGCACCGGGACGGTCGCGCGGACGGCGGCGGGCACCGGCTTGACCGACGGGGGCTTGCCCGCGAACACCTGGGACGGCGACGGGACGGGGTTCGCGCGCTGCGCGGCGGCCGCGGCGTCCCGGACGGCGGCGGCGCTGCCCGGCGCGGGCACCGGCAGCACCTTGGCCTTGGTGAAGTACGGGCGGAGGAACTCGGCGGGCAGCACCTCGACGGTGTCGGACTCCCACACCAGCCATTCGGCCTGGTTGGAGCCGTGCGTCGGCTCGACGCCCCACAGGTGCACGCGGACGCCGTAGCGCTGCGCGGCCTCCACGGCGGGCAGCATGTCCTCGTCGCCGGCCAGCAGCACCGCGTCGGTGATCGCGCGGTGCCGGGCGAGGGCCTCCAGGTCGGCGCGGAGCTGGGCGTCCACGCCCTTCTGCTGGCCCTGCGCGTTCAGGTTGCCGAGCCGCAGCTTCACCAGCGGCAGGTTGGCGATCACGCGCTGGTCGACCGTGGGCTGCTTCTTCGGCGCGGCGTCGAACCAGTAGACCCGCAGCAGCTCGCCGCGCCGCTGCCCGTCGGCGTGGTCGGTCAGCGCCTTGATCAGCTTCTCGGCGGCGACCCGGTACTCGCGCCGGGATCCGCAGCCGAGCAGCAGCGCACCGGAGGCCGCGTAAAGGTATCCCGCGTCGACGAAGATGGCGTATCGCGCGGGCTGTGCAACGTACTCCGAGGTGGCCATGGCCTTCCACCTTATTCGTGCGGAGGCCCCCACTGGGTGCGAACCACGGTTACATCTCGCTACGGGCGGTCCGCGGGGAGTCGGCGCGCGGCCCGCCGCGCCGCGGACGGGAGGGCAGGTCAGCGCGGTAGGGCGCTGGCCCGCCAGGCACCCGGGCCGCGCGGCTCCAGGTCGCCCGCGAACGTGTTGCGGACGAGCCTGGACCGGTCCGCCCAGCGGGACGGGCGGGCCGGGCGGTCGCCGTCGCGCGCCGCCGCCGCGGCCCGCGCGCGGGCGGTCAGCACGGCGACGAGCGCGGCGATCTCCTCCGGTCCCGGGTCGCCCCGGACGATCTGCAGGAAGGGCTTCTGCTCGGAACTCACGAAATCCGGCCTTCCAGGAGAGTCCGGGTCACAGCGGGATGTTCCCATGCTTCTTCGGCGGCAGCGTCTTGCGCTTCTCGCGCAGCGCGCGCAGCGCCCGCACGACCTGCCCGCGCGTCTCCGACGGCTTGATCACGTTGTCCACGTAGCCGCGCTCGGCCGCGATGTAGGGGTTGGCGAGCGTGTCCTCGTACTCGGTGATCAGCTCGGCGCGGCGGGCGTCGGGGTCGTCCGCGGCGGCCAGCTCGCGCCGGTACAGGATGTTGACCGCGCCCTGCGCGCCCATCACCGCGATCTGCGCGGTCGGCCACGCCAGGTTGACGTCGGCGCCGAGGTGCTTGGACCCCATGACGTCGTAGGCGCCGCCGTACGCCTTCCGGGTGATGATCGTGACGAGCGGGACGGTGGCCTCGGCGTAGGCGTACAGCAGCTTCGCGCCGCGCCGGATGATGCCGTTCCACTCCTGGTCGGTGCCGGGCAGGAAGCCGGGGACGTCCACGAAGGTCAGCACCGGGATGTTGAAGGCGTCGCAGGTCCGGACGAACCGGGCGGCCTTCTCGGAGGCGTCGATGTCGAGCGTCCCGGCGAACTGCATCGGCTGGTTCGCGACGATGCCGACGGAGTGGCCCTCGACGCGGCCGAACCCGACGATGATGTTGGGCGCGAACTGCTCCTGGACCTCCAGGAACTCGCCGTCGTCCAGTACCCGCTCGATCGCGGTGTGCATGTCGTACGGCTGGTTCGGCGAGTCGGGGATGAGGGTGTCGAGCTCCTCGTCCAGCTCGGTGACGTCCACCGGCACGTCGAACGCGGGCGCGTCGGACAGGTTGTTGGACGGCAGGTACGACAGCAGCGCCTTGACGTACTCGATCGCGTCGTCCTCGTCCGACCCCTGGTAGTGGGCGACGCCGGACTTGGAGTTGTGCGAGTGCGCCCCGCCTAGCTCCTCCATCGTGACCTCTTCACCGGTGACCGTCTTGATCACGTCCGGGCCGGTGATGAACATGTGGGACGTCTGGTCGACCATGACGATGAAGTCGGTGATCGCCGGGGAGTACACCGCGCCGCCCGCGCACGGCCCCATGACCAGCGAGATCTGCGGGATGACGCCGGAGGCGTGCACGTTCCGCTTGAAGATCTCCGCGTACAGGCCGAGCGCGACCACGCCCTCCTGGATCCGCGCGCCGCCGGAGTCGTTGATGCCGATCACCGGGCAGCCGGTCTTGATCGCGTGGTCCATGACCTTGCAGATCTTCTCGCCGAAGACCTCGCCCAGCGACCCGCCGGAGACGGTGAAGTCCTGGCTGAACACCGCGACCGGGCGCCCGTCCACCGTGCCGTGGCCGGTGACGACTCCGTCGCCGTAGGGCCGGTTCTTCTCCATCCCGAAGTTGGTGGAGCGGTGCCGCGCCATCTCGTCGAACTCCACGAACGAGCCGGGGTCGAGCAGCGCGTCGATCCGCTCCCGGGCGGTCATCTTGCCCTTGGCGTGCTGCTTCTCCACGGCGCGCGCGGAGCCGGCGTGAACCGCCTCGTAGCGCCGCCGCTCCAGGTCCGCGATCTTTCCCGCCGTGGTGTGGAGGTCGTAGTCCACGGGGGGCTCAGGGGCTTCCGTCGCCATGCCGGTCAGGGTAACCGGCGACTGATACCGCTCCTGCGGCCGGGTGCCGGTGACCGGGACGAACCCCGTCCCGGCCTGGCTCGTTAGGCTGGCCGGGTGGCTACGAAGACGCGTGACACCTTCCGGCAGGACATGCCCGAACCGCTGCGCCGCGACGTCCGGCTGCTGGGCGCGATGCTCGGCGACGGGCTCGTGGAGTACGGCGGCCAGGACCTGCTGGACGACGTCGAACGGCTCCGCCACGCGGTGATCGCGGCGCGCCGCGGCGAGACGACCGGCGACGAGGTCGCCGCGATCGTCGACGGCTGGACGCTGGAGCGCGCCGGGCAGGTCGCCCGCGCCTTCACCGTGTACTTCCACCTGACGAACCTCGCCGAGGAGCACCACCGCATCCGGACGCTGCGCGAGCGCGACACCGGCGACACCGTCCCGGGGTCGGTGGCCGCCGCGATCGAGCACATCCGCGCGATCGGCGACGGCCGCCCGGAGGAGCTCGTCGCGGGGCTGGAGTTCCGGCCCGTCTTCACCGCGCACCCGACCGAGGCCCGCCGCCGTGCCGTCGTCACCGCGATCCAGCGGATCAGCGACCTGCTGACCCGGCTGAACGACGCGCTCGGCGCGTCGGAGCGGGCCGAGACCGAGCGCCGCCTGCGCGCGGAGATCGACCTGCTGTGGCGGACGGCGCTGCGCCGGCACACCCGGCTCGACCCGCTGGACGAGGTCCGCACCGCGATGGCCGCGTTCGACGAGACGATCTTCCGGGTCGTCCCGCACATCTACCGGTCGCTGGACCGCGCCCTCGACGGCGACCGCACCGGCACCGTGCCCCCGAAGGCCCACCCGTACCTGCGGTTCGGCAGCTGGATCGGCGGCGACCGCGACGGCAACCCCTACGTCACCGCGCAGGTCACCCGGGACGCCGTCATGATCCAGGCCGAGCACGTCCTGCGCGCCCTGGAGAACGCGACCGCGCGGATCGGCCGGGAGCTGACCGTCCACGAGAGCACGACGCCCGCCTCGCCCGGCCTGCTGGAGGCCCTCGCCGCCGCCCGCACCGCCCAGCCGGACCTGATCGACGGGATCGCCAAGCGCTCCCCGGGCGAGCCGCACCGCCAGTTCCTCCTGCACGCCGCCGCCCGCATCGCCGCGACGCGGGAGCGCAACGCCGACCTGGCCTACGCGTCCCCGGACGAGCTGCTCGCCGACCTGCGCGCCGTCCAGGACTCCCTCGCCGCCGCGGGCGCCGTCCGCCAGGCGTACGGGCGCGTCCAGGCGCTGATCTGGCAGGTCGAGACGTTCGGCTTCCACCTCGCCGAGCTGGAGATCCGCCAGCACTCCGAGCTGCACGAGCGGGCACTCGCCGAACTGGGCGACGGAAGTGCCGCCCTCCAGCAGCCGCTCACCACCGGTGGGGGGACGACCCCCCACACCCCCCGGCAACCGCTGAGTGAGATGACCGAGGAGATCCTGGAGACCCTCCGCGTCATCGCCTGGATCCAGCGGCGGTTCGGCGTCCGCGCCTGCCACCGCTACATCGTCTCGTTCACCCGCTCCGCCCAGGACATCGCGAACGTGCACGCGCTCGCCGAGTCCCTCGGCGAGGGGGCGCCCGTGCTGGACGTCATCCCGCTGTTCGAGACCGGCGAGGACCTGGAGCGCGCCCCGGCCGTCCTGGACGGGATGCTGGAGATCCCCGCCGTCCGGCGCCGCCTGGACGAGACCGGGCGCCGCCTGGAGGTCATGCTCGGCTACAGCGACTCCGCCAAGCAGCTCGGCCCCACCAGCGCGACCCTCCGGCTGTACGACACGCAGGAGGCCCTCGCCGCGTGGGCGGCCCGCCACGACATCAAGCTCACCCTGTTCCACGGCCGCGGCGGCTCGCTCGGCCGCGGCGGCGGCCCGGCGAACCGGGCGATCCTCGCGCAGGCCCCCGGCTCGGTCGCGGGCCGGTTCAAGGTCACCGAGCAGGGTGAGGTCATCTTCGCCCGCTACGGCCACCGCGAGATCGCCCGCCGCCACGTCGAGCAGGTGACCAGCGCCATCCTGCTGGCGTCCACCGACCAGGTGCAGGACCGCGCCCGCGAGGCCGCCGCCCGGTTCCGCCCGCTCGCCGACAAGATCAGCGACGCGGCGCGGGCGGCGTTCCGGTCCCTCATCGAGACCCCGGACTTCGCCGTCTGGTTCGCCCGGGTGAGCCCCCTCGAAGAGATCTCCGAGCTGCGCATCGGCTCCCGTCCCGCCCGCCGCAAGGCCGCCCGCGGCCTGGAGGACCTGCGCGCCATCCCCTGGGTGTTCGCCTGGACGCAGACCCGCGTCAACCTGCCCGGCTGGTACGGCCTCGGCAGCGGGCTCGCCGCCGTCTCCGACGACGGCCGCGACCTCACCGCGCTCCGCGAGGCGTACGAGGCGTGGCCGCTGTTCAACACCCTGCTCGACAACGCCGAGATGAGCCTCGCCAAGTCCGACCGGGCGATCGCCGAACGCTACCTGGCACTGGGCGAGCGGCCGGAGCTGTCCGAGACCGTCCTGGCCGAGTACGACCGGACCCGCCGCCTGGTGCTCGCGGTGACCGGCCACGAGCGGCTGCTGGAGAACCGCCGCGTCCTGTCCCGCGCCGTCGAGCTGCGCAACCCGTACGTGGACGCCCTGTCCCACCTGCAACTGAGGGCCCTGAAGGCGCTCCGCGCCGGGGTGGAGAACGACGACGAGCGGGCCCACCTGGAGGACCTGCTCCTGCTCTCGGTCAACGGCGTCGCCGCCGGCCTCCAGAACACCGGCTGACCATGATCAGGCTCGCCACGCGGGACGACCGCCCGCGGATCGAGGAGATCGTCGAGGCCGCGTACGCGCCCTGGGCCGAGGTCATCGGCGCCCGCCCGCTGCCCATGGACGCCGACTACGCGGCCCTGATCGCCGCCGGCCAGGTCTTCGTGACCGGCGGCGATCAGGGCCGCGAAGACACGGACGGTTTGATCGTCCTCGTCCCCGAGGACGGCGCGCTGCTGATCGAGAACGTCGCCGTCGCCCCCGCACGCCACGGCCAGGGCGTCGGCCGCGCCCTGCTGGCCTTCGCCGAGGAGCGCGCCCGCGCGCTGGGACTGCCGCGCCTGCGCCTCTACACCAACGAGCTGATGACCGCGAACATCGCCCTGTACGAGCGCCTCGGCTACCGCGAGACGACCCGCAAGGACGTCGGCGGCCGCAGCATCGTCCACATGGCCAAGACCCTCGACCCGGCTGGAGGCCCCGGTCTGAAGGCTCGGTGAGGACGAGCCGGCGCCGGGACGCCGTCAGCGACCCGTCGCGGGGTCCCGCCAGTTCGGCTTGCGCTTCTCGTTGAAGGCGGCGACGCCCTCGCGGCGGTCGGGGGAGAAGGCGACGGTGCGCCAGGCGTTCTCCTCCAGGTCGAGGCCCGCGTCCAGGCCGACGCCGCCGCCGAGGCGCATGGCGCGCTTCGCGGCGCGGACGGCGGTCGGGGAGTTGCGGGCGATCGCCTCGGCGATGCCGAGGGCCTCCTCGCGGGCCGTGCCGGCGGGGACCTTGCGGTCGGCGAGGCCGTAGGCGAGGGCCTCGTCAACGGCGAGGCGGCGGCCGGTGAAGACCAGGTCGGCGGCCTTGCCGGGGCCGAGGCGGCGCAGCGCGAGCTGGGTGCCGCCGCCCCCGGGGACGAGCCCGACGCCCACCTCCGGCAGCCCGAACACGGCCGTCTCGTCCGCGACGATCATGTCGCAGGACAGCGCGAACTCGCAGCCGCCGCCGAGCGCGTAACCGTGCACGGCCGCGACGACGGGCTGCGGCAGATCGAGCACGCCGCCGAACGCGGCGCGGAAGACGGGGCGCTGCGCGAGGATCTCGTCGTCGCTCATCGCGTTGCGCTCCTTGAGGTCGGCGCCCACGCAGAACGCCTTCTCCCCGGCCGCGCTCAGCACGACCGCGCGGGCCGCCGGGTCCGCGGCGACCTCGGCGCAAACGGCGGCCAGGCGGCGGGCCATCGCCGTCGACAGGGCGTTGAGGGCCTCGGGCCGGTCCAGCACGATCTCCGCGACATGCCCGTCGCGCCGCAGCGTCACTCCATCCATAGCCGCACCCTAACGAGGGCCCGGGGCGCTACCGGACGTCCGGCCCCAAGATCGGGACCGCCATCGGGTTGGATGGAGGCGTGGACTCAGCGTATGGGGATCTCGGACGGCCGCCGCTGCACGAGGGCGCGCTGCGGCGCGCGCTCGTCCGGGAGGGCGGGCTGTGGCGGGAGATCGGAATCGTGGACGAGACCGGCTCCACCAACGCCGACCTCGCGGCCCGGGCCCGGGAGGGCGCGCCGGAGGGGACCGTGCTGGCCACCGAGTGGCAGACGGCGGGCCGGGGCCGCAAGGGCCGGACATGGACGGCGCCGCCGCGGTCCGGGCTGGCGTTCTCCATGCTGGTGCGGCCGGCCGTGCCGGTGCGGCTGCTGGGCTGGGCGTCGCTGCTGACGGGCGTCGCCGTCGCGACCGCCGTCCGGCGGATGACCGCCTGGTCGCAGAAGGGGGAGCGGTTCCTCGGCGAGGGCGCCGACACGGCCGTGGACGCCCGCCTCAAGTGGCCGAACGACGTGCTCGTCGGCGACCGGAAGCTCGCCGGGATCCTCGCCGAGCGGGTGGACGACGCCGTGGTGATCGGGGTGGGGCTGAACGTGGGCCTGCGGGCCGAGGAACTGCCGGTGCCGACCGCGACCTCGCTGGCGATCGAGGGCGCGCCGCTCAGCGACCGGGCGCCGCTGCTGCGCGCGATCCTGCGCGAGTTCGAGACCTGGTACCGGGAGTGGACCGCGCTCGACGGCGATCCGGAGCGCAGCGGCCTGCGCACCGCCTACCGGGACCTGTGCGTGACGCTCGGCCGCGAGGTCCGCGTGGAGATGCCCGGAGAGCGGCGGCTGGCGGGGCTGGCCCGGGACGTGGACGAGACGGGCCGCCTCGTCGTGGAAGAGGGGACGGGCGGCGAGAGCGCGGTCAGTGCCGGCGATGTGGTGCACGTCCGGTGAACCGGGAACGAGGATCCGCGGTCCGGGCGTTGAGCCGAATGCCGATCTGCAACGATGTGGTGGGCGAGTTCCGACTCTTGGGGTTGCTGGTGAGCTGCACCGATATGTCCGGAGATCGAATCATGACGCCGCCGCCACGGCCCCTGGCGGCGGCGGGCTGAGGGGCGGGAGATGGCGGCCGGATTGCCCGATCCGAAGGAGATCGAGGAGCTCCTGCTCGGCGGCGAGCTGCGGTACAACCGCGTCCAGGCCGTCCGGCTGGCCGGGGTCACCCGCGACTTCGCGGGCCGGATCTGGCGGGCGTTCGGCTACCCGTCCATGCCGGACGAGACGATCGCCTACACCGCGGGCGACGTCGCCGCGCTGGACCGGCTCCGCCGGCTCGTCGACGACGGGATCCTGGACGAGGACGGCGTGGTGCGCCTGGTCCGCGCCTACGGGCAGACGATGACGCGGCTCGCGGAGTGGCAGGTCAACCTGCTGCGCGGCATGCTGACCGGCGACCCGAACGAGGCGCCGTCCGCCGAGGCGGTCGACACCGTCGTGGACATCGCCGAGAAGCACATCGGCGAGTTCGAGCCGCTGGTCGTGCACGCGTGGCGGCGGCAGCTCGCGGCGGCCGGCACCCGGGCGCTGGCGGCCGCGGCGAGCCGCGACAACGGCGACTCCGCCGGGCGCCCGATGACCACCGTCGGGTTCGCCGACATGGTGTCCTTCACCCAGGTCAGCCGGGAGCTGGAGGAGATCGAGCTGGCCCGGGTGGTGGAGTGGTTCGAGGAGACCGCCGCCGACATCATCGCCTCCTGCGGCGGCCGGCTGGTGAAGACGCTCGGCGACGAGGTGCTGTTCAGCGCGGAGGCGCCGGAGGTCGGCGCGGAGATCGCGCTGACGATCGCGGCGTCCATCCAGGACGAGACCGAGGTCCCGGACGTCCGGGTCGGCGTGGCCCACGGCCCCGTCCTGCCGCTGATGGGCGACGTGTTCGGGACGACGGTGAACCTCGCCGCCCGGCTCACCTCGCTGGCCCGCCCCGGCTCGGTCGTGATCGACAGCGAGCTGGCGGCGTGCCTGGAGGACGCGCCGGGCTACGAGGTGACGCGGATCGTGCGGCGCCCGGTCCGGGGCCTCGGCATCGTCCAGCCGTTCGTCCTGCGCCGGAAGACGGCGTCCGCGGAGCCGCCGCGGGAGCGGTAGGCGCGGGCCGGGGGGTCAGTAGACGTCCGGGCCGCTCTCGGTCGGCGAGTCGGTGAGGCGCTGCAGGTAGTTCTGCTCGCCCAGCGCCTCGACGAGGCTCAGCTCGGTCTCCAGGTAGTCGATGTGCTCCTCCTCGTCGGCGAGGATGAACTCGAAGAGCCGGGCGGACGTCACGTCGCCGCGCTCGCGCATCATCTGGATGCCGGGACGGAGCCTGGCCACGGCCTCCATCTCGATCTCGAGGTCGGCCTTGAGCTGCTCGAAGATCGTCTGCCCGATCCGCAGCGTGCCGATCTTCTGGTAGTTCGGCAGCCCCTCCAGGAACAGGATCCGGTTGGTGAGCCGCTCCGCGTGCCGCATCTCGTCGAACGACTCGTCGCGGGTGTGCTTGGCCATGCGGAGGAAGCCCCAGTTCTCCTGCATCTTGGAGTGCAGGAAGTACTGGTTGATCGCCGTCAGCTCCGCGGTGAGCTGCTCGTTGAGCAGCGCGATGATCTCTCTGTCGCCTTCCATGGGCCCATGCTCGCATGGCGGCCCGGTTGGGGACAGCACTAACCCCCGCACGGTGCGTGTCCGCCTCGTCGGCGGGGCCGTGCGGGGCCGCGGGATCGCTCAGGCCGCGGTCGGCGAAGCGGCTCCTCCGGCGGTCAGGACGTCCGCCAGTTCGCCGGCCGTCCGGTACTCGCTGACCATGGTGTGGATGCGCTTGGTGCACATGCCGCAGCCGGGCTTGAAGCCGCACGCGGCCTTGACCGCCTTGGCGGTCGTGCAGCCGCTCGCCATGCAGCCGTGGACGTCGTCCTCGGTGACGGCGTTGCAGATGCAGACGTACATGCCGTGGGAGACCTTCCGTGCGGCTGGAACTGGCCCGACGCGCCGCGCCTCGCGGGCACTTAGGGTGCCCTTAATGAGGTTAGGCTCCCCTAACGTAGCTCAGGTATGTCCGTTCTGGCCAGTGGACTCCCGATCGGTGTGATCGAAGCCTCAGGGGGAAGGGCTTCCGGCGTGCGCCGCCGGGCCCGTGCAGCCGCCATGGCGCGGGGCCCGCCGCGGCCTGACGGGAGGCTGGGACAAGTGGCACAGGTTTGGCCGGGCGACGCGTATCCCCTCGGCGCCCGGTTCGACGGCGCGGGGACGAACTTCGCCGTCTTCTCCGAGGCGGCCGAGCGGGTGGAGCTGTGCCTGTTCGACGGGCCGGCGGGCGACGGCGAGGAGACGCGGCTCACGCTGCCCGAGGTGGACGCGTTCGTCTGGCACGGCTACCTGCCGGGCGTCATGCCGGGCAGGCGGTACGGCTACCGGGTCCACGGGCCCTACGATCCGCGCGGCGGGCGGCGCTGCAACCCGACGAAGCTGCTCCTCGACCCGTACGCGCAGGCCGTGGAGGGCGCGGTCGACTGGGACGAGTCGTGCTTCGGCTACGACTTCGGCGACCCGTGGTCGCGCAACGACGCCGACTCGGCCGGCCACACGATGCGGTCGGTGGTCGTCAGCCCGTACTTCGACTGGGGCGACGACCGGCCCCCGCGCATCCCCTACCACGAGACGGTGATCTACGAGGCGCACGTCAAGGGCCTCACCGCGCGGCACCCGGACATCCCCCCGGCGCTGCGCGGCACCTACGCGGGCCTCGCCCACCCGGTCATCACCGATCACCTGCGCTCGATCGGGGTGACGGCGGTGGAGCTGATGCCCGTCCACCAGTTCGTCCACGACGACGCGCTGACGCGGCGGGGCCTGCGCAACTACTGGGGCTACAACACGATCGGGTTCTTCGCGCCGCACAACGAGTACTCCTCGTCCGGTCAGCGGGGCGAGCAGGTCCTGGAGTTCAAGGCGATGGTGAAGGCCCTGCACCAGGCGGGGATGGAGGTGATCCTGGACGTCGTCTACAACCACACCGCCGAGGGCAACCACCTGGGGCCGACCCTGTCGTTCCGGGGCATCGACAACGCGTCCTACTACCGGCTCGCCGACGACGACCCGCGCTACTACACCGACA
This sequence comes from Actinomadura meyerae, assembly GCF_900188445.1. Taxonomy (GTDB): domain Bacteria; phylum Actinomycetota; class Actinomycetes; order Streptosporangiales; family Streptosporangiaceae; genus Spirillospora; species Spirillospora meyerae. Next base: position 34,096 of record NZ_FZOR01000055.1, read on the forward strand.
CGACCGGCACCGGGAACAGCCTGCTGATGCGCAGCCCGCACGTCCTTCAGATGATCATGGACTCGCTGCGCTACTGGGTGACCGAGATGCACGTGGACGGGTTCCGGTTCGACCTCGCCGCGACGCTGGCCCGCGAGCTGCACGCGGTCGACCGGCTGTCGGCGTTCTTCGACCTCGTCCAGCAGGACCCGGTGGTCTCCCAGGTGAAGCTCATCGCCGAGCCGTGGGACGTCGGCGAGGGCGGCTACCAGGTGGGCAACTTCCCGCCGCTGTGGACGGAGTGGAACGGCCAGTACCGCGACACGATGCGCGACTACTGGCGGGCGCAGCCGGGCGCCCTGCCCGACTTCGCGTCCCGGCTGACGGGCTCGTCGGACCTGTACGCCGACGACGGCCGCCGCCCGATCGCCTCGATCAACTTCGTGACCTGCCACGACGGGTTCACGCTGCACGACCTCGTCTCCTACGACGGCAAGCACAACGAGGCGAACGGCGAGCACAACCGGGACGGCACCGACGACAACCGGTCGTGGAACTGCGGCCACGAGGGCCCCACCGACGACCTCGACATCGTCGCGCTGCGCGAGCGGCAGAAGCGCAACCTCCTGACCACGCTGTTCCTGTCGCAGGGCGTCCCGATGCTGCTGCACGGCGACGAGATAGGCCGCACCCAGGGCGGCAACAACAACGCCTACTGCCAGGACACCGAGATCTCCTGGGTCGACTGGACGGGCCTCCGCGACGACACGTTCTTCGACGAGCGCGGGCCGATGCTCGACTTCGTCCGGCGCCTGTCCCGGCTGCGCACCGAGCATCCCGTCTTCCGGCGCCGCCGGTTCTTCCTCGGCGACCAGCGGACCAAGCGCGCCCGCAAGGCGGCGCGGCGCATGGGCGAGGCCGAGGCGGAGTCCGCGGAGCTGCCCGACCTGGTGTGGTTCACGCCGGGCGGGCGGGAGATGGCCGACCGGGACTGGTCCGCGGGCTTCAACAAGTCGCTGAACGTGTTCCTCAACGGCGACGCGATCAGCGAGCCCGACCCCCGCGGCCGCCAGGTGCGCGACGACTCGTTCCTGCTGCTGTTCAACGCGCACGAGGGCGACCTGACGTTCACGCTGCCGCCGGCCGTCTACGGGCAGATGTGGATCAAGGTGCTGGACACCGCCGACCCGCTGCTCGCCGAGGAGGAGTCGCCCGTCGTGAAGGCCCGCGAGGACGTCCCGGTCGGCGCCCGCTCGATCCAGGTCCTGCGCCGCGTCTGACCCCATGCGCCCCGAGCCCATGCGCCCCGAACCCGTGCGCCCCGACCCCCTAGAGGAAGCCGTGTCCGAGGACCACCGCCCCGAGAAGGACCAGGCCGACACCCCCCACGACGACCCGCCGGCCGACCCGCCGTCCGGTACCTACCGCCTCCAGCTCCGCGGGACGCCCGAGGGCCGCTTCGGCTTCGCCGAGGCCGCCGCGCTCGCGCCCTACCTGGCGTCCCTCGGCGTGTCGCACGTCTACCTGTCCCCGATCCTGCAGGCCGCGCCGGGCTCCACGCACGGCTACGACGTCGTCGACCACACGCGGCTGTCGGAGGAGCTGGGCGGCGCCGAGGCGTTCGGCGCGATGGCGACCCGGTTCCGGGCGCACGGCCTGCGGCTGCTGGTCGACGCCGTCCCGAACCACATGGCGATCCCGGACCGCCGCGAGCTGAACGCGCCGCTCGCGCGGGTCGTGGAGGACGGTCCCCGCTCGCCGTTCGCGCGCTGGTTCGACGTCGACTGGGACGCGGGCGGCGGCCGGATCGTCCTGCCCGGCGAGGGTGAGCCCAACTACCGGCGGTTCTTCGACATCTCCGGGCTGATCGGGCTCCGCCAGGAGGACCCGGAGGTCTTCCGCCGCACGCACGCGCTGCTGCTCGGCCTGGTCGAGCGGGGCCTGGTGGACGGCCTGCGCATCGACCACCCCGACGGCCTCGCCGATCCGCGCGGCTACCTGCGCCGCCTGGCCGAGGGCGCGCCGGGCCGCTGGCTGCTCGTCGAGAAGATCACCGAGGGGGAGGAGCGGCTGCCCCCGGACTGGCCCTGCGCGGGCACCACCGGCTACGACTCCCTCGGCATGGTCGGCGGGCTGTTCATCGACCCGGCGGGGGAGAAGCCGCTCACCGACTACTACGTCTCCCTGACGGGCAACCCGGCGGAGTTCGAGGAGGTCGAGTACGACTCCCGCCGGCACGCCGCGACGCACGGGCTGAAGCCGGAGATGGACCGGCTCCTGCGCGTCCTCCGCCGGGTGGTGGGCGAGCACCGTCCCGGCATGGAAAGGGCCCTGGTCGAGCTGCTGATCGCCATGCCGGTCTACCGCGCCTACGTCGTGCCGGGGGAGGACGCTCCGCAGCAGGCCGTGGACGTACTGACCGAGGCCGCGGACCGTGCGCGCATCCACCTTCCCGACGAGCTCCACGGCGACCTGGACGCCGTCGTAGACCTCGCTCTGGGGCGGGGTGAGCGCACCGATGCCGAGTTCATCGTGCGGTTCCAGCAGACGTCCGCGCCGCTCGCCGCCAAGGGCGTCGAGGACACCGCGTTCTACCGGTGGAACCGGCTGGCCGCGCTGAACGAGGTGGGCGGCGACCCGGGGCGGTTCTCCGTCAGCCCGGACGACTTCCACGCGTACTGCACCAGGCTCGCCCGCGACTGGCCGCTGACGATGACGACCCTCTCCACGCACGACACCAAGCGCGAGGAGGACGTGCGGGCGTGGCTGGCGGTCGTGGCGGAGATCCCGGACGAGTGGAGGGAAGCCGTGGAGCGCTGGCGGACGTGGGGTCCCGACCCCTCGCCGCTGGAGCCCGACCTTGAGTACCTGCTCTGGCAGACTCTCGTCGGCGCCTGGCCCATCACCCAGGGCCGCCTGGAGGAGTTCCTCATCAAGGCGATGCGCGAGGCGAAGACACGCACGTCCTGGGTCGAGCAGGACACCGACTACGAGAAGGCCGTGCTCGCTTATGCGCGAGGCGTCCTGGCCGATCCCGACCTCATCACCGACATGACGTCGTTCGTCGCCAGGCTGGCCCCCTACGCGCGCGTGAACACGCTGGGGCAGAAGCTCGTCCAGCTGGCCATGCCGGGCGTCCCGGACGTCTACCAGGGCTGCGAGCTGACCGGGCTGGCGCTGGTCGACCCCGACAACCGGCGCCCGGTCGACTACGGGCGGCGCCGCGAGCACCTCGCCCGGCTCGACACCGGCCGCCGCCCGAAGGAGGTCGACGACGAGAAGCTGCTGGTCACCTCGCGGACGCTGCGGCTGCGCCGCGCCCACCCCGACTGGTTCGCGCCCGCCGGGGCCGGGAGCGGGCCGGGAGACCGCGCGGGAAGCCCGTACCGGCCGATCGCGGCGCGCGGGCCGGCGGCCGAGCACCTGATCGGGTTCGCGCGGGGCGGCGCGGTCGCGCTCGCCACCCGGCTGCCGGTGGGGCTGGAACGGCGCGGCGGCTGGGCCGGGACGCGGGTGGACGTCCGCCACCAGGGCTGGCGCGACCTGCTGACCGGCTGCACGCACATGGGCCCCTTCCTGGACGCGGACCGCGTCTTCGAGCACCTGCCCGTCGCGCTGCTCGTCCCCAGGGAGTTCGGTAGTTGAGTACCAGGTTCACGGTGTGGGCACCGGCCGCCGACCGCGCCGAAGTCGTGGTCGGCGGCACGGCCCATCCGATGGAGGCGCGCCCCTCCGGCTGGTGGGAGGCCCATGTCGCCGAGGCCGGCCATGGGACGGACTACGGCTTCGTCCTGGACGGCTCAGGCGAAGTACTGCCCGACCCCCGCTCGCCCTGGCAGCCGGACGGTGTGCACGGCCAGAGCCGGGTCTACGACCACGAACGCTTCGCATGGACCGACCAGCACTGGCACGGCCGTCCACTCCCTGGGAGCGTCCTCTACGAGATGCACGTCGGCACCTTCACGCCAGAGGGGACGTTCGACGCCGCCGCCGGGCACCTCGACCATCTGGTGGCGCTCGGCATAGACGCGGTGGAGTTGCTGCCCGTCGCGTCCTTCCCCGGACGGCACGGATGGGGGTACGACGGTGTGCACCTCTGGGCGCCCCACGAGCCCTACGGCGGCCCAGACGGCCTGAAGCGCTTCGTTGACGCCGCCCACGCGCGCGGCCTGGCCGTCATCCTCGACGTCGTCTACAACCACCTGGGCCCGGACGGTAACCGCCTGGGCAGTTTCGGTCCGTACTTCACCAGCGCCCACGCCACGCCCTGGGGCGACGCGGTGAACTTCGACCAGGAAGGTTCGGACGAGGTTCGCGCGTTCGTCGTGGAGAACGCGCTGATGTGGCTGCGCGACTACCACTTCGACGGGCTGCGCCTCGACGCCGTCCACGCCATCACCGACCACAGCGCGACGCACATCCTCGAAGAGCTGGGACGCGCGGTGGCGGCGGAATCCGCCCACCTTGGGCGGCAGCTCTTCCTCATCGCCGAATCCGACCTGAACGACCCGCGCCTGGTGACGTCCAGGGAGGCCGGCGGCTACGGCCTGGACGCGCAGTGGAGCGACGACTTCCACCACGCCCTGCACGCGGCTCTCACCGGTGAACGGCAGGGCTACTACTGCGACTTCGGCTCCCTGGAAACGCTGAAGAAGGCCCTTACCAGAGTCTTCGTCCATGACGGGACCATGTCGACCTACCGGGGGCGGCGCCACGGGCGGCCGGTGAACGTCCGGGAAACCCCCGCACACCGTTTCCTCGGTTTTCTGCAGAACCACGACCAAGTCGGCAACCGCGCCTCGGGCGACCGCATCGGCGCGCTCTTGCCGTCGCCAGGGCTGCTCAAAGTGGGTGCGGCACTGCTTTTGCTCGCGCCCTTCACGCCGATGCTGTTCATGGGGGAGGAGTGGGGCGCGTCCACCCCCTGGTGCTACTTCACCGACCACCGCGATCCGGAGCTGGCCCGCGCCGTCAGCGAGGGGCGGCGGCGGGAGTTCGCGCGGCACGGCTGGGCGGGCGGGGTCCCCGATCCACAGGCTGTGGACACCTTCCGCCGCTCCGTCCTCGACTGGACCGAGCCGGACGACCCGTACCACGCTGACCTGCTCGAATGGCATCGCAGCCTGATCGCGCTGCGCCGCCGCGAGCCCGAGCTGAACGATCCCCGGCTGACCGCGACCCGGGTCGAGACGAGCGGCCGGGACGGCGAGGACGGCGGGGACCCGGCGCGCTGGCTGGTGATGTGGCGCGGCGGGATCGGCGTGGCGGCGAACCTCGGGGATGTGCCCGTCGTCCTCCCGGCGGGGGCGGCCGGCGGGCCGCCCCGGCTGCTGCTCGCGTCGGATCCGGCGATTCACCTCGACCCCGGCGGACTCGGCGATTCCGGAAGGGCCACCGTCGCGCTGCCCGCGGCCTCGGTCGCGATTTTTCGCTGACGGATGATCGCCTCTATTGCGGCGTAGATACGGGTACCGCCGTATTTGTCGTGTTCGACAATGTACTACGAGTGGCAAACCGCAGGTCAAGAGCGCGGCGGCAGCCCGGTAATGGTCAAGAATGGTCATACGATCGGTTCATGACCTCAGTACTGCTCGCCGAGGACGACACGTCCATCTCCGAGCCTCTCGCCCGCGCGCTGCGTCGCGAGGGGTACACCGTCGAAGTAAGCCCGGACGGCCCGCAGGCGCTGGAGCGGGCGCTCGGCGGCGGGGTTGACCTGATCGTCCTCGATCTCGGCCTGCCCGAACTGGACGGCCTCGAGGTGGCCCGCCGGGTGCGGGCCGAGGGGCACGGCGTGCCCATCCTGATCCTGACCGCCCGGGCCGACGAGGTCGACACCGTCGTCGGGCTCGACGCGGGCGCCGACGACTACGTGACCAAGCCGTTCCGGCTGGCCGAGCTGCTCGCGCGGGTGCGGGCGCTGCTGCGCCGGGGCAGCACCGAGACCCCGATCGTCCAGGGGGTGCGGATCGACGCCGAGTCGCGCCGCGCCTGGATGGGCGACCAGGAGCTCCAGCTGACCACCAAGGAGTTCGACCTGCTGCGGGTGCTCGTCCGCGACGCCGGCAAGGTCGTGACCCGCGAACAGATCATGCGCGAGGTGTGGGACACCAACTGGTGGGGTTCCACCAAGACCCTCGACATGCACATTTCCTGGCTGCGCCGCAAGCTCGGCGACGACGCCGGCAGTCCCCGCTACATCACCACGGTGCGGGGCGTCGGCTTCCGGTTCGAGCGCGGCGACTAGCACCGGCCGCCGCGGCCGGGCGGGACGACCGGGGGCCTTCCCGAGGGGCCCCCGGCAGAGTGCCGTGCCGTCCGCGGCCCCACCCCTAAGGAGCCCTGATGAGGCGCCGACTCCTCCTGTCGACGCTCGCGGTGGCGGTGGTCGCGATCCTCCTGCTCGGCATACCCCTCGCCTACGCCGCCCACAAACTCGTCTACGAGGAGGCCGGCCGGTCGCTCGACCGGGAGGCGTCCTCCATCGCGGGCAGTGTCGGCTACAGCCTGGAGAAACCGCAGCCCGTCACCGGTGCGATCATCGCCCGCGAGTACCCCGGCCGGCAGGTCACCGTCACGCTGCCGGACGGCCGCACCCTCAACGCCGGGCCGCCGCGCCGCGGCCCCGTCCTCAGCGCCACCGCCGCGCACGGCGCGGTCCGGGTCCGGGTGTCGCGCCCGGAGTCGGAGGTCCGCGACGCCGCGCTCCGGCTGATCCTGCTGATCGCCAGCCTGGCGCTGCTCGGCGTCGCCGTCACCGTCGGCCTGGCGATGGTCCAGGCCCGCAGGTTCATGCTGCCGCTGCGCGAGCTCGCCGAGACCGCCGACCGGCTCGGCAGCGGCAACGCCCGGCCCCGCCCCCGCCGCTACGGCATCCCGGAGATCGACCAGGTCGCCGAGGTGCTGGACCGCAGCGCCGTCCGCATCACCGACCTCGTCGTCGCCGGCCGCCAGTTCGCCACCGACGCCAGCCACCAGCTCCGCACGCCGCTCACCGCGCTGTCGATGCGGCTGGAGGAGATGATCGAGGCCGCCGAGTACCCCGACGTCGTCCGCGAGGAGGGCGCCGCGGCGGTCGCGCAGACCGAGCGGCTCGTCGCGGTCGTCGAGCAGCTGCTCGCCCGCGCCCGGCACGACCCGACCGGCGGCGCCGTCCCGTCCCCGATCGACGAGATCATCGCCCAGCAGGTCAAGGAGTGGCGGCCGAGCTTCCGCAAGGCGGGCCGGGACGTCCGGATCGTCGGCGAGCAGGGCCTCATCGGCCTGACCAACCCCGAGGGGCTCTCGCAGATCCTCGCGACCCTGCTGGAGAACTCGCTCACCCACGGCGCCGGGGCCGTCACGATCAACACCAAGCCGGGCGCCGGGTCGGTGGTGGTCGAGATCGGCGACGAGGGCCCCGGGATCCCGGCCGAGCTGGAGCCCCGCATCTTCGACCGCAGCGTCAGCGGCGGCCACGGCACCGGCCTCGGCCTCTACCTGGCCCGCTCGCTCGCCGTGGTGGACGGCGGCCGCCTCGAACTGATCCAGGCCCGTCCCGCCGTGTTCGGGGTCTTCCTGCGGCTCCCCGCCGAGGCCCGCCTGGCCGCCGAACGGGTGGTCATGGGCCCCGCCTGACCAAAGGAGGGCCTGACCAGGGGGCGGGCGGGCCGCTCAGATCTCGGCGTAGTCCTCGCTGTGCGCGTCGAGGGGGTGGCCCAGCCGCGGGGAGCCGTTCGCGCGGTGGACGCCGGGCGCCTGCGGGCCGGCGAGCGGCGCGGACCCGGCGGCGGGCGCCTCGGGCAGGCCGGACGCCGGGTCGACCGCCGGCGCGCTCGACGGCAGGAACACCCACTTCTTGTACGACCAGAAGCGGAACAGCGTCGCGACGCCGGTGCCGATGACCAGCGCGATGTTGTAGAAGACGGCCCCGTCCAGCTTGAGGACGTAGTGCGAGAAGCCGATGAACAGCTCGGTGATGACCAGCCCGACGCCGTTCAGCGCGAAGAACAGCACGTACTCGCGGCCGAGCCCGGTGCGGTCGCGGTGCCGGAACGTCCAGTACCGGTTCGCCAGGTAGGAGAACGTCGTCGCGATGATCGTCGCGACGCCGTTGGAGGTCAGCGGGCCGACGCCCATCCCGGTGTGCAGGCCGTTGCCGATCGCGACCGTGATGACGAACGCGATCGCGCCCACACTGCCGAACTTGGCGAGCTCGCGCACGAGGTGCGCGAACCGCCGATGGAGTTTGGCGACCAGGCTCACGAAGGGGAACCGTCCTTCCGGACTTCGTCGAACGCCACGGCCGACGGCGCGGCGGCTGATGCGGAGGCATCACGAGAATAGACGCCCGTCGCTCCGGAGACGTCGGAACATGAACGTTTCGCGCTGTCCAGGCGTTCCTTGCCCATTGTCGCGACCCCCACACCCGTGTGACGCCGGCGGCCGGGGATTCGTTCGCCCCGATCGGCCGATAGCCTTCTGACGTGAGCGTTCCACCGCGTTTCCCCAGGGGGGACGACCCCCGGCCCCCCGCGTCCCGGCCCGATCCGGGCGGCATGCCCGTCGTCGGGATGGCGGGCGGCGGCCAGCTGGCCCGGATGACCCAGCAGGCCGCGATCGCGCTCGGCGTGCCGCTGCGCGTCCTCGCCGGAGGGCCGGACGAGTCGGCGGCCAAGGTCGTGTCCGACGTCCGGGTGGGGGACGACCGGTCCCTCGACGACCTGCTGGCCTTCGCCAAGGGCTGCGACGTCGTGACCTTCGACCACGAGCACGTCCCGGGTGCGCACATCCGGGCGGTGGCGGAGTCGGGCGTCCCGTGCCGGCCGGGCGCGGAGGCCCTCGCCCACGCGCAGGACAAGCTCGTCATGCGGGAGCGGCTCAGCGCCCTCGGCGTCCCGTGCCCCGCGTACGCGCCCGTGCCCGCCGCGGACCCCGCCGCGTTCCTGGCGGAGTTCGGCCGCGAGCACGGCTGGCCGCTCGTCCTCAAGGCGACCCGCGGCGGCTACGACGGCAAGGGCGTCTGGATCGTGGACGAGCCGTCCGGCCAGGTGGAGCGGCTCCTCGCCGAGGGCGTCGACCTGCTGGTCGAGCAGCACGTCCCGTTCCGGCGGGAGCTGGCCGCGCTCGTCGCGCGCTCCCCCTACGGGCAGGGCGCCGCGTACCCGATCGTGGAGACCGTCCAGGAGGGCGGCATCTGCACCGAGGTGATCGCGCCCGCCCCCGGCCTGACCGACGACCTGGCCGCCGAGGCGCAGGGCCTCGCCCTGCGCGTCGCCGAGGAGCTGGGCGTCGTCGGGCTGCTGGCGGTCGAGCTGTTCGAGACCGACGGCGGGCTGCTCGTGAACGAGCTGGCGATGCGCCCGCACAACTCCGGGCACTGGACGATCGAGGGCGCCCGGACGTCGCAGTTCGAGCAGCACCTGCGGGCCGTCCTCGACCTGCCGCTCGGCTCCACCGCGCCGACCGCCCCGTACACGGTCATGGCGAACGTCCTCGGCGGCGACGACCCGGACGTCTACGCCCGCTACATCCACGTGATGGCCCACGACCCGGGCGTCAAGGTCCACATGTACGGCAAGGAGTCGCGTCCCGGCCGCAAGATCGGCCATGTGACGGCGCTCGGCACCGATCTCGACGAGGTCCGCGAACGGGCCCGGCATGCCGCCGGGTACCTGCGGTGGGGGACCGCGATGAAGGAGCACCAATGAGCGCACCAATGAGCGAAGCGGTCGTCGGTGTGGTGATGGGCAGTGACTCCGACTGGCCCGTCATGGAGGGCGCCGCGCAGGCGCTGGCGGAGTTCGGCGTCCCCTACGAGGCCGACGTCGTGTCGGCGCACCGCATGCCGCACGACATGATCGCCTACGGGGAGGAGGCGGCCGGCCGCGGCCTGCGCGTGATCATCGCGGGCGCGGGCGGCGCCGCGCACCTGCCCGGCATGCTGGCGGCGGTGACGCCGCTGCCGGTGATCGGCGTCCCGGTTCCGCTGAAGTACCTCGACGGCATGGACTCGCTGCTGTCGATCGTGCAGATGCCCGCGGGCGTCCCGGTCGCGACGGTCGCGGTCGGCGCGGCCCGCAACGCGGGCCTCCTGGCCGTCCGCATCCTGGCCGCGTCCGACGAGGGGCTGCGGGCCAAGATGGAGGTCTTCCAGAAGGACCTCTACGGCCAGGCGAAGGCCAAGGGCGCCCGCCTCCGCGAAAAGCTCTAGCGTTCCAGGCGGTTCATTCGAGCTCTGCGCCGAAGGGCATTGGGGCCCGCGAAAGTGATGTTGGGGCCTTAGGGCCCTGGGGGCCCGGACGCCATTCTCCGTACATTTTTCTCCATCGATCGGGTGCAGGTAAGAAAGCCCGTCAATGGAAGGAATGTGGAGATGGACGAGCAGAGCACCGAGCCGCGCAAGCCGTCGCGGCGCCGTGCCGTGATCGCGGCGGCGGTGGGCGTCACCGCGCTGAGCAGTGCCATCGTCGGCGGCTGGGCCGTGAGCGGTCAGTCGGAGTCCGGGCAGGTCGGGAAGGTCTCCGCGGTGTCCGGTCAGCAGGCGCCCACCGCCGTGCTCGGCGGAACCGAGGCGGGCACCGGAACCGAGGCGGGCACCGGGACCGAGGCGGGCACCGGGACCGGGACGGAGACCGGAACCAAGACGGAGGCCGGCACGGGGGCCGCGGCGGGTGCCGGGGCCGCCCGCAGCGCCGGCAGCGCCGGAAGCAAGGGGACCAAGGCGGCGAAGGCCAAGAAGGAGAAGTGCAACACGGTCGACCGGTACATCAACTCCACCACCATTCCGAAATACGAATGGCACTCGACCGTCAAGTACTGCTGGACCGGCAAGAAGGTGCGGATCGTCCGGGCGAGCAGCTACCTGAAGAAGGCGGGCTTCAACGTCAAGGAGCAGCCGAAGGCGAACCGCATCGTCTTCAACAAGAACCACTCCGCCGTGACGGTGATGATCAGCGCGGACGTGATCCGGCCGAACCCGTGGACCGAGGTCGTCCGGCACCCCAAGGTCCAGTACCGCATGTGGGCGGTCAACGGGGCCCACACCTACAAGATCATCACGAACGAGGCGTAGCCGGCCGGCGGCCCCCGAGCGCGGTCGGGGGCCGCCGCCGCGCGGCGCGGAGGGCCGCCGCCGCGTCAAGCTCTGTGGCTTCGATCACCGCGGCTCTAGCGGGTCTAGCGGCGCAGGGCCCATTCGACGGCGGGGCAGCGGTTCATGACGACGTCGAGCCCGGCGTCCTTCGCGCGCCGGGCCGCCGCCTCGTCGATCACGTCGAGCGGCAGCCAGACGGCCTTCGCGCCGGCCGCGATCGCCGCGTCCACCGCCTCACCGGCGTGCTCGGCGCGCCGGTAGACGCCGACCACGTCCACCTTCTCCGGGACGTCGGCGAGCGAGGCGTAGCCCCGCTCGCCGAGCACCTCACGGCCCGCCGGGTGGACGGGGATGATCCGCTTCCCGCGCTGCTGCATCAGCCGCGCCTGGGTGTAGACCTCGCGGTCGGGGTTGTCGCCGAGCCCGACGAAGGCCCACGTCCCGCTGTCGTTCAGCAGCCGCCGGATCACGTCCTGGTCGGCGAATTCGTCTGCCATGTCCACGACAACAGTGCCCGCGATCCTTTACTTCCCCTGTGCCGGGCGCGGCGGGCGGTCAGGGGCGGCCGAGGGCGCGGTAGTTCCAGCCCGCCGCGCGCCACCGCTCCGGGTCGAGGGCGTTGCGGCCGTCCACGATGTTGCGTTCGGCGACGGCCTCGGCGAGGGCGGCCGGGTCCATGCCGCGGAACTCCGGCCATTCGGTCAGCAGCAGGACGACGTGCGCGTCCCGGGCCGCCGACAGGGCCGAGTCGCCGTACTCCAGGGTGGGCTGGGCGCGGCGCGCGTTCCGCATGGCCTGCGGGTCGTACACGGTGACCTTGGCGCCCTGCGCCCGGATCGAGGCGGCCACGTCCAGCGCGGGGGAGTCGCGGACGTCGTCGGAGTTCGGTTTGAACGCGGCGCCGAGGACGCCGACCGTCCGCCCGGCGAAGGAGCCGCCGAGCAGCTGCCGGGCGAGGTCCACCATCCGGATCCGGCGCCGGATGTTGATCTCGTCGACCTCGCGCAGGAACGTCAGCGCCTGGTCGGCGCCGAGCTCGCCCGCGCGGGCCATGAAGGCCCGGATGTCCTTGGGCAGGCAGCCGCCGCCGAAGCCGAGCCCGGGGCCGAGGAACTTGCCGCCGATCCGGTCGTCGTAGGACAGCGCCTCGGAGAGCTTCGTCACATCGGCGTGCGCGGCCTCGCAGACCTCCGCCATCGCGTTGATGAACGAGATCTTGGTGGCGAGGAAGGCGTTGGCCGAGACCTTCACGAGCTCGGCGGTGGCGAAGTCGGCGGTGATGAACGGCGTGCCCTCGGCGATCATCGTCCGGTAGATCTCGCGGAGCACCTTCTCGGCGTGCTCGGCCGCGCCCTGCTCGGCGGGCAGCCCCGCCACGATCCGGTCGGGGTGCAGGGTGTCCTGGACGGCGAACCCCTCGCGGAGGAACTCGGGGTTCCAGGCGAGCACGGCGTCGCCGCCGACCGGCGCGATCCGGGCGATGGTCTCGGCGAGCCTGGCGGCCGTCCCGACCGGCACGGTCGACTTGCCCACGATCAGGCAGGGCCGGTTCAGCAGCGGCGCGAGCGAGGCGACGGCGTCGTCCACGTAGCGCATGTCGGCCGCGTACTCGCCGGCCTTCTGCGGCGTCCCGACGCAGAGGAAGTGGACGTCGCCGAACTCGGCGGCCTCCTTGTAGGACGTCGTGAACCGCAGCCGCCCCGTCTCCAGGCCCCGGCGCAGCACGGGCTCCAGGCCGGGTTCGTAGAACGGCAGGTCACCTGCGGCGAGCCGCGCGATCCGCTCGGCGTCCACGTCGAGCCCGAGCACCTCGAACCCGAGGTCGGCCATGCAGGCCGCGTGGGTGGCGCCCAGATAGCCCGTTCCGATGACCGTCAGCCGGTGGGTCAAGACCCGCTCCCTTCGATTCGCCGTCGCCGACTAGCGGCCTCTCCTGCAACGTGCCCACTGCGGGCCCGTACCTGCTCCGCCCGCCGGTCCCTACTGGCGGGTAGCATCTGCGGCATGAGTTCTGACTTTCCCACGTACGCGCCGTCGGAGGAGCATGAGCTGCTGCGGCGGACGGTGCGCGAGCTGGCGGAGGCCAAGATCGCTCCTTTCGCGGCGGAGGTGGACGAG